>NZ_JABAGR010000001.1 GCF_012844235.1 Parafannyhessea umbonata
GATGCCCTGCTTCCCAAGCTCATGTCCGGCGAAATCGACGTCTCGAAGGTCGACCTCACGCAGCCAAATAGCCATTTGTGCGAACGTTGACTAAAAGCTTCTCGTGTATAGCGTCGAGCATGGAGACCACCTTGCACTGCGTCTCGATGTCGGGTAGCTCGATTTCGATTCGAGCGACATCATTGGGATGCACGCGAAATATTTTCATTCCGCGTACGTATTGCCTGAGCATCTTCAAGAACCGAGGGGAATGCATTAGGTAGTTCAGATACGCTGGAAGCAGGGTGCAATGGTTCTTAACCCTTACGATTGTTGTCTCTGTGCCGGCGACTGCAGGGAGATGTTGCGGGTTGTTGAAAAGAAAAGAATGACCAAGGTCATCCACGGTCTCAGAAGTCAGAACATAAACAATGTCCTGATTGAGCAGGCGTTGTTCATCTTTGATTTTCTCGGCGCTCAGAATAAATGGAATAGGCTTCTGCGGGTGTTCTACATCGATGCGATATGAGAAGCCCTTGTACAGGTCCCCATAATGGAGATACAGGTAATCGCCGCTGCCATGCATCCGAGTTCGCGGAACACTCGCCCCTCGGTAGAACTCGCAAAGATTTCCAAGCCGATACCGATTGGTGCTACATCCCATACCCAATCGCCTCCAGGTTCTTCTTAATCTCTTCCTGCAGACGGTCGGATTCCTCGAAGCACTCCGAGAGCTCGCTGGTAAGTCTCTTCATCTTCTCGTCGAAGGGTTCATCGTCCTCCTCCTCATCCGCGATTCCGACATAGCGTCCGGGAGTTAGGATGTAGTCCTGCTTTTCGATCTCACCTAGCGTAGCAGCGGCGCAGAAACCCTTCTCGGGCTCAAGGACACCCTTGCGGAAGTCGTCGAAGGCGCTGGCAATCTTAGAAATGTCGCCGTCCTTGAGCTCGCGCAGCTTGCGGGTCACCATCGTGCCCAATTCGCGCGCGTCAACGAAGAGAACCTTGCCGGCTTCCTTGGAACAACTTTTCTTGCTCTTGTCGATAATCCAGAGGCAGACGGGGATGCCCGTGCTGTAGAAGAGCTTGTCGGGCAGGGCGACGATTCCCTCCACGATGTCGGCCTTCACGATGTTTGCGCGGATGTCCCCCTCGCCGCTCTGTTGGCTGGACAGCGAACCGTTGGCGAGCACCATGCCCATGCGCCCGTGGTCGTTGAGGTGATGGATCATGTGCTGCATCCAGGCGAAGTTGGCATTGCCCGCGGGCGGAACGCCATAGTCCCACCTCGGGTCGTCGCGGAGCCTCTCTCCTCCCCAATCGCTGTCGTTGAAAGGAGGGTTGGCCAGCACGAAGTCGAACCGCTTGTCCTGGTGAAGGTCCTCGAAGAAGGTGTCCGCGTTGTGCGGGCCGAGGTCCGCCTCGATGCCGCGGATGGCGAGGTTCATCTTGGCCATTTTCCAGGTGGTAGGGTTGCTCTCCTGGCCGAATACCGAGATGTCGCGGATGCTCCCGGAATGGTGCTCGACGAACTGGGCTGACTGGACGAACATGCCGCCCGAGCCGCAACACGGGTCGTAGACGCGGCCGTGGTAGGGCTGGATGATCTCGACGAGCGTGCGCACGATGCAGGTAGGCGTATAGAATTCGCCGGCGTTCTTTCCCTCCTGCTCGGCGAACTTCGCGAGGCAGTACTCGTACGTACGGCCAAGCACGTCCTGGGTGTTGCCCTCGGAGGTCATCCTCACGTTAGTGAAGAGGTCCACCACATCGCCGAGCATGCGCTTGTCGAGCTCCTGGCGCGCGAAGTTCTTGGGGAGGATGCCTTTGAGGGAGTCGTTCTCGGCCTCTATCTGCCTCATTGCGTTGTCGATGACCTTGCCGACCTCCGGGGTATGCGCCGCGGACGCCACGGCTTCCCAGCGGGCATCTCTGGGAACCCAGAAGATGCCGTCCGCCTCGTACTCGTCGCGGTCCTCCTCAAAGCCCTCGCCCTCAGCTACGAGCTCTGCGTGCTTCTGCTCGAATCGGTCGGAGATATACTTCAGGAAGATGAGCCCGAGCACCACGTTCTTGTATTCAGACGGGTCGATGTGGCCGCGCATCCGATCGGCAGCTTGCCAGATCTTCTCCTCGAAGCCGATCTCCTGAGTGTTGGTGGCTTTCGTCGGCTTGTTATTGCTGCCCTTTGGCCTTCCCATGTTCTGTCTCTCCCGCTAGTCTCTCTGGAACGTCTGGTTATCCGCCCACGTCTCGCACTGCGCCATCACGGTATCAAGCGCCTCGCGCTCCTCGTCGGGCGGGTACTTGTACTTCTTTAGCAGCCGCTTGATGGCGCGCCTCATGCCGGCGCGCGCGGTCTTCTTCTCCTGCCAGTCTATCGTCGCGTTCTTCCTCAGCGCATCGGTAAGCTCGTGGGTCATGGCAACGAGTTGTTCATTGGTGTAGAAGTCCCTCACCGCCTGGGGCTTGGTGAGCGCGTCGTAGAACGCGAGCTCCTCCTTCGTGAGGCCAAGCTTCTCGCCCTCCTCGCGCTCCTTCATCATCTCGTGGGCCATCTTGAGCAGTTCCTCGATGACCTCGGCGTTGGTCAACATGCCGTTGAGGTAGCCGTTAAGGGTGCGCTGCAGCACCTCGGAGAACTTCTCGGACTTCACGATGCTCGTCTTCTTGTAGGAGCGCACCTGCTCCTCGATGAGCCTCTTGAGAGTCTCCAGGGCGACGTTTTTCTCCCTCATCCTGGCAATCTCGTCCAGGAACGACTCGTCAAAGAGGGAGACCTCTACGCCCCCATCGAAGAGGTTGATGACGCCTTCGCTCTGGACGGTCTGCTCGAGGATTGCCCCGACGCGCTTGTTGAACTCCTCGTAGCTCATGCCGCCGCCCCCCGAGCCCGAGCGGCCGAGGGTACGCATGACCTGTACGCGCAGCACCTGGAAGAAGGCCGCCTCGTGCTGGTCCTCCTCGGAGACCATACTCTTGCAGAGGCTCTCGGCGCTCACGAGCAGTTGGGATTGCTTGAGGAACTCCTCCCGCGTCTCCTCGCGGTCTCTGTCGAGAAGCCAGTCCGCCCCTTCGGCGATGCAGGAGGCGAGCTCCTCCTTGCTTCCCGAGAAGATGTGCGTGCGGTAGTCGAAGCCGTGCAGGAGGTCTCGGCACACGGAGAGCTTCTCGCGGAACTTCGGGTATGCGGTCTTGGCGATATCCATGTCGCCGTACTTCCGTTGGTCGCGCTTGGTGTAGTCGTGCATGGCGGCTTTGAGTGCGCTCGCGATGCCTATGTAGTCCACGATGAGGCCGCCCTCCTTGCCAGGGTAGACCCGGTTTACGCGAGCAATGGCCTGCATAAGGTTATGGCCCCTCATGGGCTTGTACATGTACATCGTCGCGAGGGAGGGGACGTCGAAACCGGTGAGCCACATGTCCACGACGATGGCGATTTTGAGGGGGTCGTCGTCGCTCTTGAAGCGGCGCTCCATGTCCTTCTTGTGGTCGAGGGTCCGGCCACCGGACTTGGAGCCGTCGGAGACCCCATGGGTGACGTCGTACCACTCCTCGGGGTCCTTATTGCTCGTCGTCATCACCACTCCGACCTTGTCCCTCCACTCCGGCCGGAGCTCCATGAGCTTGAAATAGATGGCCATGGCTATGGGACGGGAGTAGGCGACAATCATTGCCTTGCCGGTGAGGAGCCCCTCGCGGTTCTGCTCGTAGTGGGCAACTATGTCGCGGCAGAGCGTGTCTATCGTCTCCGGCGCGCCTAGGATGGCGTCGAGGCCGCCCATGGCGTGCTTGCTGCGCTCGGTCGACTCCTCGTCGTGTTCGTCCGCGTACTCCTTGTAGGCCCTGTCGAGCTCCTCGAGCGCGTCGGGGTCAAGGTTCAGCGCCACGACCCGGCTCTCGTAGTAGACCGGGACGGTCGCCTCGTCCTCTACGGCCTGCGTCATGTCGTAGACGTCGATGTAGCCGCCGAACACCTCCTGGGTGTTCCTGCCGTCGAGCGCGATGGGAGTGCCCGTGAAGCCGATGTAGGAGGCGTTCGGCAGGGCGTCGCGCACCTGCATTGCAGCCCCTATAGACACCGTGCCGTCGTCCTTGATGGTCTCAGTGAGACCGTACTGGCCGCGATGGGCTTCGTCGATCATCACCACGACGTTGCTGCGGTCGCAGAGCGGCTCGTCGCGCTCCGTGAACTTCTGCATTGTGGTGAAGACGATGCCGTTGGCCTTCCTGCCCTCGAGGAGTCTCCTTAGGTCCTCGCGGGACGTCGCCTGAACTGGCGTCTGGCGCAGGAAGGCCGCGCAGCGGGAGAACTGGCCGAACAGCTGGTCGTCGAGGTCGTTCCTGTCGGTGATGACCACGATCGTCGGGCTGTCGATTCGGTCCTGGAGCATATGCGACAGGAATACCATCGAGAGCGACTTCCCCGAGCCCTGGGTGTGCCAGAATACGCCGATCCTTCCGTCGCCCTCGATTGCCTCCACGGCGCGCTCCGCGGCCTTGTGCACGCCGAAGTATTGGTGGTAGGCGGCGAGAATCTTCACAACCTTCTCGTCCGAGTCGTTGAAGCAGATGAAGTTGTGCAGGATGTCGCAGAGGCGATCCTTGCGGAACATCCCGTCGATTGTCGTCTGCCATTTGGTGTTGTTATTGGAGTAGTCGCCGTCGAGGCTCTTCCACTCGCTGAAGCGGTCCTCAGGGGATGTAATGGTGCCTACCTTGGTCGTGGTCATGTCCGACATCACCAGGAAGGCGTTGGGGACGAAGAAGGAGGGAATCGCCTTGAGGTAGTTTCGCAGCTGTAGGTAGGCGTCCGAGGCGTCCGTCTCCTCGCGTGAGGGGCTCTTGAGCTCGAACACGACAAGAGGCATACCGTTCACGAACACGACGATATCGGGGCGCTTCTGCTCGTGCTCAACGAACGTCCACTGGTTAACCACCTGGAAGGTATTGTTCTCCGCCCTGTCATAGTCCACGAGTCGGACGATGTCGTTTCGCTCCTCCTTCCCATCGAAGAAGCGAACCTCCACACCGGATTGCACGTAGTCCGAGAAACGCTCGTTGCGCTGGGCGAGCGATCCCGCGTCGACATCGTTGAGCCTGAGAATCGCTTCATGGATGGCGGCGGCGGGCAGCCCGGGGTTGATACGCCAAAGGCTGGACTGGAGGACGTCGATGAGGAAGACGTCATGGTAGAGGGAGTCGGTCCTTGGGACGTCTGGGCCGTAGAGGTGCTCGTAGCCGAGGGTGTCGGCCATGTGCTCGATGATGGTCTGCTCGAAGAACTCCTCGTTGATTGGAATTGTGGCTCCAGCACTCATTCCGCCTGACCCAGAATCCATATCGCCGTCCTTTCAGGGGTGGCGCGTGTCAGGAGACTGGAGGCTGCGAGATGGTATTTCCAGAACCGACGCTGACACATCGTGCGCCAATGACTCCATATGTTATCAGAGAGCATATTGACTTGGCGCCCTGTTGCTGAGGGTGGTTCTTTGGGTGACGCTGATTACATGACATGAATGCCGTGGGTCTTACAAGTATTTGGTTGAAAGCACACGCCGCGCATGGTTCGTGAAGTCCACGCGCGCGACGCCCCTACTCCTCGAGCGACCAGTTCTCCCTCAGCTCGCGTTCCAGCTCCTGGAAGATCAGGATGTACTTCTCGCGCGTCTTGCTGATGATGGAAAGTGCGACCGAGTCGTCATATGCGTGACTCATTAGGCTTCGCGACTCCAGAGCGTCGAGCCAGCCTTCCTCGTCGTTGATCATCCCGGCGGCATAGGCGCACTTGACAACCTTTCGGGGCGACCCGGTCTGCGCCTCCGAAAAGCCATGCTGGCTGAGCGTGTACTTCATGGCCTTCCAAGATTGCTCCATACAGATTTGGAAAAGCGATACCAGTCCCGCTTCGGTAACGACATCGAATGGGGGTTGGTAGGAGATAGAGTTTTCGAGGTTCCTTAACGATTTTTAGAAATTCTCAAGTTTCCTATTGCTCAAAGAGGATCACCCCATCGTGACGAATGTCTTCGATTAGTCCTTGCCTTACGGGTCGATCAAGATCGACGACGTCGTACGAAAGCAGGGTGGGCGTCTCCTCGTCGACGTCTAGGGCGAACTTCGCGACATCTCCGCCGGATGCTGCAAGGTCGATGTCGCTTCTCGCAGAATTATCGCCACGCGCGCGAGATCCAAAGAGTATGACCTTGCACACCCCGTTTCGCCTGGCGAGGGTTCGGATGCTCTCGATGACGTTCTGCCTCAGGTCCATCGTTTCCGCCTTGTCGCTATGGGGGCGGCGCAGTGCGCCGCGCACTATCTTAAGTATAGGCCATACGTTTCACGGTCATCTCTTTCGCCGTCCTGTTCCCGTGCGCGTTGAGTTGCGGCCACGTGCGGCGTTCGCAGTTTGTGCCCGCACTGCAGACGAGAAGAGCCCCGGCCGCGTGTTGCGGTCGGGGCTCGGCTTCAAGTGGATGCAATCGCGGGCGTGTGGCTACTCGCCGTCCTCGCCCAAAAGCACCTTGGTCATGTCCGCAGCGGCCTTCTTGCCGGCGCCCATGGCCAGGATGACGGTCGCGGCACCGGTCACGATGTCGCCGCCAGCCCAGATCTTGGGGTTGGAGGTGCGGCCGGTCTCCTCGTCCGCAACGATGTAGCCCCACTTGTTAAGCTCCATGCCGCCGATCTTTGCGGCAAACGGGTTCGCGTTGGTTCCGATGGCGGAAATCGCGACGTCGCAGGGAATCTCCTCGATGGCGCCCTCGATGGGCACGGGGCGACGGCGTCCGGAGGCGTCCGGCTCGCCCAGCTCCATGTCCTGCACCTTGACGGCGCGCACGGCGCCGTCCTCGCCTGCGATGAACTCAAGCGGCGAGACCAGCTCGTGGATCTTCACGCCCTCTGCCTTGGCGTGCAGGACCTCGGCGCGACGCGCGGGCATCTCGGCCTCGGTGCGGCGGTAGCACAGGGTGACCTCCTCGGCGCCCAGGCGCAGCGCGGTGCGGACGGAGTCCATGGCCACGTTGCCGCCGCCAAAGACCACGACGTGCTTGCCGTGCTTGGTGGGGGTGTCGTACTCGGGGAACTTGTTCGCCTTCATCAGGTTCACGCGGGTAAGGTACTCGTTCGCGAAGAACACGTTCGGCAGGTTCTCGCCGGGGATGTTCAGGAGCTTGGGGAGTCCGGCGCCGGTTGCCACGTAGATGGCATCGAAGCCCTTCTCGCCCAGAAGCTCCGCGGAATCGGCGAGGTTGCCCATGACGGAGTTGTACTCGAACTTGACGCCCAGCTCCTTGAGGCCGTCGATCTCGCGCTTGACGACGGTCTTCGGCAGACGGAACTCGGGGATGCCGTACACCAGCACGCCGCCGCCGGTGAAGAACGCCTCGAACACGGTGACGTCGAAGCCGTTGCGGGCCAGCTCGCCGGCGCAGGTGATGCCGGAGGGGCCGGAGCCGATGACGGCAACCTTCTTGCCGTTGGCGGGCTTCATCTTGGGCTTGCTGGCAAGCTCCGGCTGGTCGCCCAGGAAGCGCTCCAGCTGGCCGATGGCCACGGGCTCGCTCTTGACGCCGCGGATGCACTTGCCCTCGCACTGGGTCTCCTGCGGGCAGACGCGGCCGCAGATGGCGGGCAGCATGGACTGCTCGTGGATGATGTCGAGGCCCTCGCCGAACTTGTGCTCGTAGATCTTCTCGATGAACGCGGGGATGTTGATGTTGACGGGGCAGCCCTGCACGCAGAGGGGCTTCTTGCACCTCATGCAGCGCGCGGCCTCGGCCACGGCCATCTCCTCGGTGAATCCCTTGTCGACGGGGCGGAAGTCATGGGCGCGCTCGGCGGCGGGCTCCTCGTTATCGGGTGTGCGCGGAGCCTTCATGTCCGCGACCCAGCGACCGTTTACCTCTGGCATGCGCAGTTCGCCTCCTCATAGGCCTTGAGGGCCTGGCCCTCCTCGGTACGGTATGCAGCCTGACGCGCGCGCAGGTCGTTCCAGTCGACCTTCGTGGCGTCGAAGTCCGGGCCGTCGACGCAGGCGAACTTCGTCTCGCCGCCAACCTCGACGCGGCAGCAGCCGCACATGCCCGTGCCGTCGACCATGATGGGGTTGAGCGACGCGGTGATGGGCGTGCCGAACTTCTGGGCGGTCAGGGTGGAGAACTTCATCATCGGGACGGGGCCGACGCAGAACACCTGGTCGACGGCCTTTGCCTCGAGCAGGCGCTCCAGCGGGGCCGTGACCACGCCCTTCTCGCCGTAGGAGCCGTCGTCCGTGGTGATGTGGATGTGGTCCTCGGGCAGCAGCTCGCGGAACTGCTCCTCGAGCAGCAGCAGGTCCTTGGTGCGGGCGCCCATGATCGCGTGGACCTCGTGGCCGGTCGCCACGAGCTGGCGCGCGACGGGGTAGGCGATGGCCAGGCCAACGCCGCCGCCGATGACGCACCACGTGCCATCGCCGCTCATGTCGGTCGGGCGGCCCAGCGGGCCCGTGACGTCCTCAAGCGCGTCGCCGGCCTCGTAGGTGGAGAGCATCTCGGTCGTCTTGCCGATGACCATGAAGATGAACTCGATCCAGCCCTCCTCGGGGTTCCAGTCCGCGAAGGTGAACGGCACGCGCTCGCCGCATTCGTTGGCGCGGACCATGAGGAACTGGCCGGCGTGCGCGTGCTTGGCCAGCTCGGGCGCCTCGATGCGGAACTTGAACACCTTCTCGGAGAACTGCGTCTTTTCGAGGATCTTGTACATTAACGAACTCCTCTCCTGAAGCTCCTGTCCTCGACCGCGGCGGACGGTGCCCGCTGCGTCGGTACAACGTGCTCAGTATAGCGCGCCGCCATGGACGAGAAGGGCAATGTGCCTATGTCGGGGCCAATTAAGTTGTCATAAGTCGGTTAGGGTCGTCGGCCTTGGGGCCGGCGTCATCCGGCGGCGCCTGCGGGGCCGCGGCTACCTGTCGATCGCGGCCTGCACGCCACGCTCGACGGCAAGCTCCGCAAGCGAGGCCGCGTCCTGCGCCTCGAGCTCGAAATCTTGCAGGTAGCTGCCCTTGAGCGTGCGCAGCACGTAGTCTGCCACCTGCATCTTTCCGGGCGGGCGCCCCACGCCAAAGCGCAGGCGCGCAAAGTCGCGCGTGCCGAGCTTGTTTGCGATGGAGCGCAGCCCGTTGTGCGCGTTCAGGCCGCCGCCAAACTTCACGTTGACGGTGCCGGCGGCGAGGTCCACCTCGTCGTGCACCACGAGAACCTCCTGCGCGGACGCCTTCTCCTGGCGCAGCAGCTTGGAGAGCGGGCCGCCGCTCGTGTTCATGTAGTCCTGCGGCTTGGCAAGCAGCACCTCACGCGTGCCCTCCGGCGCCCGCATGCTGCAGCGAGCTACCATGCAGCCCGCCTCGCTCTTCCAATAGCGGGCGCCTAGGCGCTCCGCGAGCGCGTCGACCGTAGCGAAGCCCGCGTTGTGGCGCGTGCATGCGTACTCGGGCCCGGGGTTTCCCAGCCCGCAGATGATGCGGATGTCCTTTGGTCGTGCCTGCTGGGCCATGGTTCCTCCGTCTAGCCTTGGGTCTTCCTCAGGTGGTCAGCCAGATACGGTACCGCAAAGCGCACGCGGGGTGGCCCTTTCCTTTTTTTCCTAATTTTTCCTTTTTTCCTAAACGGCTCGGGTGCGGGTGGCGCGGGCCTGTCTCCGCGGATCCTGCCCGCGGTCGCCCCTACGCCTGCGGACCCACGTACCTGGACGAGCCAAAGCCCAGCACGAGCGTGGCCACGTTGGGAAAGAACAGCAGCGCGAGCGCCATGCCGATGCCATGCCCAAACGCGAGCGACGTCTTGTACAGCATCACGAGCCCCACCACCGCGATGGCGCAGTACAGAAGCGCCACCAGCACGCCGAGCATGGGGTAGTCGACCGGGGCGATGGTGCCGGTGAACGCCCCCGCGAACGCCGCCATCGCAACGAGCGCCCAGAACGGCGCCGTGCCCCAGCAGATCTTGAACGAGACGTAGGTGGAGTACACGGGGATGATCGACTTCCACCCGGCCTCCCCGGCCTTCTGGAACATCTTCCACCGCGCGATTACCAGCAGCACCCACACGACGAGGCCAAGGAGGCCGATCGTGGTTGCGTAGAGCGTGAACAGTGCGACGAGGCCGGCCAAGGCGACCCCTCCCTTCGGGGCGTGGCGAGAAGAGCGTGCGCCCGCGGGCAGGCGCACGCTCTCTAGCATAAGGCCCACGCGGTGCCGAGGGGGCTGCCGTGCGGGCCGGGGGTTCTTCTCGCCCCGCGGACGGGGCTTCGAGACAAGCCCGCGCGCGCCCGGGGAGGTTATGCGGGCGCGCGCGGGGGCGAGGGGGTGCTGCGGGAGAGGGACGCTACATCTCGGAGTTGCCGCCGGCGAGGCCGCTGACCGAGAAGTTCGCGTATACCGCGAAGATGGCGTCTGCCAGCTCCTTGGCGACGGAGATCTGCTTGATCTTCGAGCCCTCGGTGTTGGCGACGGCGCAGGGGATGGAGTCCGTCACGACGCACTCCTCGATGGGCGCATCCTCGAGCAGCTGGATGGCCTGCTTGCTGAAGATGCCGTGCGTGGCGCTGATGTAGATGTCACCGGCGCCCATCTCCTTCAGCTTGCGGATGGAGCCCACCAGGGTGCCACCCGTGTCGATCATGTCGTCGTTCACGATGCAGGTCTTGCCCTTGATGTTGCCGATGATGCCCATGACCTCGGCCGCGTTGTGCTTCGGGCGGCTCTTGTGGGCGATGGCGACCTCGCAGCCCAGGTAGTCGGACAGCTTCTTCGCGACCTTGGCGCGGCCCATGTCCGGGCTTACGACCACGGTGTTGTTGAGGTCGAAGTTCTTGGCCTTGAAGTAGTCGCCAAACTGGTACAGCGCGGTGAGGTGCGTGACCGGGATGTCGAAGAAGCCCTGGATCTGGTTGGAGTGCAGGTCGAGCGTGATGACGCGGTCCACGCCGGCGGCCTCGAGCAGGTTCGCCACCAGGCGCGCGGTGATGGGCTCGCGCGACGCCGCCTTGCGGTCCTGGCGGGCGTAGCCGTAGTGGGGAATGACCGCCGTGAAGCTGGCCGCGGAGGCGCGCGTGGCGGCGTCGGCCACGATGAGGGTCTCCATCAGCAGGTCGTTCACGTTCTTGCCGGCGATGGACTGCACGAAGAACACCTCGCAGCCGCGCACGGTCTCCTCGAAGCGGGCGTAGATCTCGCCGTTGGCGAACTTCGTGATCATGAGGCCGGAAAGCTCGAGGTGAAGCACGTTCGCGATGCGCTGCGCCAGCTCCGGATTGCCGGTCCCCGTGTAGAGGCGGATGTTCTTCTCGACGTTAAGGGGCTTGCAAAGGTCCTCGTACATTGTGTGCTAGTCCTCTCTTTCCAGACGGTCCCAATAGCGGTCTGCCCAACCCTCGATCACGGTCTGCTTCGAGCGCTCCAGCGCGAGGGCACCAGCCGGAACGTCCTTCGTTATGCACGAGCTCGCGCCCACGAGCGCGTTGTCGCCAATGGTGACGGGTGCGACCATCATGGTGTCGGACCCCACGAACACGTGGTCGCCGATCTCCGTGTGGCTCTTGTGCTTGCCGTCGTAGTTGCAGGTGATGGATCCGCCGCCGATGTTGACGCCCTTGCCCAGGCGCGCGTCGCCGATGTAGCTGAGGTGCGGGACCTTCGAGCCCTCGCCGACCTCGGACCCCTTGATCTCGACGTGCGTGCCCGCCTTCGCGCCCTTGTGGAAGTGGGCGCCGCCGCGCAGGTACGCGCGCGGGCCGCAGTTGACGTCGTCGTCGATGGCGGAGTCCACGATCACGGTCTCGTCCACGGTACAGTTGTCGCCCACGGTCGCGTTGGCCAGGCGGCTGTTGGGGCCGATGGTGCAGGCCTCGCCCACGACGGTCTTGCCCCAGACGATGGTCTGGGGGAGAAGGACGGTGTCCATGCCGATGGTGGCCTCCGGCCCGACCCAGACCTGCTCCGGGTCGAGCATCGAGATGCCGGAGCGCATGAGGCCCTCGTTGATGCGGCGCTGCATGATCTTGGTGACCTGCGCGAGCTGCACGCGGTCGTTCACGCCCAGAAGCTCCTGGTAGTCGTCGCAGTGGACGGCCGTGACGGGCTCGCCCATGCCCACGTAGATGCCCACCATGTCCGTGAGGTAGTACTCGCCCTGGACGTTGTCGTTCGTGAGCTTGTCGATGTTGGTGGCAAGGCGCTTGCCGCAGAAGCAGTACGCGCCGGCGTTGCACTCCAGGAGCGTGGCGCGCTGCTCCGGCGTGCAGTCCTTGTGCTCGATGATGGCCTGGACCTGGCCGGTATCGTCCATAAGGACGCGGCCGTAGCCCGTGACGTCCGGCGGGGTCATGGTGAGGACCGTGCAGGCGTCGTGGTCTTCGCGCGTGCGGTCCACGAGTGCGCGGACGGTCTGCGGGCGCAGGAGCGGCAGGTCGCCGTTGAGTACGACGACGGGCCCGTCGAAGCTGCCGAGCGCGTCCCTCACGACGCGGACCGCGTGCCCGGTGCCAAGGCGCTCCGTCTGCTCGACGAACTCCACGTCCTTCTCGTCCGCGAAATAGGAGCGGACCTCCTGCGCGCCGTTACCGATGACGAGCACGATGCGCTCGATCCCGGCCTGGCGTGCCGCGTTGACCACCCACCAGGCGAGCGGCCGGTCCAGCACCTTGTGCATCACCTTGGGGTGGTGCGACTTCATGCGCGTTCCCTCGCCGGCAGCGAGGACAATCGCGGTTACTGGCATGTGATGCCTCCAGCGTTTGGGTCCAGCGCGCCGGCGGGCGTTTGCGTGACGCGGCCGCGTGGCGGCCGGGCTGGCGTCCGGGCAGGCGTCGTAGCTGGACTGTTGCACGACGCTCCCATGATAGCGCGGGCATGCGCGCGTGTGCCACCCGCCCGTGCGCGCGGACGAGAAATACAAGACATGGAACGAGCGGCATCGGGCGGGCCGGTCCAGGAGGCGGGGCGTGGGGCGCGGGGTGCGGGGCCGCGGAGCGGGCTCGACGTCGGGCGGGCTGGACGTCGGGCGGGCTGGACGTCGGGCGGGCTGTCGGTACACTCCTGCCGCGAGTTTGCAGGGAGTCCGTAAACTCGAGCCTCACGAGTACGGGCGGCGCCCGGAGCCGGTACACGTCGGCCGCGAGCTTGCACGGCTGCACGAAACTCGGGACAGGCGGGTACCGGGGGGCGCCCTGGCGGTACACACCTGCCCCCAGTTCGCGGGCGGCCTGCAAACTCGGCCCTCATGTGTACGGGAGGCACGCCCCGCCGGTACACATGGGGCCGTAACGCACGGGATCCCGCAAACTCGCGGCCGACGTGTGCCATAAGAATTCCAACCATGGCAGGAACCCGCTGACGTGTACCGGAAAATGCAAACTCGGGTCAGACGTGTACCATGAGGAATTAGTCTAATCCCACATAACATGAGGTAGATTAGCTGTGCGATCAAATCCTTAACGAACGACTCGGTACACGTCTCGAAGTTCCCGACATGGTTAAACTAGTGATGGTACTCGTCTGGCCCGAGTTTGCGGATTCCTGTCAAAAGTGCGCCCATGTGTACCGGTCCGGTACACCTCTGCCGCGAGCTTGCAGGGCCCCTGCAAACTGGGCCGCGAAGTGTACCCGGCCCGGTACACGTCTGCCGCGAGCTTGCACGCTCCTGGGAAGCTCGGCCGCGACGTGTACGGGCGTGTCGACTCGGGGCTCACGTGTACCGACGCCGGCAGGCTTTTTGCGCGCCGCCGGGCCGGCCGTGCTCGTGGCTCCCGACTCCGGCCAGCAGGCCCGGCCGTCGCCCCGCGCCCGGCACGCGCCACGTGGTGACGTCCACGGGCTCGATGCCGATCTCGGGCCTTCGCTCCGCCTGCGGCACCCAGTCGTAGGGGATGCAGTAGGCGCGGTAGACCATGTTCGTGGGGAAGCCTGGCGCCATGTCGCGGAAGTACGGGTTGATGTACTCCCACACCACCTGGTGCGACGGCGTCACCTCGAACACGCGGCCGTCGCAGCCCTCGGTGATGAGGGTGTTGCCGTTGGGCAGCCGCTGCGCGCTCGAGATGTACGGCGAGTAGAACTTGGAGCCGTCCGCCAAGGGCGTGAAGCCGGTCTCGACCGGGGTGTACTCCCAGGTGATCTCGAACGCCGCGGGGTCAAACTGCAGCACCCTGGAGTAGTCGCGGTGCACGGTGTTCACGCCGGTGGGCGCAATCGCCGGCGTCATCGGGTGCCTCGAGGCGCTCGAGGCGATAAAGTATGTCTGCGGGATAGGGGAGCGGGCTCTAGCACGGAAAGGATGTGCGATGCTGCACCTTACGACAGGCGCCTTCGACCAGATGGCCGACTGGGCCAGGGAGCACCATCCGGAGGAGGCGTGCGGGCTTCTCGCCGGAAGGCAAGAGGGGGACGAGAAGCGCAAGGTGAGCCGGCTCATGATCAGCCATGACGCGTAGCGGCCTGGTGCTCGCGAGCTACGGGACCGTCCGCCAGGAGGCCCGCGGGCGTGACATCGAGCCGCTCGTCCGCGAGCTGCGCGAGGCGGTGCCCGGCGCGCCGTTTTGCGAGGCGTACCTCAGCGATCCCGTGCGGCGCATGCTGCGGCGCACGGGGGAGGCCGTGCCGGGCACGCTCGGCGATGCGCTCGCCGCCCTCGCGGACGCCGGCGCGGAGCGCGTCTGCGTGCAGCCGGCGCTCATCGTCTTCGGGTCGACGTACCGCGCCCTTCTCGCCGAGGCCTCGGCGTGGGAGGGGCGCCTTCCGGGCGGCGTCGCCGTTGGCGAGCCGCTGCTGTCCTCGCCGCGTGACGTGCGCGACGTCGCGCACGCGGTCGCCGCGGCGCACCCCATGCGGCCGGGGCGGGCCCTGGTGCTCGTTGGCCACGGCGCGACCGGCGGCGCGAACGGGCCGTACCTCGTGCTGCGCAACGAGCTGCGCGCGCAGGGCAGGCCAGACGCCTTCCTGGGGCTGCTTGACGGCGCGCCCGGCATCGACGAGGTCGTCGCGGGCGTCAGGGCGGCCGGCCTCGGCGCGGCCACGCTCGTGCCCCTCATGCTCACGGCGGGAGGCCACGTGGCGCGCCAGCTTGCGGCAAGCGCGCCCGGCGGCTGGCAGGCACGCCTCCGCGCGGCGGGAATCGACGCAGACCTCGACATGCGCGGCCTCGGCTCCCTTCCCGCCATTCGAAAGGTATTCTTAGACCACGCGCGCACGGCCCTTCGGTCGTGACGCAACGGGACGGCCGCCGGCTCGCCCCGCCCACCAACAGAAACGAGGATTCTCGATCATGAAGCAGCCCTCTTCCTGGCGCCGCCTTGCGGCCCTGCCCCTCGCCGTCCTTCTCGCGGCGTCGCTTCTTGCCCTGCCCGCCTGCGGTTCGGCCTCCGGCGGCGCGGGCGGCGACGCGTCGGCCTCCGTCGCCACGTCCGGCAAGGCGGCCTCCGGCAAGGTCGAGAAGGGCAAGGCGTACACCTTCACGGACGACCTTGGACGCAAGGTGACCGTGAAGAGCCACAAGCGCGTCGTGGCGTGCATGGGCAGCTTCGCCGACGCGTGGCTGCTGGCCGGCGGCACCCTCGTCGGTGCCTCGGACGACGCGTTCGGCCACTACGCCGTCGACTCCTCCAAGGTGTCGGGCGTCGGCAGGTCCACCTCGCTCAACCTCGAGAGCATCATCGCCCTCAAGCCCGACTTCGTCATCATGACCGGCATCGCGGACGGCAAGCACTCGACCGGCGTCTCCCAGGCGGACATGGAGTCCGCGCTGAAGGAGGCGGGCGTGCCCGTCGCGTTCTTCAAGGTGACGACGTTTGACGACTACAAGCGGATGATGGGTGTGTTCTGCGCCATCACCGGCCGCGGCGACCTATACAAGAAGAACGTGACCAAGGTGGGCGAGAAGATCAAGTCCGCCGTTCGCAAGTACTCCGTGGCGAGCGAGTCCCCCTCCGTCCTCGTGGTGAGCGCGTTCTCGAAGGGCCTCGTGGTCCAGGACTCCTCCGGCATGGCCGGCGCCATCGTGAAGGACCTCGGCGCGGTCAACGTCGCCGACGAGCACCCGAGCCTCCTTTCGGACTTCAGCCTCGAGGCGGCCGTCGAGGCCAACCCCGACTACGTCCTCGTCCTCGCGGCATCGGACGACACGGCGACCGCCCAGAAGTACTACGACCAGGTCGTGGGCTCCAACTCCGCCTGGCAGGGGATGGACGCCGTGCGCGAGGGGCGCGTCACGATGCTCGACGCGGCCCACTTCCTGTACAAGCCAAACGCGAACTGGGCCGAGTCCTACGTGCTCGCGGGCAAGGCGCTCAACAAGTAGCGGGCGGCGCGATGGGAAGCGAGGCAATGGGTAGGTCCGGGTCCAACACGACGCAGGCGGCGCGCCCCCGGGGCGGGCGCCTGCCCGCGCTCGCGCTCCTCTCGCTCGCGGCGCTCGCCGCCGCGGCCCTTGCCGGCCTTGTGCTCGGGGCGTCCGGCGTCGGCGTCGCGGACGTGCTCGCCCTGCTCACGGGCGGCCGCCTGACGGGCACCGCCCGGAGCATCCTCGTCTCGATCCGCATCCCGCGCGTGCTGGGCGGCCTGCTCGCGGGCGCCGCGTTCGCGTCGTCGGGCGCGCTCATCCAGGCCGTGCTCGACAACCCGCTCGCCAGCCCCAACGTCATCGGCGTCAACTCCGGGGCCGGGATGGCGGTCCTTCTCGTCGCGGCGCTCGCGACGGCGGGCGTGGCCGTGCCCGTCCCGCTGCCGGTGGCGGCGTTCTTGGGGGCGCTCCTCGCGTCGGGCCTGATCCTCGCGGTGTCCTCGCGCGCCGGCGTGTCGCGCCTCACGGTCGTGCTCGCGGGCGTCGCGGTGAACGCCGTGTTCGGCGCGGGCATGAACCTCGTGCTCACGGTCGCGCCCAACGCGTACGTCGGCTCCTCGTCCTACCTGGTGGGCGGCCTCTCGGGCGTCGTGCTGGGAAGCCTCGCGGCCCCCGCGGCGCTCATCGCGGCGGGCATGGCGCTCGCCCTTGCCCTCGCGGCCCGCATCAACGTGCTCGCCCTGGGACACGAGACCGCCCACGCGCTCGGCGTGCACGTGCGGGCGCTCCGGGCCGCCGGCCTGGCGTGCGCGTCGCTGCTCGCGGGCGCCGCCGTCAGCTTCTGCGGTCTCATCGGCTTCGTCGGCCTCATGGTCCCGCACGTGGCGAAGCGCTTCGTCGGGCACGACCTGCGCCGCGTCATCCCGGTTTCAGCGCTGTGGGGCGCCACGTTCACCGTCCTGGCTGACGTGGTGGCGCGCACGGCGTTCGCGCCGTACGAGCTGCCGGTCGGCATCCTCATGGCGCTCATGGGAGGCCCGTTCTTCGTCTGGCTCCTCATGCGGGGAAGGGGGTACCGCGATGAGTGACGCGGCCCCGGCACTCGAGTTCCGCGACATCGCGTGCCGCTGCGGCGCGCGCCCGCTCTTCGACGGCCTCGACCTCGCCGTTCCCAAGGGAGAGGTGCTTGGCGTCCTTGGCCCCAACGGCTGCGGCAAGTCGACGCTCCTGGGCTTCGCGGACGGCCTTGGCACGCCGGCGCGCGGAACGGTGCTCGTGGGCGGCGAGCCGGTGGCGGCGCTTCCCGCCCGGGAGCGCGCCGGTCGCATCGCGCTTCTGCCGCAGGTGCACAGGACCCCGTCCATGCAGGTGAGGGACCTCGTCGCCTGTGGTCGCTACGCGCACATGGGCCCGTTTGGGCAGCTGGGCGAGAAGGACGAGCGCGCCGTGGACGAGGCCATCTCGCTCATGGGGCTCCGAGCGCTCGCGCACCGCAACGCGCGCAGGCTCTCTGGCGGCGAGCGGCAGCGAGCCTTCATCGCGATGGCGCTTGCGCAGGAGGCGGGCGTCCTTCTTCTGGACGAGCCCACCACGTACCTCGACGTGAGGGCCGCGCACGAGCTGATGGCGCTCGTGCGGCGCCTTGCGGCCCAGCGGGGGATGACGGTGGTGGCCGTGCTTCACGACATCGACCTGGCCCTGCGCTTTTGCGACGAGGTGGCGGTGCTGGGGAGGGAGCGGCCCACGCGGCTTCTGGCCCAGGGCACTCCCGCGGAGGTCGCGGGCGGCCCCGCGCTGCCCGCCGCGTTTGGCGTCGCTGCCGTGCCGTGCGAGAGGGACGGCGTGCGCGCGTACGGCCTGTTTGAGGCCGAGCCTCCGGCGGGGGCGTAAGCGGGGCGTGCCGGCGGCACGAAAAAGCCGGAGGGCCCGCGTGGACCCTCCGGCGTGTGTGCGTTGGCTGGGGTAGTAGGATTCGAACCCACATTCCAGGCACCAAAAACCCGTGTCCTAACCCTTGGACGATACCCCAATGTAGTCGCTACGTTGGGCCGCCGCCAACCGGGCGCGCATGCGCGCCGTTGGATAAGTGTATCAGATGTGCGCCCGCCGCCGCGCTACAGGTTGAACGCGGAGCAGATGGCGTCAAGCAGCATGACGGCGAACGTCTGCGCGTCGCTCACGGTGAACGTGCCGTCGTAGGACAGGCCGTGCGGCAGCTCGAGGCGGACCACCGGGCGCGCGTCGTTGGCGTGGGCGCTCTCGACGGTGGTGCGCAGGCGCTGCGGCAGGGAGTCTATGTCGTCGGTGGTGAGGTTCGCGACCTTGCTGCCCTCCGGCAGGTCCGTCGTGCCCAGGACTATCACCACGTCGTCGTCCGGGCGGGACGCGGCGACGCTCTCCACGATGTCCAGCCCGCTCTTCTCGCTCGTGGCCGAGGCGAGGTTCCAGATGCGGCCCGCGACGTTGCGGCTGATGGGGTCCTCCGCGGTGAGCGAGATCTGCACGCTCTCCAGCACGCCGGCCGCGCGCGCGAAGCCCATGCCGCCCATGGGGTGGGGGCCCGCCGCGGGCTTGCCGGCCCACACGTGGTGCAGGCGCTCGATGGCGTCGAACGTGTCCGGGAACGCCATGCCGTCGGCCAGCATGCCCTGGCTCTCTTGGAACTGCTTCACGGCGGCCTCGGTATACACGCCGTAGCAGCCGTCGGGCTTGCCGCACGAGAACCCCAGGATGTTCAGGCACTTCTGCAGCTCGAGCACGTCGTTGCCGTGCAGGTTGGGCAGGCGCAGGTACAGCGTGCGGTCGCCCATCTTGTAGCACGCGTCCACGAGCGCGGACCACGTGGCGCTGTCCACCTCGCCGCCCAGCGGGATGTCCTGGTCTATCCTGAAGCGCCCCACCGCGGTTGCGGTCGAGGGGCCAAAGCTCTTCTCGCCCAGCTCGCTGGCGTCGATCTTGTAGCCCAGCGACGTGAGGCGCTCTTGTATGTCTTCGACAGCGGCGCCGACGGCGCCCTCTCGGATTGGTTCCATGTGGTCTCCTGTTTACGCGGGTATGCGCGGCGCCTATCCCAGGCGCTCAACAAAGAAGTCTGCCATAGCGAGGAGCACTTTGTGGGCCTCAGGCAAAAAGTCCGCAGACGAGAGGTGCGACTTCGCCTCGTCCACGAGGTCGCGCGCGAAGGCGCGGGTGTGGTCTATCGCCCCGGACCGTGCCATGAGCTCGACGGCGCGTGCCAGCCGTGCCTCGTCCGTCGCGTGGGACGAGAGGATCTGGGACAGCTCGGCCGCGGGCCCCTGCGGCAGGTGCGACAGCGCCCAGACCGCGACGAGCGTGCGCTTGCCCTCCGTCACGTCGCTGCGGAAGTCCTTGCCCTGGGCGGCGGCGTCGCCCACCAGGTTCAGCAGGTCGTCCTGCAGCTGGAAGGCGAGCCCCGCCTTCATGCCAAACGCGCGCAGGGCGTCTACCTGCGCGTCCGTGGCGCCGGCGCAGATGGCGCCCGTGGCAAGCGGCACGGCGGCGCTGTAGTAGGCCGTCTTGTGGCTCGCCATGCACAGGTAGTCGTCCACCGATATGTCCCAGCGGCCGTCGCGCGCCCAGCCAAGGTCGAGCGCCTGGCCCTCCAGCGTGCGCTCCTCCATGGCGACGACCTCGTCTAGCACGCGCAGGCGCACGTCCGGCGCAAGGCCGCGATCGTCCAGGACGAGCCGCGCCACGGTGGTGAGCGCGAGGTCGCCCACGTTGATGGCGACGCCCGTGCCCTCCGTCACGTACACGCACGGCTCGCCGCGGCGCAGCTCGCTCTTGTCCGCGATGTCGTCGTGGATGAGCGCCGCGGACTGGAAGTACTCGATGGCGCACGCGACGGAAAGCGCGTCCTGCGCGCGGCCGCCCACGGCCTCGGCCCCCAGCAGGCAGAGCGCCGGCCTCGTGCGCTTGCCGCCCGACTCCGTGAAGCGGGCGAGAGGGGCGTAGAGGTAGCGGTCGAGGTCGGCCTGCTCCGCACGGGCGTGATCCTGCAGCGGGCGCGGGCACTTCTCGGCCAGGGCGCCCTCGATGAGGGGGCGCTGCCTGGCGAGGTAGGCCGCGAACGGGTTGGCTGCGGCCGGAGCGGTCTGGTCCTGGGACATGCTGACCCCTAGTCCTCGTAGCCGTTGGGGTTCTTGGACTGCCAGTTCCAGGAGTCGCGGCACATGTCGTCGATGGTGTACTTGGCCTCCCAGCCCATCTCGCGCTTCGCCTTGGAGCAGTCGGCGTAGTTTGCGTCGACGTCGCCCGGGCGGCGCGGGTCGATCTGGTAGGGGAGGTCCTTGCCGCAGGCCTTGCTGAAGGCCTTCACGATCTCGAGAACGCTGGTGCCGCGGCCGGTGCCCAGGTTGAAGATCTCGACGCCGGTGCGGCCGTTCATCCACCTGAGCGCCGCGGCGTGGCCGGTCGCGAGGTCGCACACGTGGATGTAGTCGCGCACGCCGGTGCCGTCGGGCGTGTTGTAGTCGTTGCCGAAGACGTGCACGCACTCGCGCTTGCCGATGGCGACCTGCGCCACGTAAGGCAGCAGGTTGTTGGGGATGCCCTTGGGGTCCTCGCCCATGAGTCCGGAGGGGTGCGCGCCGATGGGGTTGAAGTAGCGAAGCAGCACGACGTTCCACTCTGGGTCCGCGGTGTGGAGGTCGGTCAGGATCTGCTCGATCATCCACTTGGTCCAGCCGTACGGGTTGGTCGCGGGCTTCTTGGGCGACTCCTCCGTGAGGGGTAGGCTGTCGGGCGCGCCGTACACGGTGGCGGAGCTGCTGAAGATGATGTCCTTGCAGCCGTGGTTGCGCATCACGTCCACGAGCACCAGGGTGTTGCCCAGGTTGTTGGTGTAGTACTCGATGGGCTTGCTCACGGATTCGCCCACGGCCTTGAAGCCGGCGAAGTGGATGACGCGGTCGATTTCGTTCTGCTCGAACACCGCCTCCATGGCCTCGCGGTCGTTCACGTCCGCCTTGTAGAACGTGAGGTTCTGGGCGGCCTGCTCGCCGACGATGGTGTCGATCCGGTCGATGACCTTCTCGCTCGCGTTGGAGAGGTCGTCCACCACGACGACCTGGTAGCCGTCCTGCAGAAGCTCGACCACGGTGTGGCTGCCGATGAAGCCCGCGCCGCCGGTGACGAGCACGCAGGTGTCCTTGGGATCCTTCTTCTGGCTCATGTGAGTCTCCTTGTCCGAGGTTGTGGGCGTCGCCGGGCGGCCCGCGGGCCTGGCGGTGGCGCACATCCTTGGAATTATAGCGCCGGGGTGTGTATGTCTGGTGCCTGGGGCGGGCGCGCGGCGCGTCTGCATGGGGAAAGCGTTGGCGGTCGCGTCACGCACCCGGCCCGAGTTTGCGGGAACGTGCAAAGTCGCCCCGGGTGTGTGTACCCGGCCGACGGTGTGGCGCAACACACCCGGCCCCAGTTTGCGGGAACGTGCAAAGTCACCCCGGGTGTGCGACCGAAAACGGTACCTCGTGGCAAGAAACGCGGGGTGTGTTGCACAAAATGAGAGAAACCCCTGGGTGTGTACCCTCAGAAACTGATTCGAATCAGTATGAATGCAGGTAGACGTCCTATTGCGCGGGAAGCCGAACCGTGGCGGGTGCACACACCCGCAACTTTCTGCCGCGGGGCACCTCTGGGCGCAACACACCCGACCCGAGTTTGAGGAATCGTGCAAAGTCGCCCCGGGTGTGTGACCCGGCCGACGGTGTGGCGCTACACACCCGGTCCCAGTTTGCGGGAACGTGCAAACTCACCGCAGGTGTGTGCGGCGGCGCAAGGCTCGCGGATACGCGCCCAGCCCGAGCTTGCGGGAACGTGCAAGGTCGCCCCGGGTGTGTACCAGCGACGTCGTGCCTGTGACGCCGCGCCTGCGCCGCCAGCCCGCCGCGCCGCCTGCGATATCATATGCGCTGTTGCGACAAGGCCCGGCGCCCCAACCCGGCGCCACGATCACGCGGGAGGCGGCCGATGCAGACGCCAGCGGTCGATGCGGACGGAACGTCGGTCACCAAGAGGTGGCTCGCGCTGACGTCCGCCTGGACGGAAGGACCCAAGCCGCGCCGAATCCTCGCGGAGCTCGCCATCGTCGCCGTCGACCTCGCTCTCGCGACGCTCGCCGGCGCGGCGCTCGACCGCCTTGGCCTCGGTGCGGACGCCATCGTGATCGTCTACGTGCTCGCGGTGCAGATGGTGTCGCTCGCCACGGCAAGCCACGTGGTCTGCGGCGTGGCCACCGCGCTTTCGGTTGCGCTCTTCTGCTTTTTCTTCACGGAGCCGCGCTATCACCTTGTGGCATGGGGCAGCCAGTATCCCGGCACGTTCGCAGTCATGTGCATCGTCGCGTTGGTTTCAAGCCTTATATCAATGCGCCTGCGCCGCAACGCGCGGGAAAGCCAGGCGGCAAGCCACATGATGCGCGTGCTGCTGCAGACCAACCACGCGCTGCAGCGCTGCGACTCCGTCCAGTCCGTCATGGGCGAGGCCGGCCGCCAGCTCGCGCGGCTGGTCAGCGGCACCGTCGTGCTCTACCTGCCCAACGACTCCGGCCTGCTCGAGCCCGGCGCGCTCTTCCTGCCGGACGGCACGGACGCGCCGCTGCCGGACGCGGGCGCCCTCGACGGCACCGGCGTCATCGCCGGCCCCCGCGCGCCGCGCCAGCCCAACGTGCCCATCGAGGTCTCGGTCGCCATGCGCGCCTTCGAAAACGGAGAGCCCGCCGGCAACGGCACCTCGCTCTTCTCGTCCGCATCTGGCTTTTATCTGCCCGTAGGCGAGAAGGACGGCCCCCTTGGCGTGTTCGCGGTGCTGGGGCCGGGCGTGCCGCTCTCGCAGGGCGAGCGCGACATGGCGCGCGCCGTCGCGGGCGAGACGAGCCTGGCCCTGGGCCGCGAGCTTGCGGCGCAAAAGCGCGAGCAGGCCATGGTCCTGGCCAAGAACGAGCAGCTCAGGGCCAACCTCCTGCGCTCGATATCGCACGACCTGCGCACGCCGCTCACCTCCATCGGCGGCGCGGCCGACGTGCTGCTCGAGGCGGACGACCCCGCGCCAGTGGCCCCGACGGACGCGGCCACGCCCGCGGCTCCCGCCCCGCCGCCCGCGCTCGCGCCGGGGCGCCGCGTGCAGCTGGAGCGCTCCATCCGCGACGACGCGCGCTGGCTTGCCGCGACGGTCGAGAACCTGCTTGCGATGACCCGCCTCACGGGGGAGGGCGTGCGCCTGACGCGCACGCTCGAGCTCATGGACGACGTCGTGGAGGAGGCCCTGCGCCACGTGGACCCAAAGGTCGCGGACCACGTGCTCTCCGCCGAGCCCTCGCGCGGCCTCTGCCTGGTGAGCGTCGACGCGCGCCTTATGGTGCAGGTGCTGGTCAACCTGGTCAACAACGCCGTCAAGTACACGCCGGCCGGCAGCCGGATCACCGTCCGCGTGGAGCGCCACACGCCCGCCGCCGAGCCGGGGCACGCGCCCGCGGCGGGCGAGAGGGACGTGGTCACCACGAGCGTGACCGATGACGGTCCCGGCATCGCCCCCGCGGACCGCGACCGCGTGTTCGACACGTTCTATACTGTGGGTCGCGGGCTCGCGGACGGTCGCCGCAGCTTTGGGCTGGGGTTGGCGCTCTGCAAGTCCATAATCGAGGCTCACGGCGGCGCCATCCGCCTCGAGCCAAACCGGGCGGACGGCCACGGCTGCGTGTTCAGCTTCGACCTTCCGGCCTGCGACCTTGGAAGCGACCTTGAGGGAGGCGGCGTTTCAGATGAGCAGTGACGCCACGTCGATCGGCCCGGCCGCGCCCGCGCCCGAGCCTGCGGTGACCGCCGCGTCTGGCGCGCCCGCGCCCACCATCCTCGTGGTCGAGGACGACCCGGAGGTCCGCACCTTCGTCGCGGCTACGCTCGACGCACACGGCTACGCGCACCAGAGCGCGTCCACGGGCCGCGAGGCAATCGCGCTCGCCGCGACGTCCGCGCCGGACATCATCCTGCTTGACCTGGGGCTTCCCGACATCGACGGCATCGAGGTCGTCCGGGCCATCCGCGCGTGGTCCGTCGTGCCCATCATCGTGGTCAGCGCGCGCAGCGAGGATGCGGACAAGATTGGCGCGCTGGACGCCGGCGCCGACGACTACGTGTGCAAGCCCTTCTCGGTCGGCGAGCTCCTCGCGCGCATCCGCGCCGCGGAGCGCCACCTGGCGATGGCGACGGCCGCGCGCGCCGGTGCGACCGGCGTCGCTGGTGCGGTCACGTCCGGCGCGTCCGTGCCGGGTGCCGCCCCCGTCCCCGCCGCGGCGCCCGCGTCGGCTCCGGCACCGGCCGTGTTCCGCGACGGCGGCCTTGCCATCGACTACGCCGCGGGCGTCGTCACGCTCGACGGCACCGAGGTCCACCTCACGCCCATCGAGTACCGCCTGCTGTGCCTGCTGTCTCGCAACGTGGGCAAGGTCCTCACGCACCGCTACATCCTGGACCAGGTCTGGGGCCCGCACGACGATCCCGCCGCAAGCCGGGGTGCCTCGGGGCGGCCGGCCGGACAGGCTGGCGACCTTGCGACGCTTCGCGTGTACATGGGGTCGCTTCGCAAGAAGATCGAGCGCGACACGGCGCACCCGCGCTACATCCAGACCCACGTGGGCGTGGGGTACCGCATGATGAGCGTGTAGGGGGTGGCCTTTCGCGCGCTTTGCGCCCGTCTGCGATCCTCACTTTCTGACAGATCGCGCTTGTGTCAGAAAGTGAGCGGGAAATCCTGGGAAAACGCGGTCCTGCGCCCTTTTGCCGCCTCACTTTCTGACAAATCCCGCATCTGTCAGAAAGTGAGGCGGCTGTGTGTGCCGTGGGGCGCCCCGCGCCTGCCGCGACGCCCGCCGCGCGCACGTGCCCCGACCTGCGATTTTTATGCCGCATTTATACCAGTCTTAACGTTGCCTTATGCCGCTGACGTGGCGATTTGTGCTCGCGCGCAAACGTGCGCATGCATGGTTGCAGCAACGGATATTCTTCCCTCCGGACCGGGCGAACCCGGCTCTGGCCGGCGCGTGCCGGCCGTGGTTGGCCCCGGCGGGTGCCGAGGCCTCTCCGTTAGGAAAGGAGGGCCTTCGTGGAGGATTCCAAGGAGGGCGCCGCCGTTCAGGTGGCGCAGATTCCCCGGCTCACGAGCGACAAGGTCTTCTCGGCCTTGGGCACGTCCGCCGCGGGCCTCAGCGCGCAGGAGGCGGAGGCCAGGCAACAGCGCTATGGCAAGAACGTCATCCAGTCTGGCAAGAAGAAGTCCAAGGTGCTGGTGTTCCTGTCGAACTTCACGCACATGATGGCCATTCTGCTGTGGGTGGCCGGCGTGATCGCCTTCGTGGCGGGCATGCCGGAGCTCGGCGTCGCCGTGTGGCTGGTCAACGTGATCAACGGCTGTTTCAGCTACTGGCAGGAGAGCAAGGCCGACAAGGCGACCGAGGCACTCAAGAAGATGCTGCCGTCCTACGTGAGCGTCATTCGCGACGGGCAGGAGCAGAAGGTCCTGGCAGAGGACCTCGTGCCCGGCGACGTGCTCATGCTGGAGGAGGGCGACAAGGTCCCGGCCGACGGGCGCGTGGTGCGCTCCAGCGACCTGCAGGTCGACCAGTCCACGCTCACGGGCGAGTCGAACCCCGTGCGCAAGACGTCCGACGCGGTGCTGGAGGAGAACCTCACGAACGCCGAGATGCCGAACCTGGTGTTCGAGGGCACGTCGGTGTCCGAGGGCAACGGCCGCGTCGTCGTGACCCAGACGGGCATGGCGACGGAGTTTGGCAAGATCGCGAGCCTCACCCAGAACATGGAGCAGAAGGAGAGCCCGCTGCAGAGGCAGCTCGACCATCTGACGAAGCAGATCACGGTGTTCGCACTGTGCATGGGCGTGGCGTTCTTCCTGCTTGACGTGCTGTTTGTCCATAACGGCCTTGCGGCGTCGTTCATCTTCGCGCTCGGCATGGTCGTCGCGTTCATCCCGGAGGGGCTGCTGCCCACCGTCACGCTGTCCCTGGCCATGGCCGTGCAGCGCATGAGCAAGCGCAACGCCCTCGTGAAGTCGCTCTCGTCCGTGGAGGCGCTCGGCTCCACCAGCGTCATCTGCACGGACAAGACCGGCACGCTCACGCAGAACGAGATGACGGTCAACCACCTGTGGACCCCGGCGCGCGAGTACGAGGTCACCGGCGTCGGCTACGCCCCCAAGGGCGAGGTCAAGTCCGACGGCAAGGCGTACGCCGCCGCAGACGACGAGGACCTGCGGCTGCTGCTCGAGGGAGGCGCGCTGTGCTCCAACGCGCGCCTGCTCCCGCCGGAGGAGGACGGCGGCCGCTACACGGTGCTCGGCGACCCGACCGAGGCGTGCCTGCTCGTCTCCGCACAGAAGGCCGGCCTCGACCCCAAGGAGGTCGAGCGCCGCATGCCGCGCGTGCGCGAGCTGCCGTTCGAGAGCCGCCGCAAGCGCATGTCCACCATCCACCAGCTCGAGGAGCCCATCGACGGTGCCACGCGCGTCGCGTTCACGAAGGGCGCGCCAAACGAGGTCGTGCGTCTCTCTACCAAGGTCCGCGTGAACGGCGAGGTCGTCCCCATGACGGACTCCCTGCGCTCCAAGATCATGAACGCGAACGACTCCTACGCGGCCGACGGCCTGCGTGTGCTTGCCGTCGCGTACCGCCCCATCCATCGCGACGAGCCGGGCGTGCCCGCGTCCATGAGCCAGTACACCCCCGATGACATCGAGAAGGACCTGACGTTCGTGGGCCTCGAGGTCATGCAGGACCCGCCCCGCCCCGAGGTCGCGGCCGCGGTGGCCGAGTGCCGCAGGGCCGGCATCCGCGTCATCATGATCACCGGCGACTACGGCCTGACCGCGGTCTCCATCGCGCGCAAGATCGGCATCGTGAAGGGTGCACATCCCAAGGTGTTCTCGGGCCTGGAGCTCGAGAAGACCTCCGACGAGGAGCTGCGTCGCGCCCTGAAGGGCGAGGTCGTGTTCGCGCGCATGGCGCCGGAGCAGAAGCTCCGCGTCGTCGAGAACCTGCAGGCCATGGGCGAGGTCGTCGCCGTGACGGGCGACGGCGTGAACGACTCGCCGGCGCTGAAGAAGGCCGACATCGGCGTGGCCATGGGCATCACGGGCACGGACGTCGCCAAGGAGGCGGCGGACATGATCCTGACGGACGACAACTTCGCCTCCATCGTGCACGCCGTCGAGGAGGGCCGCGCGGTCTACGCGAACATCCGCAAGTTCATGCTGTACATCCTGAACTCCAACGTCCCCGAGGCCGTCCCCTCCGCCGTGTACCTGCTTTCCGGCGGCGCCGTGCCGCTGCCGCTGACCACGATGCAGATTCTTACCATCGACCTGGGCACGGACATGCTGCCCGCCCTGGGCCTGGGATCCGAGCCACCCGAGAAGGACGTGATGAGCCGCCCGCCGCGCGACCCCCACGAGCACCTTCTGAACAAGGAGGTCATGCGCAAGGCGTTTATGTGGTACGGCATTCTGGGCGCGGCCGCCTCGCTCGCGGCGTTCGTGTTTGCGCAGGTGCAGGCCGGCTGGCACATGGGCGCCGTCATGTTTGGCGTCGGCAAGGACCTGGACCCCACGTACGTCCGCGCCACGACCATGGCGCTTGCGGCCATCGTGTTCACGCAGATAGGCGAGGTCATGAACTGCCGCACGGAGCTTGCCTCGGTCTTCTCGGTCGGTCTGTTCTCTAACAAGCAGGTGAACAAGGGCATACTGTTCGAGGTGGCGCTCATCGTGTTCCTGACGGTGTTCCCGCCGTTCCAGGGCGTGTTCCACACCTGCCCGCTTGGCCTTGCGGACTACGGATTCCTCGTTCTTCTCCCCCCCATCGTCCTTGCGCTGGAAGAGGGCAGGAAGGCCATCGTGCGCAGGCACCTGGGGATCGACCGCGACGGCGTACGCATCGAGCAGGAAAATGTCGAAAGGTAGGGCATCATGAACGTGATTGTCGTTGGACTTGGGCGCATGGGCACCGGGCTCGCGCGCAAGCTGGACCGCCAGGGCCACAACGTGTGCGCCGTCGACCAGGACCCGGAGCGCCTGGAGCTTCTGGGCGACGGGTTCGCCGGGCGCAAGGTGTGCGGCGTGGGCATCGACCGCGACGTGCTGGAGAAGGCCGGCATAGACCGCGCGTCCGCCGTGGTGTCGTGCACCACCTCGGACGAGACGAACATCGTGGTGGCGCGGATCGCGCGCGACTCGTATCGCGTGCCGCGCGTCATTGCGCGCATGTACGACGTGAGCAAGGCCGAGACGTACCGCCGCCTGGGCATCCAGACGATATCCACGACGGACTGGGGCGTGCGCCGCGCGTGCGAGCTCCTGACGTACCACCAGCAGGACAGCGTGCTATCCGTGGGCACCGGCGAGGTGCAGATAGTGCGCGCCGACGTCCCCACGCTGCTTGAGGGGCACACCGTGCGCGAGATAAGCGCGATCGGCGAGGTGAAGATCGTCGCCGTTTCGCACAACAGCCAGACGTCCATACCGACGGACGGCACGGTGCTTGGGCACGGCGACGTGGTGTACGCGGCCGTGGCGTCGAGCGCGCAGGAGAAGTTCGCCCACATGCTTGGCAAGAGCGAGTAGGAGGTTGCCATGAACATCATCATCGTAGGCGGCGGCAAGACCGGTCGCTACCTGGCGCCCATACTCACGGACGGCGGATCGTCCGTCGTGGTGGTGGAGAGCAGGCGCGACGTGGTGCGCAAGCTGCAGGAGGAGCTGCCGGGGCAGAAGGTCGTGCTGGGAAGCGGCACGAGCCCCGAGGTGCTGGAGAAGTGCGGCGTGATGGGTGCGGACGTGCTCATCGCGGCGACGGGCTCCGACGAGGTGAACCTGGTGGCGTCGACCCTGGCGAAGATGGAGTACCAGGTGCCGCGCGTGGTCGCCCGCGTGAACAACCCGAAGAACTCGTGGATGTTCAACGAGTCGATGGGCGTGGACGTGGGCATCAACCAGGCGGACCTGCTGGCGCGCTCCGTGCAGGAGGGCCTGGACATGGAGGACGTGTTCACCATCATGCGCCTGGGCAAGGACGAGCATGCCCTTGTGCAGCTTGAGGTGCGCCCGGGCTCCTCGGCCGTGGGACGGAAAATCTCTGACCTGGCGCTGCCGGACGAGGCCGTCGTGATTGCGATCGACCGCGAGGGGGACATCATCATCCCGCGTGGCGACACGGGCCTCATCGCCGGCGACAACGTGCTGGCGTTCACGAGCGCCGCGGCGAAGCGCGAGCTGAAGCGGGCGTTTGCGTAGCGGGCAGGAAGGCAGGCCCTTCTCGCCCGGCGCGCGAGCAAGCGCGTCGTGGCCGGGCGGTGCTGGCAGGATACGATGGCTTGGCGCCGTAGGCGTCTGAAGCCGATAGATAACGTGTTGATGCGCCGCGTCGCGCCCGGGAAGGCGTGGCGCGGCGCTATCGTATTGGCCGGAGCGCCCGCGGAGGCGGGCGGACGCGGCAGGGGAGGCGCCTTGATCAAGCTCGTTCTTTCTGACATGGACAACACGCTGGTGCCGTTTGGCGCCGGGAAGGCGTCGCGGCGGACCGTGGACGCGATTCACGCGTGCCAGGAGCAGGGCATCGACTTTGGGCCGGCGAGCGGTCGCGACCGCGGGGAGCTGTCGAGCTTCTTCAACCAGGACGCGAGCTGCTACAACACGGGCGTGTTGGTGAACGGCCAGAAGGTGTACTACCTGGGCGAGGTGGTGTACGAGAAGACCCTGCCCGCGGACGAGCTGCGGCGCGCGGAGTCGATTGCGGCGAAGGTCGAGGGCTGCGCGTTCATCACGTACCGCGACGACAACCTGGGCGACTGGGTGGGCGCGACCCGCGAGGAGCTTGGGCCCATGTACGGGCGCGTCTTCCTGTGCGGCGGCGAGCGCCACGAGCCGGGGGAGATGCCGGACTATCCCGTGGTGAAGGCAGGCATCGTGGTGATGGGCGACAACGCGCGCGCCGTGGAGCTCTCTGGCGTGCTTTCGGACGCGTGCCCGAGCCTGGCGTTTCCCAACACGGTGGTGAACTGGCTGGACGTGAGCCCGAGGGGCTGGGGCAAGGCGGACGGCATCGCGATCCTGCAGCGCATCCTGGGCCTTGCCGACGAGGAGGTCTGCGTGTTTGGCGATGCGGACAACGACCTGGGCATGCTGGGGCGCTACCCCAACTCGTGCGCCGTCGCGAACGCGAACGAGGCCGCGACGCGCGCGGCCCGCTGGCATGTGGGCGCGAGCGCGGACGACGGTGTGGCGCGCGCGATGGAGCAGATCGCGGCCGCGGCGCGGGAGTCTCGCGAGCTTGGGCGCGAGGTGGCTCCGGCGTTCATGCGCGCGTAGCGCGTAGCGCGCGGCGCGCGGTGCCTGGTGTGCGGCGCGGGTGGCGCGCGAACGTAGAACTATAATTTGCGCGCGATTCGCCAACTGGGAAAACGCGCCCCTAACGTAGAACTAAAAAATATAGTTCTACGTTAGGGGCATTGTCGTGTGTGGGGCGCGTGGCAAGGGTCGCCAAGGAGTGACATGGTCACCCCAAAATCCTAATTGCGCCGCCAAATACGCGCCATAGAGTGAGGTTGGCCCGAGGAGTCCGGCCTGGTGGTGTCGCAGGTGGCCGACTTCAGGAACGGCTAGGTCTACGCGTTCATGACCTGGCCGGACGAGGGCGCCCGCGGCAAGCGCGCAGCTTCTGCACGAGGGCGCGCTCACGGTGCTGGAGTAGGCTGCGATTTTTGGTACCTGCCGGCGGGTGGGCGTACGCGAACGTAGAACATTTTTCCTGCACATTTGTGTCAACTGGGAAAACGCGCCCCGAACGTCAACATTTCCGTGAATGTTGTACGTTCGGGGCGCTGGCTTGCGCTGCGGGCGCGCTGCGGGCCTGCGCTGCGGGCGCGGGCGGGTGGCGCTACGAGAGCAGCATGCGGTCGTTGTCGAGCTCGCCGCCGGAGACCTCCTCGAACTTCCGCAGCAGGTCCGCGACCGTGAGCCTGCTCTTCTCGTCCCCGCGGACGTCGTAGATCACGTGGCCCTCGTGCATCATGATGAGGCGGTTGCCTAGGCGGATGGCGTCGTGCATGTTGTGCGTGACCATGAGCGTGGTGAGCGAGTCCTGCTGCACCAGGCGCTGCGTGAGCGAGAGCACCTTCGCGGCGGTCTTGGGGTCGAGCGCGGCGGTGTGCTCGTCCAGGAGCAGCAGCTTCGGGCGCTTGAGCACGGCCATCAGCAGCGTGAGCGCCTGACGCTGGCCGCCGGACAGCAGGCCGACCTTCGAGGTCATGCGGTCCTCTAGGCCCAGGTCGAGCATCTTCAGGCGCTCGTGGTAGTCCTCGCGCTCCTCGCGCGTGATGCCCCACGCCAAGCCGCGACGACCGCCGCGGCGCGCCGCGAGGGCAAGGTTCTCGTCTATCTGCATGTCGGCCGCCGTGCCGCGCATGGGGTCCTGGAACACGCGGCCCAGGTCAGCGGCGCGCCTGTGCTCCGGCAGGCGCGTTACGTCGCGGCCGTCGAGCTCGATGGTGCCGCCGTCGGGCGGGAAGACGCCCGCGATGCAGTTCAGGAGCGTGGACTTTCCGGCGCCGTTGCCGCCGATCACGGTTACGAAGTCGCCGGGCTCGAGGTGGAGGTCAACGCCGGTGAGCGCGGGCTTCTCGTTCACGGTGCCCTTGTTGAACGTCTTGGTGACGTGGGTGAGCGTCAGCATCAGCGCTCGCCTCCCTTCCGCCACGCGCGGCGCGCCTGGCTGCGCTCCAGCACCACGGGCACCACGAGCGCGAGCGCGACGATGACGGCGGAGAAGAGTTTCATGTCGTTTGCGTCCATACCCATCTGCAGCACGATGGCGCGGATGATGAAGTAGATGACGGAGCCGACGACGGCCGAGGTCAGGCGGCTGCCGAACGCCTGCAGCTTGCCGGGCGTCAGGCGGCCGAGCACCTCGCCGATCACGATGGCGGCCAGGCCGATCACGATGGCGCCCGTGCCCATGTTGATGTCGGCGTACTTCTGGCTCTGGCACACGAGGGCGCCGGACAGCCCGACGAGGCCGTTGGACAGGCTGAGCGCGAGCAGCTTCGTCACGCGCACGTCGATGCCCAGCGCACGGCACATGTCCTCGTTCTGACCGGTCGCGCGTATGGCGGAGCCGATCTCCGTGCCAAAGAACCAGTAGAGAAGGGCCACGCACAGAGCCGCGACGAAGACGCCGATGATGAGGGTGGCGACGTTGTTGGAGACGCCGAGGAGGCTCGCGACGCGCGAGAACACGGTGTCGACCCCCAGAAGCGGCGTGTTTGACTTGCCCATGACGCGCAGGTTGACGGACCACAGCGATATCTGCGTGAGGATTCCCGCCAGGATCGCGGGGATGTCGAACAGCGTGTGCAGAAGCCCGGTGACCGCCCCGGCCACGAGGCCGGCGAGCATGCCGAGAAGGACCGAGACGAGCGGGTCGAGGCCCATGTTGACCGAGGCGACCGCCGCGACGCAGCCGCCGAGGGCGAAGCTGCCGTCCACGGTGAGGTCCGCGATGTCGAGCATGCGGAACGTGATGAAGACGCCCAGCACCATGATGCCCCACAGGATGCCCTGCGAGACGGCGCCGGTTAGTGATAGAAGCATGTACTCCCCCAAACTCGATGGCGCGCCCGCGACCGAGGTCGGCGGGTGCGCCCGTTTTCCGCCCAGCGGCGGCGTTGCATGTTGCGCGGGCTCCGGCCGGCGGGGCCGGGGCGGCGGCTAGGACTTGAGGACGGAGAGGTCCACGCCCACGGCGGCCGCGGTCTTCTCGTTCGTGGCGAGCGTGCACTCCTCGATGCTGAGGTGCTCGATCGGCATGTCGGCGGGCTTGGATGTGCCCTTCAGGATCTTGACGGCCATCTTGCCGGCCTTGTAGCCCAGGGCCTCGTAGTCGATGCCGTACGTGGCGAGGCCGCCGTTGTCGACCATGCCCTTCTCGCCGCAGATGACGGGGAGCTTGTTCTCGTTCGCGACCATCGAGACGGTGGACATGCCCGCGGCGATGGTGTTGTCCGTCGGGGCGTAGCAGGCGTCGACCTTGCCGACCATGGACTCCACCACCTGCTGGATCTCGTTCGAGCTCGACACGGAGTAGCGCACGGCCTTCAGCCCGCGCTTCTTGGCGGCCTTCTGGGCCATCTTGACCTGCACGTCGGAGTTGGACTCGGCGGTGCAGTACAGCACGCCGACCGTCTTCGCGTTGGGCAGCAGCTTCACCAGGAGGTCGAACTGCTCGTCCACCGGCGTGAGGTCAGAGGTGCCCGTGACGTTGTTGCCGGGCTTCTTGTTGCTCTTCACCAGGCCGGACGCGGCAAAGTCCGTGATGGCCGTGCCGACGATGGGGATGTCGGACGTCGCGCCCGCGACGGCCTGCGCGGCCGGCGTCGCGATGGCCAGGATCAGGTCGTCGCCGTCGTTCACGAGCTTCGTCGCGATGGTCTGGCAGGCGGACTGGTCGTTCTGGGCGTTCTGCTGGTCGACCTTGTACTTGAGGCCGGACTTCTTGAGGGCCTTCACGAAGCCCCTGTTCGCGGCGTCGAGGGCGTCGTGCTCCGTAAGCTGCAGGACGCCGATCTTGTAGACCTTGTCCCCTCCGCTAGCGCTGTTGCATCCGGCAAGGGTAAAGGCGGTCAGGCCCCCAAACAGCGCGATGGCATCGCGGCGGGTTACGCACCTGGTCATATCTGACAGCCTCCTTCTTTGGTTGGGCCGCGCGTGCGCGGCGGGACGTGTGACAAAGTATCGTATTGGTATGCGCACGCCATGAGGGCGTTGCCTGAAAAACGCTTACAAGTTTGTAACTGCGCCGAACCGTGGGCCAACCGCGTGGCGCACCGGTCCCAGCACGAGCGTCCCGTCCTGGATGCGGTGCTCGTCGCAGTTCTCTATCAGCACCGAGCCGCCCTAGACCTCGCCGGCCGGAAGCGCCGCCATGAGCGCGGGCATTGTGCCGGCGAGGTCTGTGTCGACCATCACGTTGCCGGAGCTGCCTCGAAGCAGGTGGCAGCGGGTCCGGCCGTACTTGAGCGTAACGAACTCGCGCCTGGCCTCGTCGTGTGCCGTGCGCGTCATGCGTGCCTCCCGTCGTCGTGCGACGCCAAGCTGTCGCCGCGAACGTAGAACATATTTCCTACACATTTTAGCCAACTGGGCAAACGCGGCCCAGACGTCAACTCTAGCTTGAATGTTCTACGTTCGCGTCCGTCGTGCGTGGAGGCGGAGGGCCGCGTGCGGGCGCGCGATGTGTGCGCGACGTGGATATCGCTAAAAGCTAAGCGTCTTAGGTAAATGTGGCAGGCGGTGGGGTAGGCTCTTCTCCGTTAGCTAAGGGTATTAGCGAAGGAGGAGCCCTTGGATGAGAAGAACGTGCGTCCCGCAGCGCGCGCCGCGGAGCGAGCCGGGAAGTGCGACGCCGAATGCGCCGCGGAGTCGGCCGGGAAGTGCGACGCCGAGTGCGCCGCGGAGCCGGCCGCGAAGTGCGACGCCGTCTCGCGCGAGGCGCAGGGCGGGGAGTGGTCCGCGCTCGCGCGTGACCTGATGACGCAGACCCGCAGGTTGCGGATGTACGGCAAGGGCGCGATGCGCCGCTGGGACGGACGCGGCCGCGTGGGCGTGCTGCATGTGCTGCACCATTCGGACGGGACGCTGACGGCCGGCGAGCTTGCGCGTGCGTGCCACGTGACGTCGGCGCGCATGGCGCAGACGCTGAATCAGCTGGAGGCGGACGGCTTGGTAACGCGCGCGCCGAGCGAGGCGGACCGCCGGCGCACGAACGTGCGTATGACGGACGCGGGCGAGGCGGAGCTTCGCTCGTACTTCGACGGCGTGACGCACTTCACCGCGGGACTGTTGCGCGAGTTGGGCGAGAAGGACTCGCGCGAGCTCGTGCGCATCCTCGGGAAGCTCGCAGACGTCTTGCGCGAGGCCGAGGGCAACGTCGGTCCAGACGCCCCGACGGACGCCCGTTGCGCAGACGCCTGCGGCGCGGAGGGAGGTGACGCCCATGAGGCTCGCTAGGCTGCTTCGCGACCACGCGGGCGAGGTCGTGGCCGTGTTCGCGCTGCTGCTGGTGCAGGCGCTGTGCGAGCTCTCGCTGCCGCGCTACATGTCCGACATCGTGAACGTGGGCGTCGTGGGCTCGCAGGCCGGCAACGTCGCCTACCTGGGGCATATGGCGCTCGTGATGCTTGGCTTCTGCGTGGGGTCGCTCGCGGCGGCAACGCTCTCGGGCCTCATCGCGTCGCGCGTCGCGGCGGCGGTGGCGCGCGACCTTCGCCGCGAGGTGTTTGCAAAGGTGATGTCCTTCTCGCCCGCGGAGGTCAACCGGTTCTCGCAGTCATCGCTCATCACGCGCTGCACCAACGACGTGCAGCAGATCCAGAACATGATCGTGATCATGCTGCGCATGGTCATGTTTGCGCCGGTCATGGGCGTGGTCGCCGTGGTGCAGGTCATGACGATGGGCGGCGGGCTCGCCTGGATCGTGGGCGCCGCGCTGCTGGCGGTGCTCGGCGTGGTGAGCGTGCTCTTCTCGCTCACGATGCCGCGCTTCAAGGCGATGCAGTCGCTGGTGGACCGCGTGAACCTGGTGACGCGCGAGATGCTGGACGGCCTCCTGACCATTCGCGCGTTCGGGCGCCAGGACCACGAGCTCGGGCGCTTCGACGACGCGTCTGGCGAGCTTCGCGACGCGCAGCTGTTTGTGAACCGCGCGATGACGCTCATGATGCCGATCATGATGCTGGTCATGAATATGGCAACCGTCGCCATCGTGTGGTTTGGCTCGCACGGGGTGGCCGCCGGCGCGATGCGCGCGGGCGACATGATGGCGTTCATCAGCTACGCCATGATGATCGTGATGAGCTTCCTCGTCGTGTCGATGGTCGCCGTGATCCTGCCGCGCGCGGAGGTCTCCGTCGGTCGCGTGCAGGAGGTGCTCGCCGTCGAGCCCGCCGCGCGTGACCCCGAGCATCCCGTGGCACCGGCCACGGACGCGCCGCGCGGGCGCCTGGTCTTCGACCACGTGGGCTTTCGCTACCCGGACGCGGAGGGCGACGTCGTGAGCGACGTGAGCTTCTCGACCGCGCCCGGCAAGATAACTGCGATCGTGGGCTCCACGGGCTCCGGCAAGTCCACGCTGGTGCAGCTTGCGCCGCGCCTGTACGACCCCACGTCCGGCACCGTCACGCTCGACGGCGTCGACACGCGCCGGATGTCGCTGGCCGACCTGCGCTCCCGCGTGGGCTACGTGCCGCAGCAGGGCTTCCTGTTCTCGGGCAGCATCCGCAGCAACGTCGCGTTCGGCACGGACGCCGCGGGCACGGACGCGCCCGGGGCCGCGGGCCAGAAGGGCGCCGCGGGCGAGAAGGACCTGCTCCGCGCGGTGGAGGTGGCCCAGGCGTCCGAGCTCGTCTCGCAGAAGGACGGCGGGCTGGACGCGCCGATCGCGCAGGGCGGCACGAACGTGTCCGGCGGGCAGCGCCAGCGCCTGGCCATCGCCCGCGCGCTCGCGATGCACCCGGAGGTGCTCGTGCTTGACGACTCGTTTTCCGCGCTGGACTACGCAACGGACGCGCGGTTGCGCCAGGCCTTGGCGCGCGAGTGCGCGGACACCGCCGTGCTGGTGGTGGCGCAGCGCGTCGCGACCGTCATGGGCGCGGACCATATTGTCGTGCTGGACGAGGGGCGCGTCGTGGGGCAGGGCACGCACGAGGAGCTGCTGCGCAGCTGCCCCGAGTACCTTGAGATCGCGAAGAGCCAGCTCAGCGCAAGCGAGCTTGGCCTGAAGGAGGGTGAGTAGCCATGGCGGAAGGGACGCTGCGCGAGCAGGGTGCGAGGCAGGCGGGCCGTCCCGCGGGCTCGCGCGGGCATGGTCCGGGAGGCCGCATGGCGCCGGGCGAGAAGCCCAAGGACTTTGGCGGCACCATGAGAAAGCTCCTGCACTACATGGGCGCCTATCGCGTGGGGCTCATCGCCGCGGTGGCGCTTGCGATGGCGAGCGTGCTCTTCTCGGTCGTGGGACCGAAGGTCCTTGGCGGCGCAACGACGGAGGCCATCCGCGGGGCGCAGGCGGCCGCGGCCGGGACGGGCGGCATCGACTTTGGCAAGATCGGTCGCATACTAATTGGCCTGCTATGCATATACCTGGCGAGCGCCGCGGCGTCGGGCGTGCAGAGCTGGATCATGACGGGCGTGACGCAGAAGGTCGTGTACCGCATGCGCGGGCAGATCGCGCAGAAGATCTCGCGCGTGCCGCTCTCGTACTTCGACGGCGGGGCCATGTCGAAGGGCGACGTGCTCTCGCGCATGACCAACGACGTGGACACGCTGAGCCAGTCGCTTAACCAGGGCCTCATCCAGCTGGTGACCTCCGTCACGCAGATCGTGGGAGTCGCGGTCATGATGGTGTCAATCTCGCTTCCGCTTGCGGGCGTGACGTTCGCGACACTGCCGGTGTCCGCGCTCGTCCTGGGCGTGCTGATCAAGAGGTCGCAGCGCTACTTCCGCCTGCAGCAACAGCAGCTTGGCGCCGTGAACGGCCGCGTCGAGGAGGACTTTAGCGGCCAGGTGGTCATCCAGGCGTTCAACCGCGGCGACCGCGCCGTCGAGCGCTTCGAGCGCGAGAACGACCAGCTGTACGAGAGCGCGTGGAAGAGCCAGTTCCTTTCCGGCCTCATGCAGCCGCTCATGAACCTCGTGGGCAACATGGGCTACGTCGGCGTCGTGGTGGTGGGTGCGGGCCTTGCCGTGACCGGTACGATCATGCCGGGCGACATCCAGGCGTTCATCCAATATGTCAAGAGCTTTACCCAGCCCATCACGCAGCTTGCGACCGTGTCCAACGTGCTGCAGCAGATGGCGGCGTGCGCCGAGCGCGTGTTCGAGTTCCTGGACGCGCCGGAGGAGGAGGCGACCGCGCGCGTCGACCCCGCGACGGGCGAGCCCGCCGAGGCAATCGGCCGCGCGCGGGGCGCCGTCGACTTCGACCATGTCTCGTTTGGCTACCTGCCGGGCAAGACGATCATCCACGACTTCACGGCGGACGTGCGCCCCGGCCGCACGGTGGCGATCGTCGGCCCCACGGGCGCGGGGAAGACCACGCTCATGAAGCTCCTGCTGCGCTTCTACGACGTGGACGCCGGCACGCTGCGCGTGGACGGCCACGACGTGCGCGACGTTGCGCGCGAGGACCTGCGCCAGAACTTCGCCATGGTCCTGCAGGACGCGTGGCTGTTCAAGGGCACGATCCGCGAGAACATCCGCTTTGGCCGGCTCGACGCAACGGACGACGAGGTGGAGGCCGCCGCGCGCTACGCGCACTGCGAGCACTTCATCAAGACGCTGCCCGGTGGCTATGACTTCCAGCTGGACGAAGGCGCCACGAACGTGAGCCAGGGCCAGCGCCAGCTGCTGACCATCGCGCGCGCCGTGCTCGCCGACCGCCCGATCCTCATCCTGGACGAGGCCACGTCCAACGTCGACACGCGCACGGAGTGGCGCATCCAGCGCGCCATGGACAAGCTCATGGCCGGCCGCACCAGCTTCGTGATCGCCCACCGGCTGTCGACCATCAAGCACGCGGAGGCCATCCTGGTGCTGCGCGACGGCGACGTGGTCGAGAAGGGCACGCACGACGAGCTGCTGGCCAAGGGCGGGTTCTACGCCCAGCTGTACCAGTCGCAGTTCGAGAGGGTCGCGTAGGGCGCCCGGCCGCGACGGGCCCGTTTGCGGGCGTGCGAGCGTAGAACATATTTTCGACACATTTCCGCGACCTGCGGAAACGCGGCCCGAACGCCAACAAAAGATTGAGTGTTTGACGCTCGGGCGGTTTCATGTGCCCCAGGCGCCCGTGCGAGGCCAGCCCTGGCCCCACGCGGGCGCTAACGTATAACTAAAATCTCGCGCACATGTGCCAACTGGGCAAACGCGACGCTAACGTATAACTAAAAAATATAGTTCTACGTTAGCGCCCGCCCGGCACCCCAGCCCGCCCCGGCGCGCCCGGCCCGCGCTACCCAACCACGCCGAGAGCCAGGCGCGAAAGCACGGCGCGCACCCGCGCGAGGTCGGCCACGGGCACGTGCTCGTTCGGCTTGTGCGCAACCTCCAGGCTGCCCGGCCCGTACGAAAGGCACTCGCGGTTGTGGCAGATCCCCGCCACGACCGCGGTGTCCGTGTATCCCGTGAACGTGCCGGTCCCCACGTCGTACCCCTCGCCGCGCGCGGCGTCGCGCAGGGCGGCCAGCAGCGCGGAGTCCGGGTTCGGCTCGATGGCGGGCCGGTCGCCAGTCACGCGATAGCTGCCGCGCACGCCGGGCACGGCCTCCTCCGCGCGCGCGATCGCCTGCTCCACAAGGCCTCGCGCCCAGGCCGTGTCGTAGGGCGGCACAAGCCGCATGTCGATCCACACGCGCGCGAAGTCCGGCACCACGTACGGGCTGTAGCCGCCCTCTACCTGCCCAAACGTGACCGTCGGCCTGCCAAGCGACGCGTGCGGCGCAAGCGTCTGGAACGCGCGGCGAACATGGCAGATGGCTTCGCTCAGCGCGGCCACCGCGTCCGCGCCCCTCCAAGGGGTGCTCGCGTGCGCCGTCACGCCGGCCATGTCCAGCTCAAACCACGTTCGCCCCTTGTGCGCGCCGCGCGCGAGCGAGTCCGTGGGTTCCGTGTCCAGCACCCACCCGCGACCGTCCAGCCAGCCCGCGCGGATGGCGGCCTCGCAGCCGCGCATCACGTCCTCCTCGTCGACGGTGCATAGCAGAGAAACGCTGCGCTCCGGCGCGCATCCGCGCCTACGCACCAGGTCGAGCGCGTCGCCGAAGGCGAGCATCGCGCAGGCGAGCCCGCCTTTCATGTCGCAGGAGCCGCGTCCCCAGAGCTCCCCGTCGCGCACGACGCCGCCAAGCGCCGGCGTCTCGTCAGACCATCCGTCGCCCAGCTGCACGGTGTCCATGTGGCAGCACAGCGTCAGGTCGGCCGGGCCGGGCCCGGCGGGGGAGTCGTCCCCCGCCGCCATCCCCGCGCCGCCGCCCGCCGCCGGAATCGTCGCGCGCAGGCACGTGCGACCGGGAAGCGCCTCCAGCTCCTCAAGCGTCGCGAGCGGCGTGCCGTCGGCGGCGCGCGCCGCGTCCACCCGGGGTGCAAGCCACGCCCGCACAAAGCGCTCCAGCTCGCCCTCGTACGCGCCCGGGTCAGAGCTGTCTATCCGCACCAGCTCCGCGGCCAGCCGCGTTACCTCATCCTCTTCGCTCGCGTCGCATTCCATTGCCGCTCGCCCCCAAAATCTGCCGATGACCGAATTTCTCAGCCTGTTGCATATTCGCCGTCCCTACTCTACTCTCATAAGCAAACAAAAAAGGTGGAAGCCAAACAAAAAAGAAGTTTGGCAAAGCCCGACCCAGAACAGAGGAGAAGAACATGGCAGAGGCCCAAGGTTCATCCGCACTGTTTAGCCAAGACGGCAAGCTCTCGGCGCAGGAACTCATCCCCATGGCGTTGCAGCACGTGGTTGCGGCGGTCGTGGGCATCATCACGCCCGCGATCATCGTGGCAAACCTATGCCACCTGCCGGCAGACCAGAAGACCCTGCTCATCCAGGTGTCGCTCGTGATGAGCGGCCTGGTCACGCTCGTGCAGGCGCACCCGCTGTTCGGCGGCCGCTTCGGCTCGGGCCTGCCCGTGATCATGGGCACGTCGTTCGCGTACGTACCCACGCTCTCCGCCGTCGGCGTCCAGTTCGGCATCGGCGCCATCCTCGGGGCAGAGATCATCGGCGGCGCCGTCGCGGTCGTGTTCGCGCTGTTCTTCCGCAAGATCAAGTCGCTGTTCCCCAGCGTCGTCACCGGCACCGTCGTCCTGTGCATCGGCATCTCGCTCTACACCGTCGCCGTGGGCTACATGGCCGGCGGCTCCGGCTCGTCCACGTTCGGCAGCGCGCAGAACTGGCTCGTCGCGCTCGTGACGCTCGTGGCGTGCGTGTACTTCTCCAACTTCGGCAAGGGCGTGTTCAAGCTCGGCTCGCTGCTGTTCGGCATGCTCGTGGGCTACGTGCTCGCCCTCGCGCTCGGCATGGTCAGCTACGACGCCGTCGTCGCGTCCAACTGGTTCGAGCTCCCGCACTTCATGCCGTTCGCCATCAAGTTCGTCCCCGTGTCCATCGCCAGCATCACCATCGTGTTCATCGTCGCCTCGCTCGAGACCATCGGCAACTTCACCGGCGCCACCGTCGGCGGCATGGACCGCGAGCCCAACGTGCAGGAGCTCACGGGCGGCCTGGTGTCCCAGGGCATCATGACCATGGTCGGCGCGCTCTTCGGCGCCATGCCCACGTCGTCCTTCGGCCAGAACGTCGGCATCGTCACCCAGACCCGCGTCATCAACCGCCGCGTGTTCTCCACCGCCGCCATCATCCTCGTCGCCGCCGGCCTCATGCCCAAGCTTGCCGCGGTGCTCTCCGGCATCCCGCAGGCCGTCATCGGCGGCGCCACCATCAACGTGTTCGGCACCATCAGCATGACCGGCATCCGCATGCTCACGAAGGACGGCCTCACGCCGCGCCGCGCGTCCATCGCCGGCCTCTCCGTCGCGCTCGGCATGGGCGTGTCCCTCACGAGCGGCGCCCTCACCGGCCCCGGCATGCCCGGCTGGGTCAACCAGGTCTTCGGCGGGTCCGCCATCGTGATTGCGGCCATCACGGCCATCATCCTCAACCTCGTGCTGCCCAAGGGCGGTCCCGACCAGGACGTCGTCGAGGCCGTCGAGGGCGCGTCCGAGATAGCAAACGAGGGCGTGAGCGCGCTGTACCAGAGCGCCGCGACCGGCGTCCCCGCGGTCGAGCACGTCGCCGACGCGGACATCCACGTCGCCACCGGCTCCGCGCCCGCCGCTCAGGATGGCGAGAAGAACGGCAACGCCTAGTCGCCGTCGCAAGCCAAACGCAAGCCGGGCACAGTCCAGCCACAGTCCAAACGCAGGCGGTGCGGTCACGCGAGAGCGTGGTCGCACCGCCTTTCCACATCGTGGCCGCACCCGCGCCCGCAGTCCCGCGCCCGCGCGTCCGCCCGCACCCATGCAAGAGGGGCCCCGCGCACCACGCGCGAGGCCCCCTTCGCAAGGCTCGATCCGTGTGCTACTCCTGGCCCGCAGCGCGCTTCGCCTCGTCCATGTAGCTGTACAGCGTGTACTTCGATATCCCAAAGTAGTTGCAGACCTTCTGTCCGCTCTTCGTAACCAGGAACGCGCCGGAGTCGTTCAGGAACCCTATGGCCTTCACCTTGTCCTCCTTGCTCATCAGCGCCACGGGCTTGCCCACGATGCGCACGCTCTGCTCGATGAGCTCGTCCAGGAGGTCCGTCACGTTGTGCGGGATGGTCTCGGGGTTCGGGTCGGGCGCGTCCGTCAGCGCCGTGAACCCCTTCAGAACCTCCTGCATCGCCATGAAAAGCGTCGTGTCGTAGTTGATCGCGAAGATCGCGGACGGCTCGCCGTCCTCGTCGCGAAAGAAGATTGTGCTCGACTTCAGGACCTTGCCGTCCTCGGTCTTCGTCAGGTACGCAAGCTTGTCGTGAAGCTTGCTCGGGTCCGTGCGCAGCGCCTTCAGCACCACGTTCGAGGGACCGTCGCCCACCTTGCGGCCGGTTATGTGGCCGTTCTCTATCGCCACGATGGTGCTGTCCGGGTCGCTCGACCTCAGGTCGTGCACAACTACCTCGCAGTTGTCGCCAAACTGCGCGGCCACGCCGCGCGCCAGGCGCTTCAGAAAGTCAATCTGCTGCTGATGCATGGTCTGTTGCATATAAACGTCTCACGCTCTTCTCGCCGTCCGCAACGCGCCTCGCTGGGCGAGAAGGGCGGCGGCCTTCGTTGCTAACAAAAATTAATGCTATCATAGCATTTTGTTTGGAGGAACGGTCGTCGGCACCGCGCGCGCATGCCGCTCACACGGCAAATCGACCGTACGCCGACTGCCGACCGCGCCGCACGCGCGCTGTGACACTATGGAGACTAACGATTTGTTTGGTAGCCAGCTAACGATTTGTTAGAATCGTTACGGAGCCGCGGAACACGCGGCGGGGCGGCCGGGGCCCGCGTTGGCAACGCCCGGCCGGCGCGGTAATAGAGGCCGCGTCCGTACTCATACGACGTCGTAGCTGATCTTCGACACGTTCCAGGGAGCAGCCATGCTACTTGTCGAGAACGGGCGCGTCGTCACGCGCAACAAAAACCCCTACATCGCCGACGGCGCGGTCGCGATCGACGGCACCAAGATCGTCGCGGTCGGCGGGCGAGAAGAGCTTCGCCGCGCATACCCCAACGCCACCGGCCTCGACGCCCACGGCGGGCTCGTCATGCCGGGCCTCATAAACTGCCACACGCACATCTACTCCGGCCTGGCGCGCGGCCTTGCCATCAAGGGCTGCAACCCCACCAACTTCCTTCAGAATCTCGAGCAGCAGTGGTGGAACATCGACCGTCACCTCACGCTCGACGGCACGCGCGCCTGCGCGTACATCACCATGATGGAGTCGTTCCGCAACGGCGTCACCACCATCTTCGACCACCACGCGAGCTTCCGCCAGATCCCGGGCTCGCTCTTCGCCATCAAGGACGTCGCGCAGGAGATGGGCATGCGCGCGTGCCTGTGCTACGAGGTCTCGGACCGCGACGGCAAGCAGAAGCTGCAGGAGTCCATCCAGGAGAACGCCGACTTCGCCCGCTGGGCCGCCGCGCAGGACTCCGACATGATCGCCGCCATGTTCGGCGGGCACGCGCTCTTCACGCTGCCCGACGAGGCGCTCGACGCCATGGTGCGGGCGAACGACGGCCTGACCGGCTTCCACGTGCACGTGTGCGAGGGCATGGATGACGTGTACGACTCCGCCCAGAGGCATGGCACGAGCTCGGTGCACCGCCTGCTCGACCACGGCATCCTCGGCCCGAAGACCATGCTCGGCCACTGCATCCACGTGTCCCCGGCCGACATGGACATCATCGCCGGCACGCACACCAAGGTCGTGAACAACCCGCAGTCCAACGCCAACAACGCCGTCGGCACGGCGCCCGTGCTCGAGTTCTTCAAGCACGGCATCACCGTCGCTATGGGAACGGACGCCTACACGCACGACATGCTCCAGTCCCTCAAGGCGTTCGTGCCGCTGCAGCGCCTGAACTCCGCGCTGCCCAACGTCGCCTGGGGCGAGGCCATGACCATGCTGTTCAAGAACAACGCCGAGGTCGCGAACATGTACTTCTCGGCCAAGCCGCAGGGCAAGCCGCTCGGCGTGCTCGAGCCCGGGGCCGCCGCGGACGTGGCGATCTTCGACTACCCGGCGCCCACGCCGCTTGGGGCGGACAACGTCGACGGCCACATCCTGTTTGGCGTCGAGGGCCACGACTGCCGCACCACCATCGTGAACGGCCGCGTCGTCTACCGCGACCGCGAGTTCGTGGACTGCGACAAGGAGAAGATCGACGCGTTTGTGATGCAGCAGGCCAAGGAGCTCTGGGGGGAGCTCAACGGCCGCGCGTACTAGGCGCCACCACCACAAAATCCCGGGCGGCGGGGGCATGCGTCCCGCCGTCCGGTGCTCTTCGTCGTCCCGCGGACGCTAAGTGCGGGGACCATACGCGCGTGCCCGACGCGGGCACCTTCGGAGAGGAAACAGCACTATGAGCGACATCATGCGCCCCATGTCCTTCGACCACCTCATGACGTGGATCCTGGACGAGTACGAGTCCCAGCAGACCATCTTCGGCCAGCGCCGCCTTGCCCGCACGGAGCCGGCGGCGGCCCGTCCCATCTTTGGCGAGAAGATCGAGACCCCGTTTGGCCCGGCGGCCGGTCCCAACACCCAGCTCGCCCAGAACATCGTCGCGAGCTACGTGACGGGCGCGCGCTTCTTCGAGCTGAAGACCGTCCAGAAGATGGACGGCGCCGAGCTTTCCGCCTGCGTTAACAAGCCGTGCATCCTCGCGTCCGACGAGGGCTACAACTGCGAGTGGTCCACGGAGCTCACCGTGCCGCAGGCGTTTGGCGAGTACGTGAAGGCATGGGTCGCGTGCAAGCTGCTCGCGCGCGAGTTTGGCTTTGGCGACCCCGACGGCTTCGTGTTCAACATGTCCGTCGGCTACGACCTCGAGGGCATCAAGACCCCCAAGGTCGACTCGTTCATTGACGGCATGAAGGACGCGTCCGCAACGCCGGAGTTCAGGGAGGCCATCGCCTGGGCGCACGCAAACGTCGACCGCTTCCGCCACGTGGATGCGGCGTTCGTGGACTCCATCACGCCGCACATCAGCGACTCCATCACCGAGTCCACGCTCCACGGCTGCCCGCCCGCAGAGATCGAGCGCATCGCGACCCACCTCATCTGCGAGAAGGGCCTGAACACCTACATCAAGTGCAACCCGACGCTTCTGGGCTACGAGTACGCGCGCAAGACGCTCGACTCCCTCGGCTTTGGCTACATCGCGTTCGACTCGCACCACTTCGACGAGGACCTGCAGTGGGAGGACGCCGTCCCCATGATGGAGCGCCTGCAGGCGCTTGCCGCCGAGCGCGGCGTCGAGTTCGGCGTCAAGCTCACGAACACCTTCCCGGTGGACGTCACCCGCGGCGAGCTCCCCAGCGAGGAGATGTACATGTCCGGCCGCGCGCTGTACCCGCTGTCGCTCACGCTCGCGAGCCGCATCGCCAGGCAGTTCGACGGCAACATCCGCATCTCGTACTCCGGCGGCGCCACCGCAAACAACGTCTTCGGCCTCGTGGACGCGGGCATCTGGCCCGTCACCATGGCCACCAACGAGCTGAAGCCCGGCGGATACGCGCGCTTCGTGCAGGTCGCGGAGGTGCTCTCGCACCAGGCAGACGCCGGCAAGCCGTTCGCGGGCGTCGACGCGGCAAAGGTGTCCGCCCTCGTGGACGCGGCGCTCGCCGGGGGCGACTACCGCAAGCCCATCAAGCCGGAGCCCGACCGCCACGTCCTGGGCGAGCTGCCGCTCACGGACTGCTTCGTCGCGCCGTGCCGCGAGGACTGCCCCATCCGCCAGGACATCCCCGGCTACGTGCAGGCCGTGGGCGAGGGCCGCTACGCCGACGCGCTGAACATTATCCTCGAGCGCAACGCCCTTCCGTTCACCACGGGCACCATCTGCCCGCACACCTGCGGAAACTCCTGCATGCGCAACTACTACGAGGAGCACGTGCACATCCGCGACCTCAAGCTCGAGGCTGCCGAGAAGGCCTTCGACGACGTGCTCCCCGCCCTCTCGGCGCGCGGCCACGTCGCGGACCGCAAGGTGGCCGTCATCGGCGGCGGCCCGGCCGGCCTCTCCACCGCGTCCTTCCTGAGCCGCGCCGGTGTGGACGTCACCGTCTTCGAGCGCACGAAGAGCCTCGGCGGCATCGTGCGCCACGTGATCCCCGGCTTCCGCATCTCGGACGACGCCATCGACCACGACGTCGCGCTCTGCAAGGCGTACGGCGCCACGTTCGAGCTCGGCCGCGAGGTCGCGAGCGCGGGCGAGCTGCTGGCGCAGGGCTACACGGACGTCGTCGTCGCCGTCGGCGCGTGGGCGCCGGGACGCCCCGCCCTCAAGAGCGGCAAGGCGCTGGACGCGCTCGAGTTCCTCGAGGCGTTCAAGCGCGACCCCGCGTCCCTCGACCTGGGCACGGACGTCGTCGTGGTGGGCGGCGGCAACACCGCCATGGACGTCGCGCGCGCCGCGAAGCGCGTGCCGGGCGTGAGGAACGTGCGCCTGGCGTACCGCCGCACCGTCCGCTACATGCCCGCCGACGAGGAGGAGCTCGAGATGGCGCTCGAGGACGGCGTGGAGCTCCTGGAGCTCCTTGCGCCGGACACGCCGGAAGACGGCATCCTGACCTGCGACGTCATGGAGCTGGGCGAGCCTGACGCATCCGGCCGCCGTCGCCCCGTCGCAACGGGCCAGACCCGCGAGGTCCCCGCGACCGCCGTCATCGCGGCGGTGGGCGAGCGTGTGGACGGTGGCGTGTACGCGGCCTCCGGCTGCGAGCTGGACGAGAGGGGCCTGCCCGTGGTCGACGCCACGCTGCAGACGAGCGTCCCCCACGTGTTCGCGGTGGGCGACTGCCGCCGCGGCCCCGCGACCGTGGTGAAGGCCATCGCCGACGCGCAGGTCGTCGCCCGCGCGATCGCGAACGCCAGCTTCGACGCGCAGGAGGCCACGAACATCGCGGCCGAGGTGGCCAAGGTCTTCTCGCAGCGCGGAAACCTGTGCGCGGACTGCGCCAGCACGGACAAGACGCGCTGCCTGAGCTGCGCCGCCGTGTGCGAGACCTGCGTCGAGGTCTGCCCGAACCGCGCGAACGTGGCCGTGCGCGTGTCCGGCATGCGCCAGGCGCAGATCGTCCACGTGGACGGCATGTGCAACGAGTGCGGCAACTGCGCCGTGTTCTGCCCGTACTCCCAAGGCCGCCCGTACAAGGACAAGCTCACGCTGTTCTGGAGTCGCGAGGACTTCGACGACTCCACAAACGAGGGCTGGCTGCCCACGGAGGACGGCGCGCTGGTGCGCCTTGGCGGCACCGTCGCCACCTACGACGTGGAGGACGCGGCGTGCGGGCTTCCGGAAGACGTTCGCAAGATCATCGTGACGGTGCGCGACAAGTACGCGTACCTGCAGGGATAGGAGGGCCTCTCTATGGCCAAGCGTATGCCAAGGGTCGCGGTCGTCCACTGCGCGGGCGGCACGGCGCCACTTGACGGCATAGTGCGGGAGGAGCTGCCGCACGACTGCGCCCAGATCAAGGCGGCGCATCCCAACGGGATCGGCGTGTGCTCGTGGGGGTGCCTCGGCGGAGGCAGCTGCGAGGCCGCCTGCCCGTTTGGCGCCATCCACGTGGACCCGGAGCGCCACGTGGCCGTGGTGGACCGCGACGCGTGCCGTGGCTGCGGAAAGTGCGCGAAGGCGTGCCCGCAGCACCTCATCACCGTGGCGCCCGCCGCGAACGTGATCCAGGTGCGGTGCTCGAACCAGGACCGCGGGCCCACGGCGCGCAAGGCCTGCCCCAACAGCTGCATCGGCTGCGGCATGTGCGAGCGCGTGTGCCCCATGGGCGCGGTGCGCGTGGTCGACGGCCGCGCGGTTATAGACGACGAGAAGTGCGTGGCATGCGGCATGTGCGCGACGAAGTGCCCGCGCGGCGCCATACACGATGCGAACGGCATCATGGCCGTGAGGTAGGGAAGACATGGCAGAGCAGTTCACGTTCACCGTCAACGGAAAGACGGTCACCACCGACCAGGACAAGCCGCTGCTGCGCTTCTTGCGCGACGACCTGGGCCTCACGTCCGTGAAGGACGGCTGCAGCGAGGGCGCGTGCGGCACGTGCACCGTGGGCGTCGACGGCATCGCCACCAAGGGGTGCGTCATCACCACGCGCCTGGCCCAGGGCCGCACCATCGAGACCGTGGAGGGCCTCACGCACGAGGAGCAGGAGGCGTTCGTGTACGCGTTCGGCGCCGTGGGCGCCGTGCAGTGCGGCTTCTGCATCCCCGGCATGGTCATGAGCGGCGCCATGCTGGTGCGCCGCAACCCCGACCCCTCCGAGGAGGAGGTCAAGTGGGCCATCCGCGGCAACATCTGCCGCTGCACCGGCTACAAGAAGATCATCGAGGGCATCCTGAAGGCCGCGGCCATCCTGCGCGGAGACGAGCGCATGGACGACGCGCTGGAGAAGGGCGATGACTACGGGGTTGGCGAGCGCGCCTTCCGCGTGGACGTGCGCCGCAAGGTGCTGGGCTACGGCAAGTACCCGGACGACCTCGCGCGCGAGGACTACCCGGACATGTGCTACGCGAGCGCGGTGCGCTCGAAGTACCCGCGCGCACGCGTGGTGAGCATCGACACGTCGAAGGCCGAGGCGCTGCCGGGCGTGGTGGGAGTCCTTCTCGCCCGCGACGTGCCCGTGAACCAGGTGGGCCACCTGATCCAGGACTGGGACGTGATGATTGCGGAGGGCGACGTCACGCGCTGCGTGGGCGACGCCATCTGCCTGGTGGTTGCCGAGGACGAGGCGACGCTCGCGAAGGCGAAGCGCCTGGTGAAGGTGGAGTACGAGGTGCTGGAGCCCGTGCGCAACATCGCGGAGGCGAAGGCCGCCGGCGCGCCTTTGGTGCACGACAGCTTCAACGCGTTTGGCAACCACGTGGTGCTTCACGACAACGTGTGCCAGAGCCGCCACATCACGCGCGGAGACGCGAAGGCCGCGCTGGCAGCGTCCGCGCACGTGGTGACACACGACTTCGAGACGCCGTTCACGGAGCACGCGTTTTTGGAGCCGGAGTGCGCCGTTGCGTTTCCGTACAAGAACGGCGTGAAGGTGTGCAGCACGGACCAGGGCGCGTACGACACCCGCAAGGAAGTCGCGCACATGTTTGGCTGGGACGCGGAGCCAGAGCGCGTGGTGGTGCAGACCATGCTGGTGGGCGGCGGCTTTGGCGGCAAGGAGGACGTGTCCGTGCAGCACCTGGCCGCGCTGGCGGCCGTGCGCTTTGGGCGCACCGTCAAGTGCAAGCTCACGCGCCAGGAGTCTTTGGCGTTCCACCCGAAGCGCCACTACATGTACGCGACGTTCACGCTGGGCTGCGACGAGGACGGGCACCTCACGGGCCTGGACTGCGAGGTCAACTTCGACACCGGCGCGTATGCGAGCCTGTGCGGCCCCGTGCTGGAGCGCGCGTGCACGCACGCCGTCGGCCCGTACACGTACCAGAACACGGACATCCGCGGCTTTGGCTACTACACCAACAACCCGCCGGCGGGGGCGTTTCGCGGCTTTGGCGTGTGCCAGACGGAGTTCGCGCTCGAGGCGTGCATGGACCTGCTCGCAAACGAGGTGGGCATCAGCCCGTGGGAGATGCGCTGGCGCAACGCCGTGGAGCCGGGCGAGGTCCTGCCTAACGGCCAGATCGCGGACTGCTCCACCGCGCTGAAGGAGACGCTGCTCGCCGTCAAGGACGTGTACGAGAAGAACGCGTCCCATGCCGGCATCGCGTGCGCCATGAAGAACTCCGGCGTGGGCGTGGGACTTCCCGACGCCGGCCGCGCGAACATCCGCGTCGAGGGCGGGCGCGCGGTGGTGTACTCCGCCACGTCCGACATCGGCCAGGGCTGCAACACCGTCTTTTTGCAGGACGTGGCCGAGGCCACGGGGCTGCCGCTCGAGGCGCTCGCGAACGGCGAGTGCTCCACCGAGGCGGCGCCGGACTCCGGCACCACGTCCGGCTCACGCCAGACCGTCGTGACCGGCGAGGCCGTGCGCGGCGCCGCGTTCCTGCTGCGCGACGCAATGCTCGACGTGGAGGCGGGCCGCCCCGTGCCGCAGGGCCCGGTGCGCGCCAAGGGCGACGGTAAGACCATCACCTACGAGGACGGCACGCCGTACCAGGGCGTTGGCTACGCCGACGGCAGCGCGCTCGTCGCGGGGCACGGCATCCACCCCGCAGACCCGAGGGCGGCGCTTCTCGCCCTGGAGGGCCACGAGTTTGGCTACGTGTACTTCGAGCCCACGGACAAGCTGGGCGCCGACAAGCCCAACCCGAAGAGCCACATCTGCTACGGATTCAGCTCCACGGTCGTCGTCCTGGAGGAGAAGGGCCCCAACCGCGGCAAGATAAAGGAGATCTATGCGGCGCACGACTCCGGCAAGGTCGTGAACCCCATCGCGATCCAGGGCCAGATCGAGGGCGGCGTGCTCATGGGCATGGGCTACGCGCTGACGGAGGACTTCCCGATGAAGGACGCCGTGCCGCAGGCGAAGTACGGCACGCTCGGACTGCTGCACTCCACGCAGATCCCGAACATCCACGCGATCTACGTGGAGAAGGAGCACCTGCTGCCGGTGAGCTACGGCGGCAAGGGCATTGGCGAGATCGCCACCATCGGCACCGCACCCGCCGTGCAGAACGCGTACCACCAGCTGGACGGCGAGCTGCGCTGGAGGCTGCCGCTGGACGACACGCCGTACTCGCGCAAGCGCGCGTGGGGAGACGAGCGGCTCTCCGTCCTGAAGGGCGCGGAGGAGTAGCCCGCGGCGCGTGCGCGCGGCCCGGCGAGGGGCCGCGGTCGGCGCCGTAGCGGGCACCGCCGTGCGACGCCGTGGCAAGGCGATGAATTGGGTGCCCGTGGGTCCGTGCGACTCGCGGGCGCCCTGTCTTTTTTTGGCTTTGCTCCGAACCTGACGACATCTGACGAAATGAGCCCGGAGTGGGGCGGATGGCTCCCTGTTGAGCAGCCCTCTGGGGGCGGTTGGTCGTGCGGCGCCGGTACACGTGAGCCCCGAGTTGACACGCCCGTACACGTCGTGGCCGAGTTTCCCAGGAGCGTGCAAGCTCGCGGCAGACGTGTACCGGGCCGGGTACACTTCGCGGCCCAGTTTGCAGGGGCCCTGCAAGCTCGCGGCAGAGGTGTACCGGACCGGTACACATGGGCGCACTTTTGACAGGAATCCGCAAACTCGGGCCAGACGAGTACCATCGAAAGTTGAACCATGTAAGGAACTTCGAGACGTGTACCGGGCCGTTCGTTAAGACTTTGATCGCGCAGGTCATCTACCTCATGATATGTGGAATTAGACTAATTCCACATGGTACACGTCTGACCCGAGTTTGCATTTTCCGGTACACGTCAGCGAGTTCCTGCCATGGTAAGAATTCTTATGGCACACGTCGGCCGCGAGTTTGCGGGATCCCGTACGTTTCTGCCACACGTGTACCGGCGCTGGGTCTCGCCCGTACTCGTGAGGGCCGAGTTTACGCCCGCCGTGCAAACTCGCGGCAGAAGTGTACCGACGTGTGCCGGCGCGCCCCACGTCCGTCGGACCCGCCGCTTCCGACTCTACGCCAGGGGCAGCCGCAGCGCCCTCCAAAGGCGCGACAGCCTGGGCGCCTGCGCTGCCCGCGGCCTCCGCGGACGCCAACCGTCCAGCACCAGCACCGTCGCAAAAAGGTCCAGCGCATATGCGGCGCACACCAGCCCGGCCGCAGCCAGAACGGCGCCGTGGTCCAGCGTCGCGAGCCCGCCCAGAATCGTCGGCTGCAAAAGCTTGACGTTTATCACCGCAAATACGCCAAATACGCAGCTTGCCTGCGGGCACACCAGCCCGCGAAAGTTCAGCGGGAACATGGAGTAGTCCCACCACCGGCGCCCAAAGCGCCGCTCAAGCAGTGCGCCGGCGGCATATTCCAGCACCGTCGAGAGCGCAAAGCCCAGCACAAACAGCATCGCCGTATCCTGCACCCCACCCAGGACAAACCAAACCACGATGGCACACACGCCGTAGATCGGGCAGCTCGGCCCAAACAGCATGCCGCGCCTCGCAAGGCGACGCTCCACCACGCTGCAGTAGCACGTCTCCCAGACCCATCCGCCCACGCTGATGATGGTGCAGCTCAGCGCAAGGTACGCAAGGCTCATCGCCGCTCCGTGCAGCACGCTACATCACCGTCCCCTCAAGCGGTGCGTACGGCCTGCGCATCAGCACCTCGCGCAGCGTGCAGTACTTGTCCGCCAGCGTGACCACCCATCCCTCGCGATGGCGAGGCGGCGCGGGCACAAACGGAAACATGTGATGCGCAATCACGTCGCGTTCGACGCCGTTCAGTGCAAAGTCGCGGCTCGCATTCTCCAGCGCGCGCCGAGGGTGCGTGAAGCCGTGCCAGCGGTCAGGTGCGTGGTCGTGCCAGTCGTACAGAAAGTAGTCATGCAAGAGCGCGCCGCGCACAAGCGACCGCTCGTCCAACCTCAGGCGCATCGCCCGCGCAAACGCGAGCGAGAAGTACGCCACCGCCTCGCAGTGCTCCATCGTGGACGTGTCGCCGTGCTGCGTGAACGCCGCCATCTGCCTGAACTCCGCCGTCCGCACGACGGGTCCCGCGATCCGCGCGTACGTCTCGGCCACGCCGCTCGCCGCCCCTTCGCCCGCCATCCCGCGCGTATGCCCGCCCCCTCGGCGCCGCATCCCGCGGCGACAGTCGTCGTCGACGCCCTCGGGCGCCCGTTCGCACCCATTATTTCCAAAATTAGAAATAAGTGCAAATCGGGAAATAGCGTGCCGTGGTAACCTGTCACCAAAGGGCGGGGGAGAGGAACAGGATGAGCCGGTCGCAAGATGGCCCCACAACGGGAGCAAATGCCAGGTCGCAGGACAAGCGCGTGGCGCGCACCCGCCGTGCCATCCGCGAGGCGCTCCTCAACCTCATGGCCCAGCGCGGCGGCGCGGACATCACGCCCAAGGACGTCGCGGACGCGGCCCTCATCAACAAGAAGACGTTCATGGCGCACTATGCCAGCGTCGGCGCCGTCATCCAAGAGATGGAGGACGAGGCCGTAAGCTCCGTGAGCGAGGTCCTCGACGAGGCTGCGGCCGCCACGGACGAAGAGGGTCTCGCCCGCGCGATCGAGCGCCTGGGCTCCATGGTCACGGACGGCGCCTCCAGCCTCGGCCGCCTGCTGCGCACCGGCGCGCGCGAGGACGTCGCCGCCCGCATCCAGCTCGCCGTGCGCGACCGCCTCCGCCGCGTCGTCGGCGCCGCGGAGGACGACCTCGCCTGCGACTTCCTGGCCGGCGGCATCACCAGCGCGTTCCGCCGCTGGGTGGGCGAGAAGGACCGCCCCAGCGCGCAGGAGCTCAGCCGCAGGGTGCGCCGGCTCGTGCGCAGCGTCGCCCCCGAGCGCCGCGACGCGCCCCAATCCTGACCCCCCGAGCGCCGCAACGCGCCCCGGTCCGGCGCCCCAACCGCCTACCGACCAAACATTCCGTTAGCCTAACAATAAGTAAGTCTGCAAAACAAAGAGACTAGCATCGCTCCCAATCACAGGGGCCGCGGCACCGTCCGGCCAGACGAGAGGAGAGCGCATGGCAGAAGAGTACGACTACCACAAGATGTGGGCCGACCTCGGCATGGACGTCGAGGCGCACGACGGGCTGCTCGCCGCGGTGGGCCAGATGTACGGGGATGCGTTTCTCACCCAGAAGAACCGTCCAAAGTCAACGTCCTATCTGGACGGCGTCGCGGGCGCGCTGCACTCCGGCCGCATCCGCGAGCTCGTGGAGGGGCGCGCGGCCGGCAACCCCAAGAAGGTCGTCGGCACGTTCTGCCTCTACGTCCCAGAGGAGGTCGTGACCGCGGCCGGCGCCGTCGAGGTCGGCCTGTGCGCCGGCGCGGAGTGGGCGCCGGAGGAGGCCGAGAAGTACGTCCCGCGCAACACCTGCCCCCTCATCAAGGGCTTCGTGGGGTTCAAGCTCGCACGCGTCTGCCCGTACATCGAGAGCGCGGACCTCGTGGTGGGCGAGAACACCTGCGACGGCAAGAAGAAGGCGTACGAGCAGTTCGGCCGACTCAAGGACACGTACGTGATGGACGTGCCCCACGTCCGCAACGACGACACGCGCGCGCAGTGGCGCAACGAGGTCAAGCGCCTCGCGGCGAGGCTCGAGGGGCTCACCGGCCAGAAGATCACGGCCGACGGCCTGCGCGCCGCCATCAGGCTCGCGAACGACAAGCGCCGCGCCCTCCAGCGCCTCGACGCGACGCGTACGGCGGACCCCGTCCCCATCAGCGGCCTCGACTGCCTGCTCACGGCCCAGGCGGCGTTCATGGACGACTCCGCCCGCCTGACGGGCGCCATCAACGACATGGCCGCGGAGTGCGAGAAGCGCGTGGAGGACGGCGTCGGCGTCGCCCCCAGGGGCGCGAAGCGCATCCTGTACACCGGGACCCCCATGGCGGTGCCTAACTGGAAGCTCTTCAACATCATCGAGAAGGCCGGGGGCGTCGTCGTCGGGGAGGAGTGCTGCACCGGCAGCCGCTACTACAAGGACCTCGTCCCGGAGGACGGCGAGACCGTCGACCAGATGCTGAACGACATCGCGGACCGCTACCTCAACATCCAGTGCGCGATCTTCACCCCCAACGAGGGCCGCAAGCGCGACGTGATCGACATGGCGCGCAGGTTCAAGGCGGACGGCATCATCGACTGCTCCCTGCAGTTCTGCACGATCTACGACATGGAGGCAACGGGCATGGAGCTTGCCGCACGCGAGGCCAACATCCCGTACATGCACCTGACCACCGGCTACTCCAACGAGGACGACGGCCAGCTCAGGACGCGCATCGAGGCCTTCCTCGAGATGATCTAGCCACCTCGGGCGGCGCCTCGCAGGCGTCGCCCGATCTTCTTACGCCCGCCGCGCCGTGCCTACCGCCCGCGGAGCAAAACAAAAAGTTTGGATACCATACTTGTTATTTGTCACTTGCGCGCTACAGTAGGTACTAACAAAAAGTAATGTAAGCAGACAACAAGTTTGCAAAGCGTCACGCGCGGGACCGCCCGCGGGGAAAGGACAGGCCATGAGCTCCATGCAGCCTAAGATCAAGTGGGTCGCCAACCACATGCCCAAGAGTGAGGACAAGAACCTCCAGGTCATGAGCCTGGAGAACGTCGCCAAGGCCCGCGCGTTCCACAAGAGCTTCCCGCAGTACTCCGTGACCCCGCTTGCCAACCTCTCCGGTATGGCCAACCGCCTTGGCCTGGGCGGCCTCTACGTGAAGGACGAGAGCTACCGCTTCGGCCTCAACGCGTTCAAGGTCCTGGGCGGCTCGTTCGCGATGGCGCGCTACATCGCGCAGGAGACCGGCCGCGACGTCGCGGACTGCGACTTCGACTACCTCACGTCCGAGCAGCTCGAGAAGGACTTCGGCCATGCCACGTTCTTCACCGCGACCGACGGCAACCACGGCCGCGGCGTCGCGTGGGCGGCCCACCGCCTGCACCAGAACGCGGTCGTCCACATGCCGAAGGGCTCCACCAAGACCCGCTTCGACAACATCGCCAAGGAGGGCGCCAGGGTCACGATCGAGGAGCTCAACTACGACGACTGCGTGCGCCTCGCGGCCAAGGAGGCCGAGGAGACCGAGCACGGCGTGATCGTGCAGGACACCGCGTGGGACGGCTACACCAAGATCCCGTCCTGGATCATGCAGGGCTACGGCACCATGGCCAACGAGGCCGCCGACCAGCTGCGCCAGCTCGAGGTCAACCGCCCCACCCACGTGTTCGTCCAGGCCGGCGTCGGCTCGCTCGCCAGCGCCATGGTCGGCTTCTTCACCAACCTCTTCCCCAGCAACCCGCCCAAGTTCGTGATCATGGAGGCCGGCGCCGCGGACTGCCTGTACCAGGGCGCGCTCGCGGCTGACGGCGACCCGCGCATCGTGGGCGGAGACCTTAAGACCATCATGGCCGGCCTCGCGTGCGGCGAGCCCAACACCATCGGCTGGGACATCCTGCGCAACCACGCGGACGCGTTCGTGAGCTGCCCCGACTGGGTCAGCGCCAAGGGCATGCGCATGCTGGCCGCCCCCGTTAAGGGCGACCCCGCGGTCACGTCCGGCGAGTCCGGCGCCGTGGGCATGGGCGTCATCTCCACCCTCATGAGCGACCCCGCCTACGTAGAGCTGCGCAAGGAGCTGGAGCTTGGTCCGGACTCCCAGGTGCTGCTCTTCTCGACCGAGGGCGACACCGACCCCGTGCGCTACCGCCAGATCGTCTGGGACGGCGCTTGGCAGAGCGAGAAGGACGAGTAGCCTTCCCCGAAAGACTCCCACTGGCCCCCGCGACACCCCTGAGCCGCCGCGTGGCCAGCCCCCTGAGCGGCGCGCACGTCGCGCCATAGACAACGTGCCCGGCATCGCATAACGCGGTGCCGGGCACTGCTGTGTCTTTGACGCCTGCCTACATGAATAACGTTTCTCCCGATCGTTAGTTCATTCGGCAAGCATTGCCTTGGCGAGTAGGGCGCGGGCGTAGTTGCTGGTTGAGGTGCCGTGCCTCTTCGCCTCTTTTGCGATGGCCTGCTTCATGGCAACCGGTACCTTTATAGAGAGCGTGGCTGTCCCGCCGGCACTGAGGGGCGGTCTCCCATAGACAACCTTGCTACGGTTCTTCCATCCTTCGGGCCATTTGTCATTATCGAGTGCGTCGCACCATTCGTCGATCATCTTGTCTGTCACAGAAGAGCCATTTGCAGCTTTGAATTCTGTCATCCAGCTCATCTCCTCGTCATTCCAAGTTCCCTTTAAACTTATTGGTGGGTGGCACCATGGCGTGGAATACGTGCCATCGACCAAGGTCGTCTTCAAGTGCAACGAGCTCCGCCATACGTCCGTCGGGCAGCACTCCAATCGCAATCCATATTGGCGGATCAAACGCTCCGTTGCGCTGTCTGCATACTATCGGTGTATCCCAGGCATAGCGGACCTCTGCTTCGCTCAAGCCGTGCTTCAGCGCGTGTGGATCTACAACTACTTCGCCCATCGGGCCCTCCGCTTTACGTCTTACGAAAAAGTATACCCATTTGAATACAATTCTTGTTCCAGGTCTATGGGCGTAACAATGCGTAGCGGCCGCCGCCTTTTAATAAGGCATGCGGAACGCGTCTTGCGGCCGCGCTTGCGCACATACCGTCTGGCGCGCCATTCGTGCTTCTCCTGTAATAAACAATTAATATTTTTTAGGCCATAAGAATTTTTATACGAGAGGAGCAAGGATTGGAGAAGTACAGGGAGGTCGGCAGGCAGGTCAAGCGCGTCGACGCCCGTGACAAGGTCACCGGTCGCGCCATGTTCACGGACGACCTCTGCCCCAAGCCGTGCCTCGTGGCCAAGATCCTCCACTCGACCATCGGCAACGGCCGCGTCATCTCGATGGACGTGACGCAGGCGAAGGTGGTGCCGGGCGTCGTGGGCGTGTTCACCTGCTTCGACGTGCCCAAGACCACCTTCCCCGTCGCGGGGCACCCGTGGTACGCCGCCTCTGCCGCCGCAAAGCGCGACGTGGCCGACCGCAGGCTGCTCGACGACCGCGTGCGCATCTACGGCGACAACATCGCGGCCGTCGTCGCCGAGGACGAGGTCGCGGCGAACCGCGCGCTCCGCAAGATAAAGGTGGAGTACGAGGAGTATCCCGTCACGTACGACCCACGCGAGGCCATGCGGGGCACGAACCCTCCCGTGCAGGAGGGAAAGCCGGACAACGTCGTCGGCCACACCCTCGCCGTGACGCCGGAAGACAGGCTCAGGGCCATGGGCTACTCCAGCGTCGAGGACGCCGTCCGCGACCCCAGGTACCACCACTTCGCGTTCCACGCGTTCACGGGCGAGCAGAGCCAGGCCCACATCGAGGTGTGCGTCTCGTACTGCTACGAGGAGAACGGCAAGCTCACGTGCGTGTCCTCCACGCAGATTCCCCACATCTGCAGGCGCATCATCGGCCAGGCGCTCGGCATCCCCTGGGGCAGCGTCCGCGTGATCAAGCCCTACATAGGCGGCGGCTTCGGCACGAAGCAGGACATCCACTTCGAGCCCCTGAACGCGTGGCTGTGCCACCAGGTGGGCGGGCGCTGCGTCAAGCTGGAGCTCTCCCGCGAGGAGTGCTTCTGGGACACGTCCGGCCGCCAGCCCAAGGACTTCGAGGCCGAGGCGTCCGTGGGCGACGACATGCGCCTGCACGCGCGCTCCATCAAGGCATGGTCCAACACGGGCGGCTACATCCACCATGGGCACGCGCTCGTGCTGAACTCCGTGAACACGTTCCGCTGGCTGTACCACACGCAGGAGGACGCGATCCGCTGCGAGGCGTGGACCGTGCACACCAACGGCCCGCACACCGGCGCCATGCGCGCGTACGGCGTGCCAGAGGGCATCTGGTGCGCGGAGTGCCTCATGGGCGACATCGCGCACGACATGGGCTGGGACGGCGTGGAGTTTCGCATGAGGAATGCCATCGTTCCGGGCTACGTGGACGAGTTCAGCCCCTCAAACACCATCTCGTACCGCACGGACGGCCTGCGCGCGTGCGTCGAGCGCGGAAAGCGGCTCATCGGGTGGGACGAGAAGCGCCGGGAGTACGCACACCAGGAGGGCCCCATACGCCGCGGCGTCGGCGTGGCCCTTCTCGTCTACAAGACGGCGGTCGCGCCGTTCGCGCTCGAGACGTCCAACTGCCAGATAACGCTCAACCAGGACGGCACGTTCCAGCTGCAGATGGGCGCGACCGAGATAGGCCAGGGCGCGGACACCGTGTTCTGCCAGATGGCCGCGGAGGCCATCGGCGTGCGCACGGAGGACATCCACATCGTGAGCACGCAGGACACGGACGTGGCGCCGTACGACCCGGGCGCGTACGCGTCCAGGCAGACGTTCGTGTCGGGCGCGGCGTGCAAGGACGCCGGGCAGAAGATGCGCGAGCGGATCCTGGAGCTGGCGGCGCGACTGTACCCGGACGCCCAGGGCGGGCTCGACCTGCGCGACCACGCCGTGTGGGACGCGGCGGGCAACAGGCTCGTCGACCTGCCGGAGCTTGCGCTCGAGGCGTACTACAACCTGCACAGGACGGACCAGATATCCACGCGCGGCCAGGCGACGGTGCACCAGAACGCGCTGGTCACGGGGTGCACGTTCTGCGACGTCACCGTGGACGTGCCGCTGGCGCAGGTCACGGTCAACAAGATCGTGAGCGTGCAGGACAACGGCCGCCTCATGAACCCGAAGCTCGTGGAGCAGCAGATGCACGGCGGCATGGCGCAGTCCATTGGCTTCGCGCTTTCCGAGGAGCTGCTGGTGGACCCCAAGACCGGCCGCGTGCGCAACGCGACGCTTCTTGACTACAAGGTCCCCACGGCGATGGACGTGCCGGAGCTCATCGCGGAGAACGTGGAGACGCAGGACCCGATGGGCCCGTACGGCAACAAGGCGGTGGGCGAGACCCCGATCATCAGCCCGGCGCCGGCCATCCGCGACGCCATCCTGAACGCGACGGGCGTCAAGTTCTACGAGATGCCCATGACGCCGCAGCGCCTGTTCGAGGGCTTCAAGAGGGAGGGACTCATCTGATGTACGACATCGAATCGCTGTACGAGGCCAGAAGCGTGGACGACGCGTGCCGCGCGCTTGCGGACGACCCGCAGGCCATCGTCGTCGCGGGCGGCACGGACGTGCTGGTGAAGTGCCGCGAGGGCAAGCTTGCCGGCGCGCACCTGGTGTCGGTCCACAACCTGACGGAAGAGCTCTGCGGCGTGCGCCTTGAGCAGGACGGCACGGTGTGGATAGGGCCGATCACGTGGTTTCACGGCGTGACCACGAGCCCGGTGGCCCAGCGCGCCGTGCAGACGCTCTGCGACGCGTGCGACACGCCGGGCGGCCCGCAGCTGCGCGTGAGCGGCACGATCGGCGGCAACGTGTGCAACGCCGCGACATCGGCGGACACGGCGTCCACGCTGCTTGCGTACGGCGCGCTTCTGGACGTGAGGTCCGTCCGCGGCACGCGCACCATCCCCATTGGGGAGTGGTACACGGGGCCCGGCAGCTGCGTGCGCGAGCGCGACGAGGTGCTGGTGGGCATACGCATCCCGCGCGCCAGCTACGAGGGCTGGACCGGCCACTACTTCAAGTACGGCAAGCGCCGCGCGCTCGAGATCGCGACCATGGGCTGCTGCTGCCTGGTGAGGCTCTCTGCGGACAAGGCCCGCGTGGACGACATCCGCCTCGCGTTCGGCGTGGCGGCGCCCACGCCCATCCGCGCGCGGGGCGCGGAGGACGGCGTGCGCGGGCTTACGGTCGCGGACGCGGCCGAGAAGATCGGCCTTCTCGCCCAGCGGGACACCAACCCCCGCGACTCGTGGCGCGCGTCGCGGGAGTTTCGCCTGCAGCTGATAAAGGAGATGTCGCGGCGCTCGCTGTTGGAGGCGGCCCGCAGGGGAGGGGCAGATATCTGATGGACATGAGGATCCTCAAGTGCACGCTCAACGGCAGGCCCGTGCAGGTGGGCTACGACCCGCGCGAGTCTCTGTTGGACACGCTGCGCGACCGCCTGCACATGACGAGCGTGAAGCGCGGCTGCGAGGTGGGCGAGTGCGGCGCGTGCACCGTGCTGATAGACGGCGTGGCCACGGACACCTGCCTGTACCTGACGGACTGGGCGCAGGGCAAGGACATCGTGACCGTGGAGGGGCTGCAGGCGCCGGACGGCACGCTGAACCCCGTGCAGCAGGCGTTCGTGGACGAGTTCGCCGTGCAGTGCGGGTTCTGCATCCCCGGCATCATCATGAGCGCGATGGAGATGGTGAACTCCGGCAGGACGTACACGCGGGAAGAGATCCGCAAGAACCTTTCCGGCTACCTGTGCCGCTGCACCGGCTACATGAACGTGATCAACGGCGTCGAGAAGGCCGTGGACATCGTGAACGGCCACGTGGGCGCAGGTGAGCAGGACGCCTCTGACGTGGACTGGTCGCAGCGCGTGAAGGATGGGCTGGAGGCAGACTGCGCTCGGTAGGCGCGACGCGCCGCGCCTTGGCGGCGGGCCATGGCGCCGGGGCGAGAAGGACGGGCCAGGGCGGTCGGTGCGCATTCGCGCCGGCCGCCCGCTCGCTACAGCGCCTCCAGAAACGCGCGAGCCGCCGCGCTTAGGTCGGAAGTACGGCGGTGCACCAGGTACATGCTGCGCCACGCGGGCGTCTTAAGGTGGCGCACGTCCAGGCGGCCCTCGCATCCCTCGAGGGCGAGGCTCGGCAGCAGCGATATCCCCAGCCCCGCCTCCACCATGGCCAGGATCGCCGTCGTGTTCGAGGTGACGCAGCGCACGTTGGAGTGGCGAAGCTCGCGCTGCAAGAGAGGGGCCGTCTCCGTGTCCGCCACGAACATCTCGTCCAGCAGGGACTCCACGGGTATGACGCCCTGTTGCGCAAAGTGCCCCCGCGGCGCCACGATCACCAGCTCGTCGCGCTCGAACGGGGTGCACTCGAGGCCCTCCGCCCGCATGGGGTGGGGAACGAACGCAACGTCCACCCCGTCCTTCTCCATGAGGCTCTGCGCCTCGCCGTACGTGCTCTCGATGATGTTGACCTGGACGCCGGGGTGGCTGCGCACGAACGCGCCCAGGGGGCCCGCCAACCGCAGCGCGACGATGCTCGACGGGGCGGCGATGGCGACGGTGCCGGAGTCCAGTCCGCGCAGAGACTCCACGTGGCGGTGCAGCTCGTCGTAGCTGCGGCACAGCCGGTCCGCGTCTTCCAGCACGGCCTGGCCGTCGCTCGTGAGCGCCAGCGCGGTGCCGCGGCGGTGGAACAGCCTCAGCTGCCAGTCCGCCTCGAGGCTCGCGACCATGCGGCTCACGGTGGACTGCGTGCAACCCAGCTCCTCGGCGGCGCGCGTGAAGCTGCCAAGGCGGGCGCTCGTCACGAACGCCCGGAACTTGCGGATGTTTGCCTCCACGCCTGCCCCCAATCCCGCGCTCGCAACGCGCGACCGCGCCCTCTTCCCAAAGCCGGCCGCGCCGCGGCCTGCGCGCCGCGCGACGCCTGACCGATTCTAGGTTTTATGTCCACCTCGCCATGGGGCAATTAGGCCAGCGGCGCATCGGGCCCGCCCGGGCGAGAAGGGCGCGGGCACAGGGGCGGGCGCGGGCACAGGGTCGGGCGCGGCACAAAAGGCGGGAGCCGGCCGCAACTGCGAGGCCGGCTCCCGAAGGCGTTGCCTTGTTGTGCGCGGGGGTCGCGGGCGATGGTGGCCGCGGCCCCTTGCGCGGGTGCGCCTACAGGGCGCCCTTGATCATCTGGTCGCCCTCCTTCATGATGACCTCCATCTTGTCGGGCGTGAGGTCGCGGATGTTGGCCAGCGGGTCGCCGTTAACAACCAGCAGGTCTGCGTACTTGCCCTTCTCGAGGGAGCCAAACTCGTCCTCGTGGTGGACCATCTTGGCGCCGTTAAGCGTCGCGGCCACGATCGCGTCCATCGCGGGGATGTCGCAGTGCTCGACCCACGCGTACACCTCGTCCAGCGTGGTGTAGCCGTACGGCGTGGAGAAGCTGAAGGAGTCCGAGCCCACGGTGAGCGTGACGCCGAGCTTGTACGCGCGGTTGAGGTTGGCGTACGAGCGCGCGATGCCCTTCTCGGCGTTGTCCTTGCCGGGCCACTTGTCGAGCTCCGGCGTCCACTCGGGGGGATACGTCGCGTACCAGCTGGGCAGGAAGCCGACGGTTGGCGTGAAGAACGTGCCCTTCTCGGCCATGAGGTCCATGGTCTTGTCGTCCAGCTCGAAGCCGTGGATCAGCTGCTCGCAGCCAAAGCGCACCGAGTCGTACGCGCCCGAGATGGAGTTGTAGGAGTGCGACCACACGGGGATGCCCACCATCGCGCACTCGTCGCAGACGGCCTTGATCTCCTCGGTGCTCATGAGCTGGGCGCGGCCGGAGTCCCAGCGCCAGATGCCGCCGCCGGTCACCCAGATCTTGATGGCGTCCGGGTTCTCGCGCAGGCGCATGCGGATGGCGTGGCGGAGCTCCCACGGGCCGTCCACCTGGTCGCCCCAGGGGTGGCCGTTCTTGGACATCTCGAACGGCAGCTTGTGGCAGTCGCCGTGGCCGGCGGTGCGGCAGAAGCCCAGGCCGGTCGCGAAGATGCGCGGCCCCTTCATGACGCCCATGTTCACCAGGTCGCGGATGGCGATGCCGTTGCGGCCGATCTCGCACACGGTGGTGAGGCCGTGGGTCACGGCGTCGTACGCCTGCTTCACGGCGCAGGCCTGCTTCTGGGCGACGGTCTCGATGACCCAGTCGTTGTCGTTGTCGGTGAGGTTGCCCGAGAAGTGGATGTGCGTGTCGACGATGCCCGGCATGATGGTGCGGCCAGAGATGTCGCGCACCTCATAGCCCTCGGGAATCTCGGTGGCGGGGCCGGCGTAGGCGATCTTCTTGTCGTCCACTAGCACCAGGCTGTCCTCGACCGGAGACGCGCCCGTACCGTCTACGAGCTTGCCACCCTTGAACGCGATCTTGCCCATAACAATACCTCCAATTCGCACAAGCCTTTGTCTGTTGCGTATCGCTAGTCGCGCCTTGCGCGCGGTATAGCCGTTCTTCTCGGCCGTCAGGCCTTTGCCGTGCTTGGGGACGCATGCGTGTCCGCGGCGGCGTGCTTGTTTCCGTACAGCACCATGATCAGGATGCCAATGAGGACCCACCCGGCGGTGATGGCCCACTCCACGCCGTTAAGGGCGGCGGGGCTGAACGGAAGCACCATCAGGCCGATCACGATGGCACCGGCGGCGATGGCGCAGGCGATTCCGGCCTTGCCGCCGTTGACCTTGTACGGGCGCGGCAGGTCGGGCTCGGTCTTGCGCAGGCGCATGCAGGCGCAGGCCGCCATGGTGCACGCGAAGATGAAGCCGAGCGACGCCACGTTGGTGAGCGGCACGAGCATGTTGCGGCCGAGGAAGGGGCCGACGAGCGTCAGGACGGCCATCACGATGTTGCCGTTTCTTGGGGCGCCGGACTTGGGGTCGATCTTGGCGAAGGACGCCGGGAGCATCTCCTTGCGGCCCATGGCGAGCATCAGGCGGGTCGAGGCGCCAAAGAACGAGTTCATGGGACCCATGGGCCCAAGCGTTGCGATGATGAGCATCGCGACGTAGAAGAAGACGTTGATGCGCTCCAGCACCGCGAGGGCCGGGACGGAGGACTGGACGAACTCGTGCCAGTCGATGATGGTGCCGAACGAGTAGATGCAGATGAGGTAGAACACGCCGGAGGCGAGAAGCGCTATGGCCGGGACGAGGCCGAACTTCTTCCAGTCGAGGTTGTCGGACGCCTCCTCTGCCTGCTGCGGGATGGTGTCGAAGCCCGCGTAGAAGAACGGGGTCATAACGAGTACCGCCACGATGCCGCCCAGAAGCGACGTCGCCTCCGTTGCCGAGCCGCCCGCCGCGTGCGTGGCCCGCGAGAACACGGGAAGCGCGTTGGAGGGCGAGCCCGTGGCGATGGAGATGACCATCGCGAGGACCATGCCGGCGAGAAGCGCCTTCGCGAGGAAGCTTGACAGCTTCGCCGCCGCGCCGGCGCCGCGGAAGTTGAGGAAGATCACCAGCACGGCGAAGCCGAGCGCGATGACGGTGGGCCACAGGTACACGTCGGCGCCCATGATGGTGTACAGCCTCACGGAGCGCAGCCACGCGAGCGCCGGGAACTCCGCGAAGCGGTCCGTGAGCAGCGTGGATATGGCGATGGCCTCCCAGGGGCACAGAGGGGCGTTGCCCAGAAGCAGCATCCAGCCCGTGAGGAAGCCCATCTTGCGGCCAAAGGTGCGGTCCACGTACTCGATGATGCCGCCCGAGATGGGGATCGCCGCGGTGAGCTCGCCAAAGCACATGCCGATGGGCACGAGGAATATCGCGCCTATGGCGAAGGCGATCATGGCCGGGATGGGACCTCCGCCCAGCACCATCCAGTCGCCAACCAGCAGTACCCACCCGGTGCCGATGATGGCGCCGAATCCGATGGTGAAGAAGTTGAAGAGCGTGAGCTCCTTCTTCATCCCGCCGGAGGTGGGGGTGTCGTTGTCTGCCATTCCATCTCCTTCCCGTGGCCGCCTTGCGACCTATGTCCGTGTCCAGATGCGCGCGGTTCGTGCGCGCAGGGAAGATGTTCGTTCTGATGCGCCCGAGGGGAGGGGGACTTCGCGCGCGGGTCGCCGCGAGCGGGCGCCCACCGGCCGCAAGCGGGGTCGCGTCCAGCCCCGTGCGGGTGCATGGCACGCGACAACTGAATCGATTCCATGCATATTTCGAATTGGTTTCCTGCAGATAACATTCGACGCGGTCCCGAGGCGCCCCCGGCAGGTCCCGCTGACGCATACCGCTGGCCTCTTCAAACCAACCGTTTGTAGCAAAAACAAAAAGTTAGGCGTTCTGGCTTGAATCGGCCGCGTGCCGTGGTTTAATGGTCTTGCCAAACAAAAAGTATGGCACGCAGACAAAGCGTCATATCTCCACCGGGGGACGCTCGCCTGCGTGTCCAAAGGCCCGTGCAAGGAGGATCACATGAAGGACCTGGACTTCGACAAGATCAAGGCCGCGGCTAACGCCTACGGCAAGGACATGACGGCGTTCCTGCGCGCCATGATCTCTCACCCCAGCGAGTCCTGCGAGGAGGGCGAGGTCGTCGCCTGCATCAAGGCCGAGATGGAGAAGCTGGGCTTCGACGAGGTCAAGGTGGACGGCCTCGGCAACGTCATGGGCTTCATGGGCGAGGGCGAGAAGATCATCGCCATCGACTCGCACATCGACACCGTGGGCATCGGCAACCGCGACAACTGGGACTTCGACCCGTACGAGGGCTTCGAGGACGACCAGCTCATCGGCGGCCGCGGCGGTTCTGACCAGGAGGGCGGCATGGCGAGCGCCACGTACGCCGCGAAGATGATGAAGGACATGGACCTCATCCCCGAGGGCTACAAGGTCATGGTCGTCGGCACCGTGCAGGAAGAGGACTGCGACGGCATGTGCTGGCAGTACATCTACAACGTCGATGGCATCAAGCCGGAGTTCGTCATCTCCACCGAGCCCACGGACGGCGGCATCTACCGCGGGCACCGCGGCCGCATGGAGATCCGCGTGGACGTGAAGGGCGTCAGCTGCCACGGCTCTGCCCCGGAGCGCGGCGACAACGCGATCTACAAGATGGCCGACATCATAAGCGACGTGCGCGCGCTCAACAACAACGGCGCCGACGAGTCCACCTCCATCAAGGGCCTCGTCAAGATGCTCGACCCCAAGTACAACCCCGAGCACTACGAGGACGCCCGCTTCCTGGGTCGCGGCACCTGCACCGTCAGCCAGATCTTCTACACCAGCCCCTCCCGCTGCGCCGTAGCCGACTCCTGCGCCATCAGCATCGACCGCCGCATGACCGCGGGCGAGACGTACAAGTCCTGCCTGAAGGAGATCGAGGACCTGCCCTCCGTCAAGAAGTACGGCGAGGACGTGAAGGTCTCCATGTACATGTACGACCGTCCCAGCTGGACCGGCGAGGTGTACGAGACCGAGGCCTACTTCCCGACGTGGATCAACAAGGAGACCGCGCCGCACGTGAAGGCTCTGGTCGACGCGCACAAGGCGCTGTTTGGCGACAAGCGCATCGGCTGCCCGAAGTCCATGGACAAGCGCGAGGGTCGTCCCCTGTGCGACAAGTGGACCTTCTCGACCAACTGCGTGTCCATCCAGGGCCGCTACGGCATCCCGTGCGTGGGCTTTGGCCCCGGCGCCGAGTCCCAGGCCCACGCGCCCAACGAGGTCACCTATAAGCAGGACCTGCCCACGTGCGCGGCCCTGTACGTCGCGGCCCTGAACATGTACGACCCCAGTGCCGCCGACGGCAGCGCGACGGAGTTCCGCGCCTCCCTCACGGACAACGACATCAAGTAGCATCACGACACAACAGCAAGGAGTAACGCCATGAGCGAGAAGACCATCAAGCCGTACCTTGAGCAGCTTGCCAAGCTCGACTTCAAGAACATGTACAACAACGACTTCCTGCACACGTGGGACAAGACGACCGACGAGCTGAAGGCCATGTACCTGGTGGCCGACGCCCTCAGGAACCTGCGCGAGCGCAACATCAGCACGCGCATCTTCCAGTCCGGCCTTGCGGTCTCCAACTTCCGCGACAACTCCACGCGCACGCGCTTCTCGTTTGCCTCCGGCACCAACCTGCTGGGCCTGCAGCTGCAGGACCTGGACGAGTCCAAGTCGCAGATCGCCCACGGCGAGACCGTGCGCGAGACCGCCACGATGATCAGCTTCATGGCAGACGTCATCGGCATCCGCGACGACAAGTTCATCGGCGAGGGCGACGCGTACATGAAGGAGGTCGCGGAGTCCGTGGAGCAGTCCTGGCGCGACGGCATCCTGGACCACCGCCCGACCCTGGTGAGCCTGCAGTCCGACTCCGACCACCCCACCCAGTCCTCCGCGGACATGCTGTACCTGATCAACGAGTTTGGCGGGCTCGATAACCTCAAGGGCAAGAAGGTCGCCGTGACCTGGGCGTATAGCCCCTCCTACGGCAAGCCGCTCTCTTGCCCGCAGTCGCTCATCATGCTGCTTACCCGCTTTGGCATGAACGTGACGCTTGCGCACCCCGAGGGCTACGACCTCATGCCCGAGCTCGTGAAGCAGGCCGGCGTGTACGCAAAGGAGTCCGGCGCGACCTTCACCCAGGCCCACACCATGGAGGAGGCCTTCGAGGGCGCCGACATCGTGATCCCCAAGAGCTGGGCGCCGTACGCTGCCATGGAGCAGCGCACCAAGCTGTACGCCGCCGGCGACCAGGAGGGCATCGACAAGCTGGAGAAGGAGCTCCTTGCCCAGAACGCCACGCACAAGGACTGGTGCTGCACCCAGAAGCTGATGGAGACCACCGCCAAGGGCCAGGACACCATCTACATGCACCCGCTGCCCGCCGACATCAACGGCGTGAGCTGCGAGCACGGCGAGGTCGAGAACGAGGTCTTCGACTACCACCGCGACGGCCTGTACATGGAGGCCAGCTACAAGCCCTACGCCGTGGCCGCGATGGTCTTCCTGCAGAAGGCGAAGGACCCCATCGCCACGCTGAAGGCGCTTGAGGACGCGGCGACCCCGCGCTGGAACCAGGCATAGGAACGCAGCCGGCGCAAGCCGGCGTGGCGGCGGGACGCGTGGCCGTATGACGCCAGCGTTCCGCCGCCAACGTGTCACACTGGTGGCACGGGTGCGCCCGCCGCGACGGCGTGGCGGCGCGCACCAACGTGGCGCGAGGGGAGGCGACCGACATGGACCGTGCGCGCGGGGACAACAAGTGCTGCGCGGGCGAGAAGTGCGGCCGCCTTGGCTGCGTGGTCATGGCCAACGGCGAGGCCCGGCGCTTTGGTAGGCAGAAGCTGCTGGAGCCGCTGGGCGGCAAGGCCGTGGTGCTGCACGCGCTGGACGCGCTCTTCTCGCCCGCGCTTGACGTGGTGGTGGTAAGCCGCTGGCCCGAGGTGCGGCGCGTGTGCGCGGAGCACGGCGCGGCCGTGGCAGAGCCCGCGGGACCACAGCAGAGCGACACGGTGCGCGCGGGCGTGCGCGCGCTGGGTCCGCGCGTGGGCTACCTGTTTGCCCAGGGCGACCAGCCGCTGCTTTCTGCCGCGAGCGTGGACGCGCTCGTGCGGGAGTTTGGGGCGCACCCGGGGTGCGTGGCTCGGCTGGCGTGGCACGGCGAGGCGGGAAGCCCCGTGGTGTTTCCCGGCGCGCTGGCGCCGGCGCTGTGTGCGCTTTCCGGCGACGTGGGCGGGGGCGCGCTGCTGCGCCAAGACGCCACGCTCGCGCGCGGCGTGCGGCTGGTAGAGGCGCGGCGTGCCGCGGAGCTTATGGACGTGGACACCCCAAAGGACCTTGCGCGCGTGGCGGGGGAGCTGGGGCGTTCTGCGGAGTGCATGTGAGGGAGGATGGTCTTGTGGCTGCTGTTACGAAGGTGCTGAGGGGCGGAAGCCTGGTGACGCCAGACGGCGTGCTTGCGGGCGACGTGGTGCTTGAGGGCGCGCACATAGCGGCCGTGGTGCCGGGCGGCCTGGACGCGGCGCAGTTGGACGGCTGCGAGGTATTCGACGTGGCCGGGTGCTGGGTGTTTCCGGGCTTTATAGACGCGCACACGCACATGCAGTGCTGGACCGGCATGGACTGGACGGCGGACAGCTTCAAGACGGGCACGCGTGCGGCGGCGTGCGGCGGCACCACCACGATCGTGGACTACGCCACGCAGGACCGCGGCATGACCCTGACGCAGGCGCTGGACGCGTGGCACGAGCGCGCGGACGGCACGTGCACCGCAAACTACGCGTTCCACATGGCGATATCAGACTGGAACGAGCGCACGCGCGGCGAGGTGGACGCGATGCGCGACGCGGGCATCACCTCGTTCAAGACGTACTTTGCCTACGACCACCTGCGCCTGGACGACGCCCAGACCATGGAGGTGCTCGAGGCGATCAAGCCGTTCGACGGCATCCTGTGCGTGCACTGCGAGAACGGCACCCTGGTGAACGAGCTGCAGCGCCGCGTGTTCGCGCGCGGGATCACGGGGCCTGAGGGGCACCCGCTCAGCCGTCCGGCGGAGTGCGAGGCGGAGGCCATAGGGCGCCTGATGTACCTGTCGCAGCTCACGGGCGTGCGCGTGAACGTGGTGCACTGCTCCACGAGGCTCGGGCTGGAGGAGGTAAGGGCCGCCCGCGCTCGCGGCGTGCGAGCGATGCTGGAGACGTGCCCCCAGTACCTGCTGCTGGACGACACCCGCTACCTGGAGCGCGGCGAGGACGGCTTCGCGGGCGCCAAGTACGTGATGAGCCCGCCCCTGCGCAGGCCCACGGACGTGGCGGCGCTGCGCCAGGCCGTGCTTGCCGGCGAGGTGGACCAGATCTCCACGGACCACTGCAGCTTCAACCTGCACGGGCAGAAGGACCGCGGCCGCGCGGACTTCCGCAAGATCCCTAACGGCGGCCCCGGCGTGGAGCACCGCCCTGCGCTGGTGATGACCACGTTCGAGGGCGAGCTGGGCCCCATGGACTTCTGTCGGCTGCTTTCGACCGGGGCGGCGCGGGAGTTTGGCATGTACCCGCGCAAGGGCGCGCTTGCGGCGGGCTCCGACGCGGACGTGTGCGTGTGGGACCCGGCGGCGCGCTGGACCATAGGCGCCGCCAACCAGCACCAGGCCGTGGACTACACGCCGTACGAGGGCTTCAAAGCGCGCGGCCGCGCGCGGCTGGTGTTCGTGAACGGCGAGCTCGTGGCGCGCGACGGCGAGCCCACGGGCGCCATGCCCGGCGCGTACGTGGCGCGCTCGTAGCAGGCGCGCGCCGCGCGCCGGAGCGGGCCGCGAAGGCTGCGTGGGCTGCAACCAGGCACTAAGGCCCTTCTCGGCCGCAAGGTCGTCGGAGGGCAGACATATGGAAGGTGCGTCGCCGCGCGTGGCGCACCGCTATCACTTAAGGAGAAGAACATGAAGAAGGCAATCGTTACCGATAAGGCACCTGCGGCGCTTGGTCCCTACAGCGCGGGCGTCACCTCGAACGGCTCCATCAACGTGAGCGGCCAGCTGGGCATCGACCCCGCTACCGGCAAGCTTGCGGGCGACGACATCCAGAGCCAGACGCGCCAGAGCCTCACGAACCTGAGGAACATTCTGGAGGCGGCCGGCGCCACCATGGCGGACGTTGTGGAGACCACCGTGCTGCTGGCAGACATCAGCGAGTTTGGCGCCATGAACGAGGTGTACGCCGAGTTCTTCGAGGCACCGTATCCCGCGCGTGCTGCGTTCCAGGTGGCGGCGCTTCCCGGCGGCGGCAAGGTCGAGATCAAGGCCGTCGCGAGGGTCTAGCGCGAGGGTCTAGCACGAATCTGGCACGCGAGCTTGGGGCGGCGTCGGCTGTGGCTGGCGCCGCCTTTCGCCTTTTGCGTGCGGTCGCGCCGTCGTTGGAGTGGAGTGCGAGCGCGGAAATCGACACTTAAAGTCGCGGATTCTGACAAATGAGCAGGTAAATCGCTTGTGGATGATGCTGCTATCATGGGTGGGCGGGGACCGTGGCGTCCCCGCGACCGGACCCAAGGGAGGCAGTCCATGGGTGGCATTGCGTTTGAGCAGATGAGGCAGGGCCATTGGCTGATGGCCGCGTGCTGCGTGCTGTACCTTTTGTGGTGGGCGATATTCTTCTGGCCCAAGGTGGGCGGCGGGTCTGCCCACGGGCCGCTTAGGGTCGTGGGCATTGCGGCGATCCTGGGGGCCGTCGTTTGCGGCCTGTTGGGTGCGTCCCGCGTGTGCGGGGGAGCGGCAAGGCTCGTGCCCGCCTGGGCGCCCTGGGGCTTTGCGCTGGGGTCGGCGGCGCTGTACTTCGCGCTGCTTGCGGTGACGCAGCGCGCGTTCCAGCGGCAGCCAACCACGGAGCTCGTGCTCTTCGTGGCGTGGCTCGGCATGGAGGCGTTCTGCGCGCTGGCTCTGGGCCGCGCCGGAGAGGCGGGCGCGGCCACGCTGGTGGCACTTCTCGCCGTGGCGGGCTTTGCCGTGAGCCTTGTGTGCTACGTGCTGTACTACCGGTTGGGCGCGCTGGCCTCGTTCGTGGACGGGTGCGTGCCGCTGGCGCTCATCGGCGTGGTGAGCGCCGTCGTCGCAGGTTGCATCGCCGTGGTGGGATAGGTGGTGGGGTAGGTCCAGCCCGTCGCGCCCGCCATGGCCGCTGGCCGGATGGGCCAGGTCGGCGTCGTGCGCTACGCGAGCTTGGCCATGTCCTCGGGGCTCACGAGCCATTGCTTCAAAGGGCAGGCGTACGCAACGTCATTCTGGTCGAAGATTGCGAGCGACGTCTTGGAAAGCTCTGCCCGATACCAGTTTCCGAAGGAACTCGAGGGGTTGTCGAATACCTCCCTGCGCATGATGCGGGACGTGAGGAGCGGGTTGCCTTCCGCGTACTTGGCATCGAAGAACTCATAGTCGGGTGCTTCACCACGCTTGGTCTTCTCCGAGAGATATCTATCGATCTCGTCGAAGAAGAGCTCATCGTTGTAGAGCACGCCTCGACGGGCGTCAGGCCCAACGGGCGGCTTGCCCCCGGAGGCCCTTCTCATGTAGCGCGTAACGTAGATGCCACCATCATCGAAAAGGATGAGCCGGTCGCACTCTTGGCAGTGCCAAACTTCTGATTTCTCCCCGGGACGGTACTCGAGGCCGAAGAATGCCTGGCTGTCGGCCAGCTCGTCCATGAGCGAGTCTGCTACGAAGTTCCACACGTTCTCGTAGTTGTTTTCGCGAACGTCGTTGCCGCAGAGACATGCTATGTGCGACACTGCGCCCCCTATCGTCGTCGCGGATGTCAGCAGTGCATTCTACCAGCCTCTTTCCCCACCTTGGCGCCCGTAAGAAAATGTCAGCGGACGATGAGCCGATGACACGCGGGGCGAGAAGGACGGGTCAGTAATGCATCTGGGAAAACCCGAACCAGCGCGAGCACATAGACGACGATCCGTTCGAGGGCATCGGCTTCACGCTGGGATGCTCTGCGGCAGTTGGGCAGCAGATGACAGACGCGGCGTGCACGATGATCGCAGGCCCCCTGGCGTGGAGACGCGGTCATCTACGTTGGTGACTACTGGACTGAAGGCTCCTTCGACGACGAGCGCTCGCACAGGCTGTTCACGAAGTTCGACGGCTATCCCTACGAGGACATACTGAAACGTTTTGAGAACGTAACGGGGCACTTTGAGGAGGCCCGGGGCCACAAATACGGTGACTATCTCCATTTCGAGGAGCGGGGCGACGTATTCGACGAGCCGTATACCGGGTCGTTCGACTTGCGCGTAAGGAGCTGGCGTGCTATGCGCACGCCGCAGTCCAAGGGCTTCGGTTCACGGCCAAGCCCAGGATTTGGACTTTCGTCCTCTTTACGGGACGTGAACGGCATGACCATACGGAGGAACAAGGCAACATACCCGCATGGAGGTAGCCAAATCCACTCAAAAGCGTCTGCCGCCTCTCAAGAATCCGCCGGCACCCCGCTCACCAAAATATCTGACATTGGATCTTGATCTTTCTTCTCTATCGAGAGATCATCTCCATAGCAACCCGGATGGGTGCTGGAGATGTGGAATCGGACGATTCCAGGACAATGTGCGCAATAGAGAGATGCGTATGCATTGACTGGAGCCGGGAGACCGGCCCTTCTTTTCTCTCGAGAGGGTCTCCGATCCGCTTCTCGCCGACGGCTAGAGAAGGGATCATCATGACACACGAGTCACCAGTAACAATTCGGCTTAAGCAGTCCTCGGAGCAAACAGTCGGGGTCATCAAGCGCGTGTTTGGGCTGATGCCGGCACGCTTCATCGTCAATGTTATCGATGCATTGGACCTTGAGGCAAACCCGAGGAACTCCCGCCTCGGAAGCGTCACAGACGCAATCGAGGCCTCTATTGCTAATGACGACCTGGACCAGGGCCAGCAGCTCTTCCCATTCAAGACCAAGGGCATTCTTCTCGCCACGTCACAATACGAGCAGCTTGATCGGGGACGCTATAACCTGATCTTTGATGACCGCAGCATCGAAGGAGTGCTGGACGGAGGTCACAACATGCTGGCAATAGGCCTCTACATCCTCAATCAGGCAGAGATAACTGCCGGAAAGACCACGCCAAGGAAGAAGGATGTCAATCTCTGGGCCGACTTCAAGGGGGTCTGGAAGGAAGCTCACCAAGACATCGATAGCTACCTCCAGCGCATCGCTAGCGTAGAGGATCGCGCCAAGCTCGAGCAAGATGGAATCGGAACCCTCAACTTTCTCATTCCTACGGAGATGCTAATCCCCGCCGACCAAAACGACGCGGAATGCCTCGAGACCTTCCGCTCTTCCCTGCTTGAAATCTGCGACGCTCGTAACAATAACGCCCAGCTCACTGTGGGTACCAAGGGTAATAAAGAGGGTCTGTTCGACGCCTTCCGCTCCCTCTTTGAGGAGAAGGAGCCGGAGTTCGCAAAGAACATCAGCTGGAAGACCAACGACGGCGGAACAATCGAAAGCCGTAACCTGATCGCCCTCGCATGGATCCCCCTCTCGCTGACGACTTGGGTGAACGGGGAGGATGCCGTGATGGACCCGCCCAAGACAACGGCAATCTACAGTGGCAAGGGGCAGTGTCTGGACAAATACCTCACCCTCATGCGGAATCCAAGGATCTCCACCGCAAACACGAACGGAACCGAGAAGGAGCTGCACGACCAGCAGGTGCTTAGCGCCTTGAAGGTTGCCGTAGACATACCGCGCGCCTTTGACCTGATCTATCAGAACTTCCCGAAGTACTACAACAAGCCAGGTGGCTCATATGGGAAGATCAGCGCAGTGAAGAGCATGCAGCATAAGTCCGGTGAATACACGACCCCATTCTACGGCCTTGATGCCGAGCAGCCGGTCCCCGATGGCTTTATCTACCCGCTCGTCTACGGCCTTAGGGCTTGCATGGAATACGATCCTGGCAGGAATGAGGTAAGGTGGCGCGTGGATCCGTACAAGTTCATTCAGAGCAAGGACTTTGCCAAGGCAGCCGAAGACTATTGCGGAGTCATCCGACAGTCCGAGTACGACCCCCAGAAGGTCGGCAAGGGTAAATTCAGCTATTCCTCCGCGGAGACTTTCGTTGAGCTGGCCATGGTTCGCTACCACGAGTAGGTAGCCTTCGCCCCGATGCGGCCCCCACAATGGTGTAGTTTCCTTGCCGCGAACTGTAAACATAACGAAGTGTCGAAAACCTGCTGAGCGTTCCGTCGACCCCTACGTTAGCGAATGCAGCAGGGCAGCTTCTTCCCCGACGGGGCCTACGTGGAGGAGGCAGAAGACGGGCGGCAGCGGGTGTACTTCGTGGTGGAGACCAAGGGCAAGCAGCGCGGCGAGAACCGCCCCACCGGGGAGGCGAAGATAAGCTGTGCGGAGGCGCACTTCAAGGCGCTGGAGCTGGGCAGCGACTTCCACTACGAGGTGGAGACGGAGTACCACTACGCAACGGTGTAGAACCGAGAAAGTGAGGCTAGATGGATAAGGTCCATGAGAACAACCATTCCATTCCCCTTGAGACCAGGAGCTTGATTTCCAAGCGCTACAAGAGGATGACAAAGGCTGTCAACGGCGAATTCTGGGACTCATCAAGCGAGACAGCACACTCGCGTTACGTCGGGTCTTATGGCCGTGGGACGGCCATCGACACGAGCGACCTCGACATCCTCATGGAGTTGCCACGAGAGGAATACGAGCGCTATGACGGATACAAGGGAAACGGCCAGTCACGACTCCTCCAGGCTCTGAAGGGGGCCATTCAGTCGACCTGGTCCGGCTCCAACATTCGGGCTGATGGGCAAGTAGTCGTGGTCAATTTCAGCGACGGTATGAGGTTCGAGGTCCTTCCCGCATTCGAGCAAATCGTATCTTGGGACGACGATCCACATTATGTGTATCCGGACACAAACATGGGAGGCAACTGGCTCACGACCAATCCCATTGCAGAGCAGCGAGAAATACGAGCAAAGAATGACCGCACTCGTGGACTCCTCTTCGATACTTGCAAGCATGTCCGCTATGTTCATACGCAGCATTATTCGAGCTACCATCTTTCGGGTATTCTTATTGATAGCTTCGTTTACGAGGCAATAGATGAATGGCGATGGGCTCTGGACGGAGAGCGCGGGTCCGAACCCGGGGCGTTTGAGAAGCACCTTCTTGAGCGTTACAACAGCATGACAGCCAGAGGCTTGGTTCCTCCTTCTCTGCGAGCGCCCGGCAGCGGGCAACAGGTGGATGCAAGGTACGATTACGGGGCGCTCGGCAAGGTCATTCGATATATCGCCGAGTAACGAGGCCTGCATGGACGAAAATCATGAGTACAAGAAGCGGCTCTGGTCGCAACTTACCGAAGCCTATGCCAAGGAAGTCTATTCCCGTGAGACGCAAAACGTGGCCGCCAACAGCACCAAGAAACTGGGCGACCGCATCTCCATCGCGCAGATAGTCCTGACGTCCGTCGCCACCGTCGGGTTTATCTCCACCTTACTGCCTTCAGGCTACGTAGCCGCGATCGTTGCAACGGCATGTTCAGCGGTTGCCCTTGCCTTAAACCTCTATTCGCGTGGGGCAAAGCTGTCAGAAGAATCCGCCGCCCATGTCAAGGCTTCAAATGACCTGTGGGCCTTCGAGCAAAGGCTAGTCTCCCTTCTCACCGATTTCGAGGAACTCGATCCGGGCGCTATATGCGCTAAACGTGACCAGCTATTCGACGAGCTCGATGCGGTTTACCGAAGCGCCCCAAGAACCAACGAGCGCCAATACGAAAAGGCCAAGAAGATGCTGAAGGAGAATCAGGCTCAATCATTTACCGATGGCGAGATAGACTCTCTCCTCCCTGAAAACCTTCGATGGAAATACAAGTCCTGAGCTAAATGCTTTCTCGCATCAGAGGAGTCCCGCTTGTGGCACCACCGGACAATGCCCGTACCTAGAAGGTGCGGGCATTTCTAATGTGTCGGGCCCGCGAGACGAAAGGGGTCCAACGATGGACGGTGATCTGGATGGCAAGGCATCGCCGGGTGCGGCAGGCGAAGGGGACTCGAGCGAGCAGGCGCTCGCGCAGGGGGACCAAGACGCCCAGGCGGACGGCGCGAAAGAGGTAGCGGGCGACGGTGCCGATGACGGTGTGGCCGACTACCAGGCGGCACTGAGGGCCAAGGACGCTGAGATCGAGACGCTTCAGGCGCGTGTCGTGGAGGCCGCGAAGACCTCCGAGGCGACCGAGACTCTGAACAAGGAGATCGCGGCACTCAAGAAGCAGATGGCCGACGAGCGCGTGGAGTTCACGCTACGCTCGGCCGGCGCACGCTCGGTCAAGGCCGCGAAGGCGCTGCTGGAGGAGCACGACGGCGACGTGGCAGCGCTCGTGGCTGCCGAGCCCTGGGCTCTTCGAGGGGGCCGAAGTTGGCACTTCACAAAGGACTTCACAAGATTCCGTAGGTGGCGCGACGGGCCTGGAGCCCGCGGGTGTCGCGGGCAGCTCTGACGACCAGTACATGAAGCGTTGGGAGATGATCGCCGACCTCGCCGACGAGAGCAAGGAGGGCTAGGGTATGCCGAACAACATCGCAGCTATCAAGAGCTACACGACCATCCTCGACCGCGTGTGCCAGGGGGAGGCCACGAGCTCGTGCCTGAACTCGCCGGCGCGAATGGCGAGGGCAGGCCGCAACGCGAAGGAGATCATGATCCCGAAGATCTCCGTCTCTGGCCTGGGCGACTAGAAGCACAACGTGAGAGTAGTTGTCCGAGTGAGCGCTCAACGAAGATGAACTTCTCGCTCACTGTGGCATGATGTGAATGAGTTACAAGCTCAGAGCTTATCGAACTGCGGGCGGCACGATATGTACGGAGGCCATCATCTCCTGTCTGCTACTGTATGCGCTTCTCTATATCCTTAAATGCGCGACTCGGCACGGCGGCATTGCCGCGCACGAGCTTAACAAGATTCTTTCGCACCACAAAGCCTGGAAAGGCATCGTTGAGCTTCCTATCCAAGTTGTCCACGCCATCACTTCGCCTTCCGGTACTTCTGTTTGCTGCTGGTTGGTCTGTCGGGAATGGTTCGCTCGATGAGCCCACACGCGAGGGGAGGCTCAAGGTATCGCTCCCTGAAGCTAGGACGGTGCTTCAGCCCCAGCCCCTCATCAGCTCCGAAGCTGACATCTCTCTATCTCCTAGGACAGCGATAAGCTCCTTTACCGGATCGTCAGCGCAGCGGGCGCCTGTCGGCACTTGGTCGGTGACTTGGTCGGCGTTGTTGATAACTTGGTCGCCAGCATGAGTCATTTTGATACTCATCGGTGGCTCAATCTCCGTCACGAGAGTGGGACTCCCCTCCCAAGCCCGGCAGGCGGAAGCCGGCCAGGCCGCTCGTCTCAAGTTCCAGCGTCAGACGCACCCGGTCCGGCTCCCAAAGCTCCTCGAGCAGGGGATCTGGCTTGCCGGCACCGTACGTGCCCTCGCGCAGCGTGTCATAGCCGCTGCCTGCCCGCTCCCCAATGTTGATCAGGCTTGAACATGGAGAGGAACGTCCCGTTGCGCGGGTCGGACACGCCTCCCGCCTCCACCTCGCCTATCGAGATCCTGAGCGTGCCTGGGTTGGACGCGATGACGCGTTCCGGCTTTCGCGCCCCACATTTGCAGACCAGGACTAGACGCACTCGGCACGAAGCCTGATAGTTGGATAGTTGAATAGCAACGAACTGTCACTTCCTGCAGATTGAGAGGGCCCATGTCTCAGCTGACGGTCGATCAGAAAAACATCAGGACGCTTCTCCAGGACGAGGACGCCGACTTTCTCATCCCGGACTACCAGCGGCCATACGCCTGGGGAGAGGACGAGTGCTCCACCCTGTGGGATGACCTCTTCGCCTTCGCGTTCCCCAACAACGCAAGCGACCGGTTCGACAAGCGTAACGACTACTTCCTTGGGCCCATAGTCACGTTCAAGAACGACGAGGGGCAGCAGGAGATTATCGACGGCCAGCAGAGGCTCACCACCATCATGCTTCTGCTCAGGGCACTCTACGACCGCTTCGCGAAGATGAAGGACAGGAACTCCGTCAGCCTCCACGACGACATCGCCGCATGCATCTGGAAGTCCGACGACTACAGCAACCTCGACATGACTGAGGACGGCCTCAAAATCAAGTCCGAGGTCGCCTCCGACAACGATAAGGGCGAATTCCTGCATATTCTGCGGGACGGCAAGGCCAACCCCGCATGGAAGAGCAGCTACGCGAAGAACTTCCGGTACTTCCAGGGCAAGATTGCGGAGCTCGCCGAGAACTATGACGGCTACTCGACCCTCTTCGCCTCCCGCATCATGCGCCACGTGATACTGCTCCCCATCGAGGCTGGGTCGCAGGACACAGCGCTGCGCATCTTCTCGACGCTGAACGACCGCGGACTCCCGCTCTCCGACGCCGACATCTTCAAGAGCCAGCTCTACAAGCACTTCTCCAGCGAGGGCAGGAAGGATGACTTCGTCACGCGCTGGAAGGCGATGGAGGAAAGCGCCAATGATCTTCTCCACCCGCTTCGTGGCACACCCATGGATGAGCTCTTTACACGCTACATGTACTACCGCAGAGCGCTCAGGGGCACGACGGGCACGACCACCGAGTCCCTGCGCGGGTTCTACGCTAGGAACAAGTACTCCATCCTGCACGAGGACAGAACCCTGGACGACCTCGAGTCGCTCCTTGGCTTCTGGCAGCGCGTCGAGACCGGGGATGGCTTCTCCGACGCGGCCAACAGGCGCTTTGCGATTTTGCGTTTTGCGCCCAACGGCATGTGGTACTACCTGCTGAGCGTCTGGTTCCTCGCGCGCCGCGACGGCAGCGACAACCTGGACGACGAGGGCCTCGTGCGGCTGCTCGACCTCACCATCGCCTTCGTCTGGTACTACGCCATCGAGCGTCCGGGTGTGAACTCCCTTCGCACCCCCATGTTCCCCGAGATGGTCAACATCGTGAACGGCACGGACGTGAGCTTCTCGAACTACCGGTTTGGCAGGGAGGACGTAATAGCCCGCATCCGCGCCTTCCAGTTCACCAACCAGCGTGCGATCACTCGCTCCATGCTCGCCTGGTGGGCGTACCACGATCCGGCGCAGGGGCTGTGGGACAACGACACGGTCCTCGAGGTGGAGCACATCTACGCCCGCAAACGCGCAGAGGTCGAGCCCCTGCAAGACCGTTCTGACCTTGAGGCTCTCGGCAACAAGGCGCTTCTGGAGAAGCGTGTGAACATCCGCGCCGCTGACTATCGTCTCTCCGACAAGAAGAAGTACTACGAGGGCTTCGTTGACGGAAACGGGAGGACGCGAGAGGGCACCAAGAACGTGGAGCTTCTTGGAATCGTGAGGTCGAAAACGGACTTCACCGAGGCCGACATAGTAGACCGCACCAACGACATCATCGATTCGTTCGTCGACTTCATGGACTCGAACGGACTTATCGGATAACCACGTCACAGCCCAATCCAGTTCCCCCCAAGGAGTCCCCCATGCCCACCTCGCAGCATCCCTCCCCCACCCTGCGCGACTGCATGTACGGGCAGGCCGTGGGCGACGCGCTCGGCGTGCCGTACGAGTTCCTGTCGCGCGGGACGTTCGAATGCACAGACATGGTAGGGCACGGCAGCCACGACCAGCCCGCCGGCACCTGGAGCGACGACACCTCCATGGCACTCGCGACCTGCGACAGCATCCGCGCTACGGGCCGCATCGACGTGCGCGACATGCGGGAGCGCTTCGTCCGCTGGTATCGCGAGGGCGCGTACACCGTGAGCGGCCTCTTCGACATCGGCGGCACCACCGCCGACGCGCTCTCCTCCGGGCGCGGTCGCGCGGGCGAGCGCGACAACGGCAACGGGTCTCTCATGCGCATCCTCCCACTCGCGTTCGCGGACGCGACGGACGACGAGGTTCGCGCCGTCTCCGCCATCACGCACGCGCACGCAATCTCCTGCGAGGCGTGCGTTCGCATGGTGCACGTGGCCCGTAGGCTCACCGCCGGCGAGGGACTGCGCGACGTCGCGGGCGACTTTGTGGGTGTGCCCGCGAGCCAGATCCGCTCCGGCGGCTTTGTACTGGACACCGAACGCGCCGCCCTGTGGTGCCTTGCCAACACCTCGAGCTACGCCGAGTGCGTGCTCGCGGCGGTGAACCTGGGGGACGACGCGGACACCACCGCCGCGGTGGCGGGAGGGCTCGCCGGCATCGCGTACGGTATGGACTGCATTCCGGCCGAGTGGCTCGACGCACTTCTCGGCAAGGCGACCATCGACGCGTGCCTGTTCTAGGGTGCGGGGGTCTTTAGTTGGCAAGACGTCCGGGGATCGGCCGCCCTTAGGCCATGCGGTAAAATGTCTCCCATTAAACATATTTAGGAGACGCCCATGCAGCAGCCCATCACCCGGAACGACCCCGATCTCTTCTCCAAAGAGAAAGAGAATCTCTACTTCGACCGCAAGAGCGCGCGCCTCAACGCCAAGGAGACGGCACGGCACATCTGCGCCTTCGCCAACGCCTCGGGCGGCAAGCTGGTCATCGGCATCGAGGACAACGGCGAGATAACAGGCTTCAAGCGCGACGGCGCGCGGGACATCGAGGAGTTCGAGCAGGCGCCGATCGTAGGCTGCGACCCCTCGCCCGTGGTGCACGCGATGAGGGTGCCCGTGAAGAATGCCAAGGGTCAGGACGACCAGATTCTCGTGCTGGAGGTCGCCAGCTCGACCGGGCGCGTCATCGCCAGGAGAAGCGACAAGGCCGTGTTCCTCCGCCAGCGCGACAGCAGCGTGGAGCTGGACCGCGAGCAGGTGCTGGCGCTCGAGTACGACAAGAACCAGCGGCGCTACGAGGACGAGGTGCAGGAGCGCTCCTCCGTCGCGGACGTGGACCCCGAGGTGGTGGCGCGCTACAAGGCGGAGCTTGGCACCGAGGCGAGCGACGAGCAGGTGCTGCGCAGCCGCGGGTTCCTCCAGGACGGCCACCTCACCAACGCGGGCGTCCTGCTCTTCTCCGAGAACCCGACGCGGTTCATACCTTGGGCACGGGTGCGCGTAATCCGCTTCGACGGGAACAAGATGGAGACGGGCAGGCGGCTCAACATCGTGAAGGACAGGACCTTCGATGGGCCGCTGCCCAAGCAGATTGAGGGCGCGAAGGGGTTCATATCGAGCCAGCTGAGGGAGTTCCAGTACCTGGGGGACGACGGCAGGTTCAAGATTATCCCCGAGTACCCCGAGTTCGCTTGGTTCGAGGGCTTGGTGAACGCCGTTACGCACCGCGACTACGCCATGAGCGGCGACCACATACGCGTGATGATGTACGGCGACCGCCTGGAGATCACTAGCCCGGGCGGCCTGCCCAACATGGTGACCTTGGAGAACATGAGGTACACCAGGTGGTCGCGCAACCCGATCATAGCGCGGACGCTCGTCGAGTTCGGCTGGGTGCGCGAGCTCAACGAGGGCGTACAGCGCATCTACGACGAGATGGCGTCCTTCTTCCTGAACGAGCCAACGTATTCGGAGCCCAACGGCATGTCGGTGCGCTTGGTGCTGCAGAACAGCATCACCTCGCGCGTGCTGAGGCAGGCCGACGCCGTGGCGGAAAGCTTGGGCGAGGGCGTGTACGGGGACCTCAGCGAGTACGAGCTCGCCGCCGTGCAATACACGTATGGGAAGGGGCGGGTGACGGTGAGGGGGCTCGCAGAACATCTGGGGCGCAGCAGCAAGGTGGCCCGTGCGACGCTCAGATCGCTCGCTGACAAGCGCATCCTCGACTGGCACGGCACCAGCGCGACCGACCCCTCCCAGTACTATGACCTTCACAGGGCAGAGTAGGTAAGGGCTCGGGCATAGCTTGGAAGGGGCTTTACGGGCAGCAGGGGCCGTCGAGCCCTTCCCATGAGGGCATAGCAGGTAAGAGTAAGTGCGAGTAAGGTTCGAGTATAGGGGCGTCGGGACAGCGATGGCTGCGACGCCGTTTGCCATCCCACCGCCCGCCGCCGGACGAGGGCTCTGGCACGCTCGCATGCGAAGCCCCACGCCCCGGGCCACTCCCCGCAGGTTCGTGACGCTTCCTTGGGCGCGCAGGCCCGTGGGCGTCCTGGACTGCTTCGTGCAGGCGGGCGCCGGCGGGGTGGCTCCGCGGGCATCGATCGCAGCATCTGGCCTCGGCGACTAAACGCGTAACGTGAGAAGGGCTGTCCGAGAAAGCACCTGGCGAAAATGAACTCCTCGCTTACTGAAATGCGATATATATGAGTCGCTACAGCCGCAAACTTCTCAAGCCGCGAGAGATGCGTGATGTCTGTACGCTGACTCCTTGACCTGCTGCTTTATGCGCTTCTCTACATCCTCGGCACGGGCACGCCATAGTCACAGGGGTCATCTATCCCGACCATCTGGGCCCAGCGGGCGGAAAGCAGCTGCGCATACAGCTCGGGCCACAGGCCGTACGGACCGAGCGAGTAGCCGTCATTCACCTCTACGAGCAGCGTCCTGCCGTCCGAGGTGACGCCGAAGTCGGCGGCGTACCCGGCCGGCGCGCTGGCATACGCGGCAATCGCCTGCTCGACGACCTCCCTGCTCGGCGCTTTCGACCAGTCTCCGCGGTAGCGGCGAACGTCGAGGATCTCCCCGTACCTTACGAAGCACCGATACTCCGAGACGAAGTCGACCACCTCGCTGCAGATGACGGGGAAGTCCTCCCCGCAGCAGCCCTTGCCGACGAGGTCCTTCGTGCTGGCAACCACGCACCCGGTGAAACGCTTGCCCTCGACGGGCTTCACGAACAGTGGCCAGGAGCTCACCTCGGTGCTCACGTGGTCAATCGTCGTCTTCCAGAGCCTCCTACCCAGAAACGAACGCAGCTCCTCGGGATAGTTGATCTCGCTCGTGTCTGCGCCAAGAGCGCGGAGCCTGGCACGGACGACGCCGAGGCCACCCACGACCACGTCCTCGCGGTCGCAGGCATCTAGGCCGTCAACGGTTTCGAATGGAACTGTCTCGAACCCCATGTTCTTGAACCCGAGCCACGCGGTGTACTGGCTCATGCCTCGCGGCATCCCGTTTCTGCTCTGGATGAACGCCCTCATCGCCTGGCTCCTCTTGGTTTGATGGATGACAACAGGGTATCAGCCTGTCGGCCGAAATAGTCCTGCACTCTTCGCCACTGCGGCGCTGCCTTTGACAAGAAGTCTGCATGTCCACCTCGCAACAGCGCGTCCCTTGTGAGCGAGAGCTCGATTTTCCTTCGGGAAAGTGGATGATCCAGACTCCTGGGACAAAGGTTTCCAAGAGCATGATTCGCTTGTCGGTGACGTGGACGTAGGGCAATGGAGGCGCGAGAGATGGGCTATGGCCTTGTTCATCTGAAGAAGGTTGAGCTGCGTAAGGTCTGGCCGCATGAGGCGCTTGATTTCACCAAGTGGCTTTCGAGCCCAGCCAACTTGAATATGCTGGGCGAAGCGGTTGGCGTTGAGCTCGAGCTCATTGAGACTGAATCCTCTGTGGGATCATTTAACGTGGACATCTACGCGCAGGAAGCCGGCACCGGACGCAAGGTCATCATCGAGAACCAGCTCGAGGAAACAAATCACGACCACCTGGGCAAGGTGATTACCTATGCTGCCGGTAAAGGCGCCCAAGTCATTATCTAGGTTGTCTCCCATGCACTTGACGAGCACCGTCAGGCGATTGAATGGCTTAACGAGCACACCGATAACGACTTTGGCTTCTTCCTTGTTGAGATTGAGCTTTGGACTATTGGAGACTTTAAGCCGGCTCCCCGCTTCAACGTTGTAGAGCAGCCGAACGAGTGGACAAAGGCCCTGAGGCTGAGTGAGAACCTGTCAGAGACCGAGCGTGTCAAGCTGTCGTATTGGACGAAGTATCGCGAGATTGTACGTTCGACTCCCAATTTTCTTAAGGTGTTTAGTCCGCAGAAGCCGACGAAGGACCACTGGTCTACTCTCCGATGCGGCACAAGTGCCTATCACATAGCGCTCCTGATTGACACGCAGCACGGCCGAACCGGTATCGAGTTTTATGTGCCAGACGATAAAGACATTGGTCACAAGTCAATCGAGAACGCGCAGCTTTTCGAGAAGGCGCTGGGACTGAAGGCGAAGCCTTTCGACGCGAAAAAGGCGTCGGGTCTGCGCTTCTACAAGGACGGCTGCAAGATTAAGAACAACGAGGGCGAACGGCCTGGGTTTATTGCAGAACAGCTGGACTGGGCGCTCAAGATGAGGAAGCTGATCGAAGAGCTTCAGCTCTAAGCTGGCGTTCGAATTCGACCCCGCGCTTCTCCAAGGCGCTGCCGTTCCGTTTGTGAAAGGTGCCGCACGCATGCCCGCCGTGCGCCCGCCCGTAGTAGTCTTGTGCTCGTGAGCACGAGCGACGGGAGGGCAATGGTGCAGGAAAATGCCGGCGCGGTGACGGGGGAGGGCACGCGCATCAGGATGGCGACGCCGGACGATGCGGAGCGCCTGCTGCAGATATATGCGCCCTACGTGCGCGACACGGCCATAACCTTCGAGTGGGACGTCCCCAGCGTGGAAGACTTCCGCCAGCGTATCGCGCGTACGCTGGAGCGCTATCCCTACCTTGTGGCTGAGTCCGCGGACGGCCGAGCGCTGGGCTACGCGTACGCCGGCCCCCTCAAGGAGCGCAAGGCGTACGACTGGGCCTGCGAGCTCTCCATCTACGTGGCGCAGGACGCGCACGGCCGCGGCGTCGGCGGCGCGCTGTACGCCACGCTCGAGCGCCTGCTTTCGGCCATGGGCGTCACTAACCTCAACGCGTGCATAGGCTACCCCGCCGCGCCGGACGACCCCTACCTCACGCGCGCGAGTGTGGAGTTCCACACCCACCTGGGCTTCGAGTGGGTCGGCCGCTTCCACGGCTGCGGCTACAAGTTTGGCCGCTGGTACGACATGGTGTGGATGGAGAAGATCGTGGGCGACCACCCCGCAGACGCCCTCCCGCTGAGGCCCGTGTCGCAGGTGGCGGCCCTGCTGGGGGAGTAGGCCCCCGGCCCGAGCGGACCGCTGAGTCGGCCCGCCGCGCCGCCGCAGCGCGCAGACATCCGCAAGACTTTGGAGAAGAACATGATCAAACTTGCCCTGACCGATCTGGACGATACGCTCATCCCCGTTGGCGCACCGCGTGCCACGGACCGCGCCATCGCGGCCATCCACGCCATGGTCGACGCGGGCCTGCACGTTGGCCCCGTCACGGGCCGCGTTCCCTCGGCCATGGGCTGGATGTTCGCGGGCGACGCCACCTGCTTTGCCACGGGCGCGTTCTGCAACGGCCAGATGGTCTACATCGACGGTGAGCTCGCCCACCAGGAGGCGTTAGACCCCGCGTCGCTCGCCCGCGCGCAGGAAGTGCTGGAAGATGTGGAGGGTGCGGCGCTCGCCGTGTACGACGTGTTTGGCGACGGCCAGGCCATCCTGGTAAAGCGCAACGTCAAGAGCCTGGAGGGCCACCCGGAGGTCATGAGCGAGGTGGGCCACCCCACGCGCGCCGAGCTTGGCCCCACGCCGTGGATTAAGGCGAACGTGCACGTGTCTGGCCCGCGCGAGCGCCTGGTGCGCGTGCGCGACCTGCTGCGCGCGGAGTGCCCGGGCCTCGACTTCGTGTTCCCCAGCCCCACGGCCCCGCTCATCGACATCACGCCGCACGGCTGGGACAAGGCGGCCGGCGTGCGCGAGCTCGCCCGCGAGCTCGGCGTGACGCTCGACGAGGTCGCGACGTTCGGCGACTCGGAAAACGACCTGCCCATGATATCCGCGGTGCCAAACTCCGTTGCCGTCGCGAACGCGAGCGAGGACGTGGCCAAGGCCGCGCGCTGGCACATTGGGTCTGTGCGCGAGGACAGCGTTGCCGTCGCGCTGGAGCAGATCGCCGCAGCAGCGCCCAACGGCGCCATGCCGGCGTTCATGCGCTAGGCGTCAAACCGCGGCACGGCCTCGTCGCGCCCGTGGCTCGGTGGCGTCACGCCAGCGCGGGCCACGTGACCACGGGCGTCTGGTCTCCCTCTTCCCGAAGCGCCTGCTCAAAGGACTGCACGTCCTTCTCGCCCTGGGGCGTCACCTGGCTCACAAGAAGGACGTCCGCCTTAAGGCCGCCGGCGTGCTCGTGGGCGATGGCCCGCGCCACGAGGGCGGGCGTGGCGACGTCCGCGGCGTCGCAGCCCGCGAGCTTGCAGAAGACTTCCGGCCGGTGCACGGCCTGCGCCACGGGCAGCCCAAAGCCGGAGGCGCCCACCACCTGCACCACGCGGTCCGCCTCGGCGGGGATCACGGGCTCGTAGTCCGCGTGCGCCTTCAGCGGGTGCCGCGCGGCGCCGTCCGCCTCTACCAGCACGTAGTCTGCCAGCACGGAGAGCGTGCGCATCTTCAGGCGCGGCGCCGCGAGCTTGCCGGTGCCGTCGCCGACGGGCGTGCCCACGCACACCACGCGGCTGTACCACAGCGCCTGCTCCACGGCGCGCTCGTCCGCGTCCTCAAGCACCGGGCACGCAAACGGCATCACGTGCGTGGTGGTTGTGAGCACGACGGTGCCTGAAAGCTCGCGCGCCAGCGCGTCGAGCAGGCTCGTCTTGCCGCCGCTGCCGATGACCGCCGTGATGCCGCGCCCGATTGCCAGCTTGTCCGCAAGGCCCATGTGCACGCTCCCTCCCAGGCGTGGCGGCCCCCGCGGCCGCCCGTGGCAGAATTCTAGCGCTCCGCGGCGGGTGCGGCGTGCCGTCTGCGGCGTCAACCATGGCGCGCGGTTCTTCTCAAAAGATTGCAAACGTATATAACGTATATGATATAGTGTGCCCAAAAGGAGGCGCCGCGGGGATGCGACGGTGCCACGAGTGAGCGGTGAGGGCGCGCGGAGGAAGGGGAGCGCATGGGCGAGAAGGACGAGAAGGGTCGGGTCGAGAAGGGCCAGGCCGTCGGGGCAGGCGCGGAGGTCCGGATTCAGGACGAGGTTGCGGAGGTCGTGGCCAACGCGCTTCGCGGGCGCGACGTGACGCATGTGGCGTGGGTGGCCGCCGGCGGGTCGAACGGCGGGTTCTACGCGGCACACTACTTCATGGAGCGCGAGTGCGCGACCGTTTCCTCGCACATGTATACCAGCAACGAGTTTGTGCTGGCGCCGCCGGCGTACGTGGACGAGCACACGCTTTGCGTTATCTGCTCCATGCGCGGTACGAAGGAGACCTGCGAGGCGGCGCGGGTTGCGAAGGAGCTGGGTGCCGCGACGGTGGCGCTGTATGTGAACGAGTCCGACCTCACGCGGATCTGCGACCAGAAGATTGCGTACGAGTCCATCGCGCTGGATCAGAGCCGCACGGAGCGCGTGAACTCCAGCGTCGCCCTCATGATTGCGATGAGCCTTGCGAGCCAGGTGGACAGCTATGACCATTACGACGAGGCCATGTATGCGTTCGACGTGGTGGACGGCATCTACCGCAAGGCGTTTGCGCGCATGCAGGAGCCTGCGCGCGAATGGGCGGCCCGCATGGCCGGCGAGCGCACCATCTACGTGATGGGCTCCGGCCCCGCGTATGGGTCTGCGTACATATTCTCGATTTGCAACATCGAGGAGATGCTGCAGATAGACTCGCCCACCATCAACAGCTGCGAGTTCTTCCACGGCCCGTTCGAGGTGCTGGACGCCACAAAGCCCGTGTTCCTGCTGCTCTCCGTGGGACGCTGTCGCCCGGCGGACGAGCGCGCCCTACGCTTCCTCAGGCGCTACGGCGGCCCGAACGTCTACGTGCTGGACGGTATGGACCTCGGCCTGGGCGAGCTGCCCCAGGACGTGCGCGAGTACTTCAACCACATCCTTTTCTCGCCCATCCTCAATAACGTGTACATGCGCGCGCTGTCCGCCGCGACCGGCAAGGACTACATGACGCGGCGCTACATGTGGAAGGTGGAGTACTAGGGGCCCTGACGCGCGGGCGCCATTTGGGCTGCGTCTGCGCTTGCGCTCAACATTCGGTTCCTGCGGAGGCACTCCCCTTGGCCTCCGAGGAAAGGCCAGTCGCTTCCTCCAGCGGCTGGCCGTTTTGTTGCCATACGGTTGCCACCGCATGTACCGTTCGCCGGCAAAAGTGAACCGTTTGTTTCTAGACGTTATAGACCACTATCACCACGATAATAAGACGTATATGATGTCTGCAACATCAAGCCAACAAGGGGAGGTCGGGACCACATGAACCAAGTCATCCTTGCGTCTCACGGCGGACTCGCGACCGGCGCGCTTGACACCGTCCGCATGATCGTGGGCGAGGCGCCAAACGTGCACGCGGTCACGCTCGAGCGCGACGACAAGGAGCCCATCACCGCCAAGGTCGAGGCGCTCGTCAAGGGTTTCTCGCCGGACGATGCCGTGTACGTCCTCACGGACATGCTGGGCTCCAGCGTCAACAACTCCATGGTCGAGTACCAAGCGGCGCACCCGGACGTCACCGTAATCGCAGGCATGAACATGCCCATGGTCCTCACGCTGGCGCTTTCGGACGGCCCGCTGGACGCCGCGGCCGTGCGCGACCTCGTGTCGGAGGGCCGCCGCGGCATCGTTGACTGCGCGCACCCCGACGCTCCCGAAAGCGCGGCTCCGGCCGCCGCGGCAAAGCGTCCGCAGGCAAATCACGGCCCCGCGAAGATCGTCCTCACCAGGCTCGACTACCGTCTGCTCCATGGCCAGGTCGTCTTCTCGTGGGTCTCGAGCGTCGGTGCCGAGCGCATCATCGTCGTGGACGACGACGCCGCGACTGACGATGTCAAGAAGGGCGCCCTGCGCCTGGCGAAGCCCGCGGGCGTCCGACTGAACGTCTTCACCGTCGACCGTGCACTCAAGAAGATGGCAAAGCTCAACACGCTGGGCGAGAAGGTCATGTTCGTGTTCGGCACCACCTCGGAGCTGCGTCGCTTCTACGAGTCCTACAAGCTGGGCGACGTGGACCTCGGCGCGACCGCCAACCACGACGGCGCCGAGATGATCGGCGGCAAGGGGTCGTCCGTCTTCCTGGACGCGGCCCAGAAGGCAGACGTCAACGCCCTCCTCGACATGGGCGTGAAGGTCTACGTTCAGCAGACTCCCACGCTTCCGCGCACAGACGTCACGAAGAGGCTGTAGCCCCGGTGCAGTCCCCGAAAGGAGAAAGACATGAACACATTCGTTAGCGCCCTGCTCGTGGGTCTCGTCAGCGTGTTCTGCATGCTCGACTCGCGCCTGCTCGGCCGCCTGAACTTCGAGCAGCCGCTCGTGGGCGCCACGCTCGTAGGCGTCGTCCTCGGCGACCCGATGACGGGCCTCGCCGTCGGTGCGGCCGCGGAGCTCGTGAGCATGGGCCTCGTGAGCGTCGGCGCCGCGGTGCCGGCCGACATGGTGCTCGGCAGCATCATCGCGTCCGCGTTCGCGTGCCTCACCGGCGCCAGCGCCGAGACCGCCATGACCATCGCTGTCCCCGTCGCGGTCCTGGGCCAGCTCCTCGGCATCGTGTTCCGCTCCGTCATCGCCGTGCTCACGCACGTCGCGGACGCCGCGATCGAGGAGGGCAAGTTCGTCAAGGCCCAGCACCTGCACATCGTCGTGGGCACCATCCTGTACTCTCTCATGTACTTCATCCCCACGTTCTTCGCGATCCTGCTGGGCACCGACCTTGTCAAGGGCGTCGTCAGTCTCATCCCCGGCTGGCTCACCACCGGACTGAACGTCTCCACCAAGCTTCTCACCGCCTACGGCCTCGCGCTGCTCCTCTCGCTCTCGCTCAAGAAGGGCATGGGCGCCTTCCTCTTCATCGGCTTCCTGCTCGCTGCCTACCTCAAGCTCTCCGTCATCGCCGTGTCCGCCCTCGGCGTCGCCGCGGCGGTCGTGCTGACAGACCTCAAGTTCGGCCGTCGCGCCAACGGTAATGGCGGCGGCACCGCAGCACTTGCCGCATCCGATGACTACGACCCCCTTGAAGACGACGACGAGTAAGGAGAAGGACATGGCTACCAAGGAAGTCTCTACTCGCAAGAAGATCAGCCAGTTCTTCTGGCGCAGCTGGGCCATCCAGGACTCCTGGAACTACGAGCGCCAGATGAACATGGGCTTCATGTACGGCATCGCGCCGACCCTTGACCGCTGCTACCCGAATGCGGACACCGACCCCAAGCAGATGGAGCGAAAGAAGGAAGCATACCGTCGCCACATGGCGTTCTACAACTGCACGCCACAGACGAGCGCCTTCGTGCTGGGCCTTTCCGCCTCGATGGAGGAGGAGCTGGCCGAGGACCCGAACGCTTTCGACCCCGACACCGTCAACGCCGTGAAGACGTCGCTCATGGGCCCGCTCTCCGGCATCGGTGACTCGTTCTTCCAGGGCACCATCCGCGTCATTGCCTTTGGCCTGGGCGTGAGCCTCGCGAAGCAGGGCTCGTTCCTCGGCCCCATCCTCGCGATGGTCATCTCGATCATCCCGTCGGTCCTCGTCACGTGGTTCGCGGCGAAGCTCGGCTACGAGGGCGGCCGCGGATTCCTGCAGAAGATGCAGAGCGGCGACCTCATGGACCGCGTCATGTACGTGTGCGGCATCGTGGGCCTCATGGCAATCGGCGGCATGGTCGCAACGCTCATCGGCGCGACGGCCCCGGCGACGTTCGCAAGCGGATCGGTCAAGATCCAGAAGCTCCTGGACTCCATCATGCCGCAAATGATCCCGCTCGCCCTCACGGGTGCGATGTACTGGCTCATCAAGAAGAACGTCAAGTCGGGCTGGATCCTCGCCATCTGCATCTTCGGCGGCATCCTGCTCTCAGTGCTCGGCATCCTGGCCTAGGACCGCGCAAAGCACAGGGCCGCGCAAGGCCCGGGACTGCGCAAGGCGTACGGAAGAGAAAAGCAGACAACGCGCCAGTGTGGCGCTTCTCGACAGAAGAAGGAGACAGAACATGTACGAGATCGACCTCAGCAAGCCCAAGCAGATCGTGGCGGACGTCCTGAAGGACCACCAGATCGACTCCGTCGCGTTCGTGGGATGCGGCGCCTCGATGAGCGAGCTCTACCCCGCGAAGTACTTCCTGGCCAACAACACCCGCACGCTGAACGTGCAGATCTTCACCGCCAACGAGTTCAACTATGACACGCCGGCATGGGTTGGCCCCAACACCTTCGTCGTGACGTGCTCCCTGGGCGGCACCACGCCCGAGACCGTGAAGGCCAACGGCACCGCGAAGGCGCTCGGCGCGCCCGTGACCGCCATCACGCACAACGGCACCTCCCCGCTGACCGAGGGCGTCGACCACGTGATCGTTCACGGGTTCGAGAAGAACTACGCTGCCAAGGTGGAGAAGATGGGCTATGCCCTGGCGCTTGCGGTCGAGCTGCTGCAGCAGGTCGAGGGCACGGACCTATACGACGACATGATCGCCGGCCTCACAAAGGTGTACGACCTCGCCGAGGACGCGGCCGAGCACGCCGGCAAGCTTGCGGCGCAGTTTGCGGCAGACTTCAAGGACGACCAGCTCATCTACCTCATGGGCTCCGGCGCGAGCGCGAAGGTTGCGTACTCCACCTCCATGTTCCTGTTCTCCGAGATGCAGTGGATCGACTCCGCTGCCTACCACACCGGCGAGTACTTCCACGGCCCGTTCGAGCTTACCGAGAAGGACAAGCCGTACCTGCTGTTCATGAACGACGGCGCGACCCGTGCGATGGACGCCCGCGCCCTCACGTTCCTGCAGCGCTTCGACGCCAAGGTCGCCGTCATCGACGCGAAGGACTACGGCCTGTCCGGCGTGGTGGGCTCGAAGGTTGCCACGTACTTCAACCCCTTCGTGCACACCGCCGTCATGCGCGTGTACGCGGAGAAGATCTCCGAGGCGAGGCAGCACCCGCTCACCATGCGCCGCTACATGTGGAAGCTGCAGTACTAGGCTTCTGGTGCGTGTTGCGGACCGTCCGTTGCGGGCGGTCCGCTTTTTTGTAGCGCGCACGGGCGCGTGCGCATGTTTTTCTCGCCCGCATTGCGGGCCTTTGGGGGTGGTGGCATGGCGAGGGCCGTGCTGTTTGACATGGACGGGGTGCTGGCGTTCACGGAGCAGTTCTACAACCAGCGTCGCGTGGACTACCTGATGGGAAAGGGCTTTTGCTTCGATGCGGTCCCGGACTTCAGTGGGAGTAACGACCGGGCGATCTGGGAGGAGTTGGTACCGGGCAATGCCGAGCTGCGTCGCGCGCTGCATGAGGGCTACCGCGCGTACTCTGACGACCATCCAACCCCATGGCGCAGGGTTGCGAACCCGGATGCGGTGCCCGTGATGCGTACCCTGCGAGAGCGGGGCGTGAGGTGCGCGATCTGCTCTTCTTCATACCCGGAGCTCATACGCGAGTTCATGCGGGCGACGGGCGCGGAGCCCTACGTGAGCCTTGCAATCAGCGGACAGGAGTGCAGCGCGTTCAAGCCAGACCCAGAGATCTACCTGACGGCGATGAGTCGCCTGGGCGTGCCTGCGGGGGATTGCGTGGTTGTGGAGGACTCGCCGATTGGCATCCGTGCGGGCAAGGCGTCCGGCTCCTTTGTGGCTGCGCTGAGGCCCAAGCCTGGCGTGAGCCTCGACCAGGGAGAGGCGGACGTGGTGGTGGACTCGCTTTGGGAGGTCGTGCCCCTGGCGCTGGGGCCGTCGGGCGCGGCGCAGGAATGACGTCGCGTGACGAAACGGTATCATACATATGACACGTGAGGTATGAGGCGGCGCACCGACGTGGCGCCGTGCGAAAGGCAAGACATGGGCACCACGACGACGCCGCTCTATCAGCAGATATACGATGATCTGAAAGGCGAGATCAAGGGCGGCACATACAAGAACGGCGACAGGATCCCCTCTGAGGCGGAGTTGAGCCAGAGCTACGGGGTGAGCCGCATCACCGTGCGTCGTGCAATCGAGGACCTGTGCTCGGACGGCTTTCTGGTGAAGATGCAGGGCCGCGGGACGTTCGTGGGAACGCGTCACATAAGCCGCCAGCTCTCGCGCACGCGCGACATCAGCACGTTCACGCGCATGTGCCAGGAAATAGGGGCGCGTCCGGGTGCGCGCGTGATAGACCGTCAGATAACGCCTGGCAGACCCGACGAGCTCGAATTCTTTGGGATGGGTGACGGCACGCTCATGCTGCTTGTGCGACGCGTGAGGTCTGCCGATGGCCTGCCCGTGTGCGACGAGCGCGTAATCCTTCCGTACGACTGGGCGCCAGACCTCCTGACGGAGCCGTTGGAGGACACGTCGATGTTCGGCGCCATCGAGCGCGCGATCGGGCGTCGGCCGGACCACCACACCGCATGGACCATCAATGCCGTGAAGTCAACGACGGAGCAGGGGCAGCTGCTTGAGGTCTCCGCGGGGGACCCTCTGATCTATAGCGTTGCCGACTACGTCGACGCGGACGGCAAGCCCGTATGCATAGGTCGCGACTACTTCGTGGGCGGACGCTACGAGATAGACCTCTAGCGCGGTGGTACGTCCCTCTCGCCCTGCGCGGCGCCGTCCGCGGCGCCAGGGAACCGCTGGCAAAAAAGAAGTTCTGCAATCCAAACAAACATTTATCTGCCCGTGGCGCTTCGCTATACTGGGCAGGCAAGGGTGACTGGCACGGCACCCCGGCGGCTCGACCGCCCAAAAAGTCACGGCCCTGTGGAAACCCGCGGGCCACGCGCCCGCTCGTAGCGTTTGGAGCGAAGCATGAAGATCGATGCGCGCAACCTCACCTGCCCAAAGCCCGTGGTACTGACGCTGGAGGCGCTGCCAAAGCTTGCGCCCGGCGAGTCGCTGCAGGTGCTGGTGAACGATTCCGTGGCAGAGGGCAACCTCACGCGCCTTGCGGACGAGAAGGACTGCGAGCTTGGCGTGGAGCGCTCTGGGAAGGACGTTACCCTTACCTTCAGCCCGCGCGGCGAGGTGGCCGCGAGCGAGGCCGCCGCGACGGAGGCCGCCGCGTTCTGCAACGTGCCCGACCGCACGTCGGCCGTGGTGGCCGTGGACACGGACTCCATGGGCCGCGGCAGCGAGGAGCTGGGTCACATCCTGATGAAGGGCCTCATCTACGCGCTGGCCCACCAGGACCAGGTTCCGGACACCATGCTGTTCTACAACGGCGGCGCGCGCCTTACGTGCGAGGGCTCGGAGTCGCTGGAGGACATCCGCGAGCTGGAGTCCCGCGGGACGAAGGTCCTTACCTGCGGCACCTGCCTGGACTTCTATGGCATCCGCGACAAGCTTGCCGTGGGCGGCGTCACCAACCTGTACGCCATAGCGCAGATCGTGGCGGCGCGTCCCGGCGTCACGGTGCTGTAGCCGGCCATGGTGTACCTCAACTGCGCCGCCACGGCGCACGAGCGCCCGGACTGCGTGATAGACGCCGTGGTGCGCGCCATGCGCGAGCTGGGAAGCTCTGGCCGCGGCGCCGCGGAGGGCGAGCTTGGCGCGGCGCGCACGGTGATGGTGGCGCGCGAGCGGGTGGCGTCGCTTCTGGGCTTTGGCCACTCGGAGCGCGTGGTGTTTGCCGCCAACGCCACGCAGGCGCTGAACATGGCGATCCTGGGCACGGTGCGCCCGGGCGACCGCGTGGTCGCCACGGACTGGGACCACAACTCCGTGTTGCGGCCGCTGCACCTGCTTGCCGGCCGCGGCGCGCACGTGGACTTCGTGCCGGCGGACGCGCTGGGCAGGCTGGACTACGACGCGCTTGGGCGCCTTGTGGCGCCGGGCACGCGGCTGGTGGTATGCACGCACGCGTCCAACCTTACGGGCAACGTGGCGGACGTGCGCCGCTTTGCCCGCGTGGCGCACGCGGCCGGCGCGCTGCTTCTGGTGGACGCGTCGCAGACGGCGGGTGCCGCCCCCGTGGACATGGAGGCCATGGGCGCGGACCTGCTGGCGTTCACGGGGCACAAGGCCCTCATGGGGCCGCAGGGCACGGGCGGCCTGCTGGTTGCGCCGGGCGTGGACGTGCGGCCCGTGATTTCGGGCGGCACGGGAGTGCTCTCGTTTGCGGAGGGCATGCCGGACGCGTACCCGGAGCACCTGGAGGCCGGCACGCTCAACGGCCACGGCATCGCGGGGCTTTCCGCCGCGGCGGACTTCGTGGCGCGCGCGGGCGTGGACGCCATCCACGCGCACGACCTTGCGCTCACGCGGCGCTTCGTGGCGGGTGCGCGAAAGGTGCCCGGCGCCCACGTGTACGGCGACTGGCCGGAAGACCTTGCACTGCTCGACGGCAGCACGCCCGCGCGCGACCACGCGCCCGTCGTGACGCTAAACATGGACGGCTGGGAGTCCTCCGAGCTTGCGGACGCGCTGGACGAGGACTTTGGCATAGCCACGCGCGCCGGGGGCCACTGCGCGCCCAGGATGCACCGGGCCCTGGGCACGCAGGACGCCGGGGCCGTGCGCTTCTCGTTTGGCTACTTTACGGGCGAGAAGGACGTGGACCTTGCGCTCGAGGCGCTGGGCCGGCTTTCTGCGGAGGCGCGGCCGTGAGCGCCGCGGCCGCGGGCGGCGGGCGCAGGCGCCGTCCGCGCGTGGTGGTGGCGTTTGACTCCACGCACGAGGCGCTGGAGTGCGAGCGGCTGTGCCGCGATGCCGGCGTGGCCGGGCGCCTGATACCCACGCCGGTGAGCATACGCGCGGACTGCGGCCTGGCGTGGGCGATGCCGCCCGCGTCGCGCGGCGAGTTCGAGCGGCTGGTGGCGCCGGGCGTAACGTGCGCGGGCACGTACGAGCTGGAGCTGTAGCGGGCGCGCCGCGAGCGGGAACGTGCCGCCCGGCCTGCGCGCCGCATGGCCGCGCGCTGCGAGCGGGGGCGAACGGAGGAGGAAAGATGCTGGTAGTGATACGCGGCGCGGGGGACCTTGCCTCCGGGATCGCCGTGAGGTTGCGCCGCAGCGGCGCGGACGTGGTGATGCTGGACGTGGCCGTGCCCACCGCGGTGCGGCGCACCGTGTGCTTTAGCGAGGCCATCCGCCTGGGCGAGGCCACGGTGGAGGACGTGCGCGGCGTGCTGTGCGCGGACGCGGAAGAGGCGGCCCGCGTGGCGCGCGCGGGCACAGTCGCCGTGCTCGTGGACCCTGACGGCGCCTCCATCGCGCGGCTGCGCCCGGAGTGCGTGGTGGACGCGATCATCGCGAAGCGCAACCTGGGCACCACGCGCGACATGGCGCCCGTGGTGATAGGCGTGGGCCCGGGCTTTAGGGCCGGCACGGCGGCCGGCTGCGACTGCCACGCCGCCATAGAGACAAAGCGCGGCCACTACCTGGGCCGCGTCATATACGACGGCTCGCCCATACCCAACACGGGCGTGCCGGGAAACATAGGCGGCTATTCGCGCGAGCGCGTGCTGCGCGCGCCGGCGGACGGCGCGTTCGAGCCCGTGCTGAAGATCGGCGACGTGGTGCGCAAGGGCGACCTGGTGGCGACGGTTGCCGGAAAGCCGCTTGTGGCCACGATCCCGGGGGTGCTGCGCGGCCTGCTGCAGGAGGGCTGCCCCGTCACGCGCGGCATGAAGTCCGGCGACATCGACCCGCGCTGCGTGCCGGGCCACTGCAACACGTGCTCCGACAAGGCGCGCGCGATAGGCGGCGGCGTGCTGGAGGCGCTTCTGCACCTCTCGCACAGGCTGGAGGGATAGCGATGGCAGACGACGCAAAGGCCCGGCAGGGCGAGAAGGGCGCGGCCCCCGCGCCCGCGGGCGAGGACGTGAAGCTCACGAAGCTTGCGGAGTGCGCGGGCTGCGGGGCGAAGGTGGGCGCCGGCGAGCTGGCGCGCCTGCTGAGCGACATCCGGGTGCGGCGCGACCCCAACCTGCTGGTGGGGTTTGACAAGTCGGACGACGCGGCCGTGTACCGCGTGACGGACGATATCGCCCTGGTGCAGACCGTGGACTTCTTCCCGCCTATCGCGGACGACCCGTACACGTACGGGGCCATCGCCGCGGCGAACGCGCTTTCGGACGTGTACGCCATGGGCGGCGAGCCCAAGGTCGCCCTGAACGTGATGGCCGTGCCAGAGGACATGCCGGCGGACGTGGTGCACCAGATCCTGCGCGGCGGCTACGAGAAGGTGTACGAGGCCGGTGCCTCCATCGTGGGCGGCCACAGCATATACGACCGCGAGCCCAAGTACGGCCTTGCCGTGACGGGCTTCGTGAACCCGGCGCGCATGCTCACCAACAGCGGCGCGCGCCCCGGCGACGCGCTGGTGCTGACGAAGGCGCTGGGCGTGGGCGTGATCACGACGGCCGCGAAGGCCGGGCTCGCCGCGCCGGCAGACGTCGCCGCGGCGGAGGCCCAGATGATGCGCCTTAACCGCTACGCGCGCGACGTGATGGTGGCGCACGACGTGCACGCTGCCACGGACGTGACAGGCTTTGGCCTCTTGGGCCACGCGCTCGAGATGGCGCAGGGCGCGAACGTTTCGCTGGAGCTTGACGCCGCCGCGCCGGCGCTGCTTTCGCCCCGCGTGCGCGAGCTTGCGCGCCTGGGCATCCTGCCTGCGGGGATGTACCGCAACCGCCACTTTGCTGAGTCTTCGGTGGACGTGGGCGATGTCCCGCGCGACGTGCAGGACCTGCTGTTCTGCCCCGAGACCTCTGGCGGGCTGCTCATAAGCGTCGCCGCGGCGGACGCGGACGCGCTTCTGGCGGACCTTCTGGCAGACGGCCGCGTGCCCGACGCCCGCGTGGTGGGGTGCGTGGGCGAGGCCGGCGCGGCGGGCGGCGCCCGCATCGCGCTGCGCTAGGGGCCCGCGCGGCCATGGCGCCCGGTTGGCGCCCGCGCGGCAAGACGACGCGACGGCATGAACAAGGAGAAGGACATGCAAGACTCTCATGACACCCTGCGCGACCAGGCGCTTGTGGACCGGCTTCTGGCGGAGCTCTCTGCCGGGCGTCCGTTTGCCCTGGCCACGGTGCTTGCCACCCGCGGCTCCATGCCGCGCCACGCCACGGCGCGCATGGCGCTTCTGCAGGACGGCACGTGGCTGGGCACCGTGGGCGGCGGCCGCCTTGAGCAGCAGATGCAGCGGCGCTGCCGCGACGTGCTTTCCGGCGCGGCGCCGGCGAGCCTGGAGTGGATGACGCACGCGAAGACCGGCATGGCGTGCGGCGGCGACGCCCTGGTGGGCGTGACGGCGTGGCAGCCCGGGAGGGCGGCACTTCTGACAGAGCTGCTGCGTAGGCTTCGCGCGGGCGAGCGCTTCGTGCTGCGCGAGGCGTGGTGCGACCCTTCGGACGTGACTGTGGAGCTTCTGGGCGCGGACGAGCTTGCGGCGGGCTCCGCGGAGGCGCGGGCGCTTGCCGGCCAGGCGGCCGTGTGGGAGGAGGGCTCCCACACGTACGTTGAGCCGGCCGGACCGGACCCGGTGTGCTACGTGTTTGGCGGCGGCCACGTGGGCCGCGCGCTCACGGGCGTCCTTGCGAACGTGGGGTTTCGCGTGGTGGTGGCGGACGACCGCCCCGGCGTGGCCGTGCCGGCGGACTTTCCCGCGGCGGAGCGCGTGCTCTGCGGCGACCTGCGCGACATCGCGGGCATGGGCATACGCGTGGGCGGCGCGGACTACGTAGTGGTGACGACGCACGGCCACGCGTGGGACATAGACGTGCTGCAGCAGGTGGCGGCCGCGCGCCCCGCGTACGTGGGCTGCATCGGTAGTCGCGGCAAGGCGGCGTTTGCGCGCAAGACCCTGCGCGAGCGCGGCGTGGACGAGGCGTGGCTTGAGTCCGTTCACCTGCCCATAGGCGAGGACATCCTGGCCGTGACGCCGGCGGAGATCGCGATATCCATCGCGGCGCAGATGATCCGCTGCCGCGCGGAGCTGCGCCCGCCGGAGCAGAGGCCGCACGCCGATTCGTCACGCGCGTCAGATAAAAGTTTGTAAGGCAAACGTATAATTTGTTTGAGAACGTCCCCGGCCGCGGTCGGGGCGAACGCCCACAGGCACCACATGGGCACCTTTTTGCGCCACGGCGCGCATTGGCAGGCACCACACCAAGGAGGGAACATGCACCACATGGTCGAGAAGGGCGGCGCCCTTACGCGGCGCCAGCTCTTGGGCGGCGCGGCCGCCCTGGCGGCAACGGCGGCGCTCGCCGCGTGCGGGAGCGCGGGCAGCGCCGGCCGCGACGGCGCGGACTCGTCCGCAAGCGGACCCAGCAAGGCGGCGGCCAGCGGCAAGGCGCGCACGCTCACCGTGTTTGCCGCGGCGTCGCTCACGGAGTCGCTGCAGCAGATCGGGCGCCTCTTCGAGCGCAAGCACAAGGGCGTCACGGTAAAGTTCAACTTCGACTCCTCCGGCACCCTCTGCACCCAGATCGCGGAGGGGGCAAGGGCGGACGTGTTCTTCTCCGCCGCAGAAAAGCAGATGGACCAGCTGGACGGCGGGCTCGACGGCCAGGAGGGCGCCGGCATGGTGGACCACGCCACCCGCGTGGACCTGCTGCAGAACAAGGTGGTGCTCTGCGTGCCCAAGGGCAACCCCAAGGACGTCAAGAGCTTCGACGGCCTGGCAAAGGCGCTTGCCGCGCACCAGGTGCTTCTGGCCATGGGCAACGCGGACGTGCCGGTGGGCCAGTACACGCAGAGGATCCTGGCCCACTACGGCCTGGACGAGGCTGCCCTCGCGCAGGCGGGCTGCATAAGCTACGGCAGCAACGTGAAGGAGGTCGCGGCGCAGGTGCGCGAGGCGAGCGTGGACTGCGGCGTGGTGTACGCGACGGACGCGAAGGCGGAGTCGCTTGCACAGGTGGACGCCGCGACGGACGCGATGTGCGGCCGCGTGGCCTACCCCGTGGCCGCGGTCAAGGCGGCGCCGGAGCACGCCCTCGCCGTCGAGTTCGTGGACTTCCTGCGCACAAAGGCCGCCGTAAAATGCTTTACGGACGCGGGCTTCACCGCGCTCGCCAAGGCCTAGGGGAGAAGGACATGGACCTCTTTCCCCTGGCAAACTCGCTCAGGGTGGCCGCCATCTCGACCGTGGTGGTGTTCCTCCTGGGCATCGCCCTCGCGAATGTGGTGTCGCGCGCGCCGCGCGTGGTGCGCGGCCTTGCGGACGTGGTGCTGACGCTTCCCCTGGTGCTGCCACCCACCGTGGTGGGCTTCCTGCTGCTGATGCTTCTGGGCCCGCGGCGGCCCCTGGGCGCGTGGGCGCTTTCCGCGCTGGGCGCGCGCCTGACCATGGTGTGGTACGCGGCAGTGTTCGCGACGGTGGTGGTGAGCTTCCCGCTGATGTACCGCACCGCGCGCGGCGCGTTCGAGTCGTTCGACCAGACGCTGGCAGACGCGGCCCGCACGCTGGGCCGCTCCAACGCGTGGGTGCTCTGGCACGTGAAGATGCCGTGCTGCCGGCAGGGCATCGTGGCGGGCGCGGTGCTCGCGTTCGCTCGGGCGCTGGGCGAGTACGGCGCCACGTCCATGGTGTGCGGCTACATGCCCGGCTCCACGGCGACGGTGTCGACCACGGTGTACCAGCTGTGGCGCACGGGCGACAACGCGGGAGCACTCGCGTGGGTGCTCGTGAACCTCGCGATCAGCTGCGTCGTGCTCGTGGCGCTCAACGTGGTGCAGGGGCGTGCGGCCGGCGGGCGCGGGGCCGCATCCTTCTCGCCCGCGGGCAGCGCGGCGGAGGCCGTTGCCGCAGAGGCCGTCGTTGCGGAAGGCGGCGCGCTATGAGCCTCTGCGTGCGCATACGCAAGCGCCTGGCCGCGTTCACGCTGGACGCGAGCTTCGACGTGGAGCGCGCGGACCGCGTGATGGCGCTTCTGGGGCCGTCCGGCTGCGGCAAGTCCGTCACGCTCAAGTGCATCGCCGGCGTCATGCGCCCGGACGAGGGGCGCATCGTGCTTAACGGCCGCACGCTGTTTGACAGCGACGCCGGCGTAGACCTGCCGCCGCAGCGTCGGCACGTGGGCTACCTGTTTCAGGACAGCGCGCTGTTTCCCACCATGGACGTGCTGCACAACGTGATGGCCGGCGTGCGCGAGGGCGGCCGCGCCGAGCGCCGCGAGCGTGCGCGCCGCGAGCTTTGCGCCATGCGCCTGGACGGCGTGGAGCGCCTGCGGCCGGCGCAGCTTTCCGGCGGGCAGCGGCAGCGCGTCGCGATGGCGCGCATCCTGGCGAGCGATCCGGAGCTCATCCTTCTGGACGAGCCGTTCAGCGCGCTCGACGGCTACCTGCGCTGGCAGCTGGAGCTTGAGCTTGTGGACGAGCTCCGCGCGTTTTCGGGCGGAGCCGTGCTGGTGACGCACGACCGTGACGAGGTGCACCGCCTGGCGCAGGACGTGTGCGTGATCGACCGTGGCCAGACCGAGCCGCTCGTGAGCGTGCACGAGCTGTTTGCCCGCCCGCGCACCGTGGCGGCGGCGCTCATAAGCGGCTGCAAGAACGTGAGCCGCGCACGCGTGGTGGGCGATCGCCTGCTGGCCTGCGACGACTGGGGCGTGACGCTTGCGTGCGCGGACGCGCCGGATGCGCGCATGACGCACGTCGGCATCCGCGCGCACTACCTGACGGCCGCGCCCACGGATGCGGCTGACGGGCGCCCGGCACTCGCGGGCAAGGGGGACGCGGCCCCGCGCCCCGCTCCCGGCGCCAACCGCATCCCGTGCGTGGTGGAGCGCGTGATCGACGGCACGTTCAGCACCATCGTGATGGCGCGGACGCCCGGCGGCGCGCTGCTGCGCTACGAGTGCGAGAAGGACGCGTGGGCCGCGCTTGGGGGCGCCACGCGCGTGACGTTTGGCATCGCGCCGGAGTGCGTGATGCCGCTGTGCGAAGGATGTGCGAAAGGAGGGGGAGGCCATGCATGACGCGTTTGGACGAGACGTCACCTACCTGCGGCTGAGCGTGACGGACCTCTGCAACTGCCGCTGCGTGTACTGCATGCCGGCGTGCGGCGTGCCGCGCCTGCGCCACGAGGACGTGCTCACGTTCGAGCAGATGCAAGAGATCGTGGCCGCCGCGGCGAGCCTGGGCGTGCGCAAGGTGCGCCTGACGGGCGGCGAGCCCCTGGTGCGCCGCGGAATCGTGGACCTGGTGCGCATGGTGGCGGACGTCCCCGGCGTGGAGGAGGTGGACATGACCACCAATGCCACGCTGCTGGCGCCCGTGGCGGCAGACCTGCGGGCGGCGGGCCTCACGCGGCTGAACGTGAGCCTGGACACGCTGGACGGCGCGCGCTACCGCAAGATCACGCGCACGGGCACGCTGGAGGACGCGCTTGCCGGGCTTGCGGCCGCGCGCGAGGCGGGCTTTTCCGGCACGAAGGTCAACTGCGTGCTGCTGGGCGGCATCAACCAGGACGAGCTGCGCCCGCTTGCGGAGCTCGCGCGCGGAAGCGACCTCTGCGTCCGCTTCATAGAGCTCATGCCCATGGGTGCGTGCGCCGCGTGGCCGCGCGAGCGCTTCCTTCCGGCGGACGCCGTGCTCGCGGCCGTGCCGGAGCTCGTGCCCGCGGACGCGACCGCCCCCGGCGTGGCGCAGCTCTACCGCGCGCCGGGCTGGCGCGGCACGGTGGGGCTGATCCGGCCCATGACGCACAGGTTCTGCGGGCAGTGCAACCGCATACGCGTCACGGCGGACGGCAGGCTCAAGCCGTGCCTGCACTCCGCGCAGGAGGTGGACCTCCGCGGGCTTTCCGGGGAGGAGCTGGTGCGGGCCGTGGCGCGCGGCATCGCGGAAAAGCCCGGCAGGCACCACATGGACATGGGGCACGCGAGCCAGACGCCGCGTGCCATGAGTCAGATAGGAGGCTGAGCATGGCGCTCACGCACTTCAACGAGCAGGGCCGCGCCCGCATGGTGGATGTTTCCCAGAAGCCCCGCACCCAGCGCACCGCGACGGCGGCCGGCAAGGTCCTCATGAGGCCGGACACCCTGGAGCTCGTGCGCACGGGCGGCGTGCGCAAGGGCGGCGTGCTCGCCGTGGCGCAGGTCGCCGGCATCATGGCGGCAAAGCGCACGTGGGAGCTGGTGCCCATGTGCCACCCCGTGCAGCTCACGGGCGTGGACGTGTCCTTCTCGCTAGAGGAGGACGGCATAGCGATCACGGCCACGTGCCGCTGCTGCGGCGAGACTGGGGTAGAGATGGAGGCGCTCACGGCGGCCAGCGTCGCGGGCCTCACCATCTACGACATGTGCAAGGCGCACCAGCGCGACATGGTGATAGACCGCGTGCGCCTAATGGAGAAGGACGGCGGCAAGTCGGGGCACTTCGTTCGGGAGGAAGGCTGATGCGGGGTAGCGAGGAGCTGCAGGGCGGCGTGGGGCCGCGGGGAGGCGCCGGACGCGTGCTCGCCACGAGCGTGAGCGAGCGCAAGGGCACGCGCAAGCACCCGGTGGACGCGCTTGAGCTGCGCGTGGGCGTGGGGATCGTGGGCGACGCCCACGCCGGCGCGTGGCACCGGCAGGTGAGCCTGCTTCCCAACGAGAGCGTGGACCGCATGCGCGAGCGCGGGCTCGACCTTGCGGCCGGCGACTTTGCGGAGAACATCCTGACGGAGGGCCTCGTCCTGCGCGAGCTTCCCGTGGGGAGCGTGCTTGCGGTGGGGGAGTGCCGCCTGGTGGTGACGCAGATTGGCAAGACGTGCCACAACGACTGCGAGATACGCCGCCTCACGGGCATGTGCGTCATGCCCACGGACGGCATATTCTGCGTGGTGGCGCGCGGCGGCAGCGTGCGCGCCGGCGACGCGGTGCGCGTGATGGAAGAGGGTGAGCTTGCGTGAGCGAGTCCGGAATGAAACTGGTTGCGACCCAGGATGCCGTGGGGCACGTGCTGTGCCACGACATGACGCAGATCCTGCCCGGCGGCACGGACGCCAACGGCAACGAGCTGCCGCGCTACAAGGGCGCGCGCTTTCGCAAGGGCCACGTGGTGACGGCCGAGGACGTGCCGGTGCTTTTGAGCATGGGCAAGGCGCACCTGTACGTGTGGCAGAGGCGTCCGGGCTGGCTGCACGAGGACGAGGCCGCGCGCCGCATGGCCGCGCTGTGCCTGGGCGAGGGCTGCGTTGCCTCGGGCGAGCCGCGCGAGGGGAAGATCGGCATAAGCGCCGCCCACGACGGCGTGTTCCTGGTGGATTCCGAGCGCCTTGCGGCCGTGAACTCCGTGGACCAGGTGATGGTGGCCACGCGCCGCGGCAACTTTGGCGTGCGCGCCGGCGTCGCCCTCGCCGGAACCCGCGTGATCCCGCTCGTGATAGACGGGCGGGTCGTGGCCCGGGCCGAGGCCGCGGCGGACGTCGCCGCGCACGGGCCGCTCATGCGCGTGGCGCCGTACGTCATGCGCACCGCTGCCGTGATCGCCACGGGCTCGGAGGTCAAGAGCGGGCTGATCCAGGACCGCTTCACCCCCGTGGTGGAGCGCAAGCTCGCGCGCTACGGCGTCGCCGTCACGTGGCGCGCCACGCCGGGCGACGCGATGGAAGACGTGGTGGCCGCCATTGGCGAGGCCCGCGCCGCCGGGGTGGACATGGTGTTGTGCACGGGCGGCATGAGCGTGGACCCGGACGACAACACTCCCGGCGCCATCAGGCGCGCCGGCGCGCGCATCGTCACGTACGGCGCTCCGGTGCTGCCGGGGGCCATGCTGCTGGTGGGCTACTTCGACCCGGACGGCGCCGCGGGAAAAGCCGCAGCCGCGCCGCAGGACGCCGCGGGCAAGAGGGACGCGCGCCCCGTGCCCGTGGTGGGGCTGCCGGGGTGCGTCATGTACAACAAGGCGACAGTGTTCGACCTCGCGCTGCCGCGCCTGGTGGCGGGCGTGCCGCTCGCGAAGCGCGACTTCGTGGCCATGGGCGAGGGCGGGCTCTGCCTGGGCTGCGACCCGTGCACGTTCCCGCACTGCCCGTTTGCGTAGCGTCCCGCCTGCGTGGCGACCGTAGGCCATGGCCCTTCTCGCCCAGCGCATCGACGGGCGAGAAGGGCTTCTTCAGCTGCTTCAAAGCGCGTCCGTACAGCATTGGGTTATGGAGGGGGTCGGTGGGCTTCCTGCCCATACCATCCATTCCCGCTATTGCTTCACCTTTCGGTACTTCTGCTTGCTGCTGGTTGGCTTGTTGGGTATGGTCCTCTCGATGAGCCCCTTTTCGAGGGCGGGGTCGAGGTAATTTCGCCTGAAGTATGTGCGGTGCTCTAGTCCAAGCCTCTGCATCATCTCGACACAGACATCTCTTTCCCATCCATGACGGCTAGGAGCTTGTCGACTTGATCACTGGACTCGGTCACTCCTTGGCGGCTCGACCTTCGTCACGAGCGGGGAGGACTCACCGCCTATGCCCGGTAGGCGGAAGTCGGCAAGACCGCTCGTCTCGAGCTCAAGAGTCAGGCGCTCCCGGTCCGGCTCCCAGAGCTCCTCGAGCAGAGGGTCGGGCTTACCGGCGCTGTACGTGCCCTCGCGCAGCGTGTCGTACCCGCTGCCAGCCCGCTCGCCAATGTTGGGCAGACTGAACATCGAGAGCAGCGTCTCGTTGCGGGGGTCAGAAGCTCCGCCCGCCTCAACCTCGTCCACCGCGATTCTGAGCGTGCCTGGATTGGATGCGATGATGCGGTCCGGCTTCCGCACGAGCACCACGCCGGTTCGCCCAAAGTAGTCGGCGTGAACTTACGTCTGTGCGGGCCGGCAGAGTAACGCGAGCTGGTAAAAGGTGGTCTAGAGACCATATCTTTTCGGAATTTGCAACTATCTTGGCGACCCCTCGCCTTTTCCACTGAACGTTTGTATCCCGCACTTGCGGCGTTCCTCTCTAGTTCAAATAGTCTGACAGGCGCGCACCGTTTCCAGGATAAGTAGCAATATTCGAGTGACCATCGGAAGATTCGATACCCGACTGCCGGAACGACCGGCCGGAACGACCGGTGTTGTCGCGCTCGCTGCTGTCCGACTTTTTCAGTTCAATTGATGGCGGCACCGAAATTCAACAACAGGTTATGGGGTTTGTTGGAGGACGTTGATTTTTCTGGCGGCAGCGTGTCGGTTACAACAGTGGGTTCCGAATGCCAACTTTGACCGTTTCGGTAGGAAAATCTGCCGTTCGCAGATATAAATGACGTAAACACAGAAGAAATCTTTGAAACACAGAAATACTCTTGTATAAAAAGGGTGTGCAAGGAAGGCTCGGGCAAGAGAGGCCGAATGGCAGTTTAGATAAACGCACAAATTCGGCCGCTCTCCAAGATACTGCGTCGATTCGCAGTGATGATTGGGTGTCCGGGGAAAGGTCAACGGTGTTATTGGAGGGGAAGTCATGAAGGCACTTACTAGGTACTGCGACAATGGCGAGTTCGGCGGTTATCACTACATAGACATGCCGGTTCCCGAGTGTGGCCCCGACGACGTGATCATTCGCCTGAAGGCTGCTGCTATTTGCGGAGCCGACATGAAGCACTGGTATGCGGATTTGGAGGGAAAGAACACCTCGAAGACGCTCAACTCCATTCGTGGGCACGAGTTCGCCGGCGTAATCGTTAAGGTTGGCGAGAACGTGACCGATTGGAAGGTCGGCCAGCGCGTGGTGTCCGACAACGCCGGCAAGGCCTGCGGAAAGTGCCCCGCTTGCGAGCGCGGCGACTTCATGCTGTGCGAGCACAAGACCGGCCTTGGCCTGGACAACAACTACCAGGCCTTCGGTGGTACCGGTGGCTTCACCAAGTATGCGAAGATCCCCGGCGGCATCCTCAAGCTGCACCCCCATGCCATTTGGGAGATTCCCGATGGCGTGAAGTACGAAGAGGCCGCCGTGCTTGACCCGATTGCCAACTCCTACAAGGCAATCGCGCAGCAGTCCAGCTTCCTGCCTGGCCAGGACGTCGTCGTGTTTGGCACTGGCCCACTGGGTCTGTTTGCCGTGCAGGTAGCTCGCATCATGGGCGCCGTCAACATCGTGATGGTTGGTCTTCAGGACGACGTTGAAACCAGGTTCCCGATTGCCCGCGAGGTCGGTGCAACTCACTGCGTCAACGGCTCCACCGAGGACGTCGTTAAGCGTTGCACCGAGATTTGCGGCCGTGACAACCTTGGACTGGTAGTGGAGTGCTCCGGCGCCAACATCGCCCTTAAGCAGTCCCTCGAGATGCTGCGCCCGAACGGCGAGGTCGTGCGCGTGGGCATGGGCTTCAAGCCGCTTGAGTTCTCGATCAACAACATCACCGAGTGGAACAAGAGCATCATTGGCCACCAGGCCTACGACTCCACCTCTTGGCGCGAGTGCATCCGTTTGCTCGCCTCCGGTGCGATAAACGTCCAGCCCATGATTACCCACCGTCTCGGTCTCTCCCAGTGGAAGGAGGGCTTCACCGCGATGGCCAACAAGTCCGCGGTTAAGTGCATCTTCCACTACGACGAGCCCGACAAGGACGAGAAGGCCTACGGCGAGGCGGACTACCCCGACGACTACGACTTCGAGTAAGCAGGAGCATCGGTACCGGCTGGCTCCCGCGCGAGGAGCCAGCCTCTTTGGAAGAAGGGAAGATGGCCCCTATGGATCACAAGCTCCTGCTTGCACCGTCGATGGGCTGCTGCGACCTGTTCGATTTCGCCCATCAGGTGTCCTACATCGACGAACGAGCCGACTTTTTGCACATCGATATCAAAGATGGCAACTACGTAAAGACCTACAGCATCGGTCCCGACTTCATGGCTGCGCTCAAGCCGCACGTGAAGACTCCTATGGACGCGCACCTCATGGTTAAGCATCCGCAGTGGATTATCGAGGACTGCGCCAAGGCTGGTGCGACATACATAACCCCTCACGCCGACTGCATCGAGAGCGATGCGTTCGTTACCTTCAACAAGATCCTTTCCCTGGGATGCAAGGCGGGCGTCGCGCTTAACCCGGCCACCTCGCTGGAGACGATTCGTTACTACCTGCCGCTCTTATCGAAGGTCACCTTGATGATCGTGGACGCCGGGTATGCCGGCCAAAAGGTAATTCCGCAGGTATACGACAAGATTCGCACCCTCGTGGAGTGGCGCAAGAGCATGCATCTGGACTTTCTCATCGAGGCAGACGGCTCTATGAACAAGGACGTTTATCGTCCGCTGTACGAGGCGGGTGCTGACGTGGTGGTCCTGGGCCCGCCTGCCCTTTGGAACAAGAATCCAAACATCGAAAAGGCTTGGGACGTAATGCAGTCGGAGGTCGATTCTGAGCTGGCCGACGCAACGCGGTCCTAACGAAATAACGAGTGCGAGAAGAAACACCGAGAGGAAGCGAACATGGACAATACCAAGGGCGCCAACATTGGTGCCAGGCTTGACCGGCTGCCCGATTCGAAGTGGCACGTGAAGATGTGGCTCATCACCGCTTTCGCGTTGCTGGTGTGCTGGTCGAACGGCATTAGCGGCGCCGTCCAAAACATCCTGCTGAACGAGGTCCACTGGCTCGAGAAGGGTAGCACCCTCCTGGCGTTGTGGGGAACCACCTACACCATTGGCCAGCTGTTCGGCGCTTTGGTCGGCGGCCCCATCGGCGACAAGATTGGCCGTAAGAAGTCGATCATCCTGTACGAGTGCATCCACATCGCGGTAATGATTGGCGCCGCACTTGCTCCCAACGTGTACGTGCTGTACTTCTTTAGGCTTGCCCAGGGATTTGGCCTCGGTGCTCTGCTGGTGGTTCTGTTTGCCGGCTTCACCGAGTACGTGCCAAGCCGCAACCGCGGAACCTGGTCCAGCCGCACGTCGTTCATCGGCAACTGGGCTCACCCCATTTGCAACCTCATCGCCCTTCTGCTGATGGGCTCGGGCATGGCCATGAGCATGAACTGGCGCGTTGAGTTCATGATTCCTTCGGTCCTTTCCATCGTTGCCACCATCATGGTTTGGAAGAAGTTCCCCGAGTCCCCGCGTTGGCTTGAGTCGCAGGGTCGCGTGGAAGAGGCCGACGCCATCGTTACGAAGATTGAGAAGGAGATCGAGGCGTCCACCGGCAAGCCCCTGCCTCCCGTTACCGAGCCCCCTGCGGAGGTTAAGCGTCTTCCTTATTCGGCTCTGTTCCACGGCAAGCTGCTGCGTCGTACCATCGTCGGTTCGCTCGTCCTCATTGGCATGAACACGATTCAGTACACGCTCATGACATGGATGCCCACCCTTATGAACGGCCTTGGCTACGACACCTCGCAGTCCCAGTTCATGACCGTGTTTGGCCTGTTTGGCGCACCCTTCGGCATCTTCATCGCTTCTCTCATCATGGACAAGGTGCCGCGCAAGAAGATGGGCATGTTCCTCCTCGTTGGCATGGCGGTGTTCGGAGTCCTTATTGGCTTCCTCACCTCGATGGGCCTTGTGAATATGGTCGGCCTCATCGTCCTCACGTTCATCATGAACACGATCATTTACATGTACGTTTGCTACGCGTCGGCGGTGTATGTGCCCGAGATGTGGCCCACTTCCGCAAAGCTCTCTGGCTCTGGCTTCTGCAACGCAATGGGCCGTGTGAGCAACGTGTTCTTCCCGTTCCTTGTTACCGCACTTGCCGCCCAAAGCTCGAGCTACGTGTTCATGCTTCTGGCCGCCGTGGCAATTATCATCGCGGTTTGCGTTGGTGCCTTCGGCGTGGAGACTCGCGGCGAGTCCGTCGAGGCAATCGGCAACGTGTAACAGTCCCTTCGCACCACACCACCACGCAACTTTGCGTTCCTCCTCCCTGGGTCGCCGGCGTCTTGGAACCGGCGTCGGCGGCTCCCCGTCACTTATGAAACACCTGCTCTGCATCACAACTCACACGTTCACAAAGGAGTAGAGAAATGAAGAACTCCAAAGCCATTCTGGTTACCCCCAAGCACTTTGAGATAAAAGAAGCGCCCGTTCCCGAGCCCGGTCCCAAAGAGGTGCTGATCAAGGTCAGCTATGTTGGAATGTGCGGCTCCGACATCCACGGGTTCGAGTTCGGCCCCTTCATCCCTCCCAAAGACCCCAACCAGGAGATTGGCCTCGGCCACGAGGTTTCCGGCGAGGTCGTTAAGGTGGGCAAGGATGTAACCAAGTTCAAGCCCGGCGACAAGGTGCTGGTAGAGCCCGGCGTGCCCGACAGCTCATGCGAGTACTGCCGCACCGGCAGGTACAACATTTGCCCCGACGTGGACTTCATGGCTACCCAGCCCAACTACCGCGGCGCCCTGTGCCAGTACATGACGCACCCCGAGGACTGGGTGTACCCCGTGCCCGAGGGTATGAGCATGGTGGAGGCCGCACTCGTTGAGCCCGCTGCCGTCGGCATGCACGCGGCCATCCTGGGCGGCGCTTCCTTGGGAAGCCACATCGTAATTCTTGGCTGTGGCACCATCGGCCTCATGACCCTCCAGGCCTGCCGCAGCCTTGGCGCCACTGACATTACCGTCGTGGACGTCATTCCCTCGAAGCTCGAGCTGGCAAAGAAGCTCGGAGCCAAGGAGGCCATCAACGGCAAGGAAGTGGATACCGTAAAGTACCTGCGTTCCGACGAGAAGTTCGGCGACCACGGCGTTGACCTCGTATTCGAGTGCGGTGGTTCCGGCTTCCTCGCACAGCAGGCGGTGCAAATAGTTGCCCGCGGCGGAAAGATCATGATGGTCGGAACGCAGAGCAAGCCCGTGCCCATCGACTTCCTCAAGATCAATCGCGAGGTCACCATTCAAACCTCCTTCCGTTACTGCAACGACTACCCCCGCACCATCGAGGCAATCGCCACGGGCAAGTTCAACGTGAAGGACATGGTCACCAACGTTTACGACTATAAGGACGTGCAGCAGGCGTTCACCGATGCCATCGATCCACAGAAGAAGGTCGACATGGTAAAGGGCGTCGTGAAGGTCGCCGGAACTCCGGGCTGCGAGTAGTTCGCATAAAACTCTTATCTATTAATCGTTGAGGAGCCCTACTGGCGCCTCGAAGTGAAGGGAGTAGTCATGCTTGCCAACATCAAGTACTGGGAGAACAAGGCCAAGGACGGTCAGTTTGCAATTCCGCACTTCAACGTTTGGAACGCCGAGATGCTCATGGGCGTTATCGACGCGGCGGAGGAGGACAACGCCCCCGTTATCATCTCGTTCGGTACGGGCTTCGTGGGCAACACTTCGTTCGAGGACTTCTGCTGGATGATGGTCTCCATGGCAAAGAACGCCAAGGTGCCCGTTATTACCCACTGGGACCACGGCCGCAGCATGGACATCATCAAGAACGCCTACACCCACGGCATGAACTCCGTCATGCGCGACGCCTCGGCCCTGCCCTTCGAGGACAACGTGAAGGAAATCAAGACCGCCGTCGATTACTTCCATCCTCTGGGAGTGCCCGTGGAGGCCGAGCTTGGTCACGTGGGTAACGAGACGGTGTACGAGGAGGCCCTTGCCGCCTATGCCTACACCGACCCCTCCAAGGCTGCAGAGTTCGTTGAGCGCACCGGCTGCGACTCGCTTGCCGTCGCAATTGGTAACGTCCACGGCCACTACTCCGCCACCCCCAAGCTCAACTTCGAGGTTGTTGAGAAGTGCCGTGACGCCGTAAGCGTTCCCCTGGTTCTGCACGGTGCCTCCGGCATTGGCGACGAGGACATCAAGACCGCCATTTCCCTGGGCATCGCGAAGATCAACATCCACACCGAGCTGTGCGACGCCGCCATGGGCGCAATCCAGAAGAACACCGACAAGTCGTTCCTGGAGCTCGAGCGTGCGGTTCGCCAGGCGGTCAAGGAGCGCGCCCTGTACAAGATCGAGCTGTTCGGCGACGCCGACAAGGCAGACCTTAGGTAGGTCGCCATGTCTACCAACGCAACCCAGGGTTGTCCCGACGCGTCCGCTGCGCAAAGCGCCAATAAACCCTTGGACGTGGTGTGCGTAGGCGCAGCAATCGTGGACGTTCCCCTGCAGCCCGTGAGCAAGGACATCTTCGACAACGAGTCCTACCCCCTTGAGCAAATAAGCATGACCATAGGCGGCGATGCCATCAACGAGTCGACCATCATCAGCCGGCTTGGGCACAAGGTCGGTCTCATGAGCATGGTCGGCAAGGACGTCGTAGGAGATTTCATTCTTGATCACTGCCGCAAGGAAGGAATCGACACCCAGGGCATGAAACTGCGCGAGGGAGTCAATACCTCCATCAACGTGGGCCTCGTTACGGCCGATGGCGAGAGGACCTTCGTCACGAACCGCAACGGCAGTCTTTGGAAGATGGGTATTGAGGACGTTGATCTGGGGCTCATTGCCCGTGGAAGACTTCTTTCGCTGGCGAGCTTCTTCAACAACCCTCGCCTGAACAACGATGCCCTCGTGAGGATCTTCAAGGTGGCAAAGTCGGCCGGCATGGTAATAACGGCCGACATGATCAAGCCCCGCCTTGGCGAGACCTTCGACGACATTGCCGAGGCCCTATCGTACGTGGACTACTTCTTCCCCAACTGCGATGAGGCTCGCCTTATGACGGGGGAGGACGATATCGAGTGCGTTGCCGACAAAATCCTGTCGTACGGCGTGAAGCATGTCGTGATAAAGATCGGCAAGCAGGGAGTGTTCATCAAGGGGCAGGACGGCCAGAAGGTCATCGTCCCCGCCATGAAGGGCATCATCGCCGTGGACACCATCGGCGCGGGCGACAACTTCGCCTCCGGCTTCATCACGGGACTTCTGGAAGGCAAGTCTTTGGTCGAGTGCGGCGAGTACGGAAACGTCGCCGCCTCGCTGGCCATCACAAGTATCGGCGCGACTACGGGCGTGAAGAGCAGGGATTTGTTTGACCGCCAGCTTGCACACTACAAGCAGCAGTACGCCTAACTTCTCTAGCCCCCTGGGCCAAGCGTTTTCATATGCACAAGAGTGCAAATGTCCTGGCCCAGGGGGCTTCTCTATAGCATCTATATCAATCAGTAAACTAAGTAAGGATGGATACCATGCGCTACATGGAACTTGGAAGCTCGGGCATTCAGGTCTCGAAGATGGGTTTGGGAACGTGGGCGATTGGCGGCGGCCCCGCCTGGAGCGGAGGCCCCGACGAGGACAAGGCTGTCGACACCATTGTTGCCGCAGTTGACGCCGGCATCAACATGATCGACACCGCTCCTGGCTACAACTTTGGCAACAGCGAGCGCATCGTTGGCAAGGCCCTGAAGAAGCTGGATCGCTCCAAGGTGATCCTGGTCACCAAGTGCGGCGTGGTGTGGAACCGCAAGGGCACGGTTTGGAACAAGGTGGGCGACCGCCAGCTGTACAAGAACCTCACGCCCGAATCGGTCCGCCTTGAGGTCGAGGAGTCGCTCGAGCGCCTTGGTACCGACTACATCGACCTGTACATGACGCACTGGCCCTCCGTCGAGCCGTACTACACGCCCATTAGCGAAACGGTTGCCGAGCTTAACAAGCTCAAGAGCGAGGGCAAGATTCGCGCCATCGGTGCCGCCAACGTAAGCATCCCCCAAATTAAGGAGTACCTGGCTTGCTGCGAGCTGGACCTGGTGCAGGGCAAGTACAGCGTGCTCGACCGTGCCGTGGAGGACGAGCTTATTCCGCTGTGCAAAGAGAACAAGATCACAATGCAGGCGTACTCGCCGCTTGAGCAGGGCCTTCTTACCGGAACCATTACGAAGGACTACCGCCCCGAGCCCGGTAACGCGCGCGCCAACAAGAAGTGGTGGCAGCCCGGCAACATGGAGCGCGTCATCGACATGCTCGATGCCTGGAAGCCGCTTGCGCGGAAGTACAACTGCAGCATTCCCACTCTTTGCCTGGCCTGGATTATGAACCAGGGCGACACCGTTAACCTCCTCACCGGCGCAACCTCGCCCGAGCAGGTGCGCCAGAACGCTCCTGCCGCGGACATCGTTCTTTCCGAAGAGGACAAGCAGGTTATGAGAGAGATGGCCGAGGACCTGGACAAGTAGGCACGGCTCTAGCGGTGGGGGCGTGCGATCGTGCGGATGGTAAGGCTGAGGGGAGGCAACTATGAGCGACAAAATGGCTGAGGATGCGCGGGAGAAATCGATACAATCTTCGAATAAAAAGGCTGGGCACTCCATAGTTCGAAGGATTTTCATCGCGGTAATACTTGGCTTTCTTGCGGGTGCAGGATGCTTGGCGCTGCGCATGCAGCTGGGCAATACGAATCCAGTGTGGGAGAGCCTGAACAGTCTATTGTTCGTCGACATTACCTCGGAGGCGGGGGTCAATGGCATCGGACTCTTCTACATTGTGGGCCAGCTGTTCATGCATGCCCTGCAGGTTGCCATCGTTCCGCTGGTGCTCACTTCTTTGTCGCTCGCTCTCTGTAGCCTTACCGATCCAAAGAAGCTCAGCAGCATTGCAATTAAGACGATCATTACCTTCCTGTGCTTCTATGCGGTAACGGCCGCCCTCGCCGCGACCATTGCGTACTCAGTTAAGGCAGCGGGCGGGTTTACGGTAACGCTTCCGAATGGCCGGGCAACCGAGCTTGCAACCATTGACTCCTATAACCCGCTCTCTACGATTATCGACGTTGTGCCCAGCAACCTGCTGTCCGCGTTTTCCTCGAACAACTCCATTTTGGCCGTGTGCTTCGTGGCCATAGTTCTTGGAATTTGCATGTCACGCATGGGCGATAAGGTGAAGCCATTGAAGGACGTTCTGGAGAACCTCAACGACATAATCAACATGTGCCTCACCTTCGTGATCAACCGCTGCGCGCCCGTTTCGATCTTCTGCATGATTACTCGCGGTCTCGCGTTGTACGGAATCGAGTACATTCGCCCGACTCTCGTGTGGATGGCGACCACCATCGTGGGTTGCATAGGTCTTCTCTTCATCATCTATCCGCTTGGAATTCTCCTCACTACGCGACTCAACCCGATTCCGTTCATTCGCAAGACTGCCAAGATCGCATTGTTTGGCGCGGCTACCCAGTCGTCCGCAGCGACGCTGCCTCTGAACATGAAAACGTGCATGGAAGAGCTCGGCTGTCCCGAAGAAATAACAAGCTTTGTTATGCCTACCGGAATGACCGTTCACATGAACGGAACCACCGCCATGCAAATAATCGCGGTGACCTTCATCGCAACTGCCGCCGGCATCGATATGACTCCGAGCATGCTCGTGGTTGCGGCGTTGATCTCGGTGTCGTGCGCGTTCGGAACGCCTCCTATTCCAGCTGCGGGTACAACCCTGGTATACGTGGTAATGCTTGGCGTTGGATTAAACACTCCCCTGTGCATGACGTGCTACTCGCTCGTTCTTGCCATGAACTACCTTCCCGGAATGGCTGTTATGCCCATGAACGTAGTTGGCGATGCCGCCACGAACGTGATTGTGAGCTTTGGGGAAGACATGTTGGACAAGAAAAAATACATGAGCGGTGTCAGTAGAAGCTACTCTCGTTGAAAGCCTGAATATAGTCTTATAGCTATGCCAGGTTGCCAATTACTGAGGGTGGAGTCGGAGTTGTCTCCGGCTCCACCCGACTCAAACAGGATGCCGTATACCGTATGGATTGTTTACTATGGAATAATATGGGAACAGAACCATGGGATATGTATGACAGCTATTGCTACCAGATGCGATTCTCTGCCAAGGGGTTGCGAATCATGGAGTTGTTCTTTGCGGGTGCGGCGAATCACCTTTGTTTTCGCTAGCGTCTCTTTTAATTTTCAGGATAATTCCAAGCCCCTAGCAGTCACGTCTTAAATTGCGTCGGTTCAGCCTTACAGAGTCCTGTAACAATATGGGGTTGGAAAGATGAAGGCATCAGAGCGCCAAGAGCAGATGAAACAGCTAATCCATTCTGCGAATCGCGTGAGTGTTGCGGAACTCAGCGAACAGTGGGGAATTACCGAAGAAACTGTGCGACGAGATTTGGATAAGCTTGAATCCCAGGGCAGCATTACGCGTGTTCACGGTGGAGCCATTTGGAACGGCAGCATCGATATGGGCGGTGTGCATTTTCTGCGTCGACAGCTAAGCAACGCAAAAGAAAAAGGCCGCATAGCGCTTAAGGCTGCGGAAGTTATTCGGTCGCGAGAGACAATCATCGCGGACGCCAGTTCCACTGTTTTGGAAGCATTAAAGGCCGTCGGCGACGACAGTCGTCTCACTGTGGTAACCAATTCGTCTAAGATTTGCGACGGCAGCTTCGAGCCCTCGTACAACCTCATTTGCACTGGGGGTACCTACAATTGGAAGTCCCTCTCGTTTCAGGGGGAGTCGGCCATACAAACAATACGGAAGTATCACGTTGACCTAGCCATACTAAGCTGCAAGGCCTTGGATATCTCCCGTGGCGTCATGGACTCCTATGAGAGCGAGGCAGTTGTGAAGCGCGTGATGGAGGCTCAGGCAAATGAGGTGGCTATTCTGGCCGATCACACCAAGTTCGACAAGGTCGCCCTCCTGAAGTTGATGGACTTGGATGGAATCTCCTACATTATTACCGACCAAAAACCGTCGAATTCTTGGGTATCCCTGTGTGCCGACAAGAAAATCGACCTCATTTACTAGCCTTTAAATAGCGGAATTGTGGATGCTGTATTAGAGCTTCGGTGGCTTGACTGCGTACCTGAAGCGATTTCAACGGCGATCTCGAGTTGTTGCTCGAGTAGTGCTGTCGGAACATTAGCGAGGATATGCGAAACGGGCGAAAGGCGCGGCTGGGGGGCATGCTTTGCCGCGGGACGCCTTGTGGAGCGGGCGAGGATGACAACGTGGTCGCGCTTGTACGGGTTCGATAGCACCTGAGTTGATTTCGGGCATGTAGACGATTTCCCGGCTAAAAGACCTCGAAGATGAAGATGCGGAGACGTAGGCAATCGCCTCGAGGAGGTGGCAACGCTTGGATATTAAACTAGTTGGTATCGTTGCCGGCAGAATCTCTCGGTTGGGTCACTTGCCCGCTGAGCTTGACATTAATGGCGTTTCTACCTACATTTCCGCCATAGATTTTGTTACTCCCGAGCGACTTAACATCCATTACTAGCGGGAAGGTCTTGCCGTCTATATCTGATGGGTGGAAGACGGTTGGTTCGATTGCTCCAAATTCAAGGATATGGTGCTCCCGGCCTGATTTCTGTACGAACATCACACCGAATCGTCCAAAGTAGTTAGCGAGAACGAGTGCGTTCGTCAGCACCTCTCGCATGACACATGTCGCGGCATATCGTCGATGGACTGCGTGCCGGTCGAAGTCCTCACGAGAATGGGCATCCCGCGGATAGCATACGGCATGCCTCGAACCAGAAATTGAATAAGTTGTTCGCCGGGCGGCGGGGTAGCATGGTGGGCGAGAAGGGCGGCGGCGCGGGGTGCGCGACGGCCGTGTGGGCAAGCATGACGCCGGCCGCCGCCGTGCGGCCCGCGAGCGAGGGGAGGCCGGGATGGCGCTTGAGGTCAGGAGGGCGACTGCGGGGGACCTGGAGCCGCTGTGGGGGCTGTACGCTGCGTCGTGCGCGCGGCAGGTTCCGGGCGACATGGGGCCGGACTGGCACATGGGGGTGTATCCCGCGAGGTCGGACATGGAGGGGCGCCTTGCCGCGGGCGAGTTGTACGTGGGCGAGCAGGACGGCGCCCTCGTTGCCGGCATGGTGGTGGCCAAGGGCGAGGACCCGATCTACGCAAGGGTGCCGTGGCGGGTGCCGGCCGCGCCGGACGAGGTGGCGGTGCTGCACCTTCTGGTGGTGGACCCCGCGGCTCGCGGGCGCGGCGTGGGCGGCCGGATGGTGGCCGCAGCCGCCCGCGTGGCCCGGCAGGCGGGCATGCGGGCGCTCCACCTGGACACGCTGGAAACCAACGTCGGCGCCATCGCGCTGTACAAGGGGTGCGGGCTTTCCGTGGCATGCGTGATGCCCGTGCACTACGAGGACATTGGCGACGCGAGCACCGTGCTGTTCGAGCTCGCGCTGGACGGGGGCGCCGCGGACGACTCCGACGGCGTGGCCGGGGCCGCAGGCGCCGGTGGCGCGGCCAAGGCGGACGCCGCGTGCCGCAAGGGCGCGGGCCACGGCGGCGAGCCCTTCTCGGTGGAGGTCATCACCGTGAGCGACCGCTCGTTTAGGGGCGAGCGGCCGGATGCGAGCGGACCGGCGCTCGTGGAGCTTGCGGAGCGCCACGGGTATCGCGTGGTGGCGACGCGCCTGGTGCCGGACGAGCGCGAGCGGATAGAGGCGGAGCTGCGCGACGCGGCCGCGCGCGGGGTGGCGCTGGTGCTGACCACCGGGGGCACGGGGTTCTCGCCGCGCGACGTGACGCCGGAGGCCACGGCCGCCGTGTGCGAGCGCATGGCGCCGGGCATCCCGGAGGCCATGCGGGCGGCGTCGCTTGCGATCACGCCCAAGGCGTGCCTCTCGCGCGAGGTCGCGGGCATCGTGGGGCGCACGCTGGTGGTGAACCTTCCCGGCAGCCCCAAGGCCGCGGTAGAGAACGTCTCCGCCGTGATCGGGCCCATCGCGCACGGGCTGGGCATCCTGCGCGGCGAGGCGCTGGACGGCTAGGTGCCGGCGCGGCGCCGGGCAGGGGGGCGGTCCTTCTCGCCCGGCGCGGGCGGAGCGGGCGGCGCGCGCTAGCCCACCGTGGTCGCAGACGTCTGCCGCAGGGCGGAGCTGCCGCCGCACATCTTGCCGTGCGCGGCGTTCAGCGCGTCCAGCACCGGCAGCAGGGAGTCGAAGTCCGAGGGCGCGTCGGAAAGCACCGCTACCGCGTAGTCGCCGCAGTCGGAAAACACGATGCCGTTGTCGGCCGTGGCCGTGGAGGCCAGACCCTCGTTTACGGGGTACCAGCCCGGCTTGGACCACACCGTAAAGCGGTCGCGCAAGAGCGCGCCCCACGCGGAGTGGTTGGTGCGCGCAAGGCAGCCGGTCAGGAGGCTGGCGCCCGCCTCGCCGGATTTTCCAAAGCGGTACACCTCGCGCCAGCAGTTCAGCATGCCCGCGGCAGATATGTGCGGGTAGTTGTAGCCGTAGGCCTCCTGCGCCGCCTCGGGCGCGCGGCTCTGCAGCCAGCTGCCATACACGTTGTAGCCGTACGTCTTCAGCAGCGTGCGGAACGCGTCGTTGTCGGAGTCAACCAGGCACTTGGTGATGGCGTCCGCGCTCGCCGCGGCGCCGCCGTGCGTGGACTCCAGGATCGCGGTCACGTACACGGCCTTGATGCTGCTTGCGGGATAGAACTTCTGGTCTGCGTTGTACGAGGCGCCGCGCCCCGTCTTCAGGTCCACCATGGCAAACCCCAGGTGGTAGCCCTTTGCGGTGAACGCGGCCACCGCGTCTTGCAGATGCCTGCACGTGGGCGTGGACGCGAAGCCCTCGGGCGCCGTCACGCTGATGCCGCCCGCGGAAAACGTGGTCACCTTCGCGCCGGCGCCGGTGTCGAGCGGCGTCTCGTCCTCCTGGGGCGCGGCCTCCGCCTTGGTGGGCGCGCTCGCGTCCGGGGCGCCGGAACCAGACGCGTCCGCGTCCGAGCCGCCGGCGTCCGCGCCGGCCTTCGCCTTCGCGCCGGACGTGCTCGCGCTTGCGTCGTCGCGCCGCGAGGCCGCGTCAGAGGCGCCTGCGTTCGCGCCGCCTGCGGCCGAGAAGAGCCGGCCCCTCAGCTGCGGCGATGCCATGGCGGCACCCGCGGCCACGACCACGGCGATCGCCGCGGCCACGGCGGCCGTTCGCCCATGGTGGGCGCCGCGGGGACGGCGGCCGTCCTTCTCGCCCGGCACGCCCTGTGCCAGGTGCCCCGCGTGACGGGCATGCCCCTCGCTTGCGCCTGCCTTTGCGTTGCTGCGGTCCCGTGCCGCGTGCCGTGCAGCCACCTTCGCTCCCTTGCGTCCGTCTGCGCGCCACGTGCGGCGCGCCCGCCCATGGGCACGAGTATAGTCCGTGTGGCTGCGCCCGGCGCCGCGCCGTCCGTTGCCGCCATGCGCTAGACTGTGCAGGCCGCATACGTCGCGCGCGGCGTGCGTCGCGCGCAATCCATCGCAAGCCCGGGAGTCCGCCCATCATGACCAGCGCCCACAACACGTCCAAGCCCACCGCCCCCGCCGGACGCCGCCCCATGCGCCTGCTTTCGCCCGCCGGCGGCCCAGAGCAGCTGCGCCAGGCCATCCACTTTGGCGCGGACGAGGTCTATCTGGCCGGGCGCAGCTGGGGCATGCGCGCCCGCAGCAAGAACTTCGACCGCGACCAGCTTGCCCAGGCCGTCCGCCTGGCGCACGCCTCCGGCGTCGCCGTCCACCTCACGCTCAACACGCTCATGCGCGACGCGGACGTGGACGCCCTGCCAGACTACCTGCGCTTCGTGGACCAGGTGGGGGTGGACGCCGCCATCGTGGCGGACCCGGGCGCCATGGCGCTCCTGCGCAGGTACGCGCCGCACGTGGAGCTTCACGTGTCCACGCAGGCCTCCGTCATGAACGCGCTCGCGGCAGAGGAGTACGCCCGCCTGGGCGCGCGCCGCGTCGTCCTTGCGCGCGAGATGAGCGTGGGCGAGGTCGCGGAGGTGCGCCGCCGCCTGGACGCGGACGGGTTTGGGTCGCTGGAGCTCGAGGTCTTCGCCCACGGCTCCATGTGCATGGCCGTGAGCGGCCGCTGCCTGCTGTCGAGCGAGCTCGTCGGCCGCGAGCGCGGCGCGAGCTTCGGCGCGTGCACGCAGCCGTGCCGCTGGGGCTGGACGCTGGTAGAGGAGTCGCGCCCGGACGTGCGCCGCATGCCCGTGGAGCAGGACGACTCCTGGAGCTACATCCTAAGCTCCAACGACCTCGCCATGCTCGACCACCTGGACGACCTTGCAGCCGCGGGCGTCGCCGCCGTCAAGGTCGAGGGCCGCGCGAAGGGCGCCTACTACACGGCGTGCGTCACGAACGCCTACCGCCACGTGCTCGACGGCGAGCCGGCCTCCGCCTGGATGGGCGAGCTGGACGCCGTGAGCCATCGCCCGTACTCCACGGGCTTCTTCTATGGCAATCCCACGCAGAACCCCGGCCGCGTGGAGTACCAGCGCGACCGCCTGATGGTGGCCACGGTCGAGAAGAGCGTGGCCCTGCCGGCGGACGCCGCCTCGGGGCCGCGCTACATGACGGAGGTGCTCTGCCGCAACAAGGCCGCGGCCGGCTCCGTCCTGCAGGTGCTCTCCCCGCGCGAGCCCATCCGCGAGTGCCGGCTCGGCGCGCTCGAGCGCTTCGACGCCGAGCTCCAGACCTGGGTGCCGGCGCCGGACCTCTCGCGCGCGATGGAGCGCTACCGCACGGTGCTGCCGTTCGCCCTCGAGCCGCTCGACATACTCTGCCTCAAGCAGTAGCCGCGCGCGGCCGCCGCGTCGTGCGCTACGCCAGCGTGTAGTGGTCGGCGGCGTGGCGCATGTTCACCTCTGCCAGCTCGAGCTCACCCTCGATGTAGGGCAGGTACATGGCGTCGATCGACCCCACGCCCATGCTGCAGCCGGAGCACTGCTCGCACGACCCGTCGCCGCACCAGTCCAGCCCCCGCCTCACGATCTCGATGCGCTCCTCGCGCGTGGTGTCCTTAATCAGAATGCTCTTCGGCATGGCGTGCCTCCCTGTCGTTGGTCTCATGTGGAGGAGTGTACCCCTCCGGGCGCGCCGCGGCCGGCCCGTCGCGCACTTCTCACATCGCCCGCTATACTTCCCATAGCGCGCCGCCGCCGGCGGTCCGCGCAACGCAACGCGTCGATGGGAGACCCCGCATGCAGTACAGAAACGACAGGCACGGCGAGCCGCTCTCGCTCCTTGGCTTCGGCTGCATGCGCTTCAGGCGCACGTCTGGCCCAGGCGGCGCCATCGACTACCCCGCGGCGGAGCGCCAGATCATGCGCGCCATCGAGTTGGGCGTCAACTACTTCGACACCGCCTACATCTACCCGGGGAGCGAGGAGCTCCTCGGCCGCGTCCTTGACGGCAACGGCGTTCGCGACCGCGTGAACATCGCCACGAAGCTCCCGCAGTACCTCATCCGCAGCGCGTCGGCCATCGACCGCTACTTCGACGAGGAGCTCCGTCGCCTCAGGACGGACCACGTGGACTACTACCTCATGCACATGCTCACGGACGTCGCCGCGTGGCACAAGCTCGAGGAGCTCGGCATCCGCGACTGGATTGCGCGCAAGAAGGCCTCCGGCCAGATCCGCAACATCGGCTTCTCCTTCCACGGCAACACGGACATGTTCCTCAAGGTGCTCGCCGCCTTTGACTGGGACTTCTGCCAGATCCAGTACAACTACATGGACGAGCACGCCCAGGCCGGGCGAGAGGGGCTTCTTGCCGCGGCCGAGCGGCACATCCCGGTCATCATCATGGAGCCGCTTCGGGGCGGCAAGCTCGTCGACCTGCTTCCCCGTGAGGCGAAGTCGCTCATAGCGGAGGAGGCCCACGGGTGGAGCCCCGCGGAGCTGGCGCTGCGCTGGCTCTACGACCAGCCGCAGGTCACGTGCGTCCTGTCCGGCATGAACAGCGAGTCCATGGTGGAGGAGAACTGCCGCGTCGCGAGCGAGGCCGACGTCGGCTGCCTTGGCCAGGCCGACCGGGACCTCATCGCACGCGTGAAGGAGATCGTGGGAAGAAGCATACGCATCGGGTGCACGGGCTGCGGCTACTGCATGCCCTGCCCGAAGGGTGTGGACATCTCCTCCGCCTTCCGCTGCTGGAACCAGATGTACACGGAGGGCAAGTCCGCCGGCCGCAAGGAGTACTGGCAGGTCGTGAGCCTGCGGAAGGAGCCCGCGTTCGCCACGCAGTGCGTGCGCTGCGGAAAGTGCGAGTCGCACTGCCCGCAGCATCTGCCCATCCGCGACGCGCTTCCCCAGGCGGACCGTGACCTCAGGCCCCTGCACTACCGCATCGCGGGCGTCGTGGCCAGGAAGTTCGCCCTCGGCTAGGGGCGCTCTCCCTTCCGCGCGGCCTGGCGCGCACGCGGGTCGCGGTTCACGATCACGATGCCCACGGAGACGAGCGCGAGCGCGACCGTGGCGCGAAGCGGGTCGATCGCGGACGCCTCCCCCAGCAGCAGCGCCGAGAGCACCACGCCAAACACGGGGTTCATGAAGCCGAACACGGCAACGCGCGACACGGGGTTTGCCGAGAGCAGCATGGACCACATCGTGTAGGCGGCCGCGGAGATGAAGCCCATGTACGCAAGCAGCGCGAGCGCGGCCGGCCGGGACGGCTGGAGCCTGCCTCCCGTGGCAAGGCCGATCGCCGTCAGCACGACGCCGCCGACGAGGAACTGCCACCCGCTCAGCAGCACGGGGTCGTGGCGCTTCGAGAACTCCCTGATGAGGCAGCTCGACATCGCCGCGGCGATGGTGGAGAGAAACACGAGCCCCTCGCCCGCGAGGCTGAACTCTAGGGTCCCGCCCGACTGCAGGTTCACGAGGAGGACGCCCGCGAAGCCGACGACGCACCCGATGACCTTGCGTGCGTCGAGCCGCTCCTGCCTGAAGGCGAGCGCGGCGAGCAGGATAACGATGAAGGAGGCGCTCGCCTCGATGATGGAGCTTGCGACGCCCGACGCACGCGACAGGCCAGGGTAGAACAGCCCATACTGGAGCACCGTCTGAAAGAGCGACAGACAGAGGATCGCCTTCCAGTCAGTCGCCCTCGGCAGCAGCGGGCGACCCCTCATGACGCTCATGGCGACGACCACCATGCACCCGGCGACGAAGAAGCGCACGCCCGCGAACAGAAGCTGGGAGGACGTCGCGCTTGACGCTATGCCAAACAGGACGTTTCCTATCTTCGTGCATGGGAAGGCGGAGCCCCACAATAGGCAGCTCGCCATGGCAAGCGCCAGCACGCCTCCCGTGCTGGAAAGGAAGGAGTTCCTGCGCGACTCGCGCGCGCCTATGGTTGCCTGCGAAGCGTTCTCTGACACCTTTTGCACCAAACCCTACCTGCGCGCCTTGCGCATCTCCCTCTTCACGTTCCTGAGCCTTGACTCGCACTGCTCCCGGTACTTCGCATACTCCTGCTGGGAGCGCTGGTCCCTCCCCACGACCTCGCCAAGCACCTTGAGCTGTCGCCTCGCCTGCTTCTCGTGGCCGGTGTTGACGAGGGCGTCGACCGTCGCCTGCGTGAACTGCGCGACGAGGCTGGGGTCGTGCTCGCCCCTCGCCCAGGACTCGTAGTCTGAGAGCAGCCTCGCCACGTCGCCCGTGCGGTTGTACCGCTCGAGGATGGGGTTGCACGTGTCCTTCACGTCGAGCTTCATGCGCGTCTTGCGTATGGTCGTCATCACGAAGAGCCCCGCGAGAACGATGACCACGAGGATCGCGAGACCGATGAGGAACGTGGTCGTCGTGTCGAGCCTCGCGACGTTCTGAAGGAGGTAGACGACCACGAGCGTCGCGACGAGGGCGGCGATCACGATCCCCCTCTGGCTCGAGGCTGTCATCTGGGCGCCTTTGGGGCCGCCGCCCTTGCCGCTCGCCTTGCTCTTCTCGTCCTGCGCCATGAGAACCTCCCATCCGATTCCTGCCTGCACTACCTTAGCGGTTTGCCGCCGGCCGCGCATCCCCTCGGTGATGCGGGGGTGCGCGTCGGCGCACGGCTAGCTCGAAAGCCGGCGGGCCATGCCGGGAAGGAGCCCCTCCTGGTCGCTCTCGGGCGCGTCCGGCCATCCCAGCACGCGATCGACCATCCCCTCGACGTCGAGCACCCCGTATGCGAACCCCTTGCGGATGAGCTCCTCCGGGACGAACTCGTCGTACTTGTCGAAGTAGGGCACCTCGCCGGGGTAGACGAGCTCGAGCGGGTCCGAGAGCGACGCCGCCGCGCGCTTCACGACCCGGTAGAACGTCTTGGCATCCGCCCTCATGGTGAACTGCATGAAGTAGGGGCGCGAGGAGTCGAGTCCCTTCAGTCCAAGCTCTGTCGCGCACTTGATCTTGATGAGGCGCTCGAGGGCGAGAAACGCATAGCTTCCGAGCCAGGGGAAGAGGCACCACGCGGTACCGCCAACGCAGATGAGCGGCTCCGCCGTGACGTGGGCGTTCCTTGCGACGTGGCGCGCCTGCTCAAGCCGTGCGCGGGCATTCCGACGGAGGTATGGGTACAACCTGTCCTCCCGCAGCACGAGGCGCATGCGCTCGAGGATGCGGGTGTTCACGTCGCCGGCCACCATGCCGAAGTAGGCGGGCACCTTGCCCTTGATGGGAGAGCACTCGATGAGGTGGCGCTTGTAGTCGATCTCCTCGATCACCCACGTCGCCCCGGCGATGGCGATGCGCTCCCCGACGGGTGGCGGCTGGACGATGGTGCCCAGCTCCTGCGACTCGCTCCGTACCGTGAACTCCTCGTCCTCGCTGAAGACGGCGTAGAACTTGAAGTTGTTCGTCACGCGCTCGCCGGCGATGCCGACGATGAGCCCGCCCTCCTCGGTCTGCTGGACGTGGTCGATTGATATGAGGTGACGCAGGAGCACTCGGTAGTCGTCCGCCGAGACCCTGTGGAACGGCGTCAGCGTGAGCACGCGGCGTGCGAGCTCGGCGGGGGAGAGCTCGCCGGAGCTTGCGAGCGTGGCCATCGTCTGGTGGTACAGCAGGCTGTAGGGAAGGCCGTCCAACCGTGGCGGCTCGACCCAGCGGTCCTCGACGTAGAGCTGGACGAGGGCGATTCCTTGGAGGAGCTTCCACGGTATGGTCTCGGGCAGGAGGGCGCGAGACTCCGGCTCGTCCTCGCGCATGAGGAACCACATCTCGCTCGGCTGTCCGCGCCTGCCCGTCCTGCCCATGCGCTGCAGGAACGAGCTCACCGTGAACGGCGCGTCGATCTGGAACGCCCTCTCGAGCCGGCCGATGTCAATGCCGAGCTCGAGGGTGGCAGTCGTGACGGTCGTGAGGTTCGCGTCCTCCTCCCGCATTATCTCCTCGGTCGACTCGCGCAGGCTCGCGGAGAGGTTGCCGTGGTGAATCAGGAAGCGGTCCGACTCGCCCGTGGCCTCGCAGTACTGCCTGAGCGTGGTGCAGACCGACTCCGCCTCCTCCCTGGAGTTCGCGAACACAAGGCACTTGTGGCCGCGCGTGTGCTCGAAGACGTATGCGAGCCCCGGGTCCGCATATACGGGGGCGGCGTCGGTGGGGGCCTCCGCCGCGGGTTGCTCCGGGTCGGGGAGCGGGCGTTCCGCGACGTCCTCCGCCCGCTGCTCGGGGGAGGGAACGCGCTCCTCCCTGGCAAGTCCCGTCGGCATCTCGTACGTGGGCGCCCCCGCGTCCCTCGCGTCGTGCCCGAGGCCGTCGGACCCACGTTCGGGCGCCTGGGGGCCGGACGTGTAGAAGTGCTCCATGGATATGCGCCAGCGCTCCTTCGGGCCCTCGAGCTTTGGGATGACGCAGCCGCGCCCCGTGCCGGCGCTCAGGTACCGTCCGGTCGCGACGGGGTCGCCGATGGTTGCGGAGAGGCCTATGCGCCTGGGGTTTACCCCGGCGAGCCTACTGAGTCGTTCGATGCAGCAGAGGCACTGGTCCCCGCGGTCCCCGCGCAGCAGCGAGTGAACCTCGTCTATCACGACGTACCGAAGGTCGCCGAATATGCGCCCTATGGCTGAGTGGCGGTGCAGGAGCATCGCCTCCAGGGACTCCGGCGTAATCTGGAGTATGCCCGAGGGGTGCTTCATCATCTTTCTCTTGTGAGACTGGGAAACGTCGCCGTGCCAGTGCCAGACCGGTATGTCTGCCTCGGCGCACAGGTCCTCGAGACGGATGAACTGGTCGTTGATGAGCGCCTTCAGGGGGCCTATGTAGATGGCGCCGACGGACGCGGGCGGATCCTCCCAAAACTCGGTCAGTATGGGGAAGAACGCGGCCTCCGTCTTGCCGGACGCCGTGGATGCGGTGAGAAGGACGTTCTCGTCCGTGTCGAATATCGCCTGAGCCGCCGCAACCTGCACCGACCTCAGGCTTTGCCAGTCGTGCTCGTAGATGAAGTCCTGTATGAAGGGCGCGTAGCGATCGAAGGTGGACATGTCTTCCCCGTCTGCTAGATGCTGAACTCCGCAAAGTCGTCGGTGCGTTCCTCCCTAGACGCGGGAACGCTCTTCGCACGGGGCGAGGCGGCCGCCTCCTCGCGCTGCTCGACGGGAGTCTGCACGGGGGCGTTCATCTCCTCGCTCTGGAGCATTGCGTCGACGGTGAGCGTGGGGTTCTGGCTCAGGATGTCGAGCATCTCCACGAAGTCGCGAATGACCTCGCGGGGAGTCAGGTGGGTGTCCGCGCCGACGCGCCCATACTCGACTTGCAGGAAGCGTACGAGGTCCTCCTGCGTGACGCTGCGCTCGTAGCCGAAGAGGCCGGCGTGGATGTCCGCGAGCTTCTCGATGAGGACGAGGAGCTCCTCGTGCGTGAGCGGCTGCAGCCTGATGACAGGCGCGAGCATGTCCACGAGGCCGCCCTGGGCGAAGCGCCCCTGCGTGAGGCGGCTGCGCAGCGCCTCGTACGAGTAGATGCCGCGACGGCGGTCCTCTATGGACTGGGGCGTGCCGCTCATGATGATGCCGAGGTAGTGTGCCTTGCCCTGGAGGGTGTCGTTGTACATGGTGAGGATCTTCTCGTAGTTGTACTGGCGACTGATCGCGTTCGGGATCTTGTAGAGGTTCACGAGCTCATCCACAAGCACGATGAGACCCTGGTAGCCGGCACCGCGCAGGAAGGTGGCGAACAGCTTGAGGTAGTCATACCAGTCATCGTCCCCTATGGCGATGTTGACGCCAAGCTCCTGGCGCGCCTCCGTCTTGTTGCGGAACTCGCCACGGAACCACTTCGTGACGCTTGCCTTTGTGTCGTCGTCTCCCTCGAGGTGGGCGCGCCAGTACATGGTGAGCAGGCGCGCGAAGTCGTAGCCGTGCACAAGCTCCTGCAGGTCGCGGATGGTGGTGAGGATGCGGCGCTCGACGGCGTCCGAGAAGCCGGGCGCGTCCGGGCCTATGCCGTCCTCGAGCGTGACCTGGGACTCCACGTTGGACACCCAACGGTCGAGTATGAGGTTCAGGGCCCCGCCCTCCGGCTGCGTCTTGGTGGAGAGGTTGCGTATGAGCTCGCGGTACGTGGCGAGGCCCTGGCCGTTGCCGCCCTGCAGGCGACGCTCCGGCGAGAGGTCCGCGTCGCACACGACGAAGCCCTTGCCCATGGCGTGGTTGCGGATGGTCTGAAGCAGGAAGCTCTTGCCGGCGCCGTAGCGACCCACGACGAAGCGGAAGCTTGCCCCGCCCTCTGACACAAGGTCTAGGTCATGCAGCAGGGCCGCGATCTCTCTTTCGCGCCCGACCGTGATGTAGGGAAGGCCGATGCGCGGGACGACGCCGCCCTTGAGTGAGTTGACGATCACCGCCGCGATGCGCTTGGGCACGCGCCTCTGCTGTTGAGCTGCCATGGGACCCCCTCCTTATGGTGTGACCAACCATTGTAGACCATGGAGGAGAACTAGAACAGATGTTCTTTTGTCAATTTTAGAGCCCGCAGATGTCGCGAACGTCCTCGACGTAGTCCGCAACGAGGCGCGGCTCACCGTCGACGTACTCGATGGCTGTGTCGCCAAGCTCGTCAAACAGCTTCTCGTTAATGGAGTCTATCAGCACGGATGCCATGGGCTTACCGGGGCCAAGAAGGTCCGAGAAGGGCTTACCCTCGGACACGCGTGCAACGACCTGGAGCTCGAGGTCGTCCAGCCCGCACGGTATGTCGTCGTCCACCGCCGTGGTCGGGTCTGGTTGCGTGGCCAGCGTTGCCGCCGCGGGCATGTTGCTTGTGGCGAGCGAAGCCGCGGCGACGGGGGCCGCGCTCTTCTCGCCTGAGCCGGCGGGCGGGGCGATGGGGAAGCCCTCGGCCGTAGTTGTTGGCTCGTCCTCGATCTCCTCGTCCACGAGGAGGGCCTCGCGCGTGGTTGCCGCCGCGGCGCGTATGCCACCGAGCTTGGAGAGGTCGATCACTATCTTGCGGCTCTCTGCCTCGAGCTCGCGCTGCCGCTGCTCTGCGGACGCCTGGACGATGATCTTCTCGAGGTACTTTGCGAGGGGGCGCGGCTTGAGGGCGCGTGGGTCGTCCCAGTCCTCGCGCATCTGGCGGTCCATGGCGCGCAGGATGCGGCCGAGGTCGCGGCTCTTACCCGCGTGCTCGTAGCCGCGGCGGATGAACCAGCGCCCGGCGAGCGTGGTCACGCGCGTGCACGCGTCGATGCGGTACGTGGGGGAGGGCAGCTCCTTGGGCAGCGTGCACGGGAGGTCCGGGAACGGGAACCAGCCGACGTTGGACTCCCATCCCACGAGGCCGTCCACCAGGTTGGTCTTGCGGCGCTTGCCGCAGTGCCTGGCAAGCGCGCGGAACACGGCCGCGCCGACCGCGGCGGCGGACTGGGGGTTGTTTCGCAGGAACGGTGAGCGCTCCACGTTGTACGAGGACAGCACGGCCATCGCCTTCCAGACGTCTGCGTCGGAGGGAACGTGCGCGGGCATGTCCTGCGGCGTGAGGTCGCGGGCGCCGGCCTCGCAGAGGACCGCCCGTTCCGCCGTGCGAAGCGTGGCGACCGCTTGGGCGAAGGCGCGCTCGTCCGCCGAGGTGGCGAACTCTGCCGGGAGGTTGTGGAGCACCGCGTAGTCGCGAATCCAGCGGCGCGCGTCGAATGCGAGGCCAGAGGCCATGCCGTCCGCGTCGAGCTCCGCCGCGCGGTCTCGCAGGCGGATCAGCTCCTTCAGGCAGGGCATGCCGGGCTTTGCGCCGACGCCGTTCACGAGCTCCGCCGCGAGGATGTGGCCGTACGTGTAGGGGATGCGGTCCTCGCGGTGTGCGCGCCACGCGGTGCGCCACGCAAAGTAGCCGCGGAGCTCCTCGTTCGAGAGGTCGCGGTACGACACGCTGTAGCGGTACCTAACGCCAAAAGGCGACGGGGCGGAGTCGTCCTCGTAGTCGGCGGCAAGGCGCGCCTGTGCCACGAACAGGCTGACGCCGGTGAGCCTGGTGCCGTTGGGCTGCGGCTCGGTCTCGAGCCGGCGCAGCTCGCGCAGGGTCTGGGGCAGGTTTCTGCCGGCGCGCGCGGCCGCCTTGCGGGCGTCTTGCCGCGGGTGGGACGGCGCGACGTCCGGGTGGGGCCACGTCCAGCCGTCGTACGGCCAGCCGGAGGAGGGTCCGTCCGCATCGAGTGGCGCGTCGAGCTCGTCCAGCCAGCTGCGCTGGCGGAGGGCGTCGTCATGCGTGGGCCGCGGACGGGGCGGAAGCTCCGCACGCGCCGCGCGGCGAAGGGCGGCGCGCTCTTCTCGCCCGGGGGCGCCGGGCAGCGGGGCGGGGCGTGCGTCTGCGGCGTCGGCGTGGGTGGCGTGCACATGGGTTGCGGCGGAGGTCGTCTCGGATGCCGCGCTCGCCGCGGCCTTGCGCTCGCGGCGCAGGTCGGCGCCGGTGCGCAGGATCGGCTCGTCGCCGAAGGTCCTCTGCGAGAAAATCGCGCGCTCCCGCTCGGAGGCGCCCCGCATAATGCGGTCCAGCACCTGGCGCGCACGGCTGTCGCCCTCGTCGGGGGTGCCGTCACGGCCATCCCGCACGCGCTCGTCCCTCATGGGGTCCTGGTCCACGGTGCCTCCCTCCCGCGCTGGCCCGACGGTGGGCAAGGGGCCGCACCCACGAGGGCGCGGCCCGATGCGATCGATACCGTAGATTCTAACCGCAACGCATGGCGCGGGCGAACGGCGAGGCCGAGTCTAGTCCTCGCCGCCCCAGACCTTGCGCGCGACGCGCTTGATGAGCGCGACCTTCGCCCACTGCTCGTCCTCCGTCAGCTTGTTGCCGATCTCGCACGAGGCGAAGCCGCACTGCGGGGACAGGTAGAGGTTCTGGAGCGGCACGTACTGCGCGGCCTCGCGGATGCGACGCTCCAGCAGGTCCTCGTCCTCGAGCCCCGGCTGCTTGGACGTGACGAGCCCCAGCACGACCTTCTTGCCGGGCGCCACGTGGGCCAGGGGCTCGAAGCCGCCGGCGCGCGGCGTGTCGAACTCCAGGTAGAACGCGTCCACGTCCTCCTTCGCAAACAGGTACGGCGCCACGGGGTCGTAGCCGCCCTCGAACGCGTAGGTGGAGTGGTAGTTGCCGCGGCACACGTGCGTCGTGACGGTGAGGTCGTCCGGCTTGCCCTCCAGCGCGGCGTTGTTGAGCCGCACGCCCAGCTCGCACACCTTCTGGATGTCGACGGGCGCGAGGCCGGTCTTCGCGACGAAGTCGTGGTCGCAGTAGATGCCCCACGTGCAGTCATCAAGCTGGATGTTGCGGCAGCCTGCGGCGTACAGGTCTGCGATCACGGTGCGGTATGCGGCCGCGATGTCCGCCGCGAGCTCCTCGTTGGTGGCGTAGACGCTGCGCAGGCTCTCCACCTGGCCGTCCGTGCGGTCCAGGATGACCTCGCTGTACGTCTGGATCGGCGCGGGGATGGTCTGCTTCGCCACCTGGCCGTCGCCCTCGAGCGCCTTCACAAACTCGAAGTGCCGCACGAACGGATGGTTGGCGCCGTCGATCTTGCCCACGACGACCGCCGTGTCTGCGGTGGTCTCCTCGTCGTGGAACTGGTAGCCCTCGCGGGCGGTGCGGCGCTCGACGCCGCCGAGCCCCCACATAAAGTCAAGGTGCCAGTAGCTGCGGCGGAACTCGCCGTCCGTGATCACGTGCAGACCGGCCTCCTTCTGCTTTGCCACGAGGTCGCGAATCGCCACGTCCTCGACGCAGGTGAGCTGCTCGTCCGTGATGAGGCCGGCCGCGTGGTCCGCGCGGGCCTGCTTGAGGACGTCCGGCCTGAGGAAGCTGCCGACCACGTCGAAGCGGAAGGGGGAGTTGTGCTTGTAGGACATGTCAAGACCTTTCGTCTGGGTTGCCGTCTTCTGGCGCGCGGGCGGCTCTTCTCGCCCGGCGTCCTAGAGTATCGGGCTTCGCGGGGTAATAGAAAACTATCGGTTATCTACCGATATCTATAGAGAAAAGCTATGGCAACGAGTTGGTACGCGCTTGTGGCTGAACGACGCTTCGCCATTGGCGACGCCATCGACTAGCTTTGTGCGGAGCTTTACTTCCCTTTTGCGTGTACTAGCGGAAGTGAACTGTGATTCACTTCCGCTAAGGTGCTCCTAACGGAAGTGAAGTATCATTAACTTCCGATAGGGAGTTTCTAGAGGAAGCGATGGGGGGCGTGGATGGACGAGAAGAGCACTTGGCCTTTCGTTGGGTACGAGGAGCTTGGATGGCATGTGGACGATGATGACCGCGCGCTCATGTCAAAAAGTGCGCGTAGGAAAATAGGGGAGACCTACTGCGCCGCGGTGCCACCCATGATTGCGCAGCTTACGCCCGAGGCTCCTGCCGACCTGCTTCGCCATGCGATGGAGGTGGAATCGGAGCTCATCCGCTTTGACGCGCTGCTTTCGGTGCGCGGCTACGACCTGCCAGCCCTGCTGCTCAGGAGCGAGTCCTCCGCGAGCTCGCGCATCGAGAACCTGACTGCAAGCGTGCGAAACGTCGCCCTGGCGGAGCTCGACGCAACGACGCCCAGAAACTCGCGCGAGATTGCGGGCAACGTCCGCGCCATGCGTGAGGCTATCGAGCTTAAGGGGGAGCCGAGTGTGGAGGACGTGCTCCGCGTGCATGCGAGCCTCATGAGCGTGACGGGCGAGTCCTTTGGCGGCGAGCTGAGGGACGAGCAGGTGTGGATAGGGGGCAGCGCCTTTGGGCCGCAGGGGGCTGCGTTCGTGCCGCCGTCACAGGAGCGGGTGCCCGCCCTTCTCGACGACCTCATGGCGTTCGTCCGGCGCGACGACCTCGATCCCGTGGTCCAGACGGCCGTGGCACACGCGCAGTTCGAGACCATCCATCCGTTTGTGGATGGCAACGGGCGAACGGGACGTGCGCTGCTACACCGCTGGCTTTGCTACCACGACGTGCTGAGGCATGCAACCCTGCCCATATCTTCCGGCTTGCTGCACGATGTGGATTCGTACATGGGCGCGCTCCAGAGCTATCACGACGGCGACGTGCGGCCGATCGTGGGAGAGCTTGTGGATGCCCTTGAGGTTGCGCTTGCGTTGGCGCAATCCGCGACGCGGCAGATAGACGACATAATCGAGCGCTGGCAGGAGCAGATGGGCGAGCGCAGGGGCTCTGCCATACGGAGGCTTCCGGCCGTGCTAGTGGCGCAGCCCGTCGTGAGCGTCGCCCATGTGGCGGACCATCTGCAGATCACCCCTAGGGCTGCCCGTGACGTTATCGCGCGGGCGTGCGAGTACGGTATGCTCACGCCCATGGGAAACCGCCGTCGCGGGGTGTTCTACCAGGCGGACGAGCTGCTTGACGTGCTGGAGCAGATGACGTCGCGCCCGGCCATGCGCAGGATGCTCGCTCGCTAGGCGGGGCCTGCGGCGACGTGTCCGCAACGCAAAGGCGGGGCCGGACGCCATGTGCGCATCCGACCCCGCCTGCTGCTACCTTGCGCCGACCGCCTCTACTTGAAGTACGCGACGCCGCCCTCGAAGAGCTTCTGGTACTTGTTGCCCGGCACGTTCTTGTACAGGCCGTTGCCGGAGCGCTCCGTGTGGCCCATCTTGCCCAGCACGCGGCCGTCCGGGCTCGTGATGCCCTCGATGGAGAGCACCGATCCGTTGGGGTTCACGTCCAGGTCCATGGAGGGCACCCCGTCCTCGTCCACGTACTGCGTGGCGATCTGGCCCGCGGCCTCCATCTGGGCAAGCAGCTCGTCGGATGCCACGAAGCGGCCCTCGCCGTGGCTGATGGCGATGGTGTCCACCTCGCCCACGGGAACCTGCGACAGCCAGGGCGAGAGGTTCGAGGCCACGCGGGTGCGAACGAGCCTGCTCTGGTGCCGGCCGATGGTGTTGAAGGTGAGGGTGGGGCACTTCTCGTCCATGGGACGGATGTCGCCGTACGGCACCAGCCCCAGCTTCACCAGCGCCTGGAAGCCGTTGCAGATGCCCAGCATCAGGCCGTCGCGGGCCTGCAGCAGGTCGCGCACGGCCTCCGTCACCTGCGGCGCGCGGAAGAACGCCGTGATGAACTTCGCGGAGCCGTCCGGCTCGTCGCCGCCGCTGAAGCCGCCGGGGATCATGATGATCTGGCTCTTGCGCACCTCCTCCACGAAGGCGTTCGTGCTCTCGGCGACCGCCTCGGGCGTGAGGTTGTTGATGATGAACGTCTCGGCCTCCGCGCCGACGCGCTCGAACGCGGCCGCGGAGTCGTACTCGCAGTTGTTGCCCGGGAACACGGGAATCACCACGCGCGGCCTGGGGACCTTCACCAAGGGCGCCGGGCGAGAAACGCCGTGCTCCGCCGCGTCAAACGTCACGGTCTTGACGGCCTCGCCCTTCTGGCGATACGGGAAGACGGACTCGATGCCCTCCTCCCAGGCCTCCTGCAGCCCGGCGAGGTCGAGCTCCTGGCCCTCGACCCACATCTTGTACTCCGCGGACGTGCCGCCCAGGTACTCCACGTTAAAGCCCTCGCGGTCCGTCGGGATGAACGTGCCGTCGGCCACCTCGATCACGAAGCTGCCGTACGCGAGCCTGAACAGCCTGTCGGCCGCGAACTCGTTCACGAGGCCGAAGCCGATGTGGTTGCCCACGGCGCTCTTGAACAGCTGCTCGGCCAGGCAGCCGTAGCCGGGGGTCGACGCGGACAGCACCACGCCGTAGCCAATGTGCTCGTGCACGAAGTCGAGCACCTTCAGGAAGCTCTGCGCGTCCGGCGTCACGCCGTCGGCCTTGTACGTGGGGCTCACGAGCCACAGCTGGCTGTCCGGGCGCTTGAACTCCGGCGACACGATGTCGTCTACGCTGCCCAGGCCGGTTGCGAACGAGACGAGCGTCGGTGGCACGTCCAGGTCCTCGAACGAGCCGGACATGGAGTCCTTGCCGCCGATGGAGCCGATGCCCAGGTCGAGCTGGGCCATGAGCGCGCCCAGCACGGCGGCCGTCGGCTTGCCCCAGCGCTCCGGGACGTCGCGCAGCTTCTCGAAGTACTCCTGGAACGTGAGGTACATGGCCTTGCGGTCGATGCCGGCCGCGGCGAGCTTCGCCACGGACTCCACGACCGATAGGTACGCGCCCGTGAACTGGTTCTCGCTCATGAGGTAGGGGTTGAAGCCCCACGCCATGCCGCTGACCGTCGTGGTCTCGCCAAACACCGGCAGCTTCGCGACCATGGCCATCGACGGCGTCAGCTGGTACCTGCCGCCAAACGGCATGAGCACCGTCGCCGCGCCGATGGTGGAGTCGAAGCGCTCGGAAAGGCCCTTGTTGGACGCGACGTTCAGGTCGCCCACGAGGGAGCGCATGCGGGCCTCGAGGGTGTCGCCCGCAAAGTCGGGCTGGTAGGAGCCCTGCCTCTCCACGTGCACGTCCTGGTGCTTCGGGGCGCCGTTGGACGAGAGGAACTCGCGGCTCACGTCGCAGATCGTCTCGCCGTCCCACACCATACGCAGCCGCGGCTCCTTGGTCACCTTCGCCACGACGGTGGCCTCGAGGTTCTCCTCGCGTGCGTAGCGCATGAACTCGTCCACGTCCTCGGGCGCAAGCGCCACGGCCATGCGCTCCTGCGACTCGCTGATGGCGAGCTCGGTGCCGTCGAGGCCCTCGTACTTCTTCGGCACCTTGTTCAGGTCGATGTACAGGCCGTCCGCCAGCTCGCCGATCGCGACGGAGACGCCGCCCGCGCCAAAGTCGTTGCAGCGCTTGATGAGGCGGCACGCGTCCTCGCGGCGGAACAGGCGCTGGAGCTTGCGCTCGGTCGGGGCGTTGCCCTTCTGCACCTCCGCGCCGTCCTTCTCGAGGGACTCGACGTTGTGCGCCTTGGAGCTGCCCGTCGCGCCGCCGATGCCGTCGCGGCCGGTGCGGCCGCCCAGAAGCACGATCTTGTCGCCGGGCGCGGGGCACTCGCGGCGCACGTGGCTCGCGGGCGTCGCGCCCACGACGGCGCCGATCTCCATGCGCTTCGCGACGTAGCCGGGGTGGTACAGCTCGTCCACCTGGCCGGTCGCAAGTCCGATCTGGTTGCCGTACGAGGAGTAGCCGGCGGCCGCCGTGCGCACGATCTTGCGCTGCGGGAGCTTGCCCTTGAGCGTCTCGCTCACAGGGACGGTGGGGTCGCCGGCGCCGGTCACGCGCATGGCCTGGTACACGTAGCTGCGGCCGGACAGCGGGTCGCGGATGGCGCCGCCGATGCAGGTGGCCGCGCCGCCAAACGGCTCGATCTCGGTCGGGTGGTTGTGCGTCTCGTTCTTGAACAGGAACAGCCAGTCCTCGTCCTTGCCGTTCACGTCCACCTTCACCTTCACGGTGCAGGCGTTGATCTCCTCGGACTCGTCCAGGTTCTTCAGGATGCCCTTGCTCTTGAGGTACTTCGCGCCGATGGTGCCCATGTCCATCAGGCAGACGGGCTTCTCGTCGCGGCCAAGCTCGTGGCGGACCTCGAGGTAGCGCTCGAACGCGGCCTTCACCACGGCGTCGTCGATCGCGACGTTCTCAAGCCGCGTGCCAAACGTGGTGTGGCGGCAGTGGTCCGACCAGTACGTGTCGATCATCTTGATCTCGGTGATCGTGGGGTCGCGCTTCTCGCCCTTGAAGTACTTCTGGCAGAACTGGATGTCCGCGAGGTCCATGGCGAGTCCGCGCTCGTCGATGAAGTCCTGCAGCTGCTTCTTCGTGAGCTTGCCGAACCCGGTCAGGGTCTCGACCATCGGCGGCTTCGGGTAGTCGACCTTCAGGGTCTTGCGGGTGGACAGCGACGCCTCGCGCGCCTCGACGGGGTTGATCACGTAGTGCTTGATGGCCTCAACGTCCGCGTCGGTCAGCTTGCCCTCGAGGTAGTACAGCTTCGCGGAGGCAACCGTGGGGCGCTCGCCCTGGCTGATGAGCTGGATGCACTCGCTCGCGGAGTTCGCGCGCTGGTCGAACTGGCCGGGCAGGAACTCGACGGCGAACACCTTCGCGCCCCTCGCCGCGGGGCGGCGCGTGGTGGCGACGTCGGACTGCGGCTCGCTGAAGACCGTGGGGATGCACTTCTCGAACAGTGACTTCGAGATTCCCTCCACGTCGTAGCGGTTGACGATGCGCAGGCCCTCGAGGGCGCCCACGCCCAGGGTGTGGCGCAGCTCGTGCCCAAGCTGCTTTGCCTCTACGTCGAATCCCGGCTTCTTCTCTACGTACACACGTGAGACCATTTACTGCCCTTTCCTCGGGAACGTGTGGGGTTGGCCCCTCAATCATAGCCCGCGACCGTGCGCAATGCGTCGCGGCCCCCGTAAATCCCTCGTTACGCGCAAAGTGCGCCAGCGCGTGCGGCGCGATCGCCACTCCGGGGGAATTAATGTCCACTCGCATTGCTAGAATCGATTCTCACATTCGGCCCGCGCGCCGGCGCGGGCCCGGGAGCTTTGGGGGCGGTGCGATTGAGGCTACTTCACCTGGCGGACCTTCACATTGGCAAGCGCGTGTGCGACTTTCCCATGATCGGCGACCAGCGGCACGTCCTGGGGCAGGTGCTGGACCTGCTCCGCACGGGCGCGGTGGATGCGCTCCTGGTCGCGGGTGACGTGTATGACAAGTCGCAGCCCAGCTCGGAGGCCGTGGCGCTTGTGGACTGGTTCCTCCAGGGGGTGGCAGACTCCGGCGTCCCGGCGATCGTGATTCCCGGCAACCACGACTCCGCGGAGCGCGTGGCCTACGCGGGCGGGCTGCTGTCGCGCCAGGGCATCCACATGGCGCCGGCGTTCGACGGCCGCATAGAGCCCGTCATGCTCGCGGACGAGCACGGTCCCGTCGCGGTGTGGCCCATCCCGTTTCTGCACCCGGCGCAGATTCGCCACTTCCTGCCAGACGCGAAGGCGGACACGTACACGGACGCGTTCCGCGCGCTCGTGGCGTCGCTTCCGCTCGATGCGTCCGCAAGGAACGTCGCCGTGGCGCACCAGTTCGTGACGGCGGCGGGCGTGGCGCCCGAGCGCAGCGACTCAGAGGTCTCGGTCGGCGGGCTCGACAACGTGGACGCCGGCGTGTTCGACCCGTTCGACTACGTCGCGCTCGGCCACATCCACCGCGCGCAGCGCGTCGGGCGCGACTGCGTGCGCTATGCCGGCTCGCTTCTGAAGTACTCGCTGTCAGAGGCGGACTACGACAAGTCCGCGCCCCTCGTGACGCTGGGTCCCAAGGGAGAAGAGCCCGGCATCGAGCTTGTGCCCCTCACGCCGCTGCACGACCTCAGGCGCATTCGCGGCCCGCTCGCGGAGCTCGTGAGCGCGGACGTCGTTTCCGCGGCGGATGCGCAGGACTACCTGCACGTGGTCCTGACGGACCAAGACCCGCAGGTCAACGCCATGGCACGCCTGCGCGACGCCTACCCAAACGTCATGAGCATCGAGTACGACAACGCGCGCACGCGTGCCGCCGGCGCGCAGGCGGATGCGCCCACGGAGGAGCCGCGGGAAAGCCCGCTCGAGCTCTTCTCGCAGTTCTACGAGGCTCAGAACGGCGTCGCGCCCACGGAGCGCCAGCTTGCCATCGCGCGGGAGGAGCTCGAGGGGATAGGGGTGATGTAGATGAGGCCGACCAAGCTCACCATGAGCGCCTTCGGCCCGTACGCGGGCCAGGCAAGCATCGACTTCTCGCTTCTGGGGACGTCTGGCATCTACCTGATCTGCGGCGACACCGGCGCCGGAAAGACCACCATATTCGACGCGATATCGTTCGCCCTGTATGGCGAGCCGAGCGGCAGCTTCCGCAAGGCGCGCACGCTCAGGAGCGACTTCGCGGCACCCGACGTGAAGACGTACGTGGAGCTGGAGTTCGAGCACCGCGGCCGCCGCTACCGCTTGCTGCGCAACCCCGCGTACGAGCGGCCGAAGCTCCGCGGCGAGGGCACCACGACGGAGGGCCCGGACGCGACGCTGTGGGAGCTCGACAGTCCGGAGCGGCCGCCCGTCACGCGGACCGCCGCGGTGAACGCGCGCGTGCTGGAGCTTCTGGGCATCGACCGCGACCAGTTCTCGCAGATCGTGATGATCGCGCAGGGCGACTTCCGCAAGCTGCTCTCCGCGGACACCAAGGAGCGCGCCGCCATCCTGCGCAAGCTGTTTGGCACGGAGCCGTACCTCGCCTTCGAGCGCGCGCTCGCAAGGCGCCAGCGCGAGCTCGAGAAGGGCAGCCAGTCCGTCACGGACCAGCTTCGCGGCATCATGTCGCTTGCGAGCGTGGAGGGCGAGGCCCGCGCGGCGGAGCTCGGGCGTCTGCAGTCGCTTGCGGCGCCGGACGCGGACGCCCTCGTGGCGCTGCTGGACGCGCAGGAGAAGGACGACGCCGCGGAGGCCGGCTCCCTGGACGGGGAGGCCTCGCGCCTTCGCGAGCGGGAAGACGACCTGAAGGCGCGGCTCGACCTTGCGGCCCAGACCGACGAGGCGGAAGGCGCCCTCGCGGACGCCACGGCAGGGGTCGGGGCGGCGACGGCCCGGATGTCGACGCGCAAGGCGGAGCTCGCGAGCGCGGAGGATGCGGCGAAGGGCGCGCCTGAGCTTGCGCGGAAGGCCGCGGCCCTTGCCGCGGAGCTGCCCGCCTACGACGAGCTCGAGCGCGCGAACGCGGAGGTGGCGACCGCGGAGGGCAAGGCCCGGGAGGCGCGGGCGGAGCTTGGGAAGACGGAGGACGCCCTGGGCGAGAAGGACGCCTCCCTCGCCCGGGCGCGCGACGCGGCGCGCGAGCTTGCCGGCGCCCCCGCGGAGCTGGAGCGCGCGAAGGCGTCCCGCGCCGAGGCGGGGCGCGCGCAGGAGGCCGCCGCGAAGGCGGTGCGCGACTGCGAGGAGCTGCGGCGCCGCACGGCGACGGTGGAGGGCCTTTCCGCGAAGGCGACGGCCGCGTCGTCTGCGCTCGAGCAGGCGGAGGAGAGGCAGGCGGCGGCTCGCGAGGAGGTCGCCGACCTGGAGTCCGCGGAGGCGCTTCACGCGGGGGCTCCAGAGCGCCTCGCACGTGCGACCGCGGCTTCCAAGGACGTGGAGCGGCGCCTCGCGGAGCTGGAGAGATCTTGCGGGGAGCTGGAAGAGCGTACCCGGGAGGCTGACGAGGCCCGCGCGGCGTGGGAGAGCAAGAGGTCGCTCCACCTGGACGCGAGGAAGGCGTTCGACGAGGCCCAGGCGCGCTACGCGGCTGCGGAGCGCGCGTTTCTCGACGGCCAGGCCGGAATCATGGCAAGCGCCCTTGCGCCTGGGGCGGCGTGCCCGGTCTGCGGGTCGACGGAACACCCTCACCTTGCGGCGTCATCCGCGGAGGTACCCACGGAGGGGCAGGTCAAGGCCGCGGAGCGGGCGGCCGACGCCGCGAGGGAGAGGTTCCAGGACGCGGCCGCGCAGGCGGCCGACTCCCACGCGCGGCTCGACGCGTCGCAGGCGGAGCTGTCGCGCCTGGTCGCTGAGACCGGGGGCGAGGGCGCGCTCGCGAAGGAGCGCGCCGCGCTTGCGGCAAAGCGCGACGCGGCCGGCGGCGAGGAGGCCGCCGCGAAGGCGGAGGTAGTCGCCTTGGCGGACGTGCGGAAGAGGCGGGACGCCGCCCGCAAGAGGCTCGAGGACGCCGGCCGGGACGTCGAGGAGGCGAGGTCCCGCAGGGTCGCCGCGGACAGGGAGCTTGCGGCGGCGAAATCCGGCCTCGAGGAGTTCTCCTCCGCGCTGGACGAGAAGGACGTCGAGGCGGCTCGCGCACGGAAACGCGCGTGCGACGGCGCGCTGGAGGCGGCGCTCGAGGCAGAGCGTGACGCCCGCGCCCGCGTGGACGCCGGCGCCGCCGCGTCGGCGGCAGCGGAGCGACTCGCGGGTGACGTGGAGGACCTTCGCTCCCGGCGCGACGCGCGGCGCGAGGCGCTGGTCGGCCTGGGACGCGACGTGGCCTCCGCGACCGCGCGCGCACGTCAGATAGCGACGGGGCTGAGCTTCGGGAGCAGGGCGGAGGCCAAGCGGCAGCTCGATCGCGTGGAGGCCGCATGCCGCGCCCTGGAGGAGGGCCTGGCCTCCGCCCGCGACGCCTACGAGGAGGCTCGCCGCGGCGAGGCCGCCGCGAAGGCGGGCCGGAAGTCGGCGCAGGAGCGACTGGATGCGCTGCTGCGGCGGGGCAGGGTGGACAGGGACGCCACCGACGCGGAGCTCGCCCAGGTACGCGAGGAGCTCGACCGGCTCGTGGGGAGGCAGGCCGCCCTGACGTCGCGCAGGAGCTCGAACGCGGGAATGAGGAAGAGGCTCCGGCGCCTGGGCAAGCAGGCCCTCGAGGTGGAGAAGAGCTACGGGGAGGTGAAGGCGCTCGCCCAGACCGCGGCGGGGCAGCTTTCCGGCAAGGAGCGCCTGAGCTTCGAGACCTACCTACAGGCACGGTGGTTCGACCGCGTGATCCACGCCGCGAACCGCAGGCTCTCCGTCATGACGAACGGGAGGTTCGAGCTCGAGCGCCACCGCGGCCAGCAGACGGGCACGGGCGGCTCGCAGTCCGGTCTCGAGCTGGACGTGCGCGACACGTTCACGGGCAAGCCGCGACCGGCCTCGACGCTTTCGGGCGGCGAGTCGTTCAAGGCGTCGCTCTCGCTCGCGCTCGGCCTCTCGGACGTGGTGCAGGCCAGTGCCGGCGGGGTCCAGCTGGACGCGATGTTCGTGGACGAGGGCTTCGGCACGCTCGACCAGGAGTCGCTCGGGCTCGCGGTCAGGACGCTCTCGGACCTCACGGGGTCGAACAAGCTCGTCGGCATCATCAGTCACGTCGAGGAGCTGCAGGAGTCCATCGGCCGCAGGGTCGTGGTCGAGGCCGGCCGCGACGGGTCGAGCGTGCACGTGGAGCTGGAGTAGGACGCCGCGACACCGCGTCCCGCTCTTGCGCTATCGTTTGTCCATGCGCCCGTCCCGTGGCGGGGCGGCCCGGCTCACCTTACCCAGTGGCGCGACGCGTCCGCAAGACGAGGGATGGTACCAGCATGATCGAGGACTACAAGAAGGCTCTGCGCCAGGGCGAGCGCGACAGCAAGGCCGACGTCGCCGCCGGCCGCTACCCGCATCCGCCCGTGCTCGACGAGCTCGTGCCCAACAATCGCTCGCTCGGCCAGAAGAGCCTCGGCATCATGCAGATTCCGCTGTCCATGGTGGTGGGCACGCGCACCGCGGGCCGGCAGGACGCGTTCTCGCGCACGTTCATGCCCATGCTCGGCGTGCGCACGGAGTTCGCGACGAAGTGGTCGCACCTCTATGACGCGCAGATGAGCGAGGGCTTCCGCGACCCCGTGAAGGTGTACGAGTACCTGCATCGCTTCTACGTGGAGGAGGGCAACAAGAGGACGTCCGTCCTCAAGTACCTCGAGTCCCCCTCCATCGAGGCCGACGTGATCAGGATCCTGCCCGATGACCGCCCCGCGCCCGAGCGCGCGTCGGGCGACGCCCCGGCCGAGAATGGCGCGGCCTCCGCGGACGAGGGCGAGGACGTCGCGCCCGGCGTCGACCTCTATCGGGAGTTCCTCGAGTTCTGGAACGCGGTCCCAACCTACGACATCGAGTTCACGAGGCCCGGGGCCTACCGTAGGCTCGCGTCCCACCTCGGTCGCGACCTCGACTCGCCTTGGCCGGAGGAGGCCGTCAGGCAGCTTCGCTCCGTCTACCTCTTCTTCAGGTCCGTGTACCTGAAGGCGGGTGGCGCGCACCTCGACATCACGCCTGCGGACGCGATGCTCACCTACATGGACGTGTACGGGTCGAGCCACATGCTCGAGACCCCCTCGCCCCTGCTCAGGGCCAGACTCGCCCGCATCTGGGCGGAGTTCGCGTCCCGCGGGCCGTCCAGCGCCCCCGTTCTCGTGGGGGAGCCCGTAAGGGAGTCCGGCGGCGCGATGTCCTTCCTCTCGGGAGGGGGAGGCTACACCGGCCAGCGGCCGCTCGTCGCGGCCTTCGCCTACGCCGGCACGCTCGAGGACGACTACTGGGCGCGTGCGCACGACAGGGGCCGGCAAGAGCTCGAGAGGCACTACGGCGGCATCGTGCGCACGCTCTCGTACGAGGGCTGCGAGGACGAGGCGACGTTCGCGGCCGCCGTGAGCGACGCCGCCTCCCAGGGCGCGGAGGTGTTCTTCTCGTGCTCACCGAAGCTCATGGACGTGACGGTGCGGGCCGCGGCGGAGTACCCCCACACAAGCTTCCTCAACTGCTCGGTCAACCTCTCTCACGGTCTGGTCCGCTCCTACTACGGCCGCATGTACGAGGCAAAGTTCATCGCCGGCGCCCTCGCGGCGAGCCTGGCGGACAACCACGTCATCGCCTATCGGGTGAGCCTGCCCCCGTGCGGCGCCGTCGCAGAGGCGAACGCCTTCGCCGAGGGTGCGGCCATGGTCGACCCAAGGGCAAGGGTGGTGCTGGAGTGGACCGACCACGGCGTCAGCGGCATAGGGAAGCTGGTGGAGAAGGGCATCACCATGATCTCTGGCGCGGACGTCACCGCACCGTTCGACGACCCGCTGGCCCACGGCCTCTTCAAGGTGGTCGACGGCAAGGTCAGAAACATCGCCGTACCCACGTGGAACTGGGGCCGCTACTACCAGATCATCGTGGACAGCCTCCTCAAAGGGGAGCTTCCCGGCATCCTCACCCAGGACGGCGACGGCCTTCCCGCGGGTCCGCGCGCGGTGACGTACCTGTACGGCATGTCGTCGGGGGTCATCGACCTCATGCTGTCCCCGGAGCTGCCGTACGGCTCCCGCAAGCTCGCGAGCGTCCTTCGCCGCGCCGTGTCCTCCGGCGCCGTCGGCCCGTTCGACGGCGAGCTCGTCGACCGCGACGGCATCGTGCGGTCGGGGGCGGCCGACCGCCTCACAAGCAACCAGATCGTGGGGATGGACTGGCTTGCCCAGAACATCGAGGGCGACTTCCCCGCGAGGCTGCGCCCCGCGCGCGTCGCGGCGTCCGGGCTGGGGGCAGATGCCGATGCCTGACGCAACGCTCAAGATACTCGCCATCGCGGACGTGGAGGAGCGCTCGCTGTGGAGCACTGGCGTCGACCAGCGCTACAAGGACGTCGACCTCGTGCTCGCGGCCGGAGACCTCGACGCGGACTACCTTGAGTACCTGGTCACCGTCATCAACAAGCCGCTGCTGTACGTTCACGGCAACCATGACGAGGGCTACGTTCGCAACCCGCCCCGCGGCTGCATCTGCGTGGACGACGCCGCGTACGTGTACCGCGGCCTCAGGATCGTGGGGCTGGGAGGCTCCCGGCGCTACCGCGAGGGGACGTACATGTACACGGAGCGGCAGATGCGCCGTCGCGTCCGCAGGGTCTCCCGGCAGGTGAGGATGCTCGGCGGGTTCGACCTCCTGCTCGCCCACGCGCCGGTGCTCGGCGTCGGCGACTTGGACGACATCCCGCACCGCGGCTTCGAGTCGCTCGGCCAGATGTGCGAGCGCTGGCAGCCCCAGTACCTGGTGCACGGGCACGTCCACAAGGGCTACTCCGCGCAGTTCGTGCGCGAGCGCGCGCTGGCGGGCGGCACGCGCTCGCTCAACGCGTTCGGGCACGTCACGTTCGAGGTCCGCGTGCCCAAGTTGTCGTATGGTTGGAAGCAGTCGGTCATCAACAGACATACGCTCAAGGTGAGCGACGAGCTCACCGCCCAGGAGGAGGGCATCCTGGGCGCCGGGTGGTCGTACGACCTCTGACGGCGCCGGTCGCGCCGGGAAGGGACGGTTCACATGTGGCTCATGGCGGCGGTAGGCTCCGCGCTCTTCGCGGGCGTGACGTCCATACTCGCCAAGCTCGGCATCAGGAAGACGGACTCTGACGTTGCCACGGCCGTCAGGACCATCGTCGTGCTGGCGTTCTCGTGGCTCATGGCCCTCGTGACGGGGCAGGTCGGCGCCATCGGCACGCTCACGGCAAGGGCGTGGGCGTTTCTCGCCCTGTCGGGCGTCGCGACGGGAGCGAGCTGGATCTGCTACTTCAAGGCGCTCTCCATGGGCGACGTCAACAAGGTCGTCCCCATCGACAAGACGTCCTCCGTCCTCACGATACTTCTGGCCATCGTCCTGTTTGGCGAGGTGAACAACCTTGCGGTCAAGCTTCTGGGCTCCGTGGCCATCCTCGCGGGCACGCTCCTCATGGTCCAGCGCGCGGGCGAGAAGGGCGCGGACGCCTCGGCCGCGGGACGTTCCGGGAACGCCTACCTCGCCTATGCCGTGGCCTCCGCCGTCTTCGCGGCGCTTACCTCGATCTTGGCGAAGGTCGGCATCGAGGGGGTGCCGTCGAACCTGGCGACGGCGGTGCGCACCTGCTTCGTCCTCGCGATGGCGTGGGTCGTGGTCGGCATGCGCGGAAAGCTCCCGCAGGCGCGCCTGGACGCGCTCGACGCCCGCGAGTTCGCCTTCATCTGCCTGTCCGGCATCGCCACGGGCGCAAGCTGGCTGTGCTACTACTTCGCCATCCAGAACGGCCCCGTGAGCGTCGTCGTGCCCGTGGACAAGCTGTCCATCCTCGTGTCCATGGCGTTTGCGGCCGCGGTGTTCCACGAGCGCTACACGGCTCGCTCGCTCACGGGCCTCGCGCTCATCACGGTTGCGACCGTCGCCATGGCCGTCTGGGCGTAGCGCCCGCGCCGGGCCCGCGCCAGGTCTCGCGCGCGCCGCCCGCCCAAGCGGCGCCTTCGGCTTGCGCCTTGTCCGATTTCGGATTAGCATGTCAAAAGCTGTACGAATTCGGATATACGTTACGCGGGAGGAAAGGTGTCATCACACCAAGAGGGGGAGCCGCCCCAGGGCGACGTCCCCAGCGTCAGGACGATAGACTCCATCTTTCGAGAGTCTGACCGCCTGTACTACGAGGTGGCGCGCGGCTGCGGCCTCTCCAACGCCGCGTTCTGGTCGCTCGTCACCATCGTCATCCGCGGCGGGGCCACCCAGGGCCAGATCGCGGAGGACACGGCGTACTCGCGCCAGACGGTGAACTCCGCCGTCAAGTCGCTCGAGTCACGCGGGCTCGTCGCCATCGCCTTCGAGGAGGGAAGCCGTCGCAACAAGATGGTGTCCCTCACCGCGGAGGGCACGGCGTTCTGCGCGCGCAACGTCCGCCCCGCCATGGACGCGGAGGAGCGCGCGTTCGCCTCGCTGTCGCTGCGCGACCGCAGGGAGTTCGCCCGCCTCGTCCGCATCTACGTGGACGCGATCGACGTCGAGCTCGGGCACGTCATGGAATCAAGGTCTAAGCACAGGGAAGGGGGTGGCAGATGAGCAAGGACGCATCGGGCGAGAAGGGCGTGGAGAAAGACTACAGCAAGTCGGCCTCGTTCCGGCTGCTGCTCAGGCTCGTCGCCCCGTACAGGCGGCTCGCGCTTCTCACCGTCCTCGCGCTTCTCTGCGACATAACGGGCATGCTCTACATCCCGACGGAGCTCTCTGCCCTCATCAACACCGCCGTGTCCTCCACGGACGCCGGCGGCATGCTCGCCCACGGCATCTCGATGCTCGTCGCGGCCGTTGTGGGGTCGGGCGGCTGCCTCGTGTCGTACTGGCTGGCAAGCCGCCTGGCCGCGCGCGTGGGCAGGGACATGCGCGTCGCGGTGTACGAGAAGTCGCTCGAGCTCGGCGGATACGACTTCGACCAGCTTGGGACGGGCTCCATGATCACCCGCACGCTTTCGGACGCGAACGTCGTGCAACAGACGTTTCTCATGACGTTTATCATGCTCGCGCCCGTTCCCGTCATCTGCGTGGTCGCCATCGTGCTCGCGTTCGGGATCGACTACGTGATGGGATGGCTCCTTCTGGCCATCACCCTGGTCATGGGCGCGGTCATGGTCGTGGCGGTCAAGGTGAGCGCCCCGATCTTCCTGGTGCTCCAGGGGTTCATCGACAACATGAACACGCGCCTGCGCGAGACGATAACGGGCATCCGCGTCATCCGTGCGTTCGGCCGCGAGGACGCGGAGCGCAGGAACCTCGACGCCACGTTCGAGGACTACGCGAGAAACGCCATCCACGTGAACCTCGTGTTCGCCACGGCCGACTGCATGACGTTCTTCCTGATGAACGTGGTCGAGGTCCTGGTGGTGTGGCTCGGCGCAGACCGCGTCGGCGTGCACGCCATGCAGATAGGATCGATATCCGCGCTGGTGGAGTACGCGATGCTCATCATGTTCTTCATGATGATGGGGCAGTTCGCCATCCTGCAGCTGCCCCGTGCCATGGCGTGTCTCACCCGCGCCTCCGAGGTGCTTGCCGTCGAGCCCCGCGTGAGGGACCGGGAGGCTCCGGCGGCGCTTGTCGCGGCGGACCCGACCGTCCCCGTCGCGCGCTTCGACCACGTGAGCTTCCGCTTTGCGGACGCGGACGAGGACACCCTGCGCGACCTCAGCTTCAGCCTGAGTCGCGGGGAGGTTACGGCCGTCATAGGGTCGACGGGCTCCGGCAAGTCGACCATCGCGAAGATGCTCCTGCGCTTCCACGACGTGACGGACGGCCGCGTCGAGTTCCTCGGCCGGGACGTGAGGGGCGTGGGCCAGCACGAGCTGAGGGACCACATAGCGTACGTCCCCCAGAAGGCGTGGCTCTTCTCGGGCACCATCGCCCAGAACCTGAGGGACGGCAACCCCGACGCGACGGACGAGGAGCTGTGGCACGCCGTGGACGTGGCGCAGGGCGCGTTCGTGCACGAGCTTCCCGACGGCCTGGACGCGCGCGTGTCCCAGGGCGGCTCGAACTTCAGCGGCGGCCAGCGACAGCGCCTGGCCATCGCACGCGCGCTCGCGCGCAAGGCCGACCTGTACGTGTTCGACGACTCGTTCAGCGCGCTCGACTACAAGACGGACGCCCGGCTGCGCCACGCCATCCGCGCGGAGCTTGCCGACGCGGCGGTGCTCATCATCGCGCAGCGCGTGAGCACCATACGCGACGCGGCGCAGATCGTGGTGCTGCGCGACGGAGAGGTCGTGGGCCTAGGCACGCACGACGAGCTGCTTGCCACGTGCCCCACGTACCTGGCAATCGCAGAGTCCCAGGAAAGGGGAGGTGACGACGATGAGTGAGGAAGAGGAGAAGGACGTGCCGACCAACGGTCGGGCCACCGCGCTGAGGCTCTGGAGGTCCGCGGCCGGCATACGCTGGCGCCTTGTGGTCGCCGCCGTCGCGGCTGTGCTGTACGTCGCGACCGACCTCGCGACACCCGTGTACGCCGCAAGCCTCATCGACCACCTGTGGGCTGGCATCCAGAGGGCGTTCGCGAGCGGGCGGACGTTTCGCGTCACCATGGAGAACGGTGGCGTTGACATCCTGGTCTACCTGGGCATCTGGATGCTTGCGTGGGCGTTCTACAGCGTGCAGTCCCTGGTGATGGCAAGCTTCGCGGAGCGGCTGAACCTGAAGCTGCGCGAGGAGATATCGCGCAAGGTCGAGCGCCTGCCGCTCCGCTACTTCGACTCGCACAAGCCGGGTGACACCATCAGCCGCGCCACGAACGACCTGGACAAGGTGTCAGAGGTCCTGCAGCGCGGCCTGCTGCAGATCATCATCTCGGCAATCACCCTCGTGGGCGCGCTCGTCCTCATGGCACGCATGAGCCTGCTGCTCACGGGCGTGTTCCTGGCGTTCGCGGTGCTGTCGGCCGTCCTCACGAAGGTCGTGGCCGCGCGGACGCTCGCCGTGGCGGCAAGGCGCCAGGACGTGCTCGGCCGCCTGACGGGTCGGGTGGAGGAGGCGTACAGCGGCCGCGCCGTCATCAAGGCGTTCGGCCGCGAGGAGGAGTCCCTCGCCCGGGTGCGCGAGGACGCCGAGGAGCTTGCGCAGGTGAGCGCCCACGCGGACTTCCTCACGAACGCCATCTCGCCGGCCATCCGCTTCCTCATGAGGCTGGCGCAGGTCATCTGCGGCGTGCTCGCGGGCGGCATGCTCGTGGCGGGCCGGATCACCGTCGGCACGTTCCAGGCGTTCTTCCAGTACGTCCTCAAGGCGTCCGAGCCGCTGACGCAGCTGTCTCTTACCCTGAACATGCTGCAGGGCGCCCTCGCGGCGGCGGAGCGCGTGTTCGTCCTGCTTGACGAGGAGGAGGTCGTGCCGGATCCCAAGGAGCCGGCGACGCTTGCGGAGCCCGTCCGCGGCCGCGTCGCGTTCGAGCACGTGCGCTTTGGCTACGCGCCGGACAAGCCGCTCATGCGCGACGTGAGCTTCGTGGCGAGGCCCGGCCAGAAGGTGGCCATCGTGGGCCAGACCGGCGCCGGCAAGACGACCCTCATCAACCTCCTCATGCGCTTCTACGAGGTGGACGGGGGCCGCATCACGCTGGACGGGACGGACACGAGGAGCCTTGCCCGCGCGGACCTGCGCCGCCAGTTTGGCATGGTGCTGCAGGACTCGTGGCTGTTCGAGGGCACCGTTGCGCAGAACATCGCGTACGGCCACCCCGGCGCCACGCGCGAGGAGGTGGAGGCCGCCGCCCGCGCCGCGCACGTGGACTACTTCGTGCGCACGCTGCCGGAGGGCTACGACACCATGCTCGCGAACGACGCGGAGAACGTGAGCCAGGGCCAGCGCCAGCTGCTCACCATCGCGCGCGCGATGCTCACGGACCCGGCGATCCTCATTCTGGACGAGGCGACCTCGAGCGTGGACACGCGCACGGAGCAGTACATCACCCGCGCGATGGAGGCGATCATGGCGGACCGCACGAGCTTCGTGATCGCGCACCGGCTCTCGACCATCGTGGACGCGGACCTCATCCTGGTGATGGACCACGGCGACATCGTCGAGAAGGGCTCGCATCGCGAGCTGCTGGAGCAAGACGGGGTGTACGCGGACCTCTATCGCAGCCAGTTTGCCTAGCGCCTCTTGCCCGGCGCTCCGCTATGCGGCGCCGAGCGCGAGCAGCGCCGCGACGTAGGCGGCGCAGACGGCGCAGGCGAGCCAGTCGGCGCGGCGCATGCGCAGCGGGTGCCAGTGCGTGCGGCCGGAGCCGCCCTCGTAGCCGCGGGCGTCGAGCGCGCGCGAGAGCCCCTCCGCGTGGTGGGCGGAGCTTGCGAGCAGCGCCACGAGCACGGGGCCGATCGCGCGCACGCGGTGCGCGAACGAGCCTTCCGACACGGCGCCGCCGCGCGCGGTCTGGGCGTCCAGGATCGCGGAGGCCTCGTCGGCGATGGTGGGGATGAAGCGCAGCATGAGCGAGAAGACCATGGCGAGCTCGTGCCCGGGCAGGCCCACGCGCGAAAGCGGCGACAGGCACGCCTCGAACGCGTCCGTCAGCTGGGTGGGGGTGGTGGTGAGCAGGATGAGCGCGCCCATGAGGATGGCGATGGTGAAGCGCAGCGGGTAGCACACGGCCCACCACAGGCCCATGCTCGTGACGCGCGCGGGGCCAAGCGAGAAGAGCGTGGCGCCTTCGCCCACGTAGAAGAGGTTGAAGAGGCCGAGCACGCACAGCAGCACCACGAGTGGGCGGATGGACTGCGCCACCTGGCGAAGCGGCACCTTCGAGAGCGCGACGACCTCGAGCGCGAACGCGAGGCCGAGCGCCAGCTGGAGGGGCGTCTGGATGAAGAACACAGTCACCATGACCGCGAGGGCGCAGGCCAGCTTCGCGCGCGGGTCGAGCCGGTGGATGCGGGAGTCGCGGGGCAGGTACTGTCCCATGCGAATGCGAAGTGCCATCAGCGCGCCTCCCGGTGATTGCCCAGGTCGCCTGGCGCGGGAGCTGCGGCCGAGGCGCCCGCCGCGGCGTGCGTGGCGAGCGCCGCGAGGGCGTCTGCCAGCGCGTCCGTCGTGAGTGGCGCCGCGTGGGGCGCAAGGTCGAGCGCAAGGCCCGCCTCCGTGAGGTCGCGCGCCCACGAGAGCGGGCGCGGCAGCCCCAGGCCGCACGTGCGGAGCCTCTGCTCGTGCGCGACGGCGAAGACGTCGCGGGGCGCGCCCTGGGCGAGCACGTGCGCGTTGTCGAGCACGATCACGTGGTCACAGCGGGCGGCGTCGTCCATGGAGTGCGTGACCTGGACGATGGTGACGCCGCGTGCCGAGAGCGCGCCGAGTATGGCACGGAGATCCTCTCGCCCGCGGGGGTCGAGGCTGGCGGTGGGCTCGTCCAGCACCAGGGTCTGCGGGCGCATGGCGAGGATCCCGGCGATGGCGCACAGGCGCTGCTGGCCACCGGAGAGGTCGAACGGGGAGGCCTCGCGCAGGTCTGACAGGCCCACGAGCTCGAGCGCGCGTGCGACGCGGCGGTCGACATCGGGGGAGGACAGGCCCATGTTGCGCGGGCCGTACGCGACGTCCTGCGCGACGGTTTGGGCGAAGAGCTGCCGCTCCGGGTGCTGCATGACGTAGCCGATCCTCTGGTGCACGAGGCGGCGGTCGCGCTTGCGGGCGGTGTCGACGCCGTCGACCACAATGTGCCCGGCGTCCGGCACCTCGAGTGCGCACATGAGCCTGACGAGCGTGGACTTGCCGGAGCCCGTCTGGCCCACGATGGCCGTGACCAGCCCGCGCGGGATGGAGAGGCTGACGCCGTCGAGCGCCTGGCGGCGCACGCCCCGTGCCGTGACGTCGCCGGCGTAGCTGTAGCTGACGTTCGCGACGATGACGGCGCCCTCGGGCGCGGCGGACGTCCGTGCCGCCGAGGGGGACGCGCTCTTCTCGCCCGCGGCGTCCGTGGCGCCTGGGGCGGCCGGTGCGCACGTGCGCAGGATGGCGCCCCTGAGCACGCGTGCGTCGCATGTCCAGGGGACGCTCACGCCGCGGGCCCGCAGGCGCTCTGCCAGGCGCGCGGCAAACGGCGCCTCCAGCCCCATGCGGCGCAGCTCCTCTGCGTGCGAGAAGACCTCCTCCGGCGTGCCGGAAAGCGCGACTTTTCCCTTGAGCATCACGATGACGCGGTCCGCGGCGAGGGCCTCCTCCATGAAGTGCGTGACGTGGACCTGCGTGCAGCCGGCCTTCTGCAGCCGCGCCATGACGTGCATGACGCCGCGCCGCCCGCGCACGTCCAGAAGGGCGCCGGGCTCGTCCAGCACGAGCACCGCCGGCTCCAGCGCGAGCGCGCCTGCCAGCGCGACGCGCTGCTTCTGCCCGCCGGAGAGCCTGGTGGGGTCCGCCTTCGCAAAGTCCTGCATCGCGACGCGCGACAGCTCGCGCCGCACGCGCTCGCCGATCTGGCCCGCCGGGACGCCCAGGTTCTCTGGGCCGAAGGCGACGTCCTCCTCCACGACGGTCGTCACGATCTGGTCGTCCGGGTTCTGGAACACCAGCCCCAGGCTGCGGCGCGCGCGTCGGTATGCCGCGAAGTCCGGCCGGCCGTCCGCCATGACGCGCTCGCCCACGAGGTCGACGGTGCCCTCGTCCGGCGCGAGCAGCCCGCACAGCACGGACGCGAGCGTGGACTTGCCCGAGCCGTTTGGCCCGAGCACGCACACGCGCTCGCCGGGCGCCACGGAAAGGCTCACGTCGCGGAGCGCCTGCACGCCGCCGTCGAAGTGAAGGCTCACGTGCGAGAGCGAGAGCGCCGGCGCGGGGGAGAGGCGCCGCGCGGGCGAGAGGGGCGCGGCGGCCCGAGGCCGAACGTCCTTCTCGCCCGCGACGCTACGCCCCGTGGGCGTGGTGGTGTCCTGCGTGGCAGACAACTGCTAGTTTCCCAGCGCCTTGGTGACCGGCTTGTAGATGAGGGCGCACACGACGGCGTTGATGACGACCTTCAGCACGTTGAACGGCAGGAGTGCCGGCACGATGAGCGCGATGACGTCTGCGGTGGCCATGTGCGCGTACAACGGCGTCACCACGATGTTAGCCAGGATGCACGCGCAGACGCTCGCGACGGCGCCCAGCACCATGCCGACGATGGCGCCGCGCAGGGTGGTGTCGCGCTTGTAGACGAGGGAGGCGGGCAGCACCATGGAGATGGTGGCGACGATCGCCATGACCATGCCCCAGAAGCCAGACGCGGTGGCGATGTGGGGCAGGTAGCTGATGACGCTCACGACGGCGCCCGTGGCCGGGCCAAACGCGAAGCCCGCGATGAGGCAGACGATGGCGGACGGGTCGTACTTGAGCCAGGGGACGGCCGGCAGGATCGGGAACTCCACAAACAGCGTGCAGATTGCCGCAAGCGCGCAGAACAGCGCCGTTACGGCGATGCGCTTGGTGCTCCAGCCCGAGCCCTGCTCGGTGGTGGAGTGAGAGTCGTGACGTGCGACGGAAGAACTCTGTGCCATGGTGGCCTCCGTTTCTTTCATCCGGACTATAACCGTTGGTCCTGGACTTTGACCAGGTCAGCCGCTCTTTTTGTTGCGGCGCGCGGACTTGGGCCTTGCCCCTACCGCCAGTGGGGAATCTCACCCCGCCCTGAAACTGACACGTTGACCATAGCACGTGACGCTGGCGCGTGGCGAGAAATCTTTTTACGTGTGCGTGGCGTGTGATCGGTGAAAAGCGGGCGATTTGTGGGCATCTGACAGGCTGCTATACTTTTGAGGATGCTTACACAGCAGAGAAGAGCAGCGCTTTGACATGCGACGCCGCACGTGCGGCGACCTTACGCGTGCGGCGACTTTTGAGGAGAGTGATTGCGGCATGTCCGACGGTGACTACCACTTGGATACGCTGAACTGGCGACTTCGCGCCATCGTGGGCGAGGAGAACGTGAGCCAGATGGAGCCCATGAGCGAGCACACGACCTTCCGCATTGGGGGTCCGGCGGACCTCTACGTGGTTCCAGACGACGTTGAGGAGGTGGCGGACGTCATCGCGGCGTGCAGGGAGGAGCACGTTCCCTACTTTGTGCTGGGGTGCGGCAGCGACCTTCTGGTGAGCGACGACGGCTACCGCGGCGTGATCGTCGCCCTGGCCGACGGCCTCACCAACGTGAGCGTCGACGGCGAGGAGATGACGTGCCAGGCGGGCGTCACGCTCAAGGAAGCGTCCGAGATGGCCTGCGAGCTGGGGCTTTCTGGACTTGAGTTTGCCTGCGGCATCCCGGGTTCCGTTGGCGGCGCCTGCTTCATGAACGCCGGCGCGTACGGCGGCTGCACGGCGGACGTGCTCCAGAGCGTGCGCGCCCTCATGCCGGACGGCTCCGTGCAGACCATCCCCGCGGACGAGCTGAACCTGGGCTACCGTCAGAGCCGCGTGAAGGACGACGGGCTGGTGGTGCTTTCCGCCACGTTCTCCCTGCGCGAGGACGACCCGGAGGACATCCGCGCGCGCATGGACGACTTCACGCAGCGCCGCGAGGATAAGCAGCCGCTGGAGCTTGCGAGCGCCGGCTCGACGTTCAAGCGGCCGGAGGGCTTCTTCGCGGGAAAGCTCATAACCGACGCCGGGCTGAAGGGCTACCAGGTGGGGGACGCCGCCGTGTCGAAGAAGCACGCCGGTTTCGTGGTGAACCTGGGCAACGCCTCCGCGGCGGACGTGCACGCCGTGATCGAGCACGTTCAGGACGAGGTCGACAGGCAGTTTGGCGTTCGGCTGGAGCCTGAGGTGCGCTTCCTGGGATAGCAGACGGCTGCGTCCACGGCCTGGGGCATCGCCTGGTCGACGGCCGCGGCGATGCCCTCGACCGCGCCGAAGTCCTCGGGCGCGTTCGAGAGTATCGAGACCACGTACGGGCCGCGCGGGCCCATCACGATGCCGGCGTCGTTCGTGACGGGGTCCGCGATGCCCTCGTCCACCGGGTACCATCCCGCCTTCGAAAGCGTCTGGCGCTTCTCGCCCAGCGCGTCCTTAATGGGCGACACGGCGCGGTTCGAGAGAAGCTCGAGCAGCGTGGCGCTGTGGCCCTTGCCGGAGGCCAGGTAGGCGTAGGCGTGCGCCCACTCCTGCGCAAGCTGGCGCGCCGTGCTGTGCGGGTAGTGCGGCGCGGCGTACGCGTCCACGCTGGGGTAGGCGCCGGATCCCACGTTGCCCCGGCGCAGCCACGCGGCAAAGCACGAGCGGCCCAGCCGGTCGGAAAGCGCCACGTAGGCGTCGTTGTCCGAGTTCAGGATGATCGGCGCCGCGTAGCGGTACGCGTCCGCGGCGTCCAGCGAGCCCGCATCCACCAGCTCCTGGTAGACGGATATGACGTACGGCCCCTTTATGGCGCTCGCGGTATAGAAGTCCGCGTCCGCGTCGTAGGTCACGGTCACGCCCGTGCGCAGGTCGCGCGCGCAGACTCCCACGACGTAGCCCCGCGCCTCGAGCGCGGATATCGTCTGGCGAAGCGACGCCACGGACGGCGCGGCCGAGAGGGACACGTCGCCGTCGATCGCGAGCTCGCCCTTGGGCGCGGGTGCGTCCTGCCCCTGGGCCTGGGGGGCTCCCACCTGCCGGCCGTGCGCGTGGCGGACGTGGCGCGCGACCGTGGCCTTGCCCGCGTCGACCCGTGCGGCGGCGCGCAGCGCGGGCTCGATGGAGTTCGCCCACGCCCCGCAGTACGCCGCGGCAACAAGAAGCGACGCCACGGCCACCTCGGCAAAGCCGTAGGGGAGGCCGTGGCGCCCTCGACCGTTTGCGTCTGGCACCTGCCTGTGGGTCACGCCGTCGGCACCTGGTTCCCTAGTTCTTGAGCGAGTTGATCGGCGCGGGGAAGCGGCCGCCGCGGTGCGCGAACACGTGGCCCGCGAACGGGTTCACGTGCTGCACGGGCGCGGTGCCAAACAGGCCGCCAAACTCCAGCACGTCACCCTCCTTGTGGCCGATGGCCGGGATCAGGCGGACGGCCGTCGTCTTGGTGTTGATGACGCCGATGGCCATCTCGTCCGCGATGATGCCGGCGATCGCCTCGACCGGGGTGTCGCCCGGGATGGCGATCATGTCGAGCCCGACGGAGCAGACGCAGGTCATGGCCTCGAGCTTCTCGATCGAGAGCGCGCCGTCCGCCGCCGCGCGGATCATGCCCGCGTCCTCGGACACCGGGATGAACGCGCCGGAGAGGCCGCCCACGCTGGAGCTCGCCATGACGCCGCCCTTCTTCACGCAGTCGTTCAGGAGCGCGAGCGCCGCCGTCGTGCCGGGGCCGCCGCACTCGCCGACGCCGATGATCTCCAGGATCTTCGCGACGGAGTCGCCCGCGGCGGGCGTGGGCGCCAGCGACAGGTCCACGATGCCCTTCTCCACGCCCAGGCGCCTGGACGCCTCGCGACTCATGAGCTCGCCGGCGCGGGTGATCTTGAACGCCGTCTGCTTGATCTTCTCGGCCACCTCCATGAGGCTCGCGTCCTCCGGCAGCTGCTCAAGCGCGGCCGCCATGACGCCGGGGCCGGAAACGCCCACGTTGATGACGGCGTCCGCCTCGCCGGAGCCGTGCGTGGCGCCCGCCATGAACGGCGAGTCCTCCACCATGTTCGCGAACACCACGAACTTGGCGGCGCCGTAGCAGTCTATGTCCGTGGTCGCCTTCGCGCAGTCGATCATGGTCTGCGCCGAGAGGAGCACGGCGTCCATGTTGATGCCCGCTCGGGTCGAGGCGATGTTCAGGGAGGAGCAGATGCGCTCCGTGCTCGCGACGGCGGAGGGGATCGATGCGATGAGCCGGCGGTCGGCGGACCCCATGCCCTTCTGCACCAGTGCGGAGAAGCCGCCCATGAAGTCGACCCCCAGCGTCTCGGCCGCGCGGTTCATGGCCTGGGCGATGGGGGTGAGGTCCTCGTCGTCGCACGCGGCGGCGATCTGCGCTATGGGCGTGACGGACACGCGCTTGTTCGCGATGGGGATGCCGTACTCGCGCTCCAGCTGCTCGGCCGTGGGGACCAGGCGCTCCGCCGTCTTCGTGATGCGGTCGTACACCTTGGTGCACATGCGGCCCATGTCCTCGTCGGCGCAGCCGAAGAGCGAGACGCCCATGGTGATGGTACGCAGGTCGAGGTTCTGCTGCGAGACCATGCTCAGGGTCTCTGCGACCTCTTCTGGGGTGATTGCCATTACTGCTCCTTGCCTGTGCCGGCCGCGTCCCGGGTGGGTGCGGCACCGTCGTGTGCTGCTTTCATTATGCAAGCTTAGCGCGCCGGCCATGCGTGCGGACGGCGCGCTGCAGAATGTTTACCAATGCTTCGTGTCCGGTGCGTGCCGGCATCCGGCTTTTGCCCTATGCTCCCGCGCGGAAGGCGAACGCCGTGGTGAAGCGGAACGCGTGCCCGGCGGCGTACACGCCCTGCGGAAAGTTCTTGTGGTGCACGAAGTCGGGGTAGAACTGCGTCTCGAGCGCGACGCCGGCGGACGGCCCGTAGTGGACGCCGTCCTTTCCGTCCTGGTCCAGCGTCGGCGCGGTGTAGAGCTGCAGCCCCGGCGAGTCCGTGTACACGTCCATGGAGATTCCCGTGCGGTCGCCGGTGAGCGTGCACGCGCGCTCCAGGTGCTCGTCGTTGTGAAGCACGTAGTTTATGTCATACCCGCCCAGCTCCTTCGCGCCATCCGCGAGGGTCGTCGGCGTGCGCAGGTCGTACGGCGTGCCGTCCACGGGGGCTATCTCTCCGGTGGGGAGCATGCGCTCGTCCACGGGCGTGTACGCGTCCGCCTCCAGCTGCAGCGTGTGGCCGAGCACGCTTCCGGCCGCGTGCCCGTTCAGGTTCCACATGGCGTGGCACGTGAGATTGATGACGGTGGCGTCGTCAGGCATGGCATCGTAGTCTATCCGCAGCTCGTTCTCGTCCGTGAGCGTGTACGTCACGTTCACGTCCACGGCGCCGGGGAACCCCTGATCGCCGCGGCGGCTGCGCAGGTTGAGCGTGATGGAGTCCTCGCGCGCCCTCGCAAGCGTCCACAGGCGCTCGAAGTAGAAGTGCGGTCCGGAGTGGATGTTGTCCGGCCCCATGTTCGCGGCCAGGTGGTGTGTGGTGCCCATGAGGTCGAAGCGCGCCCCCGCGATGCGGTTGGCGTTCCTGCCCACGATGGCGCCCATGCAGAACGTGTTGCCCAGGTAGCCGGTCGCCCCGTCGAAGCCAAGGCAGACGTCCGGCCTGCCGCCGCGGCCGTCCGGCACGCGCACGCTCACCAGGCACGCCCCGAGGTCGGTCACGGAGACCTTCATCCCACGGGAGTTCCTCAGCGTGTGCAGGTGCACTTCTCGCCCGTCCGGCATGCTTCCAAACGCGTATGACTCCAGGCTCATGGCTCCTCCTCTGGCGGTTGCGCCGGGCCGTCGCGCCGCGGCGCAACGGCCTTCCTGCTGGCAAGAACCATGGTAGGCGAGAAGGGCGCGCCCCCTCTTGGTGAGTGGACGAGTGGCTAGGCTCCCTCGGGAATCGAGGTCGCGACTACGATTACATCCTTCACGCCCGCCATGTACAGGTGGTCCACCTGCTCGTCCGTGGCGCCGTCGTCCGTTATGACCGTGTCCGCCATGTGCGCCGGCGCGATGGGGTAGGTGTAGCTCTTGCCGATCTTGAACGAGTCTAGCAGCAGGAAGTGCTCGCGCGACTGCTTCAGCATGAGCGAGTCAACCGCGGTCTCCGGCACGGTGTTCGACGTGAGTCCGTGCTCCGCGCTGATGCCGCTGCAGCCTATGAAGCACTTCGCGGCCTGGTAGCGGCGGATCACGTCCATGGCGAGCTCGCCGGTGAGCGAGGCGCGCGGCGGCACGGCGGTGCCGCCCGTGAGCAGTATGGTCTGGCGCAGCGGCCCCTTCAGGAGCATGACCTTGCTGTTGTTGGTGATGACGGACACGTCGTCCGCCTCTATCTGCTCTATCATCTCGAGCGCGGTCGAGCTTGCGTTCACGAAGATCGCGTCGCCGTCCTCCACGTGGCGGGCGGCCTCCGCGGCGATGGCCTTCTTCGCGAGCACGCGACGCGAGCCCGAGGGGCGTCCCAGCGCGTCCGCTATGGTGACGCGGCCGTACTGGCGGGTCACCATGCCGCGTCCCTCCAGGTAGTCCAGGTCGCGGCGGATCGTGAGCGGCGACACGTCGAAGTGCTCCGCGAGCTCGCCCACGCCGGCGCTCTCGCGACCCTCCAGGAGCCTCATGATGGCTTCGCGCCTTCTGGTGACGAACGTCTCACTGCGCCTCATGTGAGCCCTTCTCCTCGCATTCCGCCGGCACCGCACCGCACCGCTTCGCGTTTGTGCGTGCCTTGCATTTGTATTGATGCCATTTTAGGAACAAATTGAACGTTTGGATGCTTGGCTTTTCTCGCACAACGTATTTCGTGATGCATTAGAAGTTAAAATTATACATTTGTCGACTTATAGGTCCATTGTGTTCAACTAGGCGCTCACAACGTTCATAAAAGTGAATCATGTTGATAAATCACCAGTTAAAGCATGGTATGAAAGCTCTTCTCGCGAGCGCTTGATTGTGATGCCAACAGAGTTGCCCCTGTGCGCAGTATCGAAATTTCAAGAGTAAACGACAAAAAGTATGAGTTTGGATTGACTTTGTTTCTTGCGTGTGTCACATTGCAGCTGTGAAGCACGTCAGGCAGACGGGATGCCAGGCGGGCAGGCCACCGCGCGCATGCGTCTTTGGCGCGCGAACCGGCACTTCAGGCATCCCGAGGGCGGCGCGGACTGCCGCGCCGGAAGGGAGAAGGCAATGGCAACCTACAAGGCACTCGTGTGCTGCCGTGCCGGAGTCGGCTCGAGCGCGATCCTCGAGACCAGGGTCAAGCAGGTCGTCGCGGACGAGGGGTGGCCCATCGAGACCACGCACGGCTCCGTCGACCAGATCGCCGGCTTCGACGGCGACCTCATCATCACCATGTCCGACCTCGGCCTCATCCTCGAGGACGAGGGCAAGAAGGACCTTCCCTACGTTGTGAGCGTCCGCAACATCGTCGACGCCGCAGAGATCAAGGCCGGCCTCGAGGGCTTCCTCAAGGAGAAGGGCGCACTGTAGGGCCCGCACCGTGGCGCCGGCCGCAATGCGGCGCGGAGCCGCCTGCAAGGCAAACGCAAGATACGCCCGCAAGAGGGCGAGAAGAACGTGACAGACCGAAAGGAAGTCCACATGGACCTTGGAACCCCCTGGAAGAAGCTCGACGCCCCCGTGTCCGAGGAGGAGCTCGCGTGGGTCGACAAGTACTGGCGCGCCGCCAACTACATGTCCGTCGGCCAGATCTACCTGCGCAGCAACCCCCTCATGCGCTCTGACTGGGTGGACGAGAAGACCGGTGAGACCCGCGATTTTGGCCGCGCGGACGTGAAGCACCGCCTCGTTGGCCACTGGGGCACGACGCCGGGCATCAACTTCCTGATGGGCCACGTCAACCGCCTCATCCACGACCACGACCAGAGCGTCGTGTTCTTCATGGGGCCGGGCCACGGCGGACCCGCCGGCACCTCGCAGTCCCTGCTTGACGGCACCTACCGCGAGATCCGTCCGGACATCACCGACGACGAGGCCGGCCTCCAGAAGTTCTTCCGCCAGTTCAGCTACCCCGGCGGCATCCCCAGCCACTTCGCGCCCGAGACCCCCGGCTCCATCCACGAGGGCGGCGAGCTTGGCTACACGCTGTCCCACGCGTACGGCGCCGTGCTCAACAACCCCAGCCTGCTCGCGTTCGCCGTCGTGGGCGACGGCGAGGCCGAGACCGGCCCGCTCGCCACGTCCTGGCAGACCAACAAGCTCGTGAATCCGCTCACGGACGGCATCGTCCTGCCGGTCCTGCACCTCAACGGCTACAAGATCGCCAACCCCACGATCCTTGCCCGCATCTCCGACGAGGAGCGCAACGAGTTCTTCCGCGGCATGGGCTACCACCCCTACACGTTCGAGGCCGGCTTCGACGACGAGTCCCACATCTCGATCCACCGTCGCTTCGCCGCCCTGCTTGAGCAGGTCTTCAACGAGATCTGCGACATCAAGTGGCGAGCGCTCGCCGGTGAGACCGCCCGTCCCGCGTACCCCATGATCATCTTCAGGACCCCGAAGGGCTGGACCTGCCCCAAGTACATCGACGGCAAGAAGACCGAGGGCAGCTGGCGTGCGCACCAGGTGCCCCTGACCTCCGCCAAGGACACCCACGAGCACTTCCGCGTGCTGCGCGGCTGGCTGCGCTCCTACAAGCCGGCCGAGCTCTGGAACGAGGACGGCTCCCTCAAGCCCGAGGTCACGGAGTTCATGCCCCAGGGCGAGCTGCGCCTGGGCGCCAACCCCAACGCCAACGGCGGCCTGATCCGCGAGGACCTCGAGCTCCCCGACATCCACGACTACGAGATTCCGGTTGCCGAGAAGGGCCACGGCTACGGCACGACCGAGGCGTCTCGCGTGTTCGGCAACTACACGGCCGACGTGCTTAAGCTGAACCTCACGAAGTTCCGCGTCTTCGGCCCGGACGAGACCGCGTCCAACCGCCTGCAGGCCGCGTACAAGCTCACGGACAAGCAGTGGGACGCCGGCTTCAACGCCGACCCCGAGAACGACTCCTACCTCAGCAGCACGGGCGGCGTGATCGAGCAGCTGTCCGAGCACCAGTGCGAGGGCCTGCTCGAGGGATTCCTGCTCACCGGCCGCCATGGCGTCTGGAGCTCGTACGAGTCGTTCATCCACGTGGTCGACTCCATGATCAACCAGCACGCGAAGTGGCTCGAGGCCACCGTGCGCCACATCCCCTGGCGTAAGCCCATCGCGAGCCTCAACATCCTGCTGTCCAGCCACGTCTGGCGCCAGGACCATAACGGCTTCAGCCACCAGGACCCCGGCTTCGTCGACCTGCTGCTCAACAAGAACTTCCATAACGACCACGTCGTCCAGATCTACTACCCGGCAGACGCGAACATGCTGCTGTGCGTGGGCGAGGAGGCCTACAAGTCCACCAACAAGATCAACGCGATCTTCGCCGGCAAGCAGCCCGCGCCCACGTTCCAGAGCATCGACGAGGCTCAGCTCGAGCTCAAGAAGGGCGCTGCGACCTGGGATTGGGCCGGCAACGTCAAGGACGGCGAGCAGCCGGACATCGTTCTGGCCTGCTGCGGCGACGTCCCCACGCTCGAGATGCTCGCGACGTCCGACGCCCTGCAGGACCTTGGCATCAAGGTGCGCTTCGTGAACGTCGTCAAGCTCCTGGCCATCCAGGACCACGATGAGAACGACGCCTCCCTCACCGACGAGGAGTTCACCAAGCTCTTCGGCGAGAACGTGCCCGTGCTCTTCGCGTTCCACGCCTACGCGCACACCATCTACGGCCTCATCCACGGCCGCCCGAACCACGACAAGTTCCACGTGCACGGCTACATGGAGGAGGGTTCCACCACCACCCCGTTCGACATGCTGCGCCTGAACGAGATGGACCGCTTCGCCCTTGCCGCCCACGCCCTCGAGATCCTCGACGCGGACAAGTACGCCGAGAAGATCAAGGAGTACCGCGACTTCCGCGAGGAGGCCTTCCAGTTCGCCGTGGACAACGGCTACGACCACCCGCGCTTTACCGAGTGGAGCTGGCGTGACGTCGTGGGCCAGGACAACTCCGCTGCCGCCATGTCCTCCACCGGCGGCGACAACGACGAGTAGTCGCACCTAGCTTTCTCCTTGGATCGCGGGCCCGTCGCACCGCGCGTCCATCTGCTTCCTAGGCCGCAAGGCCAGAAGGGCTCCGGCTTCGGCCGGGGCCCTTCTCTCGTAGGCGCCCCGCCCGGTGTCACGCGTTCCTTGTGGGCGGAAGGCGTATTTGCCGCGTGGGCGGCGGCCAGGGTATATGCTCTTCTCACCTGTGCCGCCCGCCGGGCGGTCGACGCGCCCGGGGAGGGACCCATAACGTGATTCAGGACATTGGCGACCATGGCTTCGACAACGCGTACGCTCCGAAGGAGCCGACGCCTGAGGCGTATGCCCTCGCATACCAGGGCGACAACGTCCTTCTGGCCGAGAAGGACGGCAACCTCGTGCTGCCGCGCATCCGCGACTGGCAGGCGGTCCTTGGCCCGGAAGCCTGCGGGGTGGACGCGCTGGCGCCGCGCTACCTCTTCCGCGTCGACGGGAACGACTTCTTCCTGGTGGACGAGGCGGCGCTTCAGACGGGCAGTGTGGGCATGCCGCGCGGCTTCGTGTTCGCTTCCGTGCAGACCATGCGCTTCTACCAGCCTCGATGGCTCGCGTTTGCTGCTGTCACCGGGCTGCAGCTCTCGAGGTGGTACCTCAACAACCGCTACTGCGGCCGCTGCGGCTGCGAGTTGGGGCACGTTGCCACCAGCCGCGAGCTTGCGTGCCCCTCGTGCGGGAACGTCGTGTACCCGCGCATCAATCCTTGCATCATCGTGGGAATCACGCGAGGCGACAGCCTGCTGCTTACTAAGTTCGCCCAGGGGCGCTACAAGAACTATGCCCTCGTGTCGGGCTTCTGCGAGGTGGGCGAGACGCTGGAGCAGACCATCGAGCGCGAGGTCATGGAGGAGGTGGGCCTGCGCGTCCGCAACATCCGCTACTACAAGAGCCAGCCGTGGTCGTTTTCAGACTCCCTGCTCATGGGGTTCTTCGCGGACGTGGACGGCGACCCGACGGCACGCCCCGACCACGTCGAGCTCTCCGTCGCGCGGTGGGTGGCGAGGCGCGACCTTCCGCGCGAGCACGAGGACACGTCAAGCCTTACGAACGAGATGATCGAGCTCTTCGCCCGTGGCGAGGAGCCGATGCCCAACCGATAGGGGGATGCGATGGCGCAGTACAGGCCGGACGGAGGCCGCGACGATGGCGTGGACGCCTACGACTACGATGACCCGCGCCGTTACACCTCGCGTCAGCGGCGACGCCAAGGGCAGCCTGAAGCCAGGAACGGCGGCGCCGTGGTGAGTCGCCGCTCTCGCCTGGGAGACGCCCTCCGCGGCATCGGCCGGGAAGAAGGACGTCGCTCCCAAGATCAGGGTCAGGCGGCATCGCAGCAGTCGTACTACCCACGGCAGCAGACGTACGGCCAGCAGGGATATCCACAGCAGTATGGCTACTCCGAGCAGCTGGTCTATCAGGAGGGGCCCAAGAGGCGCCCGCACCGCGCCCGGAACGTCCTTCTCGTGATTCTGGCAATACTGGTTGGGCTCTACCTCCTTATATGCGTTCCCATAGACAGAAGCATTGCGTTTTCCGACGACGTTGCGACGAGCCTTTCGGGCGAGCTGTCCATGCACGTCCCGCTCACTCCCTACTACGTGCTCGCCCTTGGCTCGGACGCGCGGGAAGGCGACACGGTAAGCAGGACGGACACGATGATCCTGTGCCGCATAGACCCTCTGGCTGCCAAGGTGACCATGGTTTCCATACCACGAGACACGATGGTGCAGATAGACGGCCATGGCACACAGAAGATCAACGCGGCATACGCGTTTGGTGGCGCAGCGGGTGCCGTGAAGGCGGTGAAGAACCTCACGGGAGCGAGCGTCAACCATGTGGCGCTTGTCAACTTCGACGGCATCGAGACGCTGGTGAACGCGCTCGGCGGCGTTACGGTCGACGTGCCCGTGGACGTGAACGACCCTGGGTATACGGGGCTCGTGCTTTCTGCGGGCACGCATGAGATGGACGGGCATACGGCAATGCTCTTCTCGCGCGTTCGACATGGGTTTGCGAACGGCGACTACCAGCGGCAGGAGGATCAGCGGATACTCATCTCGGCGATAATGAAGAAGGCCTTGTCGAATCCGCTGTCGCTGCCTGCCGTCGGGAAGGCCATGGGTGGGCTCCTATCCACAACCATGCGCTGCTACAACATCATTCCGCTCCTTACGCGCTTTGCAATTGGTAGCCCAACTATATACAGTGCCTCCATTCCCTCGAGTCCGCAGACGATTGGCGGCGTTTCATACGTCGTGGCGGACGAGCAAGCCACGGCGACCATGATGCAGGTGGTCAACCAGGGAGGGGATCCCTCGACGGTCGCGAATGGTGTTCAGTAGCGACTGCCGACCTAACGATTTCGATAAGGATGTGCGTGCATGAAAAAAGTCACCTTCTACTATGTTCGGCACGGAAGGACCGAGTTCAACCGCGACAAGGTAATCCAAGGCGGGAGGGTCGATTCGCCCCTTGTGCCCGAGAGCGTCCCCACGATCGAGAGAAGTGCAGAAGCTCTTTCGCAAATAGAGTTCGCGAGGTGCTATGTCTCACCCCTAAATCGCACGCATCAGACGGCGGAGGTGCTGCTTGCGGGGAGGGATGTCGAGACAAAGGTGAACGCGAATCTCCGTGAGTTCGACTTTGGTGACATCGACGGTAAGCCCTATAAGGGCAACAGGGGGGCATTTGCTCGCTGCTTCCTGCGCCAGGACTTCTCGTCCGTGGGTGGCGAGAGCGGGAAAGAGGTGCGCGAACGTGTGAAGCGTGCATTCAAGAAGATGTACAAAGAGAGTGCCGACGGAGATGACGTCCTGGTAGTGGGACATGGCGCCTACCTGCGGTATGTGGTGCTCGAGTTTGCCAAGATGTCCGGTTTCTCCCGGAGGTTGGTCAGCACTACCATGCGCGTGCCAAATGCAGGCATTGCGACCATCGTGGCGACGGATGGCGAATTCGAACTCGTGTGTATGCCAGTAAAGGCGGAGAAGTTCAGGCCAATCGATTAGCAAGCTGGGGGGGCGGCATGCCGCCTCCCAGCTAGTTGCTACGTGCGTGCCCATATGCGACACGGCGGCCTATGGATACTTCGCGTTATTCCGAGCCGATGGAGTACTCGCTATACAGGTTTGCCCTAAACGTAGGATCTGTAGCCGCGCGAACGATATCGTCTTGTCGCCCATCCTCGTTAAGACGTGCGACAAGCTTCGCAAGCCGCTCCTCGCCGACTGTCTGGCCTTCTTCGAGTCCGATCTTGCGACCCTCGTCCAAGCCCAGCTTGTGTCCCTCGTCGAGTCCCAGCTGGCGACCTTCCTCAAGGCCAAGCTTGCGGCCCTCTGCGAGACCGAGCTCGCGACCCTTGTCGACATTGAGCTGATCCTTGATTGCCTGCACCATGAACTCAAGCCTCCATTTGCGGTTGTCGAGGACGTGCTCCACGGCCTCGTTGAGCCTTGAGGAGAGCTCTCCCGTGACCTTTCGAGAGGAAATGTAGTCAAGGAGCTCGTTAACCCGTGGGCCCTCCTGCGGTTCCGTGGGTGAAGTGGCTGCGAGAAAGATGGTGTGCACCCCGTCGTCTAGGCAGAGGTCTGGGTCGTCCTCGCAACGGCTTTGGAAAGAGTATACCCTGCGTCCCAGCCCAAATAAATCGAACCCGCAGATGAATATGACGTAGGAATCCCTGAGGGAGCGATAGGGGGCACCCCGGCTAATCTGGGAAAGGGCAAGCATTGCGTGATAGTAGCGCGAGCGCTGCGGAAGCTCGTGCGTGTCAGTTGCCTGCATCTCGACGCTGTAGACCGTTCCCCTGGCGTCACGGACGTAGACGTCAAGGCGTACGCCGTGTCCGTCTTCGGTTACGTCGATGGCATCCTGACGTCCAACGTACTCGATCTTCTCGATGTCAGTGGAGAGAATTGCCTCGAGCACCTCCTTGCAGAGGTCCTCATCAAGCATCACCTTTCCGAAGACGAAGTCGTTCGCGATGGTGAGAGATTTCCAACGGACCTCGAGCTCCTGAACCAGATTTCTGACGTCCTGCTCCATGTGCGCGCTCCTCTCCATGAATCGAACAAACGTTCTATAGTTGAACTATACCATGCCGTATACCCCTTTGCAACAGGGAATTTGCTGCAGATAAATGCAAGATAGTCAAGGCTCGGTCATTGCAGTGGGGACGTTTTCCGGCCAAATGTTTCCGCTTGGAGAAGCGGGGGGAGTTTTTCTCGACCTGCGTCCTACGCTGTGGCATATTGTCCATCAACGCATCCGTGTGGATGCGAATGTCTAAGGAGCGAAAGCGATGACCAACGACTTCGTCGCATACAAGGACTTCACCGACCTCGCGGCCAGCCGCGTGGTACTTGGTGTCGTTTCCTCGCTCCTACTAGCGAGCGCGCGCTAGACTGCACACAGGTTGCTGCTAGCGCGTAATGTTTGACCCGCCGGAACGTGGGTTTGGCGCTCGCATCCCTTTTTTCACATAGCGCGGCGTCGGCTCTATCCGGTGGATGGTTGTTTGCGTATCTATTGACGTGCCACACCGTCCGAGAGGAGTCTTTCATGACCCGCAAGATCAACATCTTCGACACCACATTGCGAGACGGCGAGCAGTCGCCTGGCGCATCGATGAACACCGAGGAGAAGCTCGTTATTGCCCAACAGCTGCTCAGGATGCACGTGGACGTAATCGAGGCCGGGTTCCCCATTTCGTCTCCCGGCGACTTCCGCTCTGTTCAGGAGATTGGGCGCCTGGCGGGTGACGATGCCGTGGTCGTCGGACTCACGCGAGCGGTGGACAAGGACATTGACCGCGCTGCCGAAGCCCTGAAGACCGCTAAGCGCCCCCGCATTCACACCGGTCTGGGCGTTTCTCCCCAGCATTTGCGCGAGAAGCTGCGCATTAGCGAGGACGAGTGCGTCGAGCGTGCGATTCACTGCGTCAAGTATGCGAAGAAGTACGTGGACGATGTCGAGTTCTACGCCGAGGACGCGGGCCGCGCGGACCAGAAGTTCCTGGAGCGCGTGATACAGGCGGCCGTAGACGCCGGCGCCACCGTCGTGAACATTCCCGACACGACGGGATACCAGCTGCCTGACGACTTCGGTGCGCGAATCAAGGGCCTCGCGGACAACGTTCGCGGCATCGAGAACGTGACCATCAGCGTGCACACCCACAACGACCTCGGCATGGCGACGGCGCTGGCGCTCGCCGGCGTGAAGAACGGTGCGACGCAGATCGAGTGCACGATTAACGGTCTTGGCGAGCGCGCAGGCAACACCGCCCTCGAAGAGGTCGTCATGGCCATAAAGATGCACGGCGACGAGCTCGACGCGCACACCGGCATCGTCACGCAGGAGCTCACGAGGGCGAGCCACCTCGTAAGCCGCATCACCGGCATGAACGTGCAGGCAAACAAGGCCATCGTCGGCTCCAACGCCTTCGCGCACTCCTCCGGGATCCATCAGGATGGCGTGCTGAAGGCGCGCGACACCTACGAGATTCTCGACCCCGCGGACGTTGGCGCGGCCGGTTCGGAAATCATCCTGAGCGCGCGCAGCGGTCACGCGGCATTGAAGCACCGTCTGGCGGAGCTGGGCTACACGTTCCCGGACGACGAGTTCGACGAGATCTATCAGCGCTTCCTGGAGATTGCGGACCAGAAGAAGGAAGTGTACGACGAGGACCTCGAGTCCATGGTGCAGGAGCGTCAGCGTGACGCATCCGCCATCTACACCCTCGATGCGCTCCAGGTCTCCTGCGGTGACCCGCTGGTCCCGACGGCAACGGCGACCATCAGCGACGAGTCGGGCGAGAAGCACGTGGTGTGCGCGACCGGCACCGGTCCCGTGGATGCCGCATACAAGGCGGTCGACCAGGTTGTCAGCGTCCACGGTGACCTGCAGGAGTTCTCTGTCAAGGCCGTCACGCGCGGCATCGACGCGCTGGGGGAGGTGACCGTACGCATCCAGGCCGAAGACGGTCGAGTATTCACCGGGCGAGGCTCTGACAACGACATCGTCGTATCTTCCGCGAAGGCATACGTTAACGCAATCAACCGCATGATTCAGACGCAGCGCTCGAACGAAGGAAAGTAGTATGAGGCGAATCTCTGGCGCACAGGGCATTGTCGAGACCCTCGTCTCCGAGGGCGTCGACACCGTGTTTGGCTATCCGGGCGGGACCGTGCTCGAGCTCTTCGACGCTCTCTACGACGCCACGGACAAGATCAGGGTCATCGAGCCGACGCACGAGCAGCATGGCTGTCATTCGGCGGACGGCTACGCTCGCGCGACCGGAAAGACGGGCGTCGTGATCGCAACCTCTGGTCCGGGTGCAACAAACCTCGTGACGGGCATCGCCACGGCGTACCTGGACTCCGTACCGCTGGTGGCCATCACGGGCAATGTCTCGAACCAGATGATCGGGACGGACGCGTTCCAGGAGCTCGACATCACGGGCGTCACGCTGCCTATCACGAAGCACAACTACTTCGTGCGCGATGCGAGCCGCCTGCAGGAGGTGCTGCGCGAGGCGTTCCGGCTTGCGAACTCCGGCAGGCGGGGACCCGTCCTCGTGGACATTCCCGCCGACGTCCAGCGCACGATGATTGACTGGCAGGATGCGGAGCCGCTTCCCGCCGTAGAGCCTCCCCGTGCGTCCAGAGATGAGCTTGAGGCTGCTGCCACAGCTATAAACAGGTCTCGCAGACCGTTCGTGTACTTTGGCGGCGGAGCCGTCTGGAGCGGCGCGTCGCAAGAGATCGTCGACTTCGCAAAGAAGATCGGAGCTCCCATAGGGTGCTCGCTCATGGGCGTCTCGGGTGTCCCGACGGACGCACCCGGCTTCCTGGGCATGGAGGGCATGCACGGGCACTTTGCCAGTACGAGGGCGATGTACGAGTGCGACTGCCTGATCGCTCTGGGGGCCCGCTTCAACGACAGGTCTACGGGCGACCGTACGAAGTTCGCTCCGAGTGGCAAGGTCGTGCACGTGGACGTCGACTCGTCCGAGTTCTCGAAGAGCCTGGAGGACCAGGTAGAGGTCAAGAGCGACGTGCGTGCCTTCCTGGAGGACGTGGCCGAGCTCATAGAGCCCAATACCCACGAGGAGTGGGTGCGTCACGTGCGAGAGCTTCGTGCACAGGAGCGCGGCTACGCGGACTACCGAGAAGGGCTGACCCCAAAGAACGTGATGGAGGCCATAGATGCGGCGCGTTCCGAGGACATGGCGGTCGTGACCGACGTTGGTCAGCACCAGATGTGGGCGGCGCAGTATCTGCGCTTCGCGAAGCCGAGGACGTTCATCACCTCTGGCGGTCTGGGCACCATGGGCTTTGGCCTCGGGGCGGCGAACGGGGTTGCGCTTGCGACTGGTAGGCCCTCCATCCTGGTGACTGGCGACGGGTCCTTCGCCATGGACATGGCGGAGATGATCACAGCGGCGGACAACCACATACCCGTGTGCATCGTGCTATTGAATAACGGTGTGCTCGGCATGGTCCGTCAGATGCAGTCGCTCTTCAAGGAGCAGCGCTATTCCATGACCACCTTGAGGCATGGCGGCGCCGACTTCTGCGCCATTGCGCGTGGGATGGGGGCCGAGGCGACGAGGGTCCAGACGATCGAGGAGCTCTCCGAGGCCCTGGATCGGGCACTTCTCGCCCAGGGCGACCCGACGACGGCAGGGCCGAAGCTCATTGAGGTGCCGATAGACAAGGACGAGTTCGTTACGCCCGTTTTGCGGATTGGGGCGTCCATGGACGAGCTGATCGTGAACATGGACGACGTTCGCGCCAGGATGGGGAGGTAGGCGGATGACCACGTACAACATCGCCATCATGGTCAGGAACGAGTACGGCGTCCTCAATCGCGTTACCAGCATGTTCAGGCGCAGGCAGTTCAACATCCTGAGCCTGACGGTCTCCGAGACCGAGACGGAGCGGCTGAGCCGCATTACGGTGCAGTACGAGGGCGAGGAGCGCTCGAAGCGCCAACTGGTGGCACAGCTTGCCAAGCTGCCCGACGTCATCTCGTGGAAGGAGTTCGACCCGGAGGACTCCATCAGCTGCGAGCTGCTGCTCATCAAGATGGCGAACCGCAACGAGACGAGATCGCAGGTGCTTGACGCTGCGGATGCGTTCAGGGCGAAGATCGTGGACTACACCCGCGACTCCATCGTCTTCAGGATTGCCGGGGGAAGCAGGCGCATCGACAACTTCATTGACCTGATGCGCGACTTCGAGATTCTCGAGGTGTGTCGCACGGGGGTCGTGAGCCTGGAGCGCGGCCCGAGCGTGATGAGGGACGTGGCGAGCGTCTAGGCGCGATTTGAAGGAAATGTGCCACACATCGCAAGCGTGTTAACAAAGGGAGACCCAGACTCCCCATGGGAGCCTCTGTCACATAGAGTTTCCGTACCGTCCATCAAGCGAAAGGAAAGAACAGATGGCATTCAGGATGTTCCACGAGCAGGACTGCGACGTCAGCAAGCTCGACGGCAAGAAGGTCGCAATCATTGGCTACGGCTCTCAGGGTCACGCGCACGCGCTGAACCTGAAGGATTCCGGCGTGGACGTGAAGGTTGGTCTGCGCCCCGGTTCCAAGTCCAAGGCGAAGGCCGAGAAGCAGGGCATCGAGGTCGTCTCCAACGCCGAGGCCGCCAAGTGGGCCGACATCATCATGATCCTGATCAACGACGAGTATCAGGCCAAGATGTACAAGGAGGACATCGAGCCGAACCTCGCACCGGGCAAGACCATCGCCTTCGCGCACGGCTTCAACATCCACTACGGCTGCATCACCGTCCGCCCGGACTGCAACGTGATCATGGTCGCTCCCAAGGCTCCCGGTCACACCGTCCGCTCCACCTATCTCGAGGGCAAGGGCACCCCGTGCCTGGTCTGCGCCCACCAGGACGCCACCGGCGACGCGTTCGACCTCGCCCTGGCCTACGGTGCCGCCATCGGCGGAGCCCGCGCTGCGCTTCTCGAGACCGATTTCAGGACCGAGACCGAGACTGACCTCTTTGGCGAGCAGAACGTCCTCTGCGGCGGCGTGACCGACCTGATGGAGGCTGGCTTCAACACGCTGGTCGAGGCGGGCTACGATCCTCGCAACGCCTACTTCGAGTGCATCCACGAGATGAAGCTGATCGTCGACCTCATCTACGAGAGCGGCTTCGCCGGCATGCGCTCCTCCATCTCCAACACCGCTGAGTACGGCGACTACACCGCCGGCCCGCACGTGATCACCGAGGCCGCCAAGGAGGGCATGCGCTACAACCTGAAGCGCATCCAGAACGGCGAGTTCGCCAAGGAGTTCCTGCTTGACATGTCCGAGGAGAGCCACCAGGTCCACTTCAAGGCGATGCGTCGCCAGCAGGCCGAGACCCTGATGGAGGAGACCGGCAAGAAGATTCGCGCACTGTATGCGTGGAACGACGAGGACAAGCTCCTGAACAACTAGGGATTTCCCGACGGTCGGATCGACTGCGAGAAAAGCGTGGGGACACGGCTTGGGCATCTGTCCTGGGCCGCGTCTTTTTAGGCATCAACCTGCTGAAATGCTACTTGCTTGATTGCAATGCAACCACTTTGTTACGAGCGCACGGCATCTCTGGAGAAGCGTGCCGTGGTGTGCAAATATAGGGACTCACGGTTCGTAACGATTCAGACGTTTGGAGGAGGATGTCCGATGACAGAGGCAAGATCTAACGCTCGCGGACGCATGAACTTCTCCGCTGAAATCCTAGCTATTATTTAGTTGCAGCCTCTTTTTACAAAGGGGGTTGCAACGCATATGGGTCTTCGCCAGGGGCGGGGACTCTTTTTTTAGACGTCAGACAAGGCTCGAGGAAGCGACGCGACAGGGCAAAAAGGGAAGGGGACCGATGGAACTGCAGCTGACAGGGGCTCAGATTCTGCTGGAATGCCTCAAGGAGCAGGGAGTGGACACCGTCTTTGGGTATCCTGGCGGCACGATCCTGGACGTGTACGACGCTCTGTACCAGACGAGCGGCATCAACCACTATCTTGTGAGCCACGAGCAGGGCGCCGCTCACGCCGCGGACGGCTACGCGCGCTCCACGGGGCGCGTTGGCGTGTGCTTTGCGACGTCCGGCCCTGGCGCCACGAACCTGACGACCGGCATCGCGACCGCAATGGCGGACAGCTCTCCTGTGGTTGCCATCAGCTGCAACGTCACCTCCCAGCTTCTGGGCAAGAACTCGTTCCAGGAGGTCGACAGCACCGCGGTCATGAAGCCGATCACGAAATGGACGCACCAGGTGTCCGACGTGAGCGAGCTCGCCTCCGTCGTGCGCGCGGCGTTCTTGGTGGCGCGTTCCGGCAGGCCGGGTCCCGTTTTCCTGGACATCACGAAGGACGTCACCCAGACGTTTACCTCGTACGCGCCCGTCCACCTCTCCGAGCACCTCTCGCACCTTGCCCCCGGTCTTCTGCCCGACGAGCTTCGCGCCTCGCTTGAGCCACCCGCGGTCGACGCGGCGGACGTAGACGAGGTCGTTCAGATGGTGCTGGAGTCGAAGCGCCCGATGATCATCTGCGGCGGCGGTGTGGTGCGCAGCAGGGCCAACGGCGAACTCAACCGCTTTGCGAACCAGATCGATGCGCCCGTTGCCATCACGGTCATGGGCGGTGGCGGCTTCAGGGGACGCGATTCCCTGACCACGGGCATGATCGGCATGCATGGCTCCCAGGCCTCGAACATGGCCGTCGACAACTGCGACCTGCTGCTGGCGCTTGGCTGCAGGTTCTCGGATCGCATCGCCCTCAAGCCTGACACGTTTGCCTCGAAGGCGAAGATCGTCCAGATCGACATCGACCCGTCCGAGATCGGCAAGAACGTCCACTGCGAGAAGGGCATCCAGGGCGACGTGCGCCAGGTGCTCCAGCTGCTGCTCAAGCGACTCGAGTCCGCGGGGCAGCTCGACCACTCCGAGTGGAAGGAGTTCGTGTTCTCGTATCCCACCGAGACGGTGTACGACGAGGAGGAGGGCCACCTCACTCCGAAGCAGGTGGACGACGTAGTCGCGCGTCTGTGCCCGCAGGACACCATCGTCACGACGGATGTCGGCCAGCACCAGATGTGGGCGATTCAGCACTTCCACTACGACTATCCGGGCCAGCTGCTCACGTCCGGCGGCTTCGGCACCATGGGCTTCGGTCTGGGCGCTGCCATCGGCGCGCAGGTGGGCAACCCCACGAAGCGCGTCATCCACGTCACGGGCGACGGCTCGTTCCGCATGAACTGCATCGAGCTCGCGACCGAGGAGCACTACAAGCTGCCCATCATCACCATCATCTACGACAACGAGGTCCTGGGCATGGTGCATCAGTGGCAGACGCTCATCTACAACGGCCACTACTCCCAGACGAACCTTGACAGGCCGCCCTCGTGGCCGGACCTGGCACGCGCCTACGGCCTGGACGGCAGGCGCGTCTCGACCGTCGCGGACTTCGAGGCGGCGCTGCGCGAGGCGCTCGACTGCGGTCACGGCTACGTGATCGACGTGGTGCTCGACCGCGACGAGATGGTGCGCCCCATGGTCCCCGGCGGACAGCACATCACGAACTTCCTCGCGGTCTAGCAGGCTGCGACGCGCAGGAAAGCCCAAGCCCAAACCCAAGAAAGGAACCTCAGGATGCTCTCACTGGACAAGGTGTACAACGCCGCATACGCGCTACGCGGGGTCGCGCGAAAGACCGACCTCATCGCGGCACCCAACCTGGTCGAAGGGATGGACCTGCACCTGAAGACGGAGAACCTGCAGGTCACCGGTTCGTTCAAGATTCGCGGTGCGTACTACAAGATCAATCGCCTCAGCAAGGACGAGCTGTCCCGCGGCATCATCGCGTGCAGCGCGGGCAACCATGCGCAAGGCGTCGCGCTTGCGGCGACGCGCCTGGGTGTCAAGAGCGTCGTGTGCATGCCGGACGGCGCCCCCATCATGAAGGTGGAGAACACGCGCAGGCTTGGCGCGGAGGTGCGCCTGGTCAAGGGCACGTACGACGACGCCCACGACGAGGCCGTCCGCCTGCAGGAGGAGACGGGAGCCACGTTCATCCACCCGTACGACGACGAGGACGTGATCGCGGGCCAGGGCACCATCGGACTCGAGATCCTTGACCAGCTCGATGGCGTGGACGCCGTCGTCGTTCCCGTCGGTGGCGGCGGACTCATCTCCGGCGTCGCGCTCGCCATCAAGAGCCTGCGCCCGCAGTGCAAGGTCTACGGCGTCCAGGCAGAGGGTGCCTCCGCGTTCGCGGATGCGTTCCACCAGGACAAGTGGGCCGCCTCCGACTCCGCCGTCACGTTCGCGGATGGCATCCAGGTCAAGGTTCCCGGCACCCTGAACTTCGAGATGGTCGAGAAGTACGTCGACGACATCGTGACCGTCTCGGACGACGAGATCGCCGCCGCGATCCTTGCGCTCATGGAGCGCCAGAAGCTCGTCGCGGAGGGCGCGGGGGCCACGCCGGTCGCGGCCTGCATGTTCGGCCACCTGCCCGTCGAGGGCAAGCGCGTCGTCTGCGTTATAAGCGGCGGCAACATCGACGTGAACATCCTGTCCCGCGTCATCAACCGCGGCCTTGCCATGAGCGGCCGCAAGGTCACGCTCTCGCTGAAGCTCACGGACAAGCCGGGCCAGCTTGAGCAGGTCAGCCACATCATCGCGGAGCTCGGCGCGAACGTCGTCTCCGTCGACTACGACCTGACCGACCCCGACCTGCCCATCTCGAGCTGCATCCTGCGCGTGGGCATGGAGACCCGTGACAACGACCAGATAGAGGAGATCCGTCAGCATCTGCAGGACGCGGGCTTCTCGCTTGCGAACTAGTTCAAATAGAAATGACACGCGCCCTCGGTGGGCGAGAAGAACGAGGAGGAACCAATGGAGGGAACCCCGGATCGCAAGCACTTTGCGAGCGACGAGATAAAGTTTGGCGCGCGTAACGCGGCACATCGCTCGCTGTTCCACGCGCTTGGCTGGACCGAGGAGGAGATGCACCGTCCCATCGTGGGCATCGTGAGCTCCCAGAACGAGATCGTCCCCGGCCACATGAACATCGACAAGATCGTCGAGGCCGTCAAGATGGGCGTCGCCATGGCCGGCGGCATGCCCGTCGTGTTCCCCGCGATCGCCGTGTGCGATGGCATCGCCATGGGCCACACCGGCATGAAGTACAGCCTCGTCACGCGCGACCTCATCGCGGACTCCACGGAGTGCATGGCGCTCGCGCACGGCTTCGACGCGCTCGTGATGGTCCCGAACTGCGACAAGAACGTCCCTGGCCTGCTGATGGCCGCGGCTCGCGTGAACGTGCCCACCGTGTTCGTGTCTGGTGGCCCCATGCTCGCCGGTCACGTCCATGGCTGCAAGACGAGCCTCTCGTCCATGTTCGAGGCGCAGGGCAGCTACTCCGCCGGCAAGATGAGCGAGGAGGACCTGGAGGACTACGCGCGCAAGGTGTGTCCGACGTGCGGCTCGTGCTCCGGCATGTACACCGCGAACTCCATGAACTGCCTGACGGAGGTCATCGGCATGGGTCTCTCCGGCAACGGCACCATCCCCGCCGTGTACTCCGCGCGTCTGGAGCTCGCGAAGCACGCGGGCATGGCCGTCATGGAGATGCTGCGTCGCGACATCCGCCCGCGCGACATCATGACGAGGGAGGCGTTCGCGAACGCACTCACCGTCGACATGGCGCTCGGCTGCTCCACCAACACGATGCTCCACCTGCCCGCCATCGCGCACGAGTGCGGCATCGAGCTCAACCTCGACAACGCGAACGAGATGTCGGCCCGCACGCCGAACATCTGCCACCTCGCACCCGCAGGTCGCACGTACATGGAGGACCTGAACGAGGCGGGTGGCATCTACGCCGTCATGAACGAGCTCTCCAAGAAGGACCTGCTCAACCTCGACTGCATGACAGTCACTGGCAAGACCGTGGGCGAGAACATCGCTAACCACCCCGTGCTCGACCACGACGTCATTCGTCCGGTGGACGACCCGTACTCCGCCACCGGCGGCATCGCGGTGCTGCGCGGCAACCTCGCGCCGGACGGATCGGTCGTCAAGCGTGCGGCCGTCGCGCCGAACATGCTCGTCCATGAGGGCCCGGCCCGCGTGTTCGAGAGTGAGGAGGCGGCGCAGCAGGCCATCGACGAGGGCAAGATCGTCGCGGGCGACGTCGTGGTCATCCGCTACGAGGGCCCGAAGGGCGGTCCCGGCATGCGCGAGATGCTGAACCCCACCTCCGCGATCATGGGACGCGGCCTCGGCGAGTCCGTCGCGCTCATCACGGACGGCCGCTTCTCCGGCGCGACGCGAGGCGCCTGCGTGGGCCATGTCTCCCCGGAGGCGGCAAGCGGCGGCCCGATCGGCATCGTCGAGGAGGGTGACACGATCCTCATCGACATCCCGAACAACCGCATCGAGCTGAAGATCGACGACGCGGAGTACGAGCGTCGCATGGCGGCGTTCGTGCCCAAGTCGAAGGAGCTCCACGGCTACCTCAAGCGCTATGCCGCGCTCGTGGGCTCCGGTGCGAACGGCGCCGTCCTCTCGGCGGGGGAGTAGCATGGCCGCTTGGGACGCGGAGGCGACGTTCAGGAGGCTCCGCCTTGGCCTGCTCTCGCTTGCGGTCTTCCGGGGCGTGCTCGAGGATGACGTGATGGCCGCGCTCGCGCGCTGCATCGAGCTGGGCGACCGGCTCGAGGAGGACCCCGCGCGCCCGGGTCTGGAGCACGAGTACGCCGACGCGTACGCACGGCTCGTGGCGGCGCTGCTCGAGGCGGGCGACGCCGACCTCGCCACGCACGTGCGCACCGTGGTCCTCGACGACGAGAACGCCTACCTCAGGCGCCTTGGCGCTGGCGGAGGCGTCGCGCCTGAGCTCGAGGACGCCGCCGCGAGCGAGCTCAAGACGCTTGGCATGATGGCGAACCTCACGGCGGACGACCTTCTCGCCCCGGTGGGCGAGAAGGACCTTCGTGCGCTGCTGCCGCGCTTTGCCAACTCCAGGATCGACCTTCCCGCGGCCTATGCGGAGAGGGCGGCGAGCATCGGTCGCACGGGCTGGGGCATGTACGCCCGCTACCACGTGTTTCGCGTGGACGGGGGCCAGATCGTTCCCGTGCGCTACCCAGACCCGCAGTGCCTGGAGGACCTCGTGGACTACGAGCGCCAGCGCAACGCCATCCTGGAGAACACCCGCGCGCTGCTGCGCGGGCTTCCCGCCGCTAACATCCTGCTCACGGGGGATGCCGGCACGGGCAAGAGCTCCACGGTCAAGGCCGTGGCGAACGCGCTCGCGCCGGAGGGGCTGCGCATCCTGGAGGTCCGCAAGGAGCAGCTGCGCGACATCCCCGCGATCCTGGACCAGCTCACGCAGAACCCGCTGAAGTTCGTGATCTTCATCGACGACCTGTCGTTCTCGGCGGACGACGACAACTTCGCGGCCCTTAAGGCGATTCTTGAGGGCTCCGTGTCCGCGAAGTCCGACAACGTCGTGATCTATGCGACGAGCAACCGACGTCACCTGGTGCGTGAGCGCTTCAGCGACCGCGACGGCGACGACGTGCACCAGCGCGACACGATCCAGGAGATCGTCTCGCTATCCGACCGCTTTGGCATCCACCTTACGTTCTACAAGCCCGACAAGGGCGTCTACCTCGACATCGTCCACAAGCTCGCCGCGGACAGGGGCATCTCCATGGACGAGGGCAAGCTCGACCTCGCCGCGGAGCGCTTCGCCACCAGGCGCGGCGGCCGCTCCGCCCGCGGCGCGCGGCAGTTCGTGGACTCGCTTCTGGCGACGCCCGACACGCTCAACTAGGAAGGAGCAACCATGGCACGTCCCATGACGATGGCAGAGAAGATCCTCGCCGACCACGCAGGCCTCGACGAGGTCGTCCCCGGCCAGCTTATCGAGTGCGACCTCGACGGCGTGCTCGCGAACGACATCACGGCTCCGATCGCCATCAAGACGGTGCGCGAGATTGGCGCGGGCGTCTTCGACCCGACGAAGATCTTCCTCGTACCCGACCACTACAGCCCGAACAAGGACATCAAGAGCGCGGAGCAGACGAAGGTTACTCGCGACTTCGCCCACGAGATGGGCATCACCCACTACTTCGAGCAGGGCTGCATGGGCATAGAGCACGCCCTTCTCCCCGAGAAGGGCATCGTCGGACCCGGCGACCTCATCATCGGCGCGGACTCCCACACCTGCACGTACGGTGGCATCGGTGCGTTCAGCACGGGCGTGGGCTCCACGGACGCCGGCGTCGGCATGGCAACCGGCCGCGCGTGGTTCAAGGTGCCCGAGACCATCCGCATCCAGGTGGACGGCGAGCTGCCAGCCGGTGCCTCCGCGAAGGACATCATCCTGTACGTGATCGGAAAGATCGGAGTGGACGGCGCTCTGTACTGCGCCATGGAGTTTGCCGGATCCACCATCAGTAACCTCTCCGTCGAGGGTCGCCTCACCATCGCGAACATGGCGATCGAGGCCGGCGGCAAGGCGGGTCTCTTTGAGGTGGACGACGTCGCGCGCGCCTGGCTGGATGGCCGCTGCGAGCGCCCGTACAAGGAGTACCACTCTGACCCCGACTGCACGTACAAGCAGGTCGTGAAGATCGACGCCGCAGACGTTGTTCCCCAGGTCTCCTGGCCGCACCTGCCCAGCAACACGCACCCGGTCGCGGAGAGCCGCGACATCAAGATCGACCAGGCCGTCATTGGCAGCTGCACCAACGGCCGCATCGAGGACATGCGCGCCGCCGCCGACGTCCTGCGCGGGCGCACCGTGGACCCGAACGTGCGCTGCATCGTGATTCCCGCGACGCAGGGCGTCTGGCTGCAGTGCGTGCATGAGGGTCTCATGGACGTGTTCATCGACGCGCACTGCGTCGTGTCCACCCCCACGTGCGGCCCGTGCCTTGGCGGCTACATGGGCATCCTCGCCGCGGGCGAGCGCTGCGTGAGCTCGACGAACCGCAACTTCGTCGGCCGCATGGGCGACCCCACGTCCGAGGTGTACCTGGCAAGCCCCGCCGTGTGCGCCGCGTCCGCCGTCGCCGGGCACATCGCGCTGCCGTCCGACCTCGACCAAGCCTAAGGGAGATAGCATCATGAAGTTCAAGGGAACCGCATTTCGCTACGGGCGCGACGTCGACACGGACGTGATCATCCCCGCCCGCTACCTCAACACCTCCGATCCGGCGGAGCTTGCGAAGCACTGCCTGGAGGACCTCGACCCAACGTTCGTGAACAGGGTCAAGAAGGGCGACATCATAGTCGCGGACGAGAACTTTGGCTGTGGCTCTTCTCGCGAGCACGCGCCCGTGGCCATCAAAGCGGCCAGCGTGAGCGTGGTCATCGCGAAGAGCTTCGCGCGCATCTTCTATCGCAACGCCATCAACATCGGCCTGCCCATCATGGAGTGCCCGGAGGCCGCGGACGCGATCTCTGACGGCGACGTGGTGTACGTGGACGCGGACACCGGTGTCGTGAGGGACGAGACCACGGGCGCCACGTTCCAGGCGCAGCCGTTCCCGCCGTTCATCCAGGAAATCATCAACGAGGGCGGCCTGGTGGCGCGCACGAAGCGCCAGATGGCCGAGAAGAACGCGTAGACGGGGTGGGTTGGCCCCTCGGGAAGTAATCGACGGCGCGCCGCACGGGTGCGCCGAAGGAGGTTGTAATGGCGTCGAAGACGTACAGGATATGCACGCTTCCGGGTGACGGGATCGGCCCGGAGATCATCGCGGAGGCGAAGCGGCTGCTCGAGGCGGTCGGCACCGCCTACGACGTGGAGTTTGCGTGCGAGGACCAGCTCATAGGTGGCGCCGCGATCGATGCGACCCGCGAGGCCGGCGAGGACGTGAGCGCGCTTCCGCCCGCGACGCTCGCCGCGGCACAGGCCGCGGACGCGGTGCTGCTTGCGGCCGTCGGCGGCCCGAAGTGGAACGACACCCGCCCCGGTGCCGTCCGTCCGGAGCAGGGCCTGCTTGCCATCCGCAAGAACCTGGGCCTGTTCCTCAACCTGCGCCCCGTTCGCGTGTACGAGGCGCTGCGTGACGCGTCGCCGCTGCGCGAGGACAGGCTCGACGGCGTCGACCTGCTCATCGTGCGCGAGCTGACGGGCGGCCTGTACTTTGGAGAGCACCGCCGCGAGCACGGCGTCGAGGGCGCGGGCGTCGCCGGTGCGGCCGGCGACAAGGCCGTCGACACCATGGAGTACTCCGAGTACGAGATAGAGCGCGTCATCCGCTGGGCGTACGAGGCGGCCGGCCGCCGCGACGGCATCGTGACCTCCGTGGACAAGGCGAACGTGCTCGAGACCTCCCGCCTGTGGCGCGAGGTGAACCACCGCCTGAACGAGGAGTACCCGGACGTCGAGGGCGAGGACATGCTCGTGGACAACTGCGCCATGCAGCTGGTCGCGAACCCGTCCCAGTTCGACGTCCTCGTGACGGAGAACACGTTTGGCGACATCCTCTCGGACGAGGCGTCCATGCTGACGGGCTCGCTCGGCATGCTCGCGTCCGCCTCGCTCGGCACGGGCACCGCCCTGTACGAGCCGAGCCACGGCTCCGCGCCCGACATCGCGGGCAAGGGCATCGCGAACCCCATCGCGCAGATTCTCTCCGTCGAGCTGATGCTGCGCTACAGCTTCCAGATGGACGGCGCGGCGGACGACGTCGCCGGTGCGGTGGAGGACGTGCTGAACGCCGGCTGGCGCACGGCCGACCTTGCGGACGACGACACTCCTGAGGACAAGCGCCTGAACACCTCGCAGATGGGCGACAAGATCATCGCGGCGTTCCAGGCACGGGCCCAGGCAAGGGCATAGCGCGACGTAGCAGACGCTCACATACAGAAGGACGCGCCCGCACCCAAGCCGACCGGCAGGGTGCGGGCGCGTCTGCCTAGCGCGACGAGCGGGCGAGGCGCAGGACCGACTTGGCGCCGCGCCTAGGCTGCGAGCCCCATGATGACGGACGCGAACGCGATGACCACGCCCACGATGGACTCGCCGCCAAGCACGCCGGACGCGACGACGAGGCCGTTCTGCTCATGCTCCGCAGAGAGTCGCTCGAGCTCCGCATCGTCTGCGCCCGCGGTGGCCGAGGCGTTCCTGCGGTGCCAGACGGCATCGTAGGCGAGCTTCGCGAGCGCGCCCAGAAACGCGGTAAGGGACATGTAGAACGGCAGGTAGACGCCAAGGCCCACCATCATGGCAGGGAGCTTTGCCCAATAGAGCGCGATGCCGGCCGCAAGCCCTATCACGAAGGCGGGCACGCTGGGGATGCCAGATATCATGGTTGCGACGACGGACGCCTGCGCCGCGACGAACGCCTTGCCCGGACCGAACGCGCCCGGACCGTACGCCGCCACGAGCGCGCACATGACGGCCGCCGCCACGACGGCGCCGACGATGCCGCCGAGGGCCTGGCCAAGCCACTGCGCACGCGGGTCGGTTCCCAGCAGATGACCGGCGCGGAAGTCGTTCATCACGTCCCCGGCGAGTCCGCATGCCACGGCGACCATGCCCGCGACGAAGAACAGCCTGACCTGGCTGTGCTCGCCAAGAGCCGCCACGGCCAGAAGTACGATGAGGCCGAAGATCTCCATGGGGTCGATGCCGGTCTGGCCGCACGACTGAGCGCTCATGATGGTGGTGACGAAGGTGAGCACCACCACGACGACGGAAGCCAGGGGAGAAAGGCCAAGCCCCAGGCACGCGAGGACGGCCACGGCCGCGGTGGCCACGCCGAAGATCCCGGCGTCCGTGCGGAGGTTGCCCGACACCAGCGACTGGGGGTCGTTCTTCTCGCCCGGCGCGTCTTGGCGGGCCTGGCGCACGAACGTGCCCACCTGCGGCAGGATGTCCTTGACGACGGTGGCGATGCCCGAGCCCATCATGAGGCCCATGCCGAGGCTGCTCACGATGCCCTGGGCGCTCGTCACGTTCCACAGGCCAAGGGCGCTGCCCGCGCCTATCAGTCCGAAGTTGGCGAACACGGCGCCGCCGAACCAGAATGCCAGCGGCACGAAGCCCACGAGGAAGCCCACGGATAGCATCATGGGCGAGTTGTAGATGCCAAAGCTGACGCCGGGGATGGGCAGCTGGGCCAGCATGGTGGGGACCACGCCCAGGGCGTCGCGCAGCACGCTGTACGCGCCGGCGAGCCCCATGGACCAGAACAGCCTGGCGCCGGTGCTGCCGCCGGCCTCCGTCGCGCGCAGCGTCTCGGCCGCGGCGGTGCCAGTGGGGAACTCGAGCTCGTCCTCCACGATGAAGTGACGGTGTATGAGCGCGGTGCACACGAGTCCCAGCACGGTGCCGCACAGCGCCACCAGAAACATCTGCACCCAGCCCATCTGGTTGGCAAGGCCCAGCATCCATGCACCGGGCAGCGTGAACGCGAGGCCGCCCGCGACCATGGCGCCGGCGGACATGATGGTGTGGGTGACGTTGGCCTCGTTCAGGCTGGCGTTGCCCAGAAGCCTGAGGAAGAAGAGCGAGATGACCGCTGCGAACACGATGGGCCAGGGCAGTGCCCCCAGCTTGAGGGCCGTGTACGCGGACGACGCCGTGATGATGACGCAGCCTATGGTGCCAATGATCGCTCCGCGCAGCGTGAGCTGCCCGCGCCACGGGGCGCGGCCGTTACCGTTGTCCATATGTGAGCTCCTTTGCGTATATCCGCTTCCCCTTGACGTGGAATGCGTCGGGAAGTCGGGTTACCGGACCGTCTGCCGTGCCGGACATGCAGGGCAAACGGTTAGAGTATACAGGTGGCGGGCGTGATGCGAAACCCTCGGGGACGCATGCCGCTCCCGCGCGGTCGGCTCGCTGCGTCCGCGCAAGACAGGTGCGAGCATGCGGAAGGCGGGGCGATGCAGGTGGGCGAGAAGGACGGGCCGTGCGGGTCGCTTGCGGTGGACGTGGGCAACACCAGTACGCGGTTGGGGCTGTTTGCGCCCGACGCCGCGCGCGACGCGGAGCCCGTGGGCACGTTCGAGGTCACGACCCCGGAGCGCCTGACCGCGGACGAGGCGCGCCTGCTGGCGGAGCGCGCGCTCGAGGTGCTGGGGCGCGACGCCGGCGCGGCCGCCGCGGCCACGGGGCGCGTGGGCGCCATACTCTCGTGCGTGGTGCCCTCGCTCACGGAGCCGTGGACGCGCGGCCTTGCCGTCGCGTGCGGCGCACGGCCGCTCGTGGTCGGGCCGGGACTCAAGACGGGCATCCGCATGGACTACCACGACCCGTCCGAGGTGGGGCCGGACCGCATCGCGGACGCCATCGCGGCGCGCGAGTCGCTGGGCAGCCCCGCCATCGCGGTCGACCTGGGGACCACGGTCAACCTGGAGGTGGTGGACGCCAGCGGCGCGTTTGTCGGCGGCGTCATCGCGCCGGGACTGGCGCTTGGCATGCGTGCGCTTGCGGGCGCGGCGGCGCGACTGCCCCAGATAGAGCTGAAGGTCCCCACCCGCGTGATCGGCAAGTCCACGCGCGAGGCAATGCTTTCCGGCGTGGTGCTGGGCGAGGCCATCCGCATAGACGGGCTCGTCCGCGGCATCGAGCGCGAGCTCGGCAGCGAGGCGCCCGTCGTGATGTGCGGCGACGGCGCGCAGGTGATCGTGGGACTGCTCCAGCATCCCGCGACCGTGGATCCCACGCTCACGCTGCGGGGCCTGCACCTGCTCTACCTCGCAAACGCGCGCCAGCAGAAGACGGGCCCCAGGGCCACCAAGACACGACGCTAGGGGAGAAGAGCCACATGTCAGAGTGGAAGATCGACCAGAACATCAAGGCTGCGTTCTTCGACGCGGACGGGACCATGATCTCGTTCGCGACGCATCGCGTGCCGGAGTCCACCCTCGTGGCGCTGCGGGAGCTGCGCCAGAACGGCGTGAAGTGCTTCCTGTGCACCGGGCGCGCCCCGTACACCGTCGAGGAGGTGCCGCTTGACAGCCTCGAGGCGTTCATCCTGTTCAACGGGCAGTTCATCCTCAACCGCGACGGCATCCTGTACCAGGAGACGATGGACAAGGCGGACATCGCCACGATCGTGGGGCAGGTGCAGGACGGCATGTACCAGTGCCTGTTCATGACGGCAGAGCGCATGTTCGTGAGCGGCCACGACGACCTGGTGCGCAGCATCGAGGCGAAGGTGGGCCTCACCTACGAGGAGGACGACCCCGCCCTTGCGCTGGACGCGGACATCTACCAGCTGAACGTCTTTCTTGAGCCCGGCAAGACCGACGTGGTGAAGCGGGCGTGCAACTCCATCAAGATGACCCGGTGGACCCGCGAGTTCGTGGACGTGTTCCCGCGCGGCGGCGGAAAGGACCGTGCCGTGCGCAAGGTGCTCGAGCTCTACGGCATCGCTCCGGAGGAGGCCATCGCCTTTGGCGACGGCGGAAACGACCTCGGCATGTTCGGCGTGTGCGGCACCTCCGTCGCCATGGGCAACGGCAACCCCGAGGTGAGGGAGCAAGCGGACTTCGTTACCGACGACGTCGACCGCGACGGCATCTACAACGCGTGCGTGCGGCTGGGCCTTATCGGCTGCTAGCCAGACGGCTCGCGGCAGAGCCCTCCACGGCGTGCCCGCTCGCAAGCTCGAAGTGGCACTCCGCGATGCCCAGGTCGACCTTGCTGAAGAAGCCGCCCGTCGACTGCGCACTCACGCGGGTGCGGTCGCGGTCCAGCGTGAAGATGAAGTGCTGCTGGTTCAGGGCCGTGGGTGCGAGCGCCGCCGCCTGCATGCCATGCTGGAACCAGTCCGGCATCACGAGGCCGTGGGTATTGCTGAGCTCGCCTATGCCCTTCGACCTGCGGGGACGTCCGTCGTCCACGCCAATGCCCAGCGCGACCACCAGCACGAGCCGCTCTCCCGCGCCAACGTTGCAGCGGGTCCTCTTGCGGCTGAACGTGCCGCCCACCCAGCAGCTGCCAAGGCCAAGTCGCCGCGCAAGGAGCACGATCTTCTCGCCAAAGTAGCCGCACAGCTCGTCCAGGTCCGGACCTTTTGGCCCCACCAGCGCAAGGTAGTTGCAGGCGTTCTGGAACTTGCCGTAGTGGGCGAGCATGGTCGCAAAGGCCTCGGGCTCGTCCCAGGCCAGCTGCATGTGCAGGCCGGAGGCAGCGTTTGCCGAGGCGACGGCCTGCTCGAGCGTGGCTCGGGCGTCCGTAGGCACCGCCTCGCCCGTGAAGCGCCTGACGGAGTGGCGGTGCTCGATTGCCCAGATGTTGTCCCGTGCCTGGTCCATGTGTTCCCTATCCCTCTTCTGGCGGCGTGGTCGCGCCGCTATGACACCGTGATCTCAGAGATGGTGGTGTCCTTGTACTTCGATCCCGGCGTCGCCGCCTCTATCGTGAACGTGATGGAGTTGCCGTCGACGGGCTCGGGCAGCTCGAAGCGGGTGATCGAGCCAAACTCGTTGTCGGGGAGGTCGGCGTCCATGACCTTCTTGCCATCCACGGAGACGCCCAGCTTAGTGGCGCGCGGGTTCTTGTAGTACAGGCTCTCGGACTTCTGGTAGCCGTTCGCGATGGAGAACGCCGAGAAGGTCTGGCGCCCGTTGCCGGAAAGCGTTACGGACTCCCCGATGCCAAGGCCGCTCGCACCCTCCGCCCAGCCGGTCGTGACGTTGCCGTCGATCAGGTTCTGGGCACCGTAGTCCGCGTACTGGTCCGTCGGCAGCGTCGAGGACGCGCTGACACGGGTGATGCCCTTGAAGCCCGCGTGCTCCTCGCTGGAGCTGGAGTCCGCGTCGTCCTCGTCGGAGCCGCCCAGCGTGATCTTCTTTGTGCCGCCGGAGCTCGACGAGTCGTCGGTCCTCACGATGGAGGGCTCCCTGTGGTTTGCGCTGAGCATCGGCATCACGACCAGGATCACGCCCGTCACGGCCGCCGCGCAGAGCGCGAGCACGCCAAGCGCGATGAGGGCGACCTTGCGTCCGCCGCGCTCCGGGTCCGGGCGAAGCGAGCCCGCCTTCGGGCGAGCCGGCGTCTGCGGCACCTCTCTGGGCGCGACGGCTCCGCCGGCCATTGCCTGCCCAGGCTCCGCCCGTCGCTCGCCCTGGGCGGCCTGGGTGGGATCAGCGCTCGCAGCCTGCCTTGGCTCCCAGGAGGCGTGCGCGGGAGGCATGGGCTGCGTCAGGTCCTGCGCCTTGTCCGGGGCCTCGCCGGCGACCGGCCTCTTCGGGTCCGCCATGGCACAGAGGTCTGCTCCGCACTGCGGGCAGAAGCGCGTTCCCGGCTTGATTTTGGCGCCGCAGTTAGTGCAGAACATCTTGCCTCCTCGTCTTGGCCTGGGTTCAAATGTAGCGCAAGACAGGTGCAGGCAACGGCCAGAATGCTACATGACGTGCGTCGAGAACACGGGGTCGTCCACCCAATCCACCACGTCGTTCGCACCACAGAGCGTTCCGTCCGCGTGTGCCCTCAGCGTTGCGGGCACGTCGATCAGGCGCTGGTTGGACGAGCCGCGGAAGCGCAGGGAGATGTCGTACAGATCCTGCACGAACGGACCGTCCACCAGCACGTCCAGGCACGCAAGCACGCGGTCCATGTCCGGCGAGGCGTGGTCCCCGTCTCCCGTCAGCTGCTCCCAGGTCCGCCCGGAGTACATCCAGATGTCCTTCTCGGGCAGCTCCTTCCGCACGCGCTCGAGGAAGGGCGCGAGCGCGGCGACGTTCTCCGGCTCCGTGGGCTCGCCGCCCAGCACGGAGAGGCCATTCACGTACGAGGGACGCAGGCTCTCCAGCACCTTGTCCTCCACCGCGCGGTCGAAGGGCTTTCCCGCCGAGAAGGACCAGGCCTCCGCGTTGAAGCAGCCCTTGCAGTGTAGGCGGCAGCCGGACACGAAGACCGTGGTGCGCACCCCGATGCCGTTGGCGATGTCGCAGTACTTGATGTTGGCGTAGTTCATCGGGTGGATCCTTTGGAAGTGGTTTTAGTGAACTGAGCGTTGTGGAATGAGACCGTGAATATACACCGTATCGGCTTCCCGGTCATAGGAGTAGACCAAATGGAATGGCTCGATATTGCAGACACGCGTTTCATCGCCATATTTGCTTGCAAGAAATTTGGATTTTATGCGTGTGCCGCTATCGGGAAAGGATTCTATCATGGATAGAACTGACCCCAGGCGCTTTTTGAGGCGGTGGGAATAGACCGTCTCGGCGTCATCGAGGAACGCGAGGGAGAACAGCACCCTAGCCATGGGCAGCCATCCGTTCGTCGAGGGTTTTGAGGAAGGCGTCGGTACCCTCGATGTAATCTCCCCGGTCGAAACAATCATCCGAAGCCCTTATGCAGGCTCGCATACGCTCCGAAAGAGCGGCCTCTTCGGCGGCCTCGCGCAGGCGTTCCTCAAAGAGGTCTTCGCTCATGAACACGAAGGCGGCGTTTCCGTTTTCCGTGATGTGGACGACGTTTTTGCGGGCGATATCCTTTATTTCGCGCTGGCGTGTTTTGAGGGCGGCAGACGAGTAAATTGCAGCCATGGAGACTCCTTTGCCAGAAAAATTAGGTACTATATATAGTACCTAATTAAGTACATAATATTAAGCACGAATCTCTCTGCACGAGGATTCGTCCGCTTGTATCTGGCATATCAAGAAGGGGCCACCCCCTCGTGGACGGCGGTTCGCGAAGCGAGCGAGCGCAACGCGCGAGCGCCGAACATGTCCACGAGGGGGTGGACCCCATTTCATCGCTTACAGGTGAAGCACGCGGTCCCTGATCTCCTGCGTGCGGCCCTGGTTCCAGTACTGGGTGCCGATGTAGCCGCAGGTGCGACGTGCGACGTTCATCTTGGACTGGTCGCGGTTGCCGCAGTTGGGGCACTCCCATACGAGCTTGCCATCGTCCTCCACGATTCTGATCTCGCCGTCGTAGCCGCAGACCTGGCAGTAGTCGCTCTTGGTGTTGAGCTCGGCGTACATGATGTTGTCGTAGATGAACTGCATGACCTTCACGACCGCCTCGAGGTTGTCCTGCATGTTCGGGACCTCGACGTAGCTGATGGCGCCGCCGGGGGAGAGACGCTGGAACTTGGACTCGAAGGCGAGCTTGCTGAAGGCGTCGATGTGCTCGGTCACGTGCACGTGGTAGGAGTTCGTGATGTAGCCCTTGTCCGTGATGCCGGGGATGACGCCGAAGCGGCGCTGGAGGCACTTCGCGAACTTGTAGGTGGTGGACTCGAGGGGCGTGCCGTACAGGGAGTAGTCGATGTTCTCGGCGGCCTTCCACTCCGCGCACCTGTCGTTCATGTGCTGCATGATGGCAAGGCCGAGCTCCTCGCCCTCGGGGTCGGTGTGGCTGTGGCCCGTGAGCGCCTTCACGCACTCGTACAGCCCGGCGTAGCCAAGGCTGATGGTGGAGTAGCCGCCGTAGAGCAGGGAGTCGATCTTCTCGCCCTTGTCGAGGCGTGCGAGCGCGCCGTACTGCCACAGGATCGGCGCGGCGTCGGAAAGCGTGCCGCACAGGCGGTCGTGGCGGCAGCGCAGGGCCTTGTGGCACAGGTCGAGCCGCTCGTCGAAGATCTTCCAGAACTTGTCGACGTCACGGTCGGCGGACAGCGCGACGTCCGGCAGGTTGATGGTGACGACGCCCTGGTTGAAGCGACCGTAGTACTTCGGCTTGCCCGGCTCGTAGTTCTTGGCGCGGGCCACGTTGTCGTAGCCGTTGCCAGAGCGGTCCGGGGTGAGGAAGGAGCGGCAGCCCATGCAGGTGTACACGTCGCCGTTGCCCTCGGTCTCGCCCTTGGACAGCTTGTACTCGCGCATCTTCTTCTCGGAGATGTAGTCGGGCACCATGCGCTTTGCCGTGCACTTCGCCGCAAGCTTCGTGAGGTAGAAGTACTCGTCGCCCTCGTGGACGTTGTCCTCCTCCAGCACGTAGATGAGCTTGGGGAACGCAGGGGTGATCCAGACGCCGGCCTCGTTCTTCACGCCCTGGTAGCGCTGCTTCAGCATCTCCTCGATGCAGAGGGCGAGGTCGTGCTTCTCCTGCGGGTTCTGGGCCTCGTTGAGGTACATGAACACGGTGATGAACGGCGCCTGGCCGTTGGTGGTCATGAGGGTGACGACCTGGTACTGGATGGTCTGGACGCCGCGTGCGATCTCGTCGTGCAGGCGCTTCTCGACGATCTGGTCGATCTTGTCGGTGCCGGGGTGCGCGTCGATGGCCTCCATCTCGGCGTAGACCTGGCGACGGATCTTCTTGCGCGACACGTCGACGAACTTGGCGAGGTGGTAGAGCGAGATGGACTGGCCACCGTACTGGCAGGACGCCACCTGGGCGATGATCTGCGTCGCGATGTTGCATGCGGTGCTGAAGCTGTGGGGCTTCTCGATCATGGTGCCGGAGATGACGGTGCCGTTCTGCAGCATGTCGTCGAGGTTCACGAGGTCGCAGTTGTGCATGTGCTGCGCGAAGTAGTCCGCGTCGTGGAAGTGGATGATGCCCTCCTCGTGGGCCTTCACCACGTCCTCGGGGAGCAGCTCGCGCATCGCGAGGTCCTTGGAGACCTCGCCGGCCATGTAGTCGCGCTGGACGGACACGACGGTGGGGTTCTTGTTGGAGTTCTCCTGCTTGACCTCCTCGTTGTTCGCCTCGATGAGGCTGAGGATCTTGTCGTCCGTCGTGTTCTTCTGGCGCTTCTGGTTCTGCACGTAGCGGTAGATGATGTACTTGCGGGCGACGGTGAAGCGGTCGAGGGCCATGAGCTGGTCCTCGACGAGGTCCTGGACCTCCTCGACGGTCACGGTGTGGCCTGCGTCCGCGCACTCGTCCTGCACGTTGTAGGACGCGAACTTGACCTCGCGGTCCGAGAGCTGCTCGTCGGCGGGGGCCTCGGCGTTCGCGGCCTTGATGGCGTTCACGATCTTCTGAACGTCAAACTCGACCTCGGAACCGTTCCTCTTGATGATCTTCATGCCGTCGCCTCTCGATCTTGTGTGTTCAACGGTGCGCCCATGCGCACCTTATTGTTGTAAACGGGCAGCTTGGAGCCAAAAAATGCGCGCCACACGACGCGCCGTCCACTGGCCGTTGCTGCTGCGTTTGGTGTGCAGAACTACTATGCCACAATTGGTGGTGGTGCGTTTGTGTTGAAAACACCAGATATGGTTTCCTATTGTGTCAATCATGCCGAAAGTCATGATGAAAACCCAAGTCGCTGCAGGTCAAAAAATTGCGCGATTCAATACGCATTGCGAAACTGCTTAAAAGAAATTTGTTTGATTCATTTTGCGGAACGCGGACAATCTCCACTTGACACGGATTTCCGGCCGTCGGCGGGGCCCATTTGGGGCAATTGTCATCACAATACCACTATATATGGTGTAGTGATTTCCACAAGGTAATAGATGATGTGTTGCAGACGTTTCGGCGCGTGCAAGACGCGCGTGCCTGACGCGTGCTAGGCTGGCCGTATCCTACCCGGGCGCCGCGCCCGGGCGTCGCATGCGAGAGGACGTGAACGCTATGGCACAGGCGGAGGGCACCTACGATGAGGCGCTGGTTCGCGCGGAGTACGCGGATCTCACGCGCGAGCTCATTGCGCGCGGGCTTGAGGTGAGCACGATGGAGAGCGCCACGAGCGGCCAGATAGCGTCGCTCATAACGGACACGGAGGGCGCGTCGGCCGTGCTGAGGGGCGCGTACGTTACGTACTGCAACGACGCGAAGGTCAAGTGCGGCGTGCCGGCCGAGGTCATCCGCGAGCACACCGTCTACTCCACCCAGACGGCCGAGGCCATGGCGCAGGCGTGCCGCAGGTCGTACGCCGCGAACATCGGCATCGGCGTGACGGGCACCATGGGAAACGTCGACCCCGCGAACCCCGCGGCCTCGACTCCCGGCGAGGTCTACTTCGCCATCTGCCTGGGCACGGGCAAGGACGCCCAGGGCGAGAAGAACCACAGCTACCACGTGCATCTCGCTCCGCAGCCGTCGCGGCTCATGTACAAGCTCGCGGTTGCGAAGGAGGTCCGGGACAGGCTGGTGGTCCTTCTCGCCGAGGCGGGGGCGTAGCCGCCGGGGGCTTAGTCTAGCTCGCGCTTGCCGGTGCAGAGCTGCCAGTACTCGCCGCGCTGGGCCAGCAGCTCCTCGTGCGTGCCGCGCTCCACGATGCGGCCGTGCTCCAGCACCATGATGGCGTTCGCGTTGCGCACGGTGGAGAGCCGGTGCGCGATCACGAACACGGTGCGCCCGCGCATGAGGGCGTCCATGCCGCGCTCGATGAGGGCCTCGGTGCGCGTGTCGATGGAGGACGTCGCCTCGTCCAGAATGAGGACGGGCGGGTCTGACACCGCGGCGCGCGCGATGGCTATGAGCTGGCGCTGTCCCTGCGAGAGGTTGGCGCCGTCGGACGTGATCCTGGTGTCGTAGCCGTTGGGGAGCCTCTGTATGAACGAGTCCGCGTTTGCGATGCGCGCGGCGTGGCGCACCTCGTCATCCGTGGCGTCGAGCTTGCCGAAGCGGATGTTGTCCGCGACGGTGCCGCTGAACAGGTGCGTGTCCTGCAGCACGATGCCCAGGGTGGAGCGCAGGTCGTCCTTGCGGATGTCCCTCACGTCGATGCCGTCGTAGGTGATGGAGCCGGAGCGCACGTCGTAGAAGCGGTTTATGAGGTTGGTGATCGTGGTCTTGCCCGCGCCTGTGGACCCCACGAACGCGATCTTCTGGCCGGGCTTCGCGTAGAGCGAAAGGTGCGAGAGCACCGTCTGCCCGTCCTCGTAGCCAAAGGTGACGTCGTCCAGGCGCACATCGCCCGCAAGGGGCACGGCCCCGCCGCCCGGGAGCACCCAGCGCCATCCGGCCGCGCCGGCCGCCATGCGACGGGGGAGGTCCTTCTCGCCCGGCGCGCCCTCGCCTCCAGCGAGTTCCGCGTCGTGTGCGTGCTGCACCACGACCTTGCCCTCGTCCACCTCGGGCGGAAGCTCCATCACGGAAAACACGCGCTCCGCGCCGGCAAGCGCCGTGAGCACGAAGTTGCCAAGCTGCGTGAGCTGGTTGAGGGGCATGGTGGCCTGGCGCACGAACACCAGGTACGAGGCGAGGCTGCCCACGTCGGTCTGGCCGGCGATTGCCATCATCGCGCCGAGCACGGCGACGGCGGCGTAGTTGACGTAGCCGATCACGACGGTGCTGGGCACCATGGTGAGGGCGTAGGCCTGCGCGCTGGTCCCCGTGCGGCGCAGGTCCTGGTTGAGGCGGCGGAAGCCGGCGAGGTTCGCGCCCTCGTGGTTGAAGACCTTCACGACCTTCTGGCCGGACATCATCTCTTCCACGTAGCCGTCCAGCGCGCCGAGCGTGGTCTGCTGCGCGGCGAAGTAGCGCTTGGAGCGCCTGCCCGAGAAGCGCGTGTACAGCACCACGACCGCGTCGCACGCGAGCGTCACGAGGGTGAGCCGCCAGTTGAGCACCAGCAGCAGCACCAGGGTGCCCACCGTCTGCACCGCCGCCTGCATCATGTTGGCGAAGCTGTTGTTGAGCGCCTCGCTTATGGTGTCGACGTCGTTGGTGAAGTAGCTCATCACGTCGCCGTTGCGCGTGCGGTCGAAGAACGACACCGGCAGGCGCATGATGTGGCCAAACAGGTCGCGGCGGATGTCGAACACGATGTGCTGCGCCGCGTGCACCATGACCTGCGTGTACGCGAGCGCCGCCGCCACGGCCACCGCGTAGATGGCCGCCGTCGCCGCGACGTCCGCCGTGAAGCCCGCCGCGTCGCCGGCGGCGATGCGGTTCACGACCGGCTTGATCATGTACGTTCCCGCGAGGTTGCCCGCGCCCGCGACCGTCACCAGCACGGCCACGGCGAGCATGTGGAACTTCGCATGTCCCATGTAGCCCACGAACGTCCTCATGGTGCGGCGCATGTCCTTGGGCCGCGCGCCGCCCGATGCCTTACTCTGCGCCATCGCCATCATCCCCCGTGGTGTTCTGCGAGTAATAGAGTTCCTGGTAGATGGGGTCGCTCGCAAGCAGCTGCGCATGCGTCCCCGTTGCGTGCACGCGGCCGTCGTCCAGGATCACGATCTGGTCCGCGTCCATGACGGAGCTCACGCGTTGCGCGATGATCACCTTCGTCACGCCGTGCAGGCGTGCGAGCCCCGCGCGTATGCGGGCGTCCGTCGCGGTGTCCACGGCGCTGGTGGAGTCGTCGAACACCATCACCTTGGGGTGCGCCAGCAGCGTGCGCGCGATGCACAGGCGCTGCTTCTGCCCGCCAGATACGTTGCCGCCGCCGTGGCCAAGGTCGGCGTCGAGCCCGCCTATGCGGTCCAGGAACTCGTCCACGCACGCGACGTGGCATGCCTGAAGTATCTCCTGGTCAGACGCCTTAGGGTTGCCCCAGCGCAGGTTGTCGCGTACGGTGCCCGAGAAGAGCACGTTCTTCTGGAGCACCATCCCCACGCCCGCGCGCAGGGCGTGCACGTCGTAGTCGCGCACGTCGCGCCCGCCCACGTAAACGGCGCCCTCCGTCGCGTCGTACAGGCGCGGCAGCAGCTGTACCAGCGACGACTTTCCCGACCCCGTGCCGCCGAGGATGCCGACGGTGGAGCCTGGCTCAAAGCGAAGCGACACGTGCTCCAGCACGTTCCTGCGCGCGGAGGCGCTGTACTTGAACGAGACGTCGCGCAGCTCCACGGAGCCGTCCGACACCTCCTTCGCGCCCGTGGGGTTTGGGTCCATGGCCGGCTCTTCCCGCAGAACCTCGCACACGCGTCCCACGCTCGTTATCGCGCGCGCAAGCAGCAGGAACACGCTCGATATCATGTTGAGCGAGTTCATGATCAGCAGCACGTAGCTCATGAAGCCGGTCAGCGTGCCCACGCCGATCTCGCCGGAGGCGACCATCTGTCCGCCAAACCACAGCAGCCCCACGTTCGCCACGGCCATGGCCGCCTGGAACACGGGCATGTTCAGGACGGCGCCGCCAAACGTGTGCGTCGCGGTGTCTGCAAGCGATGCGTTCACGTCCTCGAAGCGCTCCGCCACGTGGCCCTCGCGCACGTACGCCTTGATGGCGCGTATGGCCACCAGGTCCTCCTGCAGCGTCTCGTTCAGGCGGTCCATCACGCCCTGCAGCACCGCGTACTGCGGCGCCACGTGGTGCACGATGAGCCCCAGCGCAACCGCAAGAAACGGCAGTATCACGAAGAACACCACCGCGAGCCGCGCGCTCATGGTGCACGCCAGCGCCAGGCCGGCCACCAGCATGACGGGGCTGCGCAGAAGCGGCCTCACGCCCATCACGAACGCGTTCTGGATGACGGTGATGTCGGTGGTCAGGCGCGTTACCAGCGAGGAAGACTCGAACTCGTCCAGGTTAGAGAACGCGTATCCCTGCAGGTGGGCGTACTCCGCCTCGCGCAGGTTGGCGCCAAAGCCCATGGCGGCCTTGGCCGAGAAGTGCGAGTACCCAAGGCCGCAGACGCCTGCCAGAAGCGCCACCGCCACCATCCGACGGCCCGTCGCAAGCACGAGCGCCAGGCTGCCCGACGCGATCCCCACGTCCACGATGCGCGCCATCAGGAAGGGGATCGCGAGCTCCGCGATGGTCTCGCCCACGATCAGGAGCGTCGCCGCCAGCATGCTAAGCCGGTATCCGCGCAGGTAGCGCGCCACATAGCGAAGGTCCTCCATCACAGCGCCTCCTTGTCGGGGGCGGTGCCGCGGTTCGCGCGCCGCAGGTTCGCGTGGATGCGGCCTAGGTAGTCCTGCAGCCGGGCCACCTCCTCGGGCGAGAAGCCCGCGAGCATGGTCGCGCCCTCCTCGTCGCAGCACCGGTCCCACTCGGCCAGGGCAGCCCTGCCCTCCCCGGTGACCTCCGCAAGCCTGGTGCGACGGTCTTCTCCCCGTGTCATGCGCACGAAGCCGCTCTGGCTGAGCGAGGCGAGCATGCGGCTGACGGCCGCGGGGTCAAGCTCGAAGTACTCCGCGAGCGCCCGCTGGCTGCACGGGCCGTTTACGCGCAGGTATCCCAGGATCTTGGGCTGGCCCGGCCCCAGGCCGATCTTGGCCATTCGCGGCCGCAGGTAGTTTGTCTGCGCATGTAGCGCGCGGTAGAGCATCATGTGCGTGTCGCTGAGGGAGCGTCCCTCTGACGGCACGTCGGTCTGTTGCTGCATAGTGCCTCTCCTTGACATGTCAACCTTTAGTCGGCAGCTAGCCTACTCTCATCGGTTGACGTGTCAAGGTTGATATGTCAAACAAACACGAGCTTCACGCATCGGCGCTCCGGGGCGCCGCCGTGCGTCGCTACGCCGCAGGCGCAAACATGGCCGCAAACAGCGCAAGCCCGGTCTTCGTGCCAAAGAACGGAGCCGGTCCCGTGGGCGCGGGCCTGCCGTCGCGCACGGCCTCGGACGTGTTCACCAGCCAGTCCGCCTCCAGGATCACCTGGTGCACCGCGCCGTCCACCGGCTCGTACGTGTGGTGGTGCGACACGACCCACGCAATGCGCTCCACGGTCTCCTGGGGCTCGTCCGTTCCCGCGAAGAACTCCCTCACGAGCGGCGCGGATTCCTTCTCTTGCAGCTTGCCGGGCGCAGAACCGTACTTCTTGCGGCACAGTGGGCACGCAATGTCGTGCACCACAGCTGTCAGCTCTATCACGTGCAAGGTCCCCGCGTCGAGCCCCTCGCCCTCCGCAATGGCCTTTGCCAGGCCAAACACGTGCAGCAGGTGGTCAACGTCGTGCAGGTTTCCCGCCGAGAAGTCCACCATCTTGGCTATTGCCTCTCCCGTGAGCATGCGTCCTCCTTGCTTGTGGCGTCCGGTCGCGCCTTTGTGCGCCGGCCCGACGCGCCTTGCGTCCTTTCCCGCCAGTATGATGGCTTCGCCGCGCGCCCGCACGCGCGCGTAACCGTTGCGACACCTCGCCATTGCACCGCGGTCGGCACCGCGGTGCTACCATGTCCTGCGCAGACGCACCCGCGCAAGAGGGAGGTTCGCCATGGCCCGGGGTTCGGAACACGCGCACACGCTGCTTGGGGTGACGGGGGAGCATGGGCCCTCCGCCCGACTGTTCGTGCGCGACGAGGTACCGGCACGGCCGGAAGGCCTTCCCCTGGTGCTGGTGCACGGCGCGGGCGTCGATTCCAGCTTTTACGACGGCCTCGCCACGTGCATGCCGGCGCGGCGCACCGTCCGCTATGACCGCCGCGGCTGTGGCAAAAGCACGGACGCGCTGGACGGCGACTGGTCGCTCGACGCGCAGGCGCGCGACCTGGCATCCGTGATCCGCGCGGTGGGCGGCAGGGCAGACGTCGTCGCGCACAGCCTCGGCGCCGTTGTGGCGCTCCGGCTCCTCGAGCGCGAGCCGCGGCTCTTCCGCAGACTGGTGGCCCTGGAGCCTCCCATCTTCAGCGGCCTGGACCCAGACGACGAGGTCTTCGGCAACATCGGTCGCGCCCGCAAGGCACTTGCAAGGCATCGCTCCAGCACGGCGCTCTACCTCACCACCCAGCGGGAGTCCATCGGCGAGGCCGTCGTGCCGTACTCCGCGCGCGAGCTCGAGCATCGCGAGCGCAACCTGCAGACGAGCTTCTCACGCGAGACCTGGGCGTTCGACTACGTGCCGGATTGCGATGCCATCCGCGGCTCCGGCGTGCCCGTCCTCTTGTGCATCGGCCGCCAGAGCGATGGCACCTACCACGCGCGCAACCTGGACTTCCTGTGCCAGGGTCTTGGCGCGACGCCCGTCGTCATGCCCGGTGGCCACAACGGAGTGCGCGACTACCCCGGCGAGGTCGCCGCCGCGATCCAGGACTGGCTTCGCTAGACGCCACGCGCCCCGCATCGCCGAATACGCCACCGCGCGCACGGCGAGAAGAGCGCGCATGCCTTGGCCGTTTGCCATCCGCTCTCAGTTTTTATTTGCACGCTGGAGGCTCGTGCGCGATCCTGGTGCAGATTGGCGCAAGGGATGGGGGCAGAATGCTAGAGCCGGGTCTTTACGAGCAAACTATCAGCAGGGAACTGAAAGAGGAGCTCGAGTCAGAGAAGGACGCGCTCGTCTCCGACCTTCGCAAGATCGACGAGGCGGAAGCGCCAAAAATTCTTGCCGAGTACGTGGCCGAGGTCGCCGAGGCTGCCCTTGCAAGGATCAGCGAGTCTGGTAAGGATTCTCTCGAGAACCAGATTCAACTTGCAAATAAGATGATCGGCGCCCTGGATTCGTCAGGCGATCTCGTGGGCGATTCCCATCAGCTGCTCTCCCTTGTCCCAAAGGCGGTGCATGAGATTCGCGGGAGGAGCGAACGCGACATTCTTCGGCCGGAGACTCCAATGGCGCAGAGCTCCCTCTTCACCGGGGCTAGGCACGAGCCATCGATGGGATCCGAGCTCAAGAAGGAGATCGTCTCTGCGGATCGGATCGATATGCTGGTCTCGTTCATCAAGTGGCCGGGACTTCGCATCATTCTGCCAGAGCTGAGGCTGTTCTCCGAAAAAGGCGGCAAGCTCAGGGTCATCACGACGTCATATATAGGTGCGACCGATGTGAAGGCTATCGACGAGCTTAGCGAGCTGCCCAACGCTGAGGTGAAGGTCTCATACGATACTAGGGGCACTCGCCTACACGCGAAGGCATATGTGTTCTATCGCAAGACGGGCTTTACGACTGCTTACGTGGGTTCGTCCAATCTTTCTAACCCAGCCATTACGAGCGGGCTCGAGTGGAACGTGAAGGTCGCACAGCGAGAGCTGCCTGACACGATGGCGAAGATACGTGCGACGTTCGAGTCATATTGGGAGTCAAACGATTTCGAGTCTTACGATAGGAGTCAGCACGATCGCTTCGTAGAGGCCGTAAAGCGAGAGCGTGGGGAGAAAACCTCTAGTGACCTTGTGTACTTCTTCGATCTGAGGCCGTATCCGTTCCAGCGCGAGATCCTCGATCGGCTTCGTGCAGAGCGCGAGGTTGGTGACCACTGGCGAAACCTTGTTATTGCCGCGACTGGCACGGGAAAGACGGTAATATCGGCGTTTGACTATAGGGAGTTCTGCGCTCGCTACAACGACGGCAGACGGGCGCGCATGCTGTTCGTGGCTCATCGCGAGGAGATCCTCAAGCAGGCTCTCGCGACCTACCGAAGTGTTCTTCGTGACGCGAACTTCGGGGACCTCCTTGTTGGATCCTACGTACCGGGGAGCCTAGACCATCTTTTCGCATCGGTGCAGTCTATTAACTCAAGGGGGCTAACGGGGTCGCTTGATCCGTCCTACTACGACTACATTGTGGTGGACGAGTTTCATCATGCTCCCGCGCCATCGTACCAGCGTCTAATGGAGCACTTCTCGCCAATGGTGCTGCTGGGCCTCACGGGCACCCCAGAGCGAATGGACGGCAAGAGCGTTCTGCCGTGGTTTGATAACAGGATTGCCGCCGAGATTAGGCTGCCAGAGGCCATCGATCGGAAGTTGCTCTGCCCGTTCCAGTACTTTGGCGTTACGGACGAGGTCGACCTGAGTCGACTGAAGTGGTCGCGCGGCGGCTACGAGACCTCTCAGCTCGAGGACGTGTATGTGTACCAGGAGCATCAGGCGAAGCGACGTGCTGAGCATATAATTCGGTCGCTGGATAGGTATGTGACAGGCATCGAGTCCGTGCGAGGCATCGGATTCTGCGTCTCGGTCAAGCACGCCGACTTCATGGCAAGTCAGTTCAACGACCATGGGATAAAGTCCGTCTCTGTAACGGGGCAGACGCCAGAGGACAGGCGTAACGCGGCGAAGCGGCAACTCGCGGCAGGTGATATCAAGTTTGTCTTCACGGTGGACGTCTACAACGAGGGAGTTGATATCCCCGAGGTCAATACGGTGCTGTTCCTCCGCCCGACGGAATCTCTCACGGTTTTCCTGCAGCAACTCGGGCGAGGCCTCAGACTCTCTGAGGGCAAGGATTGCCTTACGGTCTTGGACTTCATTGGACAGCAGAACAAGCACTACGATTTCGAGTCCAAGTTCTCCGCCCTGCTTTCGAATACGCACAAGCCGATGAGTAGGGAGATCAAAGAGGGCTTCTCGTCTGTGCCAAAGGGATGCTACATACATCTTGAGAAGGTTGCGGCGGAGTACGTCCTGAAGCACGTAAGCCAATCCTATGGTGTGAAGTCTGGCCTTGTGAGCCGAATCTCTACCTTCACTGAGGATACGGGGCTCGATCTCACGCTTTCCAACTTTCTTGCGTCAACGGGCGTCGACCCCAAGATGCTATTCGGCAAGTACTGCTTCTCACGCCTGTGTGTGGAGGCGGGCGTGAGAGACGACTTTCGCGATCCGGACGAGGAGCTGTTAACAAAGGCCTTGGCGCACATCTGCTCCATCGACTCTCGTCGTTGGATTGCATTCCTGCTGCGAGCGCTGCCGCTGATTGCCGATGGAAAGAGCAACTTTAACGATCTGGAGATGAGCTGGCTGAGAATGCTCCAGATCACGCTTCTGCCGAATGCGACCGAGTCCGAGCTCCGAGATGAGACGATTGGGCATCTGAGGGGACTTCTGAGAAACGAGACCATGTTTGCGGAGATCACCGAGCTCCTGCGCTTCAACCTCGATCACATCGATTTCATCGACGAGCCGGTGAACCCTGGCTTTGACTGTCCCCTTGATCTCCACTGCCAATACTCACGCGACCAGATATTCGTCGGCCTTGATTATCTGAACCCGGGCGTCGTGAGGCAGGGTGTCAAATGGTTGCCCGAAAAACGCTGCGACGTCCTTATAAATACGTTGAACAAAGCGGAGAGGGATTACTCTCCGTCGACCATGTACGAGGACTATTCGATCAGCGAGAGTCTCTTCCACTGGCAGAGCCAAAGCACGACGAGTGATTCAAGCAAGACGGGACAGCGCTATATACATCATGAGGAGTATGGATCGAAGGTCCTTCTCTTCGTGAGGGAGTATAAGAAGGACGCTGCGGGTACGGCACCGTTCACGTTTCTGGGGATGGTTGACTACGTCTCGCACGAAGGCTCGAAGCCGATGAACATCGTCTGGCATCTCGAGAGGCCCATGCCAACGAAGTTCCTGAGGAAGACGAACAGGCTCGCAAGTTAGGCGTATTTGCTAGGAGACCAGGCGTTCGGCGACTTTGAAGTGTCTGAAGTGCATGTCGAGGAGCTCGTCATCCGGTGCTGCTTTGCCAGTGGGCATTATAAGCCGCATGTCTGCAAGGTCTTGGTACGGGGAACGGCGCAGGCGATCGGAGATTCGGAGGATATGGGTCTCTGGTTCGATGGATAGGAGGTTGTCGTCGTAGAGGCGGTGTATGTCGGCACGTAGAAGAATGCCATTGTTCACGACCTGTGAACGCGGGCCTCGGTATCGATCGATATGTGCCGCCTGCAGTGCCTCTGGCACATCTACGTGCGTGACAGGGCAGACTCCGCGATAGGCCTCGAACAGCTGCTTGCGGAACCTCTCTTGCTGTTGTCTCGCCACCGTGTTGACAATCTTCCGAACGCGCTCGTCTCTCTCGGCGGATATCTGCGCCTTGAGGTCCTTAAGCTCCTCCTTCTCCTTGGGGCTCAGATCGGCTTCCGTGATGAGATAGAACGTATGGGCGGCTTCCGTCTGGGCATTCACGGGTCCATGTATCGTAAACGAGTCGGTCTCGGCATTGAACTGCTCGACGAAGGCGAGCCCCAGCACGTTGTATCCAGAGTCACTGCGGACCATGACGCCAACGGGTACGCCGTCTTCCAAATTGTTCATGAGGAATTTCGTCGACTGGTCCGTCTCCCTTTTGCCAGGAGCGGCGCGGTGGGCTTTGTAGTCCAGAATCCATGTCCCATCAGGGCGGGTAATGACATTTTTATCGTCGTAATACGCTTGACCTTCTGAGTGGACCGACAGCGCGTACTTACGCTTACCTGCCCCGCCAGATGGCAGGGAGTCGTAGTTGGGAGAGTGAATGCCTCGCTGTGATGCAAGTTTTATATCGAGGCCACGTGCCATTTCCTCGCTTCCGCGCGGAAGACGAGGGATCTGGCGCCCCTCGTAATCGATTAACCTCCGGTAAGCCGGAAGGAACTCTGGAGGGACGAGACCTCTTGCACGTTCGAGCGAAAGGGCGTTCACGTCGCAGTCATATATGAGGGGCTCATCTATCATGCGAACAGAGTACTACACCTGCGACCAAGGGGGCGGGCTCTTCTCGCCCGGGCGAGGCGCTTGGGATGCGGTGATGAGGGCATAATCTTTCCTGGACGGCGCGGGTGCGCCGGGCTGGGAGGCTTGTGCTATGTCGGACGTGCGATTTGGGACTGAGGCTGCGGGCGGCTTTGGCGGGGCAGGCGACCTTGGCGGGGCGGACGGCCCTGCCAGGGCGGTTGACGCAATCGAGGCGATACTGGCGAGGCCTCGCGACGAGGTGCTCGCGCAGTGCCGGCGCTATGTGGTGGGGCAGGAGGACGTGCTCCGCGAGGTGGTGGGACTGACGTACTCGTGCCTGCAGCGCATGGAGATGCGCGCCCGCGGCGTGGACGACCTGGACCTGCCCCGCGCGTGCGCGTTCATGCTTTCGGGCAGCACGGCGAGCGGCAAGAGCTTCGTGATGAAGGTGGTCGCGAAGGTCATGGGGCTTGAGCTGGTGAGCATAGACTGCTCTGGCATCACGGGCGCCGGATGGGTTGGCGACTCCGTGAGCAGCGAGCTGAGGCGCGTGGCCGGCGTGATGGAGAAGGACGACGGCCGCCCGGTGCTCGCGTTCTGGGACGAGGCCGACAAGCTGGTTCGCAAGACGCGCGAGGGCGGCCGGAGCTTTGACAGCCAGGGGAACTTCCTGAAGCTTTTGGACGGCGGGACGCTGGAGCTGGCGCCGGAGGCCCAGGGCCAGCGCGAGGTGACCCTGGACGCGGGGCGCGTGCTGAACGTGTTTGCCGGCGCGTTCATGGGGATCGAGGGCATCGTGCGGAAGCGCCTGCTGAGCGGCGGGCTCGAGCTTGCGGGCGCGGGCTCTGTGGCGCCGGGGCTTCTGACCACGGACCAGCTGCGGGCGCGCATGAACCTGCAGGACCTGGTGAGCTGGGGGTTCATGCCGGAGTTTGTGGGGCGCTTTGGCGCGGTGGTGTGCGTGCCGGCGCTGACGTGCGCAAACCTTCGGCAGATCGTGAAGGGTTCCGAGCGGAGCCTGGAGCGTCGCGTGAGCAACCTGCTGGGCGCCGGCCGCGCGTTCAGGATCTCTGACGCGGCCGCGGACGCGATCGCCCGCGAGGCGCACGAGAGCGGCTTGGGCGCGCGCAGGATCGACCAGGTGGCAAACCACTTTGAGGCGGAGGCGACCGTGCGCCTGCACGCGGACGACTCCGTGAACGTGGCGACGCTGGACGTGGACGCGGACGGCGGCCTGTGCCTTGCGTTTGGCTTTGACGAGGACGTGGCGGAGGGCGCGGACGGCGCGCTGGGCGCGGGCGATGCCGCCGGCACGGCGGGTGCGGGCGAGAAGGACAACCCCGTGGCCGGCGACGTGGCCGTGGAGGCCGGCGCAAGCAGGTTCGAGCCGAACGAGCGGCTGATTGCGGCCGTGGACGGCGCGATGGCCGGCGCGCGCTGGGCGGACGCGGCCGCAACGGCGGAGGGGCGCGAGCTTCTGGCCAGGCGCCTGGCGCACTACCAGCGCTGGCGCGTGCGCGACGCAAGGTCCGTGGACGCGGCGGAGCTGCTGCTTGAGGCGGTGAGCGGCTACCTTGCCGTGAACCGCGACCCGGACATGAGGCAGACGCTGGGCTACGTGTGCGCACTGCTGCGCTTTGCGGACATTGGCATGCGCGACGGCTGGACGTACTTGGACACGCTGTTCTTTGGGCGTGTGGAGGTGTGCGGGCTGCGCGGCCTTGAGGAGCGTGCGAGCTTTGACCCCGCGTACTGCAGCTGTGACGTGGTGCGTGCGCTGAGCTGCTATAGGCGCTACCTTGCGTTTCCGGATGCGGTGCGCAGGGAGGCCGTGGGCCTGGCACAGGCGCGTGCCACGGACGCCGCGACGTCTGCGCGGGAGGCGGCGTGGCTGCGCGCGGACGTGAACGGCGTGGCGGACGCCGTGGACAAGGAAGCCCCCGCGGGCATGACGCTCATGTTCTAGCCGGGGCGCGCGGCTGTGCCGTTGACGTGGGGGTTTGCTGCCAAGGCGGTACGTTCTTCTCGCCCATGCGTATGCTATACAGAGATTGGATATCGCGGACGGGAGGCATGCGGTGAACCTGAGGCAGCTGGAGTACTTTGTGGCCGTGGCGGAGGAGCGCAAGATCACCACGGCGGCGAAGCGCCTGAACATCACGCAGCCCCCGCTGAGCTACGAGGTGTCCGCGCTGGAGAAGGAGCTGGGCGTCAAGCTGTTTGTGCGCAGGCCGCGCGGTGTGGACCTGACGGACGCGGGGCGCGTGCTGTACGCCCGCGCGACCACGATCCTGGGGCTGACGGAATCCGCGGCGCGCGAGGTGGCGGACGTGGGCCTGGGGCGCGAGGGAACGCTCGCCATAGGGATCATCAGCTCTTCGGGCGGGCAGGTGCCGAACGCACGGATGCGGGCCCTGGCGGAGGACTACCCGCGCGTGAGCCTGGTGCTGAACGAGGGCAACACGTATGAGGTGCTCGAGATGCTGCGCCGTCGCGTGGTTGAGCTGGGCGTGGTGCGTACGCCGTTTGCGGAGCAGGGGCTGGAGTGCCGCTACGCCGACCCCGAGCCGATGGTGGCCGTGATCCCGCGCGGGATGTCGTGCGGCGAGCGCGCGGACGTGGTGGACCTGGAGGAGCTCTCGGCCGCGCCGCTCGTGATCTATCGCAGGTTCGAGAAGATCCTGGAGCGCCTGTTTGCGCAGGCGGGGCTGCCGGAGTTCGTGGCGTGCGTGAACGACGACGCCCGCACCACGTGCGCGTGGGCGTGCAAGGGGCTGGGCGTGGGCCTGGTGCCGGAGTCGTTTCTGGAGCTGATGAACCTTGAGGGCGCCACGGTGAAGCGCGTGGACGAGGACTCTTTGGTGACGCGGATGGCCGTGGTGTGGCCTAAGGGAAGGGACCTGTCGCCCTTGGCGGAGCGCTTCGTGGGCATGTTCGAGGCGGCGTACGCGGGCGACGCCGCGGGCGATGCCGCCGAGGCCGACGCGGGCGCAGCGGCCGACGGCAGCGCCGTGGATGGGTAACGCATGGGGCCCGGCCTCGCGGATGCGAGAGCCGGGCCCGGTAAGAGGGGACCGCCCAACCCGGAGTCGTAGGGGGTCGAGCGGGTGGTGCCTGATGTTGGGGGGAGCTAGTCTAACTTGGCGCCGCAGTGCGAGCAGAATGCCGCGTCGGCGTCGACCTCGGCGCCGCAGCTCGGGCAGGCCTTGGTATGCGCGGAAGTGGCCTGGTTTTCCGAGGAGGCCTCCGAGACCTCGCTCCTGACCTTCTCGGCCGCCGCCGCGTCGCCCTCCTCCATGCCCTCGCGCACGCTCTTGACCGTCTGGCCAAGGGCGGAGCCGAGCTTCGGCAGGTTCTTGGGCCCAAAGATGACGAGCGTTACAAGCAGGATGACAAGAAGCTCGGGTGCGGCCATTCCAAGGATCATGATGTGCCTCCCATGTTTGGGTAACTGTTGTGCGAACTCCACTGTAGGCGCCCGGAACCATAAGTAAAAATACAGGTATTCTTGCGAGTCATACAACAAATGTATGGATGGCTGTGCGACATTCGCGTCGCGGCGCCTTGCTATAGTGGTCGCATGCAGGCACAACCGCGACGGCAGGGTGGTTACATGGCAGACGACTTCTTCGACGACCAGGACCCGTTCTTCCTGGCAAGCGACCGACTCGACGCGGGGGAGAGCCCCCGGAGCGTGTATCTGTGGGCAAAGGCCAGCCGCGCGAAGGTGCGCGACAAGGTCGCCCGCGAGCAGTGGGACGAGGTGCTCCGCTACATCGCGGAGGAATACCCCGATGCCAACCTGCGATAGCGGCCATGCGTGCGCGGCCGCGCACGAGCTCCCGCGGCTGTTCGACGTTCACCAGCACGTGCTGCCCCCGGCGTACCTGGCCGCGCTCGCCCGCGCGGGCATCGATCCCGCGCGCGAGGACGGCTTTCCCACGCCTTCGTGGGACGAGAAGGACGCGCGCGCCTTCGCTGCGGGCACAAACATTGGCTTCTCGCTCTTCTCGATATCATCGCCCCACGTCAACTGGGGTGACGACGCCGCTTCCGCAGAGCTTTGCCGAGCCCTGAACGACTACATGTCCGGTCTGTGCGCGGACCACGCCGCATGCCGCGGCTTTGCGGCGGTGCTGCCACTGCCCGATGTCGCGGCGTCCATCCGGGAGGCGCGCCGCGCGCTTGTGCTGCCTGGTGCGCTTGGCGTGAAGGTTCCCACAAACGCGTGCGGCACCTACCTTGGGGATCCCGCCCTCGACCCGCTCATGGCGTACCTGGACGCGCGACATGCCGTCGTGACGATCCATCCCACCAAGCCCGCGGCCGTGCCGGCGGGGCAGTTCGCGGCGCGCCATGCGCCCCTGTTCGAGTTTCTGGCGGACACCACGCGCGCCGTGCTCAACCTGGTGACCGAGGGCACGCTCGACCGCTATCCCAACGTGCGGTGGGTCGTTCCGCACTGTGGCGCGTTTGTGCCAGAGGTGGCGCATCGCATGGACGGCATCTCGCGCGTGCTCGTGCCGGCGGCCATGATGTCCAACGTGGATGTCCTTGGCGCCGTGCGCAGCCTGTACTTCGACCTTGCGGGAGACGCGGAGCCCGTCATGCTCGACGCGCTGCTCAAGGTGGCGGACCCCACCCACCTGCTGTACGGGAGCGACTGGCCGTACACTCCGGCGTCACTAGCGCTGCGCAAGGCGGAGGCACTGTTCTGTGGTCCGCACGCAAGGTCCATCGAGGGTGCGGCGTGGCAGAACGCGGCAAGCCTTTACGGGTTTACGCAGGTATCGCTTTAAACTAGGTGTTCAATTTATCGTTTGGCGACAAAAACCAACCGTTTGCCCGTTTCTGCATTGCATACATTTCGTTAACCGCATGTTACCGCTTGAAATATCTGGCCACCTACCGGCTTCCAGAGGGCCATCATGGGCGCCGTACCGCAAGGGAGGTGCGCATACGGCGCACCCGGTATAGGAGATTCGAACATGGGCGTCAGCACGCTAGCAGAGGCAATCATTATTATCTAGCCGCGAGTCGGTGTAGCCGACCCGCGGTCATGCGGGCGGCTGGCGTCTTTCTGCGGGGCCGCTTGGAAACCACCAAGTGGCCCCGCTTTTTGTTTGAACCTCGGAGGGAGCTTCACATGAACGGAATGCTGGTAATACTGGTTGCAGCCGTGGCGCTCGTCTGCGGCTACGTCGTCTACGGTCGATGGCTGGCCAAGAGCTGGGGCGTCGATCCCCAGGCCATTACGCCCGCCCGCCGCATGGAGGATGGCCGGGACTTCTCTCCTGCCACGCGCTTCTCCGTGTTCGCGCACCAGTTCAGCTCGATCTGCGGCGCGGGCCCCGTCACCGGCACCATCGTCGCGATGATGTTCGGCTGGCTGCCGGTCCTGCTGTGGGTCCTCGTCGGCGGCATCTTCTTCGGCGCCGTGCATGACTTCGGGGCGCTGTACGCCTCCGTCAAGAACAACGGCAAGTCGCTGGGCCAGCTCATCGAGAAGTACATTGGCAAGACGGGCCGCCGCCTCTTCCTGCTGTTCAGCTGGCTGTTCTGCACCATCGTGATCGCCGCGTTCACCTCCATGGTCGCAGGCACCTTCAAGTTCACCCCCGCCGCCTCCGGCGCCGTCGACTTCACCAAGTCCTACGCCTCCGGCTGCGCCGGCACCATCTCCATCCTGTTCACCTTCGTCGCCATCGCCTTCGGCTGGCTGCGCAAGCGCTTCGACCTCAAGGGCTGGCAGGAGTTCGCCGTTGCCGTCGCGTCCATCGTCATCATGTTCGCCGTCGGCATGCAGTTCCCCCTGTACCTCGACATCAACGGCTGGATCGCCATCGTGATGGTCTACCTCGTCTTTGCGAGCGCCATGCCCATCCAGACCCTCAAGCAGCCGCGTGACTACCTCACTACCATCATGATGGTCACCATGATCGTCTGCGCCGTGTTCGGCATCTTCGCGCTGGCCGTCCAGGGCAAGGCAACCATGACCGCCCCCATGGTCGCGAGCAGCGCCACCATGGCAAAGCTCGCCGCCGGCGGCAGCTACCTGTTCCCGCTCATGTTCGTCTCCGTCGCCTGTGGCGCCCTCTCCGGCTTCCACAGCCTCGTCTCCTCCGGCACCTCCTCCAAGCAGGTCTCCAACGAGACCGATATGCTTCCCGTCGGCTTCGGCGCCATGGTGCTCGAGTCCTTCGTCGGCGTCATCGCCATCGTCACCGCCGGCATCATGTTCGGTGACATGAACACCGCCGGCACCGGTGCCCTCAACGCAGGCGTCGCCTCCACCCCGTTCCAGATCTTCGCGGCCGGCATCGCCCGCGGCATGGAGACCATCGGCGTCAACAACACCGTCGCGACCGTCTTCATGACCATGAACGTCTCCGCCCTCGCCCTCACCTCGCTCGACGCGGTCGCCCGCATCGCCCGCAGCAGCTTCCAGGAGTTCTTCTTCAACTCCAACGACGCCGCCGCCCAGACCACCGAGAAGGTCACCGGCGTCCGCAAGGTCATGACGAACGTCTGGTTCTCCACCGCCGTCTCCCTGCTCGTCGGTCTTGTCCTCTGCTTCGGCGGCTACCTCAACATCTGGCCGCTCTTCGGCGCGTCCAACCAGCTGCTCGGCGGCATGACCATGATCACCCTCGCCGTGTTCTGCAAGGTCACTGGCCGCAAGGGCTGGATGCTGTACGTCCCCGTCGCCTTCCTGCTCTGCTGCACCTTCACCTCCCTTGTCATGAGCATCGCCAGCTGCTGGACCGCCGTGGCCACCTACGGCCTGTTCGGCACCATCCCCGCGACCGCGACCACCGCTGCCGCCCCGGTGCTCCTCACCAAGGGCCTGCAGCTCGTCGTCGCAGTCCTGCTCGTGGTCCTCGGCGTCATCGTCGCCTACAACTGCCTGAAGGAGTTCTTCACCGTCAAGGCCGGCTCCATGGCAGACGAGGAGCCCGAGTGGTCCGAGCTCGGCCGCAAGAACGTCGTGGCTGCCGAGTCCGAGTCCGCTGCCTCCGACGCGAAGGTCGCCCAGGCCCAGGCGTAGCCTACATGCCACGCATCGTGCGCCCATCCCCGCGCGCACATATATATACGTAAGACGAGAAGAGCCGACATCCAACCGGATGCCGGCTCTTCTCCTTTAGGCAACTCATTGTCGCGGCGCCGGCGCGGGCGTGCCCGCCGGGCGCCTGCGGGCCGCGGGCGCTACTCGCCCTCCAGGAAGCCGCCGGTCTGGCGGTCCCACAGGCGCTCGTACTCGCCGCCGGCGCGGCTGAGCTCCGCGTGCGTGCCGTCCTCCACGATCCTGCCGTTGGACAGCACCACGATGCGGTCGAGCGACGCCACGGTCGAGAGCCTGTGCGCCACGACGATGGACGTGCGCCCGTGCATCAGGCGCTCCAGGGCCTGCTGCACCAGCGCCTCGGACTCGGAGTCCAGCGCGGACGTCGCCTCGTCCAGCACCAGGATCGGCGCGTCCGTCAGGATGGCGCGCGCGATCGCGATGCGCTGGCGCTGCCCGCCAGAGAGCTTCACGCCGCGCTCGCCCACCATGGTGTCCATGCCCTGCGGCAGCCGGTCGATGAACTCCAGCGCGTTTGCCTGGCGCGCGGCCTCGCGAATCTGCCCCTCCGTGGCGTCCGGGCGCCCGTAGGCGATGTTCTCGCGGATGCTGCGGTGGAACAGCAGCGCCTCCTGCGGCACGTACGCGATCTGACGGCGCAGGCTCTGCTGGGTGCAGCGGCTTATGTCCTGCCCGTCCACCAGCACGCGGCCGTCCTGCACGTCGTCCAGGCGCAGCAGGAGCTTCGTCAGCGTGGTCTTGCCCGATCCGGAGCGGCCTACCAGGCCAACGCGCTGCCCGGCGGGAATGTGCAGCGTCAGGTCGTCAAACACGCGGTCGTCCGCCGCGGCGTCGTGGTAGCGGAACCCCAGGTGCTCGAAGTCGATGGCGCCGTCCGTCACGGAAAGCTCGCGCGCGTCCGGTGCGTCCTCCACCAGGCGCGGCTCGTCCAGGATCTGCGTCATCTGGGCCGCGTCGCCCAGGGCGCGGTTGATGCGCTGCATCATCGAGCTGGTGTAGTTAAGGCGCATCGTCAGGTTGTACGTGTAGGTGAACATCATGATGAGCGTGCTTGCGCTGATGCCAAACCACGCGTGCCCGCCCACCATGAACACGGACACCACGGCCATGATGAGCACGATGATGCCGGAGCTCGCGAAGTTGCGCCGCATGGTGGCGCGCATGCTCACGGTCTCGGCGCTGCGGGCGTCGCGGTCCGCCGCGTCAAACAGCTCGCGCTCGAAGTCCTCGCGCCCGCACGTCTTCACGGCCAGGATGTTGGTGACCGCATCTGAAAGCACGCCGGAAAGGCGGTTCTGCGCCTGCGACGTCCGCTCGGAAAGCGGCAGGATCCTCTTGTACATCACCCACACGAACGCGATGTACACCACCATCATCGCGACGAGGATGAGCACGAACGTGGGCACCTGCCACGCCAGCGACAGGATGGTGGCCGCGATGGAGGTGACCATGGGAATGAGCGAGAAGACCACCACGTCCACAAGCTGGCTGTACCCGCTCGTGAAGCGGCTGGTCTGGCTCACGAGCGCGCCGCCGAAGTTGCTGGTGTGGAACGTCATCGACTGGTTGGCCAGCGTGTCGAAGCACAGGCGCGACAGGTGGTAGTTGCCGTTGATCTCGAGCTTGTACACGGTGTAGTCCTGCAGCTTCGACAGCACCTGGCCCACGAGGTTCACGAGCACCAGCGCGAGCACGTACGGGCCGAACACGGAAAACACGCGGTCGGCGGGCACGGGGGAGGCCTGCACGCGGTCGACCACGAGGCCCATCACGTAGGTGTTCGCGAAGGTGAGCAGGAGCACGTAGCCGGCGCTCGCTATGACGGAGAGCGCCGCGATCCCGGGCTGCATGCGCGTGACGGCCCAGAACCTAGAGAGGGTCCGGCGCATCGTCGAGCGCTCGAGGCGGGCGGTGTTTCGTTGAGACAAGGTGGTTCCTTTCCGTTTGTTGCGCATTCTTCCCTGACTCCGCCGCATGAGGCGGGGGGTGGCGAGAAACGCGTTTGATTATGGGGGCATGACTCGGTGCGCTAGGCTTCTCGACGCGTCTGCAGGTACTCTGCAAGGTGGGGCATGGAGATGCGCACGTAACCCCTCCCTGCGGGCTCGATGAGGTTCGAGGCGATGAGGCTGGCGCGATACTTGCCTGCCCAGCTCATGGACTTGCGGCACCGTTCTGCGATGTGCGCCACCTGGGAGGGCTCGGGCAGATCCGGCACCATCGCAAGTATGAACTCGCGTTGGGCGACAGTAAGGGAGCGAACTGCCGGAGCGCACACGGAGTCTTGGAATGCGTTCGCCGCATCGGTGGCGCCGATGGAAACATGCTCTGCCGTGATGGCATCCGATCCGTTGACGTCGGCGGACTGCCACATGTAATACCCCACAAGCTGGATCATGAAGGGGAAGCCCGAAGAGGCCTCTGCTGCGGTCTGCGCGTCCTTCTCGGAAATCATCTTGCCAGAGTCGTTCACCGTGCTTATGTAGGCGTTCTTTACATCGGGGATTCTTACCTCGCCGAGGTCGTAGCGGACGCATCGCCGTAGGAAGGTGAGGACGTCGTCGTTCACGAGGTTATCAATGGCTATGGGCAGGCCTGCGAACGCCAGCGCAATGCCATGCTTCTGCGTATCGGGTAAGTCGGTCATGTCCTCGTCGCGAATGACGTGTTGCACCGCAGTCGAAATGGCCACGAGGTCGTCCCTCGAGGCAGATTGCACCTCATCGATCGTGATTAGCACGCCCTTGCCCTTGGGAAGCCTGGCCAGCCTGTCCTCGATTGCCGCGCGGATCGTGAGGGGTGCCTCCGGGCGAGACAGCTCGACCGATCCGAGCGAGAGGGAGGTACCCCCCAAGGACGCACTTGGCCCGATGCTTGCCCTCGTGACTCTTGGTGAGGTGCCACGAAGACTCTCGACAATCCTTTGCACCATTCCGCCCGAGGCGGTCTCGGAGATTACGTCCCAACCATCCTTTTTGGCCATGCGCCCAAGCTCGGTGAGGAGAACCGTCTTACCAGATCCGCGCTGACCCGTGATGAGCATGAGCCTCTCTGGCGCACCTGCCCCATTGGCAAGCCCCCTGTCGAAGGCGTCAATCACGCTTTCGCGTCCGATGAGGATGGGAGGCATCTTTCCCGCCGTAGGTTTGAAGGGGTTTGGTCCCATGCATATCACTCCTGCTCGCCATGTTGGCACTGCGTCTCATCCGTACGTGTTGGTCTTATACCCTTTTACACGAACATATACTCTTTTATACCTTTCTACACGCTTCTACACGTTCTTGCACTCTTTTACACTCTCTTACACCGTTGCATGCGCTTGGGTTACGGCCTTTGGCGACTCCAGCGGTCGCGGCAGCGGGTGGGCCCTAGCGCTCACCGTCGCTCGAGAGCGAGTCGAGCAGCTTGAGCAGCAGTCGCTTGAGCTCCATGGCCTCTTCCAGGGGCATGTTCACGCAGCTGCCCATGCAGTGCGGCACGTCGTGCGCGCGTTCGTGTAGCTCGCGTCCGGCGGGGGTCAGCGTCACGATCACGGCGCGCTCGTCCTTGGCGGACCGCGTGCGCGTGATGTAGCCGTGCACCTCGAGGCGTTTCAGCAGCGGCGTCAGCGTGGCTGAGTTGAGGTACAGTCGGCTTCCCAGCTCCGTCACGGTTATGCCGTCCTTCTCCCACAGGACCATCATGGTCACGTACTGCGTGTACGTCAGGCCCAGCGGGTCAAGAAATGGCTTGTACCTGCGGGTAAGCTCCTTGGAGGCCGCATATAGCGGGAAGCAGAGCTGGTTTTCCAGCGCAAGCGGGTCCGGGTTCGCGGGCGACTGCGAGGGCATCGCCTGACGTGCGGGCAAGGTGTTCTGTTGCATGTAGCCTCCTTGCGACCCAGCGACTGGTGAATCTGTGGCGGGTCAGCTTGATGCGCTATAGACAAGCGCAATATTATATAGCGTACGATTAATATCGATGGTACCCGATTGCGCGCAAGAAAAATCGCCACATCGCGGTGTGGGGTGGAGTGCCGCCCGTCGTGCGACGCTATAGTCTTGCCGATGTTACGAGTGCCTTGCGAAGGGAGAAGAGCATGGAACTGAGGACCAAGAGGCTCCTGCTGCGCCCATGGGCGTCTTCGGACGCGGAGGCGCTCTACCAGCTTGCACGCGATTCTGAGGTGGGGCCGGCCGCCGGTTGGCCGCCGCACGCGGACGTGGCGGAAAGCCTTCGCACCATCGAGGACGTGCTTTCGGCGCCAGAGACGTATGCCGTCGTGCGGTCGTGCGACGGTGCGCTCGTGGGGTGCGTCGCGCTCAGGTTTGGCGAGGACTCGTGCTCTGGTCTGGACGCGGAGCCCGAGCTTGGCTTTTGGGTGGGACGTCCGTACTGGGGTTGCGGCTACGTCACGGAGGCGGCTTCGTGCCTGGTCGCCCGCGCGTTTGCGGACCTTGGCTGCGACGCCGTGTGGTGCTGCCACTACGATGGCAACGCGCGCTCGGCCCGCGTGCAGCATAAGCTGGGGTTTGAGTTTGTGCGGACTGATCCCCACGGCGACACGCGCCTGGGCTACACGCTTCCGGAGGTCGAAAACGTGCTGCGTCGCGAACGGTGGGGGCGCATGCGCGCATGATATCGGCCCGCGGGTGCGGGCACGATGGCGCGCCGCAGGGGCACGGGGAGCTACCGTCCACGCATGCGCCCGCGGGGAAAGGGTCTTGTTCTTCTCGCCCGCCGTATACTTCTAGGTGCGGTTTCTTGACGGCTTGGCAAGGCGGGCCGGCGGGGCGGCGTCGCGCGGACGCGCTTTCGGCCCGACGACTGACCTGGAGGTCACATGGGCGCATTCTTTGGTGCGGTTTCGCGCCGCGACGTCATCCTGGACGTGTTCTTTGGCGTCGACTACCACTCCCACCTGGGCACGCGTCGCGCGGGCATGGTGTCGTGCCTGCCGGAGGGCGGCTTCAAGAAGGAGATCCACTCCATCGAGAACACGCCGTTCCGCACGCGCTTCGACCACGACCTGCCGGGATTTCGCGGCACCTGCGCCATGGGCTGCATCAGCGACATGGACCCGCAGCCGCTGCTTGTGCGCTCGCACCTGGGCGTGTATGCAATATCCGTGGTGGGTAACATCACGAACTTCGACGCGCTGGTAGATGAGCTCACGGGCGCCGGTGCGCAGTTCATGGCTATGAGCTCTGGAAACGTCAACATGTGCGAGCTTGTGGCCGCGCTAGTGAACTCGCAGGACAACCTGGTCGATGGTATCCGCTATGCGCAAGAGAAGATCGAGGGCTCGCTCACGCTGCTCGTCATGACCGAGGACGGCCACCTTGTTGCGGCGCGCGACCGCATGGGGCGCCTGCCCGTGCTGGTGGGAAGGGACGACGACGGCTACTGCGTCTCGTTCGAGAGCTTCGCGTACGGCAAGCTGGGCTATGCGGACGAGCACGAGCTTGGTCCCGGCGAGATCGTGCGCATTGGCCCGGACGGCTACGAGGTGCTGGCCAGGCCGTGCGACCGCATGCGGATCTGCGCGTTCCTGTGGGTGTACTACGGATACCCCAACTCAAACTACGAGGGCGTGAACGTCGAGGTCATGCGCTATCGCAACGGCCGCATCATGGCGCGTCGCGAGGAGGTTGAGGGCACGCTGCCCGAGGTGGACTACGTGGCGGGCGTGCCGGACTCCGGCCTGCCGCACGCCCTGGGCTTCGCCATGCAGACGGGCCAGACGTTCGCGCGCCCGTTCGTGAAGTACACACCAACGTGGCCGCGCTCGTTCATGCCCACCAACCAGGCCATTCGCAACCGCGTCGCGAAGATGAAGCAGATTCCCGTGCCAGAGCTGATAGCCGGCAAGCGCCTGCTTCTGGTGGACGACTCCATCGTACGCGGCACGCAACTGCGCGAGACCGTCGACTTCCTGTACGACACGGGCGCCCGCGAGGTGCACATGCGCTCCGCGTGCCCGCCCATCATGTACGGTTGCAAGTACCTTTCGTTCTCGCGCTCGAACTCCGACTACGAGCTCATCGCGCGCCGCAAGATAAGGGAGCTCGAGCCCGACGGCGGCGAGGAACACATCGCGGAGTACGCGGACGACGCCACGGAGCGCGGCCGCTGCCTGCTGAAATCCATCTGCGAGGAGATGGGCTTCGACTCGCTGCGCTACCAGTCGCTCGACGGCCTGCTCGAGGCGATCGGCCTCGACCGCGACAAGGTCTGCACGTACTGCTGGGACGGTCGCGAGTAGGCTCACGCCGGGTGGCCGCCGTCTGACGTGGCGTGTGCGATGGCGGTCTGTCGATTTTGGTTGACTACCGATTGTTGGTCCACTTTGTGGAGAAGAGCGTTACGATAGAGCCGCAACAATAACAAACTGGAAAGCAGGTTTCGGACAGAAAGGGCTAGCCATGAAGTTCTTCATCGATACCGCGGACCTCGACGAGATCAAGCAGGCCTCCGACTGGGGCATCCTCGCCGGCGTCACCACCAACCCGTCGCTCTACGCGAAGACAGGCGGAAAGCTTGCCGACTTCGAGGACCACATGGTCAAGATCTGCAAGATCGTGGGCGAGGGCGTGCCGGTGTCTGCCGAGTCCACGGCCGAGACGACCGAGGGCATGATCGCCGAGGGCGAGCACCTCGCGTCGCTCGCGCCAAACATCGTGGTCAAGCTGCCGATCTGCGAGGAGTCGCTGCCCGCGACCCACAAGCTCGCGGCCGAGGGGATTCGTGTCAACATGACGCTCGTCTTCTCCGCACCGCAGGCTCTTCTCGCCGCCCGTGCCGGCGCACGCTACATCAGCCCGTTCGTCGGTCGCTTCGACGACATTGGTGATGACGGCATCGAGCAGCTCTCCACGGTAGTCGAGTGCGTGAAGAACTACGACTACGGCTACTGGGACGAGGAGGGCGGCCCGGAGATCATCACTGCCTCCGTCCGCACACCCAACCACGTGACGCAGGCGGCGCTTCTGGGCGCGGACATCGCGACCGTGCCGTTTGGCGCGCTGAAGAAGTGCGTGCACCATCCGCTGACGACCGAGGGCCTCGCGAAGTTCGCGGCCGACTGGGCGAAGGTCACGGGAGAGGCCAAGTAGCCAGGACCTGGGCTCCGCGAACGACGCTGAAAACTATGGACCCGCCTCGGAGTGCTTTCCGTGGCGGGTCTCTTTGTACTTGGTGAGCTATGACAGAACCGCATGAGTATAAAACAAGTGTTGATTGCCAATAGTTACTAGTAGGAACCTACAGTACTATAAAGTGCCTACTACCATTAGTAGTCCTACCTCCGTATAGTTCTTGCTGTCAGACGAAAGACGTTGGCGCGGCTCCTTGCCGCGGCTGAGCTAGAAGGAGAGAGACATGACCGACACCAGGAAGATCGCCGTCGTCGCATCCAACGGCCGCAACGGCCGGCTCATCGTTAGGGAGGCCGTCGCCCGCGGCTTTGACGTGACCGGCTTCGCCCGCAGCGAGAACAAGTCCGAGGCACAACACTTCGTGCAGAAGGGCATCATGGACATCACGGCCGACGACCTCGCGGGCTTCGAGGCGGTAGTCGACGCCTTTGGTGCATGGACGCCCGAGACCCTGCCCCTGCACACCACCACCTCTCAGCACCTTGCGGACGTGCTCTCTGGCACTCAGACCCGCCTACTCATCGTTGGCGGTGCGGGTTCGCTCTACGTAGACCCCGAGCACAAGACGCAGCTGTACAAGACGCCGGACTTCCCCAAGGAGTATGTCCCGACGGCTTCCGCCCAGGCAGACGAGCTCGCCGAGCTTCGCAAGCGCGACGACGTGAAGTGGACGTTCGTCTCTCCTGCGGGCGACTTCCAGGCGGACGGCGAGCGCACCGGCTCTTACATTCTCGCGGGGGAGGAGCTCACCCTGAACGAGCGTGGCGAGTCCGTCATCAGCTACGCCGACTTTGCGATTGCCATGGTGGACGAGGTCGAGAGCGGAAACCACGTGGGGCAGCGCATCTCCGTGGTCCGCAGGTAGCAAGATCCTGAACGCACAGGCCTGGGGCGCCCCGCGACGTTTGCCGCGAGGCGCCCATTTTGGGTCGTGCGCTTGCGTGGCGGGTGCGAACGTAGAACATTTTTCCTACACATTTCGCCCAACTGGGAAAACGCGACCCAAACGTCAACCTTGGAATCAATGTTCTACGTTCGTGCAGCCGCCCATGGCTGGAGATGTCGTGACTCAATTATATAAATCGATTCCATCCGACGAGTCTAGCAAAACCCTAAGGAAGTCGCTCTTGCTGCTGAGGATGCGATCCACATACAGACGAGTTCGACCAACCCTAAAAAACGCCATATAGCCACGGGCGCTGACGAATCGCCAGCTCGAGTGTATCTGGCAAACCGTGTCCAGTGGAGGGGCAGAGTTCGGGAAGGTTGCGACGTCGTCGATACGGTCAAGTATTGCGTCAATCGTACTTGAGGCTGAGGCAGGTTCCTCGTTCTCGACGGCAATCCATTCCCATATCTTGTCGAGGTCGGCTAGCGCGTCAGGGGAGTAAACGACCTCATGCCCCATTGCCGTGTCTATTCTCGAAGTGAGATCGAACATCTTCAGATGTTATCCAGCCATGGTTCTCACCCGACATCCTGCCATGTTCAAGTTCAGAGAAGAGTGATTGCGCGGCTATAAGACGGTCGTAGTCTGCCATATCGAGAATCGCGTAACGACCATGGCCATTTTTCGTAAGAAACACAGGTGAGCCAGGGCAGACCCCATCAAGCACCTCGCTGTAATTCCTCAGATTGGAAATGGGTTTAATCGTTGGCATGAGTTGAGTCCAATCATACGTAAAATAATACGTAGTATATTACAGCAATCCAGGTCGACAAGGATGATTTGCTTGTCGTGCGCCGATATAGCGTTGGGACAGATGTACATATAAATGCGGGCTAACTGAGCAATCTGTCCAACTCCCTGGCATCACACGTGTGTCGGTATGGTGTGGATTGCTTTGCGCTCACGTATCATATGCGCGTGACTTCTTGCCGCGAGACGCGGCCCGAATGGACGGGAGAGCAAATGCAGCGCAAGTACCCCAACCTCTGCAAGCCCATCACCCTTGGGAGGACCACGTTCAGGAACCGCATGTTCAGCGCGCCCATGGGTGGCACGGACATCACTAACGATGGCTGCATCGGTCCCAAGTCGACGGCGTTCTACGAGCTGAGGGGCAAGGGCGGCGCCGGCGCGGTCACCGTGTCCGAGTGCATGGTGCACCCGCAGACGGACGGCAGCCACGCCTACCACCTGGACGAGTCCATCCTCAACTCCCTGGCGTGCGCCACGTACACCGCGGACGCCATCCGCCGCCACGGCGCCATCCCGTCGCTGGAGCTTTCGCACTCCGGAATGTTCGCCGGCACGTACATGACGGACAAGACCCGCCAGCACGGGCTCAACCAGTGGGGCCCCTCGGATACCGTCCGCGCCGACGGCGTTGCCGTGCGCGCCCTGTCGCAGGAGCAGATCGCGGACATCGTCCGCGCCTACGGCTACGTGGCGGGGCTCGCAAAGCGCGCGGGCTTCGAGATGCTCATGATCCACGGTGGCCACGGATGGCTCATCAACCAGTTCCTCTCGCCCCTGTTCAACCACAGGACGGACGAGTACGGCGGCTCGCTCCAGAACCGCTGCCGCCTTGCCGTCGAGGTGCTCAAGTCCGTGCGCGAGGCCGTGGGACCCTTCTTCCCGATCGAGTTCCGCATGAGCGGCGCGGAGTTCTGCGAGGGAGGCTACGACCTGGAGGAGGGCGTGCGCATAGCCCAGGCCATCGAGCCCTACGTCGACCTCATCCACGTCTCGGCCGGCACGTACCAGAAGACGTTCGGCATCACCCACCCCTCCATGTTCGAGGCGCACGGTCGCAACGTCTACCTTGCCGCAGAGGTCAAGCGCCACGTGAGCAAGCCCGTCGCGACCATTGGCGGCCTGAACGACCCGGAGCAGATGGAGAAGATCGTGGCCTCGGGGCAGGCGGACGTCGTGTACATGGCGCGCGCCCTTCTCGCCGACCCCTTCCTTCCGCGCAAGGTGACCGAGGGGCGCGACGACGAGATCGTGCGCTGCCTGCGCTGCTTCACGTGCATGGCGGAGCGCGCGGCGACGTCCACGCGCCGCTGCACCGTGAACCCGCTCATCGGGCGCGAGTCCGAGAGCGACGAGGTCGTGCCCGTGCCGGAGTCCCGCCGCAAGAGGGTGCTTGTGGCGGGCGGCGGCCCCGGCGGCCTGTACGCGGCGTACACCGCGGCGCGCCGCGGCCACGACGTGCTGCTGTGCGAGAAGGAGGGCGAGCTTGGGGGAATCCTCAAGAGCGAGCGCGCCCTGCCGTTCAAGTACGAGATGTACGAGCTCACGGGCACCTACGAGCGGCTGGCGCGCAGGGCCGGCGTGCAGATCCGCCTGAACTGCGAGGTTACGCCCGAGCTGGTCGAGGCGGAGGGCGCGGACGCGCTCATCGTCGCGGTTGGCTCCTCGCCGCTCGTGCCGCCCATCCCCGGGCTCGACGGCGACAACGTTGTCGTGGTGAACGACTACTACAAGAACGTCGACCGCGTGAGCGACGACGTCGTGGTGTTTGGCGGCGGCCTCGCGGGATGCGAGTGCGCCATTCACCTGGGGCAGGAGGGCAAGCGGGTCCACCTTGTCGAGATGCGCGACGAGCTGGCGCCGGACGCGAACGTGCGGCACCGCCCGCTGCTGCTTCGCGAGGTCGAGAAGTACGTGACCGTCCACACCGGCTACAAGGGTCTGCGCGTGACCGCCGACGGCGTCGTGTGCGCGGACGCGAGCGGCGCCGAGCACCTGGTGCCGGGCACGACGGTCATCTGCGCGCTTGGCCAGCGCTCCAGGACGGGCGTGGCCGATGCCCTGCGGGACAGCGCTCCCTTCGTTCGCGTGATTGGCGACGCGGCGCGCGTGTCGACCATCACGAACGCCGTGTACTGGGGCTACCACGCGGCGCTCGACATCTAGGCGTCACGTACCGCGCGCGGCCGGGCGAGGGCGGTCGCGCGCGTCGGCGTCGGGCCCGGTCCGCGCCCGGCCGCTAGCTGTGGTCGCCCTGTCGGTACGCGTCGACGTAGCCGCGCAGAAGCTCCAGGTAGCGGCTTGCGATGGGCGAGGGCGGCCGGTCGTGCCGCCGCACGTAGCCCAGCTCCATGCGCTCGTCGCTCTCGAGCGGCACGGCCACGATCTGGCTGCCGTTCAGCGCCTCGGAGAGGATGCCGGAGGATATGGTGTAGCCACCCAGCCCTATGAGCAGGTTGAACAGCGTGGCACGGTCGGTCACGACGATGCTCTTCTCGGCAGGCTCCGTGATGTGGAGCTCCTCCGCGAAGTACGGCGAGTTGTGGATGCCCTGGTCGTAGCTCAGGCGCGGGTAGGGGCGCAGGTCGGCGAGCGTGACGGACGCGCGGTCCGCCAGGGGGTTGTCGCGGCTCACGAAGACGTGCGGCGTCGCCGTGAACAGCGGCTCGAACGCGAGCCCGGCCGCGCGCACCGCGTTAGATATCACGTCGCGGTTGAAGTGGCTGCGGTACAGGATCCCCAGCTCGCTGCGCTGCACGCGCACGTCGTCCAGGATGCCGGCCGTCGTGGACTCGCGCAGCGAGAACTCGTAGCTGCTGGCGCCGTGCTCGCGCACCAGCCGCACGAACGCGTTCACCACGAACGCGTAGTGCTGCGCGGACACGCCAAACACGCGGCGCACGCGGGTGCCGCCCTTGTACTCCGCCTCCAGGAGGTCCGCCTGCTCAACCACCTGTCGCGCGTACGAGAGGAAGCGCGTGCCCTCCTCTGTCAGCTCAACGCCCGTGCGCGACCGCGTGAAGATCGTGACGCCCATCTCGCGCTCCAGCTCCGCGACGGCCTTCGACAGGCTGGGCTGCGCAACGAACAGCCGCTCGGCCGCCGCCGTGAGCGAGCCCGACTCCGCCACCTGGATCACGTATCGCAGTTGCTGCAGCTTCATGCGCCACCTCCGTCCGCTCCATTCTGACACAACCGTCTGCCGCTCCGTCGGCCCCACGACCGCCACAAAGGCGGAACATGGTAGGAGGCATGCCGCGCCCGCGCGCCGCGGACGTGCCACAAGACAAGACACCCGTGCCGCACCCGCGCACGCGGCCGACGCCAGAAGGGACCATCCATATGAGAAGAGCAACCACCGCGCTCGCGAGGACCACCGCGGTCGCATGCGCAGGCGCCGTCGCGACCGCCGCCCTGGTGTCGCCGCGCAAGAACGACTCGTACGTGGACGCCCGCTGGGGCAAGATCCGCCAGCACCGCTTTGCCCACCGCGGCCTGCACGACCGCGACCTAGGCATCCCAGAAAACTCGCTCTCGGCGTTCCGGCGCGCCCGCGACCTGGGCTTTGGCGTGGAGCTCGACGTCCACCTCACCGCGGACGGCCAGCTTGCGGTCATTCACGACGCCAGCACGCGGCGCATGTGCGGACGCGCCCTCACGGTCGAGAAGAGCACCCTGCAGGACCTGCGCGAGCTTTGCCTGGACGGCACGGACGAGCGCATCCCCACCTTCGACGAGGCGCTTTCCGTGTTCGATGCGGACTGCGAGGGCGACGCGGACCCGCTGCCGCTCATCGTGGAGGTGAAGACCGAGGGCGCCGCGTGGCCGCGCGTGGCGGAGCTCTGCCACAAGACCATGGACGAGCTCGATTGCCACTGCGTCAGCTACTGCGTGGAGAGTTTCGACCCGCGCGTGCTGGTGTGGCTGCGCCGCCACCGCCCAGAGGTCGTCCGCGGCCAGCTGAGCAAGGACTACCTCGCAGCAACGTCCGCAAAGTCCGCGGCGTCCGCCCGCACGGGCGAGAAGAGCGCGCCCGCGCACCGGCAGGCCCTGGCCTCCGTCTGCACCGCCGCGCGCGACGCGGCTGCGACGTCCATGGTCGCAAACTCCCTTGCGCGGCCGGATTTCGTTGCGTACAAGTTCGCGGACCGCGCGACACCCGCGTTCAGGCTGGTTCAGGCCCTGGGCGCGAAGCCCGTGTTCTGGACCATAAAGAACCCGCAGGACCTTGCCGCCGCCGAGACTGAGGGTGGCGTCGCCATATTCGAGGGCTTCGTGCCGGATTCCACCCACGCCCAGGTGTAGGGCCCGCCCCCAGCAGCCGGCCCGCACCCAGCACCCGCCTACAGGAAGTAGCGCTCGATCGTCTCGGCCACGCCGTCGTGGTCGCAGTCGGCCGTGGTGCAGACGTCCGCGGCCGCGAGCGCCTGCGGCGTGGCGTTTGCCATCGCGACGCCCAGGCCGGCGCTGCGCAGCATGTCCAGGTCGTTGTCGCCGTCGCCCACGGCCACGACCTGCGACATCGTGATGCCTAGCTCGTCGCACAGGTGGGCGATGCCGCTGTCCTTGCGCACGCCGGGCGCCGTTATCTCCACCGATGCGCCCTCCGCAAACGCGACCTGTACGTCCGCGCCCGCAAGCTGAGCGCGCGTGCGCTCGCGCGCCTCCTGCGTAAAGTGGTACAGGTTGATCTTGACGGCCTTGTTGGGGTGAGTGCGCAGGAACTCGATGGGGTCGTCCATCTGCTCGTTCACCTGCGCCCACAGGCCCTTGTACTGGCCAAGCCCCAGCTCGTCCGCGCGCTCGACGTCCGCAAGGTTCAGGTATGCGCCGGTCTGCGTCAGCACGTTCACCAGGCAGCCGTTCGAAAGACCCGCGCGCACCGCCTGGATCGCGCCGTGGTTGGGGATGGTGGTCACGCTCACGCTGCGGCGCTCCCACAGGTCCATCACCACGGCGCCGTTTGCGCACACGGCGTAGCGCACGGGCGCGAGGTCGTGCCTCAGCGGCTCGAGCTCGCGGTACGCGCGGCCCGTGGCGATGGTCGCGAACGCGCCGGAGTCGGCAAGCCGACGCAGCGCCGCAGACGTAGCGGGCGACACCCTCTTGCCCGTGGTCAGGAGGGTGCCGTCCATGTCAAGCGCTATCAGGCGGTATGTGCCGGCCACCTACGCAAGCTCCTTCTGAAGGCGGTCCGCGATCGCGAGGATGAACTCCTCCGTGTCAAGCTGCCGCGGGTTCGGCAGCGTGGTGATGCGCGCCAGGTCGCCCGTCATCTTGCCGTCCTCGATGGTGCCGATGGTCGCCCTCTCGAGCGCGTCGGCAAAGCGCACCAGGTCGGGCGTGCCGTCCAGCTCGCCGCGCTTGCGCAGGGCGCCGGACCACGCGAAGATGGTCGCGACGGAGTTCGTCGAGGTCCTCTCGCCCCTCAGGTGCTTGTAGTAGTGGCGCTGCACCGTGCCGTGCGCCGCTTCGTACTCCCAGTAGCCGTGGGGGCTCACCAGCACGGACGTCATCATGGCCAGGCTGCCGAATGCGGTCGATACCATGTCGCTCATCACGTCGCCGTCGTAGTTCTTGCACGCCCAGATGAAGCCGCCCTCTGAGCGCATCACGCGGGCCACGGCGTCGTCTATCAGGGTATAGAAGTACTCGATGTCCGCAGCCTCGAACTTCTCCCTGTACTCCGTCTCGTACAGGTCCGCGAACACGTCCTTGAAGCGGTGGTCGTACGTCTTGCTGATGGTGTCCTTCGTGGCAAACCACAGGTCTTGCCTGGTCTCGAGCGCATAGCTAAAGCACGCGTGCGCAAAGCCGGTTATGGACTCGTCCAGGTTGTGCATGCCCTCCACCACGCCGGGGCCCGCGAACTCGTGCACGCAGACGGACTGCGGATCGCCGCCGTCGGCCGGCGTGTACGTCAGGTCGACCCTTCCGGGGCCGGGAACGCGCATCTCCACGTCGCGGTACACGTCGCCGTACGCGTGACGCGCGATGGTGATGGGCGCCTTCCACGTGCGCACGTACGGCTCGATGCCCTTCACCAGGATGGGCGCGCGAAACACGGTGCCGTCCAGCATGGCGCGGATGGTGCCGTTGGGGCTCTTCCACATCTTCTTGAGGTCGTATTCCTCCATGCGGGCCGCGTTCGGCGTGATGGTGGCGCACTTCACGGCCACGCCCAGGCGCTTCGTGGCGTTGGCGGAGTCGATCGTGACCTGGTCGTCGGTGGCGTTGCGGTTCTCGAGCCCCAGGTCGAAGTACTCGGTCCTCAGGTCGACGAACGGGACGATGAGGTCGTCCTTGATCATCTTCCACATGATGCGCGTCATCTCGTCCCCGTCCATCTCGACGAGGGGGGTCTTCATCAAAATCTTGGCCATCAAAACCTCCGAACGAGCGTCCGGGCGCCCCGGGCCGGCGGCCGCGGGCGCCAACCAGCGTTGAGCCTCACATCCGTGCGCGCGGCAGCCGCGGGCGCACGTACTTCTCGCCCACATGCCGCATGCGCCCCTAGTCTAGCGGCTTTCCTGCGCCCGTCTGGGCGAGAAGTGCCGCGCCACGTCGTTTTGTAGCGCAGATTAAACGTTTGCCTTCCGCTGGGGCGCGCCGCGGGGTCGAAGCGCGGCGCTTGCCCTACCATGAGGGGGGCGCGGCGCGGTGCCGCGCGGGAGGGGAGGACGCATGGCAGGCTCGCGCGTGACGGTGAGGGAGGTGGCCCGTGCCGCGGGCGTATCCGTTGCGACGGTGTCGCGCGTGATCAACCACAACGGCCGGTTCTCCGCCCAGACGGAGGCGCGCGTGCGCGAGGCGATCGAGCGCCTGCACTACCAGCCCAACCAGCTGGCGCGCGGCCTTCGCCAGCAGCGCGCGGACGCCGTGGGCGTGATCGTGCCCAACATCAGCAACGAGTTCTTCTCACGCATGATCGTGACGCTGCAGGCGGGGCTGTTTGCGGCCGGGCTCTCAATCGTGATCTACAACACCAACCACGACCCTGACATGGAGCGCCAATGCCACGCGTCGCTTGCGGCGCAGCGCGTGTCGGGCATCGTGAGCGCAAACAGCCTGGAGGACGTGCGCGCGGCCGTGCGCCGCGACGTGCCCACGCTTTACATCGACCGCGAGGTGCCCGAGGGCGACCTTGGCCCCAACGTCAGCTCCGTGATGAGCGACAACGTGGCCAGCGGGCGGCTTGCCGCGCAGGAGCTTGCGCGCTGCGGCTGTACGCGCCCGATGGTGCTTACGGCGACGGCCGGCTTTCCCGTGACGGAGGTGCGCACGCGCAGCTTTGCGCAGGAGCTTGCGCGCCTGGGCGTGCCCCTGGACGGAAGGCGCGTGATCCACCCGCCCGCGACGGACTTTCCCTCTGGCCACGACGCCGTGGCGGCGGCCCTGGACGCGGGGCTCGAGTTCGACGGCGTGTTTGCCCAGACGGACCGTCTGGCCATGGGTGCGCTGGAGGCGCTGCGCGAGCGCGGCGTGCGCGTGCCGCAGGACGTTGCCGTGGTGGGTCACGACGACATCCTGCTGGCGCGGTTTGGCCGCCCGCCGCTGACGACCATCGCGCAGGACCCGGAGCGCATAGGCAGCCTGGCCGCGCAGATCATGCTGCAGATGATAGCGGGGGAGCTTGGGCAGGGCCGCCACGAGCTGGTGCCCGTGCGCCTGGTGCGACGCGAGTCCACCATGCGCGGGCGAAACGTGTGATGGTGCGGGGCGCGTGCCGGAAGGACGGGAGGCCGCTGACCGGGAGCGCGCTGGGCGAGAAGTGCGCTAGGCGAGAAGTGCGCGGCCTTTGGGCCAGGCATGTTGACACGGGATGAGTAAACGTTTACGCTGACAGGCGACAAATGTGAGTAAACGATTACCCACAGGAGCGAACGCGACGGAAGGGAAGCGCAGGATGGAGCTCAACCAGTACATGGACCACACGCTGCTGAAGCAGAACGCCACGCAGGAGCAGCTGGGGAAGCTGTGCGACGAGGCACGCGAGTACCACTTCAAGACCGTGTCCATCAACGGCACGTGGACGGCATTTGCGGCGGAGCGACTGAAGGGCTCCGGCGTGGGCATCACCACGTGCATCAGCTTTCCGCTGGGCGCATGCAGCACCGCCGGAAAGGTGGCGGAAGCCAGGCAGGCTGTGGAGGACGGCACCACGGAGATTGACATGGTGCTGAACGTGGGCAGGCTGCTGAGCGGCGACGACGAGTACTGCACGAAGGACATCGCCGCCGTGGTGGAGGCGGCGCAGGGACACCCCGTGAAGGTGATCCTGGAGTGCTGCCTGCTGGACGACGACCAGATCGTGCGCGCGTGCAAGTGCGCCGAGGCCGCCGGGGCAGCGTTCGTGAAGACCTCGACCGGCTTCAGCACCGGTGGTGCTACCGTGCACGACGTGGAGCTCATGAAGCGCACGGTGGGAGACCGCCTGAAGATCAAGGCCGCGGGCGGCATCCACACGCGCGAGGACGCCCTTGCCATGATCGCCGCCGGCGCGGACCGCATTGGCGCGAGCGCGTCCGTCGCGATCTGCACGGAGTAGTCGGGCATCACAAAGCCAAAAGGCAGGGGGCCGTCCATCGCGGGCGGCCCCCTGCGTCTGTCTTGCCCGACGCCTCTTGCGGGCGTCGCGTGCTACTGTTGCGCGGCAGCGCGTCCAAGCCACGCCGGCTGCTCCGCGCTGATGATGCGGGCGCACACGCGGGCGCGGTCCAGGCTCATGATGGTGACGCCCTGGTAGTTGCCAGAGGGCTGCGGCGCAAGCACGAGCGCGCAGTCCGCCTGCGAGTCGCTTACCAGGCACAGCGGCAGCAGCAGCCTGACGGAGTCCGTCGTGGGGTCGAACGCGGGCGCCGCGATCCGATAGCTCGCGCGAACGCGGCACAGCGTGAGGGCGAGCGCCTCGTCCAGCGCGCGGCCAAGCCTGCGATACAGGCCGGGATCGGACTTGATGGCGCGCGCAAGTAGGGCCAGGTCCTTCTCGCCCGCGGGGGTGCCCTCCTGCGCCACGGCCTTTGCCAGCAGGTCGCGCGCCGTTGGCGACGCCTGCAGCTCGTCCTCCAGGAACGCGCGGGGCAGCACGCCCAGGCGGTGCGTGAGGATGGCGTCCGTGTCCAGCACGGCCAGGCGGCTGGTATCCGGCGTAACGTCGCCCAGGTCGCGCAGGTAGCTTACGGGTCGGGGCAGGGGGTCGAGCTTCGCCACGAGCTCGCCGCCCAGCTCGCCGGAGCCCGCGACGCAGAACCCGGCGGACTTCCAGCGGATGTCGCCCCTGTTGGGCGTGAAGCACGCGTAGATGTCCTGGCCGAACGGGGTGAAGAGCCCGGTGTCGAACGCGGCGAGCGAGCCGTCGGCCGCCTGTGCCACCAGGCCCTGCGCCATGGCGCGGTGGAACGTGACGCACAGGTACTCGCGCAGGATGCCGTAGCGGCTGGGCCTGCCGACGCCCTCGCCGGGGAAGTCCCAGTGCTCCGGCGCCGCCATGGTAGCGAGTGCGCCGAGGTAGGACTCCCACGAGCCCACCATCGCAAAGCGCGCGAGCTCGCGGATGGGGCTCGTGGCGGTGGTGCCGCGCGCCGGGCCGGAAAGCTCGCTCCACGCGCCCTCGTCCACCGTGGGCAGGCCCTCGATTCCCACGGGCTCGTGCATGGCGCCCGTGCCGTCGTCGCCGTCGATGCAGCTGATGCTCCAGCGCTTGCCGGCGCTGGCCTTGGCGGAGCGCTTCAGCGTGATGGTGACGGGCGTGCCGTCGTCCTCGTGCAGGTAGCGCAGGGGGAAGGTCACGCGGCTGCGCGTGCCGGTCAGAAGCGCCGTCGAGCGGGCGACGCTCCAGTCCTCGTCCAGCACGCCCATGACGTCCACGTCAAGTGGCAGCATCTGGTACAGCGCGCGCAGGAACTCGTCCTTGCAGTGGACGTCGAGCGATATGGTCTGCGGCAGGTCTGACTGGGCGCTGAGGGCGGGGCCCTCCGGCTGCGTCGCGACGTCGCGCGCCTGCGGTACGGGGCGCGCGGGCACGGCGGGACGCTGGTCCTCGAACGAGAAGCTTCCCTCCGCGGGCAGCGACCCCTCGGGCACGGGCTCCTCGTCCTGCGTCGGGTCGTAGGTGATGGTGAGCGAGATGGACGGGGCGTCCTCGACCACGGGCGCGGCCTTGGGCTCAGGCGCGGCCTCGGCCGCGGCGTCCGGGCTCTTCTCGCCCGCGGGCGGCTGCGCGGCGGGGGCGGGCTGCGGCTCGGGCTCCGCCTGCGGCGCGGCTTCCGGCTTGGGCTCTGGCATGGGCTCCGCCTGCGGCGTTGCAGCGGCTGCGTCCGCCTCGGTCGTGGGGTCGTACGTGATCGTGAGCCTGATGCCCTCGTGGTCCGGCGCGGCGGTCGCGGGCGTCGCCTTGGAGGGCGTCGCCTCCGTCGGAGAGGCCTCCGCGGGCGTCGCCTCGCCCTTGGCAGCGGGTGCGTGCTGCGGCAGCGGCGCCTCGTCCTTCTCGCCCGTCGGGCTTGCCGGCTCCTCCGCGTGCTGCGCGGCAGCCTTCGCCACGGGCTCCGGCTCTGCCTTTGGCGCCTGCCTCGGCTTCTTGTGGCGGGGCTTTGCGGGCTTTGCCACCTTTGCCGACTTCTTGCGCTTCCAGGACTTGCCGTTCTGCACGGCCTTCTTCTGCGCGGAGGGGGCCTCGGCCGCGGCAAGCGCGGCGTCCAGCTCCGGGCTCGCCAGCAGCGTCGCGTACGTGCGGCCCTTCTTGAACACGGTCAGCTTCACCATGTCGTCCAGGGCGCCCAGCAGCTCCGTCACGTCCTTGCAGTCAAGGTCGTCCGGGGCTATGTCGTCTGCTGCCAGCACCTCCTCGAAGCGCTGTATGCGCTCCTGCCTTCCGGTCCCGATCTGGTTCTTGAAGAGGCGGTACAGGTACAGGCGGTTGCCTGCGGTGATTCTGGACATGGTGGCGGACCTTCCTATGGTTTTCGCGGGGGGAGCGGGTCCCGGCGCGGTTGGTGTGTTTGAGCGGTGCGGTGGTTCGTTTGTGCTGGGGCGTCGCATGCGGGCGCGTGCGGCCGGCGGGCGGCCACGGCGCCGTGCGCGCCATCCCGTGCCGCACGAAACCGCGCCGCCGGTGCGAGCGACGGCAGCGTGCGGCATTGTGCGGGCCGGCACGTCGCGTGCCGGCCCCGGTGCCTAGTTCACCTTGCGCAGGACGCACTCCGCAATGCGCCTGCGGGCCTTGCGTGCCTCCGGTATGGGCAGCAGCGGCCAGTCGTGGTTCATGCCCTGGCCGATCACCATGTCGGACCGCACGCCCGCGGTGATCAGCTTCTGGGCGAGCTCCGCGCAGTCGGGATAGTAGATCTCGCGCGTGCCGGCAAGCAGCAGCACGTTGCGCAGGGCGCTCACGTCGCCGTTTATGGGGCTCAGGCGGAAGTTCTCTATCTCGTCCCCGTCGGCCCACAGGTCGCCCATCTGGGCCATGCCCCACGGGGCAAGCACCGGGTCCGCGTCAAAGTAGTCGCGGATCTTGGGATTGCGCATCGACAGGTCGAGCTCCGGGCTAATGAGCACCAGGTTCGCGGGCTGCTCAAGGTTGTACTGCGGCAGGCTCTCCGCCAGGCCCAGCGCAAGGCCGCCGCCGGCGGAGTCGCCCATCAGCGTGATGGCGTCCGTGCCGTAGCGCTTGCACAGGTTCTTGTACACGGTGGTGAGCTGGGTGTACGACTCGTCGTAGTCGTGCTCCGGCGCCAGCGGATAGATCGGCACCACGATCTCCGCGCCCGTCTCCTGGCACAGCTTGTCCACAAAGCGCCAGTGCGCGGGCGTGATCTGGCTCACGTACCCGCCGCCGTGCAGGTACAGGACGGCGTGCTCGTTCTTGCCGGTCGTCCCCACGTGGTAGACCTTCATGCCGTGGGACGTCTCGTCAAACACCAGCGACCTCAGGCGCAGCCACGACGGAATGTGGTACTCCTGCTCGTTGGCAATGCGGCTCTTCTCGATGAAGTCGTCGTAGCGTCCAAGGTCCTGGCCAAGCACGACGTTGCGAAAGCCCGTGGCGCGCAGCGCGCCCTCCATCGCGGTCGCGACGCCCGAGCGCCCAAACTTCGAGCGGGACCACAGCTCGAAGCCGCCCGCTGCGGCAGCGGCACCCGCGATGGCCCCGGTGACGGAGAGTATGGTCTTGGTGGTCTTCTTCATGCGGGCTCCAATCTTCTATACATGCTCTCTAGTCTACCCCACGCGCCGCGGCCGCAGTCGGCGCATCCGGCGGCCAGCGCGCCAGCGCGCGTGCGCCTAGCTGCGCATTGCCAACACGCCCTTGCGTCTGCCGTGCTAACGTGGTGTGTCGGCAAATTCCGCAAGCGGTCGGGGGGAGAAGCACATGGCATCACGTCAGGATCCGCCTCCCAAGTTCGACGCGCCCACCATGGCGGACGCGGAGGCGGCGCTCGCGCGCCACTTTGGCTACGCCAGCTTCAGGCCGGGCCAGGCCGAGGTCATCCGCGCCGTGCTCGCGGGGAGGGACGCGCTCGCCGTCATGCCCACGGGCGCGGGCAAGAGCGTCTGCTACCAGGTGCCGGCCGCACTCATGCGCGGGCTCACCATCGTGGTGTCCCCGCTCATCTCGCTCATGGGAGACCAGGTCCGCGGCCTGCGCGAGGCGGGCATCCGCGGCAGCTACCTCAACTCAAGCCTCACGCCGCGCCAGCAGGTCATCGTCATGGCCCGCGCGCTCGACGGCTGGTACGACCTCATGTACGTTGCGCCGGAGCGCCTGGCAGACCCTTCGTTCCGCGCGTTTGCCGCACGCGTGCGCGTGCCGCTCCTCGCCGTGGACGAGGCCCACTGCGTCAGCCAGTGGGGACAGGACTTCCGCCTCGCATACACCGGCATCGCGGACTTCGTGGCGGGCCTCCCCGCGCGCCCGCCCGTCGTGGCGCTCACCGCAACGGCGACGGAGCGCGTGCGTCGCGACGTGGTGTCGCTTATCGGCCTCGAAGACCCGCAGGTCACGGTCACCGGCTTCGACCGACCCAACCTCAGCTTTGCAAGCTTCGAGCTCAAGCCAAAGGAGCGCGTGCGCTGGGTGTGCGCCTACGCCGCCGCGCATCCGGACGAGTCCGGCATCGTGTATGCCACCACGCGCAAGAGGGTGGACGAGCTCGCCCAGGCGCTGCGCGAATCCGGCGTGGCCGCCGTGTCCTACCACGCCGGCTACGAGGCGGACGCCCGCGAGGAGGCCCAGCGCCGCTTCGTGATGGACGACGCGCGCGTGATGGTCGCCACGAACGCCTTCGGCATGGGGATCGACAAGTCCAACGTGCGCTTCGTCGTGAACTGCGGCTTGCCGCTCTCGCTGGAGGAGTACTACCAGGAGGCGGGTCGCGCCGGCCGCGACGGCGAGCCCGCGGAGTGCTACCTGCTGTGGAGCCGTGGCGACATCCGCACGTGCCGATTCCTCATCGACCGCGACGACCTCCCGGATTCCACGCCCGCCGCAGAGCGGCAGCGCCTCGAGCGCTCGCGCCGCGCCCTTCTCAACCACATGATCGACTACGCCCAGAGTACCACGTGCCTGCGCCGGCGCATCCTCTCGTACTTTGGGCAGGACGTGTCCGCGCTGCCGCAAAGCTGCGGCTCGTGCTCCGTCTGCACGGGCGCCTCGCCAGATCGCTACCTCGCGCCCGCCGCGACGTCGCACGCGTTTGGCCACGCCGCCTACGACGGCGAGGGCGGCGCCCTCGACGGCGCGCGCACCCGCTCCCGCCACCGCGCCTCCGCGCGCGAGGAGGCGCTCGACTACGTTGCCGCGGACGGCGACGAGGAGCTGTTCCAGCGTCTGCGCGCCCTGCGCAAGCGCCTTGCGGGCGAGAGGGGCGTGCCCCCGTACCTGATATTCAACGACGCGACGTTGAGGGCCATGGTCCGGCGGAAGCCCCGCGACCGGGAGGCGCTGCTCCAGGTGCCGGGCGTCGGCACCACGAAGCTCGAGCGCTACGGCGATGCGTTCCTGGAGGTGATCGCCCGCTCCTAGCGCGCGTCCGCCCCGGTCAACCCCGCGGCGCCTGCGCTACAGATGCCGGTCGAAGTGCCCCTTGCGGGCAAGGTTTCTCAGGTTGATGACGGTGCCCTGCATGCCATGGGGAATGTAGTCCATGTGCTCCAGGTCGTCCGGAAGGTAGTCCACAAGGCTCAGCGGCATGGTCTGGCGCACGTGGCCGTCCGCGTCCAGGTCGGGCTCGCGCGCGGGGTCCGGCGTCGCCTCAATGGCCAGGACCTTCGCCCCCTGCGCGCACAGCCGGCGCTCGTACCAGCTCATGGGGTCGTCGGGCCGCTCCGAGCGCGCGTCCGTGGATTCCCACAGCGTGCGGAAGCCGGCAAGCGCCAGCTGCCCGCGCGTGAACTCCCACAGCGGGGAGCTGTCCGTCTTCAGCGTCACCACGCCGCCCGGGGCCAGCAGGCGCCGGTAGCGCACCAGGTTGTCCGCGTGCGTCAGGCGCTGCCACGCCTCCTTCTTGCGCGGGAACGGCGTGGGGAAGTTCAGGATCACCTGGCTCAGCTCGCCGGGCGAGAAGTACTGCTCCAGCTTGCTGGCCACGCCGGGCGCAAACACCGCGTTCGCCGCCCCGGCCTCCTGCGCCCGCTGAGCCGCGTACGCAATGCAGATCGGCTCCAGGTCCACGCCCACAAACAGCGTGCCCGGCTCGCGCTTGGCCGTCTCCACGGTCGAGGCTCCCTTGCCGCAGCCCATGTCCAGCACCACGCGGTCGTAGCGCGCGTGCGGCGTCGCCGCGTCAAGCGGGTGGCAGGCCTCCGCCCAGCGTCCCGCGTAGGAGGCGGGGCTCGCCTCTATGGAGTCCGCGTAGCGCTCGAGCCGCTCCTCGAGGACGAAGTTCTTCGGTAGCCTTGCGTGAAGGGCGTGCATGGGGTTGCCTTCCTGTCGTTCCGTCAGTCCTGCGCGTGCCCGTCGCCAAACTGCATGCGATAGTAGCGGGCGTACGTCCCGCCGCGTGCCAGCAGCTCGTCGTGCGTGCCCTTCTCGGCCACGCGACCGTGGTCGATGGTCACGATCTCGTCCGCGCCCTTGATGGTCGAGAGCCTGTGCGCGATCACGATGGTCGTGCGTCCGTGCGAGAGCCGCGCCAGCGAGCGCTGCACCGCCCGCTCGCTCTCGTTGTCAAGCGCGGAGGTCGCCTCGTCCAGAATGAGCACCTGCGGGTCCTTCAGGAACACGCGCGCGATGGCGATGCGCTGCTTCTGCCCGCCGGAAAGGCGCGCGCCGCGCTCGCCCACCATGGTCTCGAACCCGTCGGGAAGCGACTCCACGAACTCCTCGATGTTCGCCTTGCGCGCCGCCTCGCGGATCTCGCCCGCGGTGGCGTCCGGCCGGCCGTACGCGATGTTCTCCGCGATCGTGCCGTCAAACAGGTACACGTCCTGCTGCACGATGCCTATGGCCTGGCGCAGGCTGCGCACGGTGACGTCGCGCACGTCCTGCCCGTCGATCAAGACGGACCCCGCCTGCACGTCATAGAAGCGGGGGAGAAGGGCGCAGATGGTGGACTTGCCGCCGCCGGACGGGCCCACGAGCGCCACCGTGCTCCCGGGCCTTACGGTGAGGTCGAGCCCGTGCAGGACCTCGGGGCCCTCGTCGTACGAGAAGTGCACGCCCCGGTAGCTGATGGCGCCACGGGTGACGGCAAGCGGCCGTGCCCCCGGCGCGTCCTTGACGTCCGGCTCCGCCACCAGCATCTCCTCGAAGCGGCGGAATCCCGCGATGGCCTTCTGGAACGTCTCCGTGAAGTTAAGGATGTTGTCGATCGGGGTGGTGAACAGCGTGATGTACAGCGCAAACGTCGCAAGGTCCTGCGGCTGCATCTGGCCCCTTGCGATGAGCCAGCCGCCCAGGCACACGATCACGGTGTACAGCGCGCCCATGAGCGCGGCGATGCCGGCCTGGTACGTGCCCATGGCGCGGTACATCCGCACCTTGGAGTCCAGGTACGCGTCGTTGCTGGTGCGGAACTTGTCCTTCTCAACGTCCTCCGCGGCAAAGCCCTTCACCACGCGGATGCCGGCGAGGCTGTCCTCCACGCGCGAGTTCACGCCGGATATGCGCACGCGGTTCTCGCGGAAGATCGCCTTCATGCGCAGGTTCGCGCGGAGGTTGTACGCGGTCAGCACCGCGAGCACCGCCGCGAGCACCAGCGTGAGCGGCACGTTCACGAACCCCAGGATCACGAACGAGCCCACGATCTCAACCGCGCCGATGAGCAGGAACTCCGGGCCGTGGTGGGCGGTCTCGCTGATGTCAAACAGGTCGCTCACCAGGCGGCTCATGAGGTCGCCGGACTTGTTGCGGTCGAAGAACGAGAAGCTCATGCGCTGGTAGGCGTCAAACAGGTCCTCGCGCATGCGGCTCTCCATGCGGGCGCCCATCACGTGTCCCCAGTACGCCACGAAGTAGCGGCACGCAAAGCGCACGGCGTACAGCGCCACGAGGCCGGCCGCCAGGTACCCCAGCGCGCCGAGGATGGCGCTCGCCCCCTGGGTGAACAGGCCGCCCGTGAGCGTGCGCAGGATCTGCGGGAACGCGAGGTCGATGCCCGCGACCACGACGGCGCACGCGATGTCGCCCACGAACAGGTGCATCTGCCCCTGGTAGTAGCCCAAAAAGCGCCTCATGAGGGCGGCGGTGGAGAGCCTGGCCGCGCCCTTCCGCTCTTGTGCGTCTTGTCTGGCCGTGCGGGTGTCCTGCATGCTTCCTCCAAGCCACGGTGCGTGGCCGCCTAGGTGTGACGGGTGTGGGGCCGCCAGGCGGCGGCCGGTGAACCATCATAGCCCACGCCCGCGGAGTCGCAGGTACGCATACGAATAACCCATCAGGGCACAAGGGCGCGGCGCACGGGAGGGCGCGGCGCAAAAGGGACCCGGCGTCCGCAGCATCTGCGGGCGCCGGGTGCGTGAAATTGGTGCATGGTGGAGGGGGCGGTGCGGCCAACGCCGCCAGCCTCGCCCGCGGGCGAGAAGGACGCGCGGACCTTAGTCGTCGAGCGTGACGGTGAAGCCCTTCTCGTCTTCCTCCTCGAGGATCTTGCCCTTCTGGTCGACGGGCATCATGGAGATGTCGTCCTCGTAGACCTTCTTGCCGGTGGGGTGCTCCTCCAGCCAGATCCTGTCACCCACGGGCGCCCAGGCCTTCGCGTACTCCGCGGTGCGGGCGCACAGGTGGTCGACGCTCTCCGGCGTGACGTACTCCGTGGACTTCGCGTTCGCGGCGTGGACCATCTTCGGCAGCACTTCGGGGTTCTCGAGCATGGGGCACGGGCGCAGCATGTTGTCGTTCCACGGCCAGTTGGCGCGGTACTGCTGGAACAGCGGCTGCTTCAGGCACTCCAGCAGGCTCTGCTCCTTGATGTTCGCGTTGGAGTAGTGGATGAAGACGCACGGCTCCACGTCGCCGCGGGCCGTGATGTGGCAGAACACGCGGCCGCCGGCGATGCAGCCGCCCACGAACTCGCCGTCGTTCTGGAAGTCCATCACCATGATGGGCTTGCCGCCGTCGTAGGCGCGCACGTCGCGGATGCGCTTGATCATGTACTGGCGCTGCTCCAGCGTGGGCATGAGGTCGGCGTTCGCGCCCTCGCCCACGGGCATGTAGTGGAAGTACCAGGCCCAGAGCGCGCCCTTCTCGATGAGCATGTCGTAGTACTCGTCAGAGGTGACGGCCTCGACGTTGGCGCGGGTGTACGCCGTGGAGACGCCAAACGGGATGCCGTTGGCCTTCATGAGGTCGAACGCGGCCATGACCTTGTCGTAGTCGCCCTCGCCGCGGCGGCCGTCGTTCGCCTCCTTCGAGCCCTCGAGCGACACGGAGAACAGCACGTTGCCCAGGCGCTTGCAGTCGTCGCAGACCTGCTGGTTGATGAGGGTGCCGTTGGTGTAGAGGCTGAAGAGCGAGTCGTTGTGCTTCTCGGCCAGCTTCACGATGTCCTTCCAGCGCACCATGGGCTCGCCGCCGGTCATGAAGAACCAGTGGCAGCCAAGGTCGTTGGCCTGCTTCACGAGGGAGTCCATCTCGTCGTACGTGAGGTTGAGCGACTTCGAGTAGTCGGCGGCCCAGCAGCCCACGCAGTGCATGTTGCACGCGCTCGTGGGGTCGAAGATGATGATCCAGGGCACGTTGCACTGGTTCTTCTGGGCAGAGATCGTGGTCTCGCGCAGGCCGCGGAACGCCGCCTCGTACGCGCCGTTCAGAAGCGCCGTGTGCAGGATGTTGGGGTCGATCCTGCGCGCCATGTCGATGACCATGTTCTCCCACTTGGAGCCGGGGTAGAACGCCTCGCGCAGCGACTTCGCCATGTCGGGCGCGGTGCCAGAGAGCATCTTCTGTCCCATGTCCAGGAACTTCTCGATCGCCTCCTCGGGATGGTCGCCGCGGACGGCGTCGATCGCCTTGTCCAGCACGACGGAGAACGCCTTGCGCTCCGCCGCGTGCGCCAGCTTGTTCTGCATGAGAATCCACCAACCTCTCTGGCCGTGGCGCGGGCGAGATTGCATGTACGTCGTCCTGGCGCCGCGGCTGCCTCGAGCGGGGCGCGTATGCGCCCCAATCTTCCCATTGGTGGGATTCTAGCCTTTTGGGGAAGGTAGTCCCATTCTTTTTTAAAACGGGGTCAAAATTGAACTGACGCGGCCACATTCGTTCAAAACAAGACAGATTAGAGCAAATCTGTACAATAACGCACGAATTGGCTCGCACCCGCTTGGTGGCCCTTCTCGCCCGAGGCGCCTATAGCAGCTCGTCGAGGGTCTTGCCAAAAGGCGGAAGGAACTGCTCCACGAAGTCCGCCACCTCGGGATGGTCCGCAGCCATGGCGTCTACCGACGCCTGCGTCGTCGCCTGCGCGCTCCTGAACTCGGCGTTGCCCGCATGGGTCTCGTCCAGGCACTTTATCAGGGCGGACAGCTTGTCTGCCGCCTTCACGAGACCGCGCAGGTACGCCTCGTCCCCGTCTGCGGCGTCGCTGGCCGCGGGGCAGAGGATCTGACGGTACGCGGGGGCGAGGTCCTGTGGCAGCTCGTCCAGAAGGCGTTGCTCCGCGTTGGCCTCCACGTCCTTGTACGCGTCGCGGATCTGCCCGTTCGCGTACTTGACGGGTGTGGGCATGTCGCCGGTGATGATCTCCGACGCGTCGTGGAACATCCCCATGAGAGCCGCCCTACCCGCGTCGAGCGAACGCCCGTAGCGCACGTTCGCGATGGTCGCGAGCGCGTGGGCGATCACCGCGACCTCGAGCGAGTGCTCCGAGAGGTTCTCCGGGCGGGTGCTCCTCATGAGTGCCCAGCGCTCTATGTACTTCATCCTCGATACGAGTGCGAAGAAGCTCGACTCCTCGAGCGTGGCGTCGCCTGCCTCCATGTGACCTCCCGCGAGTCGTGTCCGACGAACTTGCACAAGTCTAGCGCGGGTCATGGACACAAAGAGCCGACCGGACGGTCGATCAGACCTATCCGGCCGGCTGGGTGCGTGGCCATGCGATGCGTCGCGCCTACCTTACAGGGCCGCGCTGCCTTTGTCTGGCCTGGGCTGGCGGGCGCTACTCGTCTTCCTCGTCCATGTCCTGGAGCGTCGTCATCAGGGGCGGGATGACCTGCTTCTTGCGGCTCACGACGCCGGGCAGCGTCGCGATGCCGTCGACCGGGGTCACGCCAAACGTGCGCGCAACAATCTGGTCGGTGTTGGCGCCCCAGTACAGCATCTCGGTCGTCTGGGTCTTCACGTCCGTGAACATGTAGAACACCATCGGGATGTCGTTCGCCGCTGCGCCCTCCTTCAGGTACGGGCCCACGAGCGCCTCGGCCGCCTTGCGGCTGGACTCCGTCATGAAGCTGCCCTGGCCCACGCCAAAGCGTGCGTGCCCGCGCGAGAAGACCTTGAAGTCAGAGTTGAAGACCTCCTCGGCGGTGCGGCCCGTCAGGTCCGCGCCGGCGTCGAACATGGCGTCCGCGTACTCGTCGATGTCGACCCCCGCGATCTTCGCGAGCTCGCGACCGGCGTACTTGTCGCGCTCCGTGCAGGTGGGGGAGCGGAACGCCAGCGTGTCAGACAGGATGGCGGAAAGCATGAGGCCCGCGATGTTCTGCGGGATCTCGACGCCCTTCTCCTGGAAGATGCTGAAGAGGATGGTGTTGGTGCAGCCAACGGGCTCGTTGCGGAAGTACGCGGGGGAGCTCGTCTCGATCGTGCCGATGCGGTGGTGGTCGATGATCTCCATGATCTCGGCGCGCTCCAGGCCGCTCACCGCCTGGCTGCGCTCGTTGTGGTCCACCAGGATCACGTGCTTCTTGTTCACGTTGATCATGTTGGGCGAGCTCACGACGCCCACGTACTGGCCGTCCTCGTCCATCACGGGGAAGAAGCGGTGCTGCGAGTTCGCCATGACCTTCAGGGCGTCATCCACGGAGGTGTTGACCGAGAAGCGCAGGACCTTGTCCTCGGGAAGCATCTCGGCGGAGACCGGCGTCGCCATCGGGATGAGGCGCGCGGCGGAGTATGTGTCGTACGGGGTGGTGAGCACGGTGCAGCCGTTTGCCTTCGCGGCCTCGATCACCACTTCGGACACGGAGGCGCCGTTGCAGACCACCAGGCAGCTCGCGCCGGCCTCGACCGCGTAGCGCTGGGTCTCGTAGCGGTTGGTCACCAGGACGATGTCGCCCTTCTCGATGTTGCCCTCCATCATCTCGGGCGTGGTGCCGATGCGGATGTTGCCCTGGCAGATGCGGTCTGCGGGGTCGCCCAGCACCATGGTGCCCTTCAGCGTGTCGAGCACGTTGGAGTACAGCGTCTTGGCGTTGGACAGCATGGCGGTGTCGAAGATGTCCATGTTGGCGCTCGCGATGTCCTTCACCGCGATCAGGCCAAGGAGGTCGTTCTTCTCGTCCGTGATGCACAGGGTGCTGGTCTTGAGGTCGCGCATGAGGTTCCATGCCGAGAAGAGCGAGGTGTCCGCCTCGATGCTGCGCTGCTTGGAGATCTGCGTGTCCTTGATCTGCGGGGCGACGCTCGTGATGAGCTCGGGCTCCTCGAAGCCGAAGGTCTTGAGCGCGAACGCGGTCTCGCGGTTGATGGCACCGGCGCGACGGGGCTCGTACTCGATGTCGCTGATCTGGTTCTTGAGGTACGCATACGCGATGGCAGAGCAGATGCTGTCTGTGTCGGGATGCAGGTGACCGATGACGTTGACCTTGCGGATGGCCTCGGGCATTGTTTGACTCCTTAACGTCAAATGAACATCAAACCGTGTTCATTTCCTACTGCGTGACTCATCATGATGGCACAAGTTCCCTGCGTGGGCGGGAAGATCGGCCACGGGACACCAACTGCATATAGACGGCGCCGTGCGCGGGGCCGGCGGCGCGGGCGGCGCCGCCGGTGCGGGCGGAGCGCGGGCGGGAAGCTACGGCTCCGCGCGGTCGTGGTTCACGGGCCGCACGAAGAGCTCGCGCACCCGGTCCGGGTCCTTGGACTGCCCCAGCGCCCACATGGTCTTGGCGACGAGCGCCTCCGTGGACATGTCCGCCCCCTTCAGGATGCCGGGGTGGTTGGAGTACGCGCGGCCCACCTCGTACACGCCCAGGTCGAGCCCCTCTTCCGGCACCTGCGTCGTCAGCACCAGCGTGCGGCCGGAGTCCACCCAGTCGAAGATCGCGCGCCTGAACGCCCCGTCGTCGTAGTCCGGGATGCCGCCGATGCCGAAGGTCTCCAGGATGATGGCGTCGTAGTCGTCTTTCAGAAGAGAGAAGATCTGCGGCCTGAACTCCGGGGTCAGCCTCAGCACGATGACGCGGTCGTCCATGGCCCGGAAGCGACGCCATGGGACGTTCTTTTCCCTTGGCGGGCGCCCGCCGCTCCAGAGCACGCGGTCGCCCCTGACGTAGGCCAGGGTGGGGAAGTTCATGCTCACGAACGCGTTGTAGCTCATGGTGCGCTGCTTGTGGGCGCGCGTGCCCGCGATGACCTTGCCGCCGAACACGACGCACACGTCGCACGCGGCATCGTCGGTGGCGACGAGCAGGCTCTGGTACAGGTTGAGCCTCGCGTCCGTGAACGGCGCGGCCATGGGCTGCTGGGAGCCCGTGAGCACGATGGGCTTGGAGCCTCCCTGCAGCAGGTAGCTGAGGGCGGCCGCCGTGTACGCCATGGTGTCCGTGCCGTGGAGCACCACGAAGCCGTCGTAGTCGTCGTAGCTTTCGGCAAGGCCGTCCGCGATGCGCATCCAGTCGCGCGGGCGCATGTTGGTGCTGTCTATGTTCATGGGTTGCACCACGTCGATGTGACAGAGCTGGTCTATGAGCGGCACGCGCTCCACCAGCTCCTCGCCCGTGAGGCCGGGAGCGAGGCCGTCTTCCTGGGGCAGCGACGCGATGGTGCCTCCCGTGGCCATGACAAGTATGTTCTTCAAGGGCGTCCCGCCTTTCGTCCGTTGGCCGTGCGAGGCCGTGCGACAACCCATGATGGTACACTGATTCGACCCGTTGGCGACGCTCTTGGAGGGGGTGTCTGGCAGTGCAGGTGCACAACAGGCTGCTTGTGGTGGAGGACGACCCCAAGCTGAGGGAGGAGCTCGTGGCGCTTTTGGGCAACAACGGCTACCAGCCACGCGCCGTCGAGGCGTTCGACGACGTGGTGGGGCAGGTGCTTGCCGCCGGGGCCGACCTGGTGCTTCTGGACCTGAACCTGCCGGGCGTGGACGGGCAGTACGTGTGCCGCGAGGTGCGCCGCGAGTCCGACGTGCCCATCATCGTGGTCACGAGCCGCGACGGGCAGATGGACGAGCTGCTGAGCATGAGCTTTGGCGCGGACGACTTCGTGGCGAAGCCGTACAACGCGCCCGTGCTGCTTGCGCGCATAGCGCGGCTGCTGCAGCGCACGTACGGGAGCGCCGACCGCTCTGCCGTGCTGGAGCGCGACGGCGTGCGCCTTGACTGCGACCGCTGCGTGGCGGAGAGGGACGGGCGCTCCGTGGAGCTCACGAAGAACGAGCTCAGGATCCTCTCGCTCTTGATGCGCAACGCCGGCAAGGTGGTGAGCCGCCAGCGGATCCAGGAGGAGCTGTGGCAGACGGACGAGTTCGTGGATGACAACACGCTGACCGTGAACGTGAGCCACCTGCGCCAGACGCTTGGCTCCATAGGCGCGCGCGACTTTGTGCAGACGCGCCGCGGGCTGGGCTACCTCGTCTTGTAGCGCCGGCGCGAGGTGCGACCGCGAGCTGCGGGCGCGGGACGTTTGGCGTGGGCGGTGGACGTGGCAAGGAGGGGGCGCAAGACGCATGGGCTTCTGGTCGTATCTTGTCGACAGGTTCGCGATAGTGCTGTGCCTGGCGGCCGGGGTGCTGCTATCGGGGCTGGCCCTTCTCGCCCACGGCGTGGACGTGCGGGCGTTTGGCGAGGTAGCGTGCATAGTGGGCGCGTGCGCCCTCGTGGGGCTGCTGCTTGACTGGCTGCGGCGCCGGGAGTTTTTCTGCCGGCTGCGCGAGGCGCTGGACGCGCTTGACAGCAAGTACCTGGCCAGCGAGCTGGTGGGAAGGCCGACCACCCTGGAGGGGCGGCTTATGTATGACGCGCTCGCACGCGAGTCGAAGGCTATGACGGACGAGGTGGAGGCCGCGCGCTTGGCGCAGCGCGAGTACCGCGACTACGTGGAGACGTGGATTCACGAGGTGAAGACCCCCATAGCGGCGGCGCGCCTTGTGGCGCAGAACCATCCCGACGACGCGACGGCCGCCATGGACCGCGAGCTTGTGCGCATAGAGGGATATGCGGAGCAGGCGCTGTATTATGCGCGGAGCACCTCGGTCGACCGCGACTTCGCCATCCGCAGAGTGGACCTGGGCGAGCTGGTGCGCGGCGCCCTGAGGGCGAACGCTCGGACGCTGATTGACGCGCACATGGCCCCTGAGCTGGGAGACCTTGACTTTGAGGTCCGCTGCGACCCGAAGTGGCTGACGTTCGTGCTTGGGCAGGTCCTTGTGAACGCCGCGAAGTACCGCAAGCCCGCGGGGCCGGACGGCGTGCTCGAGCCGGCGCGTCTGCGCATTGTGGCGGAGCGTAGGCTGAGCGACGCGGACGCGCGCGTCACGGTGCTGAGCGTTGCCGACGAGGGGATCGGCATCCCCGCGGAGGACGTGGACCGCGTGTTTGACAGGGGCTTTACCGGCCAGAACGGCCGCCGCTTTGCAAAGTCGACCGGCATAGGCCTCTACCTGGTGCGGAGCCTGTGCCAGAAGATGGGGCTTCGCGTGACGCTTGCGTCGCGGGTCGGCCGCGGCACCACCGTGAGCATCGAGTTTCCGGACTCGGGCAGGTAGCGCGGCGGGCTGACGCTGGGCTGACGTCCGCGGTGCATGCCGGCGCCGCCGGCCGCCGGTACACATGAGCCCCGAGTTGACACGCCCGTACACGTCGAGGCCGAGTTTCACGGGTCCGTGCAAGCTCGCGGCAGACGTGTACCGGGCCGGGTACACTTCGCGGCCCAGTTTGCAGGGGCCCTGCAAGCTCGCGGCAGAGGTGTACCGGACCGGTACACATGGGCGCATTTTTGACAGGAATCCGCAAACTCGGGCCAGACGAGTACCATCGAAAGTCGAACCATGTCGGGAACTGCGAGACGTGTACCGGGTAGTTCGTTAAGACTTTGATCGCGCAGGTCATCTACCTCATGCTATGTGGAATTAGACTAATTCCTCATGGTACACGTCTGACCCGAGTTTGCATTTTCCGGTACACATCGGCTGGTTCCTGCCATGGTTAGAACATTTATGGTACACGTCGGCCGCGAGTTTGCGGGATCCCGTACGTTTCTGCCCCACGTGTACCGGCACGCAGCACCGACCGTACTCGTCTGGCCCGAGTTTACGCCGGCCCTGCAAACTCGCGGCAGAAGTGTACCGGGGGCGTTCGACAAGGTTCGCGACGTTGCCAGCTCCCTCCCCACGGCACGCGAAGGCGCAGCTCGCCAGGCTCAAAGGCACGTGTGAACACTCGGGTCAGATGATCCTGGCAAGCCGCGGGAAGGTGCCCGGGAGCGCATCTTGGCCTGGGCACCGCTGCACGCGCCCGGCCTGACCCTGCTGGTCCACGCAAGCGAGGGGCGAGTGCATGGCCCCTAGCGGCCCGCCCAGACCCCTAGCGGCCCGCCTGCTCGCCGACCGCCGCCTTCGCGCCAACACCTCCCGCGCGGCGGTCGCAGACCTCAAGGCATACCGTCATCGCCGCAAGCAGCGCAGCGGCCACAACCGGCAGCAGAAGCGGGGACACCCTCTCTACCACGAGGCCCATGAGCGGCGGAAACGCCATCGAGCCCACGTACGCGCACGCCATCTGCATGCCCATGAGCGACTGCGTTCCGTCCGTGCCAAAGCGCACGGGCGTAAGCTGGATCATCTGCGGGTAGATCGGAGCGCAGCCCAGCCCCAGCAGCGCGAGCCCCGCGCCCAACGCAAGCTCGCCTGGTGCAAGCAGCAGCGTCGCAAGGCCCAGCGCCATGATGACCTCGCCCAGCCTCAGCAGCTGCCTTCCGTCCAGCCTCAGCGTGAGCACGCCAGAAAGAAGCCTGCCCACCGTGATCCCCGCATAGAAGAGCGAGGCGAGAAGGGCAGCGGTCTGGGCGGGAACCCCGTGCCCAAGCACGAGGAGCGTCGAGGCCCAGAGCCCGCACGACGACTCGAGCGCGCAGTAGCATAGGAAGCCCACCATCGCCTGGGGCACGCCCGGGCGTCGGAGCAGCTCCCGCCGCGTCGCCGGCACGCCGTCTCTGCCATGCCCCTCGTCGGACGCGTCGGCGCCGGCCGCGCGGTCGTGCCACAGCGGCAGGCTCAGCGCGATCGCGGCCACAAGCGCCACCTGCACCACGCCCACCACGCGGTAGCCTCCCGGCCAGCCGGCGGGACCCGCCATCTGCCAGGACATCACCGTCGGTCCCATGGCCGCGCCGATGCCCCAGCAGCAGTGCAGCCAGTTCATGTGGCGCGCCGCGTAGTGCGTCGCCACAAACGCGTTCAGCGCCGCGTCGACGGCGCCGGCGCCCAGGCCGTACGGGATGGCCCACAGCACCAGCTGCCACAGCGCCGTGCACGTCGAGAACCCAAACAGCGCCACGGCCGTCATGGCCACGGACGCGGCGGTGAGCCTGCCCGTCCCCAGGCGCCGCACGAGCCTGTCGGTCATGAGGCTCGACACTATGGTCCCCAGGCAGATGACGACCGATATCGCGCCCGCAAGAGAAACGGCGGCCCCCAGGTCGGAGTGCATGGCGGGCCAGGCGGCGCCCAGCAGGCCGTCGGGAAGCCCAAGGCTCACGAACGAAAGGTAGATTATGGCCAGCAGTGCAGGTGTCATGGGGTGCGGGCCTTTCTCTAACGTGATTTCTTCCATAGCCATGGTAGGCGCGATACGGACAGCCATGTACAATGGATGCGCCAAGAACTATCGCAAATCGGACATTTAGGGCGCCATGATCTATACAAGGTGCAACCTCGTGCTTGGGAGCGACGACCACGAGGACGTGAAGGTCGCATCGCCGGACTTCCCGGCTGAGGGCTACGACGAGCTCTTGAGCCAGAACCCCGGCTGCGACGTCCCGTGGCACTGGCACGAGGAGCTCGAGGCCATCGTCGTGAGCGAGGGCTCCATGCGGCTCCTCGTCCCCGGCAGGTCGGTGGTGATTCCCGCGGGCAGCGGCGCGTTCGTCAACCGCAACGTGCTCCACTCCTGCGAGGGCGCGCCCACGTGCCGCATACGCTCGGTCACCTTCGCGGCGGACCTCGTGGGCGGTGGCCAGGCGCTCGCCATAACGCGCAGGTACCTTGCCCCGCTCGTGGGAAACGACGCCCATCCCGCCGTCGTCCTTCCCGTGGGGACGCCCGTCGGCCAGCGTGCGTGCGCCCGCATAGAGGAGGCGGTCGCCGCGTTCGAGGCGGGCGGCATCGGCTTCGAGATAGACGTGCGCTCCGCGCTCTCGCACCTCGTCCTCGACGTGCTGGAGCTTGCGGGGGAGGACGCCGCCGGCGGCCACGAGAGGGCTGCCGTCGCTCGCGTGCGCGAGATGTGCCGCTACATAGACGGGCACCTCGGCGAGGACATCGGTGTGACCGATATCGCGCGCGCGGCGAGCATCGGCGAGCGCGAGGCGCTCAGGTGCTTCAGGGAGGAGCTCTCCACCACGCCCTCCGCATATCTCATGGGGCAGCGCCTCGAGCATGCCGCGCGCATCCTCGCGGAAAGCCCGGACGAGCCGATTGCGCAGGTGGCTGGTCGCGTGGGCATGCGGTCCGCGTCGAACTTCTCCCTGCGCTTCCGCGGACGCTTTGGCTGCACCCCGCGCGAGTGGCGCCGGCGGGTGGCGTCCGCACACCCCGCCACGCGGGCGTGACGCACGCCCCGGACAGCCCTGTCCGCAACCTTCGTCCCGGCCTTCGCCCAACCTTACAAGACCGTAAGGTTTCCGTCACCTTGGCCTATGGCTGCCCGGCGCGCGGCATGACACCATGAGCATGCAAACCGACGGCATGTCATGCCCAAAGACGCAACGCCGGACCCGTCCGGCAAAAGGAGAAGAACATGGAAACCGTCCTTCAGGTACACAACGTGCAGAAGTACTACGGCTCGAAGGGCCGCGGCATGGGGACCGCCATGACGAAGGCGCTCGACGGCGTGAGCTTCGACGTGCGCACCGGCGAGTTCATCGCGATCATGGGCACGTCCGGCTCCGGCAAGTCCACGCTGCTCAACTGCATCTCCACCATCGACCGCCCCACGTCCGGCCAGATCGTGGTCGACGGCCGCGACGTCACCGGCATGAGGCAGAAGGACCTCTCGCGCTTCCGCCGCGAGCGCCTCGGCTTCGTGTTCCAGGACTCCAACCTGCTCGATACCCTCACGGGCGAGGAAAACATCGCCCTCGCGCTCACGATCAACCGCGTGAGCCCGAAGGAGATCCCCGGCCGCGTGGAGCAGGTCGCTGCGATGCTGGACGTGGCGGACGTGCTGAAGAAGTACCCGTACCAGATGTCCGGTGGCCAGCGCCAGCGCATCGCGTGCGCGCGTGCCATCGTCACCAGGCCGGCCATCGTACTTGCGGACGAGCCCACTGGCGCGCTCGACTCCAAGAACTCGCGCCTCCTGCTCGGCAGCCTCGCGGACCTCAACCGCCAGGGCGCCACCATCCTCATGGTCACGCACGACTCGTACGCCGCCAGCTGGTCCGGCCGCGTGCTCTTCATAAAGGACGGCCGCATCTTCAACGAGCTCTCGCGCGGCGACGAGTCCCGCCAGCAGTTCTTCCAGAAGATCATGGACGTCGTGAGCTTCATGGGTGGGGAGGCGGCAGATGTACGCTAGGATCGCCCTCGGCAACGTCCGTCGCTCCATCAAGGACTTCGGCATCTACTTCCTCACGCTCGTGCTCGGCGTCGCCGTGTACTACGCGTTCAACTCCGTCACGCAGCAGAGCGCGGTGCTCAGCCTCTCGGGCAGCATGAGCACCATCGTGCGGGAGCTCGGCGCGATCATCAGGGCCGTCTCCGTCTTCGTGGCCGTGCTCCTTACGTTCCTCGTCCTGTTCGGCAACCGCTTCCTCATCCGTCGCCGCAAGCGCGAGTTCGCCATCTACCTCACGCTCGGCATGGACCGCCGCCACGTGTCCGGCATCGTCGCGATGGAGTCGCTCGTCGTCGGCGCGGGCGCGCTCGTCGTCGGCCTCGCCGTGGGCGTGCTGCTGTCACAGGCGCTGCTCTACGCTACGGCGCGCCTGTTCAACACCCACGTCACGGGCTTCGGCCTCATGTTCAGCAGCCAGGCCTGCGTCTACACCGTCGTGAGCTTCGCCATCATCTTCCTCGTCGTCGGCGTCCTCAACGTGCTCGAGGTCTCGCGTTTCAAGCTCATCGACCTCATGAACGCGGACCGCAAGGGCGAGAAGAGCCTCGTCCGCAACCTGCCGCTTTCCGTCGCGCTGTTCGTCGTCTCGCTCGTGCTCATCGGCGTCGCGTACCACGAGCTGCGCGTGAACGGAATGTACGTGATCGACTGGCGTTTCAACCTCGCGACCGCCCTCGTCACCGTGGGTACGTTTCTGCTGTTCTTTAGTGTCTCGGGCTTCCTGCTGCGCCTGGGGCAGTCCGCACGCGGCTTCTACCTGCACGGTCTCAACATGTTCACGCTGCGACAGCTCTCCAGCCGCGTCAATAGCGTCTGGGTCTCCATCTCCATCGTGTGCGCGGCGCTCTTCCTTGCCATCACGTCCACGTGCGGCGGCTTTGCCCTCGTCAGCTCCATCAACCAGAGCGTGAGCGCCATCACCCACTACGACGTGAGCGTCGCCATGTATCCCCAGGCCACCGATGACGCCTCCGCCTCGGTCGAGACAACCCAAGGCGCCAGTGGCAGCGAGATGGAAAAGCTCCTCAAAGCATCCGTGCCAGACTGGGACTCCCTCGTCGCGGACTCCGCCCGCATCGACCTCTACACGGACTCCAGCATGCGCCTGAGCCTGGCCGCGCTGCGCGGGGACACCGACGTCGAGGTTCCTGACAGCTTTACCAAGTATACAAACTCCCTCGGCAAGGTCCCCATCCACGTCACCTCGCTCTCGCAGTACAACGCGATCCTCGCCCTGCGCGGAGAGAAGCCGGTCGTCCTCAAGGCCAACGAGGCCCTCGTGACCACGGACATGACCAACATGGTCGGCTTCTGGCAGCGCGTCGCCGTCAAGAGTGACGGCTTCGACTTCCTCGGCACCACCATGCGCCTGCGTGCGCGCCGCACCACGATGGAGTACTCGAACGCCGTCAACACCAGCGTCGGTACGATCGTTGTGCCAGACGGCGTCCTCGAGTCCAAGCGTGCCCAGCTCGAGTCTTTCTCCAATTACCTCAACGTGAAGGCCAGGGACTCCCGCGCAGAGGCCCGCCTGTACAAGGAGGTCGCGAGGGCGCACCAGCCGGGGCTGCTGTTCGAGGCGCAGTCCAAGTCCTCCGCAAAGGAGGAGGCCGTCGGCCTCACCGCCATCATCGGCTACCTTGCGCTCTACATCGGCTTCGTCCTGTTCGTCAGCTGCGCGGCGATCCTCGCCATCCAGCAGCTCAGCGACGTGGCGGAAAGCGCACCGCGCTACCGGGTGCTCTTCGACCTCGGTGCCGAGCGCGGCATGGTCAACCACGCCATCCTCATGCAGATCGCCACGTACTTCCTGTTCCCGCTCGTCGTGGCGCTCGCGCACTCCTACGTGGCGCTCGGCGTCCTCGGCAGCGTCATCAAGACCCTGGGCGTGCTCGACTTTTTGCGCCCCCTTGGCATCACCATGGCCATCGTCCTCGTGCTGTATGGAGGCTACTTCCTCCTCACGTACGGCATGGCGCGCGGCGTCCTGGGCGAGAAGGCCCGGCGCCGCGAGTAGCCGCCCTCCCATAGGCCCCGCGCATCCGCGGTCGGAGCGTCCCGTGCGCGCCGGCCGCGGATTGCTGTAGCATTCCTTAGGAACATGCAATCTGGGAAAGGCGGTCGGCATGCCTGGTGGCAGGAGCTTCGTGTGGCAGGGCAAGCGTCTGATGGGCGAGGTCACGCGCCTGGACGACGACGGTACCGAGTACGTGGTCACGAGCGGCGGGCGCATCTTCACCGGCAACCCGCGGATAGGGTACGTGCCTATGGAGGAGGAAGAGGACCCGAAGTCCGTGGCGGAGGGCCTCGGCGACGTCGCGAACGGCATGACGGACCTCTCCGGCGTCCAGGACAACATGCGCCGCTTCGGCACCAAGGGCTACCTCATGCGCGTCGCCCTCGTCCTTCTCGTCATCATGGTCGTGCTGCTCGTGCTGCGCCTCGTCATGGGATAGCGCCCGCGCGGCGACGGAAAGAAGAATTGGTGGTCGCGCCGCGGTGCCGTGGCGCGACCCCTTTCTTGTGCGTGGGGCGTATGGGATACTGGCAGGACTCACCCCGCAGGCGCTCTCGCGCCAGATAGGAGCAAGACAGATGGCAGAGTTCATCTACCAGATGGAGAAGGTCCGCAAGGCGTTCGACGGCAAGGTCATCCTGGACGACGTGACCATGGGCTTCTTCCCTGGCGCGAAGATCGGCGTCGTGGGCCCCAACGGCATGGGCAAGTCCACGCTGCTCAAGATCATGGCCGGTATCGAGGACATCAGCAACGGCGAGACGCGCCTCTCGCCCGGCTACTCCGTGGGCATCCTCCTGCAGGAGCCGCCGCTGGACAACTCGAAGACCGTGAAGCAGAACATCGAGATGGCGTTTGGCGACATCCTCGCGAAGGTGGACCGCTTCAACAAGATCGGCGAGGAGATGGGCGACCCCAACGCGGACTTCGACGCGCTCATGGCCGAGATGGGCGAGCTCCAGAACGAGATCGACGCCGCGAACGGCTGGGACATCGACAGCCAGCTGTCGCAGGCGATGGACGCGCTGCAGTGCCCTGACGGCGACGAGCCCGTTGAGCACCTCTCCGGCGGCGAGCGCCGCCGCGTCGCGCTCTGCAAGCTGCTACTGGAGGCGCCGGACCTGCTGCTTCTGGACGAGCCCACCAACCACCTGGACGCGGAGTCCGTGCTGTGGCTCGAGCAGTTCCTGAAGAACTACCAGGGCGCCGTCCTGGCCGTCACGCACGACCGCTACTTCCTGGACAACGTGGCGGAGTGGATCTGCGAGGTCGACCGCGGCACGCTGTACCCGTACAAGGGCAACTACTCCACGTACCTGGAGACGAAGTCCGCCCGCCTGGAGATGGAGTCCAAGCAGAACGCGAAGCGCGCGAAGAAGATGCGCGACGAGCTCGCGTGGGTGCGCAGCTCGCAGAAGGCCCGCCAGGCGAAGAGCAAGGCCCGCCTCGCGGCGTACGAGGAGATGGAGGCCGCGGCGGCGCGTGCCGAGAAGGTCGACTACACCGACATCCACCTTCCCGTGGGCCCGCGCCTGGGCAACAAGGTGCTCGAGGCGAGCCACCTGCACAAGGCGTTTGGCGACCGTGTGCTGATTGACGACCTGAGCTTCAGCCTGCCGCGCAACGGCATCGTGGGCGTCATCGGCCCGAACGGCGTGGGCAAGTCGACCCTGTTCAAGATGATCGTGGGGCAGGAGCCCGTGAGCTCCGGCTCGCTCGAGTTGGGCGAGACGGTGAAGCTCTCCTACGTGGACCAGAACCGCGAGGGGCTCGACCCGCAGAAGACGGTGTGGGAGGTCGTGAGCGGCGGCAACGACTACATCACCGTGGGCAAGCAGGAGATCCCGAGCCGCGCGTACGTGAGCGCGTTCGGCTTCAAGGGAACCGATCAGCAGAAGCGCGCCGGCGTGCTTTCTGGCGGCGAGAGGAACAGGCTGAACCTGGCCCTGACCCTGCGCCAGGGCGGAAACCTGGTGCTTCTGGACGAGCCGACGAACGACCTCGACACCGAGACCCTGGAGAGCCTGGAGGAGGCGCTCTTGGAGTTTCCCGGCTGCTGCGTGATCACGAGCCACGACCGCTGGTTCATGGACCGCATCTGCACGCACATCCTTGCGTGGGAGGGAACGGACGAGAACCCCGGCGCGTGGCACTGGTTCGAGGGCAACTTCGAGGACTACCAGAAGGACCGCGTGAAGCGCCTGGGTCCGGACCTCTCCAAGCCGCACCGCCTGCACCGCAAGCTGACGCGCGACTAGGGGGCGCCGGCGGCGGCGCCTGCCTGGGTATTGCATAGACCTGTTGTTTTGGACCTGTCCTACGACGGAGTGGGCAGGTCCTTCTCGTTTAGTTTCGTATGTTTCCGCTTACCGTCTGCATTGCGTCACACGCGTTTAAGCCGCTTTACAGGATGTTCGTGCCGTGGGACGATACGTCTGCTGGTTATAACGTTTGGCGCGGGACTCTGCCGCGTCGCAAGGAATCGGGGAGGCTTTATGAGAAAGATCCACTCAGGGGCGCTCGGTCGCTTCAGGCGCTTCGGCCGCACGATGACGGTGGCCGCCGCCATCGTGATGGCGATGCCCACGGGCGCACTCGCGTGCACCCAGATCTACATGGGCAAGGGCGTCACGGACACCGGCGACACGTACGTAGGCCGCTCGGAGGACTACGCGAACCGCCATCCCAAGGCGTTCGGCATTCAGGAGAGCGTTACGAACCCCAAGTTCAGCTCGGACGAGTCCAACTTCGAGTGGACGTTTGACGGCACGACGTATCGCCACACGTACGTGCGCGACCTCCCCTCTGGCTGGGACGGACGCGACGACGCGTACTCCGAGGCCGGCACCAACGCGAAGGGCGTGAGCGTCTCTGCCACGCTGACCACCGGCTACAACGACAAGGTCAAGGCCGTCGACCCCTGCGGCTCCGAGGACAGCAACGACCCCTCCGGCATCGGCGAGTACACGATTCCCGACGTCGTGCTGGGCTGCGCCGCTACCGCCCGTGACGGCGTGAAGCTGCTGGGCGAGATTATCGACAAGAATGGCAGCTACGACTGCAACCAGATCATCATCGCGGACAGCGCAGAGACCTGGGTCTTCATGCAGCTTTCCGGACACCAGTGGTGCGCGGTAAACCTGACGGCCATCGCGCCGGACAAGGTCTCCGTGAACCCGAACATGAGCAACCTGAAGTTCGACGTGGACCTTGGGGACAGCCTCGTCTGCCTGCACTCCGCCAACCTGGAGAAGGTCGCAAAGGACGCCGGTACCGCCAAGTACTTCGACGACGGCCAGCTGGACGTCGCCACGTCCTACGGCCAGGACGAGGGCATCGCGCAGAACACCCGCTACGCACAGGGTCGCGCGTACTTTGGCAACCCCCTCGCGGACGGCACGTACACGAAGGACTTCACCGCCTCCGGTTGGCAGGGCGTGACCTCGATCTCTGACCCGGAGCTGCTCTTTGCCCCGTCCGGTAAGGTTGGCCTGTTCCAGGCGCTGCGCTCCTACGCTGCTCGCGGCGAGCAGACGAGCGACCTGAACGCGAACACGAACTCCAAGCTGTATGCCATCGGCAACAACCGCACGGTCGAGACCCACATGTTCCAGATCAGGAGCGGCCTCACCTCTGACATCGCGACCGTCCAGTGGGAGGCGCTGTCCCGCGCCGAGTTCAGCGTGGCCGTGCCCGTGTACTCCGCGCTGCTGACCGAGGTGGACAAGACCATCTATCCCGACATCCACAGCTTCAGCGAGGACCACACCGGCGACGCCTACGAGAGGGACAACGTCAATGCAGCCCTCGACGCTTCGACCGACAACGGCTCGCTCGACTACGTGCTGATGGACATCAACACCCTTGCATACAAATACCGCGACAAGCTCGCAGTCCCCACCCGCGCCTACCTGGACGCCCTGCAGAAGGAACTCATATCGCAGCAGAATGCCGCGGATGCCGAAATGCAGAAGACCCCGTCCGATAAGCGCACCGAACTTGCGAACAAGCTCTTCGAGCAGGCGAGCAAGGAGACCTACGCCAAGGCGAAGGCGCTGCTGGACGAGATGCGCACCTATGTGAACGGCGGTATGAATGGCGACTTCGTGCCGAGCGACCTCGACGCCGCGAAGGGCGACCTGAAGGCCCCGATTCGCTATGCAACCGCGGCCGTTGCTCCGCAGATTACTGAGCAGCCGCAGAGCGCCACGTACGAGAAGGGTGACAAGGCCGCTGACCTCAAGGTGACGGCCACCATTCCCGACGGCGTCGCCGGCTCCGACCAGTACCTGACCTACAAGTGGACGGTCAAGTCCGACACCGCCGACGCCTCCGCGAAGGCCGCGGCTGCGAAGCCGATGGCGCGTGCTGCCGCCCCCGGCATTGCAAGCCAGAGCTCCACGTGCTCCGTGGACACCTCCAAGGTGGGAACGTTCGAGTACCAGTGCACCGTCACGAACAGCCAGAACGGCGAGTCCGTCACGTCCGAGGCTGCGACGATCAAGGTGAAGGAGAAGCAGCCGGAGCCGAAGCCCGACGACAAGCCGAGCGCGGACAACAAGGACAACAACGCCAATGCTGGTAACGGCAACGCTAACGCTAGCAACAACAACGCAAACGGCAGCACCGCGCCCAGCAAGAAGAGCCCGGCAAAGGCCGCATCCGGCAGGCTCGTCTCGACCGGCGACACCAACAACGCGATGGTTCCCGTCGCGATCGCCATCGCCGGCGTCGCGATCGTTGCAATCGCCCTCGTGGTGCGCAAGCGCAACCGCGAGTAGCGGCTCCAGACGGAGGAGTGGCCTCCTGACATGGTAAGACGGCGGCCCCGGAGTTCACGCTCCGGGGCCGCTTTTGTGTGCATCTGCAGTTGGGCCTTGTCCAAGGGGCGCGTCCTTCTCGCCCGCGAGCGCCCGGGGCGGGGCTAGTCCAGCGCGTCCAGGCAGGTCTCGATGGGGATGCCGCGCGACTTGTCCTCTTGGTACTGGTTGCGCACGATGAGCTTGCGCACCGCCTCCATCGCGCGCGACGTGGCCTGGGCCAGCGGCATGCCGTGCAGCACGTGGCCGATCATGACGGACGAGAATATGTCGCCCGTGCCGGGGAAGTACACGTCCACCATCTGGATGGGCAGGGCGAAGCGCTCGCCAAGCAGGTGGTCGTAGCCAATGACCATGGGGCGACCCTCCACGAGCGCGCTCGTGATCACGACGGAGCGCGCGCCAATCTTGCGGATGCCGTCCACGAGGCGCTCCGCCTCTGGGCGAGAAACGCCGCGCTCCAGGTCGATGGGGGTGTCCGTGAGCAGGCACGCCTCGGTGTAGTTGGGCACGGTGTAGTCCGCGAGCGAGACGAGCCTGCGCATGAGGCCGATGGTGGTCTTGGGGATGCCGGCGTACAGGCGGCCGTGGTCCGCCATGATGGGGTCCACGAAGATGCTCGTGCCCTTGGCGGCGTGGCGCTCGCAGAAGTCCGCGATGATGCGGGACTCCTCCTCGCTCTGGATGAAGCCGGTCGAGATCGCGTCGAACGTGAAGCCGAGCTCGTCCCAGATGGGGAGCGTGTTGCGGACGTACTCCGTGCAGTCCTGGATGTAGAACTTGGGGTAGTTGAGCGTGTCCGAAACCAGCGCCGTCGGCAGGTTGTGGATGCGGTACCCCATGTGGGTGAGCACGGGCAGCATGGCGGCGAGCGCCACCTTGCCGTAGCCGCACATGTCGTTTATGAGCAGGATCTGGTCTTCCACGACCGGCCTTCCTTCGCAGGTTGCAATCGTGCACAAGCATACGGCAAGTTGCGCCACCGCGCGAAACGTTCGCAGAACGGGCAGGCTGGTGTTGGGTATGGGCCGCGGTCGGTACCAACGTCCTTCTCGCGGCACGAAGACGTGCGATCGGTTGTGTTGTCGCTGAGACGTTTGCCGTACGAGGCACCCGTGCGCACCCGTTTGTGCAAGCATGGCAGGCGTCGTGCGGCTGCGCTCGCGACCGCATCGACAGGTGCCTGAACCAACCAAGACAAGCGAGGTGCATATGAGCTTCAGGAACTCGAAGGTCGTAATCGTCGGCGCGGGCAACGTGGGATCCACCACCGCGTTCAGCATCGTGAGCCAGGGGCTTTGCGAGGACGTCTGCCTCATCGACATCAACAAGGAGGTCGCCGTAGGCCAGGCGCTGGACATGCAGGATGCCGTCTACTTCATGAACCGCAACATGAGGGTTCACGCGGGCGGCTACGAGGAGTGCTCCGACGCCGACATCGTGGTGATTACGGCTGCCGCGCCCATGCCGAAGGACTCGAACGACCGCCTTGAGATGCTGAAGCCCAGCCTGCACGTGGTGCGCGAGGTGGTGCAGAGCGTGATGGCCTCTGGCTTCAACGGCATCTTCATCGTGGTGTCGAACCCGGTGGACATCATGACCTACTACACGTGGCGCGTGAGCGGACTTCCCGCGGAGCGCGTGATAGGCTCTGGCACCAACCTGGACACGGCGCGCCTGTGCCGCGCGCTGTCGCAGATGTACGACCTCGCGCCCGCGAGCGTGGAGGCGTTCGTGCTGGGCGAGCACGGCGACTCCGAGATCGTGAGCTGGAACAGCGCGACCATCGGCGGCAAGCGCGTGGACGACGTCCTGCGCGACAACGCGCCGCGCACGCGCGGCACCACCCGCGAGGACCTGCGCAAGCGCACGGTGCAGGCCGGCTGGGACGTGTTCAGCCGCAAGGGTAACACCTGCTACGGCATCGGCGCGAGCGTGACGGCCATAGCGAAGTCCATCCTTCTGGACGAGAAGAGCATCATGCCGGTGTCCGTGCGCGTGGACGGCATGTACGGGCTTAGCGGCACGTACCTATCCGTCCCGGCGATCCTGGACCACACCGGCGTGAAGGAGATCGTGGAGATTGACCTGCAGAAGGACGAGCTGGAGGCTCTGCACAAGTCCGCAGAGCTGCTGACCTCGTTCTACGGGAAGCTCGACGCGTAGGACGGCGCGTGAGGGGCGCCCGGGCGGGGCCGCCGCGCGCCGGGGCCGTGTAGGTGACGCGCGTCGGTGACGCGACGCGCCGGTGACGTGTAGGCGCCACCGGCGCGCGACTAGTGACCGGCCGAGCGCTCTATTGCCCGCACGAGGAACTCCGTCGCGCCGGGCGCCCAGGCGTCGTAGTAGGCGCGGAAGCGGTTGTCTGCCAGGTACATCTGGGCAAGGCCGGCGTGCGCCTGGGGGCTGAACGTGCCCTCGGGCCAGAAGAGGCGCAGCCATGCCGCGTGCGCGGACGCCGCGGCCGCGCCGTGGGACCCGTCGGCATCGCCGTCCGCGAGGCCCGCGAGCACCTCGCTGCGGACGTCGCCCTCCAGCTTCTGGGCGCGCTCGAAGTCCGCGCGGCTGAGGCCCATCAGGCGTTGGTTCGACGTGTCCACGGCCTCGTCGCCCCAGCGCCCGCGAACCTCCTGTCCGTACTCTCGCTCGTTTGCGTCGACGAGCTCCTGCTTGAATGCCTCGAACTTCTCGTCCGCGCTCATGGTGTTTCCTCCGTCCAGCTCCGCGAGCGTCGCCTCGACGCTCGTGATTATTCTGTCCAGGCGCTCCCTCTGACGCCTGAGCTGCTCAAGGTGGTGCCGGAGCGTCTGGCGCCGCTGTGCCGGCGGCACGTCCAGGTTCCGCTCGATGTCCGAAAGCCCCATGCCAAGCTCGCGCAGGATGAGGATCTGCTGCATGCGGTCGACGTCGGCGCGGCCGTATTGTCGGTAGCCGTTTGGCAGGCGACGCGGGTGCAGGAGACCGAGGCTCTCGTAGTGGTAGAGCGTCCGCACCGTCACGCCCGTGAGCGAGGCGAACTCTCCCACGGAGTACGTGCGCTCGGGCGCCTCCGCGCGCTTGCCGTCCCTGCCCCTGCTTTCCATGCGCTGCGCTCCCATGTCGTCCCGCCGTCACAATGCGATGGTAAACCCCTACGTTACGTTGGGTGCAAGCGCGAATTTTGCGGGGGGCGGGGAAGGAAAGGGTGCGATGCGCCCGTCTGAGAGCAACGCGATTTAGGTGGCGTCGCCACGTGGTCCCCGGCGCGTGCGCGGCGTTGGCACATGGGCGACGCTGGTGACGGTGTTGGCGCGGGCGGCGGTGCGGGCGCGGCGTCGGTGCTGGTGCTGGCGGTCGTCAGTACACGTGAGCCCCGAGTTGATGTGCCCGTACACGTCGCCGCCGAGTTTCGCGGGGGCATGCAAGCTCGCGGCTGATGTGTACCGGGCCGGTACACATGGGCGCGCTCTTGGCAAGAAGCCGTAGACTCGGGTCAGACGAGTACCATCGAAAGTTGAACCATGTCAGGAACTGCGAGATGTGTACCGGGTCGTTCGTTAAGACTTTGATCGCGCAGCTCATCTACCTCATGCTATGTGGAATTAGACTAATTACTCATGGTACACGTCTGACCCGAGTTTGCATTTTCCGGTACACATCGGCGGGTTCCTGCCATGGTAAGAATTCTTATGGCACACGTCGGCCGCGAGTTTGCGGGATCCCGTACGTTTCTGCCACACGTGTACCGGCGAGGCGCGTCTCCCGTACACATGAGGGGCGAGTTTGCGGCCTGCCCGCGAACTGGGGGCAGGCGTGTACCGCGGGGGCGCCTCCCGGTACCCGCCTGCCCCGAGTTTCGTGCAACCGTGCAAACTCGGCTCAGGTGTATATCGGCGCAAAGCATTGTCCGTACTCGTGGGGTCCGAGTTTCGTGCGGGCGTGCAAACTCGCGGCCGATGTGTACCGAGGCGCAGCGCCGCCCGTACTCGTGGGGCGCGAGTTTACGCCGGCCCTGCAAACTCACGGCAGGAGTGTACCGGGGTACAACACCGTCCGTAATCGTGAGGTCCGAGTTTACGGACCCCCTGCAAACTCGGCGCGGGTGTGTACCCGGGGCCTCGGTCGCGCCCGCACGCACCGGGGGCGACATTGCGGAAGCTTGCAAACTCGGCGCGGGTGTGTACCCGGGGCCCGGCTCCGCCCGCACACACCCGGGCCGACCTTGCGGAATCGTGCAAGCTCGGGCCGGGTGCGTTGTGCCCCGGGGGCCGCCGTGGCGGGAACCCCGCGGTGTGTGACGCGGTGATGGTTAAACGAGTTATGGCTCGTGCATCCTACCTGCGATCATGTGGAATCGAACCAAACGCGGGCGTAGCACACCCGGGGGATTCTCGCATCTCGCGAAGCACACCCGCGACTTCGTGGCACGGGGCCTCGCTTTCTGCAACACACCGGGGGCGAGATTGCGGATTCGCGCAAACTGGGGCCGGGTGCGTACCCACGCTCCCGGCGCCCCCGCACGCACCTGCCACGACCTTGCGGAATCGTGCGAACTGGGACCGGGTGCGTACCCGCGGCGCCCCCGCCCCCGCCCGCTACTCGTTCACGTGCACGTGGGGCCGGTCGGCATACCCGTGGAAGTCGCCCATGTACACAAAGTAGTCCGCCAGCTCGTCCGCAAGCGACTGGTCGTGCGTCGCCACCACCAGCGTCTTGCCGGCGCGCTTCAGCTGCTTCAGAAATCCCAGCAGCCACTCCTGCGTGCGGGCGTCCAGCGCGGCCATCGGCTCGTCCAGGCACAGCACCTCGGGGTTCATGGCCAGAACGCTCGCTATGGCCACCTTCTTCTTCTCTCCGCCAGAGAGGTTGTACGGCGCGCGCCCGCGCAGGTGGGCGATTCCCAAAAGCCCCAGGCAGTCGTCCACGCGCCCGGCGACCTCCTTCGCAGAGAGCCCCATCTGGGACGGCCCAAACGCCACCTCGTCCTCCACGCTCGCCGTGAAGAGCATGCTGTCGCTGTCCTGGAAGATGAACCCCACCCGCTGGTGCAGCCGGCGGCTGAACCCCGGGTCGCGCATGGAGGCGGCGTCCACCAGCTGACCGTCAAAGCGGTACGTCCCCACCTGCGGGTGGATCAGCCCGCTCATTGCGCGCAGCAGCGTGGACTTCCCCGACCCGTTGTCGCCCATCAGCACCACGGAGTCGCCCGTGTCGATCTCAAGGTCGATGTGGCGCAGCACGGGCACGTCGTCGTAGGCAAAGCAGAAGTCGTCAAAGTGCATGAGCGCCGGCCGCGCGTCCGTGGCGTGCGGATGGTGGAGGCTCTGTGGGTGAACGTCAGGATGCATCTAGACCAGTCCCTGCAGATAGAAGAAGAGGGCGAGAAGAACGGCCGCTCCCAGCAGCCACGCGCAGTCAACCGCGCGCTGGTGCGGGCGGGGGCGCTCGGGCGTCACGTCATAGGAGCCGTCGAAGCCGCGGCAGGCCATCGCGTCCGCCGTCTCGGCCGCGGACCTGCCTGCCTTCAGCAGGAGCACGCCGCCCACGCCGCCTATGGAAGACCTCTTGTCGTGGTCGCGCCCCACGCTCCTCAGGCGAAGCGCGCACAGCACCTCGGTCGCCACGCGGCCCAGGTCCACTATGCTGTGCAGCGCAAGGTCGAGCGTCAGCACGGCCGTGGCCGGCACGCGCAGCGTGCGCAGGGCGCGAGTAAGCTCGCCCGCGGCCGTGGTGAGCGTCACCTCCATGGCGACGGTGGTCGTCACCAGCACCTTCGTGCCCAGCAGCACCGCGGAGTGCGCCTGCCCCAAAAGCGTCGCGGGCAGCATCACCGCAAACGTGAGCGCGGACGCGACCCCGGCGACGGCGGCCGTGCGCCTCAGCGCCCGCGCGGGCAACAACGCGGCGCGCGCAAGGGCGAGCGCCAGCACCACCAGCACGAAGGCGTAGTTGCGGCAGAGAGAGGTCAGTAGAATCGTCGCAAGACCCAGCAGAAGCTTCAGCGGGGCGGAGGGGCTCAGCGGCCCTTCGCGCCCGTCGTCCAGGCGCATGCGCGCGAGCACCCCCGTCATGCCCAGCAAGCTCTTCGTCACGAAGCTTCCCCGCTCGCGCGGGGGCTCGTACGCCTCGTTGCGCATGAGCCACGCGGGGAGACCCGCGCGCTCCGCTCCGCGCCCGTCGCCCTCGCTAGCCATCGTGGCGCGGCCCAAAGTCCACGCGGGAGGGGGCCTGCGCCCCAAGCAGCCTGAACGCAACGAGCAGCGCGGCCACGCCGACCGCGGCGCTCAGCACGTAGCCCAGCCACGCCGGCAGCGCGCCCAGCGAGTAGTCCGGCATGAGCGACGCCCACTCCCAGCCGTGCGCCATGCCGGCGGGGGTGTACCCCACCTGCGCGGCAAGGTCGCCCACGGACCACTCGCCCCAGGCGTCGCCTGTCGCCAGAAGCCCAAGCGGCGTCAGCACGGCAAGCGCCGCCACCAGGGCGAGCACGGGACGCGTCGCGCGCGCCGGGGCAACCCGCACGTCGTCGCCCGCAAGGCTCCCCAGGCCAAAGTCCGGGGCCACCCTCCGCACGAACGCCAGGATGCCGACGGTGAACACCACCTCCGCGGCGCCCCACACGGTCAGGTGCCCCGCGAGCATGGCCGGAACAGAGACCCACAGCGGGTACGGGCAGTACAGGGCGCGTCCTGCCGCGTCCGAAAACAGCAGCGGCTGCACGCCAAACTCGATGGCCGCGCACAGGGCGGCGGCGTTGATGCCCACGTAGGAGCCCACGCCGGCCGCGACGAGCTCGCGCCCAAGGCCCGTGCCCGCGGCGTCGCTGTGCCGTTCCTCTCGCCCGCGCAGAAGGACGTACACGGCATACCCGCACATCGGCAGCACAAACGCCATGTTGAAGCAGTTCGCCGGCAGCGCCAGGATGCCCCCGTCGCCAAACATGACGGCCTGTATCGCCAGCGCCATGCTTATGGCCAAGGTCGCCGTCCACGGCCCAAACAGGATTGCCACCAGCGTCCCCGCAACGGCGTGGCCGGTGGTGCCGCCGGGTAGCGGGATGTTGAACATCATCGCCAGAAAGCAGAACGCCGCGGCCACCCCCACGAGCGGCATCTTCTGCCGCGGCACCTCCTCGCGCACGTGGCGCGCGGCGCGCATCCACAGGGGCACCATGGCAACGGCAAACACGCCGCAGGTGGACGGGCTCAGGTAGTTCTCCGGAATGTGCATGACGCTCCTTCGGGGCGGGCGGTTGCAAAGGGCTGCTGGTGTCGCGCGGTGCGCGTTAGGCCATTCTAGCGCGAGTGACGGCCGCGCGGGTATCATGGGGTGCGAGTGCCGTCCCCGTCCGGCCCGCCCCAAAGGAAGTCCGCATGACCCCAAACGACGCGCCGGCGCTACCTCAGCGCGCGCGTAGCGTTCAGCACGCACAGCACCATCACGCCCACGTCGCCAAAGACCGCAAGCCACATGGGGGCCAGGCCCACGGCGGCCAGCGCCAGGATCGCGACCTTCACCGCGACCGCGAACACTATGTTCTGGTGGGCTATCCGCAGCGTGTGGCGGGCGATGCGCATGGCCACGGCCACGTCGGACGGCTTGTCGTCCATAAGCACCACGTCCGCGGCCTCGATGGCGGCGTCCGACCCCATGGCGCCCATCGCAATGCCCACGTCCGCGCGGGCGAGCACGGGCGCGTCGTTTATGCCGTCGCCCACGAACGCAAGGGTCGCGTCCTCCTCGCGGGAGTCCATCAGCCCCTCCACCTGGTCGAGCTTGTCCTGGGGCAGAAGCTCGGCGTGGAACTCGTCGATCCCAAGTTCGCGTGCCACCACCTCTGCCGTCACCTCGCGGTCGCCCGTTAGCATGACCGTGCGGCGCACCCCCTGCTCCCTCAGCGCGCGGATGGCCTGCCCCGCATCCGGCTTCACCTCGTCGGAAACGTGCACGTGCCCGGCGTATGCGCCGTCCACGGCAACGTGCACCACCGACCCGCCCAGCGTGTGGCAGGTCTCCGGCGCGGCCCCCACCTCGCGCATCAGGGTGGCGTTGCCCACGGCCACGCGGTGCCCGTTCACGGTGGCCAAGACGCCGCGGCCGGCCTCCTCAGTCACGTCGCTCACGACGCAGTCGTCATCGTCCAGCGGAAACGCCAGCCTGAGCGCCGCGGCGATCGGGTGGGTGGAGTTCGCCTCCACGTGCGCGGCCAGGTGCAGGAGCTCCTCGTCCGTCATGTTGGACGGGTGCACCTGCGTCACCTTGAACGTGCCCTTCGTGAGCGTGCCCGTCTTGTCAAACACCACGGTCTGCGCCTTCGCAAGAGCCTCCAGGTAGTTGGAGCCCTTCACCAGGATGCCGTGGCGCGACGCCCCGCCGATCCCGCCAAAGAACGTCAGCGGCACAGAGAGCACCAGCGCGCACGGGCAGCTCACCACCAAGAACGTGAGCGCGCGTAGCACCCACGTGGGAAGCGCCGCCACGAAGTCGGGCGAGAAGATCGGCGGCACCAGCGCGACGGCCACGGCCAGGTACACCACGACCGGGGTGTACACCCGCGCGAAGCGCTTGATGAAGTTCTCGGAGTGCGACTTGCTGCGGCTCGCGTTCTGCACCAGGTCGATGATCCTGCTCGCCGTGGACTCGCCAAAGCCCCTCGTCACGCGCACGCGCAAAAGCCCCGTCAGGTTCACGCAGCCGGACGCCACGTCGTCTCCCACGCCGGCGTCGCGCGGCACGCTCTCGCCGGTCAGGGCCACGGTGTCAAGGCTCGTCTGGCCCTCGATCACAACGCCGTCCAGCGCGATCTTCTCGCCCGGGCGCACCACCATCACGTCGCCCACCGTAACGTCGTTGGGGTCTGCGGCAACTACCTCGCCGTCGCGCTCCACGTACGCCACGTCGGGGCGAATCTGCATCAGCTCGCGGATGGAGCGGCGCGAGCTCTCCTCCGCCATGCCCTCGAACAGCTCTCCCACCTGGAAGAAGAGCATCACGAACACGGCCTCGGCAAACTGCGGCTCGCCGCCCGGCACAAAGCCTATGAGCAGCGCGCCCAGCGTCGCGACGGACATGAGGAAGTCCTCGTCAAACGGCCGGCGCGCCGCGACGGACTCCGCGGCCTCGCGCAGGACGCCTAGGCCCGCCACCAGGTAGGCGGGCAGGTAGGTGGCGAGCTGGACCCACAGCGGCAGCGCGGCCGCGTGGTTTATGGCCACGGCCACCACCAGAAGCACCGCGGACGCGACGATCTTCTTCCGCAGGACGGCAGGGTCCTCGTCGTCATCATCATCCTCGTCATCGTCGTCGCGATCGACCTCGGCGTCCGCGTCTGCGCCAGCCGGGCGGCAGCCGCACGACGCGTCGCGCTCGGCATCGTCCCCCTCGTGGTGGCGGCAGGACTCGTCCTCTGTGGAAGAGCAGCACTTGCAGGACACGGCACATCCCTCCTCGCGTTGCGCGCGACGCGTGCGCGCAAGACTTGAACACATGAACAGACATTCATAACTACTGGTGAAAGTGTTGCATCTGCTCATGTGGTTGTCAAGCGCCGCAAGGCGAGAAGCGCGGCCTGCCGGTGTGCGGCAACGCGGGCGCTACAGCCCCAGGGAGCCGTCCCTCTCGGCCCGGAGCTCCTCCGCAAAGTCGCGCACCACGAAGTCCAGCGCCTCGCGGCACCGCCCGCAGCCCGTGCCCGCGCCCGTGGCGGCCGAGACCTCCTCCGCCGTGGCGGCGCCGGCGCGCATGGCCGCCATGATGTCCGCGTACGTCACGTCGCGGCAGTTGCAGAACTTCTTCGTCATCCTCATGCGGGCTCCCGTCCGTCGCGTGCCTGTCGCGCCGGGCCGCCTGTGGCGTCCGGCGCGCGGTTGGGGACATGATAGCGGACGCGGCCGCGGCCGCACGCGCATTCGCCAAACCCACGGCAACCCAAGGGGCGGCGCGGCGGCGCGGCTGCGCGCCGGCAAATCGTGCGGAGGTATTCCGCAGGGAGGCATTCGCGTCGCCCGGCTGCGCTAGACTCATTCAGGACAAACAAGACGCTGGAGGAGAAGTACATGCCCCAAGACGTGCAACAATCGCTCTTTTCGCTGATGGGAGGCCCTGCGGGCCAGGGCGTGCCCGCGCCTGCGCTCGCGCCGGAGGAGGTGCCGCTCGACGCGTACGGCGACGTGGGCGCACAGGACGGCGCCCCCGCGGACGCCTGGGCCCCCGCGGACTACGTTCCCGCGGACGACCCCGCGCCCGTGCCGACGGCACCCGCGCGCCCGACCGTCGACCTGGACGGCCTCAACCCCGCGCAGCGCAAGGCGGCGGAGTGCACGCGCGGCCCGCTCCTGGTGCTCGCCGGCGCCGGCTCCGGCAAGACGCGCGTGCTCACGTACCGCATCGCCCACATGATCGCGGACGAGGGCGTGCGCCCGTGGCAGGTGCTGGCCATCACGTTCACCAACAAGGCCGCGGCCGAGATGCGCGAGCGTCTGGGCAAGGTGCTGCCCGGCGGCACGCGCGGCATGTGGATCTGCACGTTCCACGCCATGTGCGTGCGCATGCTGCGCGAGGACGCCGACCTTCTGGGTTACAAGCCAAACTTCACGATCTACGACGACGACGACTCGAAGCGCCTGGTCAAGAGCATCATGAGCGACCTCGACCTCGACTCGAAGCAGTGCCCGCTGCCGGCGGTGCGCTCCAAGATCAGCCAGGCGAAGAACGCGCTCGTCTCCGCGGAGGAAATGTCCTCGCAGGCGCAGTCGCCCGTGGAGCGCGCGGCGGCGCGCGTGTACGCGGAGCTCGACCGGCGCCTTGCCCGCGCGAACGCTATGGACTTCGACGACCTGCTGATAAAGACGTTCGAGCTCCTGAGCAAGGAGCCGGAGGTGCTCGACCGCTACCAGGAGCGCTTCCGCCAGATCAGCGTGGACGAGTACCAGGACACGAACGCCGTGCAGTACGCGATCACGAACCTGCTTGCGAAGAAGTACCGCAACCTCATGGTCGTGGGCGACGACGACCAGTCCATCTATAGCTGGCGCGGCGCGGACATCAAGAACATCCTGAGCTTCCGCAAGGACTACCCGGACGCCGAGGTGGTGAAGCTGGAGCAGAACTACCGGTCTACCGGCCACATCCTGAACGCCGCGAACGCCGTGGTGCGCAACAACTCGCGCCGCGAGCAGAAGCGCCTGTTCACGGACCGTGGCGACGGCGAGAAGATCGAGGTGTTCCAGGCCGCGGACGAGCGCGACGAGGGACGCTGGATCGGCAGCGAGATAGAGAAGCTGCACGACCGCGGCACGAGCTACGACGACGTCGCCGTGTTCTATCGCACGAACGCGCAGTCGCGCACGCTCGAGGACATGTTCCTGCGCGCGGGCGTCCCGTACAAGATCGTGGGCGGCACGCGCTTCTTCGACCGCGCCGAGATCCGCGACGTGATGGCCTACCTCAAGCTCGTCGTGAACCCGGACGACGACGTCAGCGCGCTGCGCGTCATCAACACGCCGCGCCGCGGGCTGGGGACCACGTCCGTCAACCGCATCCGCGCCTACGCCGCCGAGCGTGGGATATCGTTCTTCTCGGCCGCGGAGGCGTGCGTCACGGAGCCGGGCGTCCTGAGCGCGAAGGCCAGGAACTCGCTTGCCGGCTTCACGAACGCGATCGAGGCGGCGCGCCACTTCGACGGCGACCTGGCAGACGTGGTGCAGATGATCATCGACCGCACCGGCCTGATCCAGGCGCTCGAGGCGGAGCAGACCATGGAGGCCGACGGCAGGGTCGAGAACATCAAGGAGTTCTTTGGCGTCGCGCAGGAGTTCGACGAGACGCACGAGGACGCGGCGGCGACGCTGGAGAGCCTGGAGCAGCTGCGCGAGGCCGGCGCGCTCGACGGCGGCGCGGCTGCGGCTGCGCCGGCGGCCGGGACAGACGGGCAGGGCGCGGGCGGGCTTCCTCCGGTGGCGGCCGAGAAGCTCCCCGCGTTCATGGAGTGGCTGGCCCTGAGGTCCGACCTCGACTCGCTCGCGGGGCAGTCGAGCGCCATCACGATGATGACGATCCACTCTGCGAAGGGCCTGGAGTTTCCCGTGGTGTTCGTGGCCGGCATGGAGGAGGGTATCTTCCCGCACCGCGCGCACGAGGGCGACGCGGAGTCCATCGAGGAGGAGCGCCGCCTTGCGTACGTGGCCATCACGCGCGCGGAGCGGAGGCTGTACCTGACGTACGCCGTGACGCGCCGCATGTTTGGCTCCGTGCAGACGAACCCGCGCAGCCGCTTCCTGAACGAGATTCCGCCCGAGGACGTGAACGCCATCGGCGTGGGGTCGTCCGGCTTCAGCGGCGTGGGATGGGAGAAGCGCGGCGACCGCCACGGCACGTACGGATCGGGTCGCGGGTCCGAGGTGTACGGAGGCCACGTGTTCGGCAGCCACACGCGCTCGACCGGCGGCGCCAGGCCAAGCGGCACCGCGGCTCCCAGCTGGCCGGGGCGCCCGATGGGCGGCGCGTCCGCGGGCGCGGGGGCGGGCTCTTCTCGCCCGGCGGCGTCAGCGCCCGTGCGCGACCGCAAGAAGGCTGAGGAGACGTTTGCGCCCGGCGACCAGGTGTCGCACAAGACGTTTGGGCCCGGCGTCGTGAAGGAGGCGTCCGGCGACACGATCACCGTGTACTTCACGCGGACCGGCAAGACGAAGAAGCTCATGAAGGGCTTCGCGCCCATCGTGAGGATCGGCTAGCGGGAGGCCTTGATGGACTGGACAGCGATCGTGTGGAAGGTCGTGTACCTGGCCGTGGCCGCCGCGGTGACGCTTGTGGTGGACCGCGGCGTCACCCGCGTGACCAGGCGCGTGCTGGACGCCTCGTCCATACCGTCCGCGTCGATATTCGTGAACATCATCCGCGGCGTGATCTGGGCGTTTGGGCTGCTCTCCGTGCTGGAGCCCGTGTTTGGCATCAAGGCGACGGCGTTCGTGGCCGCCTTGGGCGTCACGTCCGTCGTGCTGTCGTTTGGCCTGCAGGACACGGTGTCGAACGTGTTCAGCGGGCTGGGGCTCATGCTGGGCAAGGTGGTGCAGCCGGGCGACTACGTGTCCGTCGGCGGCTTCGAGGGATTCGTGACGGACGTGAACTGGCGCAGCACCATCGTGCGCGACCGGCTGGGAAACGACCAGGTGATTCCCAACAGCGTGCTGAACAAGACCGCGTTCACGCGCAAGGGGGCGTCCTCGCTGGGGTGCTGCGGCGTGGAAGTGCTGGTGCGCCCCGACGCGGACCTCGCGCGCGTGAGCGACGAGGTGGCGCGCCTGGCGACGGAGGCCTTGGGCGAGCTTGCGGACGACGCGTTTGAGGTGGGCGTGACGTTTTCGGGCTTCGACGCGTACGGCACCCACGGCACGGTGTGGCTGCACGTGAGGCCGGACGTGGCGTTTGGCACGGCGCAGGACCGCGTGACGCGCGTGCTGCAGGGAAGGCCGTGGCTGGCGGACGCGGCCGGCGCACAGGAATAGGAGACGACGCCGCGGGACATGCTTCCGCGCGGCAGACGGGGAGAGAACATGAAGCTTGGAATCATTGGCGCCATGGACGTAGAGGTGGAGCACCTGCGCGGCAAGGTGGTCGACCCCACGCACGTGAAGGTTGCCGGCATGGCGTTTGACGACGGCACCATAGGCGGGACGCCGGTGACCGTGGTGAAGTGCGGCGTGGGCAAGGTGGACGCCGCGGTGTGCGCCCAGGTGCTCATCGAGCGCTTTGGCGCTCAGGCCATCATCAACACCGGCGTCGCGGGCTCGCTGGACGCGCGCCTTAACATAGGCGACGTGCTGGTGTCCACGGACGCCGTGCACCACGACGTGGACGCGACGAACTTTGGCTACGCGCCCGGAGAGGTGCCGAGCCTGGGCGTCACGTACTTTCCCGCGGACGAGCGCCTGCGCAAGGCCGCGGCCGACGCGGTGCGCGCCGTGGCGCCGGACGTGGCATGCGTGGAGGGGCGCGTGGCATCCGGCGACCAGTTCGTGCGCACGCAGGGCGAGAAGGACCGCATCCGCAGGGCGTTTGGCGCGAGCTGCGTCGAGATGGAGGGCGCGAGCATCGCGCAGACCGCGTGGCTGAACGACGTGCCGTACGTGATCGTGCGTGCCATAAGCGACAAGGCGGACGGGTCTGCCGAGGTGGAGTACCCCGTGTTCGAGGCGCAGGCTGCCGAGCACTGCGCGAAGATCGTGAGCCACATGGTGGCGCACCTGTCGTAGGCGCTTGGCGCAGGGCGTCCTGCGCCCATGAAGCGACGGCCGGGCCGCAGCATCGACGCCACGGCCCGGCCGCATTCCCGCTTATGTGCCGCTACGCGTAGTTGAGCGCGGTCTCCAGCGAGGCCTCCATCATGTTGGTGAAGCTCTTCTCGCGCTCGTCCGCGCTCAGCGACTCGCCCGTGAAGAACGTGTCCGAGACGGAAAGGATGGACACGGCCCTCTTGTGGCTGGTCTGGGCCTCGATGTAGAGGCCGGCCGTCTCCATCTCCACGCAGAGCAGGCCGAGGTCGCGGTAGCGAACGGGCGCGTCCTCGCGCGGGTTGTAGAACACGTCGGAGCTTACGACCTGGCCCACCTGGTAGCCGAAGCCCAGGCGCTCGCACGCCGCGACGGCGTCGCGCAGCATGTCCCAGCTCGCGGTGGGGGCCAGCTTGACGGGGGAGTCGTACAGGCTCGCGATGGAGGAGTTCGTGGCCGCGCTCTGCGCGATCACGATGTCGCCGGCGTGGAGGTCGTCCTGCAGGCCGCCCGTGGTGCCCACGCGGATGATGGCGTCCACGCCGACCTGCGTGTACAGCTCGTGCGCGTACAGGCACATGCTGGGGATGCCCATGCCGGAGCCCATGACGCTCACGCGCTTGCCCTTGTACGTGCCGGTGTAGCCCAGCATGTTGCGGACGTCGTTGAACAGGACGGGCGACTCGAGGTAGTGCTCCGCGATGAACTTGGCGCGCAGCGGGTCGCCGGGCATGAGGACGACCTTCGCGACGTCTTCCTTGTTGCAGCGGATGCAGGCTGATGCGGTCTCGAACATGGGGATTCCCTTCGCTTGTGGATGGTGGTTGCGTGCTGGCCGGGCGGTCGCTACTCAAAGAGCGCCGCGAGGCTCTGGGTGTACGGGGGACGGCAGATGCCCTTCTCGGTCACGATGGCCGTGATGAGGTCGTGGTCCGTCACGTCGAACGCGGGGTTGTAGCACTTGACCTCGGGCAGCGCCTTCGGCTCCGCGTAGAACATGGTCTTGATCTCGTCGGGGTCGCGCTGCTCTATCTTGATGTCGTCGCCGGTGGGGCAGTCGCGGTCGATGGTGGACGTGGGTCCCAGCACGTAGAACGGGATGCCGTAGTGCCTTGCCAGTATCGCGACGCCCGAGGTGCCGATCTTGTTCGCGGCGTCGCCGTTCATGGCGACGCGGTCGCAGCCGACCATGCACGCCTGCACCCAGCCGTTCTTCATCACGATGGACGCCATGTTGTCGCAGATGAGCGTGACGTCGATCCCGGCGCGGTAAAGCTCGTAGCTCGTGAGGCGCGCGCCCTGCAGCAGCGGCCGCGTCTCGTCTGCGAACACGTGCACGCGCTTGCCGTGGTCGTGTGCGTAGTACAGCGGCCCCTGGCCCGTGCCGTAGCCCAGGCACGCGAGCGGACCGGCGTTGCAGTGCGTGAGCACGCCGTCCCCGTCCTTGAGCAGGCTCGCGCCAAGGCGGCTGATCTCCTCTGACATCGCGAGGTCCTCGCGGTGGATGGCGACGGCCTCCTTGCGGAGAAGCGCCACGATGCCGCTTGGGTCCTCGCCCCTGTGCGCGAGCGTCACGCCGTGCATGCGGTCCAGCGCCCACGAGAGGTTCACCGCCGTGGGGCGCGAGGAGTTGAGGTAGGCGCGCTGGCGCTCCATGGCAGAGGCGAACTCGTCGTAGCCCACGCCGCGCGCGGCCTCCTGGCGGGCGAGCACGTAGTAGCAGTAGCCGGCACACACGCCGATGGCCGGCGCGCCGCGCACCTTGAGCTGGAAGATGGCGTCGTACATGTCCTTCGCGTCCGCGAGCTCCAGGTACTCCAGCCTGTTGGGCAGAAGCGTCTGGTCGATTATCACGACCGCGCCCCCGTCCGCCCTCAGCTCCACCGCGTCCACGTTGGTGACGCCGCTCGTGGCGGCCTGCGTCGCAGCCGCCTCCGGCGTCTCCGGCTCTGGATCTTCCCCTGCCATGGTTGTCACGCCCTTCTCGTCTGGTTCCGTCCTGTCCGGTCTGAATTGCTATGCGTTCGCGTCCGTGGCGCCTTCGCCTGCGTCGCCCGCTGCCGCGTCGTCGCGACGTGCCGCGCGGCGGCGATAGAATGCGCGCAGCCGCTCCAGGTGCGCGACGTCCTCTGGCGCAAGCGGCACGCCGCCGCCAAGGTCGTGCACGGCCTTGTAGATCTTCGCGCTGTGCTCGATCGTCTCCATGAGGTCGAACGCCGCCCAGACGTCGCCGCCCCAGGCGACCGCACCGTGGTTGGCAAGCAGCACGCCGTTGTAATCGTGGACGAACGGCATGAGGCTGCGCGGCACCTCGTCGGTGGAGAGCATCGCGAAGTCGGTCACGGGTATCTTGCCGAAGTTGAGCACGAGCTCGGGCAGGTAGGGCTCCGCGAGCTCGTGGCGGCAGATGGCGAACGCCGTGGCGAAGACCGGGTGCGCGTGGACGACGGCGCGCACGTCCGGGCGGGCGCGGTACACGGCAAGGTGCATCTTGACCTCGGACGAGGGGAAGCGTCCGGACGCGTCGTCCGGAAGCACGTTGCCGTCCAGGTCGCAGCGCACGAGCATGCCCGGCTCCATGCGCCCCTTGCTCACGCCCGATGGCGTGACGATGACCTCGTTCTCGCCGACGCGCACGGAGATGTTGCCGTCGTTGGACGCGACGTAGCCGCGGTCGTACAGGAGCCTTCCAACCTCGCAGATGTCTGCACGCACGTCCTTGCCCATAGAGCCTCCCGGGATCTGTCGAGAAAAACGAGCGTGCCGGCGTGTGGGGGCGTCGGCACGCGTCAGCTTAGAAGTCGAGCTCGGCGTTCTGCACGCCCATGCCGGCCATCTCTGGGCCGGTGTGCACCAGGAGGTCTGCGGAGAGGTCGTGCCTCTGGACGCTCTCCACGTTGGGGACGGCCGCGCGCAGCTTCTGCTCGAGAGCGTCGTACAGGTCGCGCGTGGTGGAGGAGCAGCACACGGCGAGGCGGGTCCGCTTGTACTGGCGTGCCTTCTCCGCGACGAGCGAGACCATGGTGTCGAGCGCGCGGTCCCAGCCGCGGGCCTTCTTGGCGATGGTGTAGTAGCCCTCGTCGTCGCAGGTGAGGATCGGCTTGATGTTAAGCACGGAGCCGATGCGGTAGATGTGGCCGTTGATGCGGCCGCCCTTGTACAGGAAGTCGAGCGACTTGACCGCGAAGAACACGTTGGACTGCTGCGCGACGGAGTCGAGCCTGCTCTGGAGCTGTTCGAACGGCACGCCCGCCTCGACCATCTGCACGGCGCGCTCGACGACCATGCCCGCGACCATGCCGATGGAGCGCGTGTCCACCACGATGATGGGGAAGTCCTCCATCTGGCCCGCAACCATGTGGGCGGTCTGGTTCGTGGCGGAGAGGGCACTCGCGATGGTGATGATGACTGCCTTCTGGTAGCCGTCGGCGCGTGCCTGCTCGAGCGTCGTCTGGATCTGGTGGGGGGAGGGGAGCGACGTCTTGGGGACCTCCGTCGCGAGGCGCCGAGTGACCTCGTCTGCCGTGATGTCCACGCCGCTCTGGAACGTGGTGCCGTCCGCGTAGTTGATGTGCAGCGGCATGACCCTCACGTCGTGCTCGCGGCAGAACTCAGACGGGGTGTCCGTGCCAGAGTCGGTGATGACTGCGATGCGCTGGTTGTTCATGGTATCCTCCGACATCCGGCGCAGCCGCGCCTCCGTTTGGCCCCCTCGCGCGGGCCCTCTGCGCGCACCGCGCCGCGGCCTTCCGACGTGCGGAGTGCATGCACCTACTATAGTTCCCGTTTGCGCCCGCGCGCAAACAACGTCCCGGGAACCGCCATGTGGCCACGCTCTTCTCGCCAGGCGCACCTGCGTGCACGTGCGCGTTTGCGCCCGGCCTCATGGGCACGCCGCTTGCGGAAAGCCTTGGAGGAGCTTTGTTATCGGTGGCCGATCGGCGAGGGGGTAGTTGCGGGTAACGTATCTTTATGTATGTGGCCCGCGAGGCGCGGGTCGCGACCGTTGGCGTCGACCTCGAAGAGAAAGCGAACATGGTGCAGAGCAGAGCATCCAGGCCCGACAAGAAGACGAGCGATGCTAAGGGGAGGAGGCACGTGGTCCGCAAGAGCGTGATCATACGCGAGCCCGCGGTCGTGCGACGGCGCGACCAGAGGAACGCGCTCGAGAAGGTCACGTCGAACGGCACGATCGCCGCCGCCGTCATGGTCGGCGCGGCGCTGCTTGCCGTGATCGTCGCGAACTCCGGGGCGTACGAGGCGGTGCACCACTTCCTCGAGACGCCGCTCGAGCTCAGGATCGGCCCCGTCGTCGCGGGGATATCGTTCGAGGGGTTCGTGAACGACTTCCTGATGGCGCTGTTCTTCCTGCTCGTGGGCATCGAGCTGAAGTACGAGATGACCGTGGGGCAGCTGCGCAGGCCCCGCCAGGCGATGCTTCCCATGCTGGCCGCGGTGGGTGGCGTCGCGTTTCCCGCCATCATCTACCTGGCGTTCAACCATGCCGGCGCCCCGCATGGGTGGGCGATCCCCATTGCGACGGACATCGCGTTCGCGCTGGGCGTGATGTCGCTTCTGGGTGATCGCGTCGCCCCGGAGACGAAGGTGTTCTTCCAGACGCTCGCCATCGCGGATGACATCCTCGCGATCGTGGTCCTCGCGCTGTTCTACGGGCAGACGCCGGACATCGCGTGGATCGCCGCCTCGCTCATCGCGGTGCTGCTGCTGGCGGCGCTGTCCCGCGCCCGCGTGTACTCGGTCAAGCCGTACATGGTGGTGGGGCTGCTGCTGTGGGTGTGCATGTACAACAGCGGCATCCACGCCACGCTCGCCGGCGTCATACTGGCGTTCTTCCTGCCCGCGAAGTCCGACATCCGTCTGTCGAACCTTGGCGACTGGCTTCAGGAGAAGGCCGCGATGCTGGACGACGACTACGACGACGGCACGCACATCCTGGGCCAGCACGACTTCACGGCGTCCGCGAACCGCGTCGAGCGCATCATCCACAACGTCACCCCACCCCTGCAGCGCGTGGAGCGCAACCTCTCCACCACGGTGAACTTCCTGATCCTGCCGCTGTTCGCGTTTGCGAACGCGCAGGTGAGGCTCGTGGGAGTCGACCTTGGCAGCATCGTGCTCGACCCCGTGACCCAGGGCGTCTACCTGGGCGCCGTGCTCGGAAAGCCGCTTGGCATCATCCTGGTGACGCTCCTGCTCGTGAAGATCGGCTTCGCGAGGCTTCCGCACAACGTGACGTGGGACCAGATAATCGCCGTCGGCATCATGGGCGGCATGGGGTTCACCATGTCCATCCTCATCGCGGGCCTCGCGTTCCCGCAGGCGCATGAGATCCTTGCGGCCAAGTGCGCGATTCTTGCCGGTTCCGTCACGTCCGGCGTGCTGGGCATCGTCTTCGTGAGGGTGCACGACGCCGTCGCCAACGGGTCGCTGCTGGGCTCGGACGACGAGGACGACGTCGAGGGCGAGATGCGGGACCAGGTGGAGGACATCGACTAACCGCCTCGATGGGCTCGGTGCTCGGATTGCGCCCTAACATATGCGATCGCGATTGCAGCAGAGGGGCTCCATTGCGTCGCCCTGGGTTCGCGTGCACCGCTACGCACGCGCCCGGGGCGACGCAATGCACTAGCGGAGCTTACGACACGGTGCCGTGGGTGTATCCCCAGCCATGCGCGGTGAGTATGGAGTTCAGCTGGTTGCAGAGCGCGTGGCGGCCATACCTGCCGCCGGGAAGGAGGTCTATCACCTCGAGCAGGTCCCCGCTCAGGTCGTCTATCTGCGCGCGCTCGATGGCGTCGAGCTTGCCCACCACGCGAGCGGGCTCGTCCTCGAAGAGCTCGTCGACCAGTCTCTGCAAGTCGCCGAACTCGGGTGATTGGGCGCCGCCGAGCCATGTCTGTTCGCTCTTGTCCAAGGTCTGCGCCTCCGGCTGTCGGCGTCCTTCGCAACGCCCATAGGGTGAATGTGTCTTGCCATATTATTACTGTATATGACCGCGCACGCGCACGGGGATATACTCTTCTGTTAGTTACACACCTGAACCTAGGAGCCACCATGGCAAACATCTACCAGCAGATGGAATCGGAAGAGCTAGACGCCGCCATCGAGGAGCTCGAGCGCGAGGCGGCAAACCTCAAGGCGCAGAACCTGGCACTCGACATGGCCCGCGGCAAGCCCTCGCCGGAGCAGACGGCGCTCGCTCGCCCGATGCTGGACGTCCTCAACTCGTCCACGCCGCTCGTCGACGGAAACGCGATCGTGGACAACTACGGCACGCCGGAGGGCCTGCCCTCCGCCCGCCGCCTTGCCGCAGAGATCCTCGGCGTCGACGCGGAGAACGTCGTCGTAAACGGATCCTCGAGCCTGAACCTCATGCACGACCTCGTGACGCACGGCTTCACGAACGGCGTCGCGGGCAACAAGCCCTTCTACCAGCAGGGCGAGGTCAAGTGGCTCTGCCCGGCGCCCGGCTACGACCGCCACTTCAGCGTCACCGCGCACCTCGGCATCAAGAACGTGCCCATCCCCATGCTCGAGGACGGACCTGACATGGACATGGTCCAGCGCCTCGTGGAGGGCGACCCCTCCGTCAAGGGCATCTGGTGCGTCCCGAAGTATGCAAACCCCACGGGCATCACGTACTCCGACGAGGTCGTCCGCCGCTTCGCGCAGCTCCAGCCCGCCGCGCCGGACTTCCGCATCTACTGGGACAACGCGTACTGCGTGCACGCCTTTGGCGAGAAGGACGACAACCTCCTCAACATCTTCGACGCGCTCGAGGAGGCCGGCAACACCGACCTCGTCTACGAGTTCGGCTCGACCGCGAAGGTCACCTTCCCCAGCTCGGGCATCGCGTTCGTCACGGCCAGCAAGGCCGACATCACGGAGGTCCGCAAGGCGTTCGCGGTCGAGCGCGTGAGCTCCGAGAAGTTCTCCCAGCTGGCGCACGTGCTCTTCCTGAAGGACCTCGACGGCGTCAAGGCGCACATGCGCAAGCACGCCGCGATCGTCGGCCCCCGCTTCGCTCTCGTCGAGCAGAAGCTGACGGACGGCCTCGGCCAGACCGGCGTCGCCACGTGGACCCATCCGCACGGCGGCTACTTCGTCTCGTTCGACGGCCCCAAGGGCTCGGCGCGCAAGATCGTCGCCCTCATGGCCGAGCTCGGCGTCAAGCTCACGCCGGCTGGCGCCACCTGGCCGTACGGGGACGACCCGAACGACTCCAACATCCGCATCGCGCCGACCTACCCCTCGCTCGAGGATCTCGGCAAGGCGCTGGACGTCTTCGTGGTCGCAGTGAGGCTCGTGTCCGCGAGGCTTGCGCGCGAGTCGCGTGCCTAGCGGCGCAACTCGCTTCTCTCGCACACAGAACAACCATTAGTTTCTGTAGAATGGGCAATTACGTCCGCCCACGGGCGTCGGTCTGTCTCGCCCGCGCCGCGAGGCGTGGTTGTCGAAAGGGTTCGTTCGATGTCTAGCTCGGGAAAGCACAACAGCAAGCGTCTCGCACGCGCAAAGGTCAAGCCTACGGAGGATTCCGCCATGGGCGAGAAGGACCCCCGTCCCTCCTCCAAGAAGAAGACCCCGGCGCAGGCCAGGGCCGATCGCAAGAAGCGTGTCACGACCATCGCGATCGTCGTCTTCGCCATCATCATGGCCATCTCCATGATGATGCCGTCCTGCTCGGCGATCGTCGGCAACAACCAGGCGGGCGAGAGCGCCAAGGAGAAGAGCTCCTCATCTGCCAAGGACGACTCCTCAAGCTCTTCCGCAAAGGACGACTCCAGCTCCTCGAGCACGAAGGCGACCTCGACGTCGGACTCCCTCAAGAAGCTCGACTCCTCGTACGAGGAGTCGCTCGCGTCCCTCCAGAAGCGCCTCAAGAAGAACCCCAAGGACCTCGCCGCCCTGCTGAACCTTGGCAACGGCTACATGTCCTGGGGCTACCAGGCCGCGTCGCTTTCCACGACCGACGCCGAGAAGGCACATGTGAAAGACATCCTCGGCAAGGCGATCGACTACTTCGACCAGTACCTTCAGCTGAACGACTCCGACACGGTGAAGGTGAACCGCGCGCTCTGCCAGTTCTACCAGGGCGACACCGACGCCGCGCTCCAGGCGCTGCAGAAGGTGACGGAGGACTCGCCCAAGTTCCCGCTCGGCTGGGCGAACCTTGGCATGGTGTACGAGTCCAAGGGCCAGACGGGCAACGCGCAGGCTGCGTACAAGAAGGCCGAGAAGACGGACCCGAAGGACAGCTACGGTGCCAAGTCGTTCGCGGAGCAGCGGCTCTCTGCCATCGAGTCCGCGGCGAGCTCCTCTGCAAGCGGATCGAGCTCCACGACGAACACCACGTCCGGCACCTCGGGCCAGGGACTCTCCGGTGCCCTCGGCGGCCTGGGGCTTTCCGGCTCGGGCAACTAAGAGAAGGAAACGAATCACATGGAAATCTTGACTACCAAGGCCGAAAACGGCCGCAAGGTGCAGGTTGCGGGCGAGGTGGACGTTTCGAACGCCTCCAAGCTCCGCGACGCCATCGACGAGCTCCTCGCCAAGGGGGTGCCGTCCGTCGACGTAGACCTCTCCCAGGTCAGCTACATCGACTCGACCGGCATCGGCGTCCTCGTGGGTGCGGTGCACCGCGCCCACGACGCGGGCCTCTCGCTCGTCGTCTCGAACCCGCAGCGCAACGTTGCCCGCGTGCTCGACATGCTGGGCGTCAGCGGCGAGCTCGGGATAGAGGCCTAGTTCTTCTCGTCCGCGACGACGCACTTGGAGGTGTGCTTGCGTGTTTGGTATTGGTGAGACGGAGCTCGCCCTGATCTTGATCTTCGCGTTCCTGATCTTTGGGCCCGACAAGCTCCCTGGCATGGGCAGGACCATCGGTCGCATGCTCAGGCAGTTCCGCGAGGCCCAGGAGGGATTTACCGAGGTCGTCCAGACCGAGGTCATGGACCCGCTCAACAACGCGATGAACGAGCCCCAGACGGAGGACGAGAAGAAGCGCAGCTCCGCGCGGGCTGCCGCGATGGACGAGGACGCGGACATCGAGTCCGGCGCGGACGGGGTGGCCCCCAGGCGCGAGACGTTCGCCGAGCGCCGCGAGAGGCTGGCGCGCGAGCGTGCCGCCGCGGAGCAGGAGGCGGCGACGGACGCGGACTCCGCGGGCGAGAAGGACGCGGACTCCGATTCCGACGTCGACTCCGATGCGGACGTCGACGCACCCCAGGCAGCCGCGGGCGAGAAGGGCGAGGAGCCTTCCTCCGAGTCCGCCGCCCCCGCCAGGAGCGTCGCGTCGCTGTACGCCATGAAGGGCACGCGCAAGGCGAGGCCCGTCGCAAGACCGGCGGACGAGGATGCCGACTCCGATGCCGACAGCGATGCCGATGTCGACTCTGACGCCGACGCGACGCCCGTCGCGAAGGGAGGGGAGGACTAATGCCCATCGGACCAGCGCGCATGCCGCTCATGGATCACCTCGGCGAGCTGAGGCGTCGCCTCACCATCATCGTCGTCTCGCTTGCCATTACGGCGGTCGTGCTCTACAACGCGACGCCCGTCCTCATCGAGTTCATCATGAACCCCATCCGCGCGGCGCTTCCGCACGGTGCAAAGCTCACGGTCATGACGGTGCTCGGCGGCTTCACGATTCGCTTCAAGGTCGCGCTCTTCTTTGGCGCCATCGTCTGCTCGCCCATCATCATCTGGGAGGTCATGGCGTTCTTCCTTCCCGCGCTCAAGAAGAACGAGCGCAGGTGGGTCATTCCTACCGTCGCGGCCATGGTCATCCTGTTCTACCTGGGCATGGCGTTCTGCTACCTCATCATCCAGAACGCGGCCGTCGGCTGGATGATCGACCAGTCGCGCGACTTCGCGAACATCCTCGCGAATGCGGAGGACTACATCAACATCATGATGCTCCTGGAGATCGGCTTCGGCATCGCGTTCCAGATGCCGCTCGTGATCTTCTACCTCTCCGTGCTGCACCTCGTGGCGTACAAGACGTTCCGCGCCCAGTGGCGCTACATCTACGTCGGCCTCATGGTGCTGTCGGCCGTCGTCACGCCCGACGCCTCGCCCGTCACCATGATCCTCATGTTCGCGGCCCTCATCGGCCTGTACGAGGTCGCGCTCGCCATCGCCCGCTACGTGCTCGTCGCCCGCGACGGCAAGGAGTCCCTCAAGTGGACGCGCGAGGAGTACCAGGAGCACAAGTACGAGGAAGAGATGTCGAAGCTCTAGCGCGTCGCGCGCAACGGGGAGCCAGACGCTGATAATCTAGTGTTTTGCCACTACTGACCGACCGATGGGCGCCGTAAGGCGCCTTTCGGGTATAACGGCAAGACGCGTGCACGCAAAATCGGTCGTGCGCGCAGCAAGCAAGGAACTCGAAACCGGGGGATAGATTGAAGCTCGTTGTTACCGAGAAGAACGATGCCGCCCAGCAGATAGCCCGCCTCCTCTCCACGGCTGGCAAGCCGGAGGCCGGCAAGGTGTACGACACTCCCGTCTACCGCTTCAAGCACGACGGGGAGGAGTGGGTCACCATAGGCCTGCGCGGCCACATCATGGCGCCCGACTTCGCCCACGAGCTGCACTACAGCAAGAAGGAGGGCTGGTGGGCCGTCACGGCCGAGGGCGAGGTCATCCCCGCTCACATCCCGGACGACCTCCCGCGCCCGCCGTACGATACTAAGCGCAAGCCGTTCCTGAAGGACGGGATCGACATCAAGGGCTGGAAGGTGCCGAGCCTGCCGTACCTCGTGTGGGCCCCCATCGAGAAGGTCCCCGCCGAGAAGGGCATCATCCGCTCGCTCAAGAACCTCGCTGCAAAGGCGGACTCCATCGTGATCGGCACGGACTTCGACCGCGAGGGCGAGCTCATAGGCTCCGACGCGCTGCGCCAGATGCGCGAGGTCGCGCCGGACACGCCCGTGTCGCGCGCCCGCTACTCCGCGTTCACGAAGGCCGAGATCGACCATGCGTTCGCGAACCTGGTCGACCTCGACCAGGACCTCGCGGACGCCGGCGAGTCGCGCCAGTACATCGACCTCATCTGGGGCGCCGTGCTCACGCGCTACCTCACGATGGCGCGCTTCAGCGGGCTGGGACACGTGCGCTCCGCCGGCCGCGTCCAGACGCCCACGCTCGCCCTCGTGGTTCAGAAGGAGCGCGAGCGCCAGGCGTTCGTGCCGGAGGACTACTGGGTGATCTCGGGCAGGATGGCGCCCGCGGGCGACGCGGACGACGCCCACTCGTTCAAGGCGACCCACGCCACGGCGCGCTTCAAGGAGAAGGCCGCGGCGGACCTTGCCTGGAGCCACGTCCGGGACGCCACCACGGCCACGGTCACAAACGTGGAGCGCAAGAGCCGCACCACGAGGCCGCCCGCGCCGTTCAACACCACGTCGCTCCAGACCGCCGCGGCGGCGGAGGGCATCAGCCCGGCGCGCGCCATGCGCCTCGCGGAGTCGCTGTACATGGACGGCCTCATCTCGTACCCGCGCGTCGACAACACGGTGTATCCCAAGTCGCTCGACCTGCGCGATTGCGTGCGGACGCTCGCCCAGGTGCCAAACTACCGCCCGGTATGCAACGACCTTCTCGCCCTTCCCAAGCTCACGGCGACGCGCGGCAAGCAGGAGACCACGGACCACCCGCCCATCTATCCCACGGCGGCCGCCGACCCGGACCGCCTGGACGGCGCCGCGTGGAAGCTGTACAACCTCATCGCGCGGCGCTTCCTGGCGACGCTCATGGAGCCGTCCGTGAGCGAGAGCACCAAGTTCAGCTTCGACGTGAACGGCGAGCCGTTCTGCGCGTCCGGCACGGTGCTGGTGAAGCCGGGCTTCCGTCGCGCCTACCCGTTTGGCCTGCGCAAGGACGAGCAGCTGCCGCAGCTTGCCGTGGGCGACTCGTGCGACGTGAGCGACATGGCGCTCGAGGCGAAGCAGACGGAGCCGCCCGCGCGCTACAGCCAGGGCCGCCTGATCCAGGAGATGGAGAAGTGCAACCTGGGCACCAAGTCCACGCGCGCGAGCATCATCCAACGCCTGTACGACGTGAAGTACCTGAAGAACGACCCCGTGGAGCCCAGCCAGCTTGGCATCGCCGTCATCGAGGCGCTCACGGAGTACGCGCCGCACATCACGAGCCCGGACATGACGGCCGAGCTCGAGAGCGACATGACGGAGGTCGCGCGCGGCGAGGAGACCCAGACCGAGGTCGTGGACCACTCGCGCGCGCTTCTGGCGAGCATGGTGGGGCCGCTCATCGAGCACAAGGACGACCTGGGCGAGGCGATCGCGGACGCGGTCACGGCCGACGCGAAGGTGGGCGTCTGCCCCAAGTGCGGCAAGGACCTGGTCATGAAGACCTCCGCGAAGAACCACTCCAGCTTCATAGGCTGCATGGGCTGGCCGGACTGCGACGTGACGTACCCGGTGCCCAAGGGCCGCGTGCAGGCCATAGAGGGCGAGAAGGGCGTGTGCCCCGTGTGCCACGCCCCGCGCGTGAAGGTGCAGCCGTTCCGCCAGCGCGCGTACGAGATCTGCGTGAACCCGGCGTGCCCCACGAACCGCGAGCCGGACGTGGTGGTGGGCGAATGCGCGGCGTGCGCCGCGGCCGGCCGCCACGGCGACCTGGTGGCCCACAAGAGCGAGCGCACGGGCAAGCGCTTCATACGCTGCACGAACTACGACGAGTGCGGCACGAGCTACCCGCTGCCCCAGCGCGGCGAGCTGCACGCGACGGGCGAGGTGTGCCCGGAGTGCGGCGCGCCCATCGTGGAGGTGGTGACGCAGCGCGGCCCGTGGCGCATCTGCGTGAACATGGACTGCCCCGGCAGGAAGAAGAAGGAGGACGTGAAGGCCGCGCGCGGCACGAAGCGCTCCTCCGCGAAGAAGTCCTCCGCCAAGAAGACGACCACCAAGAAGACGACCGCCAGGAAGTCCGCCACGAAGAAGTCTGCCACGAAGAAGGCGCCTGCGAAGAAGACGGCCGCCGCGGACTTTGAGGGCTAGGGGTGCAAGGCATGGCTGACGCCCAGACCAACGCCGCGCCCACGACCCGGCGCGGCACGTTCGTCTCGCTCGAGGGAATCGACGGCTGCGGAAAGTCCACGCAGGTGGCGCTTCTGGCCGACCGCCTGGAGGCGGCCGGCCACGAGGTGGTGCGCCTGCGCGAGCCGGGAGGCACCGCCATAAGCGAGAAGATCAGAAAGATCCTGCTCGACCCCGCGAATGGGGCGATGGCGGACGAGTGCGAGCTGCTGCTGTACGAGGCCAGCCGCGCGCAGCTGGTGCGCGAGGTGATCGCGCCGGCGCTCGCGCGCGGGGCCGTCGTGGTGTGCGACCGCTACCTGGACTCCACGTACGCCTACCAGGCGGGAGGGCGCGGGCTCGACGCGGCGCTCGTCACGCGCTGCAACGAGCTTGGCTCGTGCGGCGTTGTGCCGGACCGCACGCTGGTGCTGGACCTCTGCTGCGAGGACGCCCTGGCGCGCGCGACGGCCGGCGGGGCGGACCGCCTGGAGCAGGAGGGCATGCGCTTCCAGGAGCGCGTGCGGGCGGCGTACCTGCGGCTTGCGAAGGCGGAGCCCGAGCGCGTGCGCGTGGTGGACGCCGTCGGCACGGTCGAGGACGTGGCGGCGCGCGTGGATGCGGCGCTTCGGGGTGTTGTCGCGACGCCTCTGGGGCGCGGGGACGCGGGGGCGGCCCATGAGTAGCGGTTCCGCGAGGCCGGGCGCGCCGGCCGTCCCGAAGGTGCTGGCGGGACTTGCCCAGCAGCCGAGGGTGCAGGAGTTTCTCGCCGCGGCGATAGACGAGGGCAGGCTGAGCCACGCGTACCTGTTTGTGGGCGCGCCGGGCTCGGGCATGCTCGAGGCTGCGTACGCCGTGGCCCAGGCGCGCGTCTGCCCGAACGGGGGCGACGGCACGTGCGACGAGTGCATTCGCGTGGCGCACCGCACGCACCCGGACGTGCACTACCTGAGCCCGCAGAGCGTGACGGGCTACCTCGTGGGGCAGATCCGTGAGCTCATCGCGGACGTGGCGCTGGCGCCCATCCGCGCGGCCGGCAAGGTCTACATTCTGGACAATGCTGGGCTTCTGCGCGGCGCCGCGGCAAACGCGCTGCTCAAGACCCTCGAGGAGCCGCCCGAGGGCGTCATGTTCATCCTGATCGCGCGCTCGGCGGTATCCGTGCTTCCAACCATCGTTTCGCGCTGCCAGCAGATCCCGTTCCAGATCGTGAGCCCGGGGGCGGCGGAGCACGCCGTGGAGCTCATGAGCGGCATCGGTGGGGCGGAGGCGCGCATCGCGCTGGCCGTGACCCACACGCCGGAGGCGGCGGCGCAGTTCTTGGCGTCGTCGGGCCGGCGCGAGGCGCGGCGCCTGGTGGTGCGCACGCTGGGCGAGCTCGCGCGCGACGACTCGTGGGACGTGCTGACATCCGCCCGGCGCATCGTGGAGGCGGCCCGCGCGCCTCTTGCGGACGTGAAGAGCGAGCAGGAGGCGGCGCTTGGCGAGAGCGCGGACTACCTTGGCAAGGCGGCCATGCGCCAGGTGGAGGACTCCAACAAGCGCGAGCTCACCGCGCGCGAGCGTTCGGGTATGATGGAGACGATCGCCGCGGCGGACTCCCTCCTGAGGGACGTGCTGCTGCGCTGCGAGGGCGTCGGCGAGCCCATCGTGAACGAGGACGCCGCCGACATCGTGGACCGGCTTGCCGCCGGCACCACCACCGAGGGGGTCGTGCGCGCGCTTTCGGCAACCAGCCGTGCCGCGGACGACGTATCCCATAACGTGACACCCCAGCTGGCCATCGAGGTCATGCTGCTCGGCGTGAAGGAGGCACTCTCATGCCCACCGTACTAGCGGTGAAGTTCAAATATGCGGCCCACGACCTGTGGTTCGACCCGGGAAGGACCGGCGCCCAGGAGGGCGACCACGTCATCTGCACCACGGAGCGCGGCCAGGAGATCGGCCTTGCGACCATGGACGCGCAGGAGGTCACCCCGGAGCGCCTGCGCGAGGTGATAGGCGAGGCCGGCAGGCTCCAGCCCGTGGTGCGCGTCGCGACCGACCAGGACCTCGCGCGCGCGGACATGCTGGCGCAGCGCGGGGACGAGGCGTTCCCCACGTTCAGCAGGCTCGCGCACGAGTCCGGGCTCGACATGAAGCCCGTGGGCGTCGAGTACCTGTTTGGCGGCGGCAAGGTCGTGTGCTACTTCTCGGCGGAGGACCGCGTGGACTTCCGTCAGCTGGTGCGCGACCTCTCGCGCGAGCTGCACGAGCGCGTGGACATGCGCCAGATCGGCGTGCGCGAGGAGGCCGCCATCGTGGGCGGCTTCGGCCACTGCGGCCAGGAGCTGTGCTGCACGCGCTTTGGCAGGCGCTTCGAGCCGGTATCGATCCGCATGGCAAAGGAGCAGGACCTGCCCCTCAACTCGTCCAAGATCTCCGGCGCGTGCGGTCGCCTCATGTGCTGCCTGCGCTACGAGTTCGAGGCGTACCGCGACTTCAAGAGCCGCGCGCCCAAGCGCAACGCCGTGATCGACACGCCCCTGGGCAAGGCGAAGATCGTTGAGTACGACACCCCGAAGGAGCAGCTCTGCCTGCGCCTCGAGAACGGCAAGCAGGTCCGTGTCGCCCTCGCGGACATGGAGGCGTCGCCGGCCGCGCACAAGAAGAGCGAGGAGCTGGGCTGCGCCTGCCGCCCCGACACCGTGACCCGCTCCGCGCTCGAGAAGCTGCAGTCCCCCGAGGTGCAGATGGCCCTGGCGGAGCTCGACCGCAAGAACGGCGTCGCCCCCGCGGAGACGTACGACGACTCCGACATCTTCGTCGAGGCGCGGCCGCGCCGTCGCCGCCGCTCCGGAGGGCAGGCGCAGGGCCCCGCCGCCGATGCCGCCCAGCGCCCGCGTCCCAAGCACGCGAAGCCCGCGTCGGAGGCGCCCGCGGACGCGGCCGCCGAGAAGCCGTCGCGCCGTCGCCGCCGCAAGAAGGCGGCGGAGGGAGAGGCGCGGTCCCAGGATGGCACTCCACGGGGCGAGCGTCGCCAGGGCGAGAAGGACGCGGCCTCCCAGGCCCCGACCCGCTCGGGCGGCATGCACCGCCGCCGTCACCACCACGCGGCCGAGGGCGACGCCCCGTCCCAGGACGGAAGGGGCCAGTCCCGCGCGGACGGCCAGGCTCGTCCCCAGAGGCAGCGGGGAGGGGCGCCAAAGGCAGAGGGAGGCAAGCGCCGCCGCCACCCCGGCGACCGCGGCGGCCAGCAGCCCGCCGACGGTGCCGGCAGCCAGCGCCCGCCCCGCGCGAAGGGCGCGTCCTCGCCGTCGGCCGAGGGCTCTGACAAGCCCAGGCGCCGCCGTCGCCATCGCGGCGGAGGCAAGCCGGGCGGAGACTCCTCCGCAAGGCCCTCCGGCAACGGCCCCAAGCCCTCCTCAGAGTAGAGTCGAAGCCCCGCGGGCCCCTTCGCCCGCGGGGCTCTTCATGTTCCGGACGTCACGTCCTTCTCGACAAAAACAGCACAAGTGTTCTAATCGTTCGCGCGGCCGCGCCTACCTGTGCCTGGTCCGCCCCGCGACTCGTCCCGGCGGACCGCCGGCGCGCGATGGCGGAATTAATGTCCACTGGCACTTCCAAACTACGAACAGATGTTCTTAAATGGATGCTGTCGGAGGGGGAACGGTGGACACGTCGCGCAAGATCCTACACTGTGACATGAACGCATTCTATGCGAGCGTCGAGCAGGCGGAGCGGCCGGAGCTCAGGGGGCGCCCGCTTGTCGTGGGCGGAAACGAGGAGCTCAGGCACGGCATCGTGCTGACGGCGAGCTACGAGGCCAAGCGTCGCGGCGTCAAGACGGCCATGGCGCTCTGGCAGGCGCGCCAGGCCTGCCCGGACGTGGTGATCGTCCCACCGCGCTACGAGCTCTACCGTCGCTACTCGATGGCGGCGCGCCGCATCTACTACGACTACACGGACCTCGTGGAGCCCTTTGGCCCTGACGAGGCGTGGCTCGACCTCACGGGCTCCATCCACCTGTGGGGAGGCGACGTCCGCTCCGTCGCGGCCTCCATCTCCAATCGCATAAAGCACGAGCTCGGCATAACGTGCTCCATCGGGTACTCGTGGAACAAGATCTTCGCCAAGTTCGGGAGCGACCACGACAAGCCGGACGGCTACATGGAGGTGCTCCCAGACAACGCCTGCGACCTCGTGTGGAAGGCCCCGGTGGGAGACCTCCTCTACGTGGGGCCCGCCACGGAGCACAAGCTCAACCACTTCGGCATCTGGACCATAGGCCAGCTCGCCCGCGCAGACCCCGCGCTCGTCAGGCGAACGCTCGGCAAGCCCGGCCTCGTCGTCCAGGCCTTCGCCCAAGGCAGGGATGCGAGTCCCGTGCGACCGCTCGACCTTGCCATCACGGACACGGAGCGGGAGGTGAAGAGCGTGGGCAATGGCATAACCTGCCCTTTCGACGTGGAGGACGTGCGCACGGCCAGGCAGGTGGTCTGGCTCATGGGCGAGTCAGTCTCCCAGCGGCTCAGGCAGCTTGGCCTCATGGCGCGCACCGTATCGGCAACGGGTCGCGACTTCCGCACGCTCGCCTGCCACAGCCGGCAGGCCCGGCTCGACCGTCCCAGCAACATCACGACCGAGATATGCTCCCTCGCCGCGAGCCTCCTCGTATCGGACTGGGACTTCAGGTACGAGAAGATCCGCGCAATCGGGGTGCGCGCGTCGAACCTCGTTCCGGCCATGCGTCCCGTGCAGCTCGACATCGAGGGGGTGGAGGAGAGGCGCCTGCGACAGCGCGCGCTCGACGAGTCGATGGACGAGCTCAGGCACCGCTTCGGCAACCATGCGGTCAGGCGTGCGTCGGAGCTGCTCGACCCACGGCTCTCCGGTCTCGACCCCGAGCGCGACCACTTTACCCATCCCGTCTCGTACTTTGCGTGAGGTGAGCCCTTGTGGACGGCATAATCGACAGGAGGAAGCACTATGTTGAGGTCCTTTCCGAGACGGACGTGGAGGGGCGGGCCAAGCCCCTCGAGGTCATATGGGACGACGGGACGCGCTACAAGATCGACCGCGTGCTCGATCGGCGGCAGGCGCACTCGCTCCGCACGGGAGGGACGGGCATGCGCTACACCGTGCGCGTCGCGGGAAGGGACACCTTCCTCTACTACGAGGGGCCGCGATGGTTCGTCGAGGCGAAGGTGCCGCCGTCGTATCTTGGCTAGTCGTGGTGGCGCGAACGAAAGACGCCATTGCGCACCTTGCGTCCAGTGGAGCGGTTATACTCGAAAACAAAGGTCGTAGCTGCGACGATTGGGGATTCATGTCTGACAGGGCTTTACATGGGGTTAACCTTTCCGGTTGGCTTACGCTCGAGCCGTGGGTCTCTCCGGTCCTGTTCGCGGACTCCGGGGCCCTGGACGAGGAGAGCCTCGTCCGCTCGCTCGGCAAGCGCCACTATCGCGACCTCGTGAGCGAGCACAGGGCCGACTTCATAAAGCAGACGGACTTCGTCCATATCGCCGCGCGTGGCTTCAACGCCGTCCGCCTTCCCGTTCCCTGGTATGTCTTCGGGGACGACGGCCCCGAAGCCGGTCCGTTCCTCGGCTGCATCGAAAAGGTGGACAAGGCGTTCGACTGGGCGGACGAGATAAGTCTCAACCTCGTGCTTGTGCTGGACATCGCGCCAGGCTCCGCGAGCGACCAGACGTCTCTGGTGCGCAACCACGACGACTTCTCCCACTACCGCAACGATATGGTCTCCGTCCTCGGCATGCTCGCGAAGCGCTACGCCACGCGGGCGTCCTTCGCGGGCATCGAGGTGGCGGACGATCCCGCCGTGCAGGTGAGACATGGCCTCACGCTCACCGATGGCGTCCCGATCCACAGGCTCCGGAACTACTATCGCGATGCCTACGACGCCATCCGTCGCGAGGCGGGGGACGACGTCAGGGTCATCATTCCCGACGCCGGCGAGCCGGCCTCGTGGCGTCACTTCATGGCGCACGACCGCTACAAGAACGTGTGGCTCGACTGCCATCTCTACCACTACACGGACAGCGTCAAGACGGCCGGTCCGTCGGGCGTGAGGAGCCTCGTCAACAAGTCGCAGAAGTCGCTCCGCGCCGCAAGGAGGAGCGGCCTTCCCGTCATGGTCGGCAAGTGGTCCGCCGCCCTGCCGTTCTCGGACTCCATGACCACCCCGGAGGGGCGCATCGCCCTCGAGCGCGTCTACATCTCCGAGCAGCTCAATGCCTTCAGGGACTGCGACGGGTGGTTCTACCAGACGTGGAAGACCGACGGAAAGCTCTCGAGCTGGGACGCGAGGATATCCCTCGCATCCTTCGAGCGAAGGATGCTGGCGTGAGCGCGGCGTCGCCGGGCGTGCTCAGCGTCGTGGGCACGCCCATAGGAAACCTCTCCGACGCATCGCCGAGGGTCATTCAGACCCTGAAGTCCGCCGACCTCCTGCTCTGTGAGGACACGCGCGTGACGAGCAAGCTACTCGCACGCTTCGACGTGCACGTCCCGCTTCAGCGAGCGGACGAGAACGTGCTCGACCAGAGGGTGGAGCCGACGCTCGAGCGGATTGAGGCGGGGGACCGCGTCGCCTTCGTCTCGGATGCCGGCATGCCGGGCGTCTCAGATCCCGGCCAGAGGCTGGTGGACGCGGCGCTCGACAGGGGGCTGCGCGTTGAGGTCATACCGGGCCCGTCCGCGGCCATCTGCGCGCTCGTCGCCTCCGGCCTACCCATGGAGCACTTCTTCTTCGAGGGGTTCCTGCCGCGCAAGGCGGGCGCCATGCGGGCCAGGCTCGAGGAGCTTGCCGTCGTGCCCGGCGCGCTCGTGGTGTACGAGTCGCCGCATCGTGTCGCGGCGACTCTGGCACGCATCGCGGAGGTGCTTCCGGACCGCGACGTCGCCCTCGTCCGCGAGCTCACGAAGGTGCACGAGGAGTGCCTCCGGGGCCACGCTCCCGAACTCGCCGCGCTCGTCGCTGAGAGGGACGAGGTCAGGGGCGAGTGCGTCGTCGTCATCGGCGCCCCCACTGAGGAGGAGCTCTCGGGAAGGCGCGACGCGGCGAGCGGGGGAACCCAGTCTCTCGAGGAGGCGATACGCGCCGGCCTCGAGGAGGGCGAACCCAAGACCAGGCTCGCGAAGCGCCTTGCGAAGTCCTTCTCGCTCACGAAGGCCGAGGCCTACGACGCGATTCTGCGGGAGAGCGGGCGATAGCGCCGGGTTGTCCCCATGGACGCGCCCGCGCGCTCCCGCGTACAGGTGGAGCAGATGTGCGCCCACAGCCTGCGCGAACCGCGCGAATGCACCTGAGTTACAATTGTCCATCGCGAACGTCGCGGCGACATGCGCCGTCGGCAAGCCAACCATTCCGTCATTAGGAGACCAGCACCATGGCAGACAAGCCCTCGTTCTTCATCACCACGCCAATCTACTACGTCAACGCGAAGCCGCACCTGGGAACCGCGTACTCCACGGTCCTGTGCGACGTCCAGGCGCGCTACCGTCGCGCCAAGGGCTACGACGTCAAGTTCCTGACCGGCATGGACGAGCACGGCGAGAAGGTCGAGGAGGCCGCCCACGAGCACGGCATGGAGCCGCAGGAGTGGTGCGACAGCCAGGCGCCGTACTTCAAGGACCTCTGGAAGACCCTCGAGATCTCCAACGACGACTTCATCCGCACGACCGAGCCGCGCCAGACCCGCGCCGTCCAGTACCTGTGGGATCGCATGCGCGAGTCCGGCTACATCTACAAGGGCTCCTACGACGGCTGGTACTGCGTGCCCGAGGAGACCTACTTCACCGAGACGCAGGTAGCCCATGCGGACGAGGACCGTCACACCGAGGGCCAGCACCTCTGCCCCGACTGCGGCCGTCCCCTGGAGCGCGTGCAGGAGGAGTCCTGGTTCTTCAAGCTCTCCGCCTTCCAGGACAAGCTGCTGGCGCTCTACGACGAGCATCCCGACTTCGTGCAGCCCGGCTTCCGCATGAACGAGGTGCGCACCTTCGTCGAGGGCGGCCTGCAGGACCTCTCCGTGTCCCGCACGAGCTTCGACTGGGGCATCAAGCTCCCGTTCGACGAGAAGCACGTCACCTACGTGTGGTTCGACGCCCTGCTCAACTACATGACGGCCGTGGGCTACGGCGACCCCAGCGAGGCCGCGAAGAGGGAGCTCGCGTACCGCTGGCCCGCTCAGTACCACGTCGTTGGCAAGGACATCATCCGCTTCCACTGCGTCATCTGGCCCGCCATGCTCATGGCCATCGGCGAGGCCCTGCCCGAGCACGTCTTCGCGCACGGCTTCCTCATGGTCAAGAACGAGGAGACCGGCCAGGGCGAGAAGATGAGCAAGTCCCGTGGCAACGCCATCGCGCCGCAGGAGGTCATCGACCTTCTGGGCGTCGAGGGCTACCGCTACTACTTCATGACCGACGTCAAGCCCGGCGAGGACGGCGCCATCAGCTTCAGCCGCATGGAGCAGGTCTATAACGCCGACCTGGCCAACAGCTGGGGCAACCTCGTGAGCCGCGCCCTCAACATGAGCGTGAAGTACTTCGACGGCAAGAGCCCCGAGGTCCCGGAGGACTGGGCGACGCGCCCGAACCCGCTCAGGGACGTGGCGCTCGGCATCGAGGGACGCTATGCCGCGCACATGGACAAGATCGAGTATGACGACGCGAAGGACGTCGTGATGGAGCTGGTCCACGCGGCAAACCACTACATCGAGGACTCCGAGCCCTGGAACGTGGCGAAGGACCCCGCCCGTGCGGGCGAGCTGCAGGACATCATCCTGAACCTGCTCGAGACCATCCGCATCTGCGCGCACCTGCTCGCGCCGTTCATGCCCGAGACCTCCGCGGAGGCGCTGCGCCGCATGAGCCACGGTGACGAGGCGGCGACCGACGACCTTGCGGCCGCATGCGAGTGGGGCCAGCTCAAGGGCGGCCTTCCCGTGACCAAGGGCGACGCGCTCTTCCCCCGTCTGGCCAAGAAGTAGCCCCATGGCCCAGACGCCGCACTCATGGCTCGCCAACCCGTCCAGGACGCGCGAGGTCCTGGACGGGTTCAGCCTCTACACAAAGCACCGCCTCGGGCAGAACTTCCTGGTGAACGACTCCGTCATCGGTCGCATCCTCGGCCTGGCGGAGCTGGGCGAGAAGGACGTGGTCTTCGAGGTCGGGCCCGGCATCGGGACCCTTACCGTCGCCATGCTGCCGCATGCCGGGGCGGTGTGCTCCGTCGAGGCGGACAGGACCCTGCCGCCCGTGCTCGCACAGACCTGCGCGCGCGACTCCGAGCGCTTCGCGCTGCTCGAGGGCGACGCCCTCAGGGTCGACGTGGGGGCGCTGACGGATGCCGTTCGCAACCTTGGCATCGAGGGGCTCGACCCCGCCCCGACTAAGCTCGTCTCGAACCTGCCCTATCAGGTGGCGGCGACCATCATCCTGAAGACGTTCGAGCAGATGCCCACCATCGGGCGCGCCGTCGTGATGGTCCAGGCGGAGGTCGCCGACCGCATCTCCGCAAAGCCCGGCAGCAAGGCATACGGCGCCTACACGGCGAAGCTCTCGCTCCTGGGAACAGTGACCGGGCGCTTCGAGGTGGGACCAGGTAACTTCATGCCGCCCCCGCACGTTGACTCCGCCGTCGTGAGGATCGACCGCGACCCCGCGCGCGACCCCGCAACGGGAGAGCCTCTCTCTCCGGCGATGCTCGAGGCCACGAGAGGCGTGATCGAGGCCGCGTTCGCCCAGCGTCGCAAGACCATACGAAACTCCATGTCTTCGGCGGGCTACGCGAAGGACGCGCTGGACGAGGCGCTGTCCGCAACCGGCATTGAGCCGACGGCCCGCGCGGAGACCCTCGCGACCGAGGACTTCATTCGTCTTGCGGACGCGCTGTCGCAGGTGGGGAAGGAGTAGGCGTGTCGCAGGAGATGCTTGGCATGGACGCCCTCACGCTCGAGGACGGGGAACTCTTCCACGACCGGAAGGGCCGCGCGAAGCCGCTGCCCGCGCCGCTCGCCCCCATCGCGGACAGCCACGGCCATCTGACGAGCTTCCGCAAGCACGACGCCTCCATCGCCATCTGCCGAGCCGCGCTGGCGGGCGTTCGCCTGCTGGTGGTGCCCGTCGACCCCGTGGACGAGGTGCCGCGGAAGTTCTCCACGGCGCAGGCGTTGCTCTCGTGGCTGGACGAGCAGGTGGAGCGTGCGGCCGAGCGCCTGGACGAGTGCGCCGAGCGCGGTCTCGTGCCGCCGGATTTTTCCGGGTGGGATGTTCCCGACCTCGTGGACAACGTGCGCATCGTCGCGGGGGCGCACCCCTACGGCGCGGCGGAGCTCACGGACGATGCCCTGGCCAGGCTCGACGCTCTTCTCGACAGCCCGCGCTGCGTGGGCGTGGGCGAGATAGGCCTCGACTTCGGCCCGTACAACGAGCTTCCCGCGGACGTGCAGGAGGCGGCGTTCAGGGCGCAGCTGCGCATTGCGCACGAGCGGGACCTGCCCGTAGAGCTGCACATTCGCGACAACCCGGACGACCCCGACGCCCAGGCTCACGTGCTTGCCGCGCGGGTGCTGAGGGAGGAGGGCGTGCCCGGGCGCGGGTGCGACCTGCACTGCTTCACGCAGGGCCCCGACGTGATGGCCCCGTTCGTCGAGCTGGGCTGCGACGTGGCGTTTGGCGGCGCGATGACGTTCAACCGCTCGGACGACATCCGCGAGGCGGCGGCGCTGTGCCCGGAGGAGCAGCTCCTGTGCGAGACGGACGCCCCGTACATGGCGCCCGTGCCGCTGCGCGGCGAGGAGTGCGAGCCGGCGATGGTCGCGTTCACGCTCGCGAGGCTGGCGGAGGTGCGCGAGGCCGGCGGGTACGCTCGGCAGTCCACGTACGACGCCTGCTGGAGAAACGCGTGCGCGCTCTTCTCGCTGTAGCGCCGGCGTGGTAGCATGACACAAAACCGACGACCCCCCCCGCGCGCAAGCGTTGGGGGGTCGTGTGCATGTGGGGCGTGACTGGCAGCACGATGCGGGACCTTGCGGGCGGCATGGCGGAGCTTTTGTGGCCGACGCGCTGCGTGGGCTGCGACATGCCGGGGGAGCTTCTGTGCGCGGACTGTCGCTCCGCGCTGCCGTGGATAGACCAGCGCTGGGCGTGCCCGGTGTGCGGAGCCCCGTTTGGCTGGCTCACGTGCACGGAGTGCTCGCGTGACTGGGAGCTGGCCGGCACCGTGTGCTGCCTGCCGTTTGCGGGGCTCGCGGCGCGCATGATCACCTGCTACAAGGACGAGGGCGAGAAGCACATGGCGCCGGTGATAGCGGCGGCCATGCTGACCTCGCTCGAAGAGGCGTCGTCGTGGCCGGGGGCGGACGGAGGCCCTCGCTTCGACGAGCGCGCCCTCGACGGCGTGTGCTTCGTGCCCGCGACGGCCGAGGCATACGCCAGGCGCGGGTTTGACCACATGGAGCGGGTGGCGGCTCTTCTCGCCCGCGGGACGGGGCTGCCGCTTGCAGACGTGCTGGCGAGGCGCTCGGCCCGCGACCAGCGCGAGTTGGGCCGCGACGAGCGCGCCGCGAACCTCGCGGGGACGGTCGGCGTGGTGGAGGACGTGCGGGGCTTGCGGCTGCTTCTTGTGGACGACGTGATCACGACCGGGGCGACGGTGCGCGAGGCGGCGCGTGCCCTGCTGGCGCGCGGCGCGCTGGCCGTGAGTGCGTGCTCGCTCGCGCGCGTGTGGTGAGGGCGTGACGAAAGTGCTGGTATACTATGCGATTGTTCCATCCAGGTCTGTGGTTGCGGGGCAAAGCCCCTAGTCCATGGCAGACGAGGCCAAAGGGATCCACGTAAGCTCGGGCGTGCGCGGCCGAGCGAGCATGGCTCGTCCTAGAAGTCAGTCGCACCGCCCGTAATTCCTCGAGGCATCCGGCCTCCCGGGCGAGAGGGCCAACAGTGGGGGGCCGAGCAGCCCCGAAGCGACGGTCCCGGTGCGCGAGTGTGGGGTCAAATACCAGGTCAGCTGGGTGGGACACGTTTGAGGTTGCACGAGGAGAGGTCCTGGGATGAGCAAAGCCGTCCACCGCAATACCGTAGCCGCCGCGGCGGCGCTCGCAACCTGCGTCGCGCTGTCGGGCTGCTCGAGCCCCCTGTCCGCCGTCGCGGGGCCAAGGGCCAGCGTGGGCGAGGCGCTTGCCGCCAAGACCGCCGCGCTTTCGCCAAAGGTGACGTCGACCATAAGCAAGGGCGTGCTCACCGTGGGAATCGACACGCAGGACAGCATGGTGCCGCTGTACGTGGGCTCGAGCTCGGGCAGGGCGTACGGCATGGACGTGGACCTCGCGGGCGCGCTTGCGGACGAGCTTGGCCTGAAGGTGCGCTTCGTGAGCGTGGACGACGCGAACCCCGGCCTGGGCACCACGTGCGACGTGCTGATGGGCGCCGTGGACGGCCAGGTGGGCGGAGCGACGGTCGTGGGCGACTACGCGGAGCAGGCCTCGGCGTTCTTCCACAAGGGCGACACGGGCGTCGCGAAGGTGGACGACCTCTCGTCCAAGTCCGTCGGCGTGCAGATGGGCTCCGTGTCGCAGACCGCGCTCTCCAAGACCGGCCTCGTGATGTCGGTCAAGACGTACGACAACCTGAACGCCGCGTTCGACGCGCTCGAGTCCGGAGGCGTGGACTACGTGCTGTGCGACGCGTATAGCGGCGCATACCTCTCCACCCGCTACGACGAGGTGTGCCTCGCGGGCACGCTCGACGCGCCAAGGGCCCAGGGCATCGCGGTGTCCTCCCAGAACGCCGAGCTCGCGGACGCCGTGAAGGCCGCGTACGACGCGGTCGAGAAGAACGGTCTCATGGGGCTGGTGCGCAGGCGCTGGGTCGCGGGCATGGACGCGCTTTCGGCCTCGTCGCAGGTGCAGGACGTTCCGGCGGGCACGTCCGGTGCGGCCGCGTCGGGCGCGGGAACCGCGAAGGACGGCGACTCCGGCGGCGCGAGCCAGGCGTCGCTCGAGGGCGCGTCCGCGGGCCACGAGGCCGGCTCGAACGCGGCCACGGTGTAGGGGCCGGGTGCGCGGGGCGGCCAATCCTACCGAATGTCGAATGCAAGGGGCTTTTGTCGGCACCATTGGGTATTAATAGGGTACGCAAGTGCTCCAAAAGGGCAGAAAACGCGATAGTGGGAGGCACTGATGGCTGATATCAAGATTTCCGGGCGCAAGGTCTCCGTGTCCGATTCCATGCGTGAGCACGTGAACAGCAAGGTCGGCGAAGCGCTCAAGGTGTTCGATATCAAGCCCATGAGCTGCGACGTCGTGCTGCGCGTCGACAAGAACCCGTCCAACCCCGATCGCAAGATGTGCGAGGTCACGGTATTCGTGCGCGACTACGTCGTGCGCGTGGAGGCAAGCAGCTCTGACATGTACGCTGCCATCGACGAGGCGGCCGAGAAGGTCACGCGCCAGCTGCGCAAGTACAAGACCCGCGTGATCGACAGGAAGCAGCGCGCCGCCGTCGCGGTCCCGGAGCACGTGGACGACCTCGCGGAGCTCATCGAGCCGACGGACGACGACGATGACGTGCTCGTGCGCGAGAAGTACGTCGAGCTGAAGCCGATGACCGAGGAGCAGGCGCTTGTGCAGACGGACCTGCTGGGTCACGACTTCTACGTGTTTGAAAATGCTGCGACCGGGCTGGTGAACGTCATCTACCACCGTCATAATGGTGGATACGGAATCATCAAACCGCGCCTCGAACCAGAGGACGACCAGGCTTAGCGAGGTAAGCAGCAGATGGGTCAGCAGGCACAAGCCATATCTGACGCTCCTGATGTTCCGGCCGGCGTGAAGAGCACCGGCCGCGCCTATCATCAGAGGCGTAACGTCAAGATCATAGTGGACTCCACAGCGGACTTCGCGCCCGGCGTCGTGAAGCAGCTCGGCGTGGAGGTCATCCCGTTCACGTACGTGGGGCCTGACGGCGAGCACGTGGACGACATGTGGGCCGAAAGCGACCCGCACGAGTTCTACGAGAACATGCGCAAGCACCCGGACGTGCACTACACCACGGCGGCCGTCACGCCCGGCAGGTACTACGAGGTCTTCAAGCGCGCCGCGCAGGAGGGCATGCCCACGCTGTACATGGGCCTGACGGAGGGGCTCTCCTCCTCCATCAACTCCGCCCGCCAGGCAGCGGAGATGGTGCGCAAGGAGTACCCGGACTTCGAGATCTACGTGCTCGACAACAAGTGCGACTCCGCGGCCGGCGAACTTCTGGCCATCGAGGTGGTGCGCCAGGCCTCCAACGGCCTTTCCGCTAAGGAGCTCTACGAGTGGGCGAGCGACGCGCGCTACTTCGTGCACGGCTACTTCACGCTCGACAGCTTCGACGCGCTGGCCGCAGGCGGCCGCATCCCGCCCGCCGCGGCGAACGTGGGCGGCAAGCTCGACATCAAGCCGGAGCTCTCGTACGACACGAACGGCGCCCTCACGCTACGCGGCATGTGCCGCGGCCGCAAGAAGGCCCTTCGCGCCATCCTGCAGGACTTCCGCGACAACTATGCCCACGACGCCACGCTGCCCCTGGCCATCGTGTCGACGGACGCGCAGAAGGACGCGGACTGGCTCGAGCGCGAGGTCCGCAAGGAGAAGGGCTGCGAGGACGTAGCGATCATCCAAAGCAGCGTGTCGCCCATCCTGGGCTCGCACGTGGGCCCCGGCATGGTTGCGCTCGTGTTCTGGGGCACGGACCGCAGGGAGAAGATGTCGCTTACGGACCGCATCGCCCGCAAGGTGAAGAGGGGCGGCTCCGCCCAGTAGGCGGGACCGTACGCAAGAAGGGAACAGCATGGCACTCGTGCGCGTACGCAGGGTGGCGTTTGTGGGCTGCGGAATCATGGGCGCCCCAATCGCCTCCAGGATCATGGACGCCGGCTTCGACGTGACGGTCCACAACAGGACCAGGGAGAAGGCCGAGGGCCTCCTGCAGAAGGGGGCCCATTGGGCGGACAGCCCGGCCGCGGCCGCGCGCGACGCCGACGTGACGTTCACCATGGTGGGCTACCCCAGCGACGTGGAGGACGTCTACCTGGGGAAGGACGGCATCCTGGACGCGGCGCGCAAGGGCTCGTGGATGGTCGACCTCACCACGAGCTCGCCTACGCTCGCGCGCGAGCTGCACGACGCGGCGGCCGTGATGGACAAGCACGCCGTGGACTGCCCGGTGACGGGCGGGCAGCAGGGTGCCGAGGACGGCACCCTCACGCTCATGATGGGCGCCACGGAGGACGAGGCGAAGGTCCTTCTCCCCGTGCTGCGGGCGTTTGGCAAGGGCATCCACTTTCTGGGGCGCGCCGGCAACGGCCAGGCGTGCAAGCTGTGCAACCAGGTGGCGCTCGCCTCGTGCATGGTGGGCTACGCGGACGCGCTCGCGCTGGCGCGGGAGTCCGGGCTCGACCCCGACCAGGCGATCGACGTGCTCAGCGGCGGCATGGCGGATTCCGCGGCCCTGGAGCGCCTGGCGCCGAAGTCCGTGGTGGGCGACTTCGCCCCCGGCTTCCTGAGCGAGCACATGCGCAAGGACATCGCGCTGGCGCTGCGCCAGGCCGAGGACGTGGACGTGACGCTGCCCGGCGCGGACACCGCGTTCAACCTGTACGACGTGCTGTGCCAGATCGGCGGCTCCAAGCTGGGCACGCAGGCGCTGACGCTGCTGTACGAGGACGAGGCCACGGGCACGGCGGCCGGGCTTGACTGGTCGCTTCTGGACGCGGACCCGTACGCGGACGCGTCCGTGGCGGCCTCGCAGGACGCGCAGGGCGAGAAGGGCGCGCCGTCCGCGAAGGGCGCCGTTACCGGGGACGCGAAGGTCCGCCTGGTAAGCCGCACGCGCCGGGCGAGCCAGAACGGGGAGGCGTAGCTTGGGCGCGTTCGCGCTGGCGATAGTCGCCATCATGCTCATGTTGCTGGGCATCGTCATCGGCGCGCGCATCGGCAGCGAGCTCGCGCGCGGCTGCGTCACGAGACGCGAGTACTGGATGGCGAACCTCAAGATCGTGCTCGTGGGCGTGCTCGCGTCCGCGCTCATCGGGTTCACGCGGCTCATCCTGCTGTCGGGCATCCCCATCGGCGCCATGGCGGGCGCCATCGCCACGCTGAAGATGGACTTTGGCGAGAGCGTGGGCCCGTGGAAGTTTCACGACAGGGTGCTTGGGGTAAATAAGGACCAGCTGCGCCGCGCGGAAGGCGGCAACGCGGAGGCCGTGCGTCGCGCACGTCGCGACGGAACCCCCATGCCAGAGGTCATCAGCGTGTCCCAAAAGGACGCGAAGGACCCCAAGGGCACGTCTGGGGCGAAGGGCCCCCACCCTTCTCACAAGAGTTCGAAAGGCAAGTGATACATGAACGAATCCAGCCAGAGCTCCCTGGCGGTTCTCATCGACTACGAGAACCTCGCGCTGGGGACTGGCAAGCGCAAGAGGAACGGGCACCAGGAGCCCGGACCAAGGCCCGACGTCAAGCGCATCCTGGAGCGCCTGGTCGACAAGGGCCGCATCACGGCGAAGCGCGCGTACTGCGACTGGCAGCGCTTCGACGACGCCATCACGCCCCTGCACGAGCTGGGCATAGAGCTGATAGAGATCCCGGACCGGGCGTACACCGGCAAGAACTCCGCCGACATCAGGCTCTCGGTCGACGCGATGGAGATGTGCCTCACGAAGGACCACATCGACACGTTCGCCATCCTGTCCGGCGACTCGGACTTCTCGCCCCTGGTGACGAAGCTGAAGGAGTTTGGCAAGACGGTCATAGGCGTGGGCATGAAGCAGTCCACGAGCCCGCTTCTGGCGGAGGTCTGCGACGAGTTCCTGTTTTACGAGGACATCGTGCACGCAAGCGGCGTGCCGGACTTCCAGGCGAAGGTGTCGAAGGAGAAGCACCCCTGCTACCAGCTGCTGTTCGAGACGATCGACGCGCTGCAGGCGGAAAGCGACAGCGCGATCCTGGCGTCGCGCCTGAAGGACACCATGAAGCGCAAGCGCCCGCAGTTCTCGGAGCGAAGCTACGGCTACCGCTCGTTCTCGACGCTGCTGCGCGAGGCGTCCAAGCTGGGCTTCATCGAGATTCACCAGGACAGCAAGAGCGGCACCGTCATGGTGGACGGTTTTCGCGAGTAGACGGGAAGGAAGCGGCCCAAATGGCAGAAGAAGCAAAGACGGCGGACGAGAAGAGCCTGGAGCTGCTGGTTGCGCAGCTCGGCGGGTCTCATCGCCGTGGCAGGCAGGAGGCGTCGCGCATCGTGGCGGCCATCGCGAAGGCGAGCCCCGACGCCGTGCTGCCGTACGCGGATGACCTGGTGGACGCGCTTGACCGTCCGGAGGCCCAGACGCGCTGGCAGGTGCTCGAGGCGCTCACGGCGCTTTCTGCCGTGGACGCGCAGGCGGCCTCGGCCGCGCTCGACGGCGCCGAGGCGTCGCTGTTTGACGAGGACTCGCCCATCGTGCGACTGGCGGCGTTCAAGTTCCTGGCGGCGCTCGGCGCGCGCTCCAAGAGGCTTTCCGCGTCCGTCTGGCCGCTTCTGGACGAGGCGGTGCAGTGCTACCACGGCGACCCGGAGTACCGCGACATGCTGGTGGCGCTGGCGGAGTTCGTGCGCGGCGACGTGTCCGACGAGGTGAGGGCGGCCCTCGTGGCGCGCGTGAGCTTCGACGCGAAGAACGGCCGCGACTACGTGAAGACCATGTCGCAGGAGATCATCGACGCCGCGAAGGAGTAGCGCTCACGAGGCCGCGCCCTTCTCGCCCGGCGCCTCGCGCGCGTGGCAGGCCCGCCTTGTGCCACGCGCGGCGCGCGTTGCGTGGAGCTTGCGTTAAGCTTTCGCGCAGGCGTATGGGCAAAGTGCCCGCAAGGGCATCGCGTGGTCGTGCGGGCGGCCGGTCGTGGTACAGTCTGATGCGTATGTCGCAAGGAGCCGGCCCTGCCGGCCGAGCATGGAGGTTGAAATGACGGAGTCCACTTCCAAGGACAAGTCGCAAGAGAAGGACACGAAGGCCGAGAAGGTCGCCAAGGACGCGGCACCCAAGGCCAAGAAGCAGCTCCCGAAGTTCGTGGTGCCGCTGGTGTGCGCCGTGGTGGCGCTTGCCGTGGGCCTCTGCGCGGGCTACTTCGCGTTCGGCGGCGCGCAGGGCGGCGCGAGCGGGTCTCTTTCCGGCAAGACGACCGTGAAGAAGGCCGAGCTCGACTCCACGATCGCCACGTATACCTACGAGGGCAAGACGTACAAGGTCACGGCGCGCGACGTCATCAACAGCACGTCCTCGCTCAGCTCCCAGAAGCAGGACGACGGCACGTACAAGCTGCCGTCGGTCGATGGCGTGCTCTCTTACGCGCGCTCCGCCATCATCCAGAAGGAGGCCGAGGCCAAGGGCATTAAGGTGAGCGATAAGGACATGAAGTCCTACGCGCAGTCCACCCTTGGATCGAGCGACTACTCGAGCATCGCCTCGAGCTACGGCATGAGCAAGTCCACCGTGAAGGCCCTCGTGAAGCAGTCCGCCGAGATGCAGAAGCTTCGCGACAAGGTCGTGAAGACGAAGGTGGGCACTGCCCCCACCGCGCCGACCGAGCCCTCCGACGGCAACACCCAGACCGCGAGCGCCGACTACGCCAAGTACATCATCAACCTCGCCGGTGACGAGTGGGATGCCCAGAAGGGCACGTGGAGCGGCAAGGACGGCTCGTACGAGACCGCGCTGAAGAGCTACACGGTCACGGCCGACTCCGCGACGTACGAGGCCGCGCAGGCCGCGTACTACGTTGCCTACCAGGAGTACAGCCAGAAGCAGACCAAGGTGAGCGAGGAGTGGACCGAGTACGTGAACGGACTGCTCTGCAACGCCACGGTGAGCATCTCCAGCCTGATCGCCTAGCCCTTCTCGCCCCGCGCCAGGGGCGCGCAACGCGCGACAACGTAGCGTCACGAATGGCTCCCTCGAGCGCGACTGCGCCGGGGGAGCCAACTTGTGCCGCGTCCGCCCGCCGGCGTGGCATAATCAGGTGACGGACGTCTGACGCGCGTGGAGGAGGCTGCATGAGGGTCATCGTGAGCGAGTGCCTGCGCGGCACCGCATGCAGGTACGACGGGGGAGCGAAGCCGAACTCGGCCGTGGGGGAGCTGTGCTCCAAGGTGGACGTCGTGGGCGTCTGTCCCGAGACCGCGAGTCGGCTGCCGGTGCCGCGCCCTCCCGCGGAGCAGCGCGACGGCCGCGTGATGCTGAGGGACGGCACGGACGTGACGGAGGACTTCGAGCGGGGCGCGCGGATATCCTTCGCGAAGGCAAAGTCAAACCGGGCGCCGCTTGCGGTTCTGAAGGCAAAGAGCCCCTCGTGTGGGGTCGGAGTCATCTACGATGGTACGTATTCGGGAAGTCTGACCGAGGGCGACGGCGTGTTTGCGCGCCTCCTCGAGGAAGAAGGTATCTGCGTGGTTACGGAAGACACTGTCGAGAGCTGCAAGCCGTCCGTCGAGCATCCCGTCGCCATCGTGCTGGGATCGGGCCTTGGACACCTTGCGCAGCTGGTAAAGCCCGTCCGCCGCATCGACTACCACGACATCGACGGGTTCCCCCAGGAGGCCCGTCCCATTAGCGGCCACAAGTTCGAGGCCACCATCGGGACGATCGACGAGGTTCCCGTGGTCGTGTACCCCGGGCGCGTCCACCTGTACCAGGGTTACAGCGCGGCCGAGGTCACGTCCCTCGTGCGCCATGCCCACCACCTGGGCTGCCGCGACATCATCTTCGCGTGCGCGACGGGCTGCATCCCCGGCAACGCCCACAAGGGGCTGGGCATCCTGACGGACCAGATCAACCTGACGGGCAGGAACCCGCTTGCGGAGTGGGACCACGTGCGCGAGCTGGACACGCCGTTCGTTGGCATGACGGACGCCTACACGCCGTACCTGCGCACGCTTGCGCGCGGCGTGGCGGACGACGCCGGCATCACGGTGGAGGAGGGCGTTTACGCGGGCATGCTTGGCCCCACGTTCGAGACCCCGGCCGAGATAGCGATGCTCAAGGGTCTTGGCGTGAGCTACGTGGGCATGTCCACCGTGTGCGAGGTGATCATGGCACACGCGCTGGGCATGAACGTGCTTGGCCTGACGCTTGCGGCGAACGAGAGCGGCGACTCCTCCGTCACGCACCAGAGCGTGCTCGAGGAGGCCGAGCGCCACGCGGCAGACTTCGAGAGCCTGGTGCGCGGGGTGCTGCGCCTTCTGTAGCGCAGGCAGGCGGCGCCGCGGGCCAGGCGCCTGGACCCGTGCCGCCTGAGCGTGGATGCCTGAGCCCGGGTGCCTCACTATCTGACACGAGTGCGTTCTGTCAGGTGGTGAGGCACTTTTGCGTGAAAATTGGTGCTTGTGACCCTCCGACCCGCTCACTATCTGACACGAGTGCGATCTGTCAGGTAGTGAGGCCATGGGAGCCCTCACTTTCCGACAGAAGAGGGACCTGTCAGGTAGTGAGGCCTAAAGAAGCATCACTAACTGACAGAAGCGCGATCTGTCAGTTAGTGAGGCAGGCATTGGTGGTGTTGGTGGTTTTGTGCGCCCTGAGAATTGGCAAAACTCGCACTTGCATCATTTGGCCGCGTCCGTATAATTGATACTCGCTGCTAAGGCAGCCAGAGGTTGCCAGCTTAGCTCAGTTGGTAGAGCACCGCTCTCGTAAAGCGGGGGTCATCAGTTCGAGTCTGATAGCTGGCTCCATAGAAAAGCGCAGGCCACGGGTACTGTTTGCCCGTGGCCTGTTTGCATGTTAACTACCATATTCGGCGTTTAGTCTACGAACGGTCTACGAACTGCCGAATCACTCGGCCCCGTAGGCTCCCGTTGCGTTCGGGGAACGGCCCCAATGCCTGCCCCTCTCTACGCTTCGCCCGCGCTTCGGACCCTCTTTTAGGCTCTCGCAAATCTCGCACACCGCGCCTTTTGGGCCTCCGGTTTCTCCGATTGCCCGCGCCTTTTATGGACTGCAAAATCTGGCGCACCGCCGCCCTTTATGGGGTTACAAATCTTACAAACCGCAGGTGAGGGGCGCATGAAAAAAAGGGGAGGCCCCGCCGCTTGGCGGAACCTCCCCGTGTCACTTGCAAACCCCGCGTCACTTCCCGCCCAGGGCGGCGCGCATTATCTGCGCGTACTCCGCCGCGTGTTCGGACGCCGCGTCCCTCAGGAAGTGCGCGTGGCCGTTCTCGTGGCTCACGTCCTCGCGGAACTCCACGTGTCGCCCATACTCGACGTTAGTCCCTATCGAAACTTCCTGATTGTCCGGATCCACAACGTGGGTGATGGAGTTGCGCAGGCGCCCGGTGTCCACGGGGCAGCCCGCCTTGGCGTAGCCCTCGGCCACGAGGCCCATCTCCTCCAGGCCGCGCGCAATGGCCTCGTTCAGGGCAGCTATGACCGCCTCCGTGTTGTCCTGCCTCACCTCCACGAGATTGTCCACGTCCGCGTCTGTGAGTCCGCGCGTCTCGTAGGCCTTCATCCCCATGTCGAGTCCGTGCTGGTTCACCTTGCCCGTTGCCCTGTCCGCCATGCTGCATCACCTCGTGGCCATTGTAGCCTGACGGTCACGCGGCATGAGAAAGGCCCCCGCCGTGGTGGCGGGGGCCTAGAATCAGGTCGTGTTTTGGAACCGGCTAGGAGCGCGCGGCCTCCTCGGCGGCGAAGCGCTCCATGATCTTCTGCTCGCAGAATTCGTCGTCGTCGGCCTTGGCTCCGTAGGTGCGATAGAGGGACACGCAGTATAGGGCCTCCTGGTGGAACAGTTCACGGTCACCTGTCGAAAGCTTGCCGAGTTCCATGTCGAGGAGGACGTTATACCCGTCATCCGGCGTACTCGGAACCATCTTCGAGACCTCAGCGTAGACGCTCAACCCTTACTCCAAGCCTCGTCTTGTACGCATCGAATAGCTTATCGTCCGTCATATTCCCGCCGCCTCCATGCTCTACTCGGCGTCAGCGCCAGAATCTCCGCCCTGACCGACGTCCGCGTTGGGGTTGCCGCCCGGCCCCCACTGCATGATGTCAGCTGTGTTCTGCACGTTGTTCCGCCATGCGTAGAAGTCGCTGTAAAACCCGTCCCTCACGGGGTTCTTTATGGCTATGTACGCCCGTGCGGCGAAAGACCCGGCCTGTGGAGGGGTGAGGGCCTGCGCCCTCGCGTTTGCCAGGCCGGGGCCGCTCTTAATCCCAGCGTTCTCGAACGCCGCCGCCGCCAAGCGGGCCTCCCACGGTCGCGTTGCCTTCGATACAAGACTCTGCACAACTTCCGTTGGCATCTTTGCCCCGAACGTTCCAACTGTGCGCGAGAGCGTGGCCATATAGTCGCTGTCGAGGTCCACGCCGTTGCTGTATGCGTCCACGTCGGCCTGGTACGCCTTCTCGGCGTCCGTGATGGCCTGCAAGGTCCCGGCGTGCGCCTCGCGGAACTCGTCCGCCATGGCCTCCACCCTCGCGCGCTTGTACTCCTCGGTCATGTCGCGCAGGGCGTTCACCTCCCTGACCTTCTTCATGAACTCGTCGTGGTCCTTCGCGAACCCCTCTACTGTCCCAATGAGATTGTTCACGTTCGACTGGTCGAAACTCATTTCGTGCCACCTCTCTCGGGCGTACCTGCGCCCGCCGTAGTTGTTCCCGCGCGACTGCCGCGCGGGTTGTTACCTGTTTCGCGTCTCCCGGCTACTCGCGCCAACCGTCCGGGGCGTACTTGCGCATTGCTGCCGCCATGTCGGGGTTCGTGGCCGGGTGCTCACACATCGGCAACGACACCACTGGAACGCGGCCGCACGTCATCGCGCAGATTGTCAGCTCCCTGAGCGTGAGGTCAAGCGGGTTCGTGCACGCAACGCGAACCACCTCCGCCGCCTCGTGCAGGCCCTCGGCGTCGAGCGCGGCGGCCACTTCATCGCCGCCGTCTGCCAACGTCCCCAGCTGCCTTCCGACCTGAGCGGAAACGAACGCTTCCGCCGCCCGGACGTCCATTTCCGTTGATAGTTCCTCGAAATCGAGAACGCGCTCCGTCATTTCTCCTCGCCTTCGTCCTCGCTCTTGATTGACTCGGCCACGCGCTCCATTGAGTCCGCCGCCCTATTCAATGCGTCGTAAAGAAGTCCGATTGCGTCATCGTCTAACTCCTGCCCCGAGCAAGAGAACGCTATGAGCGTGCTTGCGGCCCCCCTCACCGTCGCTACCGCGTTGTTCGCCGCGTCAACAATGCCTACGTGTCCCGGTTTCATTGCCGTTTCTCCTTAGTTCCTCGCCGATTCTCTTGAACGTTTCCGTGCCTTGGTACTTCGCGTGAATCTCCATGTCTTGTGGAACGAGTCTTGCACGCTTCATTAACTTGAGGTGAACGCGCCGTATCTCCGCCGCGTGTGCCTCGGCCTCCCTCTCCAAATCCGGATCCTTGGGTCGCGCCTCGGCCTCCTGTCCCACAGGCGTTGGTTCGTCGCTCTGCCGCGCCGCCCCGTCATCGGGGCGCGGCGCGGCTCCTTCTCCGTCGAGCGAACCGTTCTCCATATATTGGGAGGGATAAGAAGACAAAGAGTCGTAAGACTCTTTGTCTTCTTCTATCTCTACTTCTATAGGGTGGGCAGATTTGCCCACCAACTCGGGCATATTTGCCCACCTACTATGTTCGATTTGCTCACCTACTCGGTTTTCAACATCTGTCGAGTAGGTGGGCAGTTTTGCCGACCTACTGATATTTGTAGGTGTGCAGGATTGCCCACCTACTTGCCCATCAACTAAACATGCGTAAAGGTTGTCCCGGTAGACTGCCGAAGCACCGTTGTGTCCGCCTGATATGCGCGAGAGAACCGGAACGTCCTCGCCGCTCTGAGTTCTGAAAGTCTTTGAGCACAGCCCACGCAGTGCTCTTGAAAACGTCCCTATATCGGTTCCCGTTACGTCGGCTCCGCTCTTAGCGGACACCCAACACATGAACGGGTCGCCGTTCACCGTATGATGCCAACGGGCAAGGTATAGGTATGCGCAGCACTGCGTACCTGAGGCCTTGGCAGCCGAAAGACCACGTAGAATTCCGTCGGTCGTTTTGGTAAATTCTTTCCCAGAACGTGCCACCCTTCCCGCTCCTCGCTACTCGCTGCCCAGCGTCCCGGGGAGCGCGGCCACGGGTACGCGCCACGTGCGGCGCATCCTTACCGCGCCGTCTATCTCTCCGTCGCGTGCCATTCGGTTGGCCGTCGAGTAGCTAATCCCGTATGCCTCCGCGTAGGTCTTTAGATCCGTGTAGCTCGAGATAGGGCGCAGAACGCAACTGATTCCGCGCTCAACGTCGAACGCCAACATTGCCGCCCCCTCTATTCGATGCCCAGTTGTTGCAGGGCGCGGCGCGTGGGTATGCGCCACTCCTTGCCCACCTTCGTTGCGGGTATGGTGCCCTTCGCGCACATGCGAGAAATGTAGGTGCGGCCATAGCCCACGAGCGCGGCGAATTCCCCCGTGCTCATGAGTGCCGGTAATCCCTCCACCTCCGAGACTCGCGTGCGAACTCCTGTTGTCATCGCGTGCCCTCCCTTCGTTTGTCTGTGGAATCCTCTGACACAGAGGATACCATTTAGCGCATAATATGTCTGTGAAAACAACGGACTAGAGAACAGGTTTTAGGCATGGACGCGCAAACTGCAACAAACGGTATGGTGAGAGTGTCGGGAAAAGCTCCCGGAGAACTCGCCTCTGCTATGGGTAAAGGTAGAACGTATGTATACAGCCTGCTTAACCATGAATCTGTTCCGCGCCTAGACACGTTCGTGCGGCTTGCCCATGCGTGCGGCTACAGGCTCATTCTTGAAACTGAGGATGGTAGCAAGGGCGTCGAACTGTATTCGGATGTAGATGTAGAGGGATCTGACTCTGTGGAGGCCTGCGACCTTGCGAACAGCCTTCTTGAAAGGTCTGTTGGTGAGGATGCTGTAAAAAACATGACCTCCGCTGAATGGTATGAGGCTGTGCAAAAACTTCTGCCGCACGCCGTGGAACTGATACACAAACGAGAAGAGAGGTTTTTTGAATCGGGCGATTCTGAGGGGCGCGACCACCCCATTATGAAATTCTTCTAATTGTGTCGTAACTTCGAACGATTCTAAGCCCGAATAAGGCCCTCGGGGCGTGGTTGCGTCTACTCGTAGGGTTGCGCCCGAATGTGCCCTAATTCCGCCCTCGTGGCGTTGTGTCGGGCGTCTCTCGTGTTGCCGTCCGTGTGCGATTCTATCGGGGCGTCATCGGGGCGTTGCGCCCTGGGCTACACGGCCCTGAGTGACACGGCCTCGCTTCCTGCGTCGAGGACGGGGGCGGCTGCCGCCATGGCCCGCCGCGTCGCGTCCGAGTCCGGCGCCGCGTACACGTTGAGCGTCATTGCCGCGTCGGCGTGGCCCATGAGGGCCGAAACGCTCTTAACGTCGGCCCCCGCCGCAACCTGAACCGTGGCGAACGTGTGCCGCAGGTCGTGGAACGTCACCCTGCGCCCGTCCGCGCCCGTTATGGGTTCCCTGCCCGGCTCCCAGCCCTCGCCGCTCCTGCGCCCGTCCTCTTCGCTCCTGGCGTGCCTGCCCGCCGCGAGCTTCGCCCACAGCCTGCCGAGCGCGTGCGGGGTGAAATGCGAACCGTCCGCGTAGCCCAGAACGTAGCATCGACTGAACAGAACGGCCATGTCGCCGCGCATCCACTGTTCGCGCTGTTCCTCGCGCCATTTGTCGAGGTCCGCACGCAGTGCCCGGGTCATTGGAACGTCGCGCGTCCCCGCCTTGCTCTTGGGGGCCTTGGCGTAGGTGTGCCCGCTGCCGTCTCCTGCGAGCGTCCCCCTGTCTCCGATTGACTGCCGCACGTGCAGCACGTCCGATTCCGTGTCAACGTCGCACCAGCGGAGGCCGCAGCACTCGCCGCGCCTGAGTCCGGCGTGCAGGGCGAGGCGCGCGCCAACGCGCAGTCTCGGGTTCTTTGCCGCGTCGAGGAGGGTGTTCACCCTGCGCACGCCCTCCGCGTCGAGCGCGTTCGGAACGTCGCGCGCGGGCCTCGGGAGATCCTGCCGCCGTATCTGGTTGGTGCATGGGTTTTCGTGTATGTCTCCGACCTCAACGGCCCTCTCGCACGCCTGAAACAGGATGTTGAACGCCTTGCGAACCGTTGCGGGGGCCTTCCCTGCGTCAACCATCCCGGAAACCCATGCACGAACATCCTTCGCCCTCAGGTCAACCATGCACACGCCGCTCAGCGGCTCGAACAGCGGCATGTAGTCGAGGTATCCGCGCGCCGTCGTGTCGGATATGGCCCCGCGCCGTGCCTCTATGTCGCGTGCCACGTACTCGGCCACGCCGTCCCTGCCCGTGTACACTGCCCCACGGCAAGAGGCCACCCACGCCGCCAACGCCTCGCGCGCCGCCTTTACGTTCTTCGTTGACTTGCCGCCCGCCGTCACGATGGCGTTCCCGTGGGCGTCCGTGAGGGCCTTTGCCTTTGTCTTCCACACGCCGCCGTTTCCTCTGTAGCGGATTTGCCCAATCCAGCGGTACGAACCCTTGTATGGCCTCTTGGCAAGGCTTCCGGTCCCTGCAACCGCGTACCCCATGGCGTGCCCCCTCGGTCTACGGCTTCGCCGTTAGTCTACGAATGGTCTACGAACTTGCGCATCACTCTGCGTTCTTCCATGTTTATCATTGTACACAAAAGTACGTCATTAACAGGTAATACGTTTTACTCGTAGTTCGTCTGCGTATTTCTAAACAACCCTATGTAGTAGCTAGGGCACTACACTCGTAAAGCGGGGGTCATCAGTTCGAGTCTGATAGCTGGCTCCATTGAATTCAAAGGCCGGGGGAGAAGATCCTCCGGCCTTTCTTGTACTTATCGCCTGGGCGTTTGTTCTTGCGAACAGAAAGCCGCGTTCCCTTGACGCCTTAATCTGGACGCATGACCGTATGCCTCGAGACCTCGTCCCCTCAAAATCGATGCGTCAATCAACATGGGATCAATGTGGCTCGCGTGAGGCGCGCGGGCGTGTGGAGGGGATGGCGATCATGGCAGAAAAGAGCCAGTCGAGGGCGAGGCTGTACGCGCTCTGCTTTCTGGTGGGAGGGGCGTACGGAATCATCGGCCAGCTTATAGGCATTGCGCTGGAACCCGTGGTGGGCCCGGCGTTCGCCGCCCCGTGCACCCTGCTCTGCCTGGGGGTCCTCGCGGTCATCCTGTACGTCCCCGGGATCCACCAGAGGGTCGCGGCCGTCAGCGGATTCGGCTCCATCCTTCCGTTCAACGGCTTTGCCTGCGGAATCGCAGACGCCTTCCAGGCCGGCCATGCAAACGGTGGCGGCTTTGCCGGTGGCATCAGGAGCGTTGGCGGCCTCTTTCTTCACGTAATCGTCCTCAGCTCCGTGGTGAACATGCTCGCGGGTGCCTTTGCCGCGTTCGTCACGCTGCCGAAGCTGCCCGTGCCGCAGGCGCCCGCCATGCCCCTGGCGCTGCTTGCGGGCTTTGTCGTGGCGGGCCTCGTCTGCATCGCGTTTCAGGCCGTGACCGACGCCGGCGGCTTCCAGGTGCCAAACGTGCTGCTGGTGGGGCAGTCGCTCGGAGGCGTGCTCACGCTGTTTGGCGTCACGGACGTCCTTGCGGCAATCGGCGGGTACTCGTTCAAGATCTTGGTCATGGGTGCCGGCCAGGCCGTCATGGCCACGACGACGCTTGCCTTCGCGGGAAACGCCCTCATGCTGCTCGTTACCTGGGGAACGTTCTTCGCGCTTGCGCTGTTTGGCATCGTGGCTGCGGTGCTCAACCTCAGGCTTCGCGCAAGGTAGGCCGCGCGTCCCTCGTCCGCCGCGTCCGGCGTGCCGCATTCGCTGCGTCCGGCGTGCCGCGCCCGCCTTCGTCGCCGCACGTCCGGCGTCCGCCGCTTCGCCGGGCAAGAAGGACCTCCATGCGCCGCGGGTGCCCTCTACTACGTTCGCCCCAGGCGCCTCAACAACAGGTAGGCTTCTCCCGAGGCCCGGTGTCTGCACGCAGGCATCGGGCCTCTCGCATGCGCGCCCTGACCGCTCGCGAGCGCCTGACAACCGTTCAGTCAAAAACAATCATCGTAAATGACGGAAAATGATTGCAAATGACGGAAACCTGGTGCATACTGCTTGGTAGTGAAAGGGAGGTGCCAGTCGATGCTTGCCACGGAACGCCACGACCTCATACTGCGCCTCGTTGCGGAGCGGGGGAGCGTCACCACGCCCGAGCTCATGGCGGCGCTCGACGCGTCGGAGTCGACCGTCCGCCGCGACCTGGACGCGCTCAGCGGCCAGCGCAAGATCGTCCGCGTGCACGGCGGCGCCTGCGCGCCAAAGCGGCGCCTCGTGGTGCAGGATTCGCCCGTCGCCCAGAAGCGCGCCCAGAACCTGCCCGCGAAGGAGCGCATCGCCGCGTACGCGGCCGCCCTCGTGGGCCCGGACGACTTCGTGTACGTCGACGCCGGCTCGTCCACGATGCTTCTTGTTGAGCACCTGACCGAGACGCGCGCGACGTTCGTCACCAACTCGCTTCCGCATGCCCAGGCGCTGCTCGCAAAGGGTGCGAAGACCTACCTGCTTGGCGGGACGGTGAAGCCGGTCACGGAGGCCGTCGTGGGTCCGGACGCCATCGCGACCCTGGGGCGCATGCACTTTACCGTGGGGTTCTGGGGAACGAACGGCATCTCGCCCGACGCGGGCTTCACCACGCCGGAGCTCGAGGAGGCAAGGGTGAAGGAGGCCAGCCTGCGCCAGGCGCAAAGCGCGTACGTGCTGGCAGACGCAAGCAAGTTCGGCCAGGTCTCGCTCGTGACGTTTGCGCAGTTCGACCAGGCGACCGTCATCACGGACCACGTCGACGCAGATGGCACCTACGGCAAAGCCCCCAACATCGTGGACCTAGAGGAGGAGCACCAATGATCTACACCGTCACCTTCAACCCCTCGATCGACTACATCGTGAGGATACCCCGGCTTGAGCCCGGCGCCATCAATCGCGTGACGTACGAGGACATCCTGCCGGGTGGCAAGGGCATCAATGTGAGCATCGTGCTCTCGAACCTCGGGCACGAGTCGTGCGCCCTCGGCTTCGTCGCGGGCTTCACCGGCGCAGAGATCGTCCGCCTCATGCAGACGTCCGGCGCCAAGAGCGACTTCATCCACGTCGCAGAGGGCATGTCCCGCATCAACATGAAGATCAAGGCCGCCGAGGAGACCGAGATCAACGGCATCGGCCCCAAGATCCTCGAGTCCGACATCGACGCGCTCTATGCCAGGCTCGACGCCCTGCAGCGGGGCGACACCCTCGTGATCGCGGGCTCCGTCCCCTCGATGCTCCCGTCAGACATGTACGAGCGCATCATGGACAGGCTCGACGGGCGCGGCATCGACATCGTGGTCGACGCGGAGCGCGACCTGCTCGCGAAGGTCCTGCGCTACCACCCGTTCCTCATCAAGCCCAACAACCACGAGCTGGGCGCCATCTTTGGCGTGGAGTTGTCCATGCGCGACGAGGTCGTGCCCTACGCGCGCAAACTACAGGAGAAGGGCGCGCGCAACGTGCTCGTGTCCATGGCGGGGGAGGGGGCGGTCCTCGTGCCCGAGTCCGGGGACGTCATCATGAGCGAGGCCCCCAAGGGCACGGTCGTCAACTCCGTGGGCGCGGGCGACTCCATGGTCGCCGGCTTCCTGGCAGGCTACCAGGAGAGCGACGGCGATTGCGCCACCGCGTTCAAGATGGGCGTCGCGACTGGCTCCGCGAGCGCCTTCTCGGCAAAGCTTGCGACGCGTCCCGAGGTGGAGGCGCTGCTCAAGACCCTCTAGCGTTTCTCGACCGCTTTCATTGGCATGGCACGCCGGTTCCACACGGGGGCCGGCTCCGTTGGGCGCACCGGGTGCGCCCGCACGTAAGAGAGGAGAGCCAGACGTGAAGATCACGGACCTGCTCAAACCCGAGGGAATCAAGGTGGGCGCCACGGCCAAGAGCCAGGACGACGCCATCGACCAGCTGATCGCCCTCCAGGACGCCTCGGGTAACATCGGCGACACCGTTGCGTACAAGAAGGCGATCCTGGCCCGAGAGACGGAGTTCTCCACCGCCGTCGGCGACGGCATCGCGATTCCGCACGCCAAGACCTCGGCCGTCAAGCGGCCGGGACTCGCGGCCATGACCGTGCCGGGCGGCGTGGAGTGGAACGCCCCCGACGACGCGCCCGCGGACCTCATGTTCATGATCGCTGCGCCTGAGGGCCAGAACAACACCCACCTCGAGATGCTCGCCCAGCTGTCGAAGCTCCTCATGCACCAGGAGTTCGCGGACGCCCTGCGCGCCGCCAAGACGCCGGAGGAGTTCTGCTCCGTCATCGACCGCGCCGAGGCGGAGCGCGAGGCCGCCGACGCCGCGAAGGCGGCGCCCGAGGCGGTCGCGGCCGCCGGCTACCCCGAGGTCCTCGCGATCACGGCCTGCCCCACCGGCATCGCGCACACCTACATGGCGGCCGAGAACCTGGAGAAGAAGGCCAAGGAGATGGGCGTCACGCTCAAGGCCGAGACCCAGGGCTCCGCGGGAGCGAAGAACGTCCTGACCGCGGACGAGATCGCCCATGCCAAGGGCATCATCATCGCGGCCGACAAGAACGTCGACCGCGCGCGCTTCGGCGGCAAGCAGGTGCTCTCCACCAACGTCTCCGCGGGCATCAACGAGCCCCAGAAGCTCATCCAGACCATCCTCGACGGCAAGGCGCCTGTCCAGGAGGGCGCCACGGTCACGGCAGCAGAGACCGCGGGCGAGAAGGACTCCGCCTGGCACGTGATATACAAGCACCTCATGAACGGCGTCAGCCACATGCTGCCCTTCGTGATCGGCGGCGGCATCCTCACGGCAATCGCGTTTCTCGTCGACCAGCCGGGCCTCGGCACGGCGGCCTACGGCTCCTCGATTCCCGCGGCGGCCTTCTTCAAGACCATCGGCGGCGAGGCCTTTGGCATGATGCTCCCGATCCTGGCGGGCTTCATCGCCATGTCCATCGCGGACAGGCCCGGCCTCGCACCCGGCTTCGTAGGCGGCCTGTTCGCCAAGACCGGCTACAGCCTCACCTACCTCACGCTCATGAACTCAGACCCCAAGGCGGCAGCCGCGTCCTGCGTCTCGGGCGGCTTCATCGCGGCGCTGTTCGCGGGCTTCGCGGCGGGCTACATGGTCCTCGGGATCGAGAAGCTCTGCGACCACATGCCCGATTCCCTCGAGGGTATCAAGCCCATGCTCATCTACCCGCTTCTGGGCACCCTCGCCATCGGAGCCGTCATGTTCCTGCTCAACCCGCTGTTCGGCGCCATCAACACCGCGCTCAACAACGGCCTCAACAGCATGGGCACCACCAACGTCATCCTGCTCGGCGCCGTCGTCGGCGGCATGATGTCCATCGACATGGGCGGCCCGTTCAACAAGGCGGCCTACGTCTTCGGCACCGGCGCCCTCACCGCGGGCACCACCTCCGGCCAGCTCGTCATGGCATCCGTCATGGTCGGCGGCATGGTTCCGCCCCTGGCCATCGCCCTCTCCACGACCCTCTTCAAGAGCAAGTGGTCCAAGGCAGATCGCGACGCCGGCATCGTGAACTACATCATGGGCCTGTCGTTCATCACCGAGGGCGCCATCCCCTTCGCCGCGGCCGACCCCGGCCACGTCCTTCCGTCCTGCATCATCGGCTCCGCGCTCGCCGGCGCACTCTCGGCGGCTTTCGGCTGCACCAGCCCCGCCCCGCACGGCGGCGCCTGGGTAATCGCCGTCATCGGCAACCCCATCGGCTACCTTGCGGCCCTCGCCATCGGCTCTATCGTGGCGTGCCTGATCCTCTCGCTCTGGAAGAAGCCGTACCAGGAGGCCTAGTGCCAGGAGGCCAGCTCTTCCACACAACGTAGCGTCCCCCAAGAGGCGGCGGTCCATCGTGGCCGCCGCCTTTTCGCATGGCCGCGCGTTGCCATTCGTCTCCGCTTCTCCATTCGCCCACATCCCACCGCACCGACTGCCACACCTCGGGGAATACTTTCCCCAAGACCAACGTGCGCCGTCGGCGCGACGTCAAAGCAATCCGGAAGGGGAAGGGGAGGCATGGGTTTTCGCTGGCCGTGGAGGCGCAAGGCAACAGCGTCCGTGCCGGACGAGATGGCCGCCGCAAAGCATGCCGGCGCGCTCGCCCAGGACATCGCCCGCGCGGGAGGCGGTGCCCCCCAACGGCTTCGCCTGCGCTACGCGGGCAAGGTCCAGGCCGTGGGCTTCCGCTTCCAGGCGCAGATGCTTGCCAAGAGCGCGGGCTGCGTCGGCTGGGTCCAGAACCTCGACGACGGCGACGTGCTCGTCGAGGTCCAGGGCACGCCCTCCCAGCTCAAGGCGTTCCGGCGCGGCATCCAGGACCTCTCTGACAGCCCCGACACCTGGATCTCCTGCCGCCTTGCGTCGCAAACCACGGTGCCGCTGGCGCAGGGCGAGAAGGACTTTCGCGTTCGGTATTAGGGCGCGTCCTTAGACCAAGCCTGCTGCCTGCAGAAAGGTTACAGCTCGTGCCTCTCGACGCGCACGTCCTTACCGTCTATCACCATCGTCATGAACGTGCAGCGCCCCGATCCCGGCTTCGGCATGAGCGTGCCGGAGTTCACCACGAGCGCGTCCGCGGGTCCTCCCGCATCAACCTGCCAGCGGTGCGAGTGCCCGTAGATCACCACGTCCGCATCGAGTGCCGCCGCGCGCTGCCGCAGCCGTACCAGGCGAGGGGCGCGGTACGTGTGCCCGTGCGTCACCATGATGCGGTGCGTCACGTCACCTCCGCGCGCCGGTGCTCCCTGGTGGTAGCCAAGCGCCCGCACGCCTGCGATACCGTCCGCAGCAACGTCAATCACGAGCTCGTCCGCCGGATGCGTGGGTTCAAGCGCGGCATCGTTGTTGCCGTGCACAAGATAGATGGGCTCGGGAAGGTTCAGCTCGTCAATGGCGGCCATCGGCATCTGGAGGTCGCCGGCAATCAGGATGGCGTCAACGGGGCCACCGGCCCGCGCGGCGACCACCGCGTCCTGAAAGTGCCCGACCTTCGTGTGTATGTCAGAGCAGACCATGAGCCTGACCATGCGGCCTCCAACCCTCAAACCCAAGCGTGGTTACAGTGTAGGCGCGGCAGGCCATATCAAGACGAGAAGAGCGACACGTCGTGGTCGATGGTCCTTCTCATCCAGAAGCTCTTGTACGTGTGACGTGCTGACCTATCCCTGCGTCAGCCAAGCCAGAAGCGCGGCCTGAACAATGAGCATGGCGGGAACCCCAAGGTAGAACAGGGGCTTGCGTGTCTTGTGGTGCGCAACCCTCATACCCAGAAGACCTCCCGCAGCGCCGCCAACTGCGGAGCAGCCAAGCAAAACCTTCTCGGGGATGCGCCACGCACCTCTGACGGCTCTTGCCTTGTCCAGGCAGAAAAGCGCAAAGGTGATGGCGTTGATTGCGGCGAGGTATGCCAGAAGGGTGTCCGAGCCCCATGCGGTAAGCGTGTCCATGCGCAAGATTGTATCGCACGCACCAGCTGTGGCCCATCACGCCCATCCCCTTATCGCTTGCCGTTTGTGGTCGCCGCCGTGCATGCGAAGATATTCAAGTTGGCAAAATGGTATCAATTAGAGTTATCTTGTATGTATCGACTTACAATGTCAGTCTCGGTTGATGGGAGGGACACATGTCGCTCTTTGGGAAGTCTGCCAAGCAACGCCTGGAACAGTCAGGCTTTACGATTACGAAGACTCTCTTCGAGGCACCGCGGCTTTCCATGGTGCCGTCTCTGTACATGGACGAGAATCACCGCAAATGGGCCATAGTGCTGCATGGCATGGAGCCCGCCATTCACGACTACGAGGATATTCTCGACTGCAAGGTGATAGAAAACGAGGAAGTCGACGTCCGAAAGGACATGAGCCGTCGCGACCTCTTTGAGAGCGTGCTCGAAAACCCTGCCGCGGTGGCGCGGGCGAACGCAAGCAGAGGAGGCAAGTACTGCACGCGCATGGACGTCGCACTGACGGTAAGGGGAACGCCTGGACAGGAGTCCACCATCGGCATACCCCTTATCGGCAGAGAGGTCCTGCGTAGTTCGAAGACCTATGTGCTTCTTCGTCAAGGGGCGGATAAACTGTGTGAGGACGTGCTGCGCATGAGGGATGCGAGCAAGGTTTCGTCGTAGGAGAGTACGTTGGTCCGCGGGAAGATTCCGCCGGCAGATGCTGCGGTCGAGAACATTCGAAACTACATTAATGTAAACGGCCTCTCTGAGGGAGAAAAGCTGCCCTCGGAACGAGACATGTGCGAGATGTGGGGGATATCGCGCTCTGCGTTGCGGAGTGCTATACGACACCTGACGACGATGCACGTTCTCGAGAGCCGTCAGGGATCGGGTACCTACGTCGCGCCCGCGCGCCCCATTTCATACTCGGGCGTCGGGAAGGTCATGGGCTTTAGTGACAACGTCCGTAGCAGTGGACATACGCCAAGCTCTCTGGTGGTGAGCCAGGGGACGTGCGATGCGGACGCCCACGTTGCGAAGAAGATGGGCATCGACGTCGACCATGCCGTCTTCAAGCTCGTCCGTCTGCGCCGTGTGGATGGTCTTCCATGCATGCTAGAAACCTCGATGGTTAACACTGACGTCTGTCCTGGTATTGCCTCGCATGACTTCTCAAGGGAATCTCTCTTTGACGTGATTCGGGATGGCTATTGTCTGGATATCGCCCATGGCTGGGACAGCCTCTCGATTTCTAGGCTAGACGAGTGGGAGGCGGACTTGCTAGGGGGAAAACCTGGTGCATCTGTGTTTTTTCAACAGGGTGTGAGCAGAGATAGTGACGGTAGATGCATCGAGTATTACAAGTCCGTCATTCGGCCAGATAGGTATACGTTCGTCAGTCTCTGCGGATGGCCCGTTGACTCTCAGAAGGCACTTTGGTGACATGATGGAAAACTTGGACACGGATAAGCCAAAGTACATGCAGATTCGCGAAATCATACGTGATGAGATAGAAGATGGCCACTACGAGCCCGGTAGCGCCATTCCCTCGGAGAACAATCTCGCGGAGCGGTTTGGGACGACGCGACTGACGGTAAGAAATGCCATAGATGCACTCGTTGCCGGCGGACTGTTGCGCCGCGTCCAGGGCAAGGGCGTCTACGTCATGTCGGAGCGACTTGGTGAGGCCGATGCGCTAGAGCTTGTGGGCTTTCGTGAAAGCGTCAGGGAGAAGAACGCGGTGCCATCCGTCAAAATTCTCTCTAAGGCTCGGCGTCCTGCGGGGGGCTTCTTCTCGCATCTCTTTAAGATTGGCGAGAATGATGACATTCTCGCGATCAAGCGCGTGAATTACGTGGATGACGTGCCCCTGATGATTGAGCGGACGTTTATTCCAATTTCCCTCTTTCCGAAAATCGAGTCCGTCGACGTTGGCGTTTTCTCTCTTTACCAGGTCTATGGCATGTTCGGCCATACTGTTGCATCGGCCGTTGAACACCTCGATATGGTCGAGCTGGGTACGCGTGATGCACACCTGCTGGGAATCGAGGAGGGCTCTGCCGTCATTTCCTACGAGTGCGTGAGCTATGACGAAGACGGCATCGCGTTGGAGTTCGCGTCCTCGTATCGTCGCGGAGACCTTGGCGGGTACTCAGTAACGTATTAACACGTTAGCTATACCACTTAACAATAATTAAATACCATTCACCCTAAATGAGCGTAGTTAGCCCATAAATGGTTCTAAATTTCGCTAAGTTATCAATCAAATGGTTACAAAAAGTGCGCACATGTAATCAATCGATACCAAAGGTGAATGAGTGAGGGCGGAGGACAGCTTATGAAGGAGACCGAGAAGGTCGAGATTGTTTACTTCGACCAGGAGGGTTATCTCGAGGACGGCAAGGAGCTCTACGAAATCGGAAAGCAGACGAAGCAGTTCGCGGATGACGTTTGCGACGAGGGGTTTGACCACCTCTTCCTGTTGGGCGTCGGCGGCACTTGGGATGAGTTTCTGCGCATGCAGTATGTCATGAACAAGTATGCCGACGCAGACCATCAGGTAACGCTCCTCCATGCTGCAGAGTTCAACGTGATGGGCAGCAAGTCCATGACGAGTAATTCCGTGGTGCTCACCTCGTCCGAGTCGGGAACCACCCCAGAGGTCCTGCAGGCGGTAAAGACGCTCAAGCAGATGGGCGTGAGGGTCTATGCGATGACAAAGGCAGACGGTCCCATCGGACAGGCGGTGGGAGCCAATCACTGTGTTGCCATGAAGAACGATCATGGTAGCGGCGGATGTGAGAAGGGCTACTATCTCGCGGATTGCTTCGGCCTGAGGATTCTCAACCGCCAGGGCTTCTTCCCGAAGTATGACGAGTTCATTGAGCAGAGCAAGGGTTTCTGGCCGGCGCTTCTTGATATTCGCAAGCAGTTCGAGCCCGAGGCGGAGGAGTTTGCGAAGAAGTACGCACTTGCGCCTTATACGATGTTCATCGGGTCTGGCGCACTCTGGGGAGAGACCATCCTGTTTGCCATGTGCCTACTCGAGGAAATGCAGTGGAAGCACACCCGCTACATCAGCTCTGCGGACTTCTTCCACGGAACGCTCGAACTCGTGGAGCCCGGCATTCCCGTTGTCCTCTTCAAGGGCGAGGATGAGTGTCGTGCGCTCGACGACCGTGTCGACGCATTCCTCAAGAGCGGGCGCACCGGGGATACGGACGTGACCGTCATTGACACGAAAGAGTATGCAATTCCCGGGCTCGACAGCGACTTCCGCATGATTCTCTCTACCTACATCATCTCTGTGCTTACTACTGATCGCATGTCAAGGCACTACGAGCTCGTCACGAAGCACAACCTCAACTACCGTCGCTACTACCACCAGTTCGATTACTAAGACGGGTCCTGATCGCATGGCGTCGCATCAGAGGTTCCGGGTGGCTGCTACGAACTGTGCCTACAGGTTCTACTCGCTTGAGTACTTCTTCTCCTCCTCCCAAAGGGAGGGCTTCGATGCCGTCGAGCTCTGGTGCGGCCCCATGCACTTCTTTATGGACTATGCTGCAAACGATTCCGTGAGTCGCATTGCCGCATTGTCAAAAGAGAGCGGTTTTCCCATCTGCGCCGTCTGCCCCGAGCAAAACAACCCCAAACCCTCGAACGTTGCCGCACGTGGAGATGATGCGATTCGGAGAAGTCGGAAGTATTTCAAGCGGGCAATAGACGTGGCGGCGGACTTGGGTGCTGGAATGGTCTCCATTACGTCTGGCTGGGGATTCCTGGACGAGCCTCGAGAGATGGCATGGGATCGAAGCGTGCGAATGCTGTCGACACTGGGGTCTTATGCCGGCGAGAGGGGCGTGACGCTTGCGCTTGAGGCGCTTCAGCCGGAGGAGTCAAACCTTTGCAATTGCGTGCGGGACCTTCGGGCGATGCTCGAGGATGTGGGGAGTGCGCACCTCAAGGTGCTACTCGACACGGGTGCGATGTGGCGTGCGGGGGAGAGCGTGCGAGACTACATGGACGCATTCGGTAAGGATGTCGTGCATTGTCATTTTACCGATGCGAGAGAGACGTCTCACCTCGCGTGGGGCGACGGAGTACGGGATATGAGGGGCGATCTTCTCGCCCTTGCGGAAGCCGGTTATTCGGGATGCCTGACGTTTGAAAGTGTTGACCCACGCTATTTTGTGGATCCAGCCGCTGCGGACCGACAGTCGCTGGCGGCACTAAAGAGGAATCTGGAGGAATTTGATACATGAGCAGGCAGTACATCATCGCTTCTCATGCGCACTTTGCGGAGGGCATCTTTGAGAGTGTGAAGCTCCTGGCGGGCGACCGGGATGACGTGAGGGTGCTGAATGCGTTCGTCGACGGGAACGACGACGTGGAGGCGGCGTCGAGGAGTCTTGTCGAGTCCATGCCCGACGACGTGGATGTCGTTGTGCTCACCGATCTCATGGGAGGGAGCGTGAACAACGAGTTCACAAAGCTCATGCTGGCGAGGCCGAATGTCTACCTCGTCACGAACATGAACCTGCCACTCCTGCTCACACTCTTTCTCTCCGATGAAGATGAGGACACGGAATCCTTGCTGAGGCGGCTTGTCTCGAATGACGAGGTAAGGCCGAGGTTCGTGAATGACGACTCAGCCATCGAAGAAGACGAGGACTTCTAGGCTCACAACTGAAACAAGGGGGTTCGAACATGATTCTGCTGACCAGGGTTGACCACAGGCTGTTACATGGCCAGGTCGCCGTCTCGTGGGTGCAGGGTTTGCAGGCAAATTGCATCTTCTGCGTGGGAGACCACGTGGCGAACGATCCCGTTTGGAAAATGACCCTCAAGATGGGCAAGCCAGCGGGATGCAAGCTCGTGATAAAGGATATGGCCCATGCAATCGAAGCCATCAATTCCGGAGTCACCGACAAGTATCGGATGCTCATCTGCGTGCAGACCATCGCGGAGGCGAAGCAGCTCATCGACGGATGCCCTCAGATAAAGAGCCTGAACCTCGGAAACACCAAAGGGAGTCCTACGACGCGTGAGGTGGCGCGCCAGGTCTTCCTTGAGCCAGAGGAGGAGAAGATTATTCGCGAGCTGCTGGACAAGGGGGTGGAGGTGGAGATTCGTCCTCTTGCGGACGATCCGAAGGTTGAAATCCAAGACGTACTCTAGCGGTCGTAAGAATCTCGCAGCAACATTTGATTAGGAGGAGAGCATGCTTGTTAAGGCGATACTGATTTCGCTCGTGGCGGCATTCGCCATGTTTGATTATCAGCTCGGCACGCTCTACGCGTTCAGACCGATTGTGACCTGCCCGCTCGTAGGTCTCATCCTGGGTAATCTGCCGGCAGGTCTCGCCATTGGCGCGAGCTTGGAGCTTCTGTTCATGGGAAACATCTCCATTGGAGCCTACGTTCCGCCTGACGAGAAGGTGGGCAGTATCCTTGCGTGCGCCTTTGCCATAACGTTGGGCAAGGGTACCGAGGCTGCCCTCGCGCTCGCCATGCCCATCGCAACCATCTCTCTTGCCATCAGCAACGTCATCAATGGCCTCATGCCCGTTATAGTCGACAAGGCAGACGTTGCGGCGGCGAAGGGCGACCTGAAGGGTGTGTATGCGGCACACTGGGCTATCGGACTCGTCGGGGTGGTAAAGGACGTCCTTCTCGTCGGATTTGCCTACTACCTGGGCGCCAATGCGGTTCAGGGCATCTTGGACTGGATTCCCTCCTTCATCATGGACGGCTTCGGAATCGCTGCCAACATCCTTCCCGCAATGGGCTTCGCAATGCTCGGCCGGCTGGTGCTCAAGCGTGAGGTCATGCCGTTCTTCTTCCTCGGCTTCCTGCTTGCCTCTTACATGAACGTGCCATCGCTCGGCGTCGCTCTCATTGCGATCATCATCGGAATCGAGAAGTTTGGCCTTTTGAATCCTCGGGCCAACACCGATAGTCCACAGCTTGCAGCGGAAGGAGATGATGACGATGACTTCTAATGAGGCCATGGTTTCGGGACAGGGCGTATCACAGGAGGAGAATCCCTACAAGATTACGAAGAAGGACCTAATTAGGTCTTCCCTTAACTTAGGTGCTCTGGGCATGGAGTTCTCCTGGACCTACTACAAGCAGATGAACCTTGCATTCTGCCTGATGGTGGCGGGAATGCTCAAGAAGATCTATCACGGCAGACCTGATGACTATGCGGCGGCCCTGCATCGCCATGCGGCGTTCTTCAACATCACGGTACAGTTTGCGCCGTTCGTGGGTGGCATTGCGATGGCAATGGAGGAGCGTGTAGCCCGCGGAGAGATTGAGCCCGAGTCCGTCAACGACGTCAAGGCTGCTCTCATGGGACCGCTCTCCGGCATCGGCGACGCAATCTTCCTCACCACGATTCGCGTTATCGCCGCTGCTGTCGGCATCTCGCTCTGTCAAGCGGGCAATGCCGCCGGCCCTATCGTCTTCCTGCTCATCTACAACATCCCCGCCTTCTGGCTTCGCGTTTGGGGTGTCCAGAAGGGCTATTCGATGGGTGTGAGCTTCCTCGAGAAAGCATCTGAGAACGGGCTCATGACCAAGGTGATGGCTGCCATTGGCATCGTTGGCGCCATGGTCATCGGTGGCATGACCAAAGATATGTTCTGGGCAACCATTCCCGTGCAGATCGGCGAGGCAGTAAAGGGCAAGGACCCGACCACCATCCAGAGCGTTCTGGACGGAATCATGCCCGGCATCGTCGGCATGTGCGCCTTCTGGATATACTACTGGCTTCTCTCCAAGAAGATCAACCCGATGTGGCTCATCCTTGGCACCATGGTGCTCGGTGTAGTCGGTGCGTTCTTCGGTTTCCTGGGATGGAAGTGTCGACTCTGTCGCTAGCTAGTTGATTATCGTAGCGTATACATAGGACGAGAAGGGCTTCCCCGATTGCTGCGAGTGTTCGCGGTGACGGTGGGAAGCCCTTTCTTTATATGCATTTTGAGATGCTGCCTCATGCCGAGGCGGATGGGGTGTCGAGATATTCTCTTCTTTCTAGAAGTCCTCTTCTTCGAGTTTCTCTAGGACGAAGTCGCGCCATCCCGGCAGCTCGAACCCAACCTTGCCGCGTCCGCGTTCCCCAATGACCCCCTTCTCAAGGAGACGCCTTCTGTACTGCGCCGCATAGCCCGTGCTCTTGCCCATGCGATTGGCGATGTCGGCGGTCAAGCTTACATTCTTGTCTGGAAGCATGGCTTTCACAAAGGCGAGGTCACCATCGGAAAGCTCCATGTAGGTGGTCTCCAATATGTTGGACCGCATCTCAAACTGAGCCGCCTCGATGCCGCTCTTAGCGGCGTCGAGGTCAATGCGGCTGCCGTTGCTCTGTGTCCACATGCGGTATCCCACCAGCTGCATCATGAAGGGGAAGCCGTCGATTGCGCTTGTTGCGGCAAGCAGTGCCTCGTCGGTTATCTGCTTTCCTCCCGCTTCGATAGTTTCTTTTAGCGCGACGCGGATGTCGCTGTCGGGGATGCGCGTAAGCTGATGGCGAGCCGCTCTTCTGAGGAAGGATATCGACTTGTCGTTAAGCACACGTGACACCTGGTAGGGAAGACCAGCTGCAAGGAGTGAGATTCTTCTGCCCTCTGCAATGAGGTGCTGGTAGACGGAGGCGAGCTGCACCATCTCGTCAAATTCGGGCTGAAGTTCGTCGATTGTGATGAGAAGGCCGACGCCGTGTGGCTCCAGCTCGTCCAAAAGCGAGGTTAGGCGAGACCTCCAGTTCTTGCCCGCTTTATTGCTATCGTCGTACTCCCATCCCAGGGGCGCAACGCCACCGATGCCGATAGAGTTGATTCGTGCCTTCTGCCCCTGCGCAAGAAGGTGCGAACCTGATCTGGCGGCTTGCTGAAGTATATCTTCGAGCATGCCGGGGACCGATGAGACGCGCGCGGTAATCCACCCACGCTCTTCCGCCTCGTCTGCAAGAAGGGTAAGGAGCGTAGTCTTACCCGTACCCCTGGCACCGGTGAAGATGGTCGTCAGGTTCGGGTCTCCGGGGCCGTTTACGAACGCGTCTTCGATATTCTCAATTACGTAGCGACGTCCTGCCATAAAGGGCGGTACTTGTCCGAATCCGGGCGTGAATGGGTTATTGAGAGCGGCCATGTGTCCTCCCAATCGCAAATCTCATAGTGTTTCGGTCTATCTCTATGGTATCCGGTTCCCTTGATTTCTTTTGTAACTTTTGGCAAATTTGGTATTTTTGGTAACGCGTTTACGCAGGTAGATATGCCTATTTGTCACACCGTTGGCAGTCTGTGGCACGCTGGCGGCCCATCTTGGCCGCTCGCGCGGTCGACGTGCCCCCTGGGGAAACGACGCCCGACCTTGGGGTAAGAGGAGAAGTACGAACATCTCAAGGTTTGGAGTTCACCATGGCAGACATCAACGACGTGTTCAGGTTCTTCAAGAGCGAGTCCCCCACGTACTTCCTTGCGACGGACGACGGAGGGCAGCCGCGCGTTCGCCCGTTTGGCACGGTCGACCTCTTCGAAGGCAGGCTGTACATCCAGACCGGAAAGAAGAAGGATGTCTATCAGCAGCTGCTTGCCAACCCCAAGGCAGAGATCTGCGGCGTGAGCGGTGGGGACTGGTGGCGCGTCTCGGGCGAGCTCGTCCCGGACGACCGCATGGAGGCGAAGCGCCACATGCTTGACGCCTACCCTTCGCTCCGCAAGATGTATGACGAAAACGATGACAACACCATCGTCCTGTACTTCAAGAACGCAACGGCGCGCTTCTGCTCCATGTCGGGAAAGCCCGCCGTGACCGTGGAGTTCTAGCAACGTTTGATGTGCTTAAGTGCGCTCGTTCTAGGACGATTGAGCTGGGAGGGAGCATGAGCTCGAAGGGTTCAGACCCGATGGAGGTATTCGTTGGACTGGCGCTTCGCGTGCTGGTAGCGGCCGTGGTGCTCGGCGTGGCGTTCCAGGTGTGCGAAGCCATGGGTCCCGTTGCCCGGGCAATCGCGTGCGCGTGCGGCGTCGCGGTCATGGTGGCTCTTCCGCTCATGACCGCGCGCACGCTCCTTGGCAACAACGTGCGACTCGACGGCCGCGCAAGAACATCTCTGGCGGTGCTGTTCGTGACGCTTGCGGTTCCCCTCGTGGCGCTTGGCATGGGTGGAAACCTCAACGGCGGCAGCGCGGCGGTCATGGTGCTTGTGCCGGAGGTGGCGTTTCTCGCCTCGCTCGGCAACCGTCCCGGCACCTAGCTCTCTTGCTTGTGCAGCAGCGGTATCTATTTGCATGCCATGAGCGGTATGGAGCCGAGCTTGTAAACCATGCCATGCAAACGAAAGAGCCAATCCATCAGGCGCGTCGGGGCTACAAAAGCGTGGTGCTTCTAGATGCGGAGGCGGTCGAGAAACGTCTCCGCATCCTGCAGACATTCCCGGAGTTGGGATGTCCATTCGATTAGGAGTTTCCTTTCGCAGCGCCTGACCATGAGGCCTTGGTCACGGTTGCGGACCACAAGGGAATCTACTACACGGTCTTCCTTAGTCACGATGAAACACGTGGTTGCCATCGAGTGGATTCGAGACGTGTGCATGGATCCCATGGCAAAGGTTGTTTCTGGCGACAGCTGATTCCAGACATGACAAAGGTTCGCGCCCGGTGGGTGTGACGTGCTACGGTCATGGCTTCCTTATTGACAATACTGTATATATACGATATATACAGTATACCCGCATGAGCACAGCGGCCTCTGCCCTGATGGACCGCGTGGGAGCTCGGGCGGAAGCTTCGTGAAGGAGGGGAGGCGCGCGTGCAGATTGTCATATCGAACTCTTCGGACAAGCCGATCTACGAGCAGGTGGCGTCGCAGGTTCGCGCACTCATCATGTCTGGTGAGCTTGTGGCCGGCCAACAGCTGCCGTCAATCCGTGCGCTGGCGGCAGAGCTGCGCATAAGCGCAATCACCACAAAGCGTGCGTACGCGGACCTTGAGGCCCAGGGGTTCATCTGCACCGTGCCTGGCAAGGGGAGTTACGTGGCGGGGGACAACCTTGAGCTGCTGCGCGAGGAACGCCTGCGGCAGGTTGAGGCGTCGCTCGCGAAGGCCGTGGAGGACGCGCGCCTGGCGGGCATCGGGAGGGAAGAGCTGCACGAGATGCTCGACCTCGAGCTGGAGGAGGAACGATGAGCGCGGTAACGAAGGAACGCGAGGCGACCATGGCGCGTCCGTATCGCACCATGGAGCCGTCCGACGAACCCACGGCGTTGGAGCTGCGCCACGTTGCAAAGAGCTTTGACGACTTTGCCGTGCGGGACGTCTGTCTCTCGGTTCCCTGCGGCTCTGTCGTGGGACTCGTGGGAAGAAACGGTGCCGGCAAGACGACGCTCATGCGCCTGGCACTTGGCACGGCGAGGCCTGACAGGGGCTCTGTTGCGCTGTTTGGACAAGACGTCACCGCGGCTGGGCAGGAGGCGCACGCTCGGGCGCGCATGCGCACGGCAACGGTCGCGTCCGTATGCCCGTATCCCGGCTATCTTACGATTGGCGAAGTCGCGACCGTGTACGCGTTTTCGTACCCGACGTTCGACCACGCCGCGTTCGAGGCGCTTCTCGACCGCATGGACATCATGCACCAACCCGAGGGCGTGCATCGGCCGGTCTCGGCGGGGTTGCGCGTGGGCGACCTCTCGCGCGGGCAAGGCATGAAGCTGCAGCTTGCGGCATGTCTTGCCACGGGTGCGGACCTGCTGGTACTGGACGAGCCCACGGCTGGCCTTGACCCCATCGTTCGCGACGAGCTGCTGCAGATGCTGCGCGAGCACATGGCCACGCACCCGGATTGCTCCGTGTTGGTGTCGTCTCACATCACGGGCGATTTGGAGCGCCTGGCAGATTACATCGTGATTGTGGATGAGGGGCAGGTAATCCTTTCGGCCGAGAAGGACGAGCTTACCGACGTGATGGGCGTGGCGCGGCTGCTGCCCGCCCAACTGGAGCGCGTGCTGGACGAGGGGATTGTGCCGCGCGGGGAACTGCGCGTGTGCGAAGACGGGCTTGCCGGTGCGAGCGAGGTGCTGGTGCCCGACCGTGCTGCGTTCGTTCGCGCGTACCCCGACATGGTGTGCGACCGTGCTGCGATAGAGGACGTGATGCGGCTGGTCGTCCTGGGAAGGAGCCTGTGATGAGCAAGGCGTATCTGTACTGTGACTGGTGCTACATGAGGTCAAACCTTCGCGCCAGCCTCAAGTCCATGTTGCTGGTGATGCTGATTGTGTCGGTACCGGTGGTCCTGGGATCCGCAGACGGCGTTCGTAACCTTGACGCCACCATGCTCGTGAACACGTTCGCGTGCATGGCGCCGGGAAGTCTGGCGGTAGGCGGCATGACGGGGCTCTTCTACGCGGATGAGGCCGACGGCTGGCAAGAGGCCCGGCTGTGCCTGCCCGCAACGCGGGCGCAGCTGGTGGGTTCGCGCTTTCTGCTGGCTGCGGTACTGGTGCCGGCAGCCACGCTTGCTGGTGCACTCGTAGGTGTGGCGGTTACGGCCCTCACGCGCCTTGCACCGCAGGCGTTTGGCACGTGGCGCCTGAGCTCGGACCTTGTGGTGGGCGTGTGCCTTGATGCGATGGTCATGCTTGTGGTAACGGGCTTCCAGATGGCGGTCTACTTCGCCATGGGCGCGCGCCGTGGCCGTGTTATGGGGCTTGTGCCTGCGCTTATGGTGGTGGGCGCGCTAGTGGGGCTTACGGGATCCGGCGTCGCCATGATGGATGCGAGCGGTGGCCCCGCCATGCCCAGCCCATTTGCCACGGCGCTGTTTGTACTGGCGTGGCTTGCGGGGAGCGTTGGTGCGTACCTGCTGGCGCTTGTGGTGGCGCGTCGCGCGTTCGCCCGTCGCGAACTGTAGGCGGGTCCAACTCCGCCTGACATTACCCTCGCGCGCATGCAAGAAAGGCGGGTCCCGTACTGGGACCCGCCAGAGGCGAACGCCGCATCAGCTGTAGTTTGCCGTGCGCGGAGACCTTTGCTCCTGCACCGCTGTCGTTTCCTAGGCGGCGATCAGCTTGCCATCCTCCATCCGGAAGACCCTGTCCACCAGGTCGAGCACGCGCTGGTCGTGCGTCACCATGACGGCGGCCTTGTTGCGCTGGTGCGTCTCTTGCCGGATCATCTGCACCACCTGCCTGCCCCTTTCGGAGTCGAGGGAGGCCGTGGGCTCGTCTGCCAGAATGAGCCTCGCGTTGGTGGCGAAGGCGCGGGCGATTGCAACGCGCTGCCTTTCTCCACCAGATAGCTGCGCGGGGTGCTTGGCGGCGACGTTTGCGATGCCCAGCTCCCCAAAGAGCTCGCGTGTGGCGTTGCGGTCTGCCCCTAGCATCACGGTGAGCTGCTCCTCTGCCGTGAGGTAGGGTAGGAGCTGGTGGTTCTGGAAGATGAAGCCGATCTGCTCGCGGCGCAGCTTCGTCCACGCGCGCTGCGGCAGGTGCGAGACGGCGCGTCCGCAGATGGCGACGTCACCCTCGTCCGGGGAAAGCATCATGCCCGCGATGTTGAGCAGGGTGGACTTGCCGCTGCCCGAAGGCCCCACTATGGCCACGAGCTCGCCCGCGCCCACGCTCAGGTCAACGTGGTCCAGCACGCAGCGCCGCTCTTCTCCGTCGGCATACGTCTTCACGATGCCGCTCATGCCCAGTATCGTCTCGCTCACTGGAAATCACCCCCGATGACCTTGGCCGGGTCGATTCGCGCCACGCGGACGACGGACGCCAGGCTGCTTAGGATCGAAATCGCCACGAACGCCGCCAGCACCGCGGCCACTTGGACGGGCACCAGGTAGAACGGCATGGAGGCCGGCAGCGCCGCGCTCATGGCGGTGGCGAGGCCGCAGGCGATGGCCGCGCCGAGCGCTGCGATCAGGAACACCTGGCTCACGATGGTGCCAGATATCTTGGCGGTGCTGGTGCCGATGGCCTTCATCACGCCAAACTCCTGCTCCTTCTGCATGTTGATTACGAAGAAGAACACGCCGATGATCACGGCGGTTATGGCCACGAGCAGCCATTCGACCATGGTGATGGTCGTCTGCTCGGCCTTGTAGCCGGGGAGCGCCTCCACGATCTGCGCCTTGGTGTAGCTTTCGGTTCCCTTTACGTGGGCCGCGAGCCCGCCGCTTATCGCGACGGCGTGCACGGCCTTCTGGTACATGGGATTGCCCTTCTCGCCCATGGCGTCGAACGTGTCCACCGAGACGTATGCCACGGAGACGTGTCCATACATCTTGTCCTTCGTGAACCCGACGACCTTGAGCCTCACGCCCGAGGACGAGTCCTTGACGGTGTCGCCCAGGCTGATGCCCTTCTCCTGGAAGGCGTCGTCAAGAATGACCTCGCCCTTGCCCGCGGAGAGGCCCTTGCCCGCGTACGTCTTTGGTGCGAGGAACCCCGTGGGGTCGATGCCGAAGTACGTGACGTCGATCTTCTTTTCGCCGGACGCCTTCTGCAGGTAGGCGCGCTGGATGTCAAGCGGCGTCTGCCGACTTCCGTACTCGTCCTGCAGCTTCTTGTGCTGGGCGTCCGTAAGGCTCGACACGGTGATGAGCTTCTCGGAGTCCTTGCCCAGCACGAAGGCGCTGGCGTCCATGGTCTCGATGCCGGAGGACACCGCCCTTCCCAGGCCGCTCACGAGCCCCGACAGGAAGAGCACCATGAACATCATCAGGATCACGATGACCTCTACCAGCAGGTACTTCTTCCAGTTGTATGTCAGTTCCTTCCATGCAAGTCTCACTGCATGCCTCGTTCCAGGTCGTTTATTGCCAAACCGCTTCCGCTACAGAAACTGCCGCGAGAACGCGTCCGCCATCTGCAGCTGCTCGTCGCCGGGGCGGCCGCGGAAGTAGAGGGTCCTCTGGTCCACGGCGATGCCCTTCTCGCCCAGCGCCCTCTTTATGAGCTCGATGGCGTGTTTGGACACCCACGAGGTCGAGAACACGACTGCCTTGCCCACGTTTGCGTCGTCAAGCGACGCGATGTACTCCCTAAGGTGGGAGTCGATGCCGTATGCGTACAGCGCGCCGCCCACAAACAGGACGTCCACCGGCTCCGCAAGCGCCGCGTCTGCGTTGTCGACCGACACCGCCTGGGTTCCCATCGTCTTTGCGATCCGCTCCGCGACCGCCTTCGTGTTGCCCGTGCGCGAGAAGTACCTCACTGCTGCCTTCATGCGTCTCTCCAATTCGATCTGATCGTTGCGGCGGCCATGCGCCGCGCGTCATGAGTAGCGTACAATTAAATCGAGCGCAATTCAATACGAGAGATATTTCCGCACGAATGGGCACGGACGCTCCACAGATGCCATGATCCACGGCGCGTCGCCTATAATAGGCGGCATCGCCAACACTACCCAGGAGGCCGCATGCTCCCCGTCATCCTCATCGTGATCGCTGCCATCGTCACGCTCGTCGTGCTGTCCGCGCAGCTCGTGTGGGGCGTCCTGCTGGGGCTGGCCGCCTCCGCCGCGCTGGCGGTGCTCTCGCTCGTGGGATATCGCAAGGTGTGCGCCGCGAAGCCCACGGAACGCGTGTGTCCGGAGTGCGGCAGCAAGAACGTCCACCTGTGCGAGAAGGGCGCGGACCCCGCGGCCGCGAAGCCCGGCTTCTGGGACATCACCGGCGCCATCGGCAACGTGGGCTACGACCAGCTGGCCAAGTGCCGCAAGTGTGGCCATGCCGAGCCGTACGTCACGCCAGAGGCTCTCGTGATGGCGCGCGAGGACTGCCGAAGGCGCCTCATGTTCTGGGCGGGCGTCACCGCGGTGTGCGCGCTCTTCTCGCTCTGGATGCTCCTGTTCTAGCTAGATGTCCTCCTCGTAGTCCGGGTTGCTTACGGCGATCCGGTACTGCTTTGGCGTGATGCCGGTCTCGTTCTTGAACGTGGTCGCGAAGTAGGGCTGGCTCGAGAACCCCAGAAGGTCGCTTATCTCGCTCAGCGAGTACTTGGTGTAGCGCAGCAGGCGCTTTGCCTCGTCCATGCGCCGGTAGCGCACGTACTGGTTGATGGTGAGGCCGGTCTCCCTCTTGAAGTGCTTCGTGAGGTAGGACGTGCTGCAGCCGATCCTGTGGCACATCTGCTCTATCGTGGGGACGTTTGCCAGGTCGTCCGCGATCATCTTGATGCATTCGCGCACCTCGGGGCCGATGCCCGTGGGCGTGCGCACGTCGTTCACCACGGTCGCGACGTCCATGAGCATCGCGTTCAGGAGGGTGGCTACCTCTGCCTCGGACTGCGCGTCCTCGCACTTGGCGACGTAGGCGGACAGCATCTGCAGGCCGAGCTTCAGGCCGATCCCGCCGGGTATGGCACCATGGAGGAACGTCTCCGTCGCGTCGATGATGAACTCGTCCTTCGCCATGCGCAGGTTGCCGCTGCCCATGGTGGTTGAGAGCTCGTTCACGAGGTTGTCGAGGTACGACTGGCTGCCGAGGCCCGTCCAGATCTCGTCCACGGCGCCCTCGCGCACGAGGCGCGTGATGTCGTTGCGGATGAGCATGCTCTGCTCGATGCTGAAGCTGTCGCGCTGCTGTGACGCCATGCGGTGCACCTCGTTTATGGCTTCGTAGTCGGTTGCACCCACGAGTGCCTCCGCCCCGGGTACCGTCGCGTTTGCCTGGAGGTACAGGAAGCCGCAAAGCGCGCAGAAGCGCTGGTACGTGTAGCGCGGAATCCTGGCCAGGATGGGCGCCACCTCCTCGCGGCGGCTGGTGGGGATGTCCGACAAGTTCATGAAGTGGTCGAGCACGAGACCGCTTCGACCCAGGGGAAACGTCGGGCCGATGATGAACTCGATTCCCAGCGGTATGTCGTGCACGTAGCCGTACATCGCATCGTCCGGGGTGGAGTACGTCGTGTACGGCCTGGACTGTGCCCGCGCGATCGGCAGGACGTGAGCGTCGGGCATCACGTCACTGGGGAGGCCGACGCAGCAGATGCGCTCCTCTCCGTACCAGCCGGCAATTGGAATTCCGTGAGAGCCATAGAAGAGCTGGCACAGGAAGGGTGCGATCTGGGCCACGGGTTGCTGGCTGTCCGGGGTGGGATCGAAAACGTTACCAGAAACGTTGTCATAAATATTCATATTTTATCCGTCTAGTGCAATTTTGAGAATGAACCAAAAATTACAAAACTATGGCAAAAACAGTATTACACAAAACGGGTCGACCGTGATAATCGAATGTGTCGAGCGGGCGGACCAACGTGCCATGAGGGCACATCGCCCCAGTTGAGAGGGATAGCAATGAGGTATCTTGTTCTCGTCAGCCATGGTACGTTTGCACAGGGACTCCACTCCGTCCTCAAGATGCTCGCTGGCGATCGTGAAGAAGTGCTCAGCTGCTCCCTCAAGGATGGTGAAGGTGCGGACGAGTACGTCGCAGAGCTGAAGCAGACCATCTCGGTCATCGGCGACGGCGACTCCGTGTTCCTGTTCGGCGACATCATTGGTGGGTCGCCCCTCACCAATGCCATCAACACCATCACCGAGGCGGGGCTCCTGCCCAGGACCCGCATCTTCGGCGGCGTGAACCTGCCTGCCGTCCTCACGGCGGCGCTCAGCCCCGAGGCCGACGACGACTCCCTTGCCGTCGACGTCGTGAGCGAGGGCGTGGCTGCCCTGCAGGAGTTCAAGGTCGCCGTGGAGGACGACGACGAGGACGACCTCTAGCCATTCAATCCAATTTCCACTTCCTAGGGGAGAAGTGCCCCTGCCATAGTCGCAGGTCCTTCTCGCCAGACATGCTGACGGCCTGACCGTCTGATTGCGCTTACCAAAGTGGCACGACCAGACCCCCTTGCGGGGGCCTGTGGGGGAACTGTACGCAAGTTTTGAAAGGGGAGAGTAGGTATGATTTCGTTCGTGCGCGTAGATGACCGTATGATCCATGGCCAGACGGTAACCAGGTGGTCCCTGGAGTATCCGTGCGACGGCATCATCGCCGTCAACGATGCAGCCGCGACCAACCCGGTGCTGAAGGCCGCCTACAGGGGCGCCGCACCCGAGAAGAAGATCTTCGTCTGGACGATGGAGCACTTCCTCGCCAAGGCCCAGAAGGTTCTCGATTCTGACTCCAAGTACTTCCTCATCACCAAGAACCCCATCGACATGAAGAAGATCCTCGTCGACAACAAGTTCGTGCCCTCCGACGTCAAGCGCGTCATCATCGGGCCGTGCAACGACCGTCCCGGCGCCGTCAAGCTGGGCAACAACCAGTCCATCACCCAGGAGGAGGCACAGGCCCTGGAGGACATCACGAAGGCTGGTTACACCGTGGAGTTCGCGCTGATCAAGGAGAAGTCCATCGGCGAGTGGCCGAAGTTCCGCGATCAGTTCGACCTTAAGTAAGGGTTCATCCTAGACACGAAGGGCAGAGTGACACGCATGACCATTAACGTGTTCCAAGCCGCTTTGCTGGGCATCTTCGCCTGCCTGGCATCGCTTCCCGGCATGGGCGGCACCACGATCGGTAACTACACCCTCGGACGCCCCCTCGTCGGCGGTCTCGTCGTCGGCATCATCCTCGGCAACGTCCAGCTGGGCATCATCGTCGGCGCGGCGATCCAGCTCGTCTACATCGCGCTCGTGACCCCGGGCGGAACGGTCTCCGCGGACGTTCGTGCCGTCACCTACATCGGCATCCCGCTGTCCATCCTCGCCATCCAGGCCCAGGGCCTCGACCCCAACTCCGCCGCCGCCGCAGGCCTCGCTGCTTCGCTCGGTGCCGCAGTCGGCACCCTCGGAACCGTCCTCTTCTATGGCACCGCGACCATCAACCTGGTTTGGCAGGGCATTGGCTGGAAGGCCATGGAGTCCGGCAACTGGGAAAAGATCAAGAAGACCATCCCGATGGTCGACTTCGTCCTGCCCTGGATCGGTCACATCCTGTTCTCGTTCCTCCCGACGTTCGTGATCTGCCTCGCCGGCGCCCCCATGGTCCAGGCCATGAAGGAGTTCCTGCCCATGGACGGCATCGCGATGAAGACGCTGTTCACCGTCGGCTCGCTCCTTCCCGCCGTCGGTGTCGCGATCCTGTGCAAGCAGGTCATCAACAAGCCGCTCGACTGGGTCGTCTTCGGCTTCGGCTTCACGCTCGCTGCCGTCATGAAGTGCAACCTGATCGCGTCCGCGCTGATCGCGGTGTTCTTCGCGCTTATCAACTATGAGATCCAGCAGGCAAAGACCGCCAGGCCCGCGATCGCTGGGGGCTCCGCTGCTGCCGCTGCCGATGACGACGAGGAAGATGAGGACATCTAATGGCTGAGAAGAAGAAGATTTCCCAAGCGACGCTCAAGAAGAGCTTCCGCAACTGGGCATACGGCAACCTTACCTGCTTCTCGCAGGAGCACATGCAGACGTTCGGCTACCTCGCCGCAATGCTTCCCGTGGTCGACGAGCTGTATGACAATGACGAGGACAAGGTGAACTCCCTCAGGACCTACACCACGTTCTTCAACACCGAGCCCCAGATCGGCACGCTGGTCGTCGGTCTGACCGCAGGCCTCGAGGAGGCGCGCGCCAACGGCGAGCCCCTGGACGACGAGACCATCAACGGCATCCGCGCCGGCCTCATGGGACCGCTTGCCGGCCTTGGCGACTCCATCATCGTCGGTACGTTCATCCCCATCCTCCTGGGCATCGCCCTCGGTCTCTCCACCGGTGGCTCCGTGCTCGGCCCCCTGTTCTACATCGTCGCCTGGAACGTCGCGATGTACTTTGGCATGAAGTATGCGTACAACCAGGGCTACACCATGGGCGGCGCCGCCGTCGAGGCGCTCGTCGGTCCGCAGTCCGCGGCGCTCCGCAGCTCCATCGTCATGGTCGGCACCATGGTCATCGGCGCCGTCGCGGCGACGTGGATCAACATCACGACCGCGCTCCAGGTCACGTTCACGAAGGACAGCGCGTTTGTCCTGCAGGACACGCTCGACGGCATCTTCCCGAAGGCACTGAACTTCTTCTTCGTGTGGCTGTGCTGGTGGCTCATGACCAAGAAGAAGATCAGCCCGACCGTCGTCATGCTCATCCTCGTTGGCATCGCGTTCGTGGGCGTGCTCGTGGGCTTCTTCGACCCGAAGCTGAAGTACTAGAAACCAGGACCTGCCGTCCTGGGGACGCGCGCCTTGGGATGGAGCGCGCGGCCTAGGGCGAAATCCCCCACAGGCGGCCGGCCTCTCGCATGGTTGCGGGAGGCCGGCCTTGTCATGTGGTGCGAAAGATCGGCGAAGCCCCTCGCGGGCGGACAAAGCGGGTGTGGGCTATGCTTCCCATATCCGGTGTCTTCAGGGAGGATATATGAGCAAGAGCGGTAAGAAGACGCAGCGTCCCTCCTCGTCGGCGGACGCGCCTGAGCCAACCTATGCCGCGCCCCCGATGAGCGACGAGAAGCGTCATGCCCTCATACAGGAGGCGGACAGGCAGACGCAGGCGATCATGAGGCTAGAGGTGTACAAGCGCATAGGGTACTCAGTCGTGGCGGTGGGGGCGCTTATGGTGTACGCTTACGTCTGGCAGAGCGCGGCGATGTGGGTGCTCGTGCTCGGCGTCGCGCTCATGGTGCTGGGCGGGCTCTTCTCGGCCGTTCTCTACAAGGGGATAAAGAACGGAAAGAAGAACGTTCGCCACATTCTTGAGGCTGCGGGCGTCGATCCCGATGCGGTGAGGACTAGAAAGTACGCGAAGGCCGAGGCCGACGCCGGCGGCGACGCCGAGAAGGACGAAGCGGGCGAGGAGGACGACGGCACGGACGGGCGATAGGCGGGGCGCTGCCCGCACATGACGTTGTCGGTCTCCGACGCGATCGAATGGAGGATGGGCCATGACCAACAAGGAGCTTGTGCTCGAGTTTTACGACAAGGTGTTCAACGGGCACGACCTGAGCGACCTAGGACGCTACATGCGCGAGGACTACAGGCAGCACAGCCCCGAGGTCGCCGATGGACGAGAGGGGTTCCGTGCGTTTGCCGAGGGCTTCTTCCGACTCGACCCGCACATGACCATCATGTCCGTGGCACAGGACGGCGACAGGGTCTTCGTGTTCTTCCGCTGCGACTTCCGCGCAAACGGCGGCGCGGCGAAGGTGTGCGACATCTATCGTGTGGAGGACGGGATGCTCGCGGAGCACTGGGACGTGATTCAGCCGATCTCTGCGGACGACGTCTTCAACAACGGAAACGGCCACTTCTAGGCTTTGTCGCGATGTCGGTCACCGCTCTGTGCGTGGACTGACCTAGCTGCTGGAGCTGTCGTCGGACTTTATGGCATCCGGTATCTGAGTGCTCAGGAGCTGGATCTTCGAGCTTACGGTCGAGTCGGCCTCCTCGAACTTCTGGGTGTAGGTCGTGTAGCTCCCGGAAGGGTCGGTCGCGAGGCTGGCAAACGACTGGTACTCGGGGTAGAGGTCCTGCAGCGTATCGTAGGCGCTCTCGCAGTCGCTCGGCGGGTCGGTGAGTTCGCGCATGATGTCGTCGATCTTGTCGTTGCTGTCCTCGATGCTGCTCACGTACCCCTGATACTTCTCGCTCTCGTACAGCTTCTTGAGCGCGTCGTTGAAGTCGCTTGCCTGGTAGGGGCTCGTCTCGTCGTCCCACCCGCCGAAGATGGCGTCGTGCCACACGCCCGAGGTGAGGTTACACGCGGTCTCCGAGGTCACGGCACCGCCCATCATGTACCCGTACACCTTGTTGAGGTTCGAGACGTACTCGTCGTGCACGCGTATCGCCTTCGCCTGCTCCTCTTGGCTCCTCTTCTTTGCGGCCTCCTTGCGCGCGACGGCTTCCTCGTGAGCGACCTGCTGGTTGTGCGATGCGACGGCGTACCTGGCCCCAAGCAGGGCGACCACGGCCACGGCGACGGCCGCGATGAGATCCTGGTGCGGCGACGGCGCTTCCGCTCTTCCTCGGGGAGTGGCTCTCTCCCCGTGGACGCTGCCGCGGGCGCATCCCTGCCAGGGAAGGGCGGGGCGCCGGCGGAAGCCTTCGGATCTTCTCGCGCGTCGCCGGACGATGCACCTGCCTGGGCGGCAGCGGAGCCTGCCTGCGCTGCGTCTACCTGCGCGGCGTCGCGCGCGTGCGGCACGTAACCCACCTCGAAGACGTGGCCCGCGCTGGTCGTTGGCTTGGCGTCCCGGCTGCCAGAGGTGTGGTCGTTTTCCGTGTTAGAGCCCATGATTTCCTCCGTTCGTCTGGAAACGTGCAAGCACGAATGTCACTATTAGAGGTATAGCGACCGCAGTGGACATTAATTCGCCGTCCCGACGGTCGCGTCGCATGTTTTTTGATGACGAAGCACCGCCGTGGTGGCGCCGCGCGCAAGGACGTCGCTGCTTGGGCGGCATGCGCAGGGCCGCGCCGTGCACGGATGTGTGCTTTGGGAGAAAATGGTGCGTGACCACGCGGGGCGAAGGGTGCCAAGGTGCATCGGCCGCGCGCCTGGCGCATCGAAAGGACGAGGCAATGGCTCGAAAGATGACGGGACAGGAACGAGACGACGCGGAGGCGCTGCGCGGTGTCCTGGTGCAGGAGCTTGAGCCTGCGGACAGGGGCTATGCCCCCGGTATCGCGAGCGCGCTCGTTCGGCTTCCCGACGGGAGGGCTACGGCGAAGGACGTGGAGCGCATCCTGGGCAAGTACAAGGTGAGCGCAAACGCCCTGAAGAAGATGATGCGCGCCGGCGTGCTGGTGCCATGCGCGGACGAGGACGGTGCGTATGACGTGTGCGTCCCTGCGCCCGCGGAGACGGATGCCGGCGAGTCCGGCGCGGAGGTGTCGGACGCCTCGTCGGATGACGCGGGCGCTTTGGCCGCGCAGGCGGACGACCCCGCGCCCGGGGCGGCGGGCGACGCAAGCGGGTCGCGCGAGGACGGGGCGCCCGATGCCGCGCCTTCGGACGGGCCCGCGGAAGGCGAGGCGGAAGGCGACGCGGGGGAGGCCGCCTGCGCCGCGGACGCGCCCATGCCAGATGCGCCGGACGCAGGCGCCGAGCCTGCCTCCCCGATAGCCGCGCAGGCAGATGCCGCCGCGGGCGAGAAGGACGCGTCCGTCCAGCCCGAGGCCGAAGGCGAGGCCGATGCCGCGCCTTCCCCCGAGCCCGCGGACGGCGCGCGTTCCGGCAGGGCCGCCCGGCGCGGCGGCGCACGCCGTCGCGAGGCGTCGCGGCGCGACCTGAAGAAGGTACCGTACGTGCGCCGCGGCAACGAGTCCGACGCACAGGCGCGCCAGAGGATCGTGGCGCTTGACCCGCGCTTCTGGATGAACGGCTGGCTGCTGAGCCACCCCGGAGCCTTCACGATGTACGAGCGCGAGCTCACGGCCATAAACGACGTGCTGACGGACGGCATGCTGCCCGGCGACATCACGCGGCGCCAGCTGGCGTACCAGATGGGCGGGGACGAGAAGTTCTTCGAGTACGGCAGCGACGGATTTCGCCTGCTGCGCGCCATGGGCATGGAGGACGTGGTGCGCCACAGGCCCATGCCGAAGCCGGACCTGGTGTACCACGCGCCGCGCCGCCGCAAGCACATGCGCGTGCTGGTGACGGAGAACCTGGACCCCTACCTGGACGTGCACGACCTCATGTACGAGGACGGCCGCACGCAGATCCTGGGCGAGCGCGTGCATGCCGTGGTGCTGGGCGGCGGCACGCCCGTGCTGGAGCACAACCGGCTGTCGCTTCTGCTGGACACGCTGGGCGCGGACTCCGTGGAGGTGCTGTACTGGGGCGACATCGACCGCGCGGGAGTGGACCTCATGATGAAGCTGCGCGCCGAGCTGGGCGAGAAGTACAAGTTCTCGTCCTTCTCGCCCGCGTATGGGCTCATGGTACGGCGCGCGATGGAGCGCTTCCCGGACCCGACGGACAACGAGTCGACCGGCCAGGCGAACATAGACGTGCCGGACATGTCGCTGGTGTGCGAGGGGATGAGCGCCGAGGAGGCGGACTACGCGCGCGCCGTGGTGGAGTCGTGCGGGCTCATTCCGCAGGAGATCCTGACGAAGCGCGACCTTTAGGCGCGGACGCTCGCGCGCCGCGGAGGCTAGCGCACCGCGGAGACGCGGTACTGCTGGTGGTCGTTTCCTGCGAGCCAGCGCTCCATTTGGTCGTCCGTGTAGCGCACGTTGTTGCAGAGCTGGCTGGGGCCAAGGGGGTCCTTCACCAGGAACGCGCCGTCCTCGTAGGCCCAGACGCACACGATGTGACCGTGCGGGTGCTGGATGCCACACGGGTCCAGCGGCTGCATGGAGCCGTCCGCGTAGTGCCACGGGTGCGTGCCCTGGCGGTCGGAGCTCGACGCCCAGATGACGTCACCCTGCGCGAGCGCCTGCCTGAACGCGCCCACGCTGCGCTCGATGGGGAAGGAGCGTATGCCAAACGTGCGCGCGTTGTACTCGTTCAGGAGCGTGCTCATGTTGCGTCCGCCCACCTTGCTCGCGCCCGCGTCGTCCATACCGTCCTTGCGGTAGCGCGCGAGCACGTCGCGGGGCGTGAGGTCCCGGTTTGTGACGAGGTCGATGCACATGGCCGCGGAGCACAGCCCGCAGCCGGAAAGCTCGACGTCCTGCCACCAGTACGAGAGGCGCGACCACTGCGCACCCTCGCCGCCCGCGTACGCCTGCGGGAAGAAGAGCCTGCGCGCGCTCTCCTGCGGCATCAGCATGTGGAACCTCCCGGCGCTTGGTGTCATGGCGGCAGCGGCGCACGCCGTCGCATGACGCGAAATCCTGCACACAACAGGGTAGCCATTTATGCGCCGGCATCCATGGCAAAGCGAAAACTTTCGGAAGTGTTGATGTTTGCGCCCCGGGCGATGCTATCTTCTTGGGCGGCGGCACTTCTCGCCCGGCGCCCGTGCGGTCGTCGCAACCCAAGCGAAAGGCAAGGCATGATCAAGCTGGTCCTGACGGACATGGACAACACCCTCATCCCGTTTGGCGCGGAGCGCGTGAGCCCGCGCGCGATGGACGCCATTCGCGAGCTGCGCTCCGCCGGCGTGGAGTTTGGCCCCGCGACCGGCCGCGACACGCAGGAGCTGATGCGCTTCTTTGGCGGCGACGACTCCGCGTTCCAGACGGGCATACTCTCGAACGGCAAGAAGATCTACGTGGACGGCGAGCTGCGCCGCAAGAGCCTGATAGACAACGCCGCGCTGCAGCGCCTGAGCGACTACGTGCGCGGCTTCGACCACTGCTTCGTGACCGCGTACCCGCTGGTAAACGACGCGACGAACCCGGCGTGGTGCGTCGCGACCACGGAGGCGGACGCGGCGCCGTACGCGGAGCGCTTCAAGTTTACGTGCACGCTGGCAGACTTTGTGCCGCAGGACGAGCTGATCGCGGCGACCATCGCGTGCCCGCTGGGTCAGGACGTGCTGGAGAAGATCAAGGCCGGCGGCATGGAGGCGTGTCCCGAGTTCGACATAGTGCAGCCCGTGGACGCATGGTGCGACGTGGTGCCGCGCGGCCTGAACAAGGGCACGGCGCTGCCGATGCTGCTTGACGCGATGGGGATCCGCCAGGACGAGGTGGTGTTCTTTGGCGACGCGGAGAACGACCTGGCCCTGATGGGCGCGCTCAAGAACTCCGCGGCCGTGGCGAACGCGACGCCTGCCGCAGCCGCGGCGGCCCGCTACCACATTGGCCGCTGCGACGAGGACAGCGTGGCCGCGGCCCTGGAGGAGATCGCCTGCGCCACGCGCGAGGGCCGCACGCCCCGCTTCATGCTATAGGGCCTGCCGTGGCGCCGCCGCGCCCCGCAGCGCGCCGCGTCCGGCGCGGGTGATAAGATAGCCTAACGAGCGGGTGCCGGCACGCGGCGCCCCGCACAGTCATCTGTCACGTGGAGGCGAGCATGGCCAAGCACCTCACCAAGTTGGGCCTGGGGCGCGACGAGATTCCGCCGCAGGAGCCCCGCCCCGCCGCGGACCAGACGCGCCGCCGGCGCAAGCAGGCGATCCTGCTGGTGGTGCTTGCGCTGCTGGTTGCGTACCTGTTTGCGCTCGGTCGCAGCTACCTTGCCATACAGGACGGCATGATGGACGTGAACCAGAGCTACGACGCCCTGACGGCCGCCGCGCGCAAGGCGGACTACCCGGCCGCCATCAAGGCGTCCAAGAGCCTGACCGCCGCGATGGACAAGATCCAGGAGCAGACGCAGCTGTGGGTGTGGGGCATACCCGCGCGGCTTCCCGTGGTTGGCGACGACGTGCGCATGGGTCGCACGCTGGCCGCCGTGGGCAAGCGCTCCTGCGACGACGCCCTGATGCCCGTGTGCGACGGGCTCCAGAAGGTGGTGCCCGCGGACGGGTCGGGCATAGGATCGGCGAAGGACCTGTCGAAGCTGCTCAAGAAGGTGGACAAGGCGCAGAAGATCACGAAGGACTGCGAAAAGCAGGTGCGCGCCGCGGGCGACGCCCACATATCGAGCCTGAACCGCACGCGTGACCGGCTGCTGAGCATACTTTCCGGCACGAACGACACGTACGAGAGCCTGCACGACGAGCTGACGCTGCTCAAGGGCGCAAGCGACATCGTGTCGATCATCACAAGCTAGCGGTGGGCCATGGGCAAGAAGAAGCTTGAGAGCGACGCCGAGGTCTACTGGGGCAAGCCAGAGCCGGAGCGAAAGCGGAAGAAGCACAAGAAGAAGGACAAGAAGGGCAAGGCCGCCAAGGGCGAGAAGCATGCGCGCCCGGGCGGGGACGCGACGCCTGAGGCCGACGCCGCCGCGGCGGCATGCCCCGAGGGCGCGGAGGGCGGCGCCGCGGGACGCGATGGGTCCGGCAAGGCGGGCAAAGCCGGCAAGCGCGGCAAGAGGCTGCGCGTGTACATAGACTACTCCACGCTGGCGAAGCCCCGCGAGGCGGACGTCCCCGCGGAGCCCGGCGACGTGACGGTCGCGCTCCCGAAGGCCCGCGCGGCATCGGACGCGGCGGGTGCGACGGCGGACGCCACGGCCACGGACGAGCCAAAGGTCACGGTGGAGGCCCAACCGGGGGACGAGGTCCTTCTCGCCCAGGGCGAGAAGGACGCGCCGCAGCCGGCCGAAACCGACGCGGGGGAAGACGCGCCCTCCGAGGGCGAGCGCGGCGACGAGGAGCCAAGCGACGTCGATCGGTCGTCTGGCGCCGAGGCCTCTGCGGCGGCAGACGAGCCGGCAGGCCACGCTCCGGCGGCAGACGCCCCGGCGGCAGACGCGGTGGCGGCCGGCAGTGCTAAGCGGCCGAGCTACCACGACGCGCTTTCCGCGCCGGGACGCGACGAGGACGACACCGAGCTTGAGGAGGGAGAGATCGTCCAGCTCAAGGCACGTGCCGCGGCGGGGGACCGCGCGGCGATGCGCTCCTTGGGCAATCGCTACCAGGCGGGAAACGGCGTGCCGCAGAGCTACGACCTCATGCGTGAGTGGTGGGAGCGCGCCGCCCAGGCGGGCAACACCACGGCCATGTGGGACCTTGGCTACTACTACCTCATCGGCAAGTATCTGGACCAGGACGTGGACCGCGGCCTGGCGTGGTTCAGCCTCGCGATAGAGAACGGCAACGCGGACGCCGCGTTCCAGCTTGCGCTGTACTACGGCACGGGCATGTTCGTGGAGCAGGACTACGACCTTGCCCGGAAGCTCTTCGCCCGCGCGCTGGAGCTTGGCCGCGAGGACGCCCGCGAGGAGATGGCGGAGTGCGAGCGCGCGCTCGCCGAGGGCTCGGAGTCGGAGGACGCCGGCTCCGTGCGCGGCGGCAACATCGTGCTCGACCACGTGAGCCGCAGCTTCGGGCGCAAGGTGGTGCTGGACGACATCACCCTCACCATCAAGGGCGGCGAGCTCGTGGCCATCGTGGGCAGCTCCGGCGGCGGCAAGTCCACGCTGGGCAGCATCATCCTGGGCACGCTCAAGCCCACGCGCGGCCGCGTGGTGTTTGGCGGCCGCCTGGGCTTCGTGCCGCAGCGCAACCTCGTGCACGAGAACCTGACCGTGGCCCAGCAGCTGGACTTCTACGCGCGCGCCGTGAAGCACCTTCCCCGGCAGAAGGCGCGCGAGCGGGTGGACCGCGTCGTGCGCGAGCTTGGCCTGCAGAAGGTGCGCCGCACCCTCATACGCAAGTGCTCGGGCGGCGAGAAGCGCCGCGTGTCCGTGGCGTGCGAGCTCCTCTCGTTCCCGGACGGCCTCGTGCTGGACGAGCCGACGTCCGGCCTGGACCCCGGGGACTCCGGCAACCTGGTTGCGGTGCTGCACAGCCTGGTCCACAACCGGCGCATGACGGCGCTCGTGATCAACCACGACTACGAGAACATCCAGCTGTTCGACAAGATCTGCTTCCTCGCGCACGGCAAGGTCTGCTTCTATGGCACGCCGGACAAGCTGTTCGAGTACTTCGACACCCGCTCCACGCGCGAGATATACACCCTCATGGACAAGGACCCGTACCCGTTCATCAGGCGCTTCGAGGAGTGGCGTCGGGACCATCCGGACGAGCTGGGAGGCATCTGCTGATGAGCCTGAGCTTCTTTAGGCAGGTCGCCATGCTTGCCAGGGAGTCGTTCAACAAGAGGTCCGAGCTGATGATGGGCGCGTCCGCCCTCATCATCAGCTCGCTTGCGGCGTGGGTCATACGCTACCGCATGTTCGACTACTACGAGAACGCGAAGGTGGGCTTCTTCATAGTGGTGTGCTGCTGCCTGTGGATGGGCCTGTTCGACTCCATCCTGTGCATCTGCGACGCACGCGACGTGCTTGAGCGCGACAAGTTCTCGGGCCTCAACTCGTTCAGCTTCGTGTTCGCGAACGTGGTGTGGCAGGCCGTGCACGCATTTCTCCAAACGTGCGTCCTGTATTGGATGACGACGTCGATAATCGAGTTTCCCGCGCAGACGAAGGCGCTGCTTGCGCCCGCGATGCCGGAGTACCTGGTCACGCTCTTCCTGATCACGTTTGCGGCGCAGATGCTGGGGCTGGGGGTCTCGGCCATCGTGCGCACGTCGCAGCAGGCCCTGACCGTGGCGCCGTTCATCCTGATATACGAGCTCATCATGTCCGAGACGCTGTTTGGCCTGCCCGATGCGGTGCGACCGCTGCGCGAGACGACCATCGTGCGATGGGGCCTTTCCGGCCTGGGCACGATCTTCGACATCGACGCGCTGCCGTGGAAGGCGGAGACCTCGGTCAAGAAGATCATGCGGCAGGTGTCGCTGCAGGTGACGGGACAGGTGAACGGCGAGGTGAGCTCTTCTCCCGCGGGCGGGCTCCCCATACCGTTCTTCGACAAGCTCATAGCGCGCCTGCAGGACTACATAACCAACTTCCCGCTGAACCCCGGCGTGCTTGGCGTGAGCCACAACCTGCCCGAGTACACGGCGACCGCCGCGTACCTGGGGCACGTGTGGGCGGTGCTGGGCGTGCTGGCGCTGGCGGGGATCGTCCTTGCGCTGGTGGGCTTCCGCCGGACGGTGGAGATTCGCTAGCCTGGCCCGCGCCGGCGCCCGGCGGGGCGCGGCCGCGGCAGGAAGATAGGAGACGCAAGCATGTTCTGGTCACTCGTGAGCCTCCTGGCGCTCGCCCTCGTGGTGAGGGGGATCGTGTTCGCGGTCAGGTGGTTTGTGGCCTGGCTTGGCCGCGGCAAGCCCATCCAGCGCGCGGCGGAGGACCGCGAGCTGCCCCGGGAGGTTCGCGACGCGGCGCGGGAGCTGGACTACTACTACCGCCTGAAGGGCTACCGCGAGCTCATAGGCAAGCCGCTGAAGCTGTCCAGGGCCCAGCTGCACCTGCTTGCGCAGCGCGAGCGGGTCGTTCGCGACGACCGCGTGGACCACATGCGCATTGGCTGGTACCAAGTGGTCATCCTGTTCGTCGTCGGCTCCGTGGGCGGGCTCTTGCTCGAGCAGCTGTGGATGTTCGCGACGCTTGGGCTCACGGAGGGGCGCTACGGCCTGGTATGGGGGCCCTTCTCGCCGCTCTACGGCGTGGGCGCCGTGCTGCTGACGCTGATATCGCTCAAGCTGCGCCGCAAGAAGGCGAAGTGGTGGATGATCTTTTTGGTGTCCATGGTCGTGGGCGGCCTGCTTGAGCAGCTGACCGGCTGGGGCATGGAGACGTTCATGGGCGCGGTGTCGTGGGACTACACGACCGTCCCCGGCTGCATCACGAAGTGGGTGGCGTGGCCGTTCCTGTTCTTCTGGGGCGCGCTGGGGCTTGTCTGGGCAAACGTGATCACGCCGTGGCTTCTGGGGCTCATTGGCGAGCCCACCACGCGCCGCCAGGTGATCTTCGTGCTGATACTTGCGGCGTACCTGTCGCTGGACGTGTTCATGACGCTGGCATGCTTCACGAGGCGCGCGGAGCGGGACCAGGGCATTCCGCCGAAGAACCAGTTCGAGGCGTGGGTGGACAAGAACTTCTCGAACCAGTTCATGTCTCACCGCTTCGAGAACATGGTGATCGAGGGGCACGGCAAGTAGGCCCGCGACGGCCGGCGGCATGGGTGCGTTGCGGGGGTGGCGTGGGGCCGGATGCGCCAAGACATGCCAAGCAGGCTGTTTCAGCGGGCGTACAGCTATGTGCGTCCGCGTTTCATACGTGGGCATCGGCGAGCGGGCGCGCGGCGGCCCGCACGCGCTTATGGGTACCATAGCCATGCGGGTGGCGTCCACGCGGACGCCCTGCCCTCCGCGATGCGGCGGGGCCACCCGCGCGACGAAGGGATTGTCATGCGTGTACTGCTTGCGGAGGACAACGTGCGGCTGGCCCGTGCGACCGAGGTGATCCTGGAGAAGAACGGCCTTGCCGTGGAGGTGGCCCACGACGGCCTGGAGGCGCTCGACGCGCTCGACCGCGGGTACTTTGACGTCGCCGTGCTGGACATCATGATGCCGGGGCTGGACGGCCTCGAGGTGCTGCGACGCGTCCGTGCGGAGGGCAACGACGTTCCCGTGATACTGCTGACCGCGAAGACGCAGGTGGACGACAAGGTCGCCGGCCTGGCTGAAGGCGCGGACGACTACATCACGAAGCCGTACGACAGCCGCGAGCTCGTGGCGCGCATACGCGCCGCCGCTCGGCACAGGTCCGGGGCGTCGTCGAAGGTGCGCTTTGGCGACCTGGTGATAGAGGAGGACTCCTCCACGCTGACCACGCGGACGGCCTCCCTGGGCGTGAACCAGCGCGAGGCCCAGATGGCTGCGCTTCTGGCGCACGCGGGCGGGAAGGCCGTGGACACGGACTGGCTGAGGGAGCGCGTATGGGACGGCGAGGCGCTCGATGGCGAGGTGGAGCTGTACGCGAGCTACCTGAACGGCAAGCTCGACGCGCTGGGCTCGTGCGTGAAGGTGGAGGGCTCGGACCGCGACGGCTGGAGGATGGTCGAGACCGTTGGAGCGTAGGCTGCGCATACAGCTGACGCTGAGCGTGCTCGCCTCTCTTGTGGTGCTGCTGGGCGTCATGTTCCTGGGGACGTACATGACGCGCCGCGCCCAGGTGGACGCGGACGCGGACAAGTCGATCGACACCATCGTCGAGGAGGGGGGAGAGCTCCCGAAGGACCCCTCCAGGTATTCGAACAGCACGATCGAGGGCTTCTACGAGATGCGCTACCTGGTGGCGCGCGTGGCGTCCGACGGGACGCTGGTGGAGACGAACCTCGACCACGTAGCGACCATCGACGAGGACGAGGCGCGGGCCATGGTGGGGCGCGCGCTCGCGCATGGCACCGACCGGGGCTATGTGGGGAGGTTCCGCTACGGCGTGAGGGCCGAGAAGGACGGGACAAAGGTCGTGGTCCTTCTCGACCGCACGAGGCAGCTGGAGACCCTGAGCGCGAGCATCGCGTCCGAGCTGCGGATCTATGGCGCGGGCGTCGTGGTGGTGACCGTGATCTTTTTGCTGCTGTCGAAGCGGATCGTGCAGCCCATCGTGCGCGCGCACGAGAGCCAGCGGCAGTTTGTGATAGACGCGGGGCACGACCTGCGCACGCCGCTCTCCATCATCAGCGCGGACGCGGACGTCCTGGCGATGGACGTGGGTAAGAGCGAGTGGATCGACGACATCAAGAGCCAGGTGGACGTCATGAGTGGGCTGACGGAGAGCCTGATCGTGCTCTCGCGCGCGTCGACCGAGAACGAGCGCGGCGCCGGCGTGGTGAACCTTTCCGACGTGGTGTCCCGGGAGGCGCGCGGCTTCAAGTCGAGGACGCTGACGGAGGACCACCCGCTGGCAAGCGACGTGTGCGGCGGCATCTACGTGCGGGGCAACGAGCAGTACCTGCAGCGCATGGTCGGTGCGCTCATCGACAACGCGCTGAAGTACTCCGTGGACGGCGGCGCCATCGAGGTGCGGCTCGAGCGGCGCCTGCACCAGGCGGAGCTGAGCGTGAGGAACGCCACCGAGGGGGTGGACCCGAAGGAGGTTGGCCGCTGGTTTGGGAGGTTCTACCAGTCCGACAGGGCCAGGACCCACGAGGCGGGCGGCTATGGGATCGGGCTCTCGATGGTGGAGGCCGTGGCCCGGGCGCACGGCGGCAAGGTGCACGCGGAGGCCGAGGCGGACGGAGGCTCCGTCACGATGACCGTGACGCTGCCGACGACGCGAGACCCCACGCAGCGCGCGTGGAGGCACGAGACCGAGGGAGGTAGCGATGAGCGCTGACGAGAAGGGCGCCGCCGGCCGCGTGCTGGCGGGCAGGTGCCATGCGGAGAGCGAGGCCGAGCTGGAGAGCTTCTATGGGAAGGACCTGCCGCGGCTGCGGGAGGGGCTCGAGCAGCTGAACGACCTGGCCGAGGGCTTTGCCTGCACGGAGGGCAACTCCGACGACCTGAAGCCCGTGGTGTACTACACCTCTCGCATCAAGTCGCCGGAGAGCCTGGTGGATAAGGTGCGGCGCAAGGGTGGCGACGGATCGTCGCTTGCCGCGGCGATCGACGCGGGCGTGCAGGACATCCTGGGCCTGAGGATCATCTGCGCGTTTGAGGACGACGTGTATGCCGCGGTGCGCTGGATCGAGAGCCAGCCCGAGGTCGAGGTGCTGCGCACGAAGGACTACATAAAGAACCCGAAGCCGAACGGCTACCGGAGCTATCACATGAACGTGAGGTTTACGAGCGGGGCTGCGGCGTTTCTCCCCTCGTGCGAGATCCAGATCCGCACCGTCGCCACGGACTTCTGGGCGACGCTCGAGCACAAGATGAAGTACAAGAAGTCCGTGAAGAACCAGGCGCTGCTCACGCAGGAGCTGAAGCGCTGTGCGGACGAGATCGCGAGCGTGGACCTGGACATGCAGACGCTGCGCGACGCCATAAGGCGGGCGTAGGGGCGGGGCGTCTGGCGGCCTACCGACCCTGGCGCCTGCCGGGATGACGACCGCGGGAGGCGTACGTGCCGTTGCCATGCGGCGTGGGGGTGCCGCCGCGGGTGCCTTTGCCGTGCCCGCCGCCTGGCGTGCTGCCTGCGTGGGCCGAGGGACGTCCCTTGCCCTTGCCGCCTCCCTGTGCGCCACCCCTGCCGGCGGCCTTGCCGCCGCGCCCGCCGGACCCACTGCCCTTGCCGTGGCGCCTGCCGCCGGGGGCGTCGTCCTTGCTGTGCCACGGGCCGTCCGGGCGCACCAGGCACTTGGGGCCGTAGCCAATGAGGTCCTCGCGGTGGGCCTTGTGCAGGGCCTCCACCACCAGGTCGTAGTTCTTGGGGTTGCGGTACTGGATCAGCGCGCGCTGCATGGCCTTCTCGTGCGGGTTGGTGGGACAGTAGACCGGCTCCATGGTGCGCGGGTCCACGCCGGTATAGAAGATGCAGGTGGACACCGTGGACGGCGTGGGATAGAAGTCGCTTACCTGCTCGGGGTTGTAGCCGAGGTCTCGGCAGAACTCCGCGAGCCTCACGGCCTCGCGCATGGTGGAGCCCGGGTGGCTGCTCATGAGGTAGGGCAGCACGTACTGCTCCTTCCCGGCCTGGCGGCTGTACTTCTCGAACTCCTTGCAGAAGTCCTCGTACATGTGGTTGTGGGGCTTGCCCATGATCTCGAGCACCTGGTCCGAGATGTGCTCGGGGGCAAGGCGCAGCTGGCCGGAGGTGTGGTACTCCGCAAGCTCCTTGATGAAGGTGTGGTCGGGGTCGAGCATGGCGTAATCGAAGCGGATGCCGCTGCGGATGAAGACCTTCTTGACGCCGGGGACGGCGCGCAGCTCTCGCAGGAGCTGGACCAGGTCCTCGTGGGTGACGCGGAGGTTGGGGCAGGGCTCGGGCGCAAGGCAGCGCCGGTTGGGGCAGGCGCCGTGCCTCAGCTGCTTCTGGCACGCGGGGATGCGGAAGTCAGCCGTGGGGCCCGATAGGTCGTTGATGTAGCCCTTGAAGTCCGGGTCCTGGGTCATTAGGCGCGCCTCGCGCAGGATGGACTCGTGGCTGCGGCTCTGGATGATGCGGCCCTCGTGGAAGTTGAGCGCGCAGAAGCTGCACTGTCCCAGGCAGCCGCGGTTGTTCGCGATGGAGAACTTGACCTCCTTGATGGCGGGGACGCCGCCGGCGGCCTCGTACATGGGGTGGTAGGTCCGCTCGTACGGGAGCTCGTACGTCTCGTCCATCTGCTGGGTGGTGAGCGGCATGGTCGGCGGGTTCTGCACCACGTATACGTTGTGGGGGTACTCCTCCACCAGGGTGCGCGCGCTGAACGGGTCCAGGTTCTTGCCCTGCGTGCCAAAGCTGCGCGCGTACGCCAGCCTGTCCGCCTGCATCTGGTCCCAGGTGGGAAGCATGAGCGGCCGGTCCACGTCCTTGATGCTGCGCGTCCGGTACACGGTGCCGTGGATCCACGTGACCTGGCTCACGGGCAGGCCGGAGTCGAGCGCGTCTGCCACCTCGACCACTGACAGCTCGCCCATGCCGTAGATCAGCAGGTCGGCGCCGCTGTCGAGCAGGATGGAGCGCTTGAGCGAGTCGCTCCAGTAGTCGTAGTGGGCAAGGCGCCGAAGCGACGCCTCGATGCCGCCCAGCACGATGGGCACGTGGCGGTACACGCGCCTGATGAGGTTGGAGTACACCACGGTGGCGTGGTCCGGGCGCAGGCCCATCTTGCCGCCGGGGGAGTAGAAGTCCGTGGAGCGCCGCCGCTTTGCCACGGTGTAGTGGTTGACCATGGAGTCCATGTTGCCGGAGGACACCAGAAACGCCAGGCGCGGCTGGCCCAGTGCCTGCACGCTCGCGGGGTCGCGCCAGTCCGGCTGGCAGATGACGCCCACCTTGTAGCCGTGCGCCTCCAGCGTGCGCGTGATGATGGCCATGCCAAACGACGAGTGGTCCACGTAGGCGTCGCCGCACACGAACACGAAGTCGCACTGGTCCCAGCCGCGCTCGGCCATGTCCTGCTTGTTTACGGGAAGAAAGCTCATGCGTCGCTCCTTTTGCGTGCCGGTGCTTGCGGTGCTGGTGCGTGTGCGCAGGCCACCGCGCGGCAGACTGCTGCAACAGATTATACGGTTCGCCGCGCCCGGCCCTGCGCGACGGCATGCGGTCGATGTGTGCGGCGTGTGTGGGCAGAGGGCCTCCCGTCCCTCTCTCCCATTGACAGGTACCCCATGGGGGTATAGGCTCACTGCAGTGAGAGGAACCCCCTGGGGGTATGTGGCCCTGGGGCCGGAAGGGAGGCCGCCATGGCACGGGACAAGGGGAGCGCGCGGGCAAGGTGCGACGCGCATGGTGCGCCGGGCGAGAAGGACGCGCCCGCCACGGCCGCGGCCGCGCCGTGCGGCTGCTGCGCGTCTGGCGCCGCGACGCCGGCCCACAAGCACACGCCGCGCTCGGAAGAGCTGAAGAAGAGCGTGACCTGCAGGCTGAACCGCGCGATCGGCCAGCTGAACGGGGTCAAGGCCATGATCGAGGACGACAGGTACTGCGGCGACGTGCTGACGCAGCTTGCGGCGGCGGAGAGCGCCGTCAAGGCCGTGAGCCGCATGGTCATGCGCGACCACCTTGAGACCTGCGTGGTCGAGAGGATCCAACAGGGCGACACGGAGGTCGTCGACGAGGTAATGGACCTGCTGAGGAAGTTTGGGGCGTAGGCGCAGGCGCGCCGGCGCCCGGGGAGGTGCAAGATGACAAGCCGGGAGGCCCGCGAGACGTTTGACGTCACGGGCATGACGTGCGCCGCATGCGAGGCGCGCGTGCAGAAGTCGGCGGCAGGCGTGAGGGGCGTGAGCGAGGCGAGCGTCAACCTGCTGAAGAACTCGATGGAGATCGCGTACGACGGGCGGCCGCAGACGCTGGACGCCGTGGTGGCGGCCGTGAAGAAGGCCGGCTACGGCGCCGAGCCCCGAAGCCGTGCCGCCGCCGCGGACGGGCGTCCCGCGGCGTTTGTGGACCCGCAGGTGAGCGCCAGAAAGGCGATCGAGGCGAAGCGGCGCCAGCTCCTGTGGTCGCTCGCGTTTGGGGTGCCGCTGTTCTACCTGGCCATGGGCCCCATGCTCGGCTGGCCGGAGGTGCCGGCGCTCGCGGGCATGCGCGGCATGATGGCGTCCGCGGTGACGCAGCTCATGCTGGCCATGTGCGTCATGTTCGCGAACCGCGGCTACTTCGTGCGCGGGTTCAGGACGCTGGCGCACCTCTCGCCCAACATGGACTCGCTCATCGCCATAGGCTCGGCCGCGAGCTTTGGCTACAGCGTCGTGGGCGTGTACCAGATGGCGCTCGCGCTTGGCCGCATGGACATGGCCGCGGCGCACCACGCCATGATGGGCAGCCTGTACTTTGACTCCGCGGGCACGATCCTGGTGCTCATCACGCTGGGCAAGTACTTCGAGGCGCGCGCGAAGGGCAAGACCACGAGCTCCATATCCGCGCTCATGAACCTCGCCCCGAAGACGGCGACCGTGCTGCGCGACGGCCGCGAGCAGAGCGTCTCAACCGACGAGGTGCGCGTGGGCGACGTGCTGGTGGTGCGGGCCGGCGAGTCCGTGCCGGTGGACGGCGTGGTGCGCGAGGGCTCGGCCTCCGTGGACGAGTCCGCGATCACGGGCGAGCCCGTTCCCGCCGAGAAGGGCGTGGGCGACCGCGTGACGGGCGCCACGGTGTCGCGGCGCGGCTGGTTCACGATGGAGGCCACGGCCGTCGGCGCCGACACGACGCTCGCGAACATCATCCGCCTCGTGGACGAGGCCACCAGCTCCAAGGCGCCCATCGAGCGCCAGGCGGACCGCATCGCGGGCGTGTTCGTGCCCGTGGTCATCGCGATCGCGGCCGTGACGCTGGTGGGGTGGCTCGCGTTTCTCGCCCCGGGCGACTTCGCCGTCGCGTTCAACCACGCGGTGTCCGTGCTGGTGATCAGCTGCCCGTGCGCGCTTGGCCTGGCCACGCCCACGGCCATCATGGTCGGCACGGAGCGCGGCGCGAGGGAGGGCGTCCTCATCAAGAGCGCGGAGGCGCTGGAGGTCGCGGGCTCGCTCGACACCGTGGTGCTGGACAAGACCGGCACCGTGACGGAGGGCGCACCCAAGGTGACGGACGTCGTGCCCGTGGCGCCGGCGGGCGAGAAGGACCTGCTCCGCCTGGCCGCGGCGCTGGAGCGCAAGAGCGAGCACCCGCTGGCCCAGGCGGTGTGCGACTACGTGGACGAGGCGGCGCCGGGTGTGGACGCCTCGGCGCGCGTGGACGGCTTCACGCAGGTGGCCGGCGGCGGCATCAAGGCCACGGTCGACGGCAGGCCCGCGCTTGCGGGCAACGCCCGCCTCATGGCGGCGGAGGGCGTGGACCTGGGCGACCTTGCGGCGCAGGCGCAGGAGCTTGCGGCCGCGGCGAAGACGCCGCTGTTCTTTGCGGCGGGCGGTCGCGTGCTGGGCATGGTAGCCGTGGCGGACGTGGTGAAGCCCACCTCCGCGGCCGCGGTCGCACGCCTGCGCGCCATGGGCGTGCGCACCGTGATGCTCACGGGCGACCAGGAGGCCACGGCCCGCGCGGTGGCGTCCCAGGTGGGCGTGGACGAGGTCATAGCCGGCGTCCTGCCCGACCAGAAGGAGCGCCACGTGCACGACCTGCAGCGCGACGGCCACAAGGTCGCGATGGTGGGCGACGGCATCAACGACGCGCCGGCGCTTGCCCGCGCGGACGTGGGCATCGCCATCGGCGCCGGCACGGACGTGGCCATTGGCTCGGCGGACGTGGTGCTCATGCGCTCTGACCCGGCGGACGTGGCCACGGCCATAGAGCTCAGCCGCGCCACGATGCGCGACATCAGGCAGAACCTGTTCTGGGCGCTGTTCTACAACGCCGTGTGCATCCCCGTGGCGATGGGTGCGCTCACGCCCGTGGGCGTCACGCTCAACCCCATGGTGGGCGCCGCCGCCATGGGCTTCAGCTCCGTGTTCGTGGTGTCGAACGCGCTCAGGCTCTTTGCGTGGAAGCCCCGCGGACGTGCCGCCGCGGCCTCCGCGAAGGATGGCGTGAAGGTTCGAAAGGAAGGGTCCCCGGCACAAGGCGCCGGGGCAGACAAGAAGGGAAGTGCCCCCATGGCAAGCAAGACGCTCGATATCGAAGGCATGATGTGCGACCACTGCGTCGCGCATGTGACGCAGGCGCTCGAGGGCGTGCGTGGCGTGAAGAACGTGCACGTGTCGCTGGACGAGAAGAGCGCCACCCTGGACGCAGGCCCGCTCGTGAGCGACAAGAAGCTCTCGAAGGCCGTTGAGGAGGCCGGGTACAAGGTGGTCGGCATCCGCTAGGCGCGCTCCGGGATGGTGCCGTCCTGATAGGCGCGGACGAGCGCGTCCAGGTCTTGGATCTGGGCGCGCAGCTCCGCGCCGCGGTCCGTCTCTTGCACCAGCACCTGGTGGTCGTAGCGGCGCAGCACGTCGCTCTCGCTCATGATGTCCGCGTTGTCGTCCAGGGCGGCTTCGATGCCCAGAAACGGCCGGTGCGCCTTGATGCGCAGGTCGTGCGAGCCGGACACCAGCGTGTAGCCCGCGATGCCCGTCTTGTCGTGGTAGGCGCGGCAGAAGCCGCCGTCGATCACGAGCTTGCGCCCGTTCGCGCGCACGGGGCTCTCTCCGCGCACGGTGCGCACGGGCGTGTGGCCGTTGATGATGCGGCACTCCGGGCCGCACAGGCCAAACTCCTCGAGTATGCGCACGCAGACGTCCTCGCGGTCCGTCAGGTCGTAGTACGGGTCGCGCGGCTCCTCCCACGCCGCCCTGTCGCTCACGAACGCGCGCTCGAACGTCTTCACGACGCGGCCGGAAAGCGGGGAGTGGGCGCCGCACCACAGGTAGTACATCCAGTCCAGCGCGGACTGGTCGCCCCGCGTCCACGCGCGGCGCGCCACGGAGTCGCAGAAGTCAAGGTAGTCGCGGCCGCGCCGCCACGTGCCCTCGCAGCTGACGCTGCAGAACGAGCCGTCGGACGCAAGCGGTATGCACCCGTGGAACAGCAGGTTGCCGTCGCACACGCGGTAGATGGAGCCCTTCTCGTACAGGAACGCGACGTGGCGGCGCAGGCGGTCCGCATCGCGGAACGCGGCCTGCAGCCCCTGGAGCACGTCCTTCTCGCCCGGCGAGAGGCGGAAGGGGTCGCTTGGGTCGATCGTGGGGAAGTCGCAGGTCTTGAGCGGCCAGTCGCGGTCCCCAATGCGCACGGTGCCGCGCGCGAGGTCCAGCTTGTCAAGCAGCAGGCGCTCGCTCGCGCGGCGCCAGTCCGGGTGGCGGCGGTACGTCTGGCCCTCCACCTTGAACAGCAGCACGTCTATGGCCTTCTGGAACGGCGATACCACGTCGCCGGCGCGGTAGGTGCGGTTTGCGAAGAGTGCAAGCTCGCGCAGGCTTATGCCATATCCGCTCTCGATGGAGGACAGCGTGCCGTAGCGCACGCACGTGCGCACGACGGAGCAGATGCACGCCGCGGACCCGCACGCCGCGCCCATCCACGCGATGTCGTGGTTGCCCCACTGCACGTCGACGGACGGGTGGTGCTCGATCACGTGCATGACCTTGTCCGCGTGCTCCCCGCGGTCGAACACGTCGCCCACCACGTGCAGGCGGTCGACAGCCAGGCGCTTGATGAGGCCGGCGAGCGCCACGATGAAGTCGTCCGCGGCGCCGGCGGCCACAACGGACTCCAGGATGGAGCGGTGGTAGGCATGGCGGACCTTCTCCTCGTCGCGCGTGGCGTGCATGAGCTCGTCCATGATGTAGGCGTACTCCGGTGGCATGGACTTGCGCACCTTCGAGCGCGTGTACTTGCCGGCGACCCAACGCGCCAGGCGCACCATCCTATAGAGGTTCTGCAGGTACCAGGCCTCGTCCACGAGGCCCTCGCCGCGCAGGCGCTCGATTTTCTCGCGCGGGTAGTACACCAGGGTGCGCAGCTCCGCCTGCTCGCGCTCGTCCAGCTCCGACGAGAAGATCACGCGGATCTGCTCGCGGATGACGCCGGAGCAGTTGTTGAGTATGTGCTCGAAGGCCTCGTACTCGCCGTGGATGTCGCTGATGAAGTGGTCCGTGCCGCGCGGCAGCGTGAGGATGGCGCGGAGGTTGATGATCTCGCTCATGGCGGCGCGCCGGCTGGGGAAGCGCTGCGAAAGCAGGCGCAGGTACCTGAGCTGGGATACGGTGTCCGTGGGAGTTTCCGGCGGATCTTGCTGCGGGCTCTGGGTCATGGGGCTCCTTTGCGGTGGTGGAAGGCCTTTTGGGATTCGTATTCGATAATAGCCCCGAAACACACAAGACCGCTCCCCCGGGGGCAGGACGCCGGGGGAGCGGAAGGTGGTGCCGCGCGACCGGTCGGATGCGGTCGGCAGGCGATGTGGGTCTTGCTAGAACAGCTGGGTGATGCCCGTAAGGAGCAGGATTGTGAGCGCTGCGACGATGATCCCCGCGACCTCGACGGCGGCAACCATGCCGAACCCGCGCAGGAAGCCCTCGGTCTGGCGGTTAAAAGTGGTGGACGACATGATGACCTCCCAACCTCTGAGAATTGTCTTCTATTGGTATCTTTCCACGCGCGAGAGCCGGCACTGCCCTTGTGAGCTGGGGCTTACCGAAGCCTGCGACAAGCTGACGGTTGCGTTACAAATGTGTGGCCGTGCGCTGACGCGCCGTGTGGCCGCGTGCGCGCGGACGCCGCAAGTGCTACCGTAGCCAGATGCTCTGCGGGCGGTCGGGGGTCGGAGGTGACATGCGGGCCAGACGGGCGGTGCTGCACGCGGCGGGGGCGCTCCTTGTGGCGACCCTGTGCCTTGGCGCGTATGGACTTGTGGCCCCTCGCAGCGCGGGCCTGCCGTCAAGTGCGGATGGCACGAACGCGGACGCCGTGTTTTCCGACGCGGACGTGAGGCGCGTGCTGCGCGACTACGGCATGGGCACGTACTGCGACGTGGACCGCGTGATGCGCGACTCCTACGTGATGCCGGGACTGAAGATGACGCGCACGCTGGACGCGGACGGAAACCTGTGCACGTGCACGACGATGACGCCGCAGGGCGTGTGCGTGGCGGGAAGGTACCTGCTGGTATCGGCGTACTGCCACGACCGCGTGCACGACTCCGTGATCTATCGCATCGGGCTGAGGAGCCACCGGCTGGAGGGCGTGATCGTGCTGGACGGTACGCCGCACGTGGGCGGACTTGCGTACGACGCGAGGCACGACCGCGTGTGGATGTGCGGGTACCGAGAGGGCAAGAACGGCGGCGCCACCGTGAGCTCGCTGAAGGCGAGCGCGTGGCAGTACTACGACGCGTCGCGCGCGGACGGCCCGTGCACGGTGGAGCGAACGTACTACATACCGACGCTTGCGCACGCGTCGTTTCTTACGGTGAAGGGCGACAGGCTGTACGTGGGCGACTTCAGCGACACGCGGAGGTCGCGCACGACGATCCAGGCGTTCGACATCGAGAAGGGCGGCACCCTGAGGCAGGCGGACCGCGACGAGACGATGGCGGACCTCCAGAAGGTGCGGAGCGACGGCTACCTCGAGAGCGAGGAGGGACAGGAGCCGCAGGACGACGCCGTTGACGTGCGCAACACCCGCGTGATGCGGCACGTGGTGAAGGACGCGGCGCGCTCGCACGGGGACATGCCCGTGCCCGTGGACGGTGCGCTCATCAACGGCCAGGCGCAGGGGATGGCTCTCGTGCGCGACCTGTGCCTGCTGTCGCAGTCGTACGGCCTGCGCGACAGCAGGCTGAGGGTGATGGCGTGGGACGGCGGGGCCTGGAACAACGACCTGAGGAACGCCCAGGCCTGGGCCACGTTCATACTGCCGCCGATGATGGAGGAGACCGAGGTGTCGGGTGGCAGGCTGTACCTGTGCTTCGAGTCTGGTGCCGAGGCCTACCGCTGGCAGGACTGCGCGCGGGTGGACCGCGTGCTGGTGCTGCGCCTGAGCGACGTGGTGGGGAGCTAGGCCGCGGGCAAGATCTTTAGAGGCAGGCGTCCTCGATCATGGTGCGGAGCTCTTGGATGCCCTGGCCCGTCTGGGACGACGTCACGAGCATGCGGGACGCGTCGAGCCCAAACTGCCTGGCGAGCGCCTGGCGCTGCTGCGCCTGCTTGCTGCGGCTGAGCTTGTCCGCCTTCGTGAGCGCCACGACGAACGGCAGGCCCTCCTGCTCGAGGTAGCCCAGCATGTCGCGGTCGAGCTGCTGCGCGTCGTGGCGGATGTCCACGAGCGAGACGACGAGGTTGAAGCTGCGCTCCTGCTCGAAGTAGCCGCTGATGAGGTTTGCCCAGCGCTGCTTTTCTGCCTGCGACACCTTCGCGAAGCCGTAGCCCGGCAGGTCGACGAAGCGCACGCCGTCCACGTCGAAGAAGTTGACGTTTGCGGTCTTGCCCGGCTGGCTGGAGACCTTCGCGAGCGACTTGCGGCCGATGAGCTTGTTTAGGAGCGACGACTTGCCCACGTTGGAGCGGCCGACGAACGAGACTTCCGGCGTGGTGGGCTCGGGCAACTGCGCGATGGTTCCGTACGACGCCTCGAAGCGCGCCGTCTCGTACTTGAGCCTGCCCATGGTTCCTCCTCCGTGCGGGCGTCGCCCGCCGCCAGACGCGTGCCGCGGCTGTGCCGCGCACGCCCGTTGCCGCCTTGTGCTGCGTAGATTCTACCCGAGGTTGCGCCCGCGTCAGAAAGCCCCCACAAGTGCGGCGCTCCCGCGGCCCCGGTGCGCGGCGTGCCCGCGAGCGCCACCGCGCCGCACCCGCGAGTGGCACCGCGCCGCACCCGCGAGTGGCACCATGTTGTTAACGCGCGGGGCGCGCGCGGGCAGACGGGGTACACTCTGCAGTACGACTCAGAGGACAGCGGCACCGCGGCGGCACGTCCCGCCCCGCACGAGGAGGCCACATGGACATGAGGGAAAGCATCCACCAGATGAAGCTCGAGGCACCTGCGATGGCGGCGTCCCCGCTGGAGCAGCGCAACCACGCGCTCGAGCTCATCGCGCAGGCGCTGGAGGCAAACGCCCAGAGCATCTTCTCGGCAAACGAGAAGGACATGGCGTCCGCGGCCGAGGCAGGCGTGGCGCAGACCGTCCAGAAGAGGCTGCGCTACGACGAGGCCAAGCTCCGCGACGGCGTGGAGGGCCTTCGGCAGCTGCAGGAGCTTCCCGACCCGGTGGGCAGGGTCCTTCTCGACCGCGAGCTTGACCAGGGGCTGGAGCTGAGGCGCGTGACGTGCCCCATCGGCGTGATCGGCGTGATCTTCGAGGCGCGGCCGGACGCGCTGGTGCAGATCAGCTCGCTGTGCATCAAGAGCGGCAACTGCGCCGTGCTGAAGGGCGGGCGCGAGACCGCGAACACCAACCGCGTGCTGTTTGACGTGATACACGCGGCCGTGGTTAAGGCGGGGCTTCCCGCGGGCTGCCTCTTGCAGGCGGAGCTCCACAGCGAGATAGACGAGCTGCTGCGCTGCGACGAGGACGTCGACCTGCTGATTCCGCGCGGGTCCAACAAGTTCGTGCGCTACATCATGGACCACACGAAGATCCCCGTGATGGGCCACTCCGCCGGCGTGTGCCACGTGTACGTGGACCGCGACGCGGACCAGGACATGGCCGTGAGCGTGCTGGTGGACGCGAAGACGCAGTATCCCGCCGTGTGCAACGCCGCGGAGACCCTGCTTGTGGACCGTGCCATCGCGGCGGAGTTCCTGCCGAAGGCCGCGCTCGGCCTGGCGGGGCGCGGCGCGCGCCTGCGCGGCACGCAGGAGGTCGTGGACCTGCTTGCCGGCGTGGAGGGCATCCCCGCCGTTGAGCTTATGGCAGACGACGAGTTCTGTACGGAGTACGGCGACTACGTGATGAGCTGCAAGGTGGTGGACGGCGTGCGCGAGGCCGTCAACCACATCAACCGCTACGGATCGCACCACACGGACGCCATCGTGACGGCAAACGACGCCACGGCGGAGTACTTCATGCAGATGGTGGACTCCGCCGGCGTGTACCGCAACTGCTCCACCCGCTTTGCGGACGGCTTCCGCTACGGCTTTGGCGCCGAGGTGGGCATCAGCACGGGCAAGCTGCACGCGCGCGGCCCGGTTGGCCTGGACGGCCTGGTGACGTACAAGTACCGCCTGGTGGGCCATGGCGACATCGTGGCGCCGTACGCCTCGGGCGAGAAGAGCTTTCACTACCGCGAGCTGGGGTAGGGCAGGGCGAGTGTCGGCTCCGGCCTCGAGGTCTAGGGTCTATATGAGAGCGCCCGGATTCCGCGACGAGGAATTCCGGGCGCTGTTGTAAAGTAGTTGCAAGGAGTGAGTTCTTCTCGCGTGTGGGTTCGTTACACGTCCCCGAGGGGAACCTCCGACTGCCTTGACATGAGGGTCTCGCCCTCGTTCGTCGCGAGCGTGACGGTCCGCGTCGCGCGCGTGGTGACGCCAGGCTGGTAGAAAAGGTATCCGATGGGGCTTCCCGCCTTCGAGTAGAGCCTGAACACGTTTGGTGCCGACGTCCTCTTGACGGTGCCGCTAAGCGTTGGCTTGGAATCCGTCTGGCCGATGTTGTTGCCGAACACGAACTTTGCGCTGCCATTCCTTGTGAGCCCGATGGAAAGCTGCGTAGGGTTTGCGGGGCCATCGACCGTGGTGCCAAAGGAGTAGAAGCCCGCGATTTGATCGATTGAGGCGCCGGACGTTGCGGCGTTGTTTGCGTTTGCGATGCCGATGACGCAGATTACGAGCGCGACGGTGGCGGCGACGGACCAGATGACGAGTGCGACGAGGGGAGCCTTGCGCCTGCGGGGAACGTCCTCCATGAATGCCTCCTGTTGACGGACTGAGGAGCTACTTCGTGTCACAGCCCTCGAAGTCGCGCATCTCCTGGCGGACGACTTCCTGTAGGTGGCGCTCGGCGGCGGCGATGGCGTCCTTGTCGCCCGAGGCCTTCGCCTTGCGGAAGGCGTTCATGGCCGAGAGGAAGTCCACCTCGGAATCCTCGTTCTTCTCGCCCGCTGCGGGCGCGTCCTCCGTGAAGGCGGTCTTCATGCCCTGCTGTGCGAGCTCTCCCTTGAGCTTATCTACGAGTGCCTGGTCGTTCTGGTCCATTGGTCCTCCGAGCGTTGTGGTTTGCACCATGCTAGCGCAAGCGTGGGGAGGCGGTGGCCGGGGCGCGAGACCGGCACGAGATGGGGGACTTGGCGATGTGGCGGATTCGTCGTGTGCCACCCTTGAACGGGATTGGCCTCTGATATGTTGGGGTATCAGGTATTCATCGGGCGGCATGGGGCCGCTCGTCTGTGCTTTTGGAGAGTGCATTCATGGTTGGGTTGATGACCGGCATCGCCACGATCGGGTTTTTGTGGCTGGCGTTCAAGCTGGTGGCGCTGGGATTTCGCGTCCTTGGCTGGCTGCTGCGCATCGCGTTGGTGCTGGGCCTTATCTGGCTGGGGCTCTTTACGCTGCCCGTGCTCCTGATCGTGGGGGCGGCTGCCGTGTGGGAGCTGCTGCGAACGGTTGGCATCGTGCACTAGGTGCAGCGGTGCGCGTTGGCGTCGCGCGTAAATGAGACTGTGGGGCGGGTGTCCGAGTGGCACCCGCCTTTTGTGTGGACGCGGGCGGTGGCGTGCGGCGCGGCCGGTGCCAGCCGCCGGTACACGTGAGCCCCGAGTCGACACGCCCGTACACGTCGAGGCCGAGTTTCACGGGTCCGTGCAAGCTCGCGGCAGACGTGTACCGGGCCGGGTACACTTCGAAGCCCAGTTTGCAGGGGCCCTGCAAGCTCGCGGCCCATGTGTACCGGCCCGGTACACATGGGCGCGCTTTTGGCAAGAAGCCACAAACTCGGGCCAGACGAGTACCATCACTAGTTGAACCATGTCAGGAACTCTTAGATGTGTACCGGGTCGTTCGTTAAGACTTTGATCGCGCAGCTCATCTACCTCATGCTATGTGGAATTAGACTAATTCCTCATGGTACACGTCTGGCCCGAGTTTGCATTTTCCGGTACACATGGGCGAGTTCCTGCCATGGTTTGATTTCTTATGGCACACGTCGGCCGCAAGTTTGCGGGATCCCGTACGCTACGGCCCCACGTGTACCGGCGGGACGTGCCTCCCGCACACATGAGGGGCGAGTTTGAGAGACCCATGCAAACTGGGGTCAGACGTGTACCGCCAAGGCGCCCCCCGGTACTCGTCTGACCCGAGTTTCGTGCGGGCGTGCAAACTCGGGTCAGGAGTGTACCGGCGCAAAGCATTGCCCGTACTCGTGAGGGCCGAGCTTGCGAGACCCCTGCAAACTCGCGGCCGACGTGTACCGGCACGCAGCGTCGCCCGTACTCGTGAGGCCCGAGTTTACGGAGCGCCTGCAAACTCGGCGCAGGTGTGTACCGGCGCCTATCGCCAGCGTACTCGTAAGGGCCGAGTTTACGCCGCCCCTGCAAACTCGCGGCAGAAGTGTACCCCCGGCCCACCTTCGCGCCCGGGTCGCACGCAGAACCCTTCGCTACGCCCGGTGCTCGCTCTCCAGAAGGTCCTCCACGAAGCCCACCTGGTACCTGCAGAAGACGACCCCGCCCTCCTCTTGCGTCGCGTCCAGGTCGACGTCGCCCGATATGCCAAAGTCGCGGTCGTCGTCTGGGTCGCGGAACATCTGCCGCACGTGCCAGACGTGGCGACCGGCGCCGTCGCCCTTCTCGTCCGACTCGTCTATCGCAAGGTAGGCGGAGGAGCGGGCGTCCGCATCCAGCAGGATGTCGTCGTGGGACTCGCGGTACGCGTCCAGCGCCTGAGCCCAGCGCGGCTGACGCCAGCCCCAGTCCGCGTCGAGCGCGCCCAGGCGCTCCGTGTCGCCCACGGCGGCAAGGCGCACACGCGCGAACAGGGCGTTGCGCACCAGGAGCGTGAGGCCGCGGCGGTCGTGCACGACCTCGTCGGCGTCCGTGGGGGCGGCGCCCGCCTCCGGCGCGGCGGTGCCGGCGGCGGACCACTCGTCCACTAGGCTCGAGTCGACGGTCCTCACCACAAGGCCCAGCCACGCCACGATGTCGCGCAGCCGGTCGTCCAGCTTGTCCTCGGGCACGGTGCGCGCGAGCACGCGGTACGCGTCGGAAAGGTAGCGCAGCAGCGACCCCTCGGAGCGCGCGATGCCGCAACGCTGCACGTAGCCCTTGAAGTCCGACGCCGTCTCCACCATGTCGCGCAGGATGGACTTCGGGCTCAGGCTGAAGTCGCGCGCCCACGGCACCTTCTCGCAGTAGCGCTCGAACGCCGCGTCCAGAAGCTCCTCCAGGGGCTTGGGGTACGTGACCTCCTGGATGCGCTCGATCCTCTCGTCGTACTCGACGCCATCGGCCTTCATCTGGGCCATTGCCTGGTCGCGCGCCTGGCGCTCCAGCGCGCGCAGGATCTGCGGCGGGTCCTCCAGCGTGGACTCCACCATCGATATCAGGTCGAGCGCGTACGTGTCGCTCTCAGGGTCAAGCAGCTCCAGCGCCGCAAGCAGGAACGGAGAGAGCGGCTGGTCAAGCGCGAAATCCTCCGGAAGGTCGACGGTCGTCACGTACGAGAAGGACCCGTCCTCCTCCTCGTGGCGCTCCACCACGCCCGCGTCTATCAGGGTCGCGAAGATTTCGTCCGCGCGCATGTTCAGGCGGAGCTTCTCGTCCTTTGGCTGGGCGGAGTCCGCTATCAGCTGGTGGACGCGGGAGTACGTGTCGCCGCCCTGCTCCACCTCGGCCAGCACCATGGAGTGGCTCACGCGCATGCGTGGCTTCAGCTTCTCGGGCTCCGCGGCGATGAGCTTCTGGAACGTGGCCTCCTTCCAGCCCACGAACCCCTTCGGCGGCTGCTTCGTCTTTATCTTGCGCGCCTTCTTCGGGTCGCCGCCGGCCTTCGCCAGTGCGCGCGCGTTCTCGATGTCGTACTCCGTCGCCTCAGCGATCACCATGCCCTCGGTGTCGAAGCCCGCGCGGCCGGCGCGGCCCGCGATCTGGTGGAACTCGCGCGCGTTCAGGTGGCGCATGCGGCGCCCGTCGAACTTGGAGAGCGCCGTCAGCAGCACGGTGTGGATGGGCACGTTTATGCCCACGCCCAGCGTGTCCGTGCCGCAGATCACGGGAAGCAGACCCTGCTGGGCCAGCCTCTCTACCAGCAGCCGGTAGCGCGGCAGCATGCCGGCATGGTGCACGCCCACGCCCGTCAGCAGCAGGCGCCGCAGCGTCTTGCCAAACGTGGTGGTGAAGCGGGTGCCTGCGATGGCCTCCTTGATCTGTGCGCGCTGCTCCTTTGTCGAAACGCCAAAGCTCGCGAGGCCAGAGGCGCTCTTCACGGCCGCCTCCTGCGAGAAGTGCACTATGTAGAGCGGCGCGTCGCCCGCGTCCAGCGCCATCTTCACGGTCTGCTCCAGCGCGGTGTCCACGAACTTGTATTCCAGCGGCACCGGGCGCGGCGCGTCCGCGACGGTGTCCACGGAGCGCTCCGTCATCAGCTCCAACGACGCCGCGATGTCGGACGTGTCGCCCAGCGTGGCGCTCATAAGCAGGAACTGCGTGTGCGGAAGCGTGAGCAGGGGCACCTGCCACGCCCAGCCGCGGTCACGGTCGCCATAGTAGTGGAACTCGTCCATGGCGACGCAGCCCACGTCTGCGGCCTCGCCCTCGCGTAGCGCCTGGTTCGCCAGGATCTCCGCCGTGCAGCAGATGATGGGCGCGTCCGGGTTAAGCGTGACGTCGCCGGTGATCATGCCCACGTTCTCGCGGCCAAAGAGCTCCACAAGGTCGAAGAACTTCTCGCTCACCAGCGCCTTGATGGGGGCCGTGTAGTACGCGCGCCGGTCGGTGCAGATGGATATGAAGCACATGCCCAGCGCCACCATGGACTTGCCGGAGCCGGTGGGCGTGCCCAGGATCACGTGGTCGCCGGAAGCAAGGTCGAGAAGAGCCTCCTCCTGGTGGTCCCACAGCTCGATGCCGCGCGAGTCTACCCATCCCAAAAAGAGGTCGAGCGCCTCCTCGGGGTCGATGTTCGCGAACGTTTCGTCGTCGGGCCACGGCACGAGCCTGCCCAGCGACCCCTGGCCGTTCGGCCCCTCGTCCACCACGGCGTCCTCGTCGGCGGCCGCCTTATCCAATGCTGCGTCTTGCTGCATGTGCTTGCCTTCTGTATGCGGCTGCGTCGCAACCGTCTTGCGGCACCTTGTGCGCCGCCTCTCGAACTATTCAATAGTAGCGGTTCGGTGACCCATCGCCTTGCGTGCTATGCGTGCAAGAGGTTCTTCGCCGCCCAGCGCTCGTTGTTCAGGATCGGCCGCCCTATGCCTACCAGGTCGCATGCGCCCTCATCCAACAGCGCCTGCGCGTCGCGCATGCTGCGGATGCCGCCGGTAAGCATCACGGGCACGAGGCGCCCTGACGCGGCAATGGCCTCGCGCACGGGCCCGGACACGCCCTTGAACCAGCCAGGTTCCAGTGTGTCGCGGCGCGTGTAGTAGTTCATCCCGCCCGATACAGATATCATGTCCGCGCCGTGCCGGGCGAGAAGGACCGCCGCCTCGCACGCGTCTTCAACGGTGGTGCCACCGGGCATGTAGTCGCAGCCGCCCAGCCGCACCGATACCGTCATGCCGCCTGCCTCCGCGCGCACGGCGTCGAGCGCCTCGAGCGTGATGCGCAGGCGTCCCTCGAGCGAGCCGCCATACTCGTCCTGGCGCAGGTTCGTGAGGGGAGAGAGGAACTGGTCCAGAAGGTAGCCGTGCGCCGCGTGCAGCTCAACGCCATCGAAGCCCGCGAGGCGGGCCCTTCTCGCCGCGCGGCCAAACGCGTCCACCACGCGGGCTATGTCCGCGTGCGTCATGGCACGCGGCTGCGGCTGTCCCACCTTCGCGCCCGGGCAGTTCACGCCGCTGGGCGAGAGCGCCACCTGGCGTATCACCTGCGGCCGCGCCGCGCTTCCGGCATGGCTGAGCTGCACAAACACCGGGGTGTCGCACTCGTGCAACGCGCGGGCCTCCAGCCTAAGGCCGCAGAGGTCGTCGTCGCGGCTGATGGACGCCTGCCGGGGCGTGGCCTGGCCGTCTGCCGTCACAAAGTGGTGGCCGCACTCAACAAGGCCAAGCAGCCCGCCCTCCGCGCGCTCGCGATAGTGGTCAAGCAGCCGCTGGCTTATGCTGCCGTCCGGGTTCGCGCGACCGCTTGCCATAGGCGCCATCACCACGCGGTTGCGCAGTTCCACGCGCCCCACCCGCACGGGGTCGAACGGCGTCATGCCTCCGTCCCCGCGTTGCCTGCGGCCGGCGCGGCGACGCTCTTGAGCGCCGCCTTCGAGGGCACGATCTCCTCCGGCTGGTCAAAGCTCACGATGAGCCGCTCGAGCTCGCGGATGTAGTCGCGGGCAAGGCCGCTCAGGCGGCGCTGGCTGTGGGTGACGTAGCCCACGTTCATGACCTCGTCCGTCTTGATGGGGATGGACGCGATGCCGTTGAACATCTCGTCGGAGCGTACGCCGGTGGATATGAGGTAGCCGTCGCAGTGGCTGAGGATTCCCGTCATGGTGGCGCGGTCGCTCACGGTGATGTGGCGCGCGTGCGGCAGGTCGCCTAGCGGCTCCTCGGAAAGATAGAGCGAGGCCTCCGCACCCTGCTCGAAGTCGTAGCGCTCGAACGGCGCAAGGTCCTCGGCCGTGACCGTGCGCTTCGACGCGAGGGGATGCCCTTCTCGCACGAAGACGTGCGGTCGCGCGTGGAAGAGCGACGTGAAGACGAGGGAGCCGTCCCCCAGGCGCTTGCGGATGACGGTCTCGTTGTAGTGGCTCAGGAAGAGGATGCCGATGTCGCTCCGGAACGTGCGCACGTCGTCGATGATCTCGCCCGTGCGCGTCTCGCGCAGGCTGAAGTCGCACGAAGAGCCGCCGTGCGCCTGCAGAAAGTTGATGAACGCGCGCACGGCGAACGCGTAGTGCTGCGTGCTCACGGACATGCGCCCCTGGGACGTGCCGCGCCGCGTGTAGTGGTCGGTCAGGAGGTCCGCCTGCTCCACCACCTGGCGCGCGTAGCCCAGGAACTCCACGCCGTCGCTCGTGAGGCTGATGCCCTTGCTGGAGCGGTTGAAGATCCTGATGCCAAGCTCCGCCTCCAGCTCCTTCACGGCGACGGAGAGGCTGGACTGCGATATGAAGAGCTTGCGCGCCACGGAGTTCATGGAGCCGCTCTGGGCTATGGCGATAACGTAACGGAGCTGCTGCAGCTGCATTTGGGGCCTCCCGCATTGGTCTGCTATGCAGTAAAGCTATACCACGCGAAGGCCGATTTGCGCAACGCGGCATGGCGTCCGCACGCAGGCGCGCGGGCGCGGCGAGAAGGGCGCGGCGTGCCGATGGGACGGCGGCCTGGGCTACAGCTCCGTCACGATGGCGGCCGCAGCGTACTCCTCGAGGATGGCCTCGAGCTCGCCCTCCGTCCGCGGCGCGTCGCCGCACATATCGAGCAGTTGCTCATACGTCACGACCTCGCCCGTGGTCTGCAGGAGGAACTTGTCCGTTGGCCTGGGCTCGACGAAGGCGGGACGGTCGCTGGTGGCGTCGCTCATGGGGTGTCCTCCGAATGCGCTTGGGGTACGGACGCTTGTACTTCTCGTCCGGCTATCCAACTGTCTAGCAAGACTAGATTCTACGGCGTTTTGGCATGCGTGCCTAGTGGCGCTAGACATGCCGCGTGGGAACTCTCCTATGAATAGAGAAGAGCATTCTTTGTATCTGAAGTGCTTTTGCTTGCGTTTGGCGGCGCCGAGCGGGAAGAATCGCTTGCGTTGCGCGGAGCCGGAGCGGTCGAGGGGAGGCGTTTGCGCCCATGGGCGCCAGGAAGTCGGACGTGCGACATCGGAACAACCTGAGGGCCTGCAGGGAGGCCGCCGGCAAGAGCCAGCGGCAGCTTGCGGCGATCATGGGCGTGAGCGAGAAGTCCGTGAGCGCATGGGAGACCGGCCGCGTGGAGATGAAGGCGGACCACTTGCTGGCACTGGCGAACTGCCTGGGTTGCACCCCCAACGACCTGCTGGGATACGAGGGAGACGTCCGCGTTGTGCGCGTGCGCGCGTACGAGGAGCGCTATGCGGAGATCTATGCGCGGCTGGCGCCGAACGTGCGCGACGCCCTCGAGACAATCCTGGACGCGACGTCGAAGTCGAGGCGCCCGAAGTAGGCGGTGGCGGGGCGCCTTGGCCTAGGCGCGCTAGAGTATGGTCTCCATACCGATCTTCTGCGGCTTCATGCCCATGGCCTCGTAGAACTTGAGGGCGCCGGGGTTGCACGACCACACGTTGAGCGTGACGTTGTGGAAGCCCTCGCCGCGCGCGAAGTCGATCACGTGGTTATACAGGGCCGTGCCCACGTGCTTGCCGCGTGCGGACTCGTCCACGCAGATGTCGTCCACGTAGAGCGTCTGGATGCCAGTGGCGTTGTTTCCGTTCCAGTCCTGGTATATGCAGAACGCGTAGCCCAGCACGCGCTCGCCCGTGTCCGGGTTGGCCGCGTCCGCCGGCTCCACCGCCACGAAGACGGGGGTCCTGTCGTCGCGGAAGATCTGGCTCAGCTCGTCCGCGGTGTACTTGGTGGTGTCCCTCACGAAGAGGTCCGGCCTTCCGTCTGCGTGCACGTTGCACACCTGGACGAGCAGGTCCAGAACCTGTGGGATGTCTGCGTCCGTTGCGCGCCTGATGTTCATGCTCTTCTCCTATCTTGCGTTTGCGTTTGCGTTGCGCCTGTCTGCGTCGCGCCGCCCGCCTGCCGCGTGTGGGGCCGGCGCGTCAGTCCGCGCGCTCCTGCACGTAGCGAATGAACTCGTCGCGCTCCCGCGCGCCGTCCAGCCGGGCGGTGTACATCTGGTTGCCCATGTCATTGGAGAGCGCATCCGGCATGCGCTCGCACATGACGATGGAGTCGCCAAAGCGCGCGATCACCTCCTCGTGGGAGTGGGCGTACGCGTGCGAGTCGCGCCTGCCCGCGTACACGCAGAAGTGGTTGTCGCGCGAGGGCGGCAGCGTGCTGCGGTCCAGCGCCACCATGTCCGCCCAGATCTGATACACGTCCGTGGAGTGGGCGAAGTTCATCATGTCGGGGGAGTAGCCCCCGGGCGGGCGCACGTTGACCTCGAGGCCCACGTAGTCGCCCCGCTGGCCAAGGCCCGGCTTGTCGTGGGCGAGCCTGAAGAACTCCATGTGGACGAAGCGGCGCGCAAGGCCAAGGCTCCAGGCGCACGCGCGGCCCAGCTGCCGCAGGATGGGGTCGACCGTGGGAAGCGAGCAGTACCAGAGGCCGAGCCCCTCCGTCGCGACCCTGGCCATCGAGGGCGGGAACTCCTCCATGTTTTCGAACAGCGGCTGGCAGTGCGAGTCCAGGATGGCGTCGTAGCTGAAGATCTGGCCCTCCACGTACTCTTCCAGCACGTACGGCGTCTGGCCCTTCTCGCCCATCAGGCGCTCCAGGTCCGCGCGGCCGTCGACTTTGGCGACGCCGACCGAGCCCACGCCGCGCTCCGGCTTGGCAAACGCCGGCCAGCCGATGCCGCCCTCGCCCTCCACGAAGTCGAGCGCCGCCTGCAGCGTGGTCAGGCGTATCTGCCGCGCGGTCGCGACGCCGGCGCGGTGGTAGCCCAGCTTCATGTCGACCTTGCTCTGGAGCGAGCGGATCTGTTGCGCGTTGGGGCCGGTCGTGACGTTGAAGTCCGTGCGCAGCGCGGCGTCCTGTGCGAGCCAGTACTCGTTGTTCGACTCTATCCAGTCGATCTTTCCGTACTTGTACGAGAAGAACGCGACCGCCTTGAACACGCTGGGGTAGTCCGAAAGGCTCGGGACCCAGTAGTACTCCGCGAGCGCGTCTTTAAGGCGGCCGTCGAGCTGGTCGTACGGGGTGTCGCCTATGCCGAGCACGTTGACGCCGCGCCGGCGCAGCCGGTCGCAGAACTGCCAGTACGTGTGGGGAAACTGCGGCGATACGAAGACGAAGTTCAAGGTGCTCCAATCCGGAGGGTTCGGCGCCGTGTGCGGCGCGTGCCAGCGATGATACCAGCGCAAGGTTGCGTGCGTGTGAAGCGTCGACGCGTCCCGGCGCAGGGCGGGGGAGAAGTGCGGCGCTAACGAGAAGACCCCGCGCTCCGTGGTGTTAGGGGCGTGGGGCCTTCGAGGCTGTCTTTCGTGCGGCGACTAGCGCTTCTTGCGGGCCGTCCTGGTGGTGGCAGCCTTCCTGGCCGTGGACTTTGCGGCTGGCTTCTTGGCTGCCGCGGGCTTTGCGGCGGAAGCGGCCTTCTTCACGGCCGGCTTAGCGGCTGGTTTGGCCTCGGGCTTCGGCTCGGCCTTCTTCACGGCCGGCTTTGCTGCGGCAGGCTTGGGCTCCGCCTTCGCGGCCGGCTTAGCCGCGGTCTTCTCCGCGACCTTTGTGGCTGCCTTCGGCTCCGCCTTCGCAGCGACCTTCTTCACGGCAGGCTTCGCTGCGGCAGGCTTCGGCTCGGCCTTGGCCGGGGTCGCCTTGGCGGCCGGCTTTGCCTCGGGCTTCGGCTCGGCCTTCTTCGCGGCCGGCTTTGCCTCGGGCTTGGGCTCTGCCTTCGCAGCGGCCTTGGGAGCGACCTTCTTCGCGGCCGGCTTAGCGGCTGCCTTGGGCTCAGACTTCGCGGCAGGCTTGGCTGCGGTCTTCTCCGCGACCTTTGCCGCTGCCTTGGGCTCAGACTTCGTGGCGGGCTTGGCAGCTGCCTTTGCGGCAGCCGGCTTCGCCTTTGCCTTCGGCGCGGCAGGCTTTGCCTCGGCGTTCTTCGCGGCGGGCTTGGCAGCGGGCTTCTTCGCGGGCTCCTGCGCCTTCGCGACCCACGGCGCCACGGGCTCCTTCTCTACCTCCTTGGCGACGTCCTCCAGCACAAAGGGCAGGAAGTAGGCCATCTGCTTCTTCCACCAGTACCAGTCGTGCGTGACGTCTGCTCCCCAGTAGTCGCACCAGTGGTCCACGCCCAGGCGGTTGAGCTCTGCGTCCATGCGGCGCTCGTCGTCCGCGAACTGCGCGTCCTCGCCCTGGCCGCAGCAGAACAGCAGCGAGCGGTTGCGGTACAGGCCCACGTACGGGTGGTCAAGCGGCATGTTGGGAAGGAATGCCAGGACGTCGTTGTCGTACAGCGTGGAGTTCATCCAGTCGCCAAAGAAGTAGCCGGAGTGGTAGATGCCGGAAAGCGCCATGCAGCCCTGGAAGAGGTCCGGGCGACGGAACAGCGCGATGGCCGCGTGCACGGCGCCCATGGAGCAGCCAAATGCGATCGGGCGCAGGTTGGAGGCGTTCAGCTCGTGCACGCGGGGGATGAGCTCGTCCGTCACGAAGCGGAAGTAGTCCTCCTGGCGGGCGGCGCGGGCCTCGTTGTCGCCGTTCAGGAGCGACCAGCTCTGCTCGTCAAAGTTATCAACCGAGAAGAGCTGGATCTGCTTGCCGTCGATGAACTCGGCAAGCGCGTCCACCATGCCCTCGTCCTCGAGCTCGCTCGCCTTCTGGTCCTGGGTCTGGAACGCGACGACGGGGTAGCCGCCCTCGCCGTAGACGATCAGGTTGGCCTCCTGGCCGAGGGACTTGCTCTTAAGCTTGTAGACGGAACGCTTCATATTGGAATGTCCTCCTATCGAGTCCATGTATTCGCTTTGACGCGTCGGCAGAAGGTACGAAATTGTCCGCCGGCGGGTCTTTGCCCGCGTGAATTGTAGCATTACGTGCGAAATCGTGCATTTTGGGGCCGTTTTTGCCACATGGCTGCAACGTAGGGGGCGTTGGTGTCGCTTCGGGTGTCCTTGGTTCTGCATGGGGGAGACGGCACGGCTTTATTGCCGCGCAGGGTTTAAGGTGTGGCAACATATATGTTCATGGGCATGTAGGTCTGCGGTCCCGTCGGCCATGGCGTCGGGGGCCGCCAGCGAGCAGGGAGACGTTTATGGGCACCATCGAGACCACGTGCGTGCAGGGCGGCTACGTTCCCGGGGACGGCGAGCCCCGGCAGCTGCCCATCGTGCAGTCCACCACCTTCAAGTACGACACTTCGGAGCACATGGGGCGCCTGTTCGACCTGGAGGAGGACGGCTACTTCTACACCCGCCTGCAGAACCCCACCAACGACGCGGTCGCGAAGAAGATCTGCCAGCTGGAGGGCGGCTCGGCGGCCATGCTGACGTCCTCGGGCCAGGCGGCCACGTTCTTCTCGCTCTTCAACATATGCGAGTGCGGTGACCACGTGGTGGCGAGCTCCGCCATCTATGGCGGGTCGTACAACCTCCTGGCGCACACCATGCGCAAGATGGGGGTGGAGGCAACGTTCGTTTCTCCCACGTGCACGCGCGAGGAGCTGGACGCCGCGTTTAGGCCCAACACCAAGTGCGTGTTTGGCGAGACCATTGCAAACCCCGCGCTCGCGGTGCTCGACATCGAGCTGTTTGCCTCCGCCGCGCATGACCACGGCGTGCCGCTCATCGTGGACAACACGTTCCCCACGCCCGTGAACTGTCGCCCCATCGAGTGGGGCGCGGACATCGTGACCCACTCCACCACCAAGTACATGGACGGCCACGCCTCGTGCGTCGGCGGCGCGATCGTGGACTCCGGAAACTTCGACTGGATGGCGCACGCGGACAAGTTCCCGGGCCTCACGCAGCCGGACGAGTCGTATCACGGCATCGTGTACGCCAAGCGCTTTGGCAACGCGGGCGCGTTCATCACCAAGGCGACGTCGCAACTCATGCGCGACTTTGGCTCCATCCAGAGCCCGCAGAACGCCTACCTGCTGAACATCGGCCTCGAGAGCCTGCACGTGCGCATGCCGCAGCACTGCAGAAACGGGCAGGCCGCGGCGGAGTTTCTGAGCGCGCATCCCAAGGTCGCGTCCGTCCGCTATCCCGGGCTTCCGGGCGACCGCTACCACGGGCTCGCGCAGAAGTACATGCCGCACGGCACCTGCGGCGTGGTCTCGTTTGACGTGGCCGGCGGGCGCGCGGCGGCCGAGCGCTTCATGCGCGCGCTCAGGCTGTGCACCATCGAGACCCACGTGGCGGACTCCCGCACGTGCTGCCTGCACCCGGCGAGCTCCACCCACCGCCAGATGACGGACGAGGAGCTTGTTGCCGCCGGCATCAGCCCGTCCATGGTGCGGCTTTCCTGCGGGCTCGAGGGCACGCAGGACATCCTGGACGACCTTGCCCAGGCGCTGGAGCAGGCATAGCCGTGGCGGCCGCATCGCAGGGCGCCGACCCGCGCGGGCGAGAAGAGCGGGACATGCGGCCTGACGCCGTTCCGGAGGGCTTCACGGCCGCGCTCGCGGCGCTCGACGCCGTGCCGGTCGTGCTGTTCTGCCTCAGCTCCATCGTGCTTGGCCGGCGCATCGCGAGCCCGCTCTTCGTGGTGGGCTCGGTTGTGGCGTTCGCGGGCGGCGCCGGCAAGGTTGCCTGGAAGGCGCTGCTGGCGCTTGCCCGCCGCGACGTTCCCTTCCTCGCGCGACAGATGCGCTACGTCATGCCGCTGGGCTTTGCCCTGATGGCTGCCGGTGCCGTCATGCGCCTGGACGCGCTTGCGGGCGTGCTCGCCTCGCTGGTGCGGCCGCCGGCCGTGGTGGCGCTCGCGGGATGGGCTGGCTGCATGGTCGCCATGAGCTACATGGCCGCCCACAACCGTCAGGACGTTGCGCGCGACAACTGGGCCGAGGAGGTCGTGAACACCGTGGGCCAGGCGGCGCTCCTGCTTGCGCTCCTGCTGTAGCCCATCTGTGGAAAAAGGAGGAACCCCATGGCAAGCATCCTCGTGCTGAACGGCTCGTCCCGCGCAAGGGGCTTCACCGCGGCCATGATCCGCTCGTTTGCGCAGGGCGCGCGGCAGGCGGGCAACACGGTGCAGGTGCTTGACCTGCGCACGCTCGACATACACTGCTGCGTGGGCTGCCTCCACGGCGGTGCGGACCCGGCCCATCCCTGCACGCAGCGCGACGACATGGCGCGGGTGTATGCGGCGTATCGCGCGTGCGACGTGGTGGTGCTTGCGACGCCGCTCTTCTTCTGGTCGTACAGCGGGCTGCTGAAGAACGCGTTCGACCGGCTCTGGGCCCTTGCGGAGTGCCAGCCGGACGAGCTTCATGGCAACGGCCGCTCGGGGGCGCTCCTGGTTGCGGCCGGCGGCGCGCACCCCGCGCAGCTCCTGGCGCACTTCGACTACCTCATGCTGCGCATGGGCTGGAAGAACCTTGGCTCTGCCGTGCTGCTCCACACGGATGACCTGGACGCGTCGGCCGTCACCGACGTTCCCCAGGCACGTGAGCTGGGGGCCTCGATCGCGTAGCGCCGGGCACGGGCGGGCCGGCCCCGGATGGCCACTGCCGATTCCAACGTCCTCGCCGGCGCGTCCGCGTGCCTACTCGCCCAGGCCCTTGCCATCGCTCCACGCCTGGCCGACCTTCTCGCCCAGCGCGTAGTAGCCGTTGTGGAACGTGTCGAACGTCAGGGGGCGCAGCTTGGCGATGTCGGGCTTGCCGTCGGCGTCCAGCACGGAGTCGTCAGCCAGCACGCCAACGATCTTCCCGACCACGCGATGCCCGCTCACGGCCTCGTCGTCCTCGATAACCTCGCACTCCAGCGTCAGCGGGAACTCCTCTATCACGGGCGCGTCCACGCGGGAGCTCTTCTTTGCCGTGAGCCCGCTGCGCTCGAACTTATCCGCCACGGTGTTGCCCGAGGCGATGCCAAAGTAGTCCGCCTCGCGCATGTGTGCCTCGTCGGCCACGGAGATCGTGAACGCCTTGCGGGCCGCGATGTTCTTGGACGTCTTGTGCCGCGCGCCAATGTTGAGCGCCACCTTGTCCGTGTCGCAGATGCCGCCCCACGCCATGTTCATGACGTCGACGCTGCCGTCGTCGTTGTACGTTGCGATCATCAGCACCGGCATCGGTGCCAGGTAGGGTCCGACCTTCAGTTCCTTGAGCATGGCTCCTCCTCACTCGCCGCCGCGACGGTGGCCGTTGTCACCTACCTGCCTTGTACCCACTTGCGGTTGCGCGTCCAAGCCAGACCGCCGCAACGCGCGGGGCCGCGGCGCCGGCGCGCTATACTCGTTCCAACCACGAAGATAGGAGGACCATGTCCCAGGCAAAGCGCATTCTTGTTGGACAGTCGGGCGGCCCCACCTCCGCCATCAACGCCAGTCTCGCCGGGGTCATTGCCGGCGCACGGGAGAAGGGCGCCCATGCCATCGGCATGCGCTACGGGATCCAGGGCTTCCTCGACGGGCGCACGGTGGACCTGGACCAGGCGGTCCCGGACGATGACGCGCTTTCGCTCCTGCGTGACACCCCCGCCAGCTGGCTCGGCAGCTGCCGCTTCAAGCTGCCGGAGCCCGAGGCCGACCCGGAGTTCTTCGCACGCGCGCTCGAGCGCATCGACGCGGCGGGCGTCTCCGCCGTGCTCTACATCGGCGGAAACGACTCCATGGACACCATCGCAAAGCTCGCGCGCTACGGTGCGCAGGTGGGAAGCGACGTCCGCTTCGTCGGCGTTCCCAAGACCATCGACAACGACCTCGTCGGCACGGACCACACGCCCGGCTACGGAAGCGCGGCCCGCTTCGTGGCGACGGCCGTCGCGGAGGTTGCGCGCGACGCGGACGTCTACGACCTCAAGAGCGTGACCTTCGTCGAGATCATGGGCCGCGACGCCGGTTGGCTCGCGGGCTCCGCCTGCCTCGCCAGTCCCGACGTGGTGCTGCTGCCCGAGGTGCCTCTGGACGAGGACGCGCTCATGGCAAAGGTCGAGGCACTTCTCGCCGAGAAGAACACCGTCATGGTCGCGACGTCTGAGGGCGTGCGCGACGCCTCGGGCCGCCTCATCGCGGAGCGCACCGTCGCCGCTGGCACGGGCACCGACGAGTTCGGTCACCTGGCGCAGCTCTCCGGGGCAAGCCGCTACCTGGCCGCGCTTGCGAAGGAGCGCCTTGGCTGCAAGACGCGCGCCGTGGAGATCTCCACCTTCCAGCGCTGCGCCAGCCACTGCGCGAGCGCGACGGACCTGGACGAGGCCTTCGCGCTCGGTCGCCTGGGCGCGCTTTCGGCGCTGGACGGCAAGACGGGCGTCATGTGCGCGGTCGAGCGCACCTCGGACGACCCGTACCGCGCGCGGCTGCGCACCGTGGGCGTCGCGGAGGTGGCGAACAAGGTGAGGCCCGTCCCGCGCGAGTGGATCGCCGCCGACGGCATGGGCGTCACCCCGGAGTTCGTGCGCTACGCAAGGCCCCTGGTAGCGCCGCCGGAGCGGATCGCTTACGTAGGCGGACTGCCAAGGCAGATGCCGCCGCTGGCATAGGGGAGTTCCGCGTGGCGAGGCCATGCGGTCCATACGCTTGGATGCGACGATGGGGGGGACCATGATTTTTGGAATGGGACTGCCGGAGCTTGGCATGTCGATTCTGGCCATGATGCTGGAGCTGGTGATACCTGCCGTGCTTCTGCTGGTCGCCGTGTACTTCGTCGTGCGCAAGGCCGTACGCGACGAGCTTGGAAGAACCGACAAGGATCACCGACCGTAACGCCGAGGCCAGCCGCATCATGGCCGAGGACCTTGTGGACGTTTACCAAAAGCTGGCGGCCGCTCAGAAGTAGAGCCTGTCATCGTGTCATCTTAGAGGCGCGAACGTATCACCGGCGCGGACGCCAGGCAAGAGCCGGCGCCCGCGCCTTCCAACGTTGGAGGAAGAAGGACGTGCACATGGAGAAGAGCGCTGGCACGAAGCCGCAGGAGCTGCTGTTCCCGAAGCCCGTGTTTCACAACAAGATCTGGGGCGGCCGCTACCTGCACGACACGTACGGCTACGACATCCCCGACGGGGACGTGGGGGAGTGCTGGGCCATCAGCGCGCACCCCAACGGCGACTGCACGATCGAGGGCGGCCCGCATGACGGTCGTACCCTGAGCGAGCTGTGGAGGGACGAGCGCGATCTCTTTGGCGACGCAAAGGGCGGCCGCTTTCCCCTGCTCATCAAGATCCTGGACGCCCGGCAGAACCTGAGCGTGCAGGTGCACCCGGACGACGCCTATGCCGCCGAGCACGAGAACGGCAGCCTGGGCAAGCGCGAGTGCTGGTACGTGCTGGACTGCAAGCCGGGCGCGTCCATCGTCGTGGGCCAGCGCGCGAAGGACCGCGAGCAGTTTGCCCGCATGGTGCGGGAGGGAAGGTGGGACGACCTTCTCTACAGCGTGCCCATCAAGCCCGGCGACTTCTTCATGATCGAGCCCGGCACCATCCACGCCATACAGGCAGGCACCGTCGTGCTCGAGACCCAGCAGTCCAGCGACGTGACGTACCGCGTGTACGACTACGACCGCGTGCAGGCGGACGGCACCCGCCGCGAGCTGCACATTCCGCAGACGCTCGACGTGGTGGACTTCGACCTGCCGCTTCCCAAGAGCGGCGATGTCGCAGCGCCCGAGAAGGACGGCGTCACCGTCCTGGGCACGTGTCCCAACTTCGAGGTGGAGCGCGTGCGCGTGGTGCCGGGCTCGCCCGCGAGAGTGCCTCAGACGCACGACTTCATGTGCGTCTCCGTGGTGCATGGCACGGGCGGCAAGGTTACGTCTGGCGCCGGCAGCTGGGAGCTCGCGCTGGGGTCGCACTTCGTGGCGCCGGCGGGTTCCGGCGACCTCGAGTTCGAAGGGCAGATGGAGCTCATCGTCAGCTGGCCTGAGGGCTAGGTCGCGCCAAGAGATTGGCGGGAACGGTTTTCCTTGGGGTTGGGCAGGCGCTAAACTGCCGATGCTTCCGCTCGAAGGGGCTCTCGGCGGCGGAGTTCTTCCGCGAGGCAACTTGCGGGGGAGACGCCACCCTGTGTTGATAACGGTCTGGAGGGGACATGACCCAAGACGCGTACGAGTACGACGCGACGATCTGCGAGGCCCAGGGCAAGGGCGGTGCCTACGTCCATGTCGTCGTAACCGAGCGAGAGTAAAAAACGAAACAGAACACTTGTTCTTCTCACCTGGGCGGTGTATGCTGGTCTGACCAAACGCTCGAGGCCCACGAGGGTGGCGATGGCCATGACGCAAGCGGATGACAGGCTGGTGCAAGGCGAGGTCAGGTACGTCGAGTACGGCGACGATGCCGTGGCATACCTGTCCGCGCGCGACCCGCGCATGGCGGACGCCATCGCCAGGATCGGGCACGTGTGGCGCGTGCGCGACGACGACCTCTTTCAGGCGGTAGTCCACAGCATCGTGGGGCAGCAGATCTCGACGCGCGCGCAGGCGACGGTGTGGGCACGCATGCGCGACGGCCTTGGAACGGTGGATGTGGCGCACGTTGCGGCCGCGAGCGTCGAGGAGCTGCAGGCGTTTGGGATGACATACGGCAAGGCGGGCTACATCCGCGACTTCGCCCTGCGCGTTCAGGATGGCTCGTTCGACATCGCGGCGGTGGAACGCATGGGTGACGACGAGGCCATAGAGGCGCTTGCGTCGCTTCGCGGCGTGGGCAGGTGGACGGCAGAGATGATCCTGACCTTCTGCCTGAACCGTCCGGACGTGTTCGCGTTCGACAACCTTGCCATCCAGCGCGGCCTGCGCATGCTCTACCACCACCGTAAGATCACGCGGAAGCTGTTCGAGAGGTATCGCCGCCGGTTCAGCCCGTACTGCAGCGTCGCGAGCCTGTATTTGTGGGAGGTGGCCGGAGGCGCGCTTCCGGAGCTTCGCGACCTTGCGCAAAAGACAAGGCCCGCGCGCATGGCGGGCGAGAAGAACGGCGGTGTGGCCCGGAAGATCGTGCGGAAGGGGGGCTCTGCCCCCCGGAAGGTTGCTGGGACTGGTACGGGTACGACGTATGTGACGACGTTCGAGACGGGCGTGATAGGCAACCTGACGCTCGCGAGCGACGGGGAGCGGATCTCGCACTGCTGGTTCGAGCATGACAGGAACTGGGATGCGGATGTTGCCGAGGCGTACGTCCGCAAGGACGACCTGCCCGTGTTCGACATTGCCCGCCGCTGGCTGCGAGGGTACTTCGCGGGGGAGAGGCCCGATCCTGGCGAGCTGCCGCTCGGGCTTGTGGGGACGCCCTTCAGGATGGTGGTGTGGGGGCAGCTGCTCCAGATTCCCTATGGACGGACCGTGACGTACGGAGAGCTTGCGGAGAGGGTCGAGTCCCAGACGGGAAGGCGTACGTCCGCACGTGCCGTGGGAGGGGCTGTTGGACACAACCCCATCTGCGTGATAGTGCCGTGCCACCGGGTGATTGGCGCAGGAGGGAGCCTGACGGGGTTTGCCGGCGGCATCGAGGTGAAGGCCAGGCTCCTTGCGCTCGAGGGGGCGAAGATGGGGTAGCGACGTGGGACCGCATCCCTGACGATGGCGATGCGGTCCCGGCTCTCGGGATGTCTTGCCTATCCGTTCAGGATTTGGCTCATGGCGATGTCCGCCGCCTCCTTGGGATCATCCGTCAGCGTGAAGAGGTCGACGTCCTTGGGCGAGATGTTGCCCTCGGCGAGCATGGACCCACGAATCCAGTCGAAGAGGCCCTGCCAATAGCTGGTGCCGAACAGTACGAGTGGAATGCGCGGGGACTTTCCGGTCTGAACGAGCGTCAGGCCCTCGAACGCCTCGTCCAGCGTCCCAAAGCCCCCGGGGAATATGACCGTGCCCTGGGAGTACTTCATGAACATGGTCTTGCGTACGAAGAAGTAGCGGAAGTTCATGCCGAGGTTGATCCAGTTGTTGAGGCTCTGCTCGTGGGGGAGCTCGATGCCGAGCCCTACGGAGGTTCCGCCCACTTCCGCCGCCCCACGGTTTGCGGCCTCCATGATCCCGGGGCCTCCTCCGGTGATCACGGCAATGCCATGCCTGGCCACCTCCTGCGCACATTCGCGCGCAGCCTTGTAGTACGGGCTGTTCTCGCTCGTGCGGGCGGAGCCAAACATCGAGACTGCGGGCCCCAGCTCCGCGAGCGCGCCGAAGCCGTCCACAAACTCCGCCTGGATGCGAAGTACGCGCCATGGGTCCGTGTGGAGCCACGAGGTGTCCTTGTCGGGCGCAAGGAGGTGGGAGTTCGTGCTTTCCTTCGGAATCATCTTGCCACGCATGATGACGGGGCCACGGTGGTATGGGGGCTCGAAGTCCGGCTCCTGCTCGCGCGGCTCGTCCTTCTCGGCATCTTCGTCTTGCATGCTCTCTCGTTCCTATCCTTCTCGAATGTCTTTCGGTGTCTTGCGTTCTTCCGTGCGCAGTCTAGGGCAATGTGTCCGTGGGGCGCCGTGGTCTTTTTTGGCTGACAAAGTCGTTATGCGGGCGTGACGTTTGCGCCGACGAGCGTAATCGCTTTGCGCGTGAGTGTGAGTGGTGTTAGGGTTGATGTTGCAATGGCAACGGAAGTGGGTGCGGCTTATGCAGAGGGATGGCGTGAACAAGCGCTTCGCGCACTGTATGGACATGTTGGCGAAGAGCCCGCTCTTTGCGGGGGTCTCTCGCGAGGACCTTCCGCACGTGCTCGTGCTCATGCGGGCGCGGTGCCACTCCTTTGCCAAGGGGGAGGTGCTGCAGGGCTTCGGGGAGCCGTTTCGCTACGTGGGAATCCTCATGTCCGGCGAGGTCGAGGGGTCGTTCGACAGCGAGCGGTTCGACCGCATCAACGTGAATCGCTTCACCGCAGGTCAGATGTATGGTGCCGCGTTCGCGTGCGCCCGCGTTCCCGAGAGCCCCATCGAGCTCGTGGCGCTGCGCTCGACCGAGGTGGTACTGCTGGACGTGGGTGTGCTGGGCACGGGCGGACAGCCGGACGCACTCGAGGCGGTGCTTCTACGCAACCTCTTGGGCATTGTCTCGACGCAGAGCGTCTTTCTCAATCGGAAGGTAAGGATTCTGGGCCAACACAGCTTGCGCGACCGCATCGTGGTCTACCTGGGAGGGCTTACCGCAGATGCCGACGGTTGGGTGACGGTTCTCCTCTCCCAGACGGCACTGGCCCAGTTCATAGGCGGCAACAGGAGTGCCGTCTCACGCGAGATGGGACGTATGGTGGACGAGGGCGTGCTCGAGCGGGATGGCAACCGGATGAGGCTTGCGGGTCCGCTTGAAAGACGTCCGCGTCGGAGGCTTCCATAGCAATGGCGGGGCTTGCGTGAATGCCGTCGACGCTGCCAGTGTTACGCTTCCTGTTCCCTAGGGGCTGCCGACGAACGCGAATCGGTCGTGCCGGGAAAGTCAATGCGGTTGACGCGCATCCCTAACATCCCGTCGCAGCGGGCGCATCAAAAGCTTTCCTAGTCTGCCAATCGTGTTGAACACGAGCCGCCTTCCCGGAAAGCGGCGGGCTAGCTCGCATGCAAGCGTTCGCGCCTGCCAAGTGGTGAGGTAGTGGAACACGCCCGCCGCGAAGAAGACGGCGCCATCCGATCCGTCCACCTGTTCCATCCACGCGTGGTCGTTTAGGTTGCTCTTGATGTCGGTCTCGCGCCAGTCCGTGGGAAAGAGCTGTTCACGCATGTTGATGACATCCGGCATGTCGACGTTGTACAACTTGCACCTGCCGTTGTCGCAGGCGCGTCCCGTCTGGTCAAGGCCGCAGCCCATGTTCACGACCGCGGCGTGTGGGTGGGATGCCAGGTAGTCGCGAACTTCTCACTGCATGTCAAGCTGGCGCATGGCCGCCTCGAGGGCGCCAAAGTGGCTAACAAGGTTAAGAACACTATGCCGCCAGCGTGCAACGCGGCACGCCGGACGGCTGTTTGACGGGGTGAAGCGTATCCGTGGGCGTGGCTGCTGGGACCCTCAGTTCACGATGCTGCCAAACTCCAGGTAGTTGACGTAGCCCATGAGACTGTCCGCATGAGTGGCGGCGTCCGAGCCCTCAGTCGAGTCAGGGGACGCCAGGGGCTCGTCGTCTCCGTAGGCGTGCCACTTTCCACTCGCGTCCTTGTAGCCAATGAGACTCAGCACGGGCAGGTCGAGCTGCGACGCGAGGGACGCCTTCTGTCGTGCGGAGAGCGGCGCACCAATGCGATACATGAGCTCGTCACCCAGTGCGGAAATGGGCTCGTCCAGCGTCTGTCCCGCCTGCTCGTCGCCCGCGACGTCGTAGTTCGCCCACATGAAGTAGCTGGAGTGGAACATGCGCTCCGCGGTCGTGATGGAAGGCTCTCCCTCGTAGCCGATCGTCGCGTACGGGCTTGCGGGCTTGGGCTGGTGGTCGCCAAAGAACAGCACGACCACGGGTCGGTCGAGCTTGCGAAGCTCCCCGATAAACCACTCGATGGCGTGGTCGGACTCCGTGGCGCATGCCAGGTACTCGTTCAGCTTCGAGTTGTCCAGGCTGGTGGCGCCCGCGGGCGAGAAGTTCGTGCGGTCCTTGCTCGGGATGGTGCCGGTGGTGAAGGGTCCGTGGTTCTGCATGGTGACGTCGTGGATGAACTGGGGCTTGTTGCTGGAGGCCAGGACGTCGAGCACGCGCTGGTACGTCGCGCGGTCGCTCACGTAGCCGTTGTGGTACGTCTCCGCTCCGTCGAAGTCGTCGATCGTGAGGAACTTGTCGAAGCCCACCTGGCGGTACACGCGCTCGCGGTCCCAGTTCGTGCCCAGGTTGGGATGGATTGCCGTTGTCTGGTAGCCGAGCCGCTCGAACTGCCTTGGCATGCAGTCGACGTTCGTGAAGTCCCACTGCGTGTAGGGGTACTTGTTCGATCCCAGGTAGTGTAGGTTCACGCCGCAGAGCGCCTCGAACTCCGAGTTGCAGGTGCCGCCGCCAAAGATCGAGGCGTAGGAGTCGCCGCGCAGGATGGCGTCGGTCGTGCCACTCTTCACGTAGTTGGGGCCCGCGTAGCCGGCTTCCGCGATGGCCTTGTAGACGGACAGGTCGCTGAACGACTCGTTCATGATGACCACGACGGACGGCTTCGTGTCCTCGAACTGCTTCTCGGCTGCCTTGCGCGCCGTTCCGGCCGAGGTGCTCGCACTGCTGCCGAGCGTCTTGCGATACCTCTTGACCAGGCTCTTCTCGGCCGCCTTCGCGGCCTTTTCCGTGTAGCCCTCTGGGACGGGGATGAGGCGTGCCTGGAACTCCTTCACGAAGCAGGGGAAGAAGCCCTGCAGGGACGTGCTGTACAGGGAGTTCCAGTGGTTGAGGCTGACGCCGAAGTCAGCTCCGTAGCCGGGGACCGTTACGAAGAGCACGAGCGCGACGACGAAGGCAAGGCCGAGCGCGCCTCGTCGCACGGCGGGCACGGACGCCGCGTGGGCGAGCCATGCTCGGACGCCGCCGCGACGCGCGACCTCCGCATGGGCGGGCACGTGCCCGCCCTGGGCTAGCGCCTGCGGTGCCGGCGGCATGAGGTACGCGGCGCACGCGATGCCGGCCGCCGCGAACGCGAAGGCCTGTACCACGGCTGGCGTGATGACATAGACGTAGCCGCCGCTGACCTCCGCAGCGGTGCCAAGGGCCTGGAGGTCCGCCGGCGTGATGTTGGCGTCCTTGAACAGGAACACGAAGTACTGCGCGATGCCGACGAAGAGCATGAAACCCACTCCGAGGGCGACGCCAGCCCCGCGACGCTGGAACAGGAAGTACAGGGCGAGAAGCGCAAGGCCGATGATGGTTGCCTCGATCGCCACGAACTGCGGCGCGATGTCGAGCCACGCGTCGTTCCACGGGACCTCGAGCGCAGCGCGGGAGGCCTCCTCGCAGAGGGCGAGAAGGACTATGGTCGCGGTCGTGTGGCATGCGGCCTGCCTGTGGGTGGGGATGCGCCGCGCGAGGATCGACGAGAGGTGCAGCCTGGGGAGGCAGACGATCCCAGCGATGAGGATGACGAGGGTGTTCGCCCGGAGGGAGGCGATGCCGCCGGAGTACAGGCCGCGTGCGCACCAGGCCCAGAGGAAGACGAGCGCGCCGAGAAACGGAAGCTCCCAGAGGAGGGTCGTGGGGCGGATGCGGGCAAGGACGGCCGGGGCGCCCTTCTCGCCCGCGTGGTGCGCCGCGACCGCGGCGCTTGCGAGCGCGTATGCGAGCGTTACGACGACAAGCACGACGACCTGCGCCATCACGGTTGGGCAGAACGCGGCCGAGCCATTTGTTCCCTGCATGTGAGAGTCCCTCTATCGAAGATGTGCCACAGCCTGCCATTGTAGTGCGAGCGGTGCGTCACGGCTTTTCTCGCCCCGCGGCAATCGCTTTGGGCAATAGCGTTCTATCGAAAATGCGCATGCGGAAAATTGAGCTGAAAAGTGGGTAGAAACAATCCATTGCTATGCTGAAATGGCAGGTTGCGGCAGTCGTGTTACGTCTTGTGCACGTCACGCGCGGCTCTGTTGACATTTCCTAGCAACACGATAGGATTTACCGTGTTAGTGCACGGCCCGGTGCGAGTACCGGTCTCATTGTCGGGCGGGTCTTGCCCCGCTCCCACGGGTAACCCCGAAGGAAGGAACCCACATGTCCATCACCAATCCCCTTGACAAGATCGTCGTCAGCAGGCGCCAGGCGGTTGCTCTTGGCCTTGGCGGCTTCGCAACCATGGGTCTTGCCGCGTGCGGTGGCAGCTCCGATAACGGCAGCTCCGCCTCCGGCTCCAGCGCCAAGAAGACCTCCGGCAAGCTGGACAAGGACGCGTACGACAAGCTCATCAAGGAGAGCTCCAAGCAGGCCGACGACGCCACCATCTCCGCTAACAAGTGGGCGTCCAAGGTGAAGAAGGCCGGCAAGCTGCGCGTTGGCGGCGTGCAGACCTCCGAGCTCTTCAGCTATCTAGATGACAAGGACAACAAGGTTCGCGGCTTCGACGCCGGCCTGTCCCAGCTTCTGGCGGCCTACATCCTGGGCGACTCCTCCAAGATCGACCTGACGCAGGTCACCTCTGACACCCGCGAGTCCGTCCTGCAGAACGACCAGGTTGACGCCGTGTTCGCGACCTACAGCATCAACGACGACCGCAAGAAGCTCATCGACTTCGCCGGTCCGTACTTCACCGCGCGCCAGGGCATCATGGTGCTCGCGACGAACAAGGACATCAACTCCGTCGACGACCTCGCCGGCAAGAAGGTCGCCGTCCAGTCCGGCTCCACCGGCCCGAGCATCGTGAAGGAGGAGGCGCCGAAGGCCATCCAGAAGCAGTACAAGACCGACGAGGAGGCCCGCGCCGCCCTGGAGCAGCACCGCGTGGACGCCTACATCATCGACCAGACGATGCAGATGGGCTCCATGATCTCGAACCCCGGCAAGTACCGCCTGCTGAAGCAGCTCATCGGCCCGAAGGACAACTACGGCATCGGCCTGCCGAAGGACTCCGACGCCGCAGCGTTCGTGAACGCCTGGCTGCAGAAGGTCGAGGACGACGGCGTGTGGGAGAAGCTCTGGAAGGTCTGCATGGGCACCCGCATCGGTCAGAAGACCGCGCCGAAGCCGCCCGCGATCGAGGACTAGCGTTTCTCGCCCACGTTTCGTGATTGTTCCAAAGCTGATATTGGCTTGTGGACGTGGCGTTCGTGAGGGTATCTTGAAGACAGTGCTAAGAGGGGGCCTCCGTGCACGCACGGGGGCCTCTGCTTTCAATGCGGGGGGTGAACATGAGTATTCAGGAGCTCTTCTCGCTCTATGGGGGGATGTACGTCAAGGCCTACGGGGCGACGCTCTGGATGACGGTGGTTTCCTACGTCGGTGCGATGCTTCTGGCGCTTCTTGTCACGATCGCGCGCGTGAGCCCCATCTCGCCTTTGCGCAAGGTAGGGGACCTCTACGTGCAGATCTTCCGAAACGTCGCCACGATATCGCTTCTGATCATCTTCTATTACGCGTTCCCGTACCTGGGCGTCGTGTGGAGCGAGCAGACCTGCGTCATTGTGGTGACCGTGCTGGTGGCGGCGTCGTTTGGCTCGGAGAACTTCATGACCGGCATCAACACCATCGGCGTGGGGCAGATCGAGGCGGCGCGCTCGTTGGGCCTGAGCTTTCGCCAGATGCTGAAGAACGTCGTGATTCCGCAGGCGCTGCGCTCGTCTGTGCTGCCCATGACGAACCTTCTGGTCGCCGTCATGCTGACCACGGCCATCGGCTCGCAGGTTCCGCTTGACCCGCAGGAGCTGACGGGGCTCGTCTCGTACATCAACACGATGTCCGTGGGCGGCATCCTGCCGTTTGCGGTCTCCGCCGTGCTGTACGCCGGCACCGCGTTCCTGATCGGCCTTGCCGGAAACGCCATCGACAAGAGAGTGAGGATCCTCAGATGAGTGCCGCAGACAGCGTATCCATGCGCGACGCGCTCTACGAGGCCCCGGGTCCTCGGACAAGGCGTCGCATCGTGGTGGGGACCGTCGTCTCGTCCGTCGCGATCGTGGCAATCGTGGCGTGGGTCGTGGCGAGGCTGTACGAGATGGGCCAGTTCGACTCTCGCTACTGGTATTTCTTCGCGCAGTGGTCTACGTGGCGCTTCCTGCTCATGGGGCTCGCCGGCACGGCGGAGGTCGCGCTGTGCGCCGGTGCCATCGCCCTCGTTCTTGGCATCCTGTTCATGCTGGGCAGAATCAGCCACAACCGCGTGGTGAGCACCGTCTTCCGCGTGGTCATCAACTTCTTCAGGGGCATCCCCTCGCTTCTGCTGATCTACTTCTTCTTCCTGGTCATCCCCAGCTACGGCATCAAGATGCCCTCGTTCTGGATGCTGACGCTGCCCATCGCGCTCACGGCGTCCGGCGTGCTCGCGGAGGTGTTCCGCGCCGGCGTGAACGCCGTGCCCAAGGGCCAGCGCGAGGCGGCGCTCTCCATCGGCATGACGGAGGGCAAGGTCATGCGCAAGATCATCCTGCCGCAGGCCATCCGCTATGTCATCCCGTCGCTCATCTCGCAGCTCGTCGTCGTGGTGAAGGACACCTCCGTCGCGTACGTGGTGAGCTATCCGGACCTGCTGCAGAACGCTCGCGTGCTCATCAGCAACTACGACGCGCTCGTCTCGGTGTACTTCGTGGTGGCGATCATCTACATCCTCATCAACTACGCAATCAACCAGTGGGCAGTCAACCTGGCGCGCAGAAGCGGCGCCAAGGTGGTCACGCGCTCGCAGGAGAACCCGGTGTAGCCCGCACGCTTGATAGGAGCATCCAATGTCTGAAGATACGCAGCGCAAGACCCCAACGATCGAACTGAGGCACGTAGAGAAGCACTTTGGCGACCTCCACGTCCTGAAGGACGTGAGCCTTCAGGTCGAGAAGGGCGAGGTGCTGGTGCTGATAGGCCCGTCCGGCTCCGGCAAGTCGACGCTATGCCGCACGATAAACCGCCTCGAGACCATCGACTCCGGCGAGATCCTGATCGAGGGCAAGCCGCTTCCCCAGGAGGGCAAGGAGCTTGCCGCGATGCGCGCGGAGATCGGCATGGTCTTCCAGCAGTTCAACCTCTTCGCGCACAAGACGATCCTCGAAAACGTGACCATGGGGCCCGTCGAGGTGCTGCACGTGGACAAGAAGAAGGCGGAGCAGGAGGCCATGGAGCTGTTGCGTCGCGTCGGCGTGGCGGAGCAGGCAAGCAAGGTGCCCGCGCAGCTCTCCGGCGGCCAGCAGCAGCGCGTCGCCATCGCGCGCTCACTGGCGATGCACCCGAAGGCGATGCTGTTCGACGAGCCGACGTCCGCCCTTGACCCCGAGATGATCAACGAGGTGCTCGACGTCATGGTCGAGCTCGCGCGCGAGGGCATGACCATGGTCGTCGTCACGCACGAGATGAACTTCGCCCGTCGCGTGGCCGACCGCGTGGAGTTCATGGCGGATGGCCAGATCCTGGAGGAGGGTGACCCGAACGAGTTCTTCGACCACCCCAAGACCGAGCGCGCCCGCGAGTTCCTCGAGTCCATCAAGGGCCACTAGCGAGGGGAGGCGAGGCCCATGGCAGACTCTGCGCCCGACATCGCAAGCTCTTCTCGCATGGACAGGCTCTGGTACGTGAAGTCGCAGTACCCGTGCATCGCGGACTGCGACCAGTGCGGCCTGTGCGCGAGCTTCCACGGCAAGGACCCGACCATCGCGTTCAAGGACTACATAGACGGCAAGGCGAGCTTCATGGAGGTCTCGCTGCGCTATCGCTAGGCACGACGCCGGGCGAGAAGAACTACCGTGCCGACGGGGGCGCGTCCGTTTGGGCGCGCCCTTTTTGTCGCACGCCAGATGGCTCATGTGGAGCGCCTGTGTTCGGATTCGCGCAAGACGGGGCAATTGACCAGCCAATTAGTGCAATGTAAGCGAAAAGTAAGGCATTGCCACCTTGTGGGCGATTACATTGTTGGCAGTGACACCTCCCTTTATCATCGGGATGTAAAGAAAGGAGTCACTTTGGTCAGCTTTTCGCAGTTTTTGGCGATGCTCGAGGCGAACCCCTTCCTCGCCGTCGTCATGGCCCTGGTGCTGGGGACCATCTTCGTGAACGGAGCCACCGACGCCGCGAACGCGATCGCGGAGCCCGTGGGCACGCGCTCCATCAGCATCGAGGCCGCCATCGCCATGAGCGTGGTCTGCAACTTCATCGGCCTCGTCGCGATGACGTTCGTCTCGACGGCCGTCGCGGACACCATCAGCGGCATGGTCGACTTTGGCGGCGACACGCATGCGGCGCTCATTGCGCTTGCCGCGGCAACCGTGGGCATCGTGGCGTGGGGCGTGGGCGCCTGGATCTTCGGCATCCCCACGAGCGAGAGCCACGCGCTCATCGCGGGCCTCACGGGCGCGGCGCTCGCCGTGCACGGCGGCCTTTCCGGCGTCAACTTCGGGGAGTGGATGAAGGTCGTGTACGGCCTGGTCTTCTCCACCGCCGCGGGCTTTGCGGCCGGCTGGCTCGTCGCCTGGCTCATACAGCGCGCGCTTAGGCACGCGAACCGCGCGAAGATGGACAGCCTCTTCGGCAAGCTGCAGGTGGCCGGTGCCGCCGGCGTCGCCCTCATGCACGGCGCGCAGGACGGCCAGAAGTTCATGTCCACCGCCATGCTCGCCATCGCGCTTTCCGCCGGGCTCAAGGCGTCCGACATGGGCGGCTTCCCGCTGTGGGTCGAGGTGCTCTGCGCGGGCATGATGGCCATCGGCACGGCCGTGGGCGGCAAGCGCATCATCAAGAAGGTCGGCATGCAGATGGTGCAGATGGAGAAGTACCAGGGCTTTGCCGCGTCCGTCTCGGCCACCGCGTCGCTTCTGGTCGCGACGCTCACGGGCCTTCCCGTATCGACCACGCACGCGAAGACCGCGGCCATCATGGGCGCGGGCGCCGCGAAGAACATGCGCTCCGTCAACTGGGGCGTCGCGAAGGAGATGGTCTACACCTGGATCTTCACCTTCCCGGGCTGCGGAGTCATAGGCTTCGTTCTTGCCAAGATTTTCCTGATCATCTTCTAGCTGGAGGTAGACCACATGGCACGCGCCAAGAAGGAAGACATCTTCTACACCCTGTTCAAGGACCTCGCGGCAAAGCTCGTCGAGGCGTGCGACCACTACGTCGAGGTGATGGAGGGCTATCCGCAGACGTTTCCGGGCATCCCGGAGCTCAAGGTGTACGAGAGCGAGTGCGACAACAAGGTCCAGCGCATCATGCGCGAGCTGTACGACTCGTTCATCACCCCGTTCGACCGCCAGGACATCAGCGACCTCGCGCTTGCGATGGACGACATCATGGACTACATGAACGGAGCAGCGCTCTGCCTTGACCTTTTCAACGTGCAGGAGATGCGCGGCGAGGCAATCCAGATGGCGCGCCTGACGCGTCGCTGCGTGGACGAGGTGAGCAGGATGATCGACCACCTGCCCAACTACAAGAGCGACCCGGAGGTCATGGAGCACGCGAACATGATCTCGGACATCGAGGACGAGGGCGACGTCGTGTACAACGGCGGCGTGCGCAGGCTGTTCCACGACGAGGAGAACGGCCGCACCACCGTGACGTGGCTGCGCCTGTTCGACCGCATGGAGAGCTGCATCGACGCGTGCGACCACACGGCGCAGGTGGTGCGCACCGTCGTGATGAAGAGCGCGTAGCGTGGACGACTCCCGGCGGCCGGCGGACGCGCCGGACCCAGAGGCGGAGCGGCTGCGAAGGCTCGAGGCCCTTCTCGCCCGGCGCGGGCTGCCCATGAGGCGCCTCGCGACCGGGCGAGGCCACGTTCCGGAGGCTCTTGCGTCCGCGAGCCGCGACCAGCGCAGCCTGGTGGTGCACGCGAAGGGCTTTCCGTGGGCGGGGCCCAACGGCTGCGCCGCGTGGGTGGAGGGCGTGTTCCAGTGGTCTGGCCTGGGGTTGGAGCGCGGCGACGCCCGCGAGCTGTACGAGCGCCACTGCACGCTGGAGGACCCCGGAGAGCTGCGCGTGGGCATGATCGTGGCCGTGCCGCGCTGCCCGGCGAGCCCGCAGGCGGCGCGGCATGGGCACGTTGGCATCTACGTGGGCGACGGCATGGTCATGGACAGCGCGGACTCCGGCGTGCGCACGGTGCCGCTTGCGCTGTGGTACGGTGCGTATGGGGCGTGGGAGCAGCCGCGCTGGGGATGGATGCGGGGCGTCGCCCTCGCGTGACGACGGGGGGCGAGCCTGGTGGAGAAGGTCGTGGTGCACGTGCTTGACTGCGCGCCGCTGGCCGGGCACGAGGACGCGTGCCGCGGCGTCGTGGCGCCCATGTACGCCCGGCGCTCCGAGGTGGGGCCCGCGCGCGTGCGGCTGGAGGCGCTGGGAGGCGGCCTCCTTGCGCGCGACGTGCTGGGCGTGACGGCGGACGCGGACGTGAGCTACGGCGAGTACGGCAAGCCGCGCGTGGCGGGCGGGCCGGAGTTCAACCTCACGAACGACGTGGGCATCGTTGCGCTGGCGGTGGCGAAACGCCCCGTGGGCATAGACCTGGAGGAGATCCCGGCGCGCTACCGCGACGTGGAGGACCTCATCACGCGCAAGTACTACGACGAGGCCGAGCGTGCCGCCGTGGGCGACGGCTCCACGCGCGAGCGTCGCGCGGCGTGGGCAAGGGCGTGGACCCGGCGCGAGGCGATCCTGAAGGCGATGGGCACGGGCTTTGCCGTGGACCCGCGCAAGCGCCCGGAGGTGCTCCTGGGCTGGGAGCTGCGCTCCGTGGAGCTGGGGGAGACCGTCCTGACCTGCGCGATGGACGTGCCGTTTGAAATGAGCGTCCTGCGCCGCGACGCGCTTCGACTGCTTGACTGCCATTGCTAGAATTGGATGTCGATACGTCACGCGGCCGCTGGCCGCTTTGGCATGGGTCGATTGGTTGGCACGCATGGCAGATCGCAGGGTTCGGAGTGCGGGAACGGCGCCCGGGTGGCAGGCGCCACGGGCGGGGCGGCGGCCCCGGGGGGCGGCGGACCGCGGGGCGGCCGGCTCCTCGCGCCGCTACGTCACGTCGCTCGACGGCCTCCGCGCCGTGTGCGCGCTGGGCGTGGTCTTCTACCACATGGGGCTCTCGTGGTGCACGGGAGGCCTATTGGGCGTGACCGTGCTCTTCGTGCTTTCCGGCTACCTTGCGACGGCGGGGCTTCTGTCCGAGCTCGAAAGAACGGGCTCCATCCGACTTGGTTCCTACTGGATGCGCCGCGTCAAGCGGCTTCTGCCCACGTGCGTGGTCTTCGTCGCGGTCACGGCCGCGGTGTGCACCGTCGCGAACCACCAGCTGCTCACGAAGATGCGCCCGGACGTGGTGCCAGCGCTCCTGATGGCGCTCAACTGGACAAAGATCCTCAGCCACGAGTCGTACTTCGCGGCAGCCGGCGCCCCCTCGCCCCTGACGCACTTTTGGTCGCTTGCGCTGGAGTTCCAGTTCTACCTGGCGTGGCCGCCCGTCCTCATGCTGCTGATGCGAGCCGTTCCGCGGGGCGGCGGCCCGCGCTGGCACGATCGACGTGGCGTTGTGATCGCGCTCGCGGCTCTGACGCTTGCCTCCGCCGCGCTGATGGCCGCGCTGTACGTTCCCGGCGCCGATCCCTCGCGCGCGTACTACGGCACGGACACCCGCGCCCAGAGCCTGCTGCTGGGCTGCATCCTGGCGTTCGTGTGGCCGTTTGGCGAGAAGAGCCAGGAGACGGCGGCCGCGGCCCGGCCTCGGCGGCGCATGGCGATCGAGCTTGCGGGCTTTGGCTCCGTGGCGGCGCTCGTCGCGATGATGGCGACGACCGAGGGGTACTCGTCCTTCTCGTACTACGGGGGCATCCTGCTGTGCTCCGCCGTCGCGGCCGTGGCGGTGGCGGCGCTCGTGCCCGCGGGCACGGCGGTCTCGCGCGCGATGTCGTGGCGCCCGCTGGCGTGGGTGGGCTCGCGCTCGTTTGCGATCTACGTGTGGCACTATCCCATCGTCGAGCTGATGCAGCCAAGAAACTCCACCACGGCGCTCGCGCCGTGGCAGGTGGCGCTCGAGCTGGGCGTGATCCTGGCCGCGGCGGAGCTGAGCTACCGCCTGGTGGAGGAACCGCTGCGCAAGGGTTCGCTCCGGTCGTACCTCGCGGCGCTCGCGCGCCCCATCCTGCCGGTGGCGGCTGCCGGACCCGTGGCCCCGGCCGCGGGCGCGTCCGCCGCCGGAAGGCGCGGCCGCGTCGCCGCAGAGGGGCCGCGTCCTTCTCGCCCGCGCGATGCCGCCGCTCGCCGCCTTGCGGCACGTGGGGAAGAAGGTGGCGAGAAGGGCCTGGCAGGAGGGCTTGCCGCGGCGGCCTTGGCTGCGATCCGTCGCGTGCCGAGGGCTGCGCTGCCCGTGCTCGTGTGCGCGGTGGCCGCGTGGGGCCTCGCGTTCGTGCCGCCCGTCGCGGCGGTGGGGGGCGAGCCCGGCGCGCACCGCGTGAGCGCGGCGACGTTGAGGAAGCCGCTTTCGGCGGGCAAGTACGACGTGCTCCTGATTGGCGACTCCGTTTCGCTGGGCGCGCGCGACGCGCTGAACGATGCGTTTCCGTACGGCATGATCGACGCGAAGGTGGGCAGGCAGGCGACGGACGCGCTGGACGTGTATCGCAAGTACTCCGACCAGGGAGTGGTGGGCGATACCGTGATTTTTGCCGTGGGTACGAACGGTGCGCTGACGCAGGACACGCTGCAGAGGATCTACGACGCGGTTGGTAAGAAGCGCCAGCTTTGGTTTGTGAACAACAGGGCGCCGGAGGACTGGGTCTCGGCGAACAACGCGCTGCTGAAGTCGTTTGGCGATGCGCATAGGAACGTGGGGGTCATAGACTGGTACGCGCTCTCGTCCGGACACGACGAGTGGTTCTGGGACGACGGGACCCACCTGCGGCCACAGCACGCGCAGGACCTGGCGGACCTGATCGTGAAGACGACCGGCTACGTGAAGCCCACGCGGGAGAACACGACGTACGGCGCCATAGTGCTGGGCGACGCCACGACGCTCGAGGCGGCGGACGAGCTTTCCGCCGCGATGCCGAAGGCGATGATCGACGCGGCGGCCGGGCGCGACGCAAAGGCGACGGCGCGGACGTGGGACGGCTACGCGAAGGCGGGGACGGCCGGCGACGTGGTGGCGATCGACCCCGACGACTCCGCACCGCTGGACGCGGCGTCGGTGGCGCGGATGGTCGCGGCCGTTGAGGGCTCCGGGGGCGACGACGCGTCTGGCTCTGCCGGGTCTGCCGCGACCGGGAAGGCGAGCAGGATGGTCTACCTCGTGACCTGCAGGTCCTCGGCAACGTACTGCGAGGCGAACAACCAGGTGCTGCGCAAGCTGGCGAAGGCGCGCGGCAACGTGCGGCTCATCGATTGGTACGCCGCCTCCGCCGGGCACGACGAGTACTTCAGGCCCGATGGCGCGACGCTGACCAAGGCAGGACGGAAGGCGTACGCGAAGCTCGTGAGCGCAGCGCTGGAGAGGGGCTCCGCCACCGGGGACGGCGCGGAAGCGGCATAGCCGCCCGCGCGCCGGGGCACTCGGACCGCGCAACGCGCCGGGCCCCGGCACGCGCGGTCTTGCACGGCCGTGCCTACGCGATGCCGGCGGCAAGCTCCAGCAGCTCGTCCACGTCGCGGATCGACGTGGCCCAGGACGTCACGAACCTCACGACCTTGCGGCCGTCGTCGAGGGCATAGAACGTCTCTGCCCCCACGGCGCTCTCAAACGCAGCCTGCTGCCCGGGGCTCACCACGAAGAACTGCTGGTTGGAGGGGGAGTCCCCATAGGGCTCAAAGCCAAGGCCCGCCAAGCCGTCGCGAAGCCTTGCGGCCATGCGGTTCGCGTGGCGCGCCATGGCCCAGTACGGCGCCTCCGCGTCGCCCTCGGACCGCTCGAACGCCGCCTCGAACTGAACGCCCAGCAGCCTGCCCTTCGCAACGAGGCCCCCGCGCTCCTTCACCAGGAAGGGGAACGCCTCGCGAAGCCTCTCGTCGCGAATGACCATCGCCTCGCCAAACAGCATGCCGTTCTTGGTCCCGCCCAGGTAGAACGCGTCGACCGTGTGCGCTATGTGCTCAAGAGTCACGTCGTTTCCCTCCGACGTGAGCGCGGACGCCAGCCGGGCGCCGTCCATGAACACCCTCAGCCCCCGGTCGTGCGCCCAGTCGCATATGGCGTCCAGGCGCGCGGCGTCCCACACGCCGCCAAGCTCCGTCGCGTTCGTCACGTACACGGCGGCGGGCCGCGTCATGTGCCTGCCGCACGACGTCTGGAACTCGTACACGCGCTCCGCCCCCTCTGGAGAGAGGAACCCGTCCGCGTCGCACGTGGGCAGGACGGTCCTGCCACACGCTGCCACGGCGCCGGTCTCGTGCACGTTGATGTGCGCGTCGCGCGTGCAGATGACACCCTCCCAGTCGCGCAGCATCCCGGTCACGCCAATCACGTTCGCGGACGTCCCGCCCACGCAGAACTGCACGTCGGCCTCGTCCTCGTCCAGGCCGCACGCATCCAGGATCAGGCGCCGCGCCCGCTCGCAGTGCGGGTCACCCTCCGTGTAGCCTACGCACTGCTCATCGTTCGTGGCCACGAGCGCGTCCATTATCCGCGGCGCCGCCCCCTCAGAGTAGTCGTTCCTGAACATGCGCATGATCGCTCCAATCGGTTTGGCCGGACCGCGCCCGGCTGCCAGACCTCATGACTATAGCCGTTGTGGACTGCCGGCGCATCGGCATGCAAGTCCGCAACCAACCTGTTCCTTAGCGTCTGACGTCCTGCCCGCGCGAATTTCGCCACTCGCGAATTTGTCGCCTGTTGCCATGACGACAACTTTCCTTGTGCCAGTACGATACGTTCTAAAGGTTTCGGGCGAGAAGGACATCGCCTCCGACCGTCGTCGCGCCGTGCGTCCAAGCGCTGGATCGCCTGTTGGGTTACGTGCTGGCAACGTGACGCGACGCCAAGCCGGACTGGCACTGTCTGCACGCCTGCGGGGGTCCGCGCAAGAGGAAGGAAGACGATGGGATACGTGCTGAAGAGGGAGGGCCTCGACCGCGCGCTCGCCGCGCTCTCGAAGGACTACCTGCTGTACGCACCGGTCAGGAAGGTGGGCGAGGGCCGCTTCACCGACGTGGACGTGGTGCGCTACGACTTCGTGACGGATGCGTCCGGGCTCGAGCTGGACGCGAAGAGCGACTACAGCTTCAAGGAGCTGCTCACGCCGCTCTCTCAGACGCTGTTCTACTTCACGGAGGACGCGGTCCGCGAGGCCGGCGGCCCGGGTGCGCCCGGCGCACCGGCCCAGGCGGCGGACGACCGCCCCGTCATCGTGTTCCTGCGCGCGTGCGACCTCCACGCCGTCAAGCGGCTCGACCAGATGTACCTGGGCAACGGCCCCGCGGACACGTTCTACGCACGCATCCGCGATCGCGTGCGCTTCGCGCTCATCGGCTGCACGCAGAGCTTTGCGAGCTGTTTCTGCGTGGACATGGGAGCGAACGTCGCGCCGGAGGGCTGGCTCTTCTCGCTCGAGACCTCTGGGGACGACTTCCTGTGCGCCATTGCGGACGAGTCCGTCAAGGCGGCATTTGCCGGCGCGGCCTCGGCCGAGAAGGACGTGACGCCGTCGCACGTAACCAAGAACGAGGTGCACGTGCGTACCCCCTCGAGCGTGCCGGCCTCCATCTACAAGGACCCGCTTTGGGACGAGTACACCAACCGCTGCATACGCTGCGGGCGGTGCAACATCGTGTGCCCCACGTGCACGTGCTTCACCATGCAGGACGTGTTCTACACGGACAACGGGCGCGTGGGCGAGCGCAGGCGCGTGCAGGCGAGCTGCATGATCGACGGCTACACCAACGTGGCCGGCGGCGGGCAGTACCGAAAGTCCGCCGGCGAGCGCATGCGCTTCAAGGTGCTGCACAAGGTGTGGGACTTCCGCCAGCGCTTTGGGTACGACATGTGCGTGGGCTGCGGGCGCTGCGACGACGTGTGTCCCGAGTACATAAGCTTCGCGGCGTGCGTGAACAAGCTGACGGACGCGTGCGAGCGCGAGGAGGCGCAAGATGAGTAGCCAGACCAATCCCTACGTCCCGTTTCCCTCCAAGGTGCTCGAGGTCGTGCGCCACACCAAGAAGGAGTACACGTTCAGGATGGCGTTTTCGGGCGACGTGAAGCCCGGCCAGTTCTTTGAGGTGTCCGTGCCCAAGTTTGGCGAGGCGCCCATCAGCGTGAGCGGCATCGTGCCCGGCGAGTCCGTGGACCTCACCATCCGCCGCGTCGGCCGCGTCACGAACGAGATGTTCGATACGTACGCGGGGCAGAGCCTGCTTCTGCGCGGGCCGTACGGCAACGGCTTCGACGTGGACCGCTATGTGGACGGCGAGTGCGTCGTGGTTGCGGGCGGCACGGGCGTGAGTCCCGTGCGCGGCGTGATAGAGGCACTGGCCCAGAGCACGACCCCGCGCGACAAGCACGTGATCGTGGGCTTCCGCAGCCCGGACGACATGCTGTTTCGCGACGACCTCGCGCGCTGGGACAAGGCGCTCGACCTCACGCTCACGGTGGACGCCGCGCCGGAGGGCTACGCGGGAAACGTCGGTCTCGTCACGAAGTACATACCAGAGCTCGCGCTGCGCGACCCGGCGACGGCGCAGGCCGTGGTCGTGGGACCACCGCCCATGATGCACTTCACTGTGCTGGGGCTCTTGCAGCGCGGGTTTGCCGAGCAGAACATCTGGGTGAGCCAGGAGCGCAAGATGTGCTGCGGCCTGGGCAAGTGCGGGCACTGCCGCATAGGCGAGAAGTACGTGTGCCTGGACGGTCCCGTCTTCAACTACACCGAGAGCAAGAACCTGATCGACTAGGAGGGCACACATGATTCAGGACGTCAACGTCAAGGCACTGAAGAAGAACGCCTTCCGATACAGCAAGGTGCGCGGCGAGACCGCGAGCCGCGTGCGCGTGCCCGGCGGCCTCGTGAGCGCGAAGAGCATGGCCAGGATCGTGGAGATAGCGGAGGAGTTTGGTAACGGCGAGATCTTCCTGACCAACCGGCAGGGCGTTGAGATCCCGGGCATCAGCCTGGACGACGTGCCGAAGGTGAACGCGCTCCTGCAGCAGATCATCGAGGACACCAAGATCAACCAGGAGGACACCTCCCAGGGCTATCTGGCAAGCGGCACGCGCAACGTCGTGGCGTGCCCCGGCAAGCGCCTGTGCCCGTTTGGCTGCTATGACACCACGGCGTTCGCACAGCGCATGGACCACGAGATCTTCCCGAACAACCGCCACGTGAAGGTGGCGTTCACCGGCTGCTCCAACGACTGCGCGCACGTGGCCCTGAACGACTTCGGCATCATCGGCATGACGGAGCCGCAGTACGACCCCGCGCGCTGCATAGGCTGCGGCCAGTGCGTGGACTGGTGCCAGCGTCGCTCCGTGAGCGCGCTCAAGCTGGTGAACGACAAGGTCGTGCGCGACGAGGACCGCTGCATAGGCTGCGGCGTGTGCGTGGTGTACTGCCCCACGCGTGCGTGGACGCGCAGTCCCGAGCACTACTTCCGCGTAAAGATCATGGGTCGCACCGGCAAGCAGAACCCGCGCCTGGCGCAGGACTGGCTGCGCTGGGTGGACGAGGACTCCATCGTGAAGATCGTGAAGAACACCTACGCGTTCATCGAGGAGTACATCGACCCCAACGCCCCGGAGGGGAAGGAACACATAGGCTACATAGTCGATCGCGTCGGCTTTGATGAGTTCTGCAAGTGGGCGCTCGAAGGCGTCGAGCTTCCGGAGAAATGCCAGCGTGCGACACGTGTGTACTGGGACGGAAAGCGCTACGACCGCGATAACAGCCTGCGCTAGGCGGCCGTCCTGGGCGCGCCCTCAGGCCTTGCGGCCGCGTGAAGTGTTTCAGGCCTGTCTCATCCGCGCGATAAAAAACGCCACGTTCTTCTCGCCGTAGTAGACTCTGTTGCACTCCGCGCGCGAGCGCGGGATACGGTTCTATCGTGAGGAGTGTGTTGATGGAGAAGAAGGACATAGACTGGGGCAACCTCGGGTTCGCCTACCAGCCCACGGACTACAGCTACGTTTCCAACTACAAGGACGGCAAGTGGGACGAAGGGGCGCTAACCACCGACCACTCCATTACCCTCTCCGAGTGCGCTGGCATCTTCCACTACTGCCAGGAGGTGTTCGAGGGCCTCAAGGCATACACCACCGAGAAGGGCGACATCGTCTGCTTCAGGCCCGACCAGAACGCGAAGCGCATGGCCAACAGCGCCCGCCGCATCGTGATGCCGCCGTTCCCGGAGGACCGCTTCGTGGACGCCGTCGAGCAGGTCGTCCGTGCAAACGCCGCCTGGGTGCCGCCGTTTGGCTCCGGCGCGACGCTGTACATCCGTCCGCTCATGATCGCGACCGGCAACGTCATCGGCGTGAAGCCGGCCGACGAGTACCAGTTCCGCATCCTGGTGACGCCGGTGGGCGCCTACTACAAGGGCGGCGTGAAGCCCGTGAAGGTGCAGGTCTCCAAGTACGACCGCGCCGCACCGCACGGCACCGGCAACATCAAGGCCGGCCTGAACTACGCCATGTCGCTTCTGCCCTCCGTCGAGGCGCACGCGGCCGGCTATGCGGACAACATGTTCCTGGACCCCGAGACCCGCACGTACGTGGAGGAGTCCGGCGGCGCGAACTTCCTGTTTGTGGACAAGGACGGCAACCTCGTGGTTCCGCAGTCCCACACCGACTCGATCCTGCCGTCCATCACGCGTCGCTCGCTGGTGGACGTGGCCGAGAACTACCTGGGCATCAAGGTGACCCAGCGCCCCGTGCGCTTTGACGAGATCGACCAGTTTGTGGAGTGCGGCATGTGCGGCACCGCCGCCGTCATCAGCCCGGTGGGCGAGGTCGACTCCGACGACAAGAAGGTCGTCTATGGCATGGAGCACGTCGGCCCCGTGATGAAGAAGCTGCGCGAGACCCTGACGGGCATCCAGTCCGGCGAGATCGAGGACAAGTTCGGCTGGGTCCACAAGATCGACGTGGAGTAGCGAGAGACGCTCGCGCGCGAGGCGAGTCCCCGCGCCTGCAGACGCCCCCTTTCCGGACGAAGCGACCGGGAAGGGGGCGTCTTTTCTCGTCTAGAATCGAAGTGGTCTCATAAGTCGTCAAAAAAGGGGGCTCGCATGAGCGCGACACGAAGGCCGCTCGATTCCGCGCGGGCGGCGAAGGCGGCGTTTGCCGAGGTGGAGGGCAAGGAGTTTCCGACCGACGTCTTCGAGGCGCCCGAGCTGCGCTGGGCGGTGATCGGCTGCGGCGTCATCGCGAACCAGATGGCGCAGTCCCTTGCGCTGGCGGGGCGGCGCCTGCACGGCGTGTGCAACCGCACGCAGGCGAAGGCGGAGGCGTTTGCCAGGCGCTACGGCGTGGAGCGCGTGTACGGCTCGCTCGAGGAGCTGTGCGCGGACGACGGGGTGGACGCGGTGTACGTGACGACGCCGCACAACACGCACATCTGCTACCTGCGCGCGGTGCTTGCCGCCGGGAAGCACGTGCTGTGCGAGAAGTCCATCACCCTGAACTCCGAGGAGCTTGCGGAGGCGCGCGCCATCGCGGACGAGCACCACGTCGTCCTGATGGATGCCACGACGATTCTGCACATGCCGCTGTACCGGGAGCTGAGGCGCCGCCAGGGGGCGGGGGAGTTTGGCGCGCTGAACCTGGCGCAGGTGAACTTTGGCTCGTACAAGGAGTACGGCGACCTCACGAACCGCTTCTATAACCCGCGCCTTGCGGGCGGCGCCATGCTGGACATAGGCGTGTACGCCATCACGTTCGCGCGGCAGTTCATGCGGAGCCAGCCCAGGGAGGTGCTGTCGCTCGCGAACCTCGCGACGACGGGGGTGGACCAGACGTCCGGCATCGTGATGCGGAACCCGGAGGGGCAGATCGCGACCTTCACGCTGAGCCTGCACTCCAAGCAGCCGAAGCGTGGCATGCTCTCGTTCGACAGGTGCTACGTCGAGGTGACCGACTACCCGCGCGCAGACGCGGCGAGGATAGTCTGGACAGAGGACGGCCGCGTGGAGGAGGTCCGCTGCGGCGAGGAGGGCTACGCGCTCGACTACGAGGTAGCGGACCTCGAGCGCGCCGTCGCGGGCGACGAGCGGGCCGCCCGCCTGATCGACTGCGCCTCGGACGTGATGGAACTGATGACCGGCCTGCGCCGCGAGTGGGGCGTGACCTATCCGGAGGAGAGGGACGAGGGCCTGGCATAGCGCCTGCCTAAGGGTGCCGTTGATGGCACCCGGCCCAGGTGGCGTCTGTGCGCCGTGAGGAGATTTCAGCTGACAAGACACCAGACTTGTCAGCTGTCTTGTCAGGTGGCATACTGCGGACCCAGTGCGCGCCAGAGGGGCGCGCCCGTGGGAGGGCAGTGCTGTGGAAGACTACGTAAGGACGCCGGTGGAGGAGGAGAGCCTTCGCGAGGCGACGCGCCGCTTTAGGAGCGGTCGCGGATCGGACCTCTCCGCGGAGGAGCTCGCGCGCATCGCGCGGCGCGTGAACGAGCTGAAGCGCGAGCGCAGGGCCGTGGTGCTGGCGCACTACTACGTGCCGGCAGAGACCCAGGCGCTCGCGGACTACGTGGGCGACTCGTTCTACCTGGCGCGCCTTGCCAAGACGCTCGACTGCGACACCATCGTGCTCGCCGGGGTCTCGTTCATGGCGGAGAGCGTGAAGCTCCTGAACCCGGCGCGCCGCGTGCTGAACCCGGAGCCCCGCGCCCTGTGCCCCATGGCGTACATGGTGCGCCGCGAGGACGTGGAGAAGGTCCGCGCCCAGTACGCCGGCGACGTGGCCGTCGCGTGCTACATCAACTCGACCGCAGAGATCAAGACGTGGTCGGACGTGTGCGTGACCTCGTCGAACGCCGTGAAGGTGATCTCGCAGCTGCCCGAGCGCAACGTGCTGTTCATCCCGGACATGAACCTCGGCCGCTACGTGGCGGAGCAGCTGCCCCAGAAGAACGTCATCCTTAACCGCGGCTACTGCCCCACGCACCAGCGTATCATCCCGCAGGAGGTGGAGCGCCTGGAGCTCGAGCACCCCGACGCGGAGGTCTGCGCACACCCGGAGTGCTCCGAGGAGGTGCTGCGCGAGGCGGACTACATAGGCTCGACCAAGCAGATCATCGAGCACATCGCCGCGAGCGACGCGCGCGAGTTCATCGTGCTGACGGTGGTGGGCGTCGCGGCGGAGATCGGCCGCCTCACGGCCGGCCAGGGCAAGCGCGTCTACTTCCCGGCGACGCCCCCCATCTGCCCGAACATGGCGATGGTGGGGCCGGAGAAGGTCCTGGCCGCGCTCGAGGGCAACCTCGGCGAGGTGTCGCTGCCGGACGATGCGGAGAGGGCCATGGCCCCGCTCGAGCGCATGCTCGAGCTGGCGGCACGATGAGCGCGCGGGAGGCGACGAGCATGACGAAGGGGGACGAGGCCGCGGCGCGCGGCGAGCGCGAGGCGGACTTCGACGTGTGCATAGTGGGCTGCGGCGTGGCCGGGCTGTACGCGGCGCTCAACCTGCCGCGGCACCTGCGCATAGCGATGCTCAGCAAGGAGGACGTGGCAAGCTGCGACTCCATGCTGGCGCAGGGCGGCATCTGCGTGATGCGCGACCACGACGACTACGACTACTGGTTCGACGACACCATGCGCGCCGGCCACAACGAGTGCCGCCCCGAGAGCGTGGACACCATGATCTGGTCCAGCCGCGAGATCATAAACGACCTCATCCGCATGGGCGTGGAGTTTGACCGCACGCCCACGGGGGACCTGGACTACACGCGCGAGGGCGCCCACAGCAGAAACCGCATCGTGCACCACGCGGACGTCACCGGCAAGGAGATCACCACGAAGCTGCTGGCGCGCGTGCGCGAGCTGCGCAACGTGCGCATCATGGAGTACACCACCATGGACGACCTCCTGGTGCGGGACGGCGCCTGCGTCGGCGTCCATGCCAGGGACGCCAGGGGAGAAGGTCTTGTCATCCGGGCCTGCGACACGGTGCTGGCCACGGGCGGGGTCGGCGGACTGTACGAGCACTCCACGAACTACCCCTGCCTCACGGGCGACGGCTGCCGCGTGTGCCAGGAGCACGGCGTGGCGCTCGAGCACATGGACTACGTGCAGATACATCCCACCACGCTCTTCTCGACCAAGCCCGGTCGCTCCTTCCTGATATCCGAGGCGTGCCGTGGCGAGGGAGCGGTGCTGCTGGACGCCCACGGCGAGCGCTTCACGGACGAGCTCCAGCCGCGCGACGTGGTGTCCGCCGCCATCCGGCGCCAGATGCAGAAGGACGGCACCAAGCACGTGTGGCTCTCGTTCGCGAACGTGCCGGAAGAGGTGTGTCGCGAGCACTTCTCGCACATTTACGAGCACTGCCTGGAGGAGGGTTACGATATCACGCGGGAGCCGATCCCCGTGGTGCCCGCGCAGCACTACCTTATGGGCGGCATCCACGTTGACCAGGACTCCCGCACGCAGATGGAGCACCTGTACGCCGCGGGCGAGACGAGCTGCAACGGCGTGCACGGCAAGAACAGGTTGGCCAGCAACTCGCTGCTCGAGAGCCTGGTCTTCTCGCGCCTGGCGGCGCGGGACATCGTGAGGAGGAGGCACGGATGGATCCCGTCAGCCTGAGGCTCCAGGCGGAGCCGCTCATTCTGCAGGCCCTGCGCGAGGACGTCACCAGCGAGGACGTGACGACGGCATCGGTCATTGGGCCCGAGGCCGTGGGCCGCGTGCAGCTGATCGCGAAGCAGGACGGCGTCATCTGCGGCCTGGACGTGTTTGCGCGGACGTTCGAGCTGCTGGACGAGACCGCCACGACGGAGCTTTCCGTCGCGGAGGGCGACGACGTGCGTTCGGGGCAGGTGCTGGGAAGCGTGCACGCCCACGTGCGCGCGCTGCTTTCGGGCGAGAGGGTCGCGCTGAACTACCTGCAGCGCATGAGCGGCATCGCGACGATGACCCGCTCGATGGCCGCGCTGTTTGCCGGGACGCGCACGCGCCTTGTGGACACGCGCAAGACCTGCCCGAACATGCGCGTGTTCGAGAAGGAGGCCGTGCGCGTGGGCGGGGGAGGCAACCACCGCTACAACCTGTCGGACGGCGTGCTGCTGAAGGACAACCACATTGACGCCGCCGGCGGCGTGCGCGAGGCCATAGAGGCCGCCCGCCGGCACGCCCCGTTCGTGCGGAAGATCGAGGTCGAGGTGGAGACCCTGGACATGGTGCGCGAGGCCGTGGATGCGGGCGCGGACATCATCATGCTCGACAACATGGACCACGAGCACATGCGCGAGGCCATGGGCATAATCGCCGGCAGGGCCGAGGTCGAGGTGTCCGGCAACGTGGACGCCGCGAAGGCCGCGACCCTGGTGGACCTGGGCGTGGACTACGTGTCTTCCGGCGCGCTCACGCACTCCGCCCCGATACTGGACCTGTCGCTGAAGCACCTTACGGTGGAGGGCAGGTAGCATGGCCGGCGGCGAGGAGCGCCGTGCGCGCATAGTGGAGCTTCTTGAGAAGGCGCCGGCGGCGGTCTCCGGCGGCGCCCTCGCGCGCGAGCTGGGCGTGAGCAGGCAGGTGATCGTGCAGGACGTGGCGCTGCTGCGCGCGGACGGCCATAGCGTCGCGTCCACGAACCGCGGCTACGTGCTCGTGCGCGACAGGCGCCCGCGCCGCCTGTTCAAGCTGCACCACGGTCCGCGGGAGGTGGCCGACGAGCTCTTCCTGATCGTGGACATGGGAGGCACGGTGGAGGACACTATGGTGAACCACCGCACCTACGGGCAGATGTCCGCCGCCCTGGGACTGTCGAGCCGCCGCGACGTGAAGCGCTTCCTTTCCGAGCTGAAGGACAGCAGGTCGTCCCTCCTGAGCGGCACGACGAGCGGCTACCACTTCCACCACGTGGTGGCAGACAGCGAGGAGGACCTCGACGCGATCGGGGAGGCGCTTGCCGAGCACGGCTGGCTGGTGCCGATGAGCGACTACGAGCGCGAGACCCTGCGATAGGGGCGGGCGCCAAGGCTGAGCCCGGGCATCCGGGCGCGGCGTTCGCGGGTACGCACCCGCGCCCAATTTGCAAATCTTCGCAAGGTCGGCCCGGGTGCGTGCGAGGACGTCTGGGCTACGGGTACACACCACGTCCCAGTTTGCGCTTTCCTGCAAGGTCGGCCTTGGTGCGTACCCGTCGCCGCACGCACCCGGGGTGAGTTTACGGAATCCTGTAAGCTCACCCAAGGTGTGTTGCGAAAATCGAGGCCTCCCGCCACGAATTCGCGGGTGTGTTGCGCTAGATGCGAGAAACCCCCAGGTGTGCGACATGCGATTTTGATTCAATTGCACATAAGTGCTGGCAGAAGGCTCAAACCATGGAATCCTAAGCCAAATTCCGGGTACACACCCACCGATTTCTGCCACAGGACCCCCTCCGGCGCAACACACCCGGCCCGAGTTTGCAAGATTTCGCAAGGTCGGCACGGGTGCGTGCGGGGCCGTGGCACAAGTGGGTACACACCTGCGCCCAGTTTGCAAAACATTGCAAAGTCGTCACGGGTGTGTGCGGTGGCATCCTGGGCGCGGGTACGCATCCGCGCCCAGTTTGCATGGTTTTTAAAAATCGGTCACGGTGCGTTTCGTCGGCCGTGGGCGTCGGCGTGTGACCGTCCCACTATGCAGCGTCGTTGTGCGGCGAGTTAAGGTTGGGCGTCGGACTCCGCCGCCAGAGGCCAGAGGCGTATACTGCCTACCTGTTGGCCGTGGAAGGCGTCGTGCGTCGTACGGCGTTTGTGGCCACGGCCATGGACGCGCTGAAGGCGCGGAAGGAGGCCAGACATGGCTCAGAAGATCCAGGGTACCGAGGACCTGTACGGCGGATACATGCGTGCGTGGCAGCACATGCAGGACGTTGCGCGCGAGCTCTTCGGCGCGTATGGGTTCGACATGATAGAGACCCCCGCCATCGAGCAGGTGGACACGTTCGTGCACGGCATCGGCGAGTCGACGGACGTCGTGCGCAAGGAGATGTTCCGCGTGTTCTCCGGCGCGCTCATGGAGCGCCTGCTGGACGCCGGTACGGAGAGCGGCCTGAAGGCGAAGCAGCGCATGGCGATGCGTCCGGAAGGAACGGCCGGCGTCGTGCGCGCCGCGGTCGAGAACAACTTCGTCCCGCAGGGCGGCGCCCCCGTCAAGCTGTGGTACGGCGAGGCCATGTTCCGCGGCGAGCGCCCGCAGAAGGGCCGCCTGCGCCAGTTCCACCAGGTGGGCGTCGAGTGGCTCGGCGCGCCGGACCCCGCGGCGGATGCCGAGTGCATCATCATGCTGATGGAGTTCTACAAGCGCATGGGCTTCGACCCCTCCACGCTCACGCTCCGCATCAACTCGATGGGCGATGCCGCGTGCCGTCCCGCGTACCGCCAGAAGGTCCGCGACTTCATCCTCGCCCACAAGGACGAGATGTGCGAGGACTGCCTGGAGCGCGCGGAGATCAACCCGCTGCGCAGCTTCGACTGCAAGAACGACCACTGCCGCGAGGTCATGGCGGACGCCCCCCTCGCGAAGGACAACCTGTGCGACGACTGCGCCGCGCACTACGCAAAGGTAAAGCAGTACCTGGACGAGGCCGGCGTCTCCTACGTCGAGGACCCCACGCTCGTGCGCGGGCTCGACTACTACACGCGCACCGTGTTCGAGGTCGAGTGCCAGAACGCCGGCGTCGGCGCCATCGGCGGCGGCGGTCGCTACGACGGTCTGATGGAGCTCGAGGGCGGCAAGCCCACGCCGGGCATCGGGTTCGCCGTTGGCTTCGAGCGCATGTACCTGGCGCTCCAGAGCCTCGGCGTCAACGTGGACGGCGACGAGCCCGCGTGCGTGTACGTAGCGTGCACCGGCGCCGACGAGCGCGACGCCGTCTTCCGCGCCACGCTCGCGCTTCGCCAGGCGGGCGTCCGCACTGAGGCGGACTACCAGGGTCGCTCGCTCAAGAGCCAGTTCAAGCAGGCAGACAAGCACAACGCGCGCCTGTGCGTCGTACTGGGCTCCGACGAGGTCGCGGCCGGCGTGGCCACGCTTCGCGACATGTCCACGCACGAGCAGGTGCAGGTGCCCATGGCGGACCTCGCCAGCGAGGTGAAGGCGCGCCTGGCATAGCCGCGGGCGCCCAAGATTCTGCCGCTTCGCAACATCACTACCTGACAGATGCGGCATCTGTCAGGTAGTGATGTCTTTTTGGGCAAAAATGAGGCTTTTCTGCCATCATGGCCCATCACTATCCGACAGATTCACATCCTGTCAGATAGTGATGCACCTGTCACCCGCGCGACGCCCGCTCGCCGCGCCTTCGAGTCGCAGCGTCCGCGGCGGGCTGGAACGACTCGCCGTCAGTTGGTAACGGATGCGTTAGATGAAGCCGCCCGGCAACGACCGGTCCGGTCGTCGTGGTAGCATTTTCCCACGCTCGACCGCGACCGAGGATTCCAGGAGATGGGACACAAGATGGGAACTCGCTTTTGCACAAGTTGCGGAGCGCCAATCCAGCCCGGCAAGAAGTTCTGCATGAGGTGCGGCGCCCCGATCGCAGACGCCTCGCCCGCGCCGGACTCGACCTCGCCCGCGCCGCCCACGCGCATGCCGTCGACGGCACCTGGCTCGCCCGCCCGGGCAGACGCCGCGCCAACGGACATCCCGGCGCCGCAGCCCGCCAAGAGGCCCGGCACGGGAACCATCGTCGCCATCGTGGCGGCGGTCCTCCTTGCCCTCGTGCTCGTGTTCCTGATCGCGTGGAGCGCAAGCGGCAATGCGCTGCCGTGGCAGGCGGGCGCAGATCAGGCGCAGAAGGCCACGGGCGAGAAGAGCGAGGCCGCCAAGAGGAAGGCCGCCCAGAAGAAGGCGGCCGAGGACAAGCGGAAGGCCGAGGAGGCCAAGGAGAAGGCGGCCGAGGCGGAGGCCGAGGCGGAGGCGAAGGCCAAGGCGGAGGCCGAACAGAAGGCCGAGGCGGCGGCGCAGGCGCAGCGGGATGCCGAGAAGAACGCGGAGGACGCGCAGTTCAAGGGTCAGCTCGTCTTGTACTACAACAGGCTGAGCGACTACGACTCGCGCATCGCGAGCTGCGCGAACACGTTCAACAAGACGTACCTGAGCGGCGACTACGCGGCGCGCTCGTCCGCGGCGAGCGACTGCTACAGCCTGGAGCAGAGCATCCAGGGCGACGTCTCGTCGTTCGCGGGCATCCAGGTCCCCGAGGGCAGCGCGTATGCGTCGCAGCACGCGTCGATCCAGCGCTGCCTCGCAGACTTGCAGTCCCGCATCGGCTGCATAGCGTCTGCGTGGACGACGGACCTCGCCTACGACGACCCCGCCCCGCACAAGGACCAGATCCTTGCCCCCATCACCGCCGGCAACAACCCGCACACGAGCAAGAGCATCGCGCTGCAGGACTACCAGGACGTGTACCCCACCATCAAGTTCTAGGTCATCGGGCCTTCCGCGGGCGCTGCCGAGAAGAACGGCTTCCCGTCGCCCCCGCGTCAGACTGACCGCACCAACGAAAGGAATCGCACATGTTTGGAACCAACTCGTACGGCTACGGAGGATATGGCTACGACGCCAATCCGTTCGGCCAGCTCGTGAACTTTGGGTCTGCCTTCGGCGTCCTCATGTTCATCGCGCTCGTCGCGGCTATCGTGCTCACGGTCATGGGCTACAAGCGCTTCGTGTCCGATAAGAACGAGCTCCACCTGAGCTACAAGGACAAGAAGAGCTGGGGGCCGTTCCTGCGCTTCGACATCCTGCTCATCGACAAGATCCTGAAGGCGCTCTACATGTTCAACGCGCTTCTGGTCCTGTTTGGCTGCGCAGCGGGCGCGCTGAGCTCCATCAGCTTTGGCTTTGGGGCGTTTCTGGGCGCGCTCGTGGGCATGATAATCCTGTGCGTCGTGCTCGAGCTCCTGCTTCGCGTGGGCTACGAGTTCGTGATGCTCAACGTCATGATCGCGCGCAACACCTCGGACATCAGGCGCAAGCTCTTCAGCGATGCACCCACCTCGCCCGCGGCGCCGGCGAGCCCCGCGCCCGTGGCACCCGCGCCTGCGCCGACCGCTCCCGCGGCCCAGGCGCCCGTCGCGCCGGAGCCCGAGCCCGCCGCCTTCGAGTCCGCGCCCACGACGGTGCTCGACCGCGGCGACCAGGCGCCCGCGGACCCCGCTCCCGTGGCGCCCACGGAGGTCGTGCACAAGGCATCGTTCTGCCCCAACTGCGGCGCGCCCGTCGAGCCGGGCGACCGCTTCTGCGGGGAGTGCGGCCACAAGCTTGACTAAGCCAGTCCGGCAGGCCAGCCATCGCGCGTAACAAGAGGCGTCCCCGACCACTGCTCGTTGGTCGGGGACGCCCTCGTATGTGCCGCACGTCCGGGGGGATTCGGACGCGGGTGCGCGGTTCTTCTCGCCTACGCGGCGGTCGCCAGGCGGCGCGCGTCGTCGCGGCGGTCAAGGCCCAGCAGGCGCGCCGTGTGCGTGTCGCTGAAGCCGGCGTGGGAGTGCTGGTACATGGAGATCGCGAGCGTCCACAGGGGGATGAGGATGCTGAGGCAGTTCCAGAGGATGCTCGTCATGGGCATGCCCACGAACGCGACGATGCCGACGCACGAGGTGGACCAGGGGATGACGGACGGGATGATGGCGGCGCTGTTCTCGAGGTCGAGCGCGAGCGCGGAGCCGTCGCGCTCCGTGCCCTCGCACAGCTGGCACGTGAGCATGAGCGCCACGACCTGGTCGCACGCGATGACGCACGTGGCGATGCTCGTGAGCAGCACGCTCGCGAACGGGGTGGAGTGGCGCGCGACCTTGTCGACGTAGTCGCGCAGGCCCAGGAGCAGGCCGGTCTCGCGGAAGATGCCGGAGTACGTGGACGCCACGCCCACGATGAGGGCGATGTCGAGCATCGAGACCACGCCGCCGCCGTTGACCATGCGCGCGATGGCCATGTTCTTGCAGCGGTAGCCGAAGACCAGGATGGCCGGGAGCTCCGCGACGCTTATGTGCTGCACGAAGACGCAGACGAGAAGTGCTGCCACCAGGCTCGCGACCATGGTCCGCTTGACGCTCACCTTGAGCAGGGACAGAACGAGGATGAGGGCGGTGGGCACGATCACGACCCAGCCGAGGTCGAACGAAGACGCGAACGAGCCGGCGAACGACGGCCTCATGGCGGTGCCGGAGCTGGTCATGCCCGCGATGCCGTACACGACGCAGCACAGCGCGAACGGCACGGCGCCGGTGCGGACCATGCGGCGCACGTTGTCGAACACCTGCGTCTTGGTGATGCTTGCGACGAGCGCGGCGGAGGAGGACATGGGCGAGCAGCGGTCGCCCACGAACGCGCCGGCGAGGATGGCGCCGCCCACCAGCGCGACGTCCGCCTTCATGGCGGTGGCGATCGTCATGCAGATGACGCCGACCGTGGCGGCCGCCGCGTACGAGCTGCCCACGAGCATGGACATGCCGGACGTGAGCAGGAAGCTGAGAAGGACGAGGTTCCTGGGGCTCACGAGCGTGGCGGACCAGCAGGTGATCGCCGGGATGGTGCCGGCGGCGCGCCAGCTTGCGGTGAGGGCGCCGATGAGCACGAAGAGCGTGAGCACGCTGCCGACCGACCTGAGGCCGCCGGCCGCCATGCGCGCCACGTCCCGCACGGAGAAGCCGCGCCACAGGCCGTAGCTCGCAAACAGGAGCATGCCAAACACCAGCAGGGGCAGAAGCGGCGCCCCCAGCACGATGCCCGCCAGAAGCACCAGCGCAAACGTAAGAAGAATGCCTGCCTCGACCATGTTGCCGCTCCCCGCAGCCCAAGGCGCGCCGGTCCGCCGGCGCGCGCCACCCTGTATGCGGCACTTAGGTTAGGTAGGTCACACGCGTAAGTCCAACTGTTATTATCGGTATATGATACAAGAGAAACTTGTGATGAGGCCCGCGCGTGCGCGAGGCCACGGGGCGGGGGAGGGCGAGGCCCATGAACTTCTCGACCATGGACTACTTCGTGGCGCTTGCGGAGGAAAAGAGCTTCACCAAGGCGGCCGAGCGGCTGTCCGTGACGCAGCAGACGCTGTCCGCGCACATCGCGGGCGTGGAGGCGGAGCTGGGCGTCAGGCTGGTGAACCGCAAGGTGCCGCTGACGCTGACGTACGCGGGCGACGTGTTTCTGGGCTACGCGCGGCGCTTCCAGGCGCTGCGCCGCACGATGGGTCAGGAGTTCCTGGATATATCGCGCGACGAGCGCGGCCTTCTGGGCGTGGGCGTGGCCAGCACCCGCGGCCACATGCTGATGCCCGCCACGATCGCGCGCTTCCAGAGCGAGCACCCCGGCATCAACGTGCTGCTGCACGAGTCCGAGAACCAGGAGCTGGTGAGCCTCCTGAAGGAGGGGCGCGTGGACCTGGCCGTGGCGACGGTGCCGGACGACGAGCCCGGCCTGCAGGTGCGCAGGCTGTGCCGCGAGAAGATCGTGATGCTCGTGGCGGAGGGTCTCTTGCGGGATGTGTGCGACGACGTGGACGAGGCCGTTCGGGAGGCGGGCCGCGGCAACATGGCGCCGCTTTCGCGCTGCCCGTTCATGATGCTGGGCAAGGCGGACGAGCCGGGGGCGCTCTCGCGGCGGCTGCTGGAGCGCTCCGGCGTGCGGCCATGGGTGCGCGTGTACTCCAAGAACTCCGAGACGCTGATCGACCTGGCGGCGCGCGGCATGGGCGCCTGCTTCGTGCCGCGCGCGCTTGCGATGCGCGCCATGAGCGACCACCCGTACGCCCGCCTGCGCGCCGTGGGCTTGGGCGACGAGGCGGCCATAACCATAAGCGCGGCGTGGAGGGACTCCGACCACGTGTGGAGCGTGATCCTGGCGTTTTACGAGCTGCTGGCGACGGAGCTCGCCGGCGGCGAGAGCGCGATGCTCGGCCTGGAGGAGGCGTGATGGCGGCCGGGGCGCGCGGCGCGCACGACGCCGGCGCGCAGAGAGTGGCCGACGGGCTCGCGACGTACCTGGACGCGGCGGACGGCTCTGGCGGGCAGGCGCGGCAGGTGCGCTACCGCGTGGAGGCCGCGTGCACGGCGCAGGGGCTGCTCGCGTCGCTCGTGCGCTCGAAGCCCGTGGTGGCGCGTGCGTTTGGGGCCGGCGCGCTCGTGCGTGGGGGCGCGGCGCTGCGACGGCAGGACGCGCTTGCGCCGGGCGACGTGGTGACGCTTGCGCTGGCGCCGGCGCCGGCGGACGCGCGGCATGCGCGTGTCGGCCGCGCCGCGGGCGGGCGCGGGGGAAGGGGGCCTCGCGTCCTGTATCGCGACCCGTTCCTGATGGCGGTGGACAAGCCGGCCGGCATCCTGGTGCACGCCGACGGCACGGGCGCGCGCACGCTGACGGACGACGTGGCCGCGCTGCTGGCGCGCGAGGGGGTTCCCGCCGTGCCGCAGGCCGTGCAGAGGCTGGACGTGGACACCACCGGCGTCGTGCTCTTCTCGCTGGCGCCGGAGTTCCAGCCGGCGCTCGACGCGCTGGTGGCGTCGCACGACATGCGCAAGTGCTACCTCGCCGTGGTGGAGGGGTCGTTCCCCGCGGGGGTGCGCCGGCTGGACGCCCCGCTCGGGCGCGACAGGCACGACGCGCGGCGCATGCGCGTGAGCCCGCGCGGCAAGCCGGCGCTCACGCTCGTGACGGTGCTCGCGCGCCGCGGCGGGAGGTCGCTTCTGCTGCTTGAGCTGGGCACGGGGCGGCGCCACCAGATCCGCGTGCACCTTGCGCACGCGGGACATCCCATCGTGGGAGACGCGCTGTACGGCCGCGCGGCGGGCCCGGCCGGCGGCCTCATGCTCCACGCGGTGTGCGAGGAGCTTGCGCACCCCGCGACCGGCGAGGCGCTGCGCCTTGAGGCGGGGTGGCCCGCCCGCTTTGGGAAGTTCTTCTCGTCTTTGGACTATGACGCGGGGACGCGTTGCTAGATAATGGGTGCGTGGGCCGCGGTGGCCCTCGCGCGGGGCGCGGCGTGCGGCCCGCGGCGGCTTAGGGCACGGACGAGAGGGGACACCATGGCAGATACCATGCGAGGCGTGTACACGAACCTGACCGAGATCAGGCGGAGCGTGTTTCGCGAGGTCGCAAAGATCTGCTACAAGCTCGACGCGCAGGGGGAGTCCACGGACGAGCTCGACAAGGAGTTCGACGAGCTTCCGTACAAGATCCTGCCGGGCGACGTCGCGACGTACAGGGAGAGCGTCTTCTTGGAGCGCGCCATCATCAGCGAGCGCATCAGGCTCGCGATGGGGCTTCCGCTCTCTAGCATGGACAAGCCGGAGCGCGTGAGCGAGGGGTTCGAGAAGGCAGCCAACAGCGACGAGGTGTTCTACGAGCCGCCGCTCATCAACGTGATCAAGTTTGCGTGCAACGCGTGCAAGGACAACGTGTACGAGGTGACGAACGCGTGCCAGGGCTGCCTGGCGCACCCGTGCCGCGAGATCTGCCCGAAGAAGGCCATCAGCTTCAGGGACAAGAAGGCCTACATAGACCAGGACGCGTGCGTGAAGTGCGGCATGTGCTACAAGACGTGCCCGTACCACGCGATCCACCACCACGTGCGCCCGTGCGCGGACGCGTGCGGCATGCACGCGATCGGCTCTGACGAGCACGGTCGCGCGGACATCAACTACGACAAGTGCGTGAGCTGCGGCCAGTGCCTCATCAACTGCCCGTTTGGCGCCATCGCGGACAAGAGCCAGATCGCGCAGGTCATCTGGTCCATCGCGCGCGGCGAGGAGGTCATCGCCGCCGTGGCGCCCGCGTTCGTGGGCCAGTTTGGCGGCAAGGGCAACGTGGGCAAGCTGCGCGAGGCGTTCAAGCTGCTGGGGTTCTCTGGCGTGGAGGAGGTCGCCCTGGGCGCGGACCTCTGCACCTGCCAGGAGGCGGACGACTTCCTGGACGAGGTGCCGGACAAGCTGCCGTTCATGGGAACCTCGTGCTGCCCGGCGTGGTCGGTCATGGCGAAGCGCGAGTTCCCGGAGCACGCGGACTGCATCAGCATGGCGCTTACGCCCATGACGCTGACGGCGCGCATGATCCGCATGCAGCACCCCAACGCGAAGATCGTGTTCGTGGGGCCGTGCTCCGCGAAGAAGCTCGAGGCCATGCGCAAGAGCGTGAGGAGCGAGGTTGACTTCGTGCTCACGTTCGAGGAGATGGCGGGCATGATGGACGCAAAGGGCATCGACTACCTGGCCCTCGAGGACGACAACAAGAGCGACTTCGACGTTGCGTCGACCGATGGCCGCAACTTCGCCGTGGCGGGTGGCGTCGCGACGGCCGTGGTGAACGCCATCCACCGCCGCTACCCGGACCGCGAGGTGAACGTGGTGAACGCGGAGGGCCTGGACGACTGCCGCAAGATGATGAAGGACGCCGTCAAGGGCAAGTACCCCGGCTACCTGATCGAGGGCATGGCCTGCCCGGGCGGCTGCGTGGCCGGTGCCGGCACGCTCGTGGCCATCAACAGGTCCGCGGCGGCGGTGAAGCGCTACGCAAAGCGCTCGCCGCACGTGAACGCGACGGAGAACTCGTACCGCATGCTCATCCCCGTACTGGAGAAGGGCTTCACGAAGCAGGACGAGGACCTCGAGGTGAGCGAGTCCATGGAGGCCACGAAGGGCACGGCGGAGTAGGAGCTCCTACATGCGGGCGGGCCGGACGCGCCGATGCGCCCGGCCCGCATGCGCGTGGCACAAGGACGGGGCGAGAAGAGCATGCTCTTCTCGCCCCGCGGCTTTGCCGTGTTCGAGTCTGTGCCTGGTGCGCCGCTCTGGCGCGCGCCGCCACTACGGCTGCTTCACGCCTGGCGTGGACGCGTAGAACGTTGCGGAGGGGAAGACGTCCTTGATGGTGTGCCCGTTCACGAACGGGAGCGCCAGGAACTCGTCCACCGTGGGGACGAGGTCGCTGCAGTCGACGAAGTGGTTCTTGGAGTTGCGGATGCTGGTGTCCTGGGCGCGCCAGGCCTCGTAGTTGACGTCCGTGAGATAGTAGACGTCATTGCCGACCTTCATGTACACGGAGTGGTTCTTGTGCAGGTAGTCGGCAAGCTCGTCGTAATTTATCTCGAGTGCCTCGGCTGCTTTCTTACCCATATCGCGTCCTTTCTCTAAAAGGAACTGACCTTTGGATGCAAGCATCTTACCGCGACGCCCCCGCCGTTTGGCCGCGCGTCACAAACCGTTAGGCAAGCGTTGCCCATCCCTACGCAGGCGTAAGGATGGGCAACGTGGTGAAAACTTGGAATGGCGAGGGGGTATAAGGGGACAAACCGTGGCGGGGCGCTAGCCAAGCAGCGTGTCGGCAAGCTCCTCCGTGGAGTCCACGATGACCTTGGCGCCGGCGGCCCTCAGCGCGGCGGCGCTGCGGTAGCCCCAGGACACGCAGACGCACGCGGTCTTCGCGTTTGCCGCGGTCTCGACGTCCACCTCGGAGTCACCCACGTACACGCACTCGTCCGGCGTCACGCCTAGCGCGGACATGACCTCGTTCACCGTGTCGGGTGCGGGCTTGCGCCTGACGCCGTCGCGCTCTCCCGCGACCGCGTTGAACATGCCGGGGAAGAACTCCGCCACGAGCTTCTGCACGGCGGCGTCCGGCTTGTTCGAGACTACGGCGCGGTACATGCCCGCCGCGGAAACCGCGTGCAGCATCTGCGTCACGCCCTCGTACGGCGCGGTCTTCTGGCAGAAGTTGCGGGAGTAGTGCGCCTTGAACGTTGCGAGCACCTGCTCGCCCACGTCCTCGGGGGTGCCCGTGGGGAGCGAGCGGTGCACGAGCTGCCGCACGCCGTTGCCCACGTTCGCGGTGGTCTCCGCTATGGTGACCTCCGGGAAGCCGTTGGTGCGGAGGGCGTAGTTTACGGAGGCGTGAAGATCCTCGATGGTGTTGAGGAGGGTCCCGTCCAGGTCGAAGATGGCTGCCTTATAGGTCATGGTTGCCTCGATTCTGAGCGGTCGGGGCGCCGGGGCGGCGCATTGGGGTGGCTGATGCATGGGTGCTCGGTAAGCGCCCAAGGTTTCCGACCGTCGCGGAAACGTTACCAGAGGAATCTGTCGGATGTATGATGGATCGCCCATAAGACAAAACGCTTACAGCATTAAGAAAACTTCTGCATAACGAGGAAACCGCTCTGAAACAGGCGTCTGTGCAGAGGCCCCGTCCTTCTCGCCCGGCGGCTCGCCGCGCCATGGGCGAGAAGGACGTACCGTCGCGGCTTGCGCGTCGTCCCGGCTTGGGGTCAGGTGCGTGTCGGATTCGTTTCGATGCGGGGGAGCTTTGCGTAGATGCAGCCGCGCCGCGCCGAACGCTGCTATCATGTACCCTCGCGCATGCCGGCGCCGTCTACGCCGGCTTGCCGTCATCTGCAAGTCCGTCCGGCACGGCACGGGGCGGAAGAGACGAGAGGAACAAGATGCCATTTAGCATGCACACCCACACCTGCGGAGAGCTGCGAAAGAGCGACATCGGCGCCGAGGTCACCCTGACCGGCTGGGTCTGGCACCGTCGTGACCACGGCGGGCTCATCTTCGTGGACCTGCGCGACCGCGAGGGATCGACCCAGCTTGAGTTCGACCCCGAGGTCTGCGACGAGAAGGCGTTCCACACCGCCGAGACCATCCGCTCCGAGTGGCCCATCAAGGTGACCGGAACCGTGCGCCCGCGCCCGGAGGGCGAGGCGAACGAGAAGCTCGCGACCGGCGAGATAGAGGTCTACGTCACGGACATCGAGGTGCTGAACACCTCGAAGACCCCCGCGTTCCAGATCGAGGACCACGTGGACACCGCCGAGGACGTCCGCCTGCGCTACCGCTACCTCGACCTGCGCCGCCCGAAGATGGCCTCCAACCTCAGGCTGCGCTCCGACTTCACCTTCGCGCTTCGCGAGGCGTTCCACAACCGCGAGTTCCTTGAGGTCGAGACCCCGTCGCTCTTCAAGAGCACGCCGGAGGGCGCCCGCGACTTCCTGGTTCCCAGCCGCATGCAGCCCGGCCACTTCTATGCGCTGCCGCAGTCCCCGCAGCTTCTGAAGGAGCTCCTGATGGTGGGCGGCGTGGAGCGCTACTACCAGGTGGCGAAGTGCTTCCGCGACGAGGACCTGCGCAAGGACCGCCAGCCCGAGTTCACGCAGGTGGACGTCGAGATGAGCTTCGTGACCCAGGACGACGTGATGGGCGCGCTGGAGCAGACCCTCGCGGACGCGTTTGGCCGCATGGGCGTGAAGATGGAGCTGCCGCTGCGCCGCATCGAGTACTGGGACGCCATGGACACCTATGGCATCGACAAGCCCGACACCCGCTTCGGCATGACCCTGCACGACGTCACGTCCATCTTCGGCGACTCCAAGTTCAAGCTCTTCTCGGGCGCCGCGAACACGGAGGGGCAGTACGTCAAGGCCATCAACGCGAAGGGCGCCGGCAAGTGGCCCCGCGCGCAGATCGACAAGCTCGCGAAGGTCGCGGCGGAGTTCGGCGCGAAGGGCCTCGCCTACATCGCCTTCCGCGAGGACGGTTCCGTCACGAGCCCGATCGTCAAGTTCTTCTCGGACGACGAGATGGCCAACCTGCGTGCCGAGATGGACGTGGAGCCCGGCGACCTCGTGATGTTTGCCGTGGGCGCCCGTCTTGAGGCCGACACCATCCTCGGCGGCATGCGCAACCACATGGCCGACGCGCTCGACGTGCCGCGCGAGGGCCACGACTTCCTGTGGGTCGTCAACTTCCCGCTGTTCCACTGGGACGAGGACCGCAAGTGCCTCGACTCCGAGCACCAGCCGTTCACCCAGCCCAACGAGGACGAGCTCGACCTGCTCGACAGCGACCCGCTGGCCATGGGCTCCCACACCTACGACTTCGTGATGGACGGCTACGAGGCCGGCGGTGGCGGCATGCGCATCCACAACGCCGAGCTGCAGGAGAAGATCCTGGAGAAGCTGGGCTTCACCCCGGAGCGCGCGCAGGCGCAGTTTGGCTTCCTGATGGAGGCGCTCAAGTTTGGCGCGCCCCCCATGGGCGGCTTTGCGCTTGGCCTCGACCGCGTGTGCATGCTCCTGGCCGGTGCGGACAACATCCGCGAGGTCATGGCGTTCCCCAAGACGGCAAGCGGCTCCGACCTCATGAGCGCCGCGCCGTCGGAGGTCTCCGGCAAGCAGCTGAAGGAGGTCTCGCTCAGGCTACTGTAGCCCGTACGCCACGTTCGGTCGCCACGGCAGATTCCGCGACGACAGGCTAAAACCATGCGAGAAGAGCCCGGCAGACGGCGTTGGTACCGTCTGCCGGGCTCGTGTCGTTGGCTGTCGCTACGCGCTCACGGTGTAGAGTGCATGGAAGTATCCGCCGGGAATGGATACGAGCTCGTCAAACGTTCCCTGTTCGCAAACGCGACCGTCGCGCAGCACCACGATGCCGTCAAACAGGCGCAACAGGCCTGCGTCCAGGCGGTGCGTCACCATGATGCGCGTGGTTCCGGCGAGCGCCGCCACCGAGCGCGTGATCTGGTCTGCGGTCCGCTGGTCCAAGGCCGAGGTGGCCTCGTCGAGGAGAAGGACCCCCGACCCGTGCAGCAGGCTCCGCGCGATGCACACGTGCTGTCGCTCACCGCCAGAAAGATTGGATCCTCCCTCTCCGCAGGGGTAGTCCATGCCGTGCGTAGCAACGAACTCGCCAAGGCCGGCGCGACGGACGGCAGAGTCCAGTTTGGCGTCGTCGACGTCGGCGAACATGGTGACGTTCTCGCGGAGCGTCGCGTCAAAGAGGAACGTGTCCTGCCGCACCAGCGAGACCGTGGCGTACAGCGACTCTAGGCTTGCGTCGTGCAGCTCGCACCCGTCGAGGTCGATTTGGCCACCGTATTGAGGATGCGCTCCCATAAGCAGCGAGAGGAGCGTGGACTTGCCGCTGCCGGAGGCGCCCACCACGGCGTAGCACCCACCTGCGGCGAACTCCGCATTCAAGCCCGAAAGCACGGGGCGGTCCTTCTCGTATCCAAAGCTCACGTTTGAGAGCGCGATGCCCCGCTCGAGCTTTGCCGGCAGTGCGACGCCGCCCGTCCTCTCGCGGTTCTCGCTGAGCATTCCGGCGAGCTTTTCCACCAGTCCCCTTGACGCCCGGCGTGCGGCAAAAATGGACGGCAGGTCTTGTATGGGTTGGGCAACGCTGTTCATGAGCTGCGTGGCCATGAGGATGCCGCCAACCGTCATCCTGCTGCCCGGGAGGGCGAGCGCCAGCCACGCACCAAAGAACATGACGGAAAGTTGAGAGACGCCCTGTGCCGTCACGGCAAGCGCGCGAATGCCCAGCTCCGTGCGTCGGCGGAGGCGCTTGTCGGCTTCAAGCGCGGCGTTTGCCGCCTCGAAGCGACTGTATGCCGCATACTCTGCGCGGAAGCTCTTTATGAGGGGAAAGCCGCGGACAAGGTCGTGCGCCGTGCTCATGAAGTGCCCCGTCGCGTCGGAGACCATGCGCTGTCGCTGGGCGAGTCTTCTACCGGAAGCAAGGCCAATCACAAGCGGTACCAGCGCAGATGTGATAGCCACGACGCCAAGGGGCACGCTTTGCGCCAGAAGCATGGCGACGGAGCCCACCAGTGACACAACCTCGGTGACCATCGTGAAGATCTTCTCGAGGTAAGTCACCTCAATGGTGTTCACGTCGTTTGTGAGCACGGATTCGTACCGGCTCGATCCACCGCCGTCAAAGGAGCCGATGTCCTTTCGTAGCAGTCGGTCGAAGACGGCACGCCGGTAGTCGCTCGTCGCGCGACGAAGAAACGCCGGCAGCGTCACGCGCAGTGCCAACTCGATCGCGAGCTCCGCTGCCAGCAGCAATGAGACCACCTTCCCCGTCCGGACGAGAAGGACGAGGGACCTTGCGGCAACGGCATCGAACGCCTGCTTGAGGACATATGCAAAGGCGAGCGTGAGAACGGCCTGCGCGAGGTGCAAAGCCGCGTTTGTTGAGAAAAGCAGCCATTTCCCTCGAAACATGCTTGCCCACAGCCCCCGTGCGAGGTCCTTCTCGCCCTGTGATGCGGTCGTGCCCTGCGCTTCCATATGTGCCCTCCGATTTTGGCTCCTGAGAATATGTTGTACGCTGCCTGCAGATGTCATTCGACAGATGTTCATGCAACCCATCGATATCCAAGCTAAAACTTGTCGAATGCCGGAACGTTGCTATGTCCTGACATCCAAAAGCACGACGCCACATACCAGAGAAATTGGCGTACCATGTGGCTGCCAGTGATTATCGGTATCGCCACGTGGCGCGCCATCATGGGAGGGCTCGTGAACGAAGAGAGGCTTAAGCGTGCACTCGACGTCCTGGTTGCCGAGCCGTCGAAGCGCCCAGGGGCGGGGTCGGGTACGATCCTTGTGGCGTATCGGATGCGAGATAGGCCAACGCTTCCCAGCTTGACGCCGTGTCACGTTCTCATGACGGCCTACGATGCCGAGCATCCGATGCGCCTGCTTATCGGCCACAGTCCCAAGCCAGACGACATTATGGTCTACGCCTTCCTGGGCAGACGACGGTTGGACCGCGTGCTCATGGCAATGGCACCATCCTCGTCGAGCTTCTTCCATGTGCTGGCAGACAACCTGTGCCAAGACCAGCCGGATACGGGGGAGGTTACCGAGGCAGGCCAGGTCGATCCGGAAATGCTGCAGGACATTTTCTCGCTCATGGTGGTTGCCTATGCGGAGCGCAGGGGCGAGTGGGAGCTTGTCATAGACGGCTTGGCCTCGTCTTTTATTGCGCTGGCAAGTCCTGCGATTCACGACGGGCCGGGCAGGCGAGGTCCCGACGAGCTTGTGGCATTGCTTCTTACGGAGATAGCCGCGCACCCCGAGAGCGTGACGCTCCACGGACTTGCCGAGCGATTCTCGTACAATCCCACCTACCTCTCGGGATTGCTGCACGAGCAGTGTGGGCAGACCTTCTCCCAGCTCGTTCGCGAGCAGCGCATGCTTCGTGCCCGCCAGCTTCTCAGGGATACGGAGCTTTCCGTGGCGACAATTGCCTCCATGGTGGGGTATGCGGGTACCAGCAACTTCCATAGGCTGTTCCGAGAGCGATTTGGCGAGTCACCCGCACAGGTGCGGGCCAGGCGTGAGGGACTCTGATGTGGCGTTTCGCGGGGAAGGATTCGTGACGGGTCCGACGTGCGGGGAGGAACGGTCGAGTTTGCAAGTCGACCAACGAGTGCATTCCGATGTTTGTCTCTTCAAGGGAAGATGGGTGCTTACGATACATGGTGAATCGTGCTGTCGTGGCAGCAGATAGCGTGTGCGAAAAGCTCGAATTTGTCGAAGGGGCAAGAGGTTCACTCCAAGGCAACAGTGGGCTATGGAACCATAATCGGCAAGTAACCTAAACCATAATCAGTAAGTGGATAAGACCACAATCGATAAGTGAAACTGACCACAATCGATAAGTGAAACTGACCACAATCGGTAAGTGATGGGGCGGAGCCGGGGAATCGTAAATCTGACCGCTACTTCCAGCATCAACAACAATCTGCTTCCACGGGATGTTCCAGGGAAGGTTGATTAAGTCGTCCCCTGTGGGCTGGTACAAGGGCGAGGGCTCAGAACGTATGGGACGGCCTGCGGGCGGAAGACAGGACTTCTAGCGCGCCCGTCCAGTTTCGGCTTGTGCGACCCGACGCCTGTCCTTAGACCTTCTTGCGGCGATTGCAAAGGCCAACGTCAGCGCAACGTTGAGAACCAATACGACAACGCTTCCCTCGATCTTGCAGGAGCCGCCGGAGAGAAGTGTATTTGCGGATGGCGTCATGTTGAAGAGGCTGGGGTAGTCGTCTGCCAGGCTCACTCCGCCAAGAATCACGCCGCCGACTATATTCCATATCGCGTGTGCCATGATCGGCGCCAGCAGCGTTCCCTCCGCCTCGTACAGAGCGGTGGTGAAGAGGCACATGGAGACGACGTTCGCCACCGGCAGCAATCCCGCCTCGAACGCCCCGCCGTGCATCAGCGTGAACAACGCGGTCGAGACAACGACTGCAACAGGCAAGTTGCAATTGGTCTTCAGCAGCTGATAGATGTACCCGCGCGCAAGAAGCTCCTGCATTACGACGTTGACGAAGGCGGAAAGCATCCAGAGCCATGGCATCTGGATCATGTTTGCTCCGACAATCGTCAGCTGATGGGTCGCGAGAAGAACTGCCGCCGCTAGGCCAATCCAGACGGACCCGACGATGAGTCCAACCAGGACTCCCTTACCGGCATGCTCCCTTATCGGAACGGCGACCTTTCGCTTCTCGATGAGGACGAACACCACCGTGAGCAGAACCATTGACAGCATGGGGGTCAGCTCGGCAAAAAAGCGCCAGACTGCAGGGTTCTTTGTCGGAATGGTTATCGCCGTGGTTAGAGCCCACCCCATGAAGAACGCCGCGACTTTAAGGAAGGTGATTGTGTACCTCTTCAATTCGGTGGGACGGTGGGAGGAGAGTGTCTTGTTGTCCAAACGATCGGACTCTGCCATGATCCAGACGTACCTTTCGCCAATACGAATAGTCGGAACAAGAGACGCCAAGGGGCGAGTCTTGCTCCGACATTATATGGCTCCGTCTGACAGTTGGGCATTGCCCGACGTGGTGGCCTACGCCTTCTCCAGCAGGCGTGCGACTGTGAGCATGGCCTGGTCAAGCTCCGTGCGCTCCGCAGCGCTTAGGTGCGAGAAGAGCTCGCGTGCCCGCTTTGACCCTTCCTCAATGTGTCGGCCCACGTAGGCGCGGCCCGCGTCGCTGAGGGCGATGACGTGACTGCGCGCATCGGCGTTATCCGCGCCCTGGCGTACGTAGCCCATCTGCTGCAGTCGGCCGACCATCTTCGACACGTGCTGCTTCGAGGTGCGGAGCTCTTCCGCCGCCTCGCGCTGACGCAGAGGCCCGTGCTGGTACAGCAGCTCCAGCAGCTCCACCTGCGCCTGGCCAAGCTCCCCGCGGTACGTGTCGCGGTACGGCGCCACCACCTTGCGCTCGAACACGACGCGCATGCGGTAGGCGGGGGCCAGGGTCGAGTTGCCCGCGCTCTTCTCGCCCGAGGGCTTTGCCCCCGTTGTGGCGGCCGCGGCCGTGCCCGCGGCTTCCTGCGTAAGATCCGTCACGCTACCAGGTCCTGGAGCCGGCGGAGCGGAACTGCGCCACGGTGGGCGCGTGCGAGTTGAGGCCGCCGTCCACGTTGATGACCTGGCCCGTGACGTAGGCGCTCTCGTCGGAGGCGAAGTACGTGCAGGCATGTGCGATGTCCGCGGGGCTGCCGTAGCGGTTGACCTCGATGTTGCTCAGGAAGACGTCCTTCAGCTGCTGCGGAACGTGTGCCTCGTTCTGCGGCGTCACGATGAGGCCCGGGCGCACGCAGTTGCAGCGGATGTTCTGCTTGCCGTACTGCAGCGCGACGGACGACGTGAGCATGTCCACGCCGGCCTTGCTGCACGCATACGCGGTCGACCCCAGGTCGCCAGATATCGACGCCATGGAGCCGATGTTCACGATCGAGCCGCCGCCGGCCTCGATCATGTATGGAAGCACTGCCTTTATCGCATAGAACGTACCACGCACGCCAGAGGCGAACATCGCGTCCCAGTCCTCGAGCGAAATCTCGTCCACGCGACCGTCCTTCAGCCCCACGCCCGCGGCATTGTTGACCAGGATGTCGATGCGGCCGTGGTCGCGCGCCGTGTCCGCAAAGAGCGCGTCCACCGTGGAGAGGTCCGTCAGGTCCATGCGGTGGAAGCTCGCGCTGCCGCCTTCGGCCACGATCTGCTCCACCACCTCCTGGCCGCGCGCCTCGCGCCTGCCGCACACCACGACGTGCGCGCCCTCCGCCGCGAACTCCCGCGCGATGCCGATTCCGATGCCGCTGGTAGAGCCCGTGACCACCGCGACCTTGCCCTTGAGCCTGTCCATGCTGCCTCCTTCTGTAAAGGTGTTCCGGCGGCGGCGTGGTGCCGCACGCCGTCCGCTGCTGATGGCAAGATACCCACGCCCTAAAGTAATATACGTATGACTAAAACCAGGCAAGAAAAGCTACATAACGTGGGCTCCAGCCCTGTCCCGAGCTTGCGATTTCCCGTGTTGCATGCGCCCGAGTGGCTGTCCGCGCCACAAGGCGGCTGCGCTCGCGTGCTATGCTTCGAGTCGTCACATCCTGAACGAACGACCAAGAATCCGGGAGGAAACATGGACGAGATGAGCAGCATCACCCCCGAGGACCTCGCCGCGTCGCGCGAGGGCTTCGCGTCCGAGCGCGTGAACGAGGTTGCGAAGAACGCCGTGACCGCAAGTGGCATCCGCGCCGCCGCGCGACGCCCCGAGGGCGTCGCCGCAAACGCGCTGGGCTTCGACCTCGAGGTCACGCAGGGCGACCGCTGCGACCAGGAGCGCTCCGGCCGCTGCTGGATGTTCGCGAGCCTCAACACCATGCGCTACCGCGTGATCAAGAAGTACAACCTCAAGACCTTCGAGCTCTCTCAGGCTTACCCGCTGTTCTGGGACAAGCTCGAGAAGAGCAACTGGTTCCTGCAGAACATCCTCGACACCCTGGACGAGCCCCTCGACGGCCGCCTCGTGTCCTTCCTGCTTGCGGACCCCATCGGCGACGGCGGCCAGTGGGACATGTTCCGCAGCCTCGTGAAGAAGTACGGCGTGGTGCCGAAGGAGGCCATGCCCGAGACCGCCTGCTCCAGGAACACCCGCGAGCTCGACCGCTACCTCACGCGCTACCTGCGCGGAGCAGCCAAGCGCCTGCGCCAGAGCCACGAGGCCGGCGTGGGTACGGACGACCTGCTTGCCATGAAGAAACAGATGATGGAAGAGGTCTATCGCCTACTGGCAGTGTGCCTGGGCGAGCCGCCCGCGTCCTTCTCCGTGCGCCTTCGTGACAAGGACCAGAAGCTCGCGCTTTCCGGCACGTTCACGCCGCAGGAGTTCTTCAAGACCGCCGTGGACATGGACGTCGACGCGTACGTCTCGCTCATCAGCGCGCCCACGGCGGACAAGCCCTTTGGCCACACGTACACGGTCAGCCGCCTGGGCAACGTGTGGGAGGACCACGGCGTGCGCTACCTCAACCTGCCGCCCGCGGAGCTCAAGCGCGTGGCCATCGCGCAGCTTAAGGACGACCTGCCCGTGTGGTTTGGCTGCGACGTCGCGCAAAGCTATCTGCAAGACGAGGGCATCATGGACACGGCGGCGCTCGACGTGGACGCGCTCTTCGGATTTCCCGTGGAGGGCTGCATGGACAAGGCCGAGCGCCTGGACTACGGCGAGAGCCTCATGACCCACGCCATGGTGCTGGAGGGCGTCCGCCTGGACGAGAAGGGCGAGCCCACGCTCTGGAAGGTGGAGAACTCCTGGGGCAAGGACCATGGTCGCGACGGCTTCGACACGCTGTCCGACGCATGGTTTGACGAGTACGTCTACCAGGTGGTCGTCGACAAGAAGTACCTGACGGAGGAGGAGCGTCACACCTACGATACCGAGGAGCCCACGGTGCTCGCCCCGTGGGACCCGATGGGCTCTCTCGCGTAGGCATGCCGTTGCGTTGCTGTTGGCGCCTGTAACAGGCGCGATAGAAGATGATCGCCAGCCCCAGAAAGCTCTGAGGCTGGCGATCTTGTTGTAATGGCTGGCAGCGTGCCTGCCACGTCAGTTGCCTGCGCTGGCAGCGTTTAGTGAAGCCAAGCCGCGGTGCAGCTGGTTACGTAGGTAATAACAGTAAGTGCGGCGATGATTATTCCTGCGACGGCAGCAATCAATCCAATTAACTTGCTCATGTTTCTCACATCTTTCTATGATCTCCAGTTGATCTTTACCTTGACCTTTGATCCAAAAGTGCCTCTCAGCATCGTCTGAATATTCTGCTGAGCAAACACTTTTGCCTGGTCGATCAGTCCGCCTTTCACGGCGTTTTTGTCGCTTTCCTCTTTGCACGTCTTCTCGAGTTCGACCACGCTCTTTGGGTCTATGGGATTGAATATGTTGTTCTCCTCGTCATAAATATCGGTTTTATCCATGTCAGGCGTGTTCGAGATGATCTTGGGGGCATCGAGCTCCACGACGACGCTCTGCGGCTTACCGCTCTTGTCGACGTCCTTTCGGACGATCGTGGCGGTCTTCAGGTCGACGCCTGCCTGTATGGTGCCAACGTAGCGCAGGTAGTACCTGTTCCTGGTAAAGGGGAGGTTGAACTTATCGAGAAGGTCGCGGTTAGAGGTCTCGACCTTCTGGTAGAGATCGTACTGCTGACTTGCGCATACGAGCGTGTTCTGGGCACGGATCTGCTCGAAGACCGCGTCGACGGTAAAGACTCTCTCGTTCCTCGCTTCGCGGCTGCTTTCCTGCGACTTGCTCGTATTTATCGCTGCGCCGATTCTGTAGCCCACGTTGGCGCCCAAAACAACCAGCACGATGGCAACAACGAGAAAGAGAACCTTGTTGCTGCGTATCGTATTAACGATGTTACGAAACCTCATACGCTTCGCCTTGAGGGTCGAGCGGGCTTCGGAATGCTGTTCAACGTAGTGCTCCCCGGGACTTTCATCAACGGGGAGGTCCTCGGTGTCCTGTTCCATTTCTCTTCCTTCCAAGTGGTATGCGTGACCCGTCGCCATGTTTTCTCACCCTAGTTGAGAGGTCGGGGGGGGGGGGGGGGGGGGGG
>NZ_JABAGR010000010.1 GCF_012844235.1 Parafannyhessea umbonata
GAGGGCGGCCGCAACGTGGACGTGGTGCCGGCGGAGCTGTACTCCCGCTACGACGTGAAGCGCGGCCTGCGCAACGCGGACGGCTCCGGCGTGCTGGTGGGCCTCACCACCATCTCGAACGTGCACGGCTACAACAAGACGGCCGAGGGCGTCGTCCCGGACGAGGGGCGCCTGACGTATCGCGGCTACAACGCGGCGGAGCTCATCTCTGCGGCGCAGCGCGAGGGGCGCTTTGGCTACGAGGAGGTCTCGTACCTGCTGCTGACGGGCCAGCTGCCCACGCAGGCGCAGCTGGACGACTTCCGCGCGCGCATAGGCAGCCGCCGCCAGCTGCCCGAGGGCTACCTGCGCATCTTCCCGCGCACCACGTTCAGCCCGTCCATCATGAACGTGCTGCAGCGCGCGACGCTCTTGCTGTACGCGTTCGACAACAACCCGGACGACACGAGCCCCGTGCACGAGGTGGACGTGGCGCTGTCCATGCTCGGCCGCTGGCCGCGCGTGGCCTCCGTCGCGCACCAGGCGTACGTGGCGGCCCGCACGGGCGTCGTGCCCACGGTGCCGCCCGCGCGCGAGGACTTCTCGATGGCCGAGACGATCCTGGACGTGCTGCGCGGCGACGAGGGCTTCACCCGCGACGAGGCCATGATGCTCGACGTGATGCTCATGCTCCACGCGGAGCACGGTGGCGGCAACAACTCCACGTTCACGTGCAGGGTCCTGTCCTCATCCGGCACGGACGCGTACTCCGCGTACGCGGGCGCGCTCGGCTCGCTGAAGGGCCCCCGCCACGGCGGCGCGAACGCAAAGGCCGGTGAGATGGTGGACGACGCCGCGGAGCACATCGAGGACTGGTCGTCCGACGACGAGGTGGCCGACTACCTCACGCGCGTGCTTGCGGGCAAGGCGTTCGACGGCAGGGGCCTGATCTACGGCATCGGGCACGCGGTCTACACCATAAGCGACCCGCGCGCGCAGATCGTGAAGGGCTACGCCCGCGAACTCGCCCGCAAGAAAGGCACGGCAGAGGCCGAGAAGTTCGAGCTCATCGAGCGGATAGAGCGCCTTGCGCCCCAGGTCATGCGCGACGTGCGGCACATCACGAAGCCGCTGTGCGCGAACATAGACCTGTACACGGGCTTCGTCTACCACATGCTTGGCATCCCGAAGGACCTCTTCACGCCCATATTCGCCATCGCTCGCATGAGCGGCTGGGCGGCCCACCGCATGGAGGAGCTCTACGGCCCGGCGCGCATCATACGCCCCGCGTACAACTCCTACATGGATGCGCAGGCGTACGTGCCGATCGCGGAGCGCGGGTGATGCCCGCCCGCGTAGGCGCCGGCGGCAGTGGACGCGCGTCCGCGGAGGCGTCCCACGCGCCCGTCTCCATCGTGTTCGCGGACATGGACGACACGTTCCTTGCGAGGGACAAGACGGTCCCGGCCGGCAACCTTGCCCTTCTCGACCGCATGGGCGAGAAGGGCGTGCCGTTTGTGCCGTGCACCGGCCGGGTGTGGTCGGCCGTGGCAAGGCGGGTGCTGGGGCACGCCGCGACGCGCTACGTGGTCGCGAGCGACGGGGCCGTGGTGATGGACGTGCGGGACGCAGGGAACCCGCGGCGTCTGCACCTGAGCGCGCTCGGCCGCGAGCGTGCGCTTGCGCTGTACGAGCGCATGAGGGAGCTTCCCGTGACGTTCGACGCGTTCTGGGACGGCAAGATCTACGTGTCGCGGCGGCGCTTCGAGCTCATGCGCGGGTTCGACATCCCGCCGTACGACCGCGACATGTACCTGCGCTATCGCACGCCGATGGACATGACGACGCCCCAGCTTCTTGAAAGCCTTCCCAACGTGGAGCGCCTCACGATCTTTACGGGCACCGACGACGTGCGTGCACGTGCCATCGAAGCCGTGGCGGCGGACTCCACGCTGCACTACACGTATTCCAGCGCGCGCAACCTCGAGGTGATGGACAAGGGTACGTCCAAGGGCGCGGCCGTCCGCTGGCTGTGCGATTACCTGGGCATTCCGCGAACGCAGTCCGTGGGGTTTGGCGACTCTCCGAACGACCTCACGATGCTGGCGGCCGTGGGTGACGGCGTGGCCATGGCGAACGCGTATCCGGAGGCGAAGGCCGCCGCGACGCACGTGGCTCCGTGGACGTGCGACGAGTCCGCGGTGGCGCACTACCTGGGGCCGCTGCTGTAGCGCGGCCCCGGACGCAGACGCGAAAGGAGGAAGGTCCCCCGGCGGTGCCGAGGGACCTTCCTCATGGGATGTGGCGTGGGGCGTGGGGGCTAGCTATTCTCGCCCGGCGCGTCCTCTTCCTCCTCCTCGTCGACCCTGAGGGGACGGAAGCTCGCGGTGTCGCCGCCGATGACGGCGGACTCGACCTCCTCGGCGTTCGCGACGGCGTCGCTCTTCATCTTGTCCGCGAAGATGTCGTCGTCCTCGGGCTCCTGCATGGGGACTTCGACGCGCTTCATGGCGCCGGAGCTTGCGGGAGCGGGCGTCGCGACCGCGTTGGCCACGGAGATGCGCGTGAGCTTGTGCTGGCGCTTCGTGCGGGCGAACAGCGGGACGTACTCGAAGATGATGGAGGAGTTCTCCAGGCCGTACCAGCGCGCGGGCGAGCCGCAGACGTGGCGAATCATGTACTTGAGCTCCATCACGCGACGGTTGAATCCGGAGATCTCGGTCTCGGGCGTGAGGACCTTGCGGATGAGGCAGAAGCGGAAGTCGCCCACGTTGGAGTGCTCGCGGTAGATGGAGTAACGGTGCTCCTGCGGGGCGAGCTGGCCGGAGTTCACGAGGTCCGAGACGATCTGGTACAGGTAGGTGTTCACACGCTGGTTCACGCGGAAGCCCAGGCGCAGCTGGACCTTGAACAGGAAGTCCGTGCCGTAGTTGTTGACGATGAACTCGTGCGTGTTGGGCTCGTCCGTGACCATGACGTTCAGGAAGTAGTACGCGCGGGCGCGCTTGGGGCGTTTGTCCAGGATGGAGTACAGGATGTCGCGGTCAAGCTTGTCCGGCGAGGAGTCGTTGGTGAGGAAGACCAGGTTGTCCGCGATGATGGGGTAGTCGTTGTCGTTGCGAAGCGAGCGGAGCTGGTCGATGTACTTGTTGACGGGCAGGTACACGGACTGGGTGTGCTCGATGGCGGTGCCGCGGCGCCACACGTACATGACGATGAAGATGAGCGTCGCCATGAGGACGGTGAAGTAGCCGCCGTGGAAGAACTTCGTGAGCGAGGAGAAGAAGAACGTGAGCTCGATCGCGCCGAAGAACAGCGCGAAGACGATGGCGAGGCCGCGCCTGTGCCACAGCCTTGAAATATAGGTGTAGAGAAGGACCGTGGTCATGAGCATGGTGACCGTGATGGCCAGGCCGTAGGCGGCCTCCATGTGGCTGGAGCTGCGGAACAGCAGCACGACGAACACGCACGCGACCCACATGATGGTGTTGACCATGGGGATGTAGATCTGGCCCTTCGTCTGCGAGGGGAAGTTGATCTTCATGTGCGGCATGAGGTTGAGGTGGATTGCCTCGCTCACGATGGAGTATGAGCCCGTGATGAGCGCCTGCGAGGCGATGATGGAGGCGAGCGCGGAGAGTACGACCTCTGCGAAGCGGAGGTTCTCGGGCACGATGTGGAAGAACGGGTTGAGGTCGGGTGTGGCCGCGAGCGCTGCGTTGCCCCTGTTCGCGAGGATCCAGGCGCCCTGGCCCAGGTAGTTGAGGATGAGGCAGAGCTTCACGAACGGCCAGGTGGCGTAGATGTTGGGCTTGCCGACGTGGCCCATGTCGGAGTAGAGGGCCTCCGCGCCGGTGGTGCACAGGAAGACGTTGCCCAAGACCATGAGGCCGGCGGCGTTGATGGAGCCGTCGAACAGGAAGCGGATGCCGCGCAGCGGGTTGAACGCGCGGAAGACGTTGAGGTCGAGGCCGACGTTCAGCAGTCCCGTGATGCCGAGGAACAGGAACCAGATGGTCATGATGGGGCCGAACGCCTTGCCGATGGCGGAGGTGCCGGCGCGCTGCACGGCGAACAGCACGCACAGGATGATGATGGTGATGGCCACGACGATGTTCTGGTTGGTGCCGATGATGGCGTAGAACGTGTCGATGGTGCGCAGGCCCTCGATCGCGGTGGTGACGGTGACCGCCGGGGTGAGGATGCCGTCCGCGAGCAGCGCGGCGCCGCCGATCATGGCGGGGAAGATGAGCCACTTTCCGCAGCGGCGGACGAGGGAGTACAGCGCGAAGATGCCGCCCTCGTTGTGGTTGTCGGCCTTCATGGCGACAAGGACGTACTTGACGGTGGTGATGAGCGTGAGCGTCCAGATGATGAGCGAGAGCGCGCCCAGGACCGTGTCCTGGCCCATGGTGGTGAGACCGCCGTTGTCCGCCATGATCGCCTTGAGCGTGTACATGGGGCTGGTGCCGATGTCGCCGTAGACGACGCCCAGCGCGACGAGAATCATGCCCGCGGAAAGCGGGATGCCGTTGTACTTGCGCCGCTTGGTGGTTACGCCCTTTGGCGCTGTCGGCAGCTTCGTGTTAGACATACTGCTCCTATATCGATGTGACCTCCGCTTGCGACGGCTTGCATCCACGGGGACGTGCCCACGGCGCGGCAGGCGATGTCTTGCGCCTGGCCGGGCGTGGCGCATAGCGCCGCAAACTACATACATACGATAATGGTAACACTGAAGACAATCGTGAGGTCGTGGCGAGCGTGCGGTGAATGAACCATCCGCCTGCATGCACGGTCGGGCGGACGCGCCCCTTGTGCCCCCCCCCGCGCCCGCCGTGCGTGCCCGCGGGTTCTTTTTATGGCGTGTGGGCGGGCGTTCGCGCGTGCGGGCGCGTGCGGGATAGACTTGTCTGCGTATACGGCAGACGGCCGGCCGCGCGCCGGCCACGACGAAGGGAATGCGAGCATGGCAGAGGAGAGCCAGGGCGAGGCGACCCCCAGGCAGGCGAGGTCCAAGGTGGCGGAGGCGTTCATGTCCGTTCCCGCCGAGGAGGCGAGCACGTGCCCGGAGCCCGCGACGGCACGCCTGACGTGGCACGGCTCAAACGAGACCGCGGGCGAGAAGATCGAGTACTCCTGCACGGCGGCGCACCTGGACGTGCGCGCGGACACGGGCAGGCTCGTGGGCAAGATGTTCAGCCTGACCTACGTGGCGCTTGACGAGGCGGGATGCGCGAGTCCTTCTCGTCCCGTGACCTTCTGCTACAACGGCGGCCCCGGCTGCGCGAGCGTGCCCATCAACTTTGGCGGCATGGGTCCGCGCCGCGTGAGGACGGACGGCGTGAGCCACCTGGCGTACCCCATCGAGGTGGAGGACAACCCGTACACGCTGCTGCGCGAGTCCGACCTGGTGTTTCTGGACGCGCTGGGCACCGGGTTCTCGAGCCTGGCGGCCGACGCGGACACGAGCAAGGTGTTTGGCGTGGACGGCGACGCGGACGCGTTCTGCCGCGCCATCACGACGTGGCTGGAGGAGAACGGCCGCTGGACAAGCCCCGTCTACCTGTTTGGAGAGTCGTACGGCACGGTGCGCAACGCCGTGCTGATGCGCCTTCTGGGCGAGAGGGACGTGAAGGTCGCTGGCGTCACGATGCTTTCCGCCATATTCGACTGGGTGCAGACGCTCGAGGGCGAGGACCTGTACCACCTGGGCATGACGCCCACGTACGCCGCCACGGCCCACTACTTTGGCAAGGTGGGCGCCGGCGAGGGCGCGGACAAGTGGTTTGACCGCGCGCTGGAGTTCACGGACGACGTGCTGGCGCCCGCGCTCCTGAAGGGCGACAGGCTGGACCCCGAGAAGGAGTCGGACATCGCGTGGCGCTACGCGGAGCTCATCGGGCTTCCCGCCGAGCACATCCGCCGCAACCACCTGCGTGTGACGCTGGACGACTTCCGCCGCGGCGTTCTTGCGGATGACGGCAGGGTCTGCGGCCGGCTCGACACGCGCTTCTCGTCCGAGGCGCCGTCCTCGCTGCAGACGTCGAGCGAGTGGTTTGCCGGCGAGGACGCGGCCGACGACGCGGTGGAGTCCAGCTGGACGATGGCGTTTAGGGACTTCCTCCACCGCGAGCTGGGCTACAAGGCGCCGGCGCGCTACATATCGAGCAACTACGAGCAGGTGGGCGTTAACTGGAACTGGAGCCACCACGAGCCGGGCAAGATGGACTCGACGGGCTGCCCGAACGTGGCGACGGACATCGCTACGGCCATGCGCCGCAACCCGCGCATGAAGCTGGCCATCCTGGGCGGCCGCTACGACGCGGCGACGCCGTACTGGAACGTGATGCACGACATGAGCGCGCAGTTTTTGGGCGACGCGCTGAAGGAGCGCCTGGAGTGGCACCGCTACGGCTGCGGCCACATGGCCTACGTGGACGAGCCGACGCTGCGCCAGATGAGCGCGGACATGGAGGCGTTCTACAACAAGCGGTAGTGACGGGTGAGGTCCGGCCCGTGGGTGCAGGAGGGCCAGTCCCGGGAATGCGCGCGGTCGTCACGATGGCGACCGCGCCCTTTTTTGCGTGCGCTACGCGCGCCTCACGATGTAGCAGTGGTGCACCTTCGCGTTGCGCGAGAAGTCCTCTGGGATGGACTCGGCCGTGACGTCCTCCAGCGTGACGCCGGCGCGCGCGAGCTTCTGCACGTCCGGCTTGAAGCCGCGCAGGTTGCAGCTGAAGATGGCGGCGCCGTTTCTGGTGAGCAGGCGCGACACGCCGATGATGAGCTCCGCGTGATCGCGCTGGACGTCCCAAGAGCCGCGCATGCGCGAGGAGTTGGAGAACGTGGGCACGTCGCAGAACACGAGGTCCCAGCGGTTCTTGGTGTGGCGCTGCTCCTGCACCCACGCGATGACGTCCGCCTGCACGTACTCGTGCTCAGGCGGACGCGACGTGCTGACGAAGCCGTTGCGCTCCATGTTGCGCCGTGCCCAGTCCAAGGACGGCCGGCTCATGTCCACCGTGGTGGTGTGCTTGGCGCCGCCGTCCGCCGCGTAGCACGTGGCGGTGCCGGTGTAGGCGAACAGGTTCAGGAAGCGCTTCGACCCCTGAGTGCGCTTCATCATCTCGCGCACGAGCGAGCGGGCGTTGCGGTGGTCCAGGAAGAGCCCGCAGTCCAGGCGCATGCCAAAGTTGACCTCGAACGTGAGGCCGCCCTCGTCAACCAGGTGGGCCCCACGGGGGAGAGGAACGAACCCCTCCCTCGCGGCGGCGCCCCTGCGCCCGGCGGCACCCCTGCCGCGGGCATCGCCGCGCGCATCCCGGCGCGGGGCCGCGACCTCGTCCGCGTACTGCGAGCCGCCCTTGCCGTGGGTGCGCACGCGCACGAACACGTCCTGCGGCGCGACGCCCAGCACGAGGGGGGCTATGGCCAGCACGTCCAGCAGGCGCCTGCGCGCGAGCGTGGGGTCGACGGACCTGGGGGCGGCGTACTCGTACACCTGCAGCCAGCGGCCGCGCCCGCGTCTGCTGGGCATGAGCTCCGAGCCCTCCCACAGGTCGATGCTGACGGCGTAGTCCGGCAGGTCGGAATCATACACGCGGTAGCAGCTGACGTCCTCGCGCTGCGCCCACTTGCGGCGGAGCCGGGCGACCTTCGCGAGGCGGCGGGCGAACTGCTCGCTTGCGCCCACGAGCACGGGCACCCTGACCTGCCTGCCACCCGGGACCGTGACCTCGACGCACTCGCGCTCGCCCGGCAGGGCCGCGGCCGCAAAGCGGCTGATGGCCGCGTCGCTCTGGCCAACGATGACCTCTACCTTCTCGGCGGGCTCGGCGCCGAGGGCCGCGTCTATGGCGCCGTCGCGCGCGAGGGTGACCACGGTGGATCTTGCCGGCAGCCCCTGGGCCGCGGCCGCGCACTTCGCGAGCGCGGCGGCCTGCGTGGCGACCTCGTCCGGCGAGACCCACGAGAGGTCCTCCACCACGAGCGCGTCCGTGTGCCCGGCGAGCGCCGCGGATACGTCTTCCGCCGCGCAGAACGTCAGGCCTACGTCCATGCCGGCCGCCCTGAGGGCGCGCCTGGCAGAGGCCTCGGCGCCGGGGCGGGTGTCCGTGGCCACGAGGAGGGGCTTCCTGTCGCGGGCGGCTTCTGCCCGCTGGCGCGCCTGTGCGAGGACGGCGTCCCACGCGTCGGCGTCGTGGCCGCCCCAGCCCATAAAGCCCCACCGCGTGCGCAAAAGCCCCGGGGCGCGATCGAGCGCCTGGGAGGCCGCCTCGACCACGACGCTGCCGGCGCCGCTGAAGACGCAGGCCAGCGCGGGGGAGTCGTGCCGCACGGAGCGGAACCATCCGCCGGCGGCCAGAAGCGCCGCGGCGTAGTCCGGGCGAAGCGGAGCTATGGGGGCGCGGTCGGAGCGGGCGGCCTCGTAGCCGCGCCTGAAGAGCGGGGTGCCCGTGAGGTCGATGCCGACGGTCGCGCGCTCGCGCGAGACCCTCACCACGACGGACACGTCCGGGTGCTCGACGTCCACCATGGGGCGCGCTCCCCGGCGGGCGGCAATCCTGTCCACGATCGCGTCCTTCGCGCGTACTGCCACGAACTGCGTGTTCCGGAGCTGGGCGTTCGTGCCGTGCGCCTCGACGGCGACCGTGGCGCCCGCGGGCACGTGGTCCTCCCACGGAAGCTCCGCCATGCCCTGGTACAGCGAATCGGAGTCCGCGGCGCCGATGCGGTTGAGCACGAGCACCACGCGCGAGGCAAGGCGCGACCACAGGCAGGCGCGGTACGCGTCCTCGAGCGCGGAGCCAAAGCCAACCTGGCCCCTGAGCGCGCGCACGTGCCTGGCGCCAAGGGAGGCAAGCTCGTCTGCCAGGAGGGGCTCGAAGCCCTTGGGGCACGTTGCGAAGAACTCGAGGGCGCCCGCGGCACCCTCCGTGGAAATGCGTGACTCGGTCATGCGGGACACCTTTCGCCCGTGGTCGGAAGTACTAGAAATGGTATGCGTGCCCGGCGTCTCCGCGGGCGTAAAACGCGGCCACCAGCAACTCGACACACGTCTGGCGCGTTGGAGCGTCCCCCCGCGCGAGGGCCCGACCGCGCCGCGACCGCCGTCCGCCGCTGAGGGCGCGTTTGTCGCTCGTCCGGAAACGCGGCCGTGGATACGGTTATCATCTTCTTAGGAATGTGTAGGAATCGGGTGGGCGCTGTGCCCTCCCGAGCGAGAAGAGCGAGGAGATCTCTCATGGATAAGGAAACCGAGTCCAGGGTTCAGCTTTGGAAGGAAAACGTCACGGAGCCAGACCTCAAGGCAGAGCTTGACGAGCTCATCTCCTCGGGCGACGAGGAGGCGCTGAACGACGCCTTCTATCGCGACCTCGCCTTCGGTACGGCCGGCCTTCGCGGCACGCTCGGCGTCGGCACGAACCGCATGAACGTCTACGTCGTCGCGCAGGCGACGCAGGGTGTGGCCGACTACCTGAACGCCCACTACGAGAACCCCTCCATCGCGCTCGCGCGCGACTCGCGCCTGAAGGGCGAGGACTTCCAGAGGGTCGCAGCGGGCGTCCTTGCCGCCAACGGCATCCACGTGTACGTCTACCCGCGCATCGAGCCGGTCCCCACGCTGTCGTTTGCCGTCCGCTACCTGCACACCTCCGCCGGCATCGTCCTCACGGCGTCGCACAACCCCGCGCAGTACAACGGCTACAAGGTCTATAACGACAACGGCGGCCAGATCGCGAACGAGGCCGCGGACGAGATCTCCGCGTCCATCGAGAAGACCCCGGTCTTTGGCGGCGCCAAGATGATGGACTTCGAGGAGGGCCTGCAGAAGGGCCTCATCGAGTGGACGCCGGAAGAGGTCCTCGACGCGTTCATCGAGGCCGTCAAGAAGGTCTCCGTCCCCGGCTTCAAGGCGCCCGAGGGCTACAAGGTCGTGTACACGCCACTCAACGGCACCGGCATGGAGTGCGTGACCCGCATCCTGAAGGAGATCGGCGTGAACGACGTCGAGGTCGTTCCCGAGCAGAAGGACCCGGACGGCAACTTCCCGACGTGCAAGTACCCGAACCCCGAGTTCCGCGAGGCACTGCAGCTGGCCCTTGACCTTGCCGACAAGGTGAAGCCGAACCTCGTCGTCGCCACGGACCCGGACGCGGACCGCATGGGCACGGCGATTCCCCACAACGGCGAGTACGTCCTTCTCTCCGGAAACGAGATGGGCGTCCTGCTGATGGACTGGCTCATCAAGATGGCCGAGCAGCGCGGCGAGGACCCGAAGACGAAGGTCGCCGTCTCCACGATCGTCTCGTCCGTCATGCCCGACGCGCTTGCGCGTGACCACGGCTTCGAGATGCGCCGCGTGCTCACTGGCTTCAAGTACATCGGCGACCAGATCGACCAGCTGAAGGACGAGGGCGAGGAGGACCGCTTCCTCATGGGCTTCGAGGAGTCCTACGGCTACCTCGTCGGCACGCACGCCCGCGACAAGGACGCCATCGTCGCCGTCGAGATGTGCGTCGAGATGGCCGCGTACTACGCCGAGCGCGGCATGGACCTCTACGAGGCCATGGAGGAGCTGTACAAGAAGTACGGCTACTACCTCAACGGCACGGTGAACGCGCAGTTCCCGGGCGAGGCCGGCGCCAAGCGCATGGCCGAGATCATGACCAGCCTGCGCGAGAACCCGCTGACCGAGATCGCGGGCTACAAGGTCGTCGGCATGACCGACTTCGCGACTGGCCCCGAGATGCCGCGCGTCTCTGGCCTGCAGAAGGAGGCTCCGCAGCACCTGCCCGCCGCGAACGTGATCGAGTACCGCCTCGAGGGCGACAACAAGGTCATCTTCCGTCCGTCCGGCACCGAGCCCAAGGTCAAGGCGTACCTGTTCGCAAAGGGCGCGACGCGCGCAGACGCCGAGGCCATCCGCGCCAAGCTTGACGAAGCCTCCAAGAAGATCCTGGCATAGCGGACCGACGGCCTATCCCGCACCAGTGCCCCGCTCGGAGATCCGGGCGGGGCACTTCTCGCGTGCGAGTTCGCGCGGTCGGGCGGCGCTATTGGGACGACGAGCCGTCGGAGGCGGAGGCCGTGTCGCCCGAGGCGGCGGTCACGCTCAGCAGGGTGGAGGAGTTCTTCGCGATGGTCCCCGCAGCCCACGTGTGGCCGCTCGCGGAGGTGCTGTCCGGGTCGTACATGGTGACGGACCCGTCGTCGTTTGTCTTGACCACCAGCGCCCAGTGCGCGTACGGGGTCGTGAAGTTCGCGTTCAGCTGCACGATCGCGACGCCGTTCGAAAGGACGATCGACAGGTTGTCCGCGGAAGGCGTGTACTCCTTCACGGTCAGGCCGACCTTGGCGCCCACCTTCGTGAAGAACTCCTTCTTCGTGCCGGAGCCCTTGTCAGTGTACTTGCCCTCCGTGGAGAGCTCCGCAAGTGCGTTCGGCGTCTGGTCCGTCTTTCCCGTGAGCCCCATGTACGCCATGGAGAGCGACGTCGGGCCGGAGCCCGTCACGCCCATCACGCCGTCCGCGTACTTCACGTAGCCCCAGCGGGTGTCCCAGTCGTACAGCAGCGGGTACGAGCCCTTCTCGTTGCCGTCGCCGTACTTCTTCGCCGTCGACTTCGCCTTCGGGAGGCCGGCCACGAAGTCGACGGCGTCGTCCTCGCGAAGCGCCAGCTCGCACAGGCGCGCGTCCGCATACTCGTCCGCGTGCGCTGCGATCCAGGAGAGCTTCTTGTTCTGGTCGAGCACGGGAGTGAACTGCTTCGTGAGCGACTCGGACACGCCGGCCGCGACCCTGGCGTCGTAGGAGTTGACCTCCTTCTGCGCGGACTTCGTCTGCTTGCTGGAGCTGTTGCAGCTCGTGACACAGCTGCTGATGCCGAAGATCAGCAGGATGAGAAGGACGAGGCCTGCCAGCAGCACCGCGAGGCCCCTGTTGCTCAGGCCGAGTCGCGTGAGCAGGCCGCCGCGCCGCCGCGAGCCCTTGAAGTTGCTGCGGTCGAAGCCGATGCGCGAGTTGTTGTGCACGTTCAGGCCGGCGTCATGGCCGCTGATGGTGCGGTAGTTCCTGTTGCTGCGGTAGGGGGTCCTGCTCTCGCGGCGCTGCGCGTCGCGCACGTGCGCGGTACCCTGGCGCCGATTGCCGGAGGGGCGGCCCTGCGAGGAGCGTGACTGTTCCGATCCAGAGCCCCTGGGGCGATCGTTGTAGCTATATGGCATGGCGAACCCTTCCAGATGCATACTTTCGTCAATCCGCATACAACACGCAGACTATGACTCATCATATTGCACATACCTTGCTTCGGATGCCCAAAAATGGGGAATGGGGGTGGCAGGGCGCGCCGGCGCCGTAGACGGTTGCCGTTCGCGGAACCACACGCGGGGTCGGCATGGCGCGCTAATCCGCATGTTAAGCTTGTATTTGCGAGATGCGTGCGATTTTATACATGATAGTTGACATGGTTCTACTAGTATTTTAACTTGATGCAGAAGAGCGCAAAATGGGCCGTTCAAATTCAGCCTCATTTATGCGAGTTGACACTACGGAGGCCGGCACATGGTAAAGAGACGCAACAACAGGCAGGACGCCATCAGGGACATCGTCCGTGGCAAGTCCATCAGGACGCAGCGCGCCCTTGTTGACGAGCTTCAGGCCATCGGCTTCAACTGCACGCAGGCGACCGTCTCGCGCGACATCGCGGACATGGGCCTGCGCAAGCTCAGCGAGGGCATCTACGTCCTCGCGGAGGACCTCCACCTCCAGCGCATGGTTTCCGAGTTCGTGATGAGCGTCGACCGCGCCGACAACCTCGTCGTGATCAAGTCGCAGCCGGGCACGGCCCCCGGCGTGGCGGCCGCCGTCGACGCGGCGTCGCTGCCCGAGGTCAAGGGCTCCGTCGCCGGCAACGACACCGTGCTCGTGGTCTCCGGAAGCGACGAGGCCGCGATGGACCTCGTGAACCTCGTCAACAAGCTGCGCGACGCAAAGAAGTAGCGTCGCCGCACATGTCGCGTCCAACGTGTGACGCCCGGGCGGGGAGCCTGCGCTTCTCGCCCGGGCGCTTTTTGTCGCCGCTAACAACCGCGCTCGCCTTCGCATGCGCGCCACGCGCGCCGCGCCCAAGGGAGAAGGGCCAGCCGCTGTGGTGGCGACTGGCCCTTGCGTGCAACCTGGTGCCGGTCGAGCCGGCTATGGCTGGGCTCCCGCGCTAGCGCGTCCCGTCGCCTGCGCCTGCCCCGGTCTCCTGCGTGGTCGTGCCCGTCGTGGTGTCGGTGGTGTTGGTGGTGTTGGTGGTGTTGGTGGTGTTGGTGGTGTTGGTGGTGCCGGTGGTGTTCGTGCCGTAGTTCTGGGTCGAGTTCGTCGTGGTCGGGTTAGTGGTGTCGGTGTAGCCGTTCGTGTTTTCGGTCTTGGTGTTCGTGTAGCTGCGGTAGCGGTTCGTCTCCTCGGACACGTACTTCGTCGCCGTGAACTTCCACGAGCTGTTTGGCTTGTACGTGGCGGTGCCGTCCGCCTTCGGGAACTCCGCCCTCGCCACGCCGGACAACGCGGAGTTGATGAAGTCGACGTAGATGGGGACCGTCGTGTTGTACGGGTGACCGGACGCGCCGTGCACCATGACGGTGCCCTCGGTGGTGTAGCCGCACCAGACCGCGACGGAGAGCTGCGGGGTGATGCCGCAGTACCACAGGTCGCGCGCGTTCTCGGTCGTGCCGGTCTTGCCGGCGACCGGCTGGTCGACCTTGAGGGTCTGGCTGATGACGCTCGCGGTGCCGCCCGCCTGGGTGACGCCCTTCATCACGTCGATGGCCGCGTCGGCCACGGCGGTGGAGAACACCTGCTTCGGCTTGTCCTTGTGCTTGTACACCACGTTGCCGTTGCGGTCCTCGATCTTGGTGATGGCCACGGAGTCGCGGTGGTAGCCGCCGGAGGCGATCGTGGAGTAGCCCTCCGCCATCTGGATCACGGGGATGCCGATGGTGCCGAGCGTGATGGAGTCGTATGCCGGGATGTCAACGTCGACGCCCATGTCCGTGGCCATCTGCGAGACCTTGTCCGCGCCGACCGCCTGGATCACCTGCACGAAGCCCGTGTTGGAGGACAGCGCGAACGCCTTCGCGAGGGTGATGGTGCCATAGCTCGTGTGGCCGAAGTTGTTGACCTTCCAGGTGGGGGAGGCCTGCAGCGGGGAGTTGCAGTTGATGTATATCTGCGGGTTCATGCCGGCGTTCAGGGCGGCGCACAGCGTGTACGTCTTGAAGCTCGAGCCCGGCTGGCGCTCGGCCTGCGTGGCGAGGTTGAACTTGTTGGACTCGTAGTCGCGGCCGCCGACCATGGCCTTGATGTAGCCCGTGGAGGGGTCGATCGCCACGAGCGCCGCCTGCAGCTGGTCGTTGCCGATGCTGTCGAGGTTCTTGCGGACGCTGTCCTGCGCCGCCTCCTGCACGGTGGGGTCGATGGTGGTGTAGACCTTCAGCCCGCCCTGCATGACGGTGTCCTGGTCGAAGTCCTTCAGCAGGAGCGTCTTGACGTAGTCCGTGAAGTACGGGTACTTGCCCTCGGCATCCTCCATGGAGCCCTGGTTCGTGACCAGCTCCTCCTTCTTGGCGTCCTCGCACTGCTTCTTGGTGATGTCGCCAGCGGCGTACATGCGGTTAAGAACTATGTTGCGGCGCTTCTTCGCGGCCGTCGGGTTCTTCAGGGGGTCGTACACGGACGGCGACTGCGGAAGTCCGCACAGCGTTGCCGCCTCGGCGAGGGTGAGGTCCTTCGCGTGTTTGTTGAAGTAGGTGATGGAGGCGGCCTCTATGCCGTACGCGCTGTGGCCGAAGTAGATCGTGTTGAGGTACATGTTCAGGATCTGCTTCTTCGTGAACATCTTCTCCATCTGGATGGCGATGTACGCCTCGCGCACCTTGCGCTTGAGCGTCATGTCAAACTGCTCGTCCGAGAGGACCGTGTTCCTCACCAGCTGCTGGGTGATGGTGGAGGCGCCCTCGGAGCCGCCGCCCAGCTGCACGGCGACCGCGCGCAGGATGCCCTGCGGGTCGACGCCGTGGTGCTGATAGAAGCGGACGTCCTCCGTGTCGACGATCGCCTTCAGGGCGTAGTCGGAGATCTTGCTCGTGTCGACGCTGCGGCGGTTCTGGATGTAGTACTCCGCGATCACGGAGCCGTCGGACGCGTACACCGTCGTCGGCTCGGACACGAGGTACGCCTTGGCCGAGGTGTAGTCGGGCAGGTCCTGGAGCCAGTTGCTCACGACGCCGCCCAGAGACATGAAGAGCGCCAGCACAAGAAGCGCCAGAAAGCCAAAGAAACCCGCAACGCCAAAACCCACCGCATGGGTGCTCGCGTGCCTGTGAGCCCTGCGAGTGCGAATGCTCATATAACCCTCCCGGGAAATCGGTACAGACCCTTAGATTATAAGGGTGTCAACGTAGAAACTCCCATGGCGCCCAATCTAGGCGAGAAGAACAAAAAGGCAAACTGGCAGCGGGGGCGGCCCTCGAGCTCGCGATTTCCTTGCAATCGAATGAGAACGCCCCGGTTGTGGTATAAGTGCTACAACATACATTCAGCGCATGTACAATAGGAGTCTAACATGACTACGATGACAATTCGCTGCGACGAGCGTGATAAGGCTGCGGCTGCTGCCGTGGCCGAATACTACGGCCTTGACCTATCCTCTGTCACCCGCGCATTCTGGAAGCAGATGGCCAGGACAAACAGCATCCCCCTCGACTTTGGCAATAGGGAGCCTAACGCCGAGAGCCTCCGCTCAATCCGGGAGGCCGATGAGATTGAGGCGGCGGGAGGTACCGGCGAGTCCTATGGGAGCGCACGCGCGCTTCTGGACGCTGCAAGGGCGTAGACATGGCGCGTCTCAAAGCACAGTTCACCCCAACCTTCAAACGCGACCTAAAGAAGCTTGACAAAAGGCATGTCGACGATGCGCCACTTGAAGAAGTGATTGAACTCATAATTGAGAACTCCCCAGAGTCATTGGCAGAACTGAAAAGAAGGCACAGAATGCTCTCTCTTGCTGGAGGATGGTCGGGAAGTAGTGAGTGCCATGTCTGCAATGCCGGAGATTGGCTTCTTATTTGGCGGACGTTTGATGGGATTGCCTTGATGCAGCGCACGGGGAGCCATGACGAGCTGTTCCGCTAAGAAAGAGCTGCGCGCGGGGAGCGAGACTGCGCTATCCTATGCCGTATATGTCTAAGCACCGATGGCCGGCTCTTCTCGCCCGATCGTCGAGGGTGCTGCCGTCGTCTCTAGGAGGGACCAAATTGCTATCCGTTGACGAACAGCTCAAGGTAATTCTTTCCGGCACCATGCAGGTGGTGCCCCTGGACGAGCTCAAGAAGAAGCTCGAGAAGGGCACGCCCCTCAACATAAAGCTGGGCGTGGACCCCACGAGCCCGGACCTGCACCTGGGACACGCCGTGCCGCTGCGCAAGATGCGCCAGTTCCAGGACCCGGGGCACAACGTGACACTCATCATCGGCAACGGGACCGCGCTCATCGGCGACCCGTCCGGCCGCGACAGTACTCGCCCGCCGCTGACGGAGGAGCAGGTCGAGGCCAACGCAAAGACCTACGTGGCGCAGGCGATGAAGATCCTGGACCCCTCGCGCACGAAGGTCGTGCACAACGGCGACTGGATCAAGCCGATGACCCTGGACAAGATGCTGGGCCTGATGAGCAAGTTCAACGTGGCCCGCATCCTGGAGCGCGAGGACTTCCACAACCGCTACACCAACGGCCAGTCCATCGCCCTGCACGAGTTCATCTATCCCGTGCTGCAGGCGTACGACTCCGTCATGATCGAGGCCGACCTCGAGATGGGCGGCAACGACCAGATCTTCAATCTGCTGGCCGGCCGCGACCTTATGCGCGACATGGGCATGGAGCCTCAGGTGGCGCTGACGATGCCGCTTCTGGTGGGCCTTGACGGCCAGAAGAAGATGTCGAAGAGCTACGGCAACTACGTTGGCCTGACCGACGAGGCGAACGACATGTTTGGCAAGCTCATGTCCATAAAGGACGAGCTGGTGCCCATGTACTTCCGCCTGTGCTCCACGCTGCCCGTGGCGGAGGTCGACAAGATCGACGCCGCGTACGCGGACGGATCGGCGGACCCGTACGCGCTGAAGCGCCAGCTGGCCCGCAACATCGTGGACCTGTACCACGGCGCGGGCGCCGGCGACGAGGCCCAGGCGGCGTTCGACGCGACGTTCAAGAAGAACCAGATCCCGGACGACGTGGCGGAGTATCCCGTGAGCCTTGCCGTCACGAACGAGGACGGCAAGGTGTACCTGGCGAAGCTTCTGGCCGAGGTGGGCATCGCGAAGTCCGCGGGCGAGGGGCGCCGCCTGATCGACGGCGGCGGCGTGAAGATCGACGGCGAGCCCGTTGCCGCCAAGTGCTACAACGTGGAGCCGGAGCTGCTGCACGCCGGCTGCGTGCTGCAGTCTGGCAAGCGCCGCTGGGCGAGGCTGGTGTAGTCCCGTTGGCGTTTAGGGACACGCACGACGTACCCGAGCTTCTGGCCCCCGCCGGGGGGCCAGAGCCGTTTAGGGCCGCGCTTGCCGCGGGCGCGGACGCGATCTTCTGCGGCCTGGGAAGCGACTTCAACGCGCGCCGCGGCGCGGGCAACTTCACGTACGAGACGTTTGCGGAGGCGTGCCGCGAGGCGCACCTCTTGGGCGTGCGCGTCTACGTGACGCAGAACGTGGTGATAAAGGGCGACGAGATGCCACGGGCCCTTGCCCTTCTCCGCAAGGCATGGCTCTTGGGCGCGGACGCGTTCATCATCCAGGACTGGGGACTGCTTGCGGAGGCGAGGCGCCTGTGGCCCCAGATCGAGTGCCACATATCGACGCAGGCGAACGTGCACGACGCGCGCGCGACGCGCTGGTGCGGCGAGCTTGGCGCGGAGCGCGTGACGCTTTCGCGCGAGCTTTCCGTGGCGGAGATCGGGCGCATCGCGCGCGAGGGCGTGGAGCTGGAGAGCTTTGGCCACGGCGCGCTGTGCTTCTGCTACTCCGGCGTGTGCATGATGAGCTCGCTTCGCGGCGGGCGCAGCGCGAACCGCGGGCTGTGCGCGCAGCCGTGCCGCCTGCCGTACGACCTGGTGGACGGCGACGGCAACGTGATTTCCGCCCCCGGGGCGGGCCGCCCGCTGTGCCCGAAGGACTTCCGTACGCTGGACGACCTGCCGCGCCTGACCGCGGCCGGGCTGGGGTCGCTCAAGGTAGAGGGCCGCATGAAGGCGCCGGACTACGTGTACTCCGTCATCAGCGCGTACCGCGCGCAGCTGGACGACCTTGCGGCCGGCCGCGAGGTGACCGAGGCGGACGAGGCCGCGCGCAGCCGCACGCTGGCACGGGCGTTCAACCGCGACTTCACGAACAGCTACCTGGACGGCCGCTCGGACAACGACATGATGAGCTACGACCGCTCGAACAACCGCGGCGAGCTGGTAGGCACCGTGGTGGCGACGCGCGACCTTGGCAGTACGAAGGTGCGCCGCGGCGGCGGGAGTGGTGGGCGCGACCGCTTTCGCACCGTGACGATGGCTGAGGTGGACGTGCGCCTGGACGCGCCCGTGGGTGCCGGCGACCTTCTGGAGGTGCGCCCGCAGGACGACCCGTCGCAGTTTTTGACGACCCGCGCGGAGGCTGACGCCGCCGCCGGCGACGTGATCTGCTGCAAGACGGCGCGCCCCATGCCAGTGGGCTGCCCCGTGCGCGTGATCCGCTCCGAGCGCGCAATGGACGAGGCCGCGCGCGCCGCCTCGGGCGAGAAGCGCCGCCGCCTTCCCGTGCGCGTGGCCGTGACCGCGCGGGTGGGCCGGCCGTTCGCAGTGACGCTGACGTGCGCCGCGCCGCTGCCGGCCGGCGTCGCGAGCGCGACGGCGGAGGGCTTCGTGGTGGAGCCGGCGCGCACGCGGGCCGTGACGCGCGAGGACCTTGTGGAGCACGTGGGCCGCATGGGCACGAGCCCGTTTGAGCCCGTCGCATTTGACGTTGACCTGGACGAGGGCGCGGGCATGGGCTTCTCGGCCGTGCACAAGGTGCGCGCCCAGGCATGCGACCTGCTTGAGCAGGCCATACTTGCGCCCACGAGCGAGGCGGCGCGCAAGGAGGGCCTTGCGGACGTGCCGGACGCAAACGCGCTTGCGGCGGAGCTTCGCCGCGCGCGGGGGCGCGTGCGCAAGGCGCTCGCCGAGGAGGCCCCGGGCATCGCGGCCGGTGCTCCTGTCGCGCGGCCTGCCGGCGAGGTGTGCGCCCTGGTGCCGACGCCGGCGGTTGCGCGCGCGGCCGTTGCGGCCGGCGCGACGCGCCTGTACGCGACGCCGGACGCGCTTGCGCAGGCGCGCGGGCGCGGGGCCGCATGGCCCATGGAGCCGGTGCCCTGGCTGGACGAGGTGTGCCGCGAGGTGGACCACGACCGGCTTGACCCGCTGGTGCGGGCGGGGTGCCCGTGCGGCGTGGGCAACGTGTCCGAGCTGGTGCTTTCGCGCGAGCGCGGCGCGCTTGCCGAGGTGAGGCCGTGCATACCCGTGCACAACCCCAGCTGCCTGCTTGCGCTTGAGGAGGCGGGCGCCCGCGGCGTTTGGCTTTCGCCCGAGCTGACGCTTGGGGAGGCGTGCGAGCTTGCCGGCGCGTCCGACGTGCCGGTGGGCCTGGTGGTGAGCGGCCGCACGCGCGCGATGACGAGCGAGCACTGCGTGCTGCAGGTGGCGAACCGCTGCATCCACGACTGCGCGAACTGCCGCTTGCGGCAGGAGCGCTGCGCGCTGCGGACGCGCGACGGCTCGCTCATGCCGGTGCGCACCGACCTCGAGGGCCGCAGCCACATATACGCCGCGCACCCGCTGGACGCGACGCCCCAGATGGGCGAGCTCTTCTCGGCGGGCGTCACGCGCTTCATGGCGGACTGCACGCTTCTGGGCGAGGCGGAGGCCGGCGCGCAGGTCGCGCGCGTGGCGGCGGCCCTTGCGGCCGTGCGGGCGGGCAGGAAGCCGGCCCCGCGTGCGAAGGGCGCGACGTCTGGGCACCTGTTTGCCGGCATCGAGTAGCCCTCGGTCGCCGGCCGGCGCGCACGGCCGGCCTTCTGCCGGCGCTCGGCCGCCGGCCGGCGCGTGGGTAAGTTTGTGCAATGTTGGTTGCGCCGGGCGCATTAGGGGTAGACTCGGAGCAATTGTAAGTTGTGCGGTAGGAATTGCGACGCGGTCGCGCCTCCGCCCAGGGGAAGGACGCCACTCATGGCAGAGAACACCGATCAGACCAAGGACCAGGCCGCACCCGCGGAGGGCGAGGCGAAGCAGGGCGTGAACCGCGAGCTTCTGGAGGCGACCATCGACGTCATCCGCCAGAGCCTGCAGGCCGACGGCGGCGACGTGGTGCTGGTGAACTGCACGGACGACGGCGTCGTCACGCTCGAGATGCAGGGCGCGTGCGCCGGCTGCCCGCTGTCCAGCTACGACATGAGCGAGGGCATCGAGCGCATCCTGAAGGAGCACGTCCCCGGCGTCACCAAGGTCGAGCCCGCGATGGCGTGGTAGGCACTTCTCGCCCAGGCCGCGCGACGCCCGCCGGGGCGCGTGCGACACACGTGACGCGCGCAAGGAGAAGGACGTTCGATGTGGCTTAACGAGCTCTACCATCACCTCAACCCCATAATCGTGCAGATAGGCCCGCTGGCCATTCGCTGGTACGGGCTTGCGTACGTCGTGGGCATCGCGCTGGCCGGCGTGGTGATCTATCGCGTCGCGCGGCGGTGGGGGCTGGGGATTTCTCCGGACGACGTCACGAGTGTGATCATCGCGATCGCGTTTGGCCTGATCATCGGCGCGCGCCTGTTTTACGTGATCTTCTATGGCGACGGCTACTACCTGCAGCATCCGCTGAAGATATTTGCCACCTACGAGGGGGGCATGAGCTTTCACGGCGGGTTGGTGGGCGCCATCGTCGGCGGCTCTCTTGCGTGCCGCAAGCTGAGGATCTCCATCCCCACCATGTGCGACCTCGCCGTCATTGGAGCGCCGGTCGGCCTGTTCTTTGGGCGCTGCGCCAACTTCATCAACGGCGAGCTGTGGGGCAAGCCCACGAACCTGCCGTGGGGCGTCATGTTCGACGACGCGGGCGGCGGCATGGTGTACCGCCATCCGTCGCAGCTGTACGAGGCCCTGCTCGAGGGCGTCGTGCTGTTTGTCATCCTGTTCACGCTGTCGCGCAAGGCGAATCCGCCGCGCCCGCAGGGAACGTTCTTGGGAACCTTCCTCTTGGGCTATGGCACGTTCCGCTTTCTGATCGAGTTCGTGCGCCTGCCGGACAAGCAGCTGGGCTACCTGCTGGGCACCAACTGGCTCACGATGGGTCAGTGCCTGTCGATTCCGCTGGTGGTGGCGGGCGTCGCGATACTGATGATTTCGCACCGCGCGCAGCGGCCGCAGGCCGGTCGGCTGACGGAGGTCGGCTCGGCCGCGTAGCGCGGCCGGGGGCGCCGGCGCGGGACGTTGCCGGCAGCGACGCGGGCGACTACGACACGGACGACAGCGATACGGACGACAGCTGGGCGTCAGTGCGGGATCACGTCGAACTGGCATGCAACGACACGAGGGCGGACCTGCGCAAACGCGTAGACTCGCCCTTGGCGTATGATTGCTGGCTTTGCGCCCATGGCGCTCTCGGTGAGTAGGGCGTTGGGGCGCCGGCCGCCGGTACACGTGAGCCCCGAGTCGACACGCCCGTACACGTCGCGGCCGAGTTTCACGGGTCCGTGCAAGCTCGCGGCAGACGTGTACCGGGCCGGGTACACGTCGCGGCCCAGTTTACGGGATCCCGTACGTTTCTGCCACACGTGTACCGGCGGGGCGTGCCCCCCGTACACATGAGGGGCGAGTTTGCGGCCTGCCCGCGAACTGGGGGCAGGCGTGTACCGCGGGGGCGCCTCCCGGTACCCGTCTGCCCCGAGTTTCGTGCGGGCGTGCAAACTCGGCGCAGGAGTGTACCAGGGCGCAACGCTTCCCCGTACTCGTGGGACCCGAGTTTGCGTCGCCCCTGCAAGCTCGCGGCAGAAGTGTACCGGCACCGGGTGCCGTGAGCCCGACCTGCCCTCTTTGCCTGCGCAGCACGCTCGAGTTCCGATCGAGGCTCCATCCCGCTTGCCTCTGAGGCCGGCCAACGAGTGGCGGCCACCAGATTCTTGCAAAGATGTGTCCATACGCGCCCCCGAGCTCGCCGTGCGCCCCCAGCTGCTAGAATCGACCTCACTTAACAGAACCTGAGGGCATGGTCCAAAGCTCATAGGCCTAGGCAAAAGGATTCCGGTTCAACCCCGGATCAGCGCGAACTATGCTCACACAGTGGCGGCCCGTCGGCGCGATCCAGTCGTGCGCGTCCGTTGCGTCCATTGGCGCACGGGCGAGAAGGACGTGACCTGCCAGATGGGATGCCTTCCTGGCTTCCAATCCTGCGTGCCCTCACAGTTTCCCATGGGAAGGAGAGGGCAGGATGCGTTTTCCCAGCAAAAAGGGCATTGCCGCGCGTGCGGCAACTGCGGCGCTCGGCTTCATGCTCGTCCTGAGTCAGGTGCCCACGGCGGCGCTCGCAGAGGCGGCGGGCACCGCGGATACGCAGGCAGCGGCCGGGCAGCCAGCCGAGGCCACGACGGGTGCCTCCGACGCGCCGGTCGAGTCGACCAAGGCTTCCACCTCGGAGGAGGCACCGGCACCGCCCGCGGGCGCGCAGTCGCACGCGACGGCGACTGGTTCGTCTGCGTCCTCTGCGGCGACGCCGTCCGCGTCCAAGCCGACTTCCACGACCCCGTCCGCGCCTGCCCCCGCGACCAGCGCCGCGTCCACGTCAGACGCTCCCGTGGCCGCGCCGACCGCGACGGTCGCCGCGGTGGTGCCGGACGTCGCGCGCATCACGAGCGCCAGCGGGTCGCAGGTCCGCTACGACACCGTCGTCGCCCCGGGGACCACGCTCACGGCAAACGCCTACACCACGGAGGAGGACGACTGGGGCGACGAGGACGAGACCCCCATCGCCGCCTCCGCATATGCGGACTACTCGTATCAGTGGTACCGCGGCACTGCCGTGTCGTACGGTACCAAGTTTGATTCCTATGCACCCATCGCGGGTGCCACGTCGCGCAGCTACGTCGTGACGGATGCGGACGCAGACGCGTTCCTGGCGTGCAAGCTGACCTTCACGCGCGCGGACGGAACGCGCGGCGAGCTCTGGAGCGACAGCTCCACCGGCAAGGTGGCGGACGGCCGCGCCACGCTCGACGGCGCCAAGGTCACCGGCACCGCAAAGGAGGGGCAGACGCTCTCCGCCTCCGCGTACGTCGCGAGCGACTGGGGCGGCACGCAGCCGGCGGACTCGTCCGCACCCATCGCGTGGCAGTGGCAGCAGGCAGATGCAAGCGATGGGGCGTTCGCGGACATCGCCGGCGCAACGGAGCCAACGCTCACCCTCACGGACGCGCTCGTCGGCAGGTTCCTGCGCGTGAGCGCCACGTCGCGCAACAACGTCACGTCCTCCGCCGTCGGCCCCGTCGTCGCGCGCGGCACGCAGCAGGATGAGGAGCTGCTGGCCCAGGCCGTGCAGGCGCTTGCGTCCGACGGCTTCAGCGGGTACGCCCCGTCGCCCGTCTACGGCACGGACACCAACGTGAACGACATGGTTCGCGCCCGCCTCGCCATGCTGGGCGAGAAGTACGCGGACGTTCGGGTCGCCACCCAGTCCGTCGAGACCACGGCCACGCCCGACCCCAGCCAGCGTGGCGGCATCTCCTGCGACGTGGCAGACAACGGGAAGGTCACGTTCTTCTCGCTCAGTCCCGCGAAGAAGGCGGTGTCGACGGCGACGTCGGTGCTGCGCCAGGTGAGGCCCACGTTCAGGCTCACGTACGGCACGGCGACCGCATGGTACACGCCCGCGAAGTTCGTGCAGCTCGATTGGGATGCGGAGGCCATGTCCGCAGAGCTCGACGCCGCGGCGGACTCCCTTGCGCCCGCGTACGCGGACGGCGATGCCGCAGACTCCGTCACGCAGGAGTTCGCCCTGCCAAACAAGCTGGGCGCCGGCGTGAGCGTGAGCTGGAAGACGTCGGACGAATCCGCGCTCGCGCTTTCCGGCTACTCCTGGGACGAGCAGACAACTGCGACCCCCAACGTCACGTCAGCGGACCAGCGCGTCACGCTCACGGCGACGGTGAGCTTCTCTGGCTCGGACGCGCCGCGCGCAAGCGTCACGCGCAGCTTCGAGGTCACCGTCAAGGGAGACCCCGGCCTCGTGCAGCGCCAGCTCGCGGAGGCGCAGCAGAAGCTGGACGACAACTTCACCTACAAGAACCTGGGCTACGTATCCTCGGCGGACGGCGACCTCGACCCCGCCGCCGTCACGGGCGACATCCAGCTGCCCACCACTAGGACGCTGGGCACCAGGCGGCTCGACTTCGACGTTACGGTCAGCTACTCGTCTTCCAACCAGACGCTGCAGATAAACGGATACCGTGCGAACGTGCTGCGTCCCGTCGAGGGCGCAAGCGACGCTACCGTGGAACTCACGTGCAAGATCGCGCTCAAGGACGACCCGACCAAGTACGTGACGAAGTCCCTCTCGCTCGCCGTGAAGCCGCTGGCATCCGGCGACGTCGACGCGGAGCTCGCGCTTTTGCACCGCGTGCGCGACCAGTTTGGCGCGCGCCTGCTCGACGGGCAGGACGCGGGTGCCGTCACGCGGAACCTCAGGCCGTTCATGGAGGCCTACCAGGACGCCTCGGGCACGCTGGGCTGGGCGGAAAGCGTCACGGACGCGGATGCCGCGCACGGCATCGTCGCGGCGGAGCTTCCGGGGTACGACTCCATGGGCTCCAGCGACCAGGGTCGCACGTTCGCCTCGAGCGAGCCTACCGTCGTCAGCAACCAGACGCTGCGCGTGACGCGCCCGCAGTACAACACGCGCGTGCAGATAACCGCAAACCTCGCGAGCGAGAAGTACGGGGCGTACTACGCGCGCTACAAGGACGACGCGGGAGTCTCTGCGGAGCTGAAGACGAAGCTTTCGGAGCTCGCCGGCACGCAGGTAACCGCAAGCATCACCGTGAGCGGCACCACGGGGAAGGACGCGCCGTACGTGCAGGCAACCGCAACCGTGATCGGCGTGGACGCGTTTGGCAAGACGGAGACGTGGGCCACGTCCACGCAGAGGCTGGACTCTGGCTCCACGGCGTGGGACCTCACGCGCAAGACGCTTGCCGCGCGCGGCATCACCTACGTTGCGCAGGATACCGACTATGGCACGTACCTGCAGACCGTCACGTCGCCCACCACGGGCGCGGCGCTTGGCTACGATGCCGGCACCGGGCGCTACTGGCAGCTGTTCGTGAACGGCAAGCCGTCTGACGCCATGGCAGACGCCGTAAAGGTTTCCGACGGCGACAGCGTGGTGTGGTACTACTCCGCATACGGCGACCAGCTTCCCGCAAGCGACGCCGCAAACGTCACGGCCTCCGTCAAGGTGGTTGGCCCCAACGCCTTTGGCGAGGGCACGAGCTGGGTGGGCCAGAGCGAGGCGAGCGTGCCTGCGGGCACCACGGCCGTGCAGCTCACGAAGGCGGTGCTTGAGCGCAACGGCATGACTTGCGACGACATGGTCGGGACCATCAGCGCGGCCACGGGCGTGCTTCCCAACGGGAAGGCGTCCCTGGGATACGCGCAGGACGCGGCCGGCAACTGGAGCTGGTGGCAGTTCTACGTAAACGGCAAGCTCGCCAGCGACTACGCCGCCCAGTACGTGGTACAGCCAGGTGACAGGATCGAGTGGTTCTTTGGCAGCTACGGAGAAGAGCCTCCCACGCAGGACGTGACCGTCACGCCGGACGCGCCGCGTCCCGACTTCGCGGCGGAGTGGGGCGCGTACAAGGGGGCGGACGGCACGGGCACGTCCACGGCCGACACCCCCACGAGCGGCTCCTCGCTTGCATGGGCCTGCGACCTGGGCACGGCCGGCCAGACGTTCATGAGCGACCCCATCCTCGTGAACGGCCAGGTGTACATCGCCGTTCGCAACAAGCTGCAGGTGCGCGACGCCAAGACCGGCAAGATCGTGCAGCAGGCGGACCTCGCGGACCGCGTCGAGTCCACGTGCCGCATCGCGTACGCAAACGGCGTCGTGGTGGTGCCGCTGCGCGGCGGCCGCGTGCAGGCGCTCACGGCAGACAAGCTCAAGACCGTGTGGCTGACGGACGCGCTGCCCGCGCTAGGCGGTGCGACGCAGCAGCCAATATCGACCCCGCTGGTGCGTGACGGCTACGTCTACCTGGGAACCTCTGCCGCCGGCTTCGACGGATCGTCACTTGGCGGCACGCTTCTGGCCCTCAACCTCAAGGACGGCTCCGTCCGCTGGCAGCAACAGAAGACCGGCTCCGGCTACTACTGGGCAGGTGCCGCGCAGACGGTCGCGGGCATACTGGTGGCAGACGACGGCGGAAACCTGACGCTGCACGACGCGTCCACGGGCAAGGCAACTGCGACCTTCTCGCTTGGCGCGCCCTCCCGCGCGGGAATCGTCGCGGCCGAGGGCGGCACCGTCGCGTACGCGGTCACGACGGACGGCGTGCTGCACCGCATCGCCATCGCGGCGGACGGCTCGCTCAGCCAGACGGGCACCGCGAAGTTCGACAACGCGAGCACGTCCACGCCCACGCTCTCCAACGGCAAGATCTACGTGGGCGGCGCGGACCGTCGCGTCGCCGGCACGGGCAGCATCAGCGTGATCGACGCGCAGACGCTCAAGGTGGAGTGCCACGCCACCACCACGTCCGCCGCGAAGGACAACGCCATCCCCGGCGACGTGAAGAGCGCGCCGCTTGTGGTGACGAGGCCGGACGGCACGTACGTGTACTTCACGAGCAACGGACGGCCGGGCGGCGTCTTCATGTACAAGGTGGGGCAGAGCCACGTGACCCTGCTGTACGTGCCCGACCAGGCGCAGTGGCAGTACAACATGGCGAGCGTCGTGGCGGCGGCCGACGGCAGTCTGTACTTCGTGAACGACTCCGGCTACCTGTTCAAGCTTGCCGGCGCGGGCGCGACGGACGCGCTCCCCAGCCAGGAGATCCCGGGGCAGTCCGGCGCGACGGACCCCGGCAAGGACTCCGGTAAAGACAGCGGCAAGAATTCTGGCAAGAACGAAGGCTCGCGGGGCGAGAAGGACAAGGGCACTGGGTCCGCGCACGCCGCGGGTACCGGCAACGCCGCCGCGAGTGGTAGGGGTGGCAACGGCAGCGCCGCCACGAAGTCGGGCTCGGCAAAGCCTGGCTCGACGAAGGTCGTGCGTGGCGTGGCGTCGCTCGCGGGCGCGAAGGAGTCTGGTACCGCCGCGACGTCCGGACCGCTGGCGCTTCTGGACGGCGTCGCGTCCGACGTGCTTGGCATACAGGTGCAAGACGGCGCGTCCGAAGGCGCCTCCGAGGGGACGGCGTCCACGGTTGACGTAGCGGCAGATGCCTCGGCAAAGGCAACTGCAAGCAAGGCGGCTGCGGCCGCATCGCGCGGACGCAGCCTGCCCATCTGGCCGGTCATTGGCATGGCGCTGGGCGCCGTGGTCCTGATCATGGCGCTGCGGCGCAGGGGCAAGCGCGACGAACGGGAGAAGAAGTAATGGCAGACAAGCAGGAAAACCTCGACTTCAAGTCCGCGAGCACCGCCTCTGGCGCCGGTGCGCAGGCAGCTGGCGGCGGCGCCGCGACAAATGGTGGCGGTGCTGGCCGTGGCGGCATGCGCGCCGCCCGCGTAGCCGCCGCGGTGCTGGCCGTGGCGCTTATCGCGTTCTGTGCATGGTCGATGAGCGAGTACGTGCAGGGGAGGGACCCCCTCGCGTTTGCGACGGGCTCCACGCTCCGGGCGGACGCCCCGGCACGGAGCAAGGCAACCGCAAGCGCGGCGAGTGCGAAGAAGTCCTCCGGCGCCGCCACAAAGACGGCTGCCATCGACGAGGCCGCCGTGAAGTCCGAGCTCAAGCGGCTGCGCCTTGGCAAGGAGGACCTTGCCGTCACGGGCGACGTGCGCGTGGTCGTGACGGAGCACGACATCTGGGTGGAGCACGCCCAGGACCAGAAGGCCGAAAGCCTCGTGCAAGACGCGGCACGCCGCACGCTCGCGCTCGCAAGGTGGGTCGCGGGTCGCAAGGCAGACGCGACCGTCACGTGGATAGAGGAGGACGCGTCGGGAGTCGTGCGCATGAGCGTGGCCCTGCCCTCCGCGTCCGCGGCCAAGGTCAAGGGCGCTGACGTTGCGCACATCCTTTCCGCTGCAAGCGGATATGCCATAGACTCCCAGGTGTATGCGCGGCTGGGAAAGCAGTCCTTCTCGGCCGAGGGCGGAAAGGCGCCCACGTTGCTAAGCGGTAGCACGCTTGCGGTTGGTACGGCGGCAACGACGGGCGCACATGACGGCTCGAGTGCGGACGGATCAGCAAACGGCTCTTCAAGCGGCGAAAATGCAAAGGCCTCGACCGGATCTGACCGGGCGGCGGGTGGCGCCTCGGGCGAGAAGGGCGCGGCGTCCGGATCTGCGGCCACATCCGGCTCCGGCTCTGGCTCCGGCGGCAAGGGCACGGCTGCCATGACGGTTTCCGTATCGATAAACGGGGCCGGTTATAGGGTGAGCCTGCGCTCGGGCGCCACGGCGTACGACGCGCTTCTGGCCACGGGCGCCTCCGTGGAGAGCGGCGCGTACGCCGGCGGCGGCACGTGGGTGACCGCGATCAACGGCCTGGGGCAGGACGCGTCGCACGGGTGGACGTATTCCGTGAACGGCTCGATGCCCGGCATGATGAGCGACCTGTATGCCGTGCACGACGGCGACTCCGTCGTGTGGAGCTACGTCACGTCGGGGCAGTAGCGTGGGGCGAGCGCAAGACAAGTGCAAGAGGCGTGCCGTCGCACGTGACGCCGAAGTGAGTCCCGCGGGCTCGCACCGCGCGGACGTGGCGTTTGGGCAGAGCCATCCCGTGGTGGCGGCTGTGTACTTCGCGGCCGTCATCGGCATCGGAACGCTCGTGACGCAGCCCGTGTTCGTGGCCATCTCCGTCGCGGGGGCGCTGCTGTTTGGCACGTGCCTGCAGGGCGCGCTTTCCACGGCGCGGCGCCTGCGCTGGCAGCTGCCCATGGTTGCGCTTGTCTGCCTGGCGAACCCGCTCTTCTCGCACTCCGGCGCCACGGTGGTGGCTACGCTTGGTCCCGTGACGGTGCGCCTAGAGGCGCTTGCCTATGGCCTATGCATGGGAGGCTCGCTTGTATCCATGCTGCAGTGGGTGTTGGACGCGGCGTGCGTGCTGACGGAGGACCGCCTGCTCGAGCTTTCCGGAAGCTGCCTCCCCGTGGTGAGCACCATGGTGTCCATGGCAATCCAGCTGGTACCGCAGCTGCGACGCCGCTACGGCGTCGTGAGCTCCACGCGGTCGGCGTGCACCTGCGCCCAGGCGCCTGCTGTGGAAGGTCCGGCTGTCGCGCCTGGCAAAGGCGCGAGCCGCATGGGCTACGTGAATGCCTCGACCGTGCTTATGGCATGGGCGATGGAGGATTCCGTGGAGCGGGCCGATGCCATGCGCGCCCGCGGCTGGGAGGTGGGCGGCCCGCGCACGCGCTACCGGCTACAGACACTGCGCGCGCGTGACGTCGTGCTGGCCACTGCCGTGGGGTCTCTTGCACTTGCCTGCGCGCTGCTTGCGTGGGTGGCGCAGTCGCAGTGGAGTTTCTATCCCAACATGCCGGCGCTCGTGCCGTGGTGGGGCTATGTGCCGTATATGGCGCTGTCGTTGGGGCCTGCGGTCGTGACCGCGGTCAGGCGCATTCGCGAGGGGAGCCTGCGATGAGGGTCAAGACGTGCGGGGGAGAAGGGCCGCGGCAAAGGGCCGTGGCACGTGCGGAGGGCCAGGCCGCCGGGCCCGCGGCGGCGCAGCCGGCGCTCGACCACGCCTCGCAGCCGGCGCTCGAGCTTGAGGACGCGTCCTTCTCGTATGCCGTGCCCGCGGGGGAGCTCGCGGGGCCAGAAGTGGTGTCGCACGCGAGCGCGCGCGTGCCGGCCGGCGCGTTTGCGCTGCTGGTGGGTGGCACGGGATCCGGCAAGACCACGCTGCTCAAGCTGTTCAAGCCAGAGATCCGGCCGCAGGGCGCGCTTTCGGGCGCCGTGCGCGTGCTTGGGCGCGACGCGGCCGCGATGTCCCCGCGCGAGTCCGCGGAGAGCGTGGGCTACGTGTTCCAGAGCCCGGACAGCCAAATCGTGTGCGACAGCGTGTGGCACGAGCTGGCCTTCGGCCTTGAGAACCTGGGCGTCCCGCAGGACCAGATGCGCCGCCGCGTGGCCGAGACCTGCTACTTCTTTGGGATGGAGCCGTGGTTCCACCGGCGCTGCGCGGACCTTTCCGGCGGGCAGCGGCAGCTGCTGGCGCTGGCGTCAGCGCTTGCGATGCGCCCGTCCGTGCTGCTGCTGGACGAGCCCACCTCCATGCTCGACCCCGTGGCCGAGAAGAGCTTCCTTTCGCTGCTGCGCCGCGTAAACCGCGAGCTAGGCTGCACCGTGGTGGTGGCGACCCACGCGCCGCGCGCCATGGTGGACTTCGCGAGCATGGCCTTTTGCATGGAGGGCGGCCGTCCGCGGCAGGTGCCGCTGGACTCCCTGCGAGAAGAGCCGGCGCTCATTGCCGCGGGCGGGCCCGCGGGCGCGGCGTCGGCCGCCGTCCCGGGCCCCGCGCCGCGCGCGTTCGCCGCGGTGCCGTCTGCCCCCGTCGTGAGCGCGCGTGACGCGTGGGTGCGCTACGGGCGCTACGGGCGCGACGGCGCGTGGGTGCTGCGCGGTGCGGACCTGCAGATGTCCGCAGGCGAGGTGCGCGCCGTCGTCGGCGGCAACGGTTCTGGCAAGTCAACGCTGCTCATGGCGGTCGCGGGCATGCTGACACCTCAGCGTGGGCGCGTCGCAAACGCGCTTTCCGGCTCGCAGGCGCTTCTGCCGCAACAGCCAAAGGCGCTGCTGTCGCGCCCGAGCGTGGAGGAGGAGCTAATGGAGTGGGCGCCCACGGCCGGCTACGACCGCGGGCGGATGCTCGCGGTCGCGACGTCGTTTGGCCTGGAAGGCGCCCTCGCGCGGCACCCGTACGACCTCTCCGGCGGCCAGCAGCAGCTGCTGGCGCTCGCGAAGCTCCTGCTCACGCGGCCGCGGCTGCTGCTTCTGGACGAGCCCACCAAGGGGCTGGACCACGCGGCGCGCTCGCTTGTGGCCGCGCACGTGAGGCGGGCGGCCGCGGGCGGCGCGACGGTGCTTCTGTCCACGCACGACGTGGCGTTCGCGCGTGCCGTGGCAGACAGCTGCTCGCTTCTGTTTGACGGGCAGGTGGCGCTTACGCAGCCGGCGGGGCAGTTCTTTCGCGAGTCCTGGGTGTGGCGCGCATGAGCGGGCGGCAACCACGCCGGGGTCGGCGTGCGCGCGTGCTGCGCGCACTGGAACCCGTGGCGCTCATCGCGGTTCCGGCCGTGGCCGGACTTTGCGCTTACCTGCAGCTTTCTGCCACCGGAGGCCTCGTTCTTCTCGTCACGCTGCTCAGCCTCGCGCTTTTCTTCGCAAGCTTCGAGGCGTCGCGCCCGGCGCTCAGGCAGATCCTGCCCACGGCGACCCTGGGCGCCGTCGCGGCGGCCGGGCGCATCGTGTTCGCGCCGCTGCCGGACGTCAAGCCGGTATCTGCGATCGCAATCGTGGCGGGGGCGACCCTGGGGCGGCGCAGCGGGTTCTTGGTGGGCGCCATCGCGGCGCTCGCGTCCAACTTCTTCTTTGGGCAGGGCGCGTGGACGCCCATGCAGATGTACGCGTGGGGGCTCGCGGGCTACCTGGCGGGTGTTCTGGCAGACGCGGGCGCGCTTCGCCGCGGCTGGGCGCTGTACGCGTACGGCGCCGCGTCCGGCCTGCTGTACGGCCTGCTGCTCAACGGTTGGTACGTGCTGGGATACGTGCGGCCCATCACGTGGCAGACCGTGTTTGCGGCGTTTGCGCTCGCCCTTCCCCTGGACGTGACGCACTCCGTCGCCACGGTCGGCTTCCTTGCGGCCATCTGGCTGCCGTGGCGCCGCGCCATCAGGCGCGTCGTCGCAAAGTATGGCCTGCGCTAGCGGCGCGCGGGCGCACCTTGCATCGCATGCGCAGCGTAGCGCCGTGGTACTGCTAGAATCTTCTGCAGGCTCATACGGGAAGAGGGTGGCAGACGTGGCCAAGCACACGGGCGAGAAGCGCGCGGCATCCAAGGCGCAATCGACGTTGCGGGCGAGGGGGTCGCACGGCGGGGCGGCCTACGGGCAGCGGCCCGTGGCGCGCACGCTCGTCACGCTGCTCGTGGCGGCCGCCGCGTGCGTCGTCATCGTGGCGCTGGGCGAGCTCGGCATCCTGCACTACCCAGAGAAGCCCAACCCCGCTCCCGCAAAGTCGGCTGCGACCGCCTCGGCTGCCAAGGATTCCTCTGGCAGGAAGGCGCAGGACTCAGGCACCTCCGCCGCGGACGCGGACGCGTCCGACTCCTCGTCTTCCGCAAAGGAGTCCTCGCCCGTGGTGAGCACCAAGCTCGCGGACATGTTCGCCAAGGGCGAGGTCAAGTCCATTCGCGTCCTGGGCGACAGCATCACGGCGGGCCTGGGCTGCGACGGCTACGACGCTCCCTCGGATACGGGCACCGTTGTGTATTCCGGCCCCCAGGGCAGCTACCAAGAGAGCGCCACCACCGTCTCAACCTGGGCAAACGACTTCAGGGCGTACGCGGCGCAGCGTGGCGTCACCAACTTCGTGAACGCGGGCGTCTCCGGCTTCAAGATGCAGTACCTGGCGGAGGACCCCGCCGCGTGGCTCGGCGACGGCGCGGACGTGATCGTGGTCATGCTCGGCACCAACGACGCGGCGCGTCGCACGTCAGACGAGTTCTGCGCGGACGCGGAGATCGGCCTCAAGGCTGCGGCAGCCAAGTGCAAGCTGCTTATCGTGGTGTCCCCTCCGCAGAACCGCCGCACGGACGCCACGAACAACTTCGACATGCAACGCGCGGACCAGGTCCTCGCGTCGCTCTGCAAGATGAAGGGCTACGTGCACGTAAGCTTCCTCGACACGCTCCAGCTCGATTCAGAGGACTTCAACGCCGACGAGCTCCACCCCACGACGGCGGGCTCCCACAAGCTGTGGCAGGCGTTCAGAGAGCAGCTGGCACTGTAACGCGTACTATGGGTTATGGGTGGTCTGTGTTCGGTCCGAAAAGTCAGCTGTTCGGACCTACGCTCTTCTCGTCCTGTAAATAACTACGTGGTTTGTGGTCCCAAAGATTACTTAAAGCCAATTCCAAAGTGCCAGGGTGTTATTCGGATATTGGGTGGCTATACCTTCCGCCGCCACTGCGAACACTGATTGGACCCTTGCATGAGACCCTCCGCTTTCTTTAGAGGCGCTGCCGCATCGCTGATAGTCTCAGCCGCGCTGTCGACGCCCGTTGCAGCATTTGCCCTGGAACCTGCCAGTTCGACCGACCAGACCGCCGCTCCCGCTTTGAATACGTCAGTAGCAGACGCAAGCGAGCAGGCGACGCTGGAGACAGTCGCACAGCCCGCGCAGACACCCGCTACGGATGGTGCGACGACGCAGAAAAGTACCAATGCGATCGAGATAGACCAGACGTCAACTGCCGCTGCGAGCACGCAGGTCACGACGGACTCGTCCCAGCAGACGACGATCACCCAGGACGATTCGTCGAAGTCGCATGGAGTTACCGAACCTTCCGAGGGGGAGTCCCTGGACGGCAAGTCCTACGTGATTCAAAACGACAACAACGGCACTCGTGGTGTCATGGACGTGAGCTGTGGCTCCAAGAGCAACGAGGCGAACGTCCAGCTGTACGAGTCGAATGGTACCGCGGCCCAGCGCTGGCGCTTCAGGAGCAACGGGGACGGTTCCTATGCCATCTTGAACCAGGGCAGCGGCAAGGCGCTTGACGTTGCATACGGCAGCTATAAGAACGGCGGCAACGTCTGGCAGTATGACGCGAACGGATCCGATGCGCAGCGGTGGATTGTCAAGTGGATTGACCACTCGAAGGGACTTGCGAATATCTTGCTTGCGGCGCATCCGGAGCTTGCGCTCGACGCGTATGCTGGCTCGACGGCAAATGGCACGAACCTACAGGTATGGGCAGCCAACGGCTCGGCCGCCCAGATCTGGCGCCTTCGCGACATCATCGAAGCGGAGGTCGACGCGATTCAGTGTGCTGCGCGCCTCGACGTCGTCGAGAGCCTTGATGGTAGCGACTTCAAGATCGTGAGTAAGGCCGATGGCAAGTCGCTTGCCGTGAGCGGCGGCAGCAAGTCTGTGGGCGCCGGTCTCGTTTTCGAGTCGGGTAGCGGCTCTGCGAGCCAGGCGTACCGACTGACGCGCGAAGGTGGCTACTGGCGCATCCGAAACGTCCGTTCTGGCCTCTCCGTCGCGGTCGTGAATGGCGACATCGTTCCAGGCGCGGCTATCCGTCAGGAGGCAAGCACCGCCGATGACTCACAGCTGTGGACCCTGTATCGCAGTAACGGCAGCTACGGTTTCGTCAACAAGAAGACCGGACTCGTATTCTCCAACGTGTCGGACCTGTTTTCCGGCATCACGATGGGCTCCGCGGGCGAGAAGGACGAGCTCTTCTCGCTTGAGAGCTGGGCGCCAAGCGTGGAAGAAGGCACGTATAGGATTACGAGCCAGCTTGGCAACGGGCAGAACCTAGATGTGAGCGGCGGATCAACCCACGATGGCGCCAACGTTCAGGACTATGCCTGGAACGGGTCCATGGCGCAGAAGTGGTACGTCAGGAACACGGGCAACGGGTATGCCATCACCAATCTGGGCTCGGGCCTGCGTCTCTCGGTCAGCGGCAACAACGTGGTGCAGCAGGGGCACGACCACGTGTGGGGTCTCGCGTATGTCTTGGGCCATGGTCTGTCGCTCGTGGACCAGGGAAGCGGCAAGGCCCTGGACGTCTACGGCGCCAACAGATCATCCGGCGCGAACGTGCAGGTGTATGCCCCTAACGGCACGGATGCCCAGGTGTGGAACTTCGCTGCGGTGAGCCCACTCGATGATGGCTGGTACACCATTAGGACCGCTATGGGCAGCGGACGGGCCCTCGATGTCGCGGGTGCTTCCGCCTGCGACGGTGCCAACGTCAGACTCTGGGATTCCAACGGCTTTGACGCGCAGCGCTGGTACATCTTTGGCGTTGGCAACGGCTACTACGCGTTCGTCAACGGAGCGAGCAACAAGGTGCTCGACGTTCAGGGTGGTGGCGGCTCCGGGGCGAACGTCCAACAATACACGGGCAACGGCACCAACGCACAGCGCTGGCGCTTCACGCTCAAGGACGGCGCCTTCACCTTCGTTAACGCCAACGGCAAGGTGCTGGACGTGTACGGCGGGTCCGATGCCAACGGCGCCAACGTGCAGATTTGGGATTCCAATGGCACCAGCGCCCAGCGCTGGCTGCTTTCCAACGCGAGCGTGTCGAACAAGATGAGCAGGCTCGTCAGGTTCGAGAACAACATGCTCGCCGTGGCGAACAACAACAGGCACGGCTACGACCAAGCGTATCGCTGGGGTGAACGTGGGGATTACGACTGCTCGTCCCTCGTAATCTCGTGCCTGAGGTGGGCGGGATTCTCCACTGGCGGCGCAACCACCACCTTCGACCTGAGGAGGAACCTCCAGGCCAGGGGCTGGCAGTGGATCACCAACATCAATCCCTGGGAGGCGCAGCCTGGAGACATCATGCTGAGCGAGTTGCATCACGTGGCAGCGATGGTGACGCATTCGAGTATGGTCGAGGCTCGTGGCAACGAGTTCAACGGCGCCGTGGGTGGCCGTCCTGGCGACCAGACTGGTTGGGAGATTTGCGTCAGCCCGTGGAGGCGCCAGCGCGGACTTCACACGAGCCAGAGTTGGGATGGTATCCTCCGCTTCACGGGTTGGTGCTAGGGTAACGGACAATGCGCCCGCGCATTTGCAGCCTTTGCGAACGTGGCGGCCGGCAGGCGGCGCGTCCCTTGCCCGCGTGGGCGCTATCGAGTATCATCTTTGTGTTTTTGCCAATACCAGAAGGAGTTGTGTATGTCCGGACACTCTAAGTGGGCTACCACTAAGCACAAGAAGGCCGCGATCGACGCGAAGCGTTCCGCGCTCTTCTCCAAGCACTCGCGTAACATCACCGTTGCTGCTCGTACCGGTGGCGACCCCAACCCGGACAACAACGCCTCCCTCGCAGCGGCCGTCGCCCGCGCCCGCATGGTCTCCATGCCGAACGCCAAGATCAAGGCCGCGATCGACAAGGCCTTTGGCTCCGGCGCCGACGCCGCGGTCTACAAGGAGGTCACGTACGAGGGCTACGGTCCCGCCGGCACCGCCTTCTACGTCGAGTGCCTGACGGACAACCTCAACCGCACCGCGGCCGACGTGCGCTCTGCGTTCACGCACGCGGGCGGCAACCTGGGCACCGCGGGCTCCGTCTCGTTCCAGTTCACCCGCAAGGGCTCCATCGCCGTGGAGAAGGTCATCGTCTCTGACGAGAAGAAGGTCGCCGACAAGGAGAACGCCGTCGACGAGGACGAGTTCATGATGGCCGTTGCCGAGGCCGGCGGCGAGGACTACGAGGACGCGGGCGACCAGTGGATCGTCTACACCGCGTACGACAAGATGCAGGACGTCCAGAAGGCGCTCGAGGCCCAGGGCATCGAGTGCAAGGGCTCCGAGCTCACGATGGTGCCGAACACCCCGACCAAGCTCGAGCTCGCTGACGCCAAGAAGGTGCAGCGCCTGATCGACCGCCTGGAGGAGCTGGACGACGTGCAGAACGTCTACACCACCATGGAGGTCTCCGACGAGGTCGCGGCTCAGCTCGACGAGGACTAGCACCAAAAGCCAACAGTGTTGCGCGCGCGGCGGCCCCCGGGTCGCCGCGTTTTGTGAAGGGGGAAGTCCGCGTCGTCGGACGCGCCCCGGCCAGGGAGGCAGCTTGAGGAAGCAGGACATGACGCAGGCACAGGCCGAGAAGATCCTCGACCTGCCGGAGCGCTACACGAAGTCCGACCTGAGGAAGCGCTTCATGAAGCTCGCCCAGCGCTACCACCCGGACAACGCCGCGACGAACGGCATCAGCCCCGAGGTGGCGCAGCGCAAGATGACGCAGGTGAACAAGGCGTACGGCCTGCTGAAGACCCTCTTCGAGGACGATGCCGCCGCGACGGTCCAGCGCGACCTCGTGGGCGGCGACCCCGGCCGCTACGGCGTGGGCGTGCACTTTGACCCCATGGGCCAGCACGCGCGCCAGACGGCCGTGGACGACTCGCTGTTTTGGGACGAGCACGGCAACCCCAGGAGCGCGGTGGCCGAGAAGGCCGCAAACGACGCGGTCGACGCGGCGCCGGGGACGCATCGCCTGCGCCGTTTCCTACTTGGGCCCGTCTTCCTGCGGGTGGTCTGCGTGGCTGCGCTCGCCCTTGTGTGGTGGAACGTGTTCCCGTGGGCGGGGGGCCGTGCGGCGGGATTCGACGCGGCGCGCCTCCAGACGCTTGCGGACTGGGTGCCGCTCCTGTGCGCGGCGGTGTATCCCACGTACTTCCTGGCGTACGAGTCGCTGACCGGGCACGTGTCCGGCGTCGTGCGCGAGGCCATAAACGGGGCGGTGTCGCTTGCGACGGGCGTGCACGTGGAGGTCCGCAAGAGCGGCACGTACACCTCGGAGCTCACGAGCCTCATCCAGAAGCAGTGGTACGGCCCGCTCATCCTGCCGCTTGCGGCGTGGGTGGCGTCCCTTGGCCTGGCACAGGGCTCCGGCTGGCCGCGCTACGTCCTTCTCGCGCTGGGCGCGCTCATGGCGCTCGACGCCCTGCTCTCGACGTTTGGCATGGGCCTTGCGGACAGCGTCGCGCGCCATGTGGGCGACGCCGCGGAGAAGTGGTACGTGCAGGCGCGCATGGACATGCTGAAGCGCTGCGGCCAGTGGGGGAGCCCCGCCGGCGCGCGTCACTCTGGTGCGGGGAACGTAAGGTGGGAATAGAAATGGAAAGGCCATTGGCAAGCAAATCGTTAGGCCGTACCCACCTTGCTCTTGCGGGAAAGACGGTGACGCGCCTTGCCTGCGCTTATCTGGTCTGCGTGACGCTGTTCAGCCTGCTGGCTGTTGGCGTCGCCTCGATTCCGCGTTCTGCAATCTGCCTCCATGTGCAGCAGTCCATTTCTGAGCTCTCCTTGGAAGGCCAGTACCACAGGCTATTGCCCGAAGACGATGCCTGGCAGCTCGACAACTACACAACTGCGATCATGCTCAATCAGGCGTACCACTCTGCGGAGAACCCCGTGCTTTCCGCCGCCTATAACTTTCAATGGCATGGTCCGGGCAATGGCGACGACCAGATATCCGCCTTGGAAAGTGGCATGAAAAGGCCTCGGGGCAGCCTGTCAGCCGACGGCTGGATAGCCTATGGGCGCTATTGGCACGGGTATCTCTCCGTGTTGAAACCGCTTCTTATCGCATTTGACCTTTCTCAGATACGGGTGGTTTTCCTACTTGCCTTTGTCGCGCTTTTAGGCTGGTCGACGGTTCTGCTCTCAAGATCGGAGGGCACAGTGACTGCGGTCATTTACCTAAGCGCCTTCTTCGCGGTCCACTTCATAGTTGCTGCGTTCTCCCCCTCACTATTTTTCTCTTTTTGTATCGGAATCGCTGCTACGGTTTTTGTGCAGCTGCATCACGACGGTCGCTGGAGTTTTCTGAATAGCGGCGAAGGAGTCGTCTCCTGGCTCGTGTTCTATTTTGTGATTGGAGGCGTGACCGTATTCTTCGACTTTCTCGACACTCCTATTGTTGCGTTGGGTCTTCCCTTGGGAATGCAGGTGTTCCTTGCGCGGGATAGAATCGGTCGTGACCAAGTGACGAAATCGATCTTTTTCGTGCTTGCCGCCTCTTTGTCATGGGCCATTGGATATGGCGGGCTCATGCTTACAAAATGGATTCTCTCATCCTTGGTAACCGGCTTCGACTTCATGCGAGACGGATTCTCAAGTGTCGTATATAGATCGGGCGGAACGTCTGGTGCTCTCAAGATTGCGCGGACGGCGGCCCTAAGAAAGAACGTGGGACTGCTTGTCCATCGCTGGCAAGTGAAAATGCTCGTACCGCCTTTTGTTGTCGCGCTCGTATGGCTGGCCAAGACTGGCCGATGGAGGCGCCTTGGTTCGGCTCACTGGTGGTATCTGATCCCCTTGGCTCTTGTGGGCGCTCTTCCATTCGGATGGTATTTGGTTGCCGACAACCACTCTTTCGTGCACGCATTTATCACGTACCGTGATCTGGTGGTGTTGCTGGTTGTTGCTGCACTGTCCATTGGGCCAGTAATCGACCGTGCACGAAGAATGTGTCTGCGGCAGCCGGAAGGTAATGGAGCGTCCGCTAAGCTGTAGCATCGATGGATTCCCCATTGTTGGTCTATTATCTTTACGTTCATGGCCTTTCTCGAAGTCGACGCTTAGGAGGACCGACAGGTGAAGGGAATCATCCTGGCGGGTGGCAGCGGAACGAGGCTGTACCCCCTTACTACCGTTACGAGCAAGCAACTCCTACCGGTGTATGACAAACCGATGATCTACTATCCGCTTTCGACTCTTATGCTGTCTGGCATCAGGGACATTCTGATCATCAGCACTCCTCAGGACCTCCCCAACTTTAAGCGCTTGCTTGGTGACGGATCAGATTTTGGTGTGTCGCTCTCGTACGAGAAGCAGCCTGTTCCCAATGGGTTGGCGCAGGCGTTCGTCATCGGGCGCGACTTCGTAGGGTCAGATGCCTGTGCGCTCATTCTTGGTGACAACATCTTCTATGGCAACGGGCTATCGCGCCACCTGCGTAAGGCTGTCGCTGCGGCGAAGAGTGGAAAAGCTACGGTGTTCGGCTATCGCGTCGATGATCCTGAGCGCTTTGGTGTCGTAGAGTTCGACAAGGACTACAACGCCGTGTCGATTGAGGAGAAGCCTATACATCCAAAGAGCAACTACGCGGTTACGGGGCTGTATTTTTATGATTCTCGTGTTTGCGACTTTGCATTGCGGGTGACTCCCTCCTCTAGAGGCGAGTATGAGATCACGGACCTGAACAAGATGTACCTGGAGGCCGGTGACCTCAACGTGGTGACTCTCGGGCGTGGGTATGCCTGGCTCGATACCGGCACCATGGAATCGCTTGCCGAGGCCTCCCAGTTTGTGAGGACGGTTGAGCAGGCTCAGGACCTGCCCGTTTCCGTACCCGAGGAGATAGCTTACGAAAACGGTTGGATTCCACGCGAGCGTCTGCTCGCATGCGCGGAGCGCTATGGTAAGAGCGACTATGGCAAGCACCTCAAGATGGTTGCGCAGGGTGGCATCGCTCCGAGCGGAAGGTACGAGGAGTAGACATGCACGTTTTAATAACGGGCGCGCATGGGCAACTGGGTAGCGAAATTCAGCGCTGCGTGGAACGTGGACGCTCGGAGATCGGGCCAATCTCCGATGCGTGGAAAGTGGCGCTCATCGATTACGCTGGCTCTGCGGATCTCGACGTCTCGAGCATCCGCTCCGTCGATTCTTGGTTCGAGAGCCATGATCCCTATGACGTCGTCATCAACTGTGCGGCGATGACGAACGTCGACGGATGCGAGAAGGACTTTTCCCGCGCCTTCGCAACGAACGCCTTGGGCCCGATGAACCTTGCGATCGCGACTGAGCGACAGGGCGCGAAGCTCGTTCACGTCTCGACGGACTATGTGTTCTCGGGGGAGGAATCCGGTGCGCGTCTTGAGTCGGACGTGCCTTGTCCAATCTCTGCCTATGGACGCTCTAAGCTCGCAGGGGAGGGCCTGGCAACCTCCCGTAATCCCAGGACGTTTGTGGTCCGAACGGCATGGCTCTATGGTCTCGAAGGCAAGAATTTCGTAAAGACGATGCTTCGCTTGGCGCAGGCGCACTCTAGGGTTACGGTAGTGGACGACCAGGTGGGAAACCCCACTTCGGCAAGCGATTTGGCCCACGAGCTCCTTGCGCTATCGCTGACGGACGCCTTTGGCACCTTTCACGCCACGTGTGAGGGGACTTGCTCATGGGCGGACTTTGCACAGGCGATATTCGAAGAGTTCGGGATCGAATGTACTGTCGAGCGCTGCAGCTCGGCCGAGTACTTGGCTGCACATCCCGAAAGCGCTGAGCGCCCGCGATTCTCTGCCCTTGATAGCAGTAGCCTGTATGCCGTAGTGCCCGAACGGATGAGAACTTGGCGTACAGCGCTTTTCTCGTACCGCGATAGCTATAAGTCTCACTTTGGAGGAAACCATGCGTAAGGATGCAGAGTCGCTCGTATCCGTAATCGTTCCCATATACAACACCGAGAAGTTCCTGCCGCAGTGCTTGGACAGTATTTGCGGCCAGACATACAAGAACTTGGAAATCATACTGATTGACGACGGGTGTACCGACGGGTCTCCGCAGATCATCGATAGCTATGCGGCCATAGACTCCCGAATTAAGCCGATTCACAAGAAGAACGGCGGATACGGTGCTGGGTGCAATCGCGGAATCGAAGAAGCTACCGGACGTTGGATCTCAATAATCGAGCCGGACGACTACATCGACTCGACCATGTATGAGGAGCTGCTCAAGTTCGCGGCTTCCTTTGACGAGGAGATAGACATCGTTAAGGCCGCATGGACCGACCTAAGGGATTGGGATGACCCTGATACCATGAGGTCGTTTCCGGCAGCTATAACGAAGAGAATTCCTACCTCGAAGCGTCCATTTACCCTTGAGGAAGACCCAAGGCTCATTTCGACGCATCCCTCTATCTGGTCTGCGATATATCGTCGCGGATTCCTGAACGAGAAGGGCATACGTTTTATCGAGTATCTCGGGGCTGGCTGGGCAGACAACCCATTCCTTATAGAGACGATGTGCCAGGCGGACGCGATTCTGTATCTCAACAAGTGCTTCTATAACTACCGCACCGACCTCCCGGGAAGCACGTACGACCATAAGGCGGATGATGCGATCACCCGACCGTTCGACCGGTGGCACACGATGCTTGACATTATCGAGCGTCTTGGAGTGAAGGATGAAGGCATTCTCGCAGCCCACTACGTGCGTGGCTTTGACTATGCACGTGGCGCGATTATCGACGATGGCGAGGATAACCCTCTTGTAAAAGAGAACGTCAAGAAGATGTTCTTGCGTATGAAGCCCGAAATCGTTGACAAGATGTGCGAGCTTCCGACGAACAGGCGGAAGTATTACTACGATGTCACGGGTCGGCAGATGCCTCAAAATTCGCGACTGGCAAGGGCTGCCTATCTGGCGGGTCAAGTGGATTACGAGTTTAAGAGCTTTGGTCCGCTAGGGGTCATGGGCATGTCTTACGCCCATGTTATGAGCGCCATGCACATAATGATGCACGGCGACTTCCAACGCGATAAGCACGTAGGCAAGGCCAACAGGTAATAGAGCGAGAGGATTATCCTTGAGACAGCTTCTGGCCCAGTTTATGAAGTTTGGTGTGGTTGGGGTCATCGCCTTCGTTATTGACTTCGGCCTCATGGTTCTTTTACATGAGACGATTGGAATGGACCCGGTCTTAGCGGCAGCGATATCGTTTAGCGTTAGTACCGTCTTTAACTACCTTGCGAGCATGCGCTTTGTGTTTACCCACCGCGAGGACCTTAGCAAGACGCGCGAATTCACGATTTTCGTAATCCTGAGCGTAATAGGCCTAGCCATCAACGAGGTTTGTATGGTGGCCGGACAGGTTGCGTTCGAGGGCGTTGGGGTCGACTATGCACATGGGCCCTACTATATGTTTGTAAAGGTCGTCGCAACCGCGGTGGTGATGTTTTGGAACTTCTTCAGTAGGAAGAAGTGGCTGGATGCCGGCGACAGATAGGAAATCATGGGAGACGGACGGGAAATGCGAAAGAGCGTCACGTATGGAAACTTCACTTTCATAGAGAGTGACATCAAGGATGTCGTCATCGTCGACTGCAAGGTGTATGGAGACGATCGCGGTGGCTTCATGGAGACGTACAAGCGCTCCGACTTTGTAAAGGGTGGCATCACTGCAGATTTCGTGCAGGACAATCAGTCGATGAGCAAGCGTGGCGTTCTCCGCGGCCTTCATTTTCAAATCGCACACCCGCAGGCGAAGCTCGTACGCGTTGTCGAGGGCAGCGTCTACGACGTCTGCGTTGACCTTCGAGCGGGCAGTCCGACTTTCGGGAAGTGGGAAGGGGTCGAACTCTCTGGAGAGAACCATCGCCAGCTCTTCATTCCCAGAGGATTCGCGCACGGCTTCTACGTCATGAGCGAGACGGCTGTGTTCTGCTATAAGTGCGATGACGTGTACCACCCCAACGACGAGGGCGGCATTACCTGGAACGATAAGGACCTTGCGGTGGCGTGGCCGCTGGGAGTGGGTACAGAGCCAATCCTTTCTCAGAAGGACCAGATGCACCCAACGTTCGCAGAGTGGAAGAAGTCCATCAACATCTAGGAAACGGTAGGTTTGCCACATGGCCAAGACGTATCTTGTCACAGGAGGCGCTGGATTCATCGGCTCCAACTTCGTGCTCTACATGCTTCGTAAGTACGACGACATCAAGATCGTGAACGTCGATCTTCTCACCTATGCGGGCAACCTCGAGAACCTCGCCTCCATCGAGGGCGACGAGAGGCATGTGTTCGTGCAGGCAGACATCAGGGATGTGCAGGCGGTTTCCGCTCTGTTCGAGAAGTACGATATCGACTACGTGGTGAACTTCGCCGCGGAAAGCCATGTCGACCGCTCTATCGTGGACCCTGGTGCCTTCGCCTCGACCAACGTGATGGGCACCGTCAACATGCTCAACTGTACCAGGGCTGCTTGGGAGCGCGAGGATGGGTCGTACCCCGAGGGAAAGAAGTACCTCCAGGTCTCGACCGATGAGGTGTATGGGTCGCTCTCCATCGACGAGCCCGACACCTTCTTCCGCGAGGACACACCCATCAGCCCACACTCGCCGTACTCCGCCTCCAAGGCGAGTGCCGACCTCTTTGTGAAGGCTTATGGCGACACGTACGGCATGCCGGTCAACATCACCCGTTGCTCGAACAACTACGGGCCGTTCCAGTTCCCCGAGAAGCTCATTCCGCTCATGATCAACAACGCTGAGGCCCACAGGGAGCTTCCCGTATACGGCGATGGCCTCAACGTGCGTGACTGGCTGTATGTCGAGGACCACTGCAAGGCGATAGACCTCGTGCTCTCCAAGGGGCGCCTAGGCGAGGTGTACAACGTGGGCGGTCACAACGAGAGGCCCAACATCTTCATCGTGAAGAAGATTATCGAGGAGACCGCTCGGGCTACGGGCGACAAGGCCATCACAGAGGACCTCATAAAGTACGTGCAGGACCGCAAGGGTCACGATCGCCGCTACGGCATCGCGCCGGACAAGATTAAGGCAGAGCTCGGCTGGGAGCCCGAGACACGCTTCGAGGACGGCATCGTGAAGACAATCGACTGGTATCTCGCCCACAAGGAGTGGATGGAGCACGTGACGAGCGGTGCATACCTTGAGTACTACCGCAAGATGTACGGAGAGAGGTAGCGAAGCATGAGCGAGGCACTGGCCCCGAACAATAGCAAGCGCCTGGTGAGCGTGGTCATACCGTGCTACAGGTCCGAGAAGTCCATCAAGGACGTGGTTGAGCTCACCATTGCCGAGTTCAACAAGTGGGATGACTATGACTGCGAGTTCGTCCTGGTGAACGACTGTTCTCCAGACAACACGTATGGGGCGATTTGCGAGCTAGCCAAGAGGCATGCCAACGTACATGGCGTGAGCCTCATGCGCAACTTCGGCCAGCACAGTGCCATCATGTGCGGTCTGCACTTCGCGAAGGGCGATCTCATCCTCGGAATTGACGATGACCTGCAGTGCCATCCGTCGCAGATTCGCAAGGTGCTGGACCGTATGGATGACGGATTCGACGTTGTGTATGGCGTCTACGCGGAGTCCAAGAACGGACCAATCAAGAACTTTACCAGCTGGCTCAACAAGGTGACCTCTCGGAAGCTTCTTGGAAGGCCTAAGGACATCCGATCGAGTAACTTCTGGCTCATCACGTCTGAGATAAAGGACCAGATGATTCAGTACAAGAATTACAACCCATACGTAGACGCATTGTTCACGCGGTTGACGAACAGAATCGGCAATGTGACGATAGAACACCATAAGCGCGAGTACGGGACCTCGAACTACACGCTTTCCAAGCTGGTCAATCTGTGGCTTGCGTCGTTCAATTACACAAACGTCCCGCTCAGGCTCATCTCCGGCATCGGTGTGTTCACGGCTCTTGTTGGATTCGTGGCGGGCATCGTTACCATCGTCAGGAAGGTCCTCGACCCCACGATCATGGCCGGCTGGTCCTCCATCGTTTGCATCCTGCTTCTCTTCTTCGGAGTGGTACTTCTCGCCCTCGGGATTATTGGGGAGTACCTAGGCAACATCGTGCTCTCCATCAACAGCACGCCCCAGTACGTCATACGCGAGAAGGTGAACCTCTAGGTGGGCGAGAAGCGGTCGCAAACAAAGGTGCTCCTCGCACTTCATCTACTGCTTGCGCTCTACTCAATAAGTGGCGTCATGAGCAAGCTCGCCGCCCGGCACCAATTCATGAGCCTTCCGTTCGTACTCTGCTATGGAGGCTCGCTCGTCATCCTCGCCGTATATGCCATCGGCTGGCAGCAAGTCATCAAGAGGATGCCGCTCATAGCGGCATACGCCAACCGGGCCGTGACTCTCATCTGGGGAATCGTATGGGGCGTCCTTTTCTTTGGCGAGGACGTTACGCCTCTCAAGCTCATAGGCGCTGGCATCGTACTTGCGGGCGTCGTGCTCTTCTCGCTCTCGGGGGAGGAGGCCGACCATGAGTAGGACGCTCACATATGCGCTGTTCGCCCTTTTTGGCGTGTTCATCTCGGGTATCTCGCAGGTTTTGCTCAAGAAGTCTGCGGGTAGGCAGTATTCCTCCGCAATCCGTGAGTACCTGAACCCGCTCGTAATCGTCGCCTATGCGATGTTCTTTGGCGCGACGCTCCTCTCCGTGTACGCGTACAAGGGGATCCCCCTCTCCATGGGGCCAATCCTCGACGCGACGGGTTACGTCTACGTCACAATCTTCGGCATAACCATCTTCCACGAGAAGCTTAACGCCCGGCGCATCCTCGCGCTTGTCCTCATCATCCTGGGTATCGTGGTCTACTCGCTCGGCCTGTAGCGCCGGGCCTGGCAGGAGGATCTATTGGCAGAGGCTAACCTGAAATCCAAGACAATACGTGGACTCTTCTTCAAGCTCTTCGAGCAGGGCGGGTCCGCCATTATCACGCTCGTCGTTCAAATCGTGATGGCTCGCATCCTTGCACCGAGCGAGTTCGGCATGCTCGCGATCATGCTCGTGTTTGTAAACGTGGGCAACGTGCTCGTGCAGTCTGGACTAAATACCGCCATCGTCCAGTCCAAGAACGTGGGCGAGAAGGACTTCAGCACGGTGTTCTGGATGAGCCTCGTGGTCTCAACAGTCCTATACGTCGCCGTGTTCGTCTCGGCGCCCGCCGTTTCGGCGTTCTATAGGATGCCGCGCGTCGTGTGGCCTCTCAGAGTCCTCGTGCTTGTGCTCATCGTCAATGCTTACAACTCTATCCAGGAGGCCATCGTTGCCCGTGACCTCCAGTTCAACAAGACTTTTCGAGCCACCATCACGGCCGGCATCGTTTCGGGCGCCCTAGGCATTTCCGCCGCGCTCGCGGGACTGGGCATCTGGGCGCTCGTGGTCCAGCAGATAACGCAGCAGGTCGTCAAATGCATCGCTCTCGCAAAGCAGATCCCCTGGCGCCCGCGTCTCGAGTTCGACGGCGAACGCGCTGTCGTACTGTTCCGCTTCAGCTGGAAGCTCCTCGTGTCAGGCATTATGGACCAGCTGTATCAGAGCCTGTCCGATCTCATCATCGGCAGGGTTTTCACCTCCACGGACCTCGGATACGTCTCGCAGGGCAAGAAGTATCCCCAGGCGCTCGGCGTCATGCTCGATGGAGCCATCCAGCCCGTAATGCTGTCCGCGGTGTCACGCGTGCAGGAGGACGTCTCCAATGTCAAGCGTCTCGCGCGCCGCGGTCTTAAGACGAGCACCTACCTCATCGTCCCCTCGATGACGCTCTTCGCCATTCTGGCCCCGCAGCTCGTGAGGCTTTTGCTTGGGCCAAAGTGGCTCCCGAGCGTCCCGTTCCTGCAGATGTACTGCTTCGTGTACGCGTTGCTGCCCATCCACACCACCAACCTTCAGGTGCTCAACGGCATGGGCAGGAGCGACCTCTTCCTAAAGCTCGAGGTCATAAAAAAGTGCCTAGGTCTCGCGATCATTGGCTTCGCAGCCTTCGTGATGCGTGACATCTACGCCATCGTCTTCGGCTCCGTGGTCGTGGGCATCGTGAGCACTTTCATCAACGCGTCTCCCAATAAGCGGGTCATCGGCTACTCGTACGTGGAACAGGTACGTGACATTGTTCCCGCGTTCGCCATGTCGGCTGCATCCGCCGTCGCAGTTTGGTTTGCCGCCTCGGCTATGCCCAACGACGTCCTGGGAATCCTCGTCGGCATCGTCGTGATGCTTGTGGTCTACGTCCTCCTGTCGTGGACGTTCCACGTCGAGGAGTTTACCTACGTCATGCGAAACATCAAGGCCGCAAGAGAAAGGAAGCTGGCGAGAAAGTGAGCGCTGAGAAGAGGGCCACCACAACGACTCCGCCCATACGAGCCAAGGGGCGGCTCTTTCGAGTCTCTCTAGCGGGCGACGTCCTCCCCATGGTGCTTGCCGTTGCGCTTACCATCGTGCGAATCGTCCTTGCCTATCAGACGCCCGTGACCGTCCTCCTGGGGGCTGGCACGGAGGCGGATGACAGGCTTTTCGCAAATGCGGCCCTTTATCTCGCCGCGGGCAAGTGGTTGGGGCCATATGGTCGCTATACGCTCGCTAAGAACCCGGGTTACCCCATGATCATCGCGTTGTGTGGGACGACTCACATTCGCTATCAGCTGTTCTTCATCGGTGCACAGGCCATCGCCTGCCTCGCCTTCGCCATCGCGCTTCGCCCCCGCATTCGCTCGAGATGGGTGCGTGTCGTTGTCTACCTCATACTTCTCTACACGCCGCTTCTTTTCACGACCACGTACTTCCGCAGAATCTATCGCGACGGGATGGTCATCCCCTTCGCCATTCTCTCGCTCTCCGCCTACATTGGCTGGTACCTCAGGAGGAAGGGTCCCGTGAGGGTGCAGCTTCCCTGGTCTGCCGCGGCGGCGTTGGGTTTGGTCCCGCTCTCGCGCATCAAGGAGAACTTTACCTGGGTACTGCCTTTCGTGCTCGTGTGTTCCCTCGTCATGGCGGTTGGTTGGCTGAAGGCTGCCCGTCGTGAGCACCAAGGTGCACGCGGCCCCATCGTCAGGGTGGCGCTTCTCGTGCTCCCCCTCGTGCTCGTGTGGAGTGCGTCGGAAGCGGTCTCGCGCGTGAACTATGAGCGCTATGGCTTCAATGGCACAAACGAGAGATTCACGGGCTCGTTCGCGCGTGTGTGCTCTGACTTGTCCGGTATCGATACGGGCGAGAAGGACGAAGGACTCTGGGTATCGAGGAAGGCTCTCGAGAGCGCTATGGGAGCGAGCCCGACGCTTGCAACGATCCGCGAGTCCGTAGAGGGGTCGTGGGACGAGTGGGATGAGTCCTTCGATGGGCATGAGGTGTACGGCGACCTTGCGTACTGGGCGCTCAGGCAGGGCTACTACGACGCAAGGAAGAACGCGACCGCCCGCACCGCCAGCGCGTTCTGGTCGAAGGTTGACGCAGAGCTGCGAAAGGCGGAGAGGACGGGTAACATAGCCGCAAAAGGAGGCCTGAGGATTTCTCAGGTGGCACCGCCAGTTGGGACAACCGACCTTCTCCCCTGGGCAAGACGAACACTCGATACATCGGCGACTCTTCTTCGCTTGGATGTCCTTCAGGAACACCTCATCGAACCGGGATGGAAGCCTGTGAGCCCGCCGGGTATGTTTGCGTCGGGGGAGGTCAAGATGCGCGTGCTCCTTGGTGGCAACACGCTTGTCAATGGTGAGGTGGATGATACGTCCAAGAAGGCGGCGGCAGTATCCGCGGTTGACTACCACCTTGGGCGTGTCGGTATCGCGGCAATGCGCATCATGAACCTGCTGCTCCTTCCTGCCATCGCGGCTCTCGTCGCGATGGCTGTGCGCGGGAGGGTGAAGCAGCCCGTGGAATCACTGCTCATCGCGCTCGGTCTGGCGCTCACTGCGCTCGCATACGAGGCCGCGACGGTCTGGTACGTCTCGTACCAGCTGAGCGTCTTCAGCTTTGATTCCTACCTACTGGAGGTGGGTAAGTACAGCCCGGAGTTCTATGTTGTGATATCGATGCTAGAATGTCTTATATTTGCGGAACTTGCAGGTTTGGAGCACAAGCATGCCAGATAAGATCCTCGTTACGCGCTCGTCCATGCCGGACTTCGAGGAGTATGCGGAGGAGATAAAGCCCATCTGGGAGAGCCACTGGCTTACGAACATGGGCGTAAAGCACCGTCAGCTCGAAGCAGACCTTGCGAGCTACCTGAAGGTTCCCCAGATTGCGCTCTTCGTGAACGGCCATTCAGCGCTCGAGTGCGTGCTCGAGGCCATGGGGCTCAAGGGCAAGGTCATAACAACGCCCTACACGTTTGCGTCCACGACCCACGCCATCGTTCGCAAGGGGTTGGAGCCCGTGTTCGCAGACATTAAGCCAGACGACTATACGATTGACCCTGCCTCGGTCGAGCGTCTGATAGACGAGGACACTTGCGCCATCGTCCCCGTCCACGTCTATGGCAACCTATGCGACGTAGACGCAATCCAGGACATCGCTGACCGTCACGGCCTCAAGGTCATCTATGATGCCGCGCATGCCTTCGGAGTGTGGCGCGGCGACGTCTCCTCCGCGTCGTTTGGCGACGCCTCCATGTTCTCGTTCCATGCGACCAAGGTGTTCAACACCATCGAGGGGGGTGCCGTGTGCTTCCACGACGCTGGGCTCAAGACGCTCCTCAACGAGTGGAAGAACTTTGGCATCACTGGTCCCGAGGACGTTGAGTACGTAGGTGGCAACGCCAAGATGAACGAGTTCTGCGCGGCTATGGGCATCTGCAACCTTCGCCACCTCGATCGCGAGATCTCGAAGCGCAAGCTGGTCGCCGAGCGGTACTGGGAGCGTCTCGACGGCGCCCGGGGCGTCAGGGTGTCGCTGCCCAAGGAGGGCGTCACCCCCAACTACGCCTACCTGCCTGTCGTGTTCGACGACGACTTCGGCGCCTCTCGCGACAACGTGTATGACACCCTTGCCGAGCAGCAGATCTTCTCGCGCAAGTACTTCTACCCGCTTACGACGGATTTCGCCTGCTATCGCGGCCGTTTTGACAGCTCAAGGACGCCTGTGGCACGCTACGTCGCGAGTCATGTGCTCACACTGCCCATGTATGCGGACCTCGCACTCGAGGACGTCGACCGAATCTGTGACATCGTTCTGTCTTGTGGCAGGAGCTAGGCTGGGAGAGCACGGGTGAAGCAGGAAAAGGCAGCTACGACACAGGCGCCGATGGTCAGCGTCATAGTCCCGGTGTTCAACCAGCGGGACTACGTCGAGCGCTGCCTCAGGAGCATCGCAAGCCAAAAGTGCGACTTTCCCGTTGAGGTTATCGTCGGCGACGATTTTTCTACGGATGGCACACGCGACGTGCTTAGAAGCCTCGAGTCCGAGCTTCCTGACTGGTTCCACATCCTCCTTCGCCCCAAGAACATGGGCCTTCGAGGTGAGAACAACTGCAACGACCTGCTTCATCGTTGCCGCGGACGCTACATGGCAATTCTTGAGGGCGACGACTTCTGGACATACGACGGAAAGCTGCAAGCACAGGTCGACTTCCTGGAGTCGCATCCGGACTACTCTGCCTGCTACCACCACTGCGTTGTCGTTGGTGCGGATTCGAAACCAAACGGCGAGAAGTACCCTGAGTGTCCGAATGGGGAGTACACCTTCAAAGAGTTCTTCTACATGAGCCTACCCGGCCAGATTGGTACTTCGCTCTACCGACGCGAGCCGTACCTCAAGGCGCGCGAGGACATCACGCGCATGCGTCTTTACGATTCCTATCCAGGCGATCGCAGGAATGCATTCTTTATACTCACGATCGGCAGGGTTCGTTGCATGGAGCATGTTTGGAGCGCCTATCGGCATGTGGTCAAGGGCGGATCGAGTTACTCGTCAAATGTGAGGGTCGACGAGAACTACGCTCGCCAAGAGCTTCTCTTCGGGAAGACCATCATCCAGTTTGCTGAATCGCGCCAGAACGAAGAGGCCGTGTTTGCTGCCAAGATGACCTATTACCGCACCTTGCTCAAGTGGAGCGTTGGAAAGGTGCGCTGCTCGACAATGCGCGAGACGCTCTCGGAACTAATGGGGGAGAAGAGCCACCGCCTGGCCTACCTTACCTCGCCCTTGCGCTGGTATCTCGTTCTGGCCTCTCGCATGCTTCGGGGCAGGGGAGTGACCCTTTAGAGACAGCATTCGGATGACCGGCGTTGTTTGGGCGGACTTCAGACTTCGCAGGTGATACGATTGGCGTTAGCCTACCGCCCTTGCAATGGAGGACACATGAATAAGAAAGCTCGGTTGACGCGGTCAGGATGCGTACTCTCTGCTGCCGTCTTGCTCTGCTGCGCGCTGGCTCAACCTATTGTCGCTCATGCTGCAACCAGCGTTTCTGATGGCGTGTACGTGATCTCTTCCGTCGCGTCGAAGAAGACCGTTGCCGTGGAGTCCAATCGAAAGGTCAGCGGAGGCAACGTATTCCAATGGAAGGACAACTCTAGGGTTGGTGAGCGTTGGCGTCTCGAAAAGTCGGGAAGCCACTATGTCGTGCGCAGCGTCAACACCAAGCTGGTACTGGATGTCAGCGGCGCTGGTAGGGCAAACGGCACTAACGTCCAGCTTTGGGGCGAGAACGGCTCGGCTGCTCAACAGTGGGATCTTGTAGATAACGGTGACGGATCATATTCTCTCAAGTCGGTATGCAATGGGCTCGTGCTCGATGTGTCGGGTGGAAGCGGCCGCGATGGTGCCAATATTCAGGTGTGGCAGTCAAACGGAACCGCAGCCCAGAAGTTCGTTCTCGAATCCACGAGTTCCCTTGCGGAGGGATCGTACACCGTGCAGTCCGCGGCATCCTCGTCAAAAGCAGTCGACGTCCCCTCGGCGTCTTACTCAAACGGGGCTCGGGTTCAGCTGTGGGAGAAGAACGGCAGCTCAGCACAGCGATGGTCTCTCACATACGACTCGCAGACTGGCTACTATAAGTTGACGGCGGCGTGTTCTGGTAAGGCTCTCGACGTGCCCGGCGGCAATGGGTCCAACGGAGTGAGGATTCAGCAGTACCAACCGAACGGCTCAAGTGCCCAGAGTTGGGACATCAGGAAATCAGCGGGCGAAACCTATGTCATTAGGACTCCGCTAACGAGCAGGGCCTTGGATGTTCCTGGCGCGAATGCCCACGACGGTGCCGCGGTGCAGTTGTGGGATGCAAATGGTACCAAGGCTCAACAGTGGACTTTCGAGCCTGTTGCCAGCGTAGTGGAAGATGGTCTTTACGCAATCAAGAGCTCCCTGGACTCGTCGAAGGTTTTGGATGTCGAGTCAGCGTCGACGAGCCCGAATGCGCGAGTTCAAATCTATTCTTCAAACAGCACTCTCGCTCAAAAGTGGACCGTGAGCTACGACAAGGAAGCAAAGGCATATTCTGTCAAGAGTGCAAACTCAGGACTCTATCTCACGGATGCCGACGGAACGCTTTGTGGGTCCGAGCAGCTGACCGATGAGTCTCGTTGGACAGCCCGGCCTGGCTCTGGAAGTGGCGTGACATTTGTCAACGTTGCCTCGGGAAAGGCGCTCGATCTGTCGGGTGCGTCCACTAGAAGCGGTAGCACGGTCGGCACATATGCTGTTAACGGAACTGCGGCGCAGTCTTGGAAGCTCGAGAAGGTAAGGCCAATCGAGGACGGAACGTATGTATTGACAACGTCTTTGGATCACGGATTGGCATTGGACGTGTCTGGAGGCTCGAAGTCCGATGGGGCGGCCGTGCAGGTATATAAGAGCAATGGAACTGCCGCTCAGGCTTGGACGGTAAAGTCTTTAGGCTCTGGCTACGTCTCGATTGCCAACGCGGGATCAGGAAAGGCGCTTGACGTGCAGAACGGAAACGGGTCAATCGGAGCGGCCGTACAGCAATATGCACCGAACGGAACTCCTGCGCAGATGTGGATGCCAACCATTGGTGTCAAGGGAGGCATCGTGCTTGTCTCCGGACTTTCGAATAGATTGGCATTGGGTGTGAGTTCCTCTGGCTCGAGGACGGTATTGGTCGATGCCGGCTCGGATATGGCAAGCTGGTCGTATGCCAAGACAGTCGTGAACACGAGCGTGGGCGGCAATGCAGGAAGCGTGAGCGGCAAGGATGCCTCTGGGCTTAAGTACGATAAGTCATACTTGGACAAGATGCGTGCAAAGGCGGTCCAAAAGGGAAGCGACACGAATTTCTATGTCTGCGTGGACGTTGACCAGGCTCGAGTGACCGTGCTGCAGAAGTCTGGTGGAAGTTGGAGCGCTGTGAAGACGTTCGACGTGACAACGGGTGCGTATGGCGGCAAATGGGGAGCTGGCACAAACAACTCGAAGACCGGTCTCTTTAAACTGCATCACAAGGCCCCTGCGCTCTACGAGGGAACGACGTGGGTAAATGACTATTTCAGCTGCTTCGTTACCGCATGGACTGCGAACAGGAGGCAGGGCGATTTCAACCTTCCGTCCTACCCCGAGTCTCGTAACAGCTCGACTCCCTATGAGATGGGCCAGGGTTTCCACTACTCGATTTACGCAGAGTTCAGGGCTCAGGGCAAGTCAGGCTACGTTCATAGGGGATCGGGATGCATCTGCATGCTTCGCGATGACGCTAAATGGATATACGACAACGTTCCGACCGGCTCGACGGTTGAGTCATTTGCCAGCTATAATCCGAACCCGACAAACTGGACTATTGGCAGCTGGCCAAGGTAGCGAATAAGTCGAGTCCACAGAGCGCGTGTATGAAAGTGTTGGACGGACGGCGCCATCAAAAGTGATGGCGCCGTCCTGTGAAGAGGGGCATGCATGAGACAAGGAAAGCTTGCGAGCGTCGCCGTGGTCATGTCTACGTACAATGGCGAGAAGTACGTGCAAGAGCAGTTGGAGAGCGTACTTGCGCAAGACTATGGTAACGTAGCCGTATTTGTGCGCGACGATGGGTCGCGTGACGACACGGTAAAGGTTCTTGAGAGCTATGAACGAGACGGCAAGATCAGTCTTGAGCGCGGCAAGAATGTTGGAGTGGTACGCTCCTTCTTCTCGCTCTTGAAGTCGGTGGCAGGCAGGTTCAACTACGTTGCCTTTTGCGATCAGGACGATCGTTGGCATGTCGACAAGGTGTCGCGAGCCGTGAGCGTTCTTGCGGAACGTGACGAACGAGTGCCGCAGCTTTATTGCTCCGAGTATGTCTTTTGCGACAGCGACCTGCGTCCGCAAGGAAAGAGCCACTTGAACCAACGCGGGGTTGACTTTCCGACGATGCTGTATGAAAACATGGTGTCTGGCAATACGGTGCTGATGAACGACGCCCTAGTGCGCGCGGTGGTAAACGCAGGAGTCGACGGCGTATATTGTCACGACTGGTGGTGTGCCCTCGTCGCGAGCGCGATAGGTGAGCTAACGTTTGATGACTTTGCTTCGCTCGACTACAGGCGTACTGGAGCGAATGTAAGCGCAACGGGAACTGGTGGCATGTCGCTCTTGCGCTATCGTGCGCGAAAGTTCCTGCAGGGTGACGAACTCGAGAACGTGACGCTTCAGCTGAAGAAGCTCGAGAGCGACTTTGGAACCACAATGCCCATGGAGAGACGCCGTCTCCTAGGGCGGTTTCTGAACGGCGGGCGTTTGACCAAAGCCGTAACGCCAATCAGGCTTAGACAGAAGAAATCAGAAGAGCTGGCGCTGAGAATACTGTTTCTCTTGGGAAGGCTGTGATGGGAAAAGCCCGCACAGTAACCATAATCGCCTAGTGATGCGTGCCCGTCGCCGACGAATCTCCGTGGCGGTGGGCATCCTTGGTACCAAGTTCTTCTCTTAGGGCAATCTCTTGTGCAAGATCGTTTACCTTGCTTTTGAGCATGGAGATTTCTGCGGAGTTGCTGAACACTTTGATGAGCAAGAGAGCGATGATCAGTAGGTACACGAAGTTGATGGGTGAGATGAAGCCTAGCAGCCCTGCCATCCAGATTGCAATGCCCGGAAAAGCCGCGACAACAACGAGGAGAAGGGACAGAACGACCCAATAAATCGAGTCCTCAACGAGAATCTTGTCCTTCTGTATGCGACGACAAACAATCGCGAATGCGAGAACTGCGCCAAAGAGTATGAGAATACGCTGCTGAAGTGCCACGAAAGCTCCTTACCTGAGCCATTGGAAGAGCAGGATGGACAGACAGGTTCTGCTCATGTATTTAACGACGTTGGAGAGCTTGAGGTAGCTCTCGCCACCTTGACGCTCGCGCATCTCGGCGGGGACCTCGACCACCTTGTTTCCTTTGCGGATGGCCCATGCCACCGTATCGGGCTCGGGCGCAACATCGAAGCCTGTGGCAAACATCTTGATCATGGAGCGTCCGTACATGCGCATGCCGCTCGTTGGATCCGTGATGGTGACCCCCGTCGTCATCTTGACGAGATGGGTTATGAGATGAGACCCCAGTCCGCGCACGCCCGTGAAACGCTCGCCATTGAGGAAACGGGACGCAATTACGATGTCCGCGCCATTCTCGTCCATCGCCCTTGCCATGGTTCTGATGAAAGCCGGCATGTGCTGGCCATCTGCATCAAATTGAATCGCGGCGTCATACCCGTGACGGTAAGCATACTTCATTCCGGTTCGAAAAGCGGAGGTAAGCCCCGTGTTGACGGGAAGGTTGACGCCGTGTAGACCTTCCCCACGTATGATCGACTCAGTATCATCTTTTGAGCCATCATTTACTACGAGGTAATCAATGTCTGGGCATTGCGACGTAAGCTCTGCGACCGTGGAGGAGAGGCACTCCTCCTCGTTGAAGGCGGGAATTATGGCGAGGACGTGCATATGCATAGTATCCTTAGCGCTGGGAGACGTACGATATCCATTCTAGCTTTAATGTTTGGTACGCTTCGAAACTACAGAGTCAAAGCGTCAGCCAACAATCTTGTATAGACGCAGCCTGTCACCACTTGAAAGTACAAGCTTGAGACCCGGTGTATCTGCACCGACGCTGTCGACGCCATGGAAATCTGCTCGCGACTTAGCTCCGGTTCCCCTGAGGTTGATAAACGAGAAAACTGCATCGCTGTCGTCGAGTACCAGCACGTAGCGCGCGCCCGTCTTTTTGAGTGCCTCGCGGGTGTCGGGACTCTGGCCCATGTGGCTGAGCCAGGTTCTGATGCGCTGACTTTCCAAGGTCTCATTAGGCGCGCCGACTCCCGTGAGGGTGCGATAGTACGTTCTTATGCCATAATCGCCATAGGCGAAGAGGCTTCCGTCTGCGGGGTCGTTAATGACAAGATCATCACCAACTATCGGGGTGGCCTTGGCAAGGAAGTCCTTTTCCTTCTGTGACAGCGGAGAAGTGCTGTCATACACATCCGTCACGATGTAGCACATGTCGCCAAAAGCAGTGTGGAAGTCTGTATTCTGCATGTCTGGGTCACGCTTGGCCTCTTGTGGGGACTTATAGAAGCCAGGGAAGTAGTTCACCAAAGCGAAGACTGCGATAACGATTGCGATGGTCGCGACATTGTGGCCTGCGACGTGGATGCCGTCGAGCCTCTTGCTGCCGAGTCGATCAAGCAGCTCGGCGACGTAAGAAAGTCCCAAGGCGGCGCACGGTATGGACGCAAGGACGAACATGGAGGCAAGCCTCATGGGGTCCGTGTACCAGAATCCGCCGAGAAGGAACCGAGAGCGTCCAGGGATGCCAGTGTAGGTAGCCACCCAGAACAATATGAATCCAGCAACAAGGTACGAGAGCGTAATCCAGCGCGTCTTGCCAGAAAGGGCCGCTCGCACTGCGCCCACGATCACAAGCACGCCAAGCAGGAACTGCGGAGCGAGGTTGTAGCAAAAGTCGTTGGTGTAGGTGAGTGCAAACAGGTTGTAGAGCATTTGCTGCTGTGTTGCATACGTCTTCCAGTTGTGGGACACGATTTCGTGGAATGCGGGCAATCTGTAGCAGAAGATCCAGAATGCAAAGCACAGCAAGAGGAAGGCTGCCCATCCGACCCAAGGTAGCGCTTTCGCGACAAGCTTCGGGCGATTTTCCAGAACGCGCGCTAGGGCATCGTGGACGAGCCTTGCGCACCAGAACATCAAAAGCACCAGCGCCGTGAATATTGTGTTGGGGTGGAGGAGCGCAAGGCCGGCCAGGCACGGCAGAAACACAAGCGTCCCAGTGACAGAAGTCCTTCGACCTGAGCCAAGGAACACGAGCATGAAGAGGGCCATGGCAGAGGGGAGGACGCAAAAGCCAACAAGGTTAGGGTATATGGGACCGAACATGATGAGCTGCCAGGGGAACGAGGCGAATGCCATGCAGACGATGGACCCTGCTCTAACTTTATTCTTATCGCCATCAAACGCGAGGGTGAGGAGGGCGGCCCAGCCAAGGGGGTAGGCGATGGAGGTCATCACAAACTCGGATGCATTGATGGCGACGGTGACCTTGCACTGGGTGAGCTGTACTGCCAAGGCGCAAAACGCATGCCAGGCGGAGGGATAGAAGCCGGAAGAAGCGGCGGGACAGATTGCCTTATCTGCCTCCGTGAGATATGCAGAGACGCCTAGGGAAGAGAATCGACCGGAATCCGCAAACGCACGAATCACGTTGAGGTGCTGCGCAGTGTCGAACGCTTGGAAGAGGGCGTCGGGCGAGGGGAGATTCTTTAGATAGACCAGCAGGCCGAGTGCAAGACCCACGCCAAGGTAAAGAAGCGCTGTGAAACGGTCGACAGATGGTGCTGCAACGGTCTTGCCCTTTCTGCGCACCAGTAATGTCGCAATGAGGGCCGCGCAAAGTATGGGTGCGACGAGGATGGGCGCACTAGAGGGAATGCCAACAATCGCTAACGCTTGGCCGATGATTGCGTATGCGCTGATGCTGACGAGGGGAGAAAGCGTCGCGCTCCAGAATATGTCGAAGCCAAGCCCAAAAAGTAAAAGCGCATTTGGAACAAAGAGAAGCAGGTAGGTCGCAAACACAAGTACAAAGCTAAGCCACATGAGTTATCCCAAACGATATGATTGAGGACGGTCTTGCCGCGTATGCGGAAAGAGTAGGCTGCCTTAGATGACATTGACAGCTTCATTGACAAGTCTAGCAAATCATGGCATCGGACTTCGAACCCCGAAGGGAGAAACGGTGAGCAGAGATCCAAAGGTAACGGTAGTGCTTCCTGTCTACCGGGAGCCCGTTGACGTCATCAAGCGCGCCGCAGACTCTATCGACGGCCAAACCTACGGCAACATCTCGACGCTCGTTGTTCTGGACGACCCCGACAACCTTGAGGCGAGAGGGTTCCTTGAGGAGTATTGTGGCGATAGAGAGCGCTTCTCGCTGAAAGTGAACGAGAGGAACCTGGGGCTTGCGTCATCTCTTAATTCGGCAATTGCGGACATAAAGGATGATTGCGACCTTATTTGCCGCATGGATTCCGATGACATTGCTCACAAAGAGCGCGTGGAACGAGAGGTGGCGTACCTATCTGAACACCACCTCGACCTTGTGGGCTGCTTCATGAACGTTGTCAATGAGGAGGGCACGTTCCTGTATCGTGCTGACGGGCTTCCAACGAGTGCGAGTGAAGTAGCGAAGGCTCTGGGATACAACAACTGCGTCATGCATCCTACATGGCTAGGGAAAGCCGAGGTCCTTGCAAGGGGATATCGTCCGATACCGCTTTCAGAGGATTACGACTTTCTTCTTCGTCTGGAATTGGATGGATGTGAGATAGGAAACTGCCCGGAGACGTTGCTGGACTACACGATTTCCTCGGGTAGTATCTCGAGATCGAGCCTCTTTCGCCAGTACCTATACCAGAGGGAGCTCACAAGAACTTACAGAGAGGGTAAGGTTGCCGATGTCGAAGAGGTCCAGCATAAGGTAGACGATGCCTGGACACCGGCTCGTGAGCGGCGGTTCTCAAGTGCGTATTACCAGATGAATGCCTTTCTAGGATCGGCTGGCATGACGAATAGGCTGGCGCATGTGCTCTCCCTAATAGGCACCCTATTTAGATCCCCCTGGTACGTGGGCAAGGCGTACAGGCTTGCGCGTGTCAGGCTGATTGCACGGCGGAAACTGCGGGCACTTACCTGAAATAAAACTCATATATACTTGTGAGCAGCTAATCGGTTGGGGGGTAGTACCCCGCAGCATGGGAGGTTTCATGAAGCTATCTACATACAGTCCAAAGGTTGCACTTGTTGCGATGATTTCTGCAGGCGCATGCACCATGGCAGTGCTTCTTCCCCAGACTGCCCTGGCTCAGGACCCTGCTTCTGTCGAGGTGGAAACACCCTCTGAACAGACGATTGCCAGCGAGGTCGACAACAATGGCTCTGCCAAAGAGGCGACTGCTTCCAATGACGAGCAGAACATGAGCGCGGCGCCGGGCGGCGCCGGTGCCTCATCCACCTCCTTGTCGGAGGCGACCGCGACTGAGTCAAAGCAGGAGCCGAGCGGAGATTCTAGCAACGGTGCAGAGGGGCAGGCTACCGTAAAGGACGCGGAGGTAACCTCTGCCGACCAGAGTCCCGTCAGCCAGGACGCAAATGCAGCAGAAGACAAGGCCGAGGAAGATACTCGCACAGTGGCTGATGGTACCTACGTGATTGAGTCGGGCACTTCTGATCCGCAGGTCCTTGATGCGGCTGCCAATGGCAGCAATCCTGGCACGAACGTCCAGACCTACGCGTTCAACGGTACAGACGCCCAGAAGTGGGATGTCACGTATGACGAGGCGAACAAGGGTTATTCCGTAGCCAAGCATGGGACGGACCTTGTGCTCGAAGTGCGTGGCGGCGTTGCTGCAAATTGCGCAAACGTTCAGCTTGGGAAGAAGTCCGTCGGGCTTGCGGCACAGCTTTGGGACATCGTGCAAAATGGCATCGCCTATACGTTCGTGTCGCATCTTGACGACAAGTACGTGCTCGATCTGTACGCTGCCGGTAGGTCAAATGGCACCAACGCCGAGATCTATCAGAGCAATGGAACGGGTGCCCAGCAGTTCTATCTGCTTCCGACGAATCCGAACGTGAAGTCAAACGTTGTGCTAGAGGATGGAGCCTATTCCATCAAGGCTAGCGTTGGTAGCAATAAGTCTGTGGACATCAGTGGTGGCAGTTGGAACGCGGGGGCAAACGCCCAGACCTGGGACTCAAATGGAACTGGCGCCCAGAGGTTCTTTTTCCACCGTGATTCCGATGGCTACTATGTCATATCGGTCGTAGGCACCGGAAAGGTGCTTGACGTTTCTAGCGCTCAGTTTATGCCTGGCGGAAATATCCAACAGTGGAACTACAACGGCACTGATGCGCAGAGATGGGCGATTTGCAAGAACGATGATGGCACCTTCACCTTCATCAACAAGGCGAATGGCTTGGTCATGGACATCGCTGGCGCCTATGCGGGCAACGGAGGAAACCTCAATACCTATCGCCAGAACGGAACGAAGGCGCAGAGGTTCAGCATCCAGCAAACCAATGCGTATTCGGACGGAATCTATTCCATTCGAAACTTCAACTCCCTCACAAAGAAGACGGTCGACATCCAGAATGGTTCCAACCAGTCGGGTGCAAAGGCGCAGCTCTATGACATAAACGACACGCTCGCTCAACGTTTTGAGGTGGTTAATAACAACGATGGGACCATCAGCATCAGGACTGCCGCCTCTGGCGGCTGGCTGACACGTGGCTCCGACGGCCTCGTGATTCAGTCTGGATCCTCAAATAGCAGGCATGATGGCGACATTGATGACACCATGAAATGGGCTCTGGGCTGGAACGGGTCGTTCTTCTCGCTTGTAAACGTTGGCGCGGCGAAGACCGCGGGCAAGCAGATTGTTATGGACATCTATGCTGGGTCGGCAGCGAATGGGGCCCAGGTCCAGACGTACGAGTCGAATGGTACTGACGCACAGCACTTCCTGTTCTCGGCTGCGCAGCTAATCAGAAACGGTGCGTACAAGATTTCTTCGGCATTAGGGCTGACGCTGGATGTTGCGGGTGGCTCTGGCAATAGTGGCGCAAATGTCCAAGGGTACGCTTCGAACAACTCTACCGCTCAGAAGTTCTACGTGACATATCTGAACGGTGGCTACGTCATTGCCAACGTGGCATCTGGCAAGGTGCTTGACGTCCTGAACGGCTCGATGGTCGACGGTGCAAATGTGCAGCAGTGGGACAAGAACGGCACTGGCGCCCAGACCTGGGATGTAAAGATAGCCGACGGCGGAAATGTAATCTTCCTCAATCGTCACTCCGGAATGGCGCTCAATCTGACGGGCTCGTCAAACGGCGCAAACGTAAACCAAGCGAAAGAGGACGGCTCTCTTAATCAGGATTGGCACCTGACTCCCACCGCGGTGAACGGATGGGTCACAAATGGTGGCGGCTACTGCTATTACGACGAGTACGGAAATCGCACCCAATGGTCGTATGTCGCATACCGTGCGTGGGAAAAGGTGAAGAACATCGGCAGTACCTCAAGGTATATATTCGCCATAGACAATTCGAACTGTCATACCGTGGTTTTCAGCGGTTCGAAGGGTAATTGGAAGCCAGTGTTCGACTGGGTTTGCGGCGTTGGCAATGACAAGCTTGGCAGGACGTTCAGGGGCATCACGTATGTGACCAACAACAGGGGATATAGGATGGGCAACGACCCGGACTACTTCTACTGGACGTCATTCAAGGACAATGTCCTGGGTGGTCAGCGCTTCCACTCCATTGCCTACTATCGTCCGAACGGCACAAGTATCAAGAGCGAGCATTCCGCGGTGTTTGACGGACGACTTGGACTGAAGATTACCCATGGCTGCGTCCGGCTTCCGTTCGAGAACGCTAAGTGGATCTATTACAACGCTCCCGCAGGCACGACTGTGGTGAGCTACGACTAGCTATTACGAGTGATATTGTTTGGGTATTGAAGCGTGGGTCCCGCTCATATTGATGCGGAACCCACGCTTTAAAGCACGCGGTTGCGTGGTGACCATTCGGACATGATTGGGTGGGGCATTAAACAGGGGAACTTGGATTGTCAAGTGGTGTGAAGAGTAGGGCAGGGGACGCCAAGGTTCGGGTTTAACGCACCTGGAGCCCACCGGCCTTTTGTCTACGCAGCATGGCGATGCTGGCAATCAGCCCCAAGACTAAACCAGACGTGCTGATTGCGAAACCGATATCAGTTCCCAATGGACGATAGGCGATACTTACCTTATGGCTTCCCGGTTGAAGTGCGACTCCGATGAATCCGTAGTTAGTTCTGAACGTAGGAGCTTGCGTGCCGTCGACCTTGGCACTCCAACCTTTCGCGTAGGGTATTGCAAACATGCATACTGCCTTAGAATCTGTGGAAGTGCAGCAGGAAACACTCGTCTGGGAGTCAACATGCGCCTTTGCGGGAGTTGAGGTACCCGTGATGGCGTCTCCAGACGCTCGTCCTAGATTCTGAAAACCCTTGGGGGCATTGTCTGAGACGATGGCGGAGCTCTGAACCAGCCCTTCTCGCTCTTGCGGTGTTTGAGACTGCACTGAGGACTCGGATGTCGTTGACTCGAACACAGTGGCCAGCGACGTTTGACCCTGGGCCTTAAGTACTCTTATCGAACCAAAACTTGCAAGCGGCTCATATCCATCAATGCGGATGTCACCCCTGCTTGCGATGTATCGGACTCCGAGCATTCGCTGAAGGGTGGGATGAATCATATCGTCACGCGTGGCTTGATAGGCGCTTATTTTTCGGATTGCGCCAGGCCAGAGTTCCTTATAGAACAATTCCAGGTTGCTGTTGATTGTGGAGTTATATGAGTCGATACCCATGAAGCCTTGGGTGAGCGCCGCGTTTAGGTCACCCATTGCTATGGAGATGCGATAGGTGCCTGAACCTTCTTCATCCTGCGACTCGATAAACTTTAGAGCTGCGGACATATCGCTTTCGTAGGATGCATCAGCTTTGGGAAAGTCGGACTTGGTGCACCAAACTCGGCTGTTCGTAATGAAAAAGCCATCGACGATGGACGACGATAGCATCGCAGCGGCGAAAAGGACCACGACAAGCTTGCATCGTCCTTCGCGATTGCGCGCCATGATGACGCTCAGTACGACTAGGATTAAGAGTGCAAGGGAGAAGTATAGGCAGATAAGCCGACCGTCAAGCGTGTGCAAGAGAGACCAGGCAAGGGTTGCTGCCGTGAGAGCCGCGCCAGCAACGAAAACGGGGATGTTGAGCCTTCTCTCCAGAAAACAGCGTTCCCATGCCACTGCCATTGCGATGCATATCGGAGCCGCCAAAGCGAAACTTGCACGGTAGCGTACTGCGGAGAACACGTTCGACAGCGCGGGCAGGAAGTAGTTGACACAGTAACAAATGCAAAGTGCGCTGGCAATGGCAACCAGAATCTTTTCGCGCCTATCCGCCTCAGTCAATTCCCACCAGGCAAACTGGAGAAGCAGTATTATCGCCGCGACGGAGAAGCCCATCTGGGTCATTTCGTATACGTTGGTCTGACGAAACGCCTCTGTTGCGGGGACGAGGTATTGTGGGAGCTCGGCGCATACGGAGACGAGACCGTTACCTAAGAGACGGCTCACAAGGTAGGGAAGCCATCTCAGGGGCACAAAGGCCTTTGCATAGTCAAGCATGCGTTCCGACAATGGCGCCTGACCGGACGAGACGACGCGTGACGACTCCTGAATCATGGCAGTTCCATAGGGAACAAGGGTAACGCAAGATATGAGGACGCCGCATGCGACTGGCAGCGCAAGCCGCCAGAAGCCAGAAAGATACGAGCGTATTCCGGTGGAGTCCGTTGCCACGGGGATGCGAAGGAGGGCGTATGCAAGCGAGAAGAGCATTACGGCGAAGCCCGAGTACGTGCTCATAATGATGGAGACGGCGCTTGCTACGGCAAGACCCCAGAAGCGTGGCATGGACCATCTTTGCATGAGGAGCTCGAGCATGAGCATCATGAGCGTAGCCATCACGATTGAGGCACCAATCCAATAATGCTGACCCCAAAGCATCAGGAAGCCACAGAACGCATAGAGCACGGCCCCGACGATCCTTGATAGTGGTCGGCTGCAGTAGAACGTTAGAACGTGGTCAAATAGAAGCCCGCACAGGAGCATCTTCACGCCCTGCGCAATTACAAGCGCAAGCGACAGATGCTGTTGTCCAAGTAGCAGCGCAAGAGGAACGATTACAAGGCAAAATGGGTCAAGAGTCCATGACTGATATGACATGAAGCTGGCGCCTAGACCGTAGTTCATGTTCCACGTTCCCAGGGATCTGGTCGATATCTTTCGCATGAGGTCAAGGTAGTATGGCACGTACTGGTCTACGGTGTCGGAGCCCATGTCCCTGTATGCAAAGTAGGACGTACCGTCAAGAAAGTTGAAGTACACCACCAGGAAGCCAAGCGCGATGGTGGCCACGAGTAGGATAACTTCTGTCGCTGTTCGCCTAACGCTGGGAGCTGTGATGCTCTCGAAAAAGTGGACGTATAGGGAAAACAGCGCGAACGCAATGAGGCACATCGGCCCCAGATAGTAGTAGAGTGGCCAGTTCATATGTTCCCCCAGGAAATTCAGGTAACAGCCAGCATGCTTCATCAATGCAATATAATTATAAAGACTATTGCGAATGTCTGACGGTTCGGTCACTCCGGTGTGGTCCAGTGTGTCATGTCTCTCCTAGGAGGTTTCCTTTGATTAACTTCAACGTACCGCCTTTTGTTGGGTGCGAGATGGAGTACGTCCGCGAGGCGTGCGAGAAGAACCACAAGATTTGTGGTGACGGACCTTTCAGCATGAAGTGCCACAAATGGCTCGAGGATCGCTTTGGTGCACGGAAGGCCCTCCTGACAACGAGCGGCACTGCAGCACTCGAGATGGCTGCCATCCTCTGCGATCTCAAGCCTGGTGACGAGGTCATTCTCCCAAGCTTCACATTCTCTTCTACAGCGACTGCATTCCAGATGATGGGTGCAACCTTGGTGTTCGTGGATATCAGGCCCGATACCATGAACATTGACGAGACAAAGATCGAGGCGGCGATAACGGACCGTACGCGAGTGATTGTGGCCGTCCACTACGCTGGCGTTGCCTGCGAGATGGACAAGATCGTGGACATCGCGCATCGTCACGACCTCCTGGTTGTGGAGGATGCGGCGCAGGGCGTCATGAGCACCTACAAGGGTCGCGCGCTGGGCACCATCGGAACGTTTGGCTGCTATTCGTTCCATGAGACCAAGAATTACTCGATGGGCGAGGGCGGCGCCATCCTCGTGAATGACCCTGCATACATAGAGCGCGCGGAGATCATTCGCGAGAAGGGCACCAATCGGCAGAGGTTCTTCCGCCATCAGGTCGACAAATACACATGGGTTGACCGCGGTGGATCCTACTTGCAGAGCGACATGAACGCCGCATACCTCTACGCACAGCTTGAGCATGCGGACCAGATAAACGACAACCGCATGGCAAGCTGGGATGACTACTGCGAAGGACTTTCCCCGCTGGCACGCGAGGGAAAGATCGAACTTGCGACGATCCCTCAGGAATGCGTCCACAACGCGCACATGTTCTACCTCAAGACGCGTGACTTGGAAGAGCGTACGGCGCTTATTGCATACCTAAAGGAAAGGGATATTCAGGCGGTCTTCCACTATGTGCCGCTCCACAGCTCGCCCGCCGGAAAAAAGTTCGGTCGGTTCTGCGGCGAGGACGTCTACACAACGAGCGAAAGCGACCGTCTCGTTCGCCTGCCCATGTACTATGGCCTTACCCCGGCGGACCGCTCGGCAGTTATCGACGCAGTGAAGGAGTTCTATGCCTAGGACCCTCATGCTTCTTGGTGGCGCCCGTCATCAGGTGCCGGCCATAGAAGAGGCAAAGCGGTTGGGCTACAGGACAGTGCTCTGTGATTATCTGCCAGATAACCCAGGGCAGTTTGTGGCAGACGTCTTCTATCAGGAGAGCACTACCGATCGGGCAAAAATGCTCGATGTCGCCCGACACGAGAAGATAGATGGCATTCTGTCGTTTGGATCGGATGCCGCGCTGCCGTCGGCTGGCTACGTAGCAGAGGCACTGGGGCTTCCCACCAATCCCCTTGCATCGATAAACACGCTGAGCGAGAAGTACCTGTTCCGTCCCTACTTGGCAAAGAATGGCTTCAACTGTCCCAAGGCGGTGTCATTCCCGACCGAGAAGGACGGCCGCTCGGTGCTGGAGCTCTGCCGGGGCATGAGGTTTCCCGTGATTTTGAAGCCAACGGACTCGAGCGGCTCCAAGGGGGTGACGGTCGTCCCGGCGCCGGATGCGGCATCGTTCGATGCGGCCATCACGGCTGCGACGGAGTTCTCCCGAAACGGAATACTGCTGTGCGAGGAGTATCTCGAGCGTGGATACCCTTACGTTATTGGCGGGGACATCTTTGTGATCGACGGGCGTGTACGGTTCTGGGGGCTCATGGACGCCGTTCGAGACGAGTCTCTGGGTGGACTCGTTCCCGTGGGGGAGGCGTTTCCCAGCGGACTTCCTGTCGACAAGGCCGATCTCCTGAAGAGCGAAGTCCAAGGATTGGTCACGAGCCTTGGACTTCGTTTTGGCGAGATGAATCTAGAGGTGATAATCGGTAGGGATGGGAAGCCCTACATCATCGAACTCGGTGGGCGTGCGGGCGGCAACATGCTGCCCCTGCAGCTACAGGATGTAAGCGGCGTGAACCTGACACAGGCTAGCGTACGTTGCGCGATGGGGGACTTCGATTGTGCCGTCGACTTCGACCCTGCGGCTGGGACCGGAGACGCAGTCGCCACCTTGGTTCTTCATGCAAAGAGTAGTGGCAGCTTCGCCGGCGTACATGTTGACCCCGCGCTCAAGCGGTACGTCTATCGCACTCAGGTGTTCGTGCATGAGGGCGATCGCGTGGAGAAGTTCGTGAACGGGTCAAAGGCACTGGGGATACTCTTCCTTAGGTTCCCGAGCGCTGACGTCATGCGAGAGCTTTTGGCTGAGTCGTCTCACCTTGTGAGCGTGGAGGTTCGCTAGGTATACGGCTTGAGCGCCCTAAGCCTAGCGCCGACCGCGTTTCAGCAGCTCCTCCACCATATCGCACATATACTCCATGTCTTCCTCGCCGTAACGCTGATCTATGGGCAGGGGAAGGATGTCGCGTGACAGCCTTCCTGACATGCCTTCCAGCGTGGTGGCTCCCGGCCAGAGCGTGGGGACATAGATCTTCCTCTGTTGCATGGCCGACCGTATGGGGGAGGCGTCCCTCACAAGAAGGGGATACATGAAGGCGCCCGGGCGTGCGACTGGCATAAGCTCGTTCTTCTCGCCAAGACGGTCGTGCACAAATAGGAAGTTCCTCAGTCGAGACTCCGCGACAGCCTTGTAATCGATACCCCGTAGTAGGTTGTGGGTGATTTCGCTCATGGCAGACATGTGTTCGCCTGCAAAGAGATGCTCGCTTGCAGAGTATTCGCCATAGTGGGCGTTCGCGCCGTCGTCCATGCGCCCCAGAAGATGCAACGCGTGCTGTGTCGACTTCGCTTGCGGCAGCGTGTGGTCGAGTCGCGCGTTCGTGTAGAGATAGCCGCCGTCTGGCACGCCAAAGAACTTTCGGCAACAGTAGAGCGTGTCTATGCCGGGCAGCGGAAGCCGGAAGAATGCCTGGACCTCATCGAGTATCAGCTTGCCATCACAAAAGTCCCGTGCTTCAAGGACGTCGTCCTGCGCAAGCTGGCCATAGTAGTCGACGAGGTAGAGATAGTCTCCTGCGGCTAGGTTAATCGTGTGGTAGTCGGGTTTGAAATCTTTGGTCACATCGTATGTGCGAATGGCGACTCCCGCCGCCTTGCAGCTCTCGCCTACGGAGTCGCACAGGTACATGGGTATCCAAATGCTTTGGACGCCATGTGCCTCCAAGAGGTAGAGCAGGCAGGAGCGGGCGGCGTTTAAGGCGACGGCGCCCTCGTGGTATTCGCTTCCGCAGAAGTGCTCTAGTTCAAGATAGCCGCCGATTTCTTTGTGGTGCATGCTCTTCTCCCCATTGCCACGTCTCGTCCGCGGAATAGCCCCGCGGCAATCTTTGGGCTTATAGTAGTATGCGAACTTGCGACTATAACGAAAACCCACACCAATGGGAGGCACCTATGGCCAGGATTGTCCAGAATCAGACGAGCGCGCTGCTCAAGGACGGCTTTGCGCGCAGGATGGCCGACAAGTACCTCAACATGCTGCTGTTCGAGGACGACAACGACATGTTCGACCCGGCGTATCGCTCCTGGGCGCATAGCCACGGCTTCTGCGTCGAGTCCGCCTGCGCCTTCGGCCTGAACGAGGACAACATAGGCGACTACCTGCCAGACTACGACTACTTTCGTGTGTGGCCGCTCAACTCGTGGCAGCGTATCTGGATCAACGACAAGCTGACCCTCAAGTACGCGCTCGCGGGTACGGAGTATGACAGGTTCCTGCCCGAGTACTACTACTATAACGACGGTGGCAGGCTCGTGCCGCTGCTTGAGGCGGGAGGTCGCAAGGGCATGGACGGCTTCCTTGAAGTCCTGCGCGAGAAGGGCGAGTTTGCGTGCAAGCCCTGCAACGGCTGGCGTGCGATGGGCTTCAACAAGCTGGGCTACAAGGACGGCACCTACCTGGTGGACAACAAGCCTGCTACGGAGGAGGACGTCAGGCGCTTTGTGGCGGAGCACCCAAACGACGTCTACACGGAGTTCTTCCATCCCGGCATGGGGATGGAGAAGATCAGCCCCGTAATCCACACGCTGCGCCTGATCACCCTCAACGAGTCTGGCGCAGATCCCGTCATAGCGGGCGGCTACATGCGGTTTGCCACGGGCACAAACAACGACGACAGCAAGGCGAACTTCGAGGAGCCCTGGCGGGCCGACGTCTACATGTACCACACGAACTTCGACCACGAAACCGGCCGTTTCTTTGACGGCAGGATTGTCTATGGCAACAAGGTCGTTCCGTCCGAGGTCAACCCGGACACTGGCGCGAGCGGCTCTGGCATCTGGCCAAACTGGGACAAGACGCGCGACATGGTGCTTGGCCTGTGCGAACGCCTGGGCCCGGTGGAGTACATGGGCTTCGACCTCTGCGTCACGCCGGACGGACCCAAGCTCATCGAGATCAACTCCCACCCCGGCCCGAAGTACCTGCAGGTCTATAGGCCCTTCATGAAGGACCCGCTCCTGCACGACTACTTCCAGCGCAAGATGGACGCCATCGCCGCGCTCGACGCAGATGGCATCAGGCGTCGCAACGCAATCAGTCACTAGGAACGCGGGGGACTTGGATCACATGCAGCAGGACGCAGGCGAGAAGGACACTATCCTCCTTCTGGGAGGGTCGCGGCAGCAGGTCGTGGCGATAGAGACGGCAAAGCGCCTGGGATACCGCACGGTGGTGTGCGACTATCTGCCGGACAATCCCGGCCAGTACGTTGCCGACGTGGCCTACTCCACGAGCACGACGGACAGGGAGGCCGTGCTCGAGGTGGCGCGGCGCGAGCATGCCCGAGGCGTGCTCGCCTACGCGTCGGATCCCGCGGCGCCCACCGCGGCCTACGTTGCCGAGGAGTTGGGGCTACCTACCAACCCGCTGCGCTCCGTCGAGGTACTCAGCCGCAAGAACCTCTTCCGCAGGCACCTGCATGCCCACGGCTTTCCGTGCCCAGCATCGCGCGAGGTGGATGCAACCGCGGTGGACGGTGTGGAGTTGGCGCGGCTTGCACGCGACATGCGCCTGCCCGTGGTGCTCAAGCCCACGGACTCCAGCGGCTCCAAGGGTATCTCGGTCTTGGACGTGGCGGACGTGGCAAGCTTCGATCGCGCGCTTGCGCATGCCAGGTCCTTCTCGCGCAACGGAATCCTCGAGCTGGAAGAGTACATCAGCTATGGTTTTCCCCGTGTCGTGGGCGGGGACATCTTCGTGGCGCGCGGGGAGGTCCGCTTCTGGGGCCTCATGAGCTGCCTGCGCGACGAGGAACTTGGTGGACTTGTGCCGGTGGGCGAGCGTAATCCCTCTGGTCTTACGGCTGTGCAGGAGCGGGCTGTTCGCGGGCAGATACAGGACCTCGTCACGAGCCTGGACATTCAGTTTGGCGAGTTCAACGTCGAGGTCATAGTAGGTCCGGGTAACGTGCCGTATTTCTTGGAGTTGGGTGCGCGCGCAGGCGGAAACATGATTCCCGTGCAGCTTTCCGACATCAGCGGGATCGACCTGGTGGAGGCCAACGTTCGCTACGCCATGGGTGACGACTCGATGGACGTCACGTTCGACGGCAGCCGCAGGGCGGTCTGCACCTACGTGCCCCACGCGCGCCGCGAGGGCACGTTCGCGGGCTTGGAGCTTTCCGCGGACATCGAGGACCACGTGTACAGAACGGTGATGTATCTGACCGAAGGCGACCATGTGAGTCGTTTCGACGGCGCGAACAAGGCAGTTGGCATAGTGTTCCTGCGCTTTGACGACGTGGAGCAGATGGAGCGCCTGCTGGACGGAATATCGGAGCGCATTCGCGTGCTCGTAGACTGAGCGCGCTACGTGTACTGTCGCTGTGTCGCATGTGGTGAAACGACGACGCAGAGAGGCCTTGCGAGCGAAGGGGGAGAGGGACGTGGGCTACCGACTGAGGGAACTCGAGCGTAAGGACATCCCCGCAATTAATGGGTGGAGGGCTGACCGAGAGCTCATCTCGTGCCTGGGCGCACCGTACAGGTTTATAAACCAAGAGGTCGACGAGGCATGGTTCGATGCTTACATGAGGTCGCGCAAAACGTGCGTGCGCTGTGCAATCGTAGAGGGTGACGACGATATCCTTGGGCTCGTTACGCTTGCGGGCATCGATTACCTGCGGCAGTCTGCCACGCTACACATCATGATCGGGTCGACCGAGAACCGCGGCAGGGGCATGGGAACCTTCGCCGTGCTGTTCATGCTGCGTCACGCCTTTTACGACCTAAACCTAAGGCGTGTGGAGCTGAGTGTTCTTGCGACGAACGAGGCTGCCATCGGTCTGTATGAAAAGTGCGGCTTCGTGCGCGAGGGGGCGCGGCGTCAGGCTTGTTACAAGGATGGCGAGTTCGTGGACATGTACGAATATGGCATCATCCGCGGTGAGGAGAGCGAGCTCTCGTAGCCGAGCGCAAGACCAGACGAAATTGGGTCGGTGCAATCTAGCAAGTTTTCGGCTGCTGTCACGATTGTGGCATACACTGGTAAGCCCCATGTCACGTGGGGCTTCCCAGGTGCGTTCTGCTATCCTTACTGTGTCTGTAACTCAAGAGAGAAGAGCAGCAGCACATGGAAAAGCAGGATCTGAGCACACGCACATGGGAGGACGTGGCCGTCCTCATCCCGTGCTACAACGAGGCCATCACCATCGCAAAGGTGATAGACGATTTCAAGCAGTCACTACCGGGCGCCACAATTTACGTGTATGACAACAACTCGAGCGACGGAACGGGCGAGATCGCGCGCGAGCATGGCGCCGTGGTGCGTCTGGAGCCACGACAAGGCAAGGGCAACGTCGTGCGCCAGATGATGCGTGACATCGACGCTCCCTACTACATTATGGTTGACGGTGACGATACGTATCCTGCGGATGCTGCGCCGGAACTGCTGAGGCCTCTTATCAACGGCGTCGCGGACCATGTGGTGGGCGACCGACTCTCCAATGGCACGTATGGCGAGGAGAACAAGCGCGCGGGGCACGGATTTGGCAACGACCTCGTACGCACCCTTATCAAGTGGCTGTATGGCTTCGAGTACAACGATGTTATGACCGGTTATCGGGCTTACAACCGCGTGTTCGCGAAGACCCTTCCCGTGCTCTCGCCGGGCTTCGAGATCGAGACCGAGCTCTCCATCCATGCGGTGGACAAGCGCTGGCGCATTGCCCAGGTACCCATCGTATACCGCGATAGGCCAGAGGGCTCCGAGTCCAAGCTCAACACTGTGGGCGACGGTATGAAGGTCCTCAAGATGATCTTCTCGCTCTTCAAGGACTATAAGCCGATGCCGTTCTTCTCCATACTTGCACTGATTTTGCTCGTCATTGGCCTCTGTGTGGGCGTTCCGGTCATCACTGAGTTCCAGGCGACGGGATTGGTGCCGCGTCTGCCCACGGCTATTGTGGCAGTGGCGTTCTGTGGGCTTGCGGCCATGATGTTTGTTTGCGGCCTCATCCTGGACACCTCAGTCAAGGGGCAGAGGCGCTCTTGGGAGCTGGAAGTCATGCGCATCTATGACGAGGAGAACCAGAGGAAGGGTGCGTAGCATGGAATCTGACGTTTCGACACGCCGTGTGCGAACACATGGCTTTGCGAGGCATGTGCTTGTGGTGGCAGCGGGCGTTTCGCTCGTGTCCGCTCTTGCGGTCAGCGTGGCGCCGGCTGTTGCGAAGGCGGAAGAGGATAACCAGCAGGGGACAGTCGCGCAGGTTGCGGTTGTCCCCGCATCTGTCGTGGAGGGGCTGCAGCAGCCCGACGCAACCACGAACCAGGAATCGACGCAGTCAGCGATTCCGTCCGCAAGCGAGGAGACGCCCACGTCACCTTCCGACTCCGGCAATGCCGCTACAGACGCCGCCCGGGGAGCGGATGCTGTCGTAAATGGTGGCGACGCTGTAGGGAAAAGTGTCGCCATCGGTGGAACCGGCGCTCATGGAGACGCGGATAATAGCGTTGCCGACACGACGGAAGTGACCTCGCCTAATCCGCAAACAGACACGAAGAGCGACGCTGCCGATGTCTCGGTGGGTGCCAAGGCTGCCGTCAGCGACGCGTCACCCGCCGCGGCGTCCGAGGATGCATCTGTTCCAGGAGAGGCCAAGCTTCCCGAGGGCACCTATGCCATCGTGTCCGGCAGCGGCAGCCACATGGCGCTTGACGTAAGTGCCGCTTCCAAGTACGACGGTGCCAACGTACAGATTTACGAGGAGAACGGGACGGACGCTCAGCACTGGCGTCTCACATACAATCGCGACAAAAACAGCAAGTATTACGGTATGGTGCGCTTGGTAAACCTAAACTCCGGCAAGGTGCTCGACGTGTATGGCGCCCTCGCGAAATCCGGCGCTAACGTGCAGCAGTATGCGGCCAATGGTAGCTCGGCTCAGTGGTGGCAGCTCGTGCAGGACGCGAAGGCGCAGGGCCGCTCTGGTTACCTCCTGCGCTCTGCACTCCAGGGTGACTTCGTCCTGGACGTGAGCGGCGGACGCCTTGCCAATGGGACCAACGTGGGAATCTGGGCGTCCAACGGGACTGCTGCCCAGCGGTTCACGTTCGTGAGCCTTGCGGATGAGGAGAGCGACCCTTGGATGACCAGCGGTGTGGCCATGCTCGCAAAGAAGCATGTCGCGGATCTCGCCGACGGCACCTACGTCATCTCGGCCTCCGAGAACGTCCGCTCGGTCCTGGACGTGTATGCCGCCAGCAAGCAGAATGGCGGAAACGTCCAGGTCTGGACTAGCAACGGCACGGGTGCACAGCGTTGGGCGGTATCTACCTCCGTGGCGTCTGACGGTACGCCCTGGCGCACCGTCAGGAACGTTGGATCCGGTAAGGTGCTCGACGTCTATGCTGCTGGCACCACAGCTGGCACGAACGTCCAACAGTACGACTCCAACAACTCAAACGCTCAGCGCTGGGTCATCGTCTCCAACGGCGATGGCACCCTAACGCTTAGGTCCGCCTTGGGTAGGAACCTTGTTCTCGACCTCTGGGGTGGCTCCACGGCCAATGGCGCAAACGCCGATGTCTATACGGCGAACGGCACATCGGCGCAGAAGTTTGTGTTCACTTTCGCAACGCCGACGGCGATTGCGTCCGAAGGTCAGGTCGTAGCCGACGGCCTGTATATCATCAAGACGGCCGATGGAAAGGCCATTGATGTCCCCAGCGCCTCCACGGCAAATGGCCAACAGCTTCAGACCTATGCAGCCAACGGAACACAGGCCCAGGTATTCGCCATCAACTACGATAAGTCCACCGGCTACTATCACGTCAGCAACCTTAACTCAATCGCCGCGCTCGACCTCGACAACGGGGACGTGCTTCCGGGCGGCAAGGTCCAGCAATGGGCTTACGGCAATGGCGACAAGAATCAGCTATGGATCTTCCGGGAGGGCGCCAACGGTACGTATTCAATCATCTCGCCCTACGCGAACCTTGCCCTTGCGGTTTCGGGGGGTAAGCTCACCACGACCTCGCTCGCAAATGCCGCGCTTTGGAGCCTGGTTCGGTATGAGATTCCCTCTGGTATGTATCAGATTTCGAACCGCGGTAATGGTCGCGTGATAGATGTCCCCTCGGCGTCGTGGGCGTCGGGCACCAAGATTCAGACATATGCTTCAAACGGCACAATCGCGCAGAAGTGGTACCTCCATGACGTTGGTGGCTCCTTCGGGGATGCCTACACGTTACAGAGCGTTGGCTCTGGCAAGTATCTTGCACCGTCCGGCAGCGCAGTGGTCCAGGTCGAGTATCCTCAGGCTGCTACGTGGAGCATGGGCTTCCAACCCGGCGTCGGACTGGTGCTGGATGAGGTTGCTTCCGGTAGGTTCCTGTATGCGAATCCTATGCTGACGCTCGGTACGGGCAATCTTTCTAACTGGGGCTGGAAATTCGCGGACACTACCCTTGACTTCAGTGGCGAGTACGAGTTCGCGCCAGCAACCAATACGGGGCTCCGGCTCGACGTCAATGGCTCATCCACCTCTGACGGGGCAAACGTTCAGGTATACAGCTCAAACAGCACAAAGGCCCAGCGTTGGATCATCAGCTCCGATGGTGACGGCTGGTTTGCAATTCTCTCTCGCAATTCCGGAAAGGCACTCGACATTAGCGGTGCGTCCGGCCAGGATGGCGCGAACGTCTGGCAGTATGCCGGTAACGGGACGAATGCGCAAAGATGGTTCTTTGAGATCGGCAACTATGGCATTGTGGTCAAGTCTGCATTGGGAACGGTACTTGGCACGGCCTCGGGCTCTGTGAGCGGATCAAACGTATCCGCACAAACGTGGACTGACCTTGCTTACCAGTGTTGGCTCCTCAAACCCTTTGCGGTCGTCTCGTATCTCATCGCAGTAGATCCGGGTCATGGTGGAAGCGACCCCGGTGCGTCGGGCAACGGCCTCCAAGAGAGCACGCTAACGTGGAAGATTGCTTCCGCGCTCCGCGAGAGACTCGTCTCAAGGGGAGTAGGGGTCTATTTCACGAAGACCCAGAACGAGTCGGTATCCGTCAAGGATCGTGTGCTCCGTGCCGTTAGCGCGAACGCTAAAGCAATCGTCAGCGTCCATATCAACAGTGCAGATTCGTCTGCGCAGGGCGCGCTCGTGCTTACGCCTAATGCGAGCTCCTACAACAATTGGCTCCATAACGAAGGCCGTAGGCTTGGTTCCTATGTGCTTCAGAACATCGCTGAGCTCGGTATCGAGAACGATGGCTTCCTCGAGCGAAACTATCCGCAGGATGGCTCTGATCAGTCAAAGTACGCAGACGGTTCTGTTGCGGACTACTACGGCATCGTGCGTTACGCTCGCCAAAGGGGCATGCTCGGCGTGATCATCGAGCATGGGTTCATTACGAACCCCCATGATGCTGCTCTGTTCTCAAGCGATTCCTTCCTCAAGAAGCTTGGCGAGGCTGACGCTGACGGCATCATTCAGATGTATGGCACGAGCGGTGGGATTTCTTCCTCTGGCTCCACGAACCTGAAGAATCGCGGGGAGGCATCCTCGCAAGACGGCATAAATACGACAATCATGGGCGTTACACGTACGAACGCAGCACAAATCGTCCGTTTCTTCAAGGAGAAGGGCGCGGTTTACCCTGCGAGCGTGTACAGCAGCAAGGGCGCAGCTACTATCGAGGACTTCGCAAGGATTCTGGTTGAAGAGGCGACAGCCGAGGGCGTCCGAGCCGAGGTTGTCTTTAGCCAAGCCATGCACGAGACGGGCTGGCTCAAGTTCGGCGGCTTGGTCACGGCGGAGAAGTGCAACTTTGCCGGACTGGGCGCAACGGGCAACTCGGCTGACGGCCCCTCGACCGATTACGGTCGCGGCTACGCATTCGAAGACGTGCGGACCGGCATTCGTGCCCAGGTTCAGCATCTCAAGGCATATGCGAGCACGGAGCCATTGGCCAACGCCTGCGTCGACCCGCGCTTCAAGTATGTTACCAGGGGGTGCGCCCCAACTGTCGGCTCTCTCAGTGGCAAGTGGGCGGTCCCCGGCGACGGTTACGGAGAGAGCATTGCAGCAGTTATTAAGCAACTGCTTGCAGCCTAGTTGTGTGATGAAGGAAATAGTGAAACGTTTTTAACCAATCAAGGCAGCACAATCTGCATACGATTTGTCATATCTTGATAGTCTGACAATAAGCAGATGCTACGAAGACGACAGATATCGATGGAGGCCCTTTTCGCTTTAACTCAGGTTATTTCTCAGCAGATTCGAATACTATTGAGGATTGGTGTAATAAGTGATTGAATTCAAAATTGCAAATGTATTGTTGGAGGACACGAGGCAGTTCAGAGCGACTCCGTTGCTATATGTCAGGTCAGATGGAGCAGTTGTTCCATGTGCCGACGGCTGGAAAATGCAAGGAACCGGTGGAACCGGCGCTTTTGACTTCACCACATTCTTCAATGGGCTAAGCGTGATGAAATACAATCGATACACATCGGCAAAGGGATACAGACTGCACCTCCACTTGAAGGGCGCGAGCTGCACAATTAAGATAACCCATGCAGATCGGTTCGATTACTACCCATCCGTTCTTATGGAAATGAATGTAGCAGAGTCATCAAATTGGCACGAAGTTGAGATTGACCTGCCAAACTGTGACGGTGACGTGCTCGAGGGATTCCAAATCCATTCGACGGGAGACGTTTATCTTAAAGACAGCTTCTACACTGCTCTGGTTGAAGAAGAGGAGTTGAGGACAGTAGAGCTCGCCCTCTCTACGACAACGTTCAAGAAAGAACGCTTTATTGAACATAATATAGAACTTGTTAGAAAGCAGATACTCGGTTGCGATGATGAAGTCGCAACGCATTTCAGGATGTTCGTTATTGATAATGGGCGCACTCTTGATTCTCAGCAGCTTTCTGGTGATGGCATATCCGTCTACCCCAATAGAAACGTTGGAGGTTCTGGTGGGTTTGCATATGGCATGCTTCTTGCGCAAAAGCAGGAGGGTGTTACCCACGTACTGCTGATGGATGATGACGTTGAGGTATCTCCAGAAAGCATTAAGAGAACCTATTCGTTGCTAAGGATTGTAAATGACGAGTATTCGGAAGCGTTCGTTAGTGGCGCTATGATGAACTTCGATGAGCCAGATATCCATTGGGAAGATATTGGTTATATGACTGAGGCTGGTGTTTATCAGTCGCTCAAGCCTGTACTTCGAATGAGTAACTTGCATGACTGCGTTACAAGCGAAAGCTTTGAGCCAGATTATCGCACCTGGCCTGATTTGAAGCAGAGGTATGCAGCTTGGTGGTACTGCTGCATCCCAGTGTCTGTCATTAGAAAGCACGGAATGCCCTTGCCATTTTTTGTCAGATTTGATGATGCGGAGTACGGACTTCGGTGCAATCCACACATCATGACCTTGAATGGGATATGTATCTGGCATCTTGCTTTCTACATGAGGTATAACGCTGGGGTAGAAAGATATCAAACGATTCGCAACGGAATAACTGGGCAGGCAATCACTGGAGTTGCACCGCTAACTAATTTTGTTAAGGAGATTGAAAGGAACATTCGAATTGAACTTGTAAAGTTCAATTATAAAGACGCTCTACTCGCTGTTCAGGGCTTTGAAGACTTCTTGAACGGCCCCAGTAGTTTTATGTCGAAAGACTATGCTGAAAAGCGTTTCATGGAAGCTAACAGAAATAAGGAAGTACAAGTCTCTTTAAATAAGCTAAAGCCGGTAGTTGAGAATGAAGTTGGTATCGACATTGATACTATCGGAACAGATGAAATACTTCGTGATATTTCTTTAGATAAAGTTTCTCGCAATAAATTGAATAAACTGCTGCTGCTGAAGAGATTCAATGACACTCTCAATGGACAGGTCAAAGGCGGTCTAAGGCCTTTGTCTGATCGTGTGGCTGTTGTAGAAGGTGTCGGCTGGAGCTGTCCAATCGGAAAGCTTTATGGCGCCGATTTCGTTATAGCAATTAATATCCAGCAAAAGACTGGAGTGCTGCGAAGGCGCGATAATTCAAGGGGAAGAGAGATATGGCACCGGTTCGAAAATGATCTCAAATACTTTGAAGCAAATAGAGATTCAATTTATGGGAAATACTCTTCTATCAAACAGACAGTTACATCTACGGACTTTTGGGAAACATATTTAGATTTCTAGACAAACACTTGTGCTTGAATATGGTGCAGCGTGGGGTGACGACCAATACATGGTTTTTGAGTCGGCATCTCACGCCGCTATTTCAAAATAACCATAATGAGTGTAGTGGCCTGTACTATGGTTTACAACGAGTACTATCAAGGAGATATGACGTAGCGATTCCTAAATTTCCTCCGGAATCGCTACCATTTAATGGCTTTAACCTGTGCCTTTCAAATCGTGGCATGAAAACCCGCCCGTTCAACGAGTGGAAGCTATATCAAACTGTAATGTGCCTCTGTTTGGGCGTGAAACATCCTTTTATAATAGATTATACGCATGGGCACTCATCCAGTTTTCTACTAGTCTTGCACTATGAAATAGATCTCTTCTACAATAAATTAGGTAGTGCATATACGAGCACCAGATTCTGCGGATCTATGTGAAGGATTATCGTGGATAAACGTATATTTAATGAATGCTTAATTAAGTATCTTGCGATGCTAGCGCCAATGTCTCTGGCGCTATGCCTAACATATCAGGAAAGCGGTGTCATTGTTGTAAAACCATACGACAATGCTCGAATAATTTGTGTCGTTGTATTAGGGATAATGCTTTGGAAGGCAATGTCACGACATTACTCCGTTATGGTTACACCGCGCACTAGGCTGTTCGAAATGTTGGCAGCGCTTGCCGTCTCTATGATTTTCACAATCGGACAACCTATCTCTGACTCTGGAGTACTTGTATTCTCGAAAATCATATTTGCGCAGAGCGTTGAATATCAAATAACTAAAAGTGTATCGCTGTTAGTTCTCCTCATCGCACTCATCGGTAATACGGTATGGATTTGGACCTTGATATCCTTACTGTTTGGGAAGTTGGACGAATACTCATCAGGGAATGTTCTGGGAATTTCCTGCAAATCAATAGATATTCCATTAGTAGTCCTGATTTTGCTCTTATGTTGGATGCCATATATTGTTATTTGGTTCCCAGGTGCGATAACCTCGGACCAATCAAACCAGTTGGCACAGTTCTTCGGATATGGGGATGTGCCACTCACCGACCGATTTCCCTTCTTTGTCGGAATTGTATTTTCTAGTCTGTATAAGATAGGTAATTGTGTTGATTCAAGTGGAATTACAGGCATTTTTCTAATTTCGTTGCTGCAGATTTTCGTTTCGCTATTTGTTTGCGTAACAATATTACGTTGGATATATATACTTTCTCAGTCCCGTCTTATTCGAGTGTTTTCGGTTGCCTTTTTTGCTTTATTTCCCTTGGTGCCTATCTACACCATCTCAGTTGGCAAAGATGGTCTCCATGCGTTCTTATTGGCGCTCTTTTGTATGCAATTATTCCTTTTTCTAGAATCGAAGCAAAGGAGCTTGCCTGAAAGCAAGATTTATACCCCATGGGCAATTTCGATAGTTGCTCTGCTGGTTGTGCTTACAAGAAATAACGGAATTTTCTTAGCTGTTCCGTCTTTGCTAGTATTAGCTCTCATTACAAAGAAGCGTGAAATCATAAATATCGTAGGAATCATATTGGTAGCAAGCATCGTTTGGATGCGTGTCCTAGTCCCAAGCTTTGGTGTTGCAAATTTTGGCTCTAGGGAGGTATTGTCGATTCCTGCCCAAATTGTTGGTGCCAACTTATCTGCTGGACAAAAGATTGATGGAAATACGAAATCAATACTCGAGAATTCGTATTCTGCTAGTCTGAAAAAAGTGGGAGCTAGTTATGTCCCAGATATTTCAGACCCATCAAAGGGTCTCTTGGCTGTTGATGAAGAAGACCGCTCTTCTACAATGTCATATTGTATGGCTGCATTCACGGTGTTCCGGGAGCATCCACTCACTTCAATAGTGGCAGTATTTCGCACAACGATGAATATGTATCCAGCGACACCAGGTACATATTGGTACGAAGATTGTCCGTACTTTTGTGACCCTCATGATAGCTTCGCCGCGGCAGGATGGTGTCCTTCTGCAAAGTCGCTGTACGAGAAGGATGGCAGTAAGTTAAACACTACTTTCCGCAATGCCCTTTATATACTCCATCGGTCTTTTCCTCTGTCGGTTTTATATACGCCTGGAACATACTTTATTCTACTGGTAATTCTATACTGCTATACATTCTCAAAGAACAGAATACGGGTGGGCATAGTTTGTTCAGCTCTCCCTCTAGTATTTCTTGAAACTGTTCTATTTGCAGCTCCTTGTGGATCAATACGATATGCGCTTCCGCTCATCTTCTCGCTTCCCTTTGTTCTTATGCTTTTCGAATACGCTAAGAATATAGAGGGGTGATTATTTGAAGTGCTCTCTTGGAGCTTATGAATGAATGTAAAGCGTTGATTCAACGTAGCTTTGTAGTGATGTGGGCTCTAGAGCTTGGAGACGGCGGTTGAGCGGCAGTCCGCGCTCAGCTCGTGGTCACCATGCTCGCGCATGAGGTTTAGACGGTCGGTGCGGATGTGTAGTGTAGATTGCGCCTAAGGCTATTGAACCACTTCGCCCACTTGGATATGCTGACGGCATCTCAACAAAGAAAAAGCAAGCACTGAGCTACCCTAAGTGTAATCTTCCGGATAAGGGCTGAATGCCGTTATCGCTATGATCTCGACTTGGGCGTCAATTCGATTGTGTCTGAAATGTTGGTTCATGCGAAGGACCGTGAGGGTTGACTGACAGTCGGACGAGAAAGCACATATGCACTTGGGATCTCCTAGCTTTCGCCTGGTGGGGGCATTGTACCTCCCACCAGGAGAGGCGGTACCCGGCCGTTGCCCTCTTCTGCCTCTCCGTGTAACGCCTGAGGTCGCGATCCCCGAGCCTGCCTACTGTTAGCGTCGGGCTAATTTGACCACATCCAGTCAAGCAATAATCGCCAATCCCAGTCAGCCGACTTTGGCCAATGCGCCGGCAACCGGTTTCCTAACTTATGTTCTCGCTACACTCCCTTGGGCTGCATGCCCCTCACCTTGTGGCCTGCGGGACGGCCTCGACGGAGTAGGTGTCCAGCCCGCGCCCGCGGTAGCCCGGGCCGCGCATCATGAAGACGGAGGCCTTGTCGAACACCCTGTCGAGCGCGCACAGCAGCGAGTCGTCGCCCGTGAAGAACTCGTCCCAGGCGCTCGGCGCCACGTTGCTGGTCAATATCATGGTGTTGGGCCCATCCTTCTCATATCGGCGGCCGATCACATCGAAAAAGAGGTCCGTGCACGCCCTGTCGAAGGTGCACCTGCCCACCTCGTCCACGATCGGGCAGGTCGGCTTCGCCAGCGCCGACGCGTCGCGGCCCTGTATCCTCGAGAAGTCGAATCCGTCGAAGGTCTTGGGCTCCCTCCTCGGCAGCCGGCTCAGCCTGAGCAGCGTCTCTATCGACGCCCGCCTCCTCTTCTCCGCGAGGTAGTCGAACGTGACGGCGAGCGCGCCGACCTCCGCGTCGCCCATGTCGTGGTCGGACGCCAGCGTCGCGAGCTCGGAGGCCGCGAGGGCGATCCCGAGCCTGGCGGCCGCCTCGCTGGCGAGCTCGTAGGGGCTCTTCGCGGCGTTTCCCATCACTGTGTTTCGTCAACCTCTCGTTTCACAAAACAGCATCCGTTCGTTTCACACGTCAGCGTGAAGATTCTTCACGC
>NZ_JABAGR010000011.1 GCF_012844235.1 Parafannyhessea umbonata
GGGATATGCGGGACTCGAACCCGCGACCTCCGACGTGACAGGCCGGCGCTCTAACCAGCTGAGCTAATACCCCGTGCGCTGGTGCAATAAAAAGGGCCCCGGTTCCCCGAAGCCCTGAATACATGAATGGCGGGATATGCGGGACTCGAACCCGCGACCTCCGACGTGACAGGCCGGCGCTCTAACCAGCTGAGCTAATACCCCGTGCATCAGTGCGTAAGCAATAGTACACGCTTCGCCCCACGTTTGTCTAGCACAAAATTAAGAAAGTTCTTCTCCACCAGTTGTGCACAACCTTGGCGGGCACGCGCCGGCGAGCGAGAAGGACGCGGGCCCGGCACCGCAAGGCGGCTGCGGGGCCCGGCGGGCGTGGCGGCTCCGGCGGCGCTACTCCGTGGTCGCGGTGCCGTCGTCGGACGCGCCCGCGGCGCTGGATGACGCGTCGGAGTCCGAGCCCGACTTGGAGTCCGACTTCGCATCCGACTTCGCATCGGACTTCGTGCCGATGGCCGAGGCGCTGCCGCTGAGCGTCACGCTGGTGGTGTCGCCCGAGTCGGTCGTGACGGCGATCCCCTGCTGGGACAGCTTGACGGACTTGATGGTGCCCGATCCGCCCACGGCCTTTCCGTCCGAGTCGACCACGGGCGAGGCCGGCGTGCCCATGCCGATGGTGCACGCGTACACGTCCCAGTTGCCATCCAGGTTCTCGGGCACCACGATCGTGCCGTTGTACAGTACCAGGCTCGCCGGCGTTCCGGGCACCGTGCTCATCACCTGCAGGCCTTCGCCCTTTGTGACGGCCGACACGATGGCGTACGTGCCGTCGTCCTGCTTGCGCAGCGAGTACGTGGCGTCGCGGTAGCGGATGGACTGGTCCGCGGCGACCACGGTCTTCTCCACCTGCTTTGTCTTGGTGGTCTTGGCGGTGCCGCCGCTCAGGATGCCGCCCAGAAGGTAGCCGCCAAGCGCCAGCACCACCACGACGGCCACCGCGATGCCCGCGATCAGCTTGCGGTTGGTGTGCGTCTGGGGCTCGCGGCGCTGCGTCTGGGGGCGGTACGCGTCGGACAGCCGGCGCTCGCTTCCGTAGCCGCTGCGGCGCCACGACGTGGTTGAGTCCGCGGAGAGCGTCTCTACGTTTGAGCGGGTCTCGACCTTCGCGCCCATGCTCGCGTCGATCCGCCTGAACGAGCCGGTCGCCGCCGGGTCGAGCACGGGGCGCGGCGCGGCCTGCTCGGCCATGCCGTCGCTATCGTAGTCGTGACCGACGCTGTAGTTCTGGTAGTGGTTGGTGGTGGCTCCCGCAAAGTGCGTGCCGCCCGTGGAGCGTCCGCCGCGCCTGGGCACGCGCGCGCCGCCCGAGCCGGTCGCCGCGTGCCGGGCGCCGTGCCGTGCGGAGGAGCTTCCTGCGTTTTCGCTCATGTGTCAGACCTCCCCGTCTGGTGTCTGCTGCGATTATGCTACGAACCGCGCGGAGCCGCGAACTAAAGCGCCCTTCTGGCCTCTATCGCGCGGCCAAGGGTCACCTCGTCGGCGTACTCCAGGTCGCCGCCCACGGGCAGCCCGCTTGCCAGGCGCGTCACCTCCACGCCCAGCGGCCGGATGATCCGGCTCAGGTACGTGGCCGTGGTCTCGCCCTCGACGTCCGGGTTCGTGGCCAGGATGACCTCCTCCACCGTGCCGTCCGCAAGGCGGCCAAGCAGCTCGCGCACGTGCAGCTGCTCGGGGCCCACCTTGTCCATGGGCGATATCACCCCGCCCAGCACGTGGTACAGCCCGTGGAACGAGCCGGTACGCTCGATGGCCTGCACGTCGCGCGGCTCCGAGACCACGCAGATGCGGCTGCGGTCGCGCGTGGGGTCGTCGCACACGTCGCAGTGCTCGCGCGTGGCGTAGTTGAAGCAGATCGGGCAGAAGTGCACCTGCTCCTTCACCCTCAGGATGGCGTCCGCCAGCCGGCGCGCGGTCTCGGCGTCCGCCTCGAGCAGGTAGTACGCGATGCGCTGGGCAGACTTTGGCCCTATGCCCGGCAGGCGGCCCAGCTCGTCAAGCAGGCGCTGCAGCGCTCGGCCGTCGCCCGGCGCGCCCGCCACCGCGACGCCCGAGCCCGCGCCGGCCGAGCCCGCGCCGGCCGAGCCGACAAACGCCTCGCCCGAAAGCGCCACTAGAACATCCCCGGGATGTTCATGCCGCCGGTGATGGCACCCATCTGCTGGTTCGCGACGCTCTGGCCGCTCTCCAGGCAGTCGTTCACGGCCGCGAGGATGCTGTCCTGCAGCATCTCCACGTCCTCCGGGTCCAGCGCCTCCGGGTCGATCGTGATGCCGGTGATGTGCCCGTCCGCGGTGCCGGTCACCTTGACCATCCCGCCGCCGGCCGAGGCGGACACCTCGGTCTCGCCCAGCTTCTCCTGCGCCTGCGCAAGCTGCTTTTGCATCTTCTGCGCCTGCTTCATCATCTGCTGCATGTTCATGTTGGTTCTCCTAACTGGGGAATCGCCGTGGGCGAGAAGAGCATGCCCTTCTCGCCCTATTGTTTGTACCCACCGAATGATACGGCTACTTGCACGTCACGAAACCGCGAGCAAGTCACGTACAGCGTACCGCTACGAACCTGTGCGGCCCGGCTACTCCTTCTTCTGCACGCCGGCGTACTTCACGTCGCCAAACACGCTGGACAGCATGTCGAGCACGGCCTGGGCGTCTGCGGGCGCGTCGTCCAGCGACGCCTCGGGCTGCGCGTCGCCAAACGCGCGCACGGGTTCTGGCTTGGGCGCGGGCTTCGGCGTCGGGGCCGGCGCGGGCGCGGGCTGCGGCGCAGGCGCAGGCGCGGGGACAGGTGCTGGTTGCGGCGCAGGCGCGGGGGCCAGGGCAGGCGCAGGCTTGCGAGCGGTCGCCGGGGTCTGCGGTGAAGGTGCAGGCGCGGCGTCGTATCCACCGGGAGCCCTTCCCTCCTGCACGTCCTCGTCGTACGAGACGGCGGCCGCGTCGTCGTAGGGAACCTCCTCGTAGGGTGGCATGTCGTCCCAGGGCATGGGCCCGGCTGGCTGCGCGGGTGCGGGAGCCGGGGCGGGAACCGGGGCAGGCGCCGGGGCGGGAGCCGGACGCGGTGCGGAAGTCGGCGCGGCCGCCCTCTGGGAGCGCGCGATGTCCGCGCCGCGCAGGCTTGCCTCGGCATAGATCAGCTGTCTGTGGCCGAACAGCGCCTCGACGGCAGGCTCGACCACGGCCCTCACGTCTGCTCGCTCGAGCATCTTCACGGCGAACGCGGAGCCCTTAGGCAGGTTGACCAGCAGCTTCGAGCCGTCGTCGCTGATGGCCGAGGAGCTGAGCAGCAGCGAGCCGCGCGGCGGGTCCTTGCGCACCAGCGCGTCGACCACCTGGCGCCACCTGCGCTGGAGCTCTCCGCCATCCGTCACGGCAGTCGATCCGGAAGCCGGACTTGGCGCGGGAGCCACGGGCTGGGGCGCCGGTTGGGATGCCGGTTTTGGCACCGGCCGGGGTGCCGAAGCCGGTGCGGGCTGGGGTGCCGGAGCCGGTGCGGGCCGGGGCGTGACAGGCTTCGGTGCCGGCGCCGCGGATCGTGGCGCTGGAGCCGGCTTGCTTGCGGCTGCCTGCACGGGCGCCTGCTGCGACACCGTGGGCTGTGGCGAAGGCGCGGGGCGCACCCCAGCTTCTGGCTGCGGCGCGGTGGCCACGTTCTTCTCGCCCTGCGCCGGACGCGCGGGCGCAGTTGGACGCGGCACACGGGGCGCGGCTGCTGGTGCGGCGACCGGTGGCGCGGGGGTCGCCGGAGCGGCGGTAGGCATCGCGCCCGGCACCATCAGCTCCGCCACGCGGCGCTCGAGCTGGGCCACGCGATCCGCGAGGGAGTCGAGCGTCAGGTCGCTCTTGGGGCGCGCGATCTTGGTGAGCGCCACCTCGAGCACCAGGCGCTGGTCCGTCGCGGTGCGCATCTCCTTCGCGGCATCGCCCAGCACCACCATCGCGCGCGAGATCCTGTCCACGGAGCCAAACGCCAGCGCCTCGTCGCGCAGGTTCTGAAGCTCCTCCTCGTTAGCTTCCACCACGCCGGGCTTCACTCCCACCGCGGCGACCACGTACACGTCGCGCAGGTGACCCGCGAGCTCGCGGGTGAACTCCAGCAGGTCGCGGCCCTGGCTCACGAGGTCGCCCACCGCCGAGAACAGCGTGGGCACGTTGCGCTCCGCCATGGCGCAGGCGACGCTCACCAGCATGGAGCCGCTGACCTCGCCCAACAGGTCCTGGGCGGACTCCAGCGACACCTTGCCGTCACCAAATACGGAGAGCTTCTCCAGCGTGCTCAGCGCATCGCGCATGCCGCCGCGCGCGTGGCGCACCACCAGCTCGAGCGCGGCCTTGTCGTACTCGAAGCCCTCTTGGCGGCAGACGTCCTCGAGGTGGGCCTCGATGTCCGGCGCGCCAATGGCGCGGAAGTCGAAGCGCTGCACGCGCGAGAGGATGGTCTCGGGAATCTTCTGCGGGTCCGTTGTGCACAGTACGAAAACCACGTGCTCAGGAGGCTCCTCAAGCGTCTTCAGCAGCGCGTTGAACGCCGCCGTCGTGAGCATGTGGACCTCGTCGATGATATAGAACTTGTAATTGCCGCGCACGGGGGCATAGTTGACGCGATTGATGATCTCTTCGCGAACGTTGTCCACGCCGGTCCTGGACGCGGCGTCCAGCTCGTACACGTCCGGGTGCTCGCCCGCCGCGATCAGCTTGCACTGCTCGCACGTCCCGTCCGGCAGATGCCCCGGCCCCTGCTCGCACATCAGGGCCTTTGCCAGGATGCGCGCCATGGTCGTCTTGCCCGTACCACGCGGCCCGCAGAACAGGTACGCGTGGCTCGTGCGGCCCTCCAGCACGGCGTTCTCAAGCGTCGAAACCACATGCTGCTGGCCAACTACCTGGTCAAACGTCTGCGGACGATACTTCCTGTACAGAGATTCCATTGCGCCTCCCGCGCGTCGCGACGCCACGCCCCGGCTATGCCGCCGAGGCACCGCGTCGCGGGCCTTGTTGTCTGGGGCATAAGTATAGCGGCCGGGGGGCTTGCGACGCATCGCGGTCGCGGCGCGGGATGCCTTGCCACTGCGGGCCGCGTGGATCGCTTGCTGCATCCCCTCGCCGCGCGCGGCGGTGCTCTTACCGCAGATCACTACGTCCACAGTGCTTATCTTTCATCTATCTTTATGCATCTATGAAGTTTGCCCAGTTGAGTAAATTTTGCTCGTTTATCACGTAATATCGCTTGCTATGAACGACTAGTCGAACGTCGATATTTGTTATAATTCGCCCTCACTACTACATACGGTAGCTCATCTTAGTTCGTCGCTTGTCCGCGCGAGCGCGTCGCGCGGTCGAAAGAACGAGTTAGCGATGACAAAGCCGCGGTCGCGCACGGGAGGTCTTCAACATGAGACTCACGGTCGGACTTTCGGATGCCCTGCGCATCACGCGCGCCCTTAGGGCTCAGCGCGTAGACCTGCACGGCCTTCCCCACGGCGAGCTCCAGGCTCCTGACCCCTCGCCCGCGAAGCGCTGGTCCGCACAAGCCATCGATTGCGACGCGCTCCTTCTGAGCGAACCGCCGAGTCCAGGGGAGCCAGTCGAGGTTATCGTTAGCCGCTTCTGCAAAGCACCGCGCACAAAGCTGCTGCATGCCAGTACGCTCAGGGACTGGCTATTGCCGCAGAACTCGTTCATCCGAGTCGATGACGAAATCTGGATACCCCGACCAGAGATGCTCTTTGCACAAATGGGGTCTCTTCTTTCCCCCGTTGAGCACCTCGCGCTCGCGCTCGAGCTTTGCGGAACCTACACCTTGGACGCCCACGAGCCCAATCGCGGTGCTTCGACGTTCGGCATCACTCCCGCAACTAGCGAGGAAGAGATACGTGCCTTTCTCGCCTCCTACCCGCAGGCTCACATCTGGGGAATGCAACAGGCAAGAAGCCTCGCACCTCTCATTACTGATAACTCCTGGTCTCCGATGGAAACCTCTGTGGCGACCGTGCTCTCGATACCCGTCACAAGTCAGGGCTATGGCCTCGGACCCCTGGTCCTCAACAAGCGATTCGCTGGGGGCTCCACCTTTGTCGGAGCGCGCACCTCTCGCGTTCCCGACATTCTCTTTGCAGGAACGCACGTTGGCTTCAACTACGACAGCAGCGATCACCTTCCTATCGATACCATTGCCCACGCCGGCCTTAACCTTGGGCTGAACCCAGGCAGCCGCGCCAGAGAGCGTGAGCTTGACAGGGCAACACGCGATGCGAGACACAAGTTCGTCGATGACCGCCGCAGAGACCGCGAGCTTATGGCCGCTGGCCTGCAGGTTATTTCCGTTACGTCCGAAGATCTGTACGAGCCAGGCGGTATGGACGCGCTGGCAAGATGGGCGATGGACAGAATCGAGGCCGAGGGAGCTCGAAACCTCCTCGCCCAACGCGATGCTCTCGCCCACCAGGACCTCGCACGTACCAGGCAGCTGTTGCTGTGATCGCTCCTGCCTGGCCGTCGAGGCGACATGGCCCGCAGCGAGCTCGAACGTCGCTAGTACGGGCACGAAAGCGATGGGCCGCATCACCCGGACACGGCCCACCGCACACGAACGTAGAACATATTTTCGACACAATTCAGCGACCTGCGGAAACGCGACGCGAACGTCAACCTTACTTTGAGTGTTCTACGTTCGTCCTTAGCGGTTGCGTCGCACGTCCCGCCTACAGCTCGATGCTGCTCACGCCTCGCTCCTCGAAGCGGCGCCGCAGCTCGTCCATGATCGGCACGCCCGCGCTGCAGCCAATGCGCTCGGCACCCGCGCGCACCATGTCCAAAAACGCGTCGGCCGTGCGAATGCCACCCGCAGCCTTCACCTTCACGCGCGGATCCACGTGCGCGCGCATCAGCCGCACGTCCTCCACGGTCGCCCCGCCGGTGCTGAAGCCGGTCGACGTCTTCACGAACGTGGGCAGCACGCGGTTGGCCACCTCGCACAGCGACACCTTCTCGTCGTCGGTCAGCAGGCAGTTCTCGAAGATCACCTTGCTCGGAACGCCGGCCTCACGGCACACGTCCACGATCTGCCGCATCTCGTCCTCAACGTACTCCCAGTTGCCGGCCTTGACCTCCGTCAGGTTCACCACGTAGTCGATCTCGTTCGCGCCGGCGGCCAGGGCGTCTTTCGTCTCGAACACCTTGCACGCGACGCTCGTCTGTCCCAGCGGAAACCCGATAGCGGCACCGGTGTCGATGTCGGTCCCCGCCAGAAGGCGCGAGCACAGCGCCGACTGCACCGAGTTGATCGCGACCATCTTGAAGTGGTAGCGCCGCGCCTCGTCGCACAGGCGCTCCATGTCCTCGCGCGTCGCGTCGGGGTGCAGGTTGGTGTGGTCAACGAGCCTCGCAAGGTCGTCCAGCGTGTAAGACTTCATGTTCCCCCTCCCCCGCGCGCGTCCATCCGCGCGCGGCCAATGCTTCGACATGCGCATTATCCAACGCATCGCCGCGCGCCGCGACCATCGCTCACGCAGACGGTTGCGCAGGACGGCCCCGTGGGGCTTTCGCGCGGGCGAGAAGAACGGGGCGGTACCTCTCGGCACCGCCCCGTCCAGAGCAAGTCATATTCGGTTGTGCGCATGCGCGAGTGCGTGTTCCGCGTCGTGGATGGCGAGGCACTCCCGCCGTTTCCGCGCCTTCCTAGAGTCTCACGGCGCCGTGAGTCCCCGGGAATCGACGCCACATGAGTCCGCGACACTCTTGCGGCCGCACGAAACCTCGCGTGCGCGGGAAAGCCATTCCCTCTCTCATTCGCCTCGACCCCCTTTCAGCTCTCGGCCGTCAGGCATCGGGCACCGCCTTCCGCCTGGCATCTAACGCTTGCTACCTAACGGTTGCCTGAAACCCCGCAGGTCAGAAAGCCTTCCGCCGTCCGGCTACTCGATGGTGACCTTCGTGACGTTTGCCTTCTTCTCCTCCTGCTTCGGGACGTCGACCGTCAGAACGCCGCCGTCCATCTTTGCAGAGATGCCCTCGTTGGCCGCGTCCTTCAGGTACACGCCACGGGTTGCCTGCCACTCCGAGGTCTCCTTCTGCAGGTAGTTCTTGTCCTTCTGCTCGTCGGACTCCTTCTTGTCGACGCTAATGCTCAGACGACCCTCGTTGAGCTCAATGTCGACCTGGTCCTTCTTGACGCCCGGCAGCTCAGCCGTGATCACGTACTTGTCGCCCGCGTCCTCGACGTCCATGTTGAACGCGTCTGCGTCCGACACAGCCAGCGGTGCGAAGAAGTCGTCAATCGCTGCGAACGGCCAAACCCTGCGAAGTGCCTTCTCGTAGTCGCTATAGGGAACCATACCTGCCATTGTTACCACTCCTTCTATTGGCTGGACGCCCTTCCTTTGGGCTTCCTTGGGTTCACTGGTATATGTAACCACCTACCAGTAACTTAAACATGGTTTCTCAGATTTTTTGAGTCTTATACGCTAACGATATCTAAGTGCTTCAGCCTAAGGTTTAGACCTCTCGAATCCATGACGCCTGTCTCCATGCACAAGGGGACGTCGCCCAAGCTGGGAAACGTCCCCTCGGTCGTCCTTCTCTCTGGCGCCTCTACAGACCACACTCCTCCAGGCGGTCCAGGATTTCGCCCAGCGTCGACTTGTACGCAAAGAGCTGCCGGTACGTCGCCGTCTTCACGCGACCCTGCGCGCGCAGGTCGTCCATCTGGCGCACGGCGTTGCTGTAGTCCTCCCGCACGCCCGCCGCAAACGCCTCGTAGCGCTCGAGCCTGCGCTCGCGCTCCGCCGCGGCCATGCCCGCGGTCGTCGTGTCATCGCTCATGCATCCTCCGTCCCACGCAAAGGGGCGCCCGCCTCCGTCGGAAGGCAGACGCCCCAGGCTTGCACCTATCTATCTTAACGGACGCCTTCGAAGGCAGCCCCCCTTGCCGCGCGGCAGCCTACTCGGCCGCCTCCTCCGCCTTCTTGCCAAACTTCGCCTTGAGCGCACCCACGACGGCCGGGATGACAGAAACGAGAATGATGCCCACGATGACCAGCTCAAAGTGCTTCTGCACCGCGGGGATGCCGCCAAAGAAGTAGCCCAGCAGCGTAAAGAGCGTGGACCACGTGATGCCGCCCAGGACGTTGAAGATCACGAAGTTGCGCCAGTGCATGCCGCCCATGCCGCTCAGGAACGGGACGAACGTGCGGATGAACGGGAAGAACCTGCCCAGGAAGACCGCGAGGTGGCCCCACTTGTCCAGGAAGTCCTCCGTCTTCTTCACGCGCTCCGGGGTCATGGCCTTTACCTTGCCTGACGCCACGATTCTCTGCCCAAAGAAGTGGCCGATCATGAAGTTGCACTGGTCGCCCAGGATGGCCGCGGCCCACGCGACGCCAAGCAGCATAAAAATGTTGAAGCCGCCGTTGTGCGCGAAGAACCCCGACGCAAACAGCAGCGAGTCACCCGGAAGAAACGGGAAGAACACGACGCCCGTCTCGATGAAGATGATGAGAAACACAAAGCCGTACGCCACAACCGGTCCGGCGGCGATGGCGCTGGCTATGGCCGTGCGGGGGTCCTTCAGCAGCTCGACGATGAAGTTCACGAATCCCATGCGAGAAAATCCTTACCTTTGGCGGCGCCAACGCGTGCCAGGGCTCGCGACAGGCGGGTCCGCAGTCTCTGCTTACAACAACACCCCTTGCCGCGTTCGCGGTTTGGGGCGCAGGTCAAAGTGTGCTCGATGGGAACGGGCGCCCGCCCGAGGCTCCTTATGGCTGCTACCTTCCGGTCCTGACCAGGTTCGGAACAGTACGTCGCCCGAACCCATCGAGCACACTCACGGACTGATACTCTACCTGCCCGGCGCGGCGCACGTGGTATCGCCCGGACGATAACACCAAAAGCCCACGTCGCCAGTGCGCCCGGGCCGATGGAAAACCACCCACCAGCCCGGGCACAAATTAACGCTGTCTGTCTTCCGGAAGCATCAGAATCTACAGCCCGACCGAATCCGCTCCATGCGCTGCCTGCTCGGCCGTGAAGCCCTCAAACTCAAGCTGCCCGATCAGACTCGCTCTCGAGAAGGACGAGTAGTCCATGTACTGTCTAGCCTTCTTCTCTGCCTGGACCATCCAGTCAGCTCCACAGTGGTCTGCCGCAAAGGTAGCATCCTCTGAAGAGAACCCCTCAAATTCCAGCTGATCGATGAGGCTCTTGTAGGAGAACGAAGTATAGTCCAGGTAACTAGCGGCCCTTGCCAAGGCATTACTCTGAGAGACAGTAAGTTCGACCGTGTACTCCTGTTGGTTGAGCACCTGTCCGCAAACCTTGCATTTCTGGACCTTTACTCCAGGCGTAACGTAACCGTCGCTAGATATGGTGTAGTCCTTCTGAATCTCCCAGTCTCCTGGCGTATGCTCCTTCTTCTGAGTTTCTTGCTTGATGGTCTCCCCGCAGCGCTTGCACACACCTTCTCGCACGCCGGTTTCAGTGCACGTCGCTTCTTTCGTGACCTTCCAGTCAGTAATATCGTGTCCTAGGGCAGACCCTCTGGTTACAAGACAACGGCTACATGTTTCCGGTTCAGTACACGTCGCCTTTTTCCAAGCGTGGCCAAGTGGCTTGCCTTCCTCTTTGCCACAACGTTCACAGACTTCTGGCAAGGTGCACGTAGCCGCAAGCCATTTATGCCCGAGTTTTTTCCCTTGTGTTCTCCCGCAAATCAGACAGGTCTTCGGCGCAGTGCACGTTGCTTCTTTCCACTCGTGTGCGCACAACACGTGCGTTCCGAAGAGGATTCCCAGCACCACTATCGCTGCCGCAAAATACGCCCCTACCCTCACTTCGCGATAGCTCCATAGCCCTGTCTTCTTCGGCTGCCTCTCGTGTTTCTCCTCCGAAGTACAAGAATTCTCACTGTCATTTTTTTCATCTGTGGTGGACTCGGCTTCCGAGGAATCTTTGGCCTTGCCAGCCTCCGCCTCTGGTGAGCTGTCAGACGTTTCCAGCTCGCTCTCTTCTTTCTTCGCTTCGCTCACAATCCCCCCATTCTACACGAGTGCTTATAGCGCCCCTCTATTGCATCGTTTTTTGAATTTTGTGGTGATGAACAGTTGATACAACAAGTACGTCAGCTATAAGTAAGCTCACGGTTCCGCCCACTGCAGATTGGGGAGGCTCAAGCCAGAATTCAAGTCCAAGAGGAATCAGGAAGAGTGCCAAAACTATCTTTACCACCTGCATCGCTCTTGATAGGCGCTTCTTTGCCACGGCTCGCTCTTCTGCCCTGATTTCGGACGGGTCTATGCTTTGCTTGATTGACTCGTATTCCGCTTGCGCCTTGTCGACTTCGCTTGTGTCAGTTTTTATTTCTTCGTACTTTTCCTTAAAGGAATTGGCTTCCTCGGTATCTCGAATCACTTCGTCGAGCTGCTCCTTAGCTTTATCTACGGCCTCTTGAACTAGGCTCTTCCTCTTCTCAAGAGTTCGCGTCAAGTACTTCGCCTTGGCTGCCAGATTTCTCGCCTCGTGTTCTAGCTCGGGGTCGACGGAAGCGACCATGCTGCCTTCGTCGGACACGAAGCTAACGTAAAGCGCTCGCTCATCATGCGTCTCCGTAGATGTGGTCACCTTCTTCGTTCCGCCGACAATCGCCCCTGCTTCTCCGGCAAGCACGCCACCGACAATCGCACCTCCTATGCTTGGCCCGCCACCGGAAACCTTCGTATCAGAATACACATTTCCACTAGTTGAGACACTTATGTCGAGAGAGTTATCGAGCTGCAGGGTCTCGCCATTGTATTCAACTCTGTTGCCATAAAGTACGATTGGCCCAACGGTCATAACTTGTCCGTCATAGGGTGCGCTAGCGTCTTCAACACCCCTTCTACACAGCTCTACACGCCGCTCGTATCTATCATTTGCGGCGTCGACTGCGGCGAGGGCTTCTTTCACCCTCTTCTCATACGACTCTTTCGCTTCGTCGACACGCTTGGCGGCGCTGCTCAGCCGCTCTCGCGGTCCAATAGCCGTTTCCACTGTGCCTCCTCCCCCTCAACAAGTTCTTCCTTTGGCAATTTTTACATTTAGTGTGCTTTAGATGCTTTTTATATTCTAGTTCTGTGACAGAGACTCTTCTTTCGGAATCCTTGAGTGTTTACAACGGACTCCGCTCTCTGCCTCGTTAGTTCGTTTCGCATCAAGCGACTGATAGGTAACAGACAAGCTACGTGAGCCGCCTTCTACTCAAGCGATAACCAGTCAACTATTCGAGTTTGATTCGTGGTACAAGCCACAAACCCGCGGCGCCGATACGCTACCCTAGGTGCAACCAAATATCGCCGCGGGCAGAGCGAACGGCCACGGCGTCGTCACGGGAGGCGCGCATGATCAATCACTTCTGCAAGGTTCCCCTCTGGGAATGCAACGGTAAGCTCGTTCGCGTGGCGCAGGGGCAGGAGGCCGCGGACACGGTCATCCGCCACGCAAAGCTCGTCAGCGTCACCACGCGCGAGATCCTGGACAACGCGGACATCGCCATCAGCTGCGGCCGCGTCGCCTACATCGGATTCGACGGCCACACGGCCGAGCACTGCATCGGTCCCAACACAACCGTCGTGGACGCCCACGGCCTCTACGCCGCGCCCGGCCTTCTTGACACCCACATCCACATCGAGTCCTCCATGGTCGGCCCGTCCGAGTACGCGCGCGGCGTGGTGCCACACGGCACCGTCGGCATCTACGCGGACCCGCACGAGGTCGCAAACGTCCGCGGTCTCGAGGGCGTGAAGACCATGTGGCAGGACGCCGCCCGCACGCCGCTCAAGATCATGCTCACCACGCCGTCGTGCGTGCCGGCGGTCCTCGGCGTCGAGGACACGGGCTCCAGCATCGACGCCGCGCAGGTCGCGGACACCATGACGTGGCCCGAGACCTGTGGCCTCGGCGAGATGATGAACTTCCCCGGCATCCTTTCGGGCGAGAAGAACGCACTCGGCGAGGTGCAAGAGACCCTCAAGGCCGACAAGCCCGTGACCGGCCACTACGTCACGACGGACGACGACCGCGGCCTGAACGCCTACATCGCCGCCGGCGTCACGAGCTGCCACGAGTCCAGCACGTTCCAGGACGTCCTCGCAAAGCTCCGCATGGGCATGTACGTGCAGCTGCGCCAGGGCTCCGCCTGGCTCAACCTGCCGGGCTACCTGCCGCAGCTCATCCAGAGCGGCGTGGACACCAGCCACTGCATGCTGTGCACGGACGACTCCCACCCGCACACCATCGTTGCGGACGGCCACATGGACCGCGTCCTGCGCGAGGCCGTCAGGCTCGGGCTCGACCCCGTCGTCGCCATCCAGATGTGCACCATCAACGCGGCCACGTACTTCGGCGTCGGGCTGGACATGGGCTCCATCACGCCGGGCAAGTGCGCGGACATCGCGCTGTTCGAGGACCTCACGGACTTCCGCGCCGCGCAGGTCTACATCGACGGCGAGCTCGTCGCGCGCGACGGCAAGGCCCTGTTCGAGGTCGAGCCGTTCCAGTGGCCTGACTTCATGACCAACACCATGGACCTCGGCATCGACATCACGCCGCAGACGTTCCGCATCCCGGTCGACACGCAGGAAGACACGTGCAAGGTCCGCGCGCTCGGAGTCAATGCGGGCGACACCCTCACGCGCGAGCTTTTCGTCCAGGTGCCCGTGCGCGACGGCTCGCTCCAGGCAGACCCGGAGCACGACGTGCTGAAGGCCTGCGTGTTCGACAGACACCACGGCGAGAAGGGCACTCACGCCTTCGGCTTCATCAACGGCTTCGGCATCCACGGCGCGCTCGCCCAGACCGTGAGCCACGACGCCCACAACCTCCTCGTCATGGGCGACAACGACGCGGACATGGCGCTTGCGGCGAAGACGCTCGCGGAGTGCGGCGGCGGAGAGGTCGCCGTCATGGACGGCAAGGTCCTCGCCCTGGTCGAGCTGCCCGTCTGCGGCCTCATGAGCGACAAGCCCGTCGAGGTGGTCGCCTCCGAGGTCGACCGCATCGAGCAGGCATGGTCCACCATGGGCTGCACGCTGCCGTCGCCGTTCATGACCATGGGCGTCATGTCGCTTGCCTGCGTGCCGTTCCTGCGCCTCACCAACCGCGGCTACGTCAACTGCATCACGTTCAAGATGGAGCCGCTCCTGGCAGAGTAGCGCCGCAAGGCAGCTGCAAGCCGTCCGCAAGGTCACGTCACGGGTCCGTCCTTCGGGGCGGACCTTTCGCTACCCGTTGCCTTTGCGCTACCATCGTGGGGTTAAACCACGTACAGGGAGACCACATGTCAAAAAAGAGCAAGAACCGCTCCAAGCAGGCGGCGCACATAAGCGCAAAGCAGCGCCAGGAGCAAAACCTCACCGTAGCCGAGCAGGATGCCGAAAAGTACGGAGACGTGCTCTTCTCGGTAACGTACTTTCTGGACGAGAAGAGCGCGGACAACGCGGCCGCGCTTTATGGCGGGGGTCGCACGCGCGACCTGTGCCTCGTGCTTTTGGTCGTTGGCATCGTGATGCTGGTGACGAACTTCGTGCTGGGATTCAACCTGGCGATCTTCCTGATCGCGCTTGTGCTGTCGGTGTCTGGCGCCACGGCGTCAGGCAACTGGAAGTCCGTCACCATGTGGGCTCTCATGGGCACAAACCTGGGCGATTCCAAGGAGGACCTCAACCGCCACAACGTCGTGACCGCGGAAGAGGTCATCGTGGAGGGCCCCGGTGCAGAGGTGCTGCGCCTGCCGCTGCGCGAGCTGCGCCGCGTGCGCCACGACGAGCACGGCTGCCTGGCCATGTTTGGCAAGGCGCGTGTGGCGTACTTCCCGGCCAGCCAGATGAGCGTGAGCCGCCTGCGCGAGCTCGAGCAGTTCCTGGAGAAAGCCGCAAGATAGGTGCAAGATAGCCGCAAGCTGGGTGTCCGGCGCGCTAGACGCGCCGCAGTATGGGTATCAACCCTGTAACCAGCGGCAACATAACGGCGTCACGGGCGGGCGCGCGGTGCGGATGTCGCATCGTGCGCCCGCCTGCGCATGCCGGGGAGGAAGGACCCATGGCAATCGTAGCGGCGTTCGCGGTTCCGCACCCGCCCCTGATCATCCCGGCCGTAGGCAGGGGCCGCGAGAAAGAGATTCAGAAGACGATCGACGCGTATCGGGAGGTAGGCGCGCGCATCGCGGAGCTCGACCCGCAGACGATCGTGATATCGTCCCCGCACTCCGTCATGTACCGCGACTACATCCACGTATCGCCCGGCGCGTCCGCGGAGGGGAACTTTGGGCAGTTTGGCGCAAGGGAGGCCCGCTACGCGGCGCGCTACGACACTGAGTTCGTGACGGCGCTCGCCGCGGCGGCGGACGCGGACGGGCTTGCCGCCGGCTGCGAGGGCGAGCGCGATTCCGCGCTTGACCACGCGACCATGATCCCGCTGCACTTTATACAGGAAGCCTACCGCAAGGCCGGGCGCGAGCCGAGCTACAAGGTGGTGCGCATGGGCATTTCCGGCCTTTCGCCCGCGGACCACTACCGCATGGGCACGCTGGTGCAGCGCGTGGCCAGCGTGCTGGGGCGGCGCTGCGTGTACGTGGCGTCCGGCGACCTTTCGCACAAGCTTGCGCCAGAGGGCCCGTACGGGTTTGCGGCGGAGGGGCCCAAGTTCGACCGACGCGTTTGCAACGACTTCTCGACCGCGGATTTTCTTGACCTTTTGATGATCGACCGCGGGTTTGCGGAGCGCGCGGCAGAGTGCGGCCTGCGCAGCTTCCAGATCATGGCCGGCGCGCTGGACCAGACGGACGTGCGCTCAGAGCTCCTTTCCTACCAGGGGCCTTTTGGCGTTGGATACGGCGTGGCGGCGTTCGTTCCCACGGGAGAAGAACGCGCGGACCCGGCTCGCGACTTTCTTTCCGCGTACGAGGGCGCCCACCGCGAGGAGATGCGTCGCCGCAAGGAGGCGGAGGACCCGCTTGTGAGGCTGGCGCGGCTGTCGCTCGAGACATTCGTTCGCACGGGCGAGCGCCTGCGCGCGGCCGACGTGCCAGACGGGTTGCTGGCACAGCTGCGCAAGGCGGCGGACGACAGCCCCGCCGGCTGCTTCGTCTCGCTCAAGAAGGACGGCGAGCTGCGCGGCTGCATCGGGACCATCATGCCCACGCGCGACACCCTGTGGGCAGAGATCCTGGGCAACGCCGTCTCTGCCGGGGCGCATGACCCGCGCTTCTCGCCCGTGCGCAAGGGCGAGCTGGACGAGCTGGTGTACGACGTGGACGTGCTGACGCCCCCGGAGCGCATAGCGGGGCCGCAGGAGCTGGACGTGCACCGCTACGGCGTGATCGTGAGCACGGACGACGGCCGGCGCGGTCTGCTCCTGCCCGATCTTGACGGCGTGGACAGCGTGGAGCAGCAGGTGCGCATTGCGGCGCGCAAGGGCGGGATAGACCTCTCGCGCGACGACTGGCACCTGGACCGCTTCGAGGTGGTGAGGCACACATGACGCGCGCAGCGTCGGGCGCTGCGTCAGGCGCAACGTCAGGCGCGACGTGCGACGCGTGCCCACGGCGCTGCAGGCTTGCGGAAGGCGCGGTTGGCCGGTGCCGCGCGCGGCGCTGCCGAGACGGCAGGGTCCTGCCAGAGAACTACGGCAGGCTCACGTCCATTGCGCTCGACCCCATACAGAAGAAGCCCATCGCAAGGTGGATGCAAGGTTCGACCGTTCTTTCCGTTGGGAGCTACGGGTGCAACCTGCGGTGCCCGTTCTGCCAGAACTGGCAGATATCGCAATCCGGCGAGGGCGACGTGCCGTGGCGCGAGGTATCGCCGCGGGAGCTGGTGCGCATGGCGCTTGACGTGCGGCGCCGCGAGGAGGTGGCCGGCAGACAGATGGCGGGGATCGCCTACACGTACAACGAGCCGCTCGTTGGCTGGGAGTACGTGCGCGACTGCGGCGAGCTTGCGCACGAGGCGGGCCTCGCGAACGTGCTCGTCTCGAACGGGTGCGCCACGCCGCAGGTAATTGCAACCCTTGCGCCCCTGGTGGACGCCGCCAACATAGACCTCAAGTCCTTCTCACCCGCGTTCTACCACGCGTGCGGCGCGCCTGCCGGGGCGCTGGACGCCGTGCGGCACACCATAGAGGCGCTGGCCGCGGAGGGCGGCTGCCACCTGGAGGTGACCATGCTCGTCGTGCCCGGCATGAACGACACGGACGATCACATGCAGAGGCTCTCGCGGTGGCTTGCCTCCGTCGACCGCACGGTGGTGCTGCACGTGACGCGGTTCTTCCCGCGCTGGCACATGTCTGACGCACGGCCGACGGACGTGGAGCTTGTCTATCACCTGGCTGACGTTGCGCGAGAAGAGCTTGACTGCGTGCTGGTGGGCAACTGCTGACGGCGCGACGCAACCGCCCGCGAAGACGGCATGTCTAGCATCTGCCTTTACGGGTATACATAAAAACATACGCAGTTTTCGCGGGGGCCGCATGGCGATTTTGCCACGCGGCCCCCGCTTGGCACCCTAAGGAGGCTCAACATGATCTTTCAGGTCGACGACAACAGCGTCAAGTTCCTTGGCGACGACAACGAGGTCAAGGGCGCAGTCCTCTTTCCCGACGCGGGGGACGGCGTCGTGGACATCAACAAGACGTACGTTGCCCCAACGGAGCGCGGCATGGGGACCGCGGGACTCTTGATGGGCCGCGCGGCGGAGCACATCAAGGCGACGGGCAAGAAGGCCAGGCTTTCCTGCAGCTATGCGCAAGCGTGGTTCAAGAAGCACCCCGAGTACCAGGGCCTCGTGACGGAGTAGCGCGACGGTCGTGGCGGCGACTGCGCAGGCAGCCGCAAGCCCTGTGGAAGACAACCGCAAGAAGGCGGGCGGCACGTGGCTTTTGCCAACGGCCGCCCGCTTCGCTTGTACGCGCCGCGCGCAGGCGCAGGCGCAGGCGCAGGCGCGATCTTGCACCAGTCTTTACCTGCGCTGCAGACCGACCCACTCCCACAGGCTCACCGGGCGGCCGCCCACCGTCACGGGCGACCCGTCCGCGTCGACGTCCACGAAGTCGTGGTACACCTCGACCCAGCAGAAGTGGCCACGGTAGCGAAGCGGCGCGCCCGATGCGTCATGGTAGCGGCCCGTCAGGTCGTCCACGTGGTCAAACAGGGTAAGGTGGACGTCCGCGCCAAGGCGGCGCAGGTGGCGGTACGTGGGGATCGAGGTGCGACGCGGGTCGACGATGTCGTCGTCCGCGGACTGCACCAACCAGAGCGGTGTGCGAGCGATGGCCGCGACCTCGGCCTCCGTCGCAAGGTCGTCGTTCCACGCCGGACACACGGCGATGCCGGCGGCAAACAGGTCTGGGTAGTCTGCCAGCAGGCGGCACGTCATGAACCCGCCGTTGGAGAGCCCGCCCACGTACACGCGCGACGGGTCAACGGCCGGCAGCGCCGCGACGGCGCGACGCACCATGTCGCCAAGCGCGCGCACGTAGCGACTCTGGTTGTCGTCATCCATCCGGCCGGATCCAGAGTCCATCCAATACGTGGGGGAAGACGGCACCAGCACGTACGCCGCACCGCCGAGCTTTGCCTGGATGTCCGGTTGCCCAAGCGCCGTCACCCTGTTTGCCATGACCGTCAGAAACGGCACGCGCGGCTCGCCCGCGCCATGCAGCCACAGCAGCAGCGGCACGGACCGTGGCCGCGGCGAGCGATTACCCCGCGCGCACTCCGGCGTAAAGAGCGAGAGGCGCATGTGGTACCCATCGAAGTTCCTTCGCCCGTGAGGTCCCATCCCAGCAGGTCGGGACAGGTGTCACCCGCAGACTCATCAAACACGAGGCCCCCGAGCGCACCCGCAGAAGGATTTTTCGCCGCAAGCGCGCGACGCTGTGCCACGTGAAACACGGGCATGAGCTCCCTCGAGCCCATGACCCCGCCACCGATGCGCTGGGTGGCCCTCACCTCCGGAAGCTCGAGCACCACGTGGCTGCCGCCGGGACGACGCGCGCCCATCTCGTCGCACGCCCATGCGCGAAGCACGGCTACGTCCTCCCCATCCGCGCGCACGGCAAAGGCATCTGCAAGGTCGCCGGCATCCGCAACGTCGTACGGCAGGTCAAGCACAAGCCTGCTCACGTATGCGCCCCTGTCCGTCGCGGTCGTGACGGTTCGATACTCTGCCATGATGCCTCCAAAGTCTTCCGCGAGGCGTCCGCGCGTGGCGCTCGGGCAAATTTCCGCGCAAGGCGCCCGAAAGGCGGGTCGCAACCATGTTCTCACGTCCTTCTCGCCCGCGGGGCGAGAAGGGAAAGGCCTCCGGGGCCAAAGGCAGATGCCAGCTCCGGAGGCCTTGCGTGCTCTAGCTTCGGTCGTCGCCGCGCGCGGCAACCTTGCAGTTGCCTTGCGGCCGCCTTGCGCCTACCTGCGGTGCGCGCGGTAGTACGCGATGAGCGCCTTCGTAGAGGCGTCCTGGGCGGCGAGCGCCTCGTCGTCGTGGAACGCGGGCGTGATCTGCTTCGCAAGCTGCTTGCCCAGCTCGACGCCCCACTGGTCGTAGGAGTCCAGGCCCCAGACCGTGCCCTCGACAAACGTGATGTGCTCGTACAGCGCGATGAGCTCGCCCAGGGCGTGCGCGTTCAGCGTGTCGCCAAAGATCGACGTGGTCGGGCGGTTGCCGGTGAAGACGCGCGCCGGGACCATCCACTCCGCAGTGCCCTCCGCGCGGACCTCGTCCGCGGTCTTGCCAAAGGCGAGGGCCTTCGTCTGCGCAAGGAAGTTGCCCAGGAAGAGCTCGTGCACGTCCTGGTCGCCGTCCTTCGTGGGGTTGGGGGTGTTGGCGAACGCGATGAAATCGGCCGGAATCATGCGCGTGCCCTGGTGAATGAGCTGGTAGAACGCGTGCTGGCCGTTGGTGCCGGCCTCGCCCCAGAAGATCTCGCCGGTGTCGGACGTGACGGGGGTGCCGTCCCAGCGCGTGGACTTGCCGTTGGATTCCATGGTCAGCTGCTGCAGGTACGCCGGGAAGCGGTGCAGGTACTGGTTGTACGGCAGCACGGCGTGGCTTGCGGCCTTGAAGAAGTTGACGTACCAGACGTTGATGAGGCCCATGAGCGCGACGACGTTCTGCTCGAGCGGGGTCTCGCAGAAGTAGGTGTCGAGGTCGTGGAAGCCGGCCAGGAAGTCCTTGAACATCTGCGGGCCAAACGCGATGATGAGCGACAGGCCGACCGCGGCGTCGACGGAGTAGCGGCCGCCGACCCAGCTCCAGAAGCCGAAGGCGTTCGCCGGGTCGATGCCGAACTTCTCAACGAGCTCCAGGTTGGTCGAGACCGCGACGAAGTGCTTCTTGATGGCATCTGCAACGGAGGCGTCGGAGCCGTCGATTGCGCCCTGCGCCTTCAGGCCCTCCAGCAGCCAGGTGCGAGCCTCGCGCGCGTTCGTCATTGTCTCGAGCGTCGTGAACGTCTTGGACACGATGACCACCAGCGTGGTCTCGGGGTCGAGGCCCTTGACCTTCTCGGCCATGTCGTTGGGGTCGATGTTAGAGACGTAGCGCACGGAGATGCCGGCGTCCGCGTACGGCTTGAGCGCCTCGTACACCATGACCGGGCCCAGGTCGGAGCCGCCGATGCCGATGGAGACGACGGTCTCGATCTTCTTGCCGGTGACGCCCTTCCACTCGCCGGAGCGCACGCTGTCCGCGAACGCGTACATGCGGTCCAGCACCTCGTGCACGTCCTTCACGCAGTCCTGGCCGTCGACGATGAGCTTGCCGGCGTCGGAAGCGGGACGGCGCAGCGCCGTGTGCAGGACGGCGCGGTCCTCGGTGGTGTTGATGTGCACGCCGTTGAACATCGCGGTGCGGCGCTCCTCCAGGCCCACGGCCTTGCCAAGGGCGGCCAGCAGCTTGACGGTCTCGTCCGTCACGAGGTTCTTCGACAGGTCGAAGTGCAGGTCGGATAGGTCAAACGACAGCTTCTGGACGCGCTGGGGGTCAGCGGCGAACCAATCCTTCAGGCTGATGCCCTTGGACTGGAGGCTGTCGAAGTGGTCCTGGAGGGCCTTCCACTCTGGGGTCTTCGTCGCGTCGATGGGTGCGGGTACGTCTGACATGCTAGCTCCTTAGGTCTGACTGCAGTCATGTGCAAGACCGGGTCGCCCGGGCGGCGACCGCAACATACAGCCCTAATTCTACCCCGTTCGCCAAAAGATGCGTGACGGGGCATAAAGTGCCAACAGACTTGCGCGCGGGCGAGAAGGACGTGGGCCCTTTGCCGCGGCGCGCCGCTAGATGGGCTCGCCAAGCGGCGGCACGCGCTTCAGGCGCGCCCACATGACCTGCTTCTGCTGCTTGTCTGCAAGGGCCGCCTCGAAGCCGCCCAGGTTCAGCACACGCATGCCCAGCACTAGCGCCACGACGCCGGGCGCGAGCATCGCCTCCGCAAAGTCCGGAAGCGCCGCGAGCTCGTCCGCGTACGCCTCGCGCACGGCCGCGGCGGCAGCCTCGTCGCACAAGACGAGCGTCGCCGGGTCAAGCGCGGCTACGGCGCGGCGCAGCATTTCCACAGGCAGCGGCTTGCCGGTGTCAAGCGAGCACGACATGGCCGCCCAGTCCTCGGGTGCGTAGCCCAGCGCCTCGAGCGACTTGCGGAGCGCCGTCCCGTCCTCGCCCGAAAGCAGGGGGCGCCCGTCCTTCTCGCCTGCGTTGAGCTGGCCTTTCACAAACAGGACGGAAGAGAACGAGTTGCCGGACATGCACACGCCCCTAGACGCGAGCCCCGCGAGCTCCGCGCGGGCCTTCGCCACGTACGCGTCGCGGCGCGCCTCCCTGTCTGACGGCATAGCCGCTCCTCTCGTGTTGTCGTCGTTGGCTTTTATGGATTCGATTCTAGCGCCGCAATCCTGCGTAGATTGGGTATAAGCGCTCCAGAGACAATCTGCGCGCCCGCGCGCGCCCCTTCGAAGGAGAGAGTTAATGGCAAACGCAATCACCTCCGCGGACTTCGATTCCGTCCTCGCAAGCTCTGACAAGCCGGTCCTGGTTGACTTCTGGGCTTCCTGGTGCGGCCCCTGCCGCGCGCTTGGCCCCGTCGTCGAGCAGGTTGGGGACGAGATGGCCGACCGCCTGACCGTCTACAAGTGCAACGTGGACGAGGAGGGCGACCTGGCCCAGAGGTTCCAGATCGTGTCCATCCCCACGCTCATCCTGTTCAAGGACGGCAAGCCCGTCCACACCATGGTGGGCAACATGCCGAAGGCCGACCTCGTAAAGGAGCTCGAGGCAAACCTGTAGGGCCCGCCCCACATACGCATTTTGCGGACGTCTGCGCGGCGTCCGCTTTTTGTATCTGTCGGCCGCCGGCCTCCCTGCAGGCATCCGCGCGGCCGCACCCACGGAGGTCATCCCATGACGCAAGACAAGCGCAAGGCAGGCGCGCTCGCGCGGCTGGTGCAGAGCCGGCGCGCGATGCTGGTGCTCGTTGCGGTGCTGGTCTTTACCTGGCTTCTGTTCGAAATCAAGACGGACGACATCATGCGCATGGACGCCGCCGCGCACAACCTGGTCGTGATGCACATGCGCGCGGCGTGGCTCACGCCCATCATGCAGTCGATATCGGACCTCGCCTACCCCGTGGTGCTGGTGGTGATGCTCCTGGTGATCGAGGTCTTCGCCCCCGGACGCCGCCCCGGGCTGTGCGCCGCGGTCAACCTCGTGCTCGCCACGCTGCTCAACCTGCTGCTCAAGGCGCTGATCCAGCGCCCGCGCCCCGAGGGCTACCGCCTGGTCGCGGAGAGCGGCTTCAGCTTCCCGTCCGGCCACTCCATGGTGGCGATGGCGTTCTACGGGCTGCTCATCTGGATGGTCTGGCGCTACGAGAAGGACGCCCTCGTGCGTCGGCTTGGCGTCATCGGCTTTGGCCTTGTTATCGTGCTCGTGGGGCTTAGCCGCATCTACCTGGGCGTTCACTACGCCTCAGACGTGCTTGCGGGTTTCTGCGCGTCCATCGCGTGGCTTGGCGTGTACACCAAGCTCCTTGCACCCGTCTTCCTTGCGCCGCGCGAAGACCCTCGGGGCGCGCCGGGCGAGAAGGACGGCGCCTCCGGTCGCGAGGTCTAAAGGCAACTGCAAGCTTGAGCCGCTCGTCTGGCGGCCGGGTGTCTGACGGCACCGCGGGCGCGGACCCCTGCGTCACGCCAACCCCTTGCCGGCCCCTATGACTCCTGCCAGTCCAGGGCGCGCAGCGGCACGATCTTCGCGCTCTGCACCTTGCCGTTGTCTGCGATGATGCGGCCGATGGTGGGCCCGCCTGCGCGCGGGAACGTGGGGCTGCCGGGGTTCATGACGAGCGCACCGGTCTTGGCGTCGCGCTCCACGAACGGCCGGTGGGTGTGCCCGCAGATGGCGACCTCGCAGGTGGCAAGGTCAAGGCGCTCCCGGTAGTGGCACACCTCCCAGCGCAGGCCGGCCGCGAAGAACCTCACGAGGTTCGTGACGTACGAGTCGTAGGTGTAGCCCCAGTCGTTGTTGCCCTTGCACATGTAGGTCATGGCGATGCCGTTCAGGGTGTGGAAGTCCGACTCGGAGCACATGTCCCCGGCATGCACGATCACGTCGGCGCCCTCCAGCTCGGACAGAAGCTCGTCCGATAGGTACCCGTGTGTGTCGGAGACTATGTCAAAGCGCATAAATTCCCGCTCTTCTCTTCTAACGAGTGCCCGTGCGCGCTGGGCGCGGGCGCGTGTCCGCGCATGCCCCGCGTCTGCTCGCGTGGGATTCCTTCGTGCGCAGGGCGCTACAGCCCAAGCGCCCGCTTCAGCGGCACGACGCGGCGGCGCGACACGGGGATCTTCTTCTCTTCCACGCCCTTGATGCCCAGCTGCAGAATGCCGCTGGAGATGACCTCGACGTCCTCGACGTGGTCCAGGTTCACGATGTAGCCGCGATGCACGCGGAAGAATCCGTGCGGCGTGAGCTTCTGCTCGAGCTTCGCGAGCGAGATGGTAGAGAGGAAGCGGTCGCCGTCCGTGTAGATGCAGGAGTAGTCGTCCTTCGCCTCGATGTAGCGAATCTCGTCCACGGGGACGAGCACCTTGCGGCCGCCCTTCTCCACGGGGATGCGCTCCTGCGCGGGATGGCTAGCGGGGGCGGGCTTCACGATGGCCTCGACCTTGTCGAGGGCGCGGTTGAGCCTGTCGGTCTCCACCGGCTTCATGAGGTAGTCGACGGCGTCCACGTTGAACGCCTCGAGCGCGTACTCGCTGTACGCGGTCACAAACACCACCGCCGGCGGGTTCTTCAGCTTGTGCAGGGCCTCGGCAAGCTGCATGCCAGACGTCTTCGGCATCGAGATGTCCAGAAATATCACGTCGATGCGCTGGTCGGTACCCTCCTTGCTCTTGACGAGGGATTCCACGGCCTCGCGGGCGTTCAGCGCCTCGCGAATGGTGTCGACGCGCCCCGTCTCCTCAAGGAGGTACCTGAGTTCAGAACGCGCAGGAGCCTCGTCGTCCACGATGAGTGCGTTCAGCAAGTCACATCACCTAACCTTTGGAACACCAGCACGGCCAAGCCGTGCATAAGCCAACGTTTCTATTCTATCCGACCGTCAGTCTCTTTGGGAGCCACGCCCGCAAGCCGCAGCGTGACGCACGTGCCCTCGCCCAGCTTGGACATGATCTCCACGCTGGAGTCGCCGCCGTAGAACCGCTGCAGACGCTCGGACACGTTGCGAAGCGCGATGCCCGTGCCGCGCGAGCTGTTGCTGGAATCCTGCGACGAGCCGGAGAGCAGCCTCTCCGCCACGTCCTCCGTCATGCCCAGGCCGTCGTCCGCGACGGCAATCAGCACGTCGTTGCCGTCCTTCACCACCTGGACGTCGATCGTGAGGGGGCCCTCGTCGCGCATGGCGTGGCGCACGGCGTTCTCTACGATCGGCTGCACGATGAAGCCGGGAACCATGACCTTCTCGCATCCCGGCGCCACGGACTCGCTCTCCAGGATGCGGTCCTCGCCAAAGCGGGCCTTCTCTATCGTGAGGTAGCGGCGCGTCTGCTCAAGCTCCTCGGAAAGGGGAATGAGCGACTGCGAGCTCTGGAGCGTGCGGCGGTAGAACGCCGAGAACTCGCGCAGCAGGTCGCGCGCCTTCGCGGGGTCCGTGCGCGTGAACGCGGCGATGGTGTTGAGCGTGTTGAAGAGGAAGTGCGGGTTGATCTGGGCCTGCAGCGCCTTGACTTCCGCGCGCGCCGTGAGCTCCGCCTGCCGGTCGAGCTCGTACGCGGAAAGCTGGGTCGACAGCAGCTCGCCAAACCCGCGCGCGATGGTGAGCTGCGTGCGGTCCACGTCGCTCCCGTTGCGATAGAAGAGCTCGAGCGTGCCCACCGCGTGCTCGCGCACCATGAGCGGCACCGCGATGCCCACGGGATATTCCTTGTCGCGCAGGGCGCCCGCGGCGTCGTCGTCCGCCTCCAGCCACTCGTTCTCCTCGCTGTACGAGAAGGTCTGCATCCTCCCGCTGGTTATGACATCCCTGGTGGTGGGCGAGTTCGGCTCGCCCACGCGATGCTTCGACTCGTCGCCGCCCACGATCGCAAGGAGCACCTCGTCGTCGCACATGGCGACGGCGGCGGCCGTGGTCTCCGGAAGCAGCAGCTGGCATACGGCGTTGCAGTTCTCCGGCGTGAGGCCTCCGTTCATGTGGGCGAGCACGGACGACGACACGCGCAGCATGCGCTCCGTCGCCTGCGAGCGCATGTCCTCGGGCACCAGCAGCATCACGCCGCCGGCGAGCACGATGTCCACGGCAAGCCCCGCGCCCGCCAGGACGGCGGCCACGAGGTTCGCGGTCAGAAGGCCCCACACCAGAAGCGCGATGAGCGCCACCGTCAGCACGCCGAGAAGAACGTTTATGACGAGGCCGCGGGGGGCATAGCTAGGTCCAGTCATTCCTGCTCACCACCCATGCCGGCCGGCGTCCCCATCTTTACGACCTGCCGTGCCAGGTCCGCGTCGCCCCAGAGCGACGACATCACCTGCGGCCAGTACGTCTGGAAGCTGAAGTAGCTGCTCGCGACGCGCCGCGCCCACTGCTGCGCCACGTGCCTGCCGTGCAGCCAGATCCTAAGGTAGTCAAGGTGCTCGGGCCCCGCGATGGCGCGGCGCAGCGACGTGTGCGCGATCCTGGTGCGCACGCCGGGCGATATCCACTCCGAGGGATACGGCCGCAGGGACTCCGGCCGCACCTGGCGCATGCCCTTTATGGAGTTCGCGACGGCGAGCTTCTCTACCTCGTAGTTCCACCGGTACACGTCCTGCATGAAGCGGGACGCGTGCGAGGGGATCTTTGGCGGCAGGTGGCGCACGCGCCACGCGCTGTCAAACCACACGTCGTAGCCGTGCATGCGCAGGTTGAACAGGTAGTCCAGGTCCTCGCCGCGCGTGATGGTGGGGTCGAAGCTCACCTTGCTGAACACGCTGGCGCCCACGCAGAAGCAGCCGCCGCACACGTAGTTGGAGCGGCTGATGCGCGTGCCGCCCAGCGCGCGGTGCATCCACTGGTTGAACTCCAGGCGCTTGGACCGCCAGCGGTCCTGCCACCGCGCGCGCGTGATGGACGCGTACGGGGAGTTGTGCGCGTCGAGGTAGCAGCCGCTCTTCGCGGCGATCTTCAGGCCCTGGCGCGTGGTGAGCCCCATGCCGTACACGGCGTCAATCAGGAAGTTCTCGTTCAGGGCAACCTCGTCGTCGTCCAGGAAGACCACCACGTCGTGGTCGAGCACGGCCGCGACGGCCAGCCCCATGTTGCGGATGGCACCGTAGCCGCGAAGCGAAACGGGGTCGCCCTCGAGCCGCGGCACGGCCCTATCGATGGCTGCGCGTATGAGCTGGGCCTCCGCCGAGCCTATGACCAGCGGGTTCAGCCTGGGGTGCTGGCGGCAGACGCCATCGACCCTCGCACGCGCGCTCTTCTCGCATGCGGGGTCGCACACAAGGAGCACCACGACCCTGAGCACGCCGCGCACGGTGTCGAGCGACGAGAGGCAGGTCTCGAGCTCGGGCAGCGGCTTCGTCACGGGCGTCGCGTGGTCATATACGCCGACCTCGCCAATCTTGGCGGGCGCGTCGCTTTCCGCCCAGTAGGATGGTATGACGATGACGGGATTCAAGACCGGTGGGCCCCTTCTGTCCCCCGCGCGCCCCAAAGCGCAGGTGGCGCGGGATCCGATGGTCTAACTGCTATGTTGTCTTATGATACCCGCAGATGCGCCGTCCGTTGCCCGTTTTATGCGATTTGGCGAGATGAGTTTGACACTAGTGCAGGTGGTATGCGCGAGGATGGATGTTGTGGTGCCGCTCGTAATCTGGTCCCATCTTCGCGGCGGGAAGCTCGACGCCAAGCTCAATCGCGCGCTCCGTCGCGCGGCGGTAGCTCACGTGCCGCACGACCTCGCCCAAAAGGATGACGACAACGGTTGCCGCAAGCAGGGGAAGCTTCTTGAGCTGGTCTGGCGCCACTCCAAACGGCACGAGCGATATCACGATGCAGACGACAAGCTCCACCACCGGCACCCAGCAGAACAGCGCGTTTGCCACCCGGCCACCAGGCACCCTAAACGGACGTGGCCGGTCCGGATCGATCTTGCGCAAGCGCAGGAACGCGGGAAACATGGGCACGTACGACGCAAGCGTGAACACAATGTCGAGCGACAGCGCCACATAGAAGACGCCAATCCCAAGGGAGTCCAGCAGCGGCCCCGTCACCACCAAGGCAGACGTACATACTCCCGTTACCACGCACGAGCCAAGGTGCCGGCCCTTCTCGTCCTCCTTGCCAAAGGCACGAGGAAGGTTGCCCTCCTTCGACGCACGGTTGGTCACGGAGCTCACGCCGTGCGACCAACTGATCATGTTCGCGAAGCACGAGAGCAGAAATCCCAAAGACACCAGCATAAAAGGCCAGCTACGCGCGCCTGCCATCGCAGCGACGGCATCGGCTACGCCTGAGGCAAGGTTGATTTTGTCGTGCGGCACCGCGGTGGAGATGCCAAGCGACACAAAGAGGTAGATGGCTACGATCGTAAGGCCAGACGCGACTATGGCCTTTGGCATGTCGCGCTGCGGGCTTTCCATCGAGTCGACAAAAGTCGCAATTACCTCGCACCCCATGTAGTTGTAGATGATGACGGAAAGGTACGTGAACGTCGTGGGGTCGCCAAAGTCTGGCAGCATGGACTGCGGCGTGAGGGGCGACACGAACCCGTGCCGGCTTCCGTACCAGATGCCCATCCCGCCAACGCCCAGGGCGAGAAGGACGTTCACCACGGCGCCCAGGTTCATGATCCAGGATATGTCGCCAACCTCCTGCATGGAGACCCACACCACGAACCAGATAAACGCAAGCTCGATGGCGACGGATGCCCACGCGGAAAGAGGGCGTCCCAGCATGCCGCCGATGGTGGTGGGAAACAGCACCGCTATGGACGCAAGCCACGTGAAATAGTTCACCCAGTAGTACCACGCCTCGCGCGTGGCCCAACGGCGTCCCATAGAGTCGCGCACCCACTCGTACACGCCGGCGCCCTCCGCGTACGTGGTCCCAAGCTCTGCCACGATGAGCCCGTACGGCACCAGAAACGTGACAAACAGCAGGAGCCACCAGAACACGGACGAGTTGCCGATCGCGGCGGCGGGCGCACACGCCTCGATGGTGAAGACGACGCAGATTATCGAGAGGACCACGTCCTTAAGACGCAGCTTCTTTCTGGCCATGGGGCCTCCGTTGGATGCTGACTTCACAATAGAAGGGCGAGGCGGCCCACGTGGGACGTCCCGCCCTGCCTGCGCGCCCTTCTCGGCCGCGCCGTCTTTTGCGGATGCTTTTGGGCCATCTGGCCCTTGGGCTACTTGGTCTGGGCGGAAGGCTCCTGCTGCGTGATGCAGTGGATGTTGCCACCACCGTAGACAACCTGGTCCGACTTTACGCCGACAACCTTGTAGACGCCCTCACCCCAGGTCTCGTCGTAGATCTTCTGCAGGGTCTCGACGGCCAGGGCGTCGTTCTCGTCACCGTACTGCGGGGTGATGACGCCGTGGTTGGTGACCAGGTAGTTCATGTAGGACGCGATGAGCGGCTCGTCCGGGACACGCGGCTCCGCGGCCTCGTCCACGTCGATGGAGTCGCAGGCCTCCTGCGTCATGTACAGCGGCTTCACGGGCATGGGGAGCTTGTAGACCTTGAGCTTGCGACCCTTGGCGTCCGTCGCGTTGGACAGGGTCTCATACGCCTCGTGGCACTGGCGATAGAACGGGTAGTCCGGGTCGTCGGACCAGATGCATGCCATGACGCCAGGAGCGATGAACGTCGCGACGTCGTCGATGTGACCGTTCGTCTCCTCGGGGTCGATGCCCTCCTTCACCCAGATGACCTTCTCGACGCCCAGATAGTTCTTCAGGTGCTCGTTCATGTACTCGCGCAGCGGCTCGCTCCAGGGCTCGAACTTGCGGGCGTACTTGGGCCAGATGGTGTCCTCGTCGTCCTCGTCGGCCATCACGGCAGAGCAGGTGCGGCCCGGGGACAGCAGACACTGGTCGGTCACGACAAGGGTGCCCTCGCCGTCGACGGTAATGGAGCCGCCCTCGAGGATCATGTCATCGGGACGGTACGTGCGGCATCCCGCGAACTCGGCCATCTTGAGGGCGATCTCGTCGTCGGAGCGCCACGGGAAGTACAGGCCGTCCACAAGTCCGCCGTACGCGTTGAAGTGCCAGTTGTTTGCGCGCTTCTCGCCCTTGTCGTTCACGACGAACGTTGCGCCGGTGTCGCGGAACCACGCGTCGTCGGTGGTCATCTCGAGCACAAGCACGTTCTCGTCGTCCTCGAACACCTTCTTGCAGTTGGCGTAGTCAGCCTCGTTAACGCACATGACCACCGGCGTGAACTCCGCGATGGCACGAGCGATGGCCGCGTACTGCCTCTGGGCGGGCTTGGCGCCAAACGCCCAGGTGTCGGTGCGGTGCGGCCAGCCCATCCAGACGCGGTCCTGCGGCTCGAACTCCGCAGGCATGTGGAAGCCGTCGGCCCTAGGGGTGGACTCGGACTCGGTAATGGTACGCATAAGACCCTCCTCTTGCGGTGGCGGGCGCACGTGCGCCCGCCGTTACGTGTAAGACAAGAACAGACAAGCCAAAGGTTGCTTGCAGCCAGGCGCGGACTGCCGCAAAGTGCGCGGCCTTTCTCGCCCGGGTACCGCGCCTGCTACTCTGCAGACTCCGCCGCAGCCTCCTCTTCCAGGCGCTTCTGCGCAAGTTCCGGCGTGAGGCCGTGGTACTCCTCCGTGCGGCCCTTTGCGGAGACCACGCGGACCACCTCGCCAATGGCGAGAAGGACGAAGAACCCTATGAGCATCGGCATCTTGGAGGACACCTCGTCCGCGGACAGCGGCACGACGGTGGTGACGATAACGCCGACGAGCTCGACCATCGGGATGATCATCGCAGCCTTGAGCAGACCGCCCTTGAACGGCATCTTGTAGACGCGCTCGCGGTTGGGGTCGTTCTTGCGCAGGTTCATGAACGCCGGGAACATGGGGACATAGGTGAGCAGCAGGAAGACAACGGAGAGGCTGAACAGCATCCAGAAGATTCCGTCCGAAATCGCCTCGATGGGAATAAGCTGAATGCAAAGGACGAGCGATGCCACAACGCCGTTGGTGATTGCCGCACCGTCCGGCATGCCGGTCTTGGGGTTCATCTTGCCGAAGACCTTTGGCATGTTACCGGTCTGGGCGGCGTAAGCCGCGACGGAGTTCACACCAAACGACCAAGATGCCATGTTTGCGAAGAACGTGATCAGGAACGCAACGCAGATGAGCTTGAACAGCCAGGAGTTGCCGACCATGGTCTGGACGGCCACGATCATGCCGTAATCAGGATCAATCTTGTCAGCGGGTATCGCCGCGCCGATGCCGAAGCCACAGAACAGGTAGATGACCGCGATGGCCGCACCGCCCATGATGATGGCACGGGGAATCTCGACCTTGGGGTTCTTCATGTCGCCGGTCATGGTGCAGATGACCTCGAAGCCCATGAAGTTGAAGATGATGATGGAGATGTAGCTGAGGCCATTCAGGCCGGAGGGCAGGAACGTCTGCGGACTCATGTCGTTTGCAAATCCATGCTGGGATGCGAACCAGATGCCCATGCAGCCGACGACCACGGCAATCGCGACCTTGATGATGGCGCCGCCGTTGAGGACCCACTCGGAGTCAGACACCTTCGAGAACGCCATGAACGTGACGATCCAGGTAAACGCAAGCTCGATGATGAGCGAGGTCGCGAGGTTGAACTGGATGCCAAAAGCCATGTTCAGGATGGGCGGGAACATGGTGGCGAGCGACGCGATCCAGAACGGGTAGTTCACCCAGTAGTAGTAGGACGCACGAGCTGCCCACTTATCGCCCAGCCCGTCGCGGATCCAGTCGATGATGCCGCCGTCGCTGTCGTAGGTGGTTCCCAGCTCCGCGACCGCGAGGCCGTACGGAATCAGGAACGTGACGATCAGGAAGATCCACCAGAAGAACTGCTGGTTTCCGATCGCCGCGGCCGGCGCCGCCGCCTCGCAAACAAAGACGACGCAGATGACCGTAGAGATGATGGTGAGGAACGATATCCCCCTCTTCTCCCCCATGCAATCTCCTCTCTTCTTCTGTCCTATCAGGACGAGAAAAGCCACCCACCCCGACGCGGCGCGGCGCCGGGGTGAGGGGCGTATTGGACGGGCACGCCCCGACCCTGAAGCACCTGGTACTAGGCCTGGAGCTCCTCGATCTTCTTGAGGGCTGCGTGCAGCTCGGCCTTGGCAGAGTAGTCAACGTCCTCGTCGTTCAGCGGCGTGCGCTTTGCCAGCGCGGCGAGCAGCGCGCGGATGGAGTGCTTGCGGTTCTCCGCCTCGACCCAGCACAGGGAGCGCTCGGGGTCGTCCATGACCTCGTCCACGACCTCCTCGCCACGGGTGGCGGGCAGGCAGTGCATGAACTTGGAGTTGGGGCCGGCATAGTTCATCATGTCCATGGTGACCTGGTACTTGGGGTAGAACACGTCCATGTAGGACGCGCCGGACTCCTCCTGGTCGTACAGGCCGTACCAAACGTCGGTGTACACGAAGTCGGCGCCCTTGATGCTCTCGATGTCATCGGAGATCACGATGGTGCCGCCGGACTCCTTGCAGTTCTTCTCGCCGATTTCCATAAGACGCTTGCCAAACGCCGCGCGCTCCTCGGGGGTGCCCACGTGCAGGGCGCCATCGGATATCTGGTGGCCCTTGGGGCCAAACTGCACGAAGTGCATGCCCATCTTGGAGCAGATGAACATGAGCGAGACGCACACCTGCGTGGCGTCACCAATGAATGCCAGCGTGCAGTCCTCGATCCTCTTGCCCTCGGGCAGGTTCTCCAGCATGGTCATGAGGTCGCCCATCTCCTGCGTGGGGTGGTTGAACTCGGACATGCCGTTGATGACGGGCACGGCGGAGCCGGCAGCCAGGCCCTCGACGTCCTTGTGGCGGTTGACGCGCGCCATCATCACGTCGAGCAGCGAGCCCATGACGCGGGCGGTGTCACCCAGGGACTCGTGGCCGCCAAGCTGGATGGTACCGGGGCCGTAGAACTGAGCGTGACCGCCGAGGTCGGTCATCGCGGTCTCAAACGAAATGCGGGTACGGGTGGAAACCTGCTGGAAGATCATACCAAGGGACTTGTTGCGCAGGAGGTGCGGGTAATAGCCATCGACCTTGATGGCCTTCTTCATCGCGAGGCCAAGGTCCTCGATCGCAAGAATCTGTTCCTTGGTGAAGTCGTTGGTGTCGATGAAATCCTTGGGCATTGCCATTGCGGTGCTCCCTTTCTCGAACCTTGCACGTAGCCGCCGGGCCCACCCCGGCCAGCCTGCTTTCACGACCATGGTGCAACGCGCCCGCGGCCAAGGCCAGTTTATCCGGGTTCCAATGCCGCTGAACTACACTAAACCGCGTACCAACCTCATTAATCCCGCTGGTACACGGCATTGTATCGAGCTAACTGTTTTAGTCGCTTATACAGTTCGTTACGTTATGGTTTGCATAACGTTAGCCGTTCGTGCCAGTTTTCCTACCATTCGCTCCCGAACGCCCCATCGCCTCGAAACGCGGTTTAGGTGTGTTGCGGTCCCGCCGGAGACCTGCAAGCGGATGAGGTGCGGCATTGCCGGGATCCGTCTGGCACCCGTGAGGACCGGTGCCGCAGCCGCCGGGCAGGGCCGCAGGCGAGAAGGACGCGCCGCCTTCGCCGCAGCCGCTTCACTAACCAAAAAAGACTGGCCCCCAACGCGTTGTTGGGAGCCAGCAAGGTGATGGCCTATGTGACGGCGTCAGGCGGAGCGGACGCCCTTCTCGCCTACTTCACGAGCACGCCACCGACGTAGGTAGCGCGAACGGAGAGGTCCGCACCAAGCACCACCAGATCGGCAGCCCTGCCGGGCAGAATCTGCCCACATCGATCCGCAATGCCTGCTGAGCGCGCCGGAACTATTGTCGCCATTGCGACGGCATGCTCCAGCGACTCGACGCCCCAGTCGACGATGTTGCGCACCGCGCCGCCCATGGTGAGGACGGAGCCCGCTATGTTGTTCTCGTCACGCAGCCGCGCCACGCCGCCGCTGAGCACGATAGGAAGCTCGCCGAGCATGTAGTCTCCATCGGGCATGCCCCCGCAACGCAGGCAGTCGCTCACCAGCGCAACCTCGCTCCAACCCTTCGCGCGCACGAGGGCGTCGGCGGCGGCGGGCATGACGTGCAGGCCGTCGCAGATGAGCTCCGCGTAGGTGTTGTCAGTGGTCATGGCGCATCCAACGAGGCCGGGCATGCGATGGTGCAATCCACTCATGCCGTTGTACGTGTGAACGAAGACCGAGGCGCCGGCGTCGACCGCATGTCGTCCTTGCTCGCATGTTGCGTCGGAGTGCCCCAACGCCGTCACGACACCCATCTTTGCCGCACCGCGCACGTACGCATCGGAGCCCTTGCGCTCGGGCGCGAGCGCACTCTTGCGAATGAGGCCGTGCGCGGACTGCTGCCACTGCCTCAGCTTGTCGAGGCTGGGATCGCAAAGGTACGCGGGGTTCTGTGCACCCTTATGCTTCTCCGTGAAGAACGGGCCCTCCAGGAAGATTCCCTGGATGCGGGCCTCGGGGGAGCCGGCAGGACGCTCCTCCACGGTCCTGGCGATGCCGGCGCAAGCCTTGTCGATGGAATCGGTCGAGGCGGTCAGCGTTGTCGCGAGGATGGACGTTGTCCCCTTGTGCGCGAGCGCATCAAGAATCTTACGATTGCCGTTTGGGTCGCAGTCCATGAAGTCGTGGTTTGCGTAGCCATGTATGTGAGTGTCGACGAAGCCAGGCGCAACGGTAGCGTCGCCACAGTCGACGACCTCGAGGTCTGGCGAGGGGTCGTCCGAAACGCCCACAACGACCCCGTCACGCACCTCGAGAAAGCCACCGGGGCGGAAGCCAGAGGGAAGGAAGAACCCGCGAGCCTTGAGGGAAACGCTGTTGTCTGCCAATATCCTGCACCTCCTGAGGACACGTCGTCGCCTTCGCGATGCGGCGCATGTGCGCCGGCCAGCAAGGTAGTTCAGCCTTACATGCCGATGCGCCAAGTGCCAAGGCCACAACTTGCGAAGACATACCACGACGAGCGCGACGCTACGAATCATTACCGCTATGGTACACAAGACGTCGCGAGGTGGAACGACGAGCGGGTGTGGCGTTAGAAAAAAGAACCGGCCGCGAACTCTGTCGCGACCGGTTCCTTAGCTAACGGCTAGTGGAGCGCGTTCTTCTCCCTACGCCTCGGCGTACATGGCCTTGAGCTTGAGCAGGTGCTCGTAGCGTGCCATTGCCGCAGCCTCGTTCTCGGCGAAGAGCTCCTTTGCGCGATCGGGGAACTCGCGCGTGAGGCGGCTGTAGCGGGCCTCGTTCATCAGGAACTCCTGGTAGCCCTCCTTCGGCTCCTTGGAGTCAAGGGTGAACTTCTTGCCGTCGGGAGCAGCGGGGTTGAAGCGGAAGAGGTTCCAGTAGCCGCAGTCGACTGCCTTCTTCATCTCTTCCTGAGCGTGCATCATGCCGCCCTTGGCGATGGAGTGCATCTCGCAGGGGCTGTAGCCGATGATCAGGGACGGTCCGTCATAGGCCTCTGCCTCGGCGATGGCCTTCAGGGTCTGCATCGGGTTGGCACCCATGGCGACCTGGGCGACGTAGACGTAGCCATAGGACATCTCGATCTCGGCAAGGGACTTCTTCTTGGTGGTCTTGCCCGCAGCGGCGAACTGTGCGACCTGACCAAGGTTGGAAGCCTTGGAGGCCTGTCCACCGGTGTTGGAGTAGACCTCGGTGTCGAAGACGAAGACGTTCACGTTGTTGCCAGAGGCAAGCACGTGATCGAGGCCGCCGAAGCCGATGTCGTAGGCCCATCCGTCGCCGCCGAAGATCCAGAAGGACTTCTTGGAGAGGAAGGACTTGTCGGCGAGGATTGCCTTGGAGGCGTCAGAGCCGTCTGCCTCGAGCTGTGCCACGTACTCGGCAGCGGCAGCCTTGGACTCGGCGGTCTTGTCCTTCGCGGCAAGCCATGCGGTCGCAGACTCCTTGAGGCTCTCGGGGATGCCCTCGGTCTCGATGAGCTGCTCGGTCATGGTAGCAAGACGGTCCTGCTCGGCATCATAGCCAAGCTTCAGGCCGAGGCCGTGCTCGGCGTTGTCCTCGAACAGCGAGTTGTTCCAAGCGGGGCCGTGACCCTCGGCGTTGACGGTGAACGGTGAGGTCGCAGCGGGGTTGCCCCAGATCGAGGAGCAGCCGGTCGCGTTGCTGATGAACATGCGGTCGCCGAAGAGCTGGGTGACGAGACGTGCATAGGAGGTCTCGGCGCAGCCGGCGCAGGAGCCGGAGAACTCGAGCAGGGGCTTGTGGAACTGGGAGCCCTTGGGGTTCTTGTCGCTGGCGAGCTCGCTCTTCTCGCTCACCTTGTTGACGGCGTAGTCCCAGACCTCTGCCTGAGCGGCCTCTTCCTCCTGCGGCACCATGGTGAGGGCGCCACCGTTCTTGTAGTCGCTCTTCGGGCAGGCATACAGGCAGTTGTAGCAGCCCATGCAGTCCAGCGGGGAAACGACGATGGAGAAGGTGTAGCCGGTGTTCTTCGGCATCTTGAGGTCGGTGGTCTTCATGGCCTCAGGAGCGGCGGCCGCCTCCTCGGCGTTCATGGCAACCGGACGGATGGTCGCGTGCGGGCACACGAACGCGCAGTTGCAGCACTGGATGCACTTGCTGGGATCCCAACGCGGGACCATGACCGCGGTGCCGCGCTTCTCGTACGCGGAAGCACCGAGCTCGAACTGGCCGTCGGGGTTGTCCTTGAAGGCGGACACGGGCAGCGAGTCGCCGTCCATCTTGTCGATCGGGAAGAGAAGCTCGCGGACCTGCTTGACGATGGCGTCACGGCCCTCAAGCTTGACCTCGTGCTTAACGTCCTCGGCCTCTGCCCAGTCGGCAGGAACGTCGAACTTGCGGAACGCGGTCGCGCCGGCGTCGATGGCCTTCCAGTTGGCCTCGACGATGGCCTGGCCCTTCTTTGCGTAGGACTTCTCGGCGGCGTCCTTCATGTACTTTAGGGCGTCCTCGGCGGGAAGGACCTTCGCCAGGGCGAAGAACGCGGACTGGAGCACCGTGTTGGTGCGCTTGCCCATGCCGACCTTCGCAGCGAGGTCGATTGCGTCGATCAGGTAGACGGAGATGTTGTTCTTGGCGATGTAGCGCTTCGCCTCGGCAGGCATCTTCTCTGCGAACTCCGCGTCATCCCACTGGCAGTTGACCAGGAAGGTACCACCCGGCTTGACGTCGCGGACCATCTTGAAGCCCTTGACGATGTAGCTGGGGTTGTGGCAGGCGACGAAGTCGGCCTTGGTGACGTAGTACGGCGAACGAATGGGGCTGTCACCAAAGCGCAGGTGCGAGATGGTGACGCCGCCGGTCTTCTTGGAGTCGTACTGGAAGTAGGCCTGGACGTACTTGTCCGTGTGGTCGCCGATGATCTTGATGGAGTTCTTGTTCGCGCCGACGGTACCGTCGCCGCCAAGACCCCAGAACTTGCACTCGATGGTGCCAGGAGCCGCCGTGTTGGGGGCGTCCGGATCCATCGGGAGCGAGAGGTTGGTGAGGTCGTCCACGATGCCGATGGTGAACTCGCGCTTCGGCTCGTCCTTCTTGAGCTCCTCGAAGACGGAGAACGCGGCCGCGGGCGGCTCGTCCTTCGAGCCGAGGCCGTAACGGCCACCGGTCACGACGAGATCAGACATGCCAGCCTCGTAAAGGGCGGTAACGACGTCCTGGTAGAGGGGCTCGCCAATGGAGCCGGGCTCCTTGGTGCGGTCGAGGACGGCGATCTTCTTGACGGTCTTCGGCAGGGCCGCGACGAAGTCCTTGATGGACCAAGGACGATAGAGGCGAACCTTGACCAGGCCGACCTTCTCACCGTGGGCGTTGAGGTAGTCGATGACCTCCTCGAGCGTATCGCAGAAGGAGCCCATGCAGACAACGACGCGGTCCGCGTCGTCGGCGCCGTAGTAATCAAACAGGTGATAGCTGGTGCCGAGCTTCTCGTTGATCTTGTCCATATAGCCCTGGACGATCTCGGGGAGCGCGTCATACCTGCTGTTGCAGGCCTCGCGGTGCTGGAAGAAGATGTCGCCGTTCTCATGCGAGCCGCGGGAGTGCGGGTGATCGGGGTTCAGCGCGTGATCGCGGAACTCCTGCAGAGACTTCCAGTCGACCATGTCCTTGAGGTCGTCGAAGTCCCAGACGGCGACCTTCTGGATCTCGTGGGAGGTGCGGAAGCCGTCGAAGAAGTTCAGGAACGGGGTCTTGCCGGAGATGGCGGCAAGGTGGGCGACGGGAGCGAGGTCCATGACCTCCTGGACGTTGCCCTCGGCGAGCATGGCGAAGCCGGTCTGGCGGCAGGCCATGACGTCGGAGTGATCGCCGAAGATGTTCAGCGCCTGCGTCGCGACGGTACGCGCGGAGACGTGGAAGACGCCGGGCAGGCCCTCGGCGGCAATCTTGTACATGTTCGGGATCATCAGAAGCAGACCCTGAGAAGCGGTGTAGGTGGTGGTCAACGCACCTGCGCCGAGAGAGCCGTGGACGGTACCGGAGGCACCAGCCTCAGACTCCATCTCGATGATCTTGACGGGGTTGCCGAAGATGTTCTTCAGACCCTTTGCCGCCCACTGGTCGACATGGTCGGCCATGGGGCTCGAGGGAGTGATCGGGTAAATGCCCGCCACCTCGGTGAATGCATACGAGACCCAGCCTGCGGCCTCGTTGCCGTCCATCGACTTGAACTTACGTTCCATATCCTCTCCTTACATCCACCGGACGCTGCCAAGCGTCCGTTGTTTTGGCACGTGGCACAGGATCACGAGGGGAAAGCTCTCGTCGCTACTGCCAACATGAATGCGCGCCGAATCACATCGATGCACATACACTTGTATTATTGCTCAAAGTGGATGCAATATTCCTACAAAACGGTGACCGTAATTCCCCTATTTTTAGTAGGGATTACGTTTTCTCAGCTCATTGCCAGTGCGGCCCTCATTTCTTTTTTGCACGCTCGAGCAATCTCTCGTATCCCTCTGAGAAGCGCCGGCCTTCGGGGCCGGAGAAGTCGCTCGCGGGTACGACGCCATGCTCGTCGGACACGAGGAACGCCTCGTCGAAGTCGATGCGACGACCCTGGACCTTCTCCAGAAGGTCATCAACGTATTTGATGTGAATGCCCATCGTCTTCGCCAGGTCGGTGACCAAAGAGACGGCGCCGGCGGGCACCATGCCCGGAGCCCCCTCCCGGATGAGGGTTCCTTCGCTCGCGAGCCACAGTGCCTCGGGGGCGACGCCGACCTCCTCCGCCTCGCGGCGCGCGAGGTCGGCACGGGCACAGAGCGCAGCCAGGCGCGTGTCCTCAAGCTCCTCATAGGGACCGACGGACATCGCGGCTCGACCCTCCGTGTCAACAATCATCATGAGCACGCCGTCAGGGTTGGCCGCCGCCCCGTCTCCCAACGTCCACTCGATATGCTGCTTCGCCCAGGCAACAAGCTCCTTTTGTACCCTCCTTGTGCGCGTATGGCGCGCCCCAAGGGCCCTGAGGTGTCTGTTCTCAAGCGGAAGCGTCTTATTCGAAAGCCGCCACCTACAAACGATTGCAGGTTGTCCAAGCATGAACTCGCCATCATTGAGATCTGCGTCCGGCACACTTACCTCCTTGATCGAATGCTCGTCCATCCAGTGTACCCACAGCCCGTCGAATGGCATTTGGCCCCGGCGCTCACATGTAGTCTTTTTGAGCGTGTCAAAGACTATCGAAAGAAAGAAGGTTTCTGGCAGATACCTTCCAACGTGCGGAGCGGCAGCCGTGGCATTCGGATGTGATTGACACCACATGCGCGTCGGACTTTCGAAAAACCCAACAAGATATGCCAGAATGGCTAGCATTCATCGGTCAGACAGCTTTTCTGTTGGCTTATGTTGCTGCGGAGGTGTGGATTTGAGCTCTCTCATCTTTACGTACACCATCGTTGTTCTGTGTGTCTGCCTCAGCACGGCTTCGATTTCGATTGCGGCTTATATAGTCTCAAGACGGCTCAAATACATTCCGCAGGCGCTCTTCTTCATTGCCTACTTCGTCGAGCTGACCCAGATCTTTGGGGGCGAGTGGCTTCTTCAGAACGTCGGAACGGTTACAGCGGCGAACTACTATGCGGTCGATGAGCCCGCGTTCAGAATACTGATCGGAGCCGTCATCCTCGCCTGCTTCTGGCAAATCGTGTTCGGCATCATCGATGTGCGCGAACCGCGTCGAATAGTCCTGCCGACGATTGCGCTCTGCGTGGCCCAAGCGTTGATCCTGCTTCTACTCCCCTATGGCCCGCTGCGCCAATGGCTCTTCTACACCATGCGGCAGGTCTCCATACTCAGCTGCCTTGGATATGCCTTCTGGCTCTATCGCTCGAACAAGGACGAGGTATTCCAGCATCGCATGGTAAAGAGACAGCCCATATTCCTGGTACTTCTCGTCTTTACCATCTCTATCGTCTGCGAGGACACCTACGTTATCCTGCTTGCGCCCATCCCCACGGCAAACAGCCCGCTTACCGGCGTCTTCCTCTCGAGCCGCAACATATCCGAGAACCTGATGATGATCTTCGTCGCGGCGATCACCATCTACCAGACCGTGCGGGACCTTGCGCTTCGCTTCAACGAGCCTCCCGAGGTCCAGGTCGACGCCAAAAAGCACAATACCTCACTCGCGGAGCACATCGAGGACAGGCTTCCCGCATACGCCCAGCTCCATAAGCTCTCAAAGCGCGAGCGAGAAATACTTGCCCTTGTGGTCGAGGGAAAGTCCAACCGTGAGATCGCATCAGAACTGATACTTGCTGAGGGGACCATCAAGACGCATCTTCACAACATCATGAAGAAGTGCGGACAGTCTAACCGCGACGACCTTAAGAAGGATTTCTGGCGCAGCTAGGCACGGTTCCACGCACGAAGAAGGGAGGGCCGCGACCAAGTCGCGACCCTCCCAATGTCTTCAGACAGTATGTCTTGAAACGCCTATGCGGTCAGTACCTATGCGTGGATGCGGGTACCAGAGAGACCGGCCATAGCCTCGGCGGCCTTCTCGAGCGAGCCGATGATGCAGACGCGGCCGGGGCGAGACTCGGCGAACTTGATGCCGGCCTTGACCTTGGGCTCCATGGAGCCCTTGCCGAACTGGCCCTCCTCGACGTACTTCTTGGCCTCGTCGACGGTGATGTCCTCGAGGTCCTTCTGGTCGGGCTTGCCGAAGTTGATGGCGACGTGGTCGACGGCGGTCAGCAGGACGAGCATGTCGGCGGAGCAGTCCTCGGCGAGGAGCTCGCCGCCCATGTCCTTGTCGATGACGGCAGCGACGCCCTTGTAGGTACCCTTGTCGGTGTAGTCACGGACGACGGGGATTCCGCCGCCACCGCAGGCGATGACGATGAACTCGTTGTCGAGGAGGTTGAGGATGCTCTCGTACTCGACAATCTTCTTGGGCTGCGGGGAAGCGACAACGCGACGATAGCCGCGGCCGGAGTCCTCGACCATGGTCCAGTCGGGGTGCTTCTCGAGCTCGGCGTCGGCCTCCTCCTTGCTCATGAAGGCTCCGATGGGCTTGGTGGGGTTCTTGAACGCCGGGTCATCGGGGTCGACCTCAATCTGGGTCACGACGGAAGCGACGTGCCAGCGCTTGTACTCCTTGTGCATGGCAGCGCCGATGGCCTGCTGCAGGTGGTAGCCGATGTAGCCCTGGGACATCGCGCCGCACTCGGGGAGGTCCATGGCAGGGATCTTCGCCGGGTCATCCTTGTGGGCGTAGGCGAACGCGTTCTGGATCATGCCGACCTGCGGGCCGTTGCCGTGGGTGATGATGATCTCGTTGCCCTGCTCGATAACCTTGAGCAGCGTCGGGGCGGCTGCGCGGACCTTGGCGATCTGCTCCTCGGGGGTGTTGCCGAGGGCGTTGCCACCGAGGGCGATGACGACGCGGTTAGGCTTGCCAAATGCCTTGGACACTTTATCCTCCTATGCCTAATGACTTAAGGCGACGCCTTCGCGCCGCCCTCCTAATCGGAGATTAGACTATACCGCGTTTCTCAAGATTGTGTAGGGGTTTTTCTCGTTTCTATAAACGGTAGCAAATTCGTTTTCAAAGGTAGACGGCTGTTTTCCAAGATATGCAGATGGATACACTGATAAATTATTCCAATATTTGGAATCAATCATGGAGCGTTAAGTCACTCTGGTGCTAGGAATGTTAAGTATATGCGACTCGGGACGGAAAGCCCGTTCTCCCCAGGGGCACGGCGGGACGCAACAGCTACCATGGGCATATGGATACCTCGACTCACAAATCATGCGACATGGACTGCGCGCCGGAGCGGCGCCCCGTCGTTGGACGCTTTGCCCCGACGCCGTCCGGCAAGATACACCTTGGCAACGTCTTCTCGGCGCTCATGGCGTGGGCTTCCGTCAGGTCGGCTGGCGGCAAGATAATTCTTCGCATAGAGGATCTTGACCCGCGAGCGCAGGATCAGCGGGTGGCCGACGACCTCATGAGGGACTACGAGTGGCTTGGCCTCTCCTGGGACGAAGGGCCGTACTATCAGAGCAGGCGGACGGACGCCTATCAGGAGGCTCTGGAGACGCTTGGCGACAGGGGGCTTACCTACCCTTGTTTTTGCTCGCGCGCAGAGCTTCACGCGGCAAGCGCGCCCCATGCTGCCGACGGCACGTTCGTGTACCAGGGAACGTGCAGGGGGCTGACTCCGGAGCAGATTGCCAAGAAGTCCAAGAGGCGCAACCCCGCCATCAGGCTCATGGTTCCCGACGAAAGCTCCCCGCTCGCGCGGATCACCGTTGTCGACCGCGTGTATGGGACCTATAGCGAGAACCTCGCGCGAGACTGCGGCGACTTTCTGATCAGGAGAAGCGATGGCGTGTTCGCCTATCAGCTTGCCGTGGTCGTGGACGACGGCCTGATGGGCGTGACCGAGGTCGTAAGGGGCAGGGACCTCCTTCCCTCCGCCGCGAGGCAGACGTATCTTGGCGGGCTGCTGGGGTTTGACCGACACGAATACTCACACGTCCCACTCCTGATGGGACCAGACGGCCACCGTCTCTCGAAAAGAAACCTCGACACGGACGTAGCGAGCCTTCGTGATGACGGCATGGACGCGAAGACCATAATTGGCCGACTGGCAGAGGCCGTGGGAATCGCCGAGCTGGGCGAGAGCCTGACCGCAGACGAGTTCGCGCGCAGATTCTCTTGGGAAGACATCCGGGCACACAAAAGTGACGTGGTAGTGGACGAGAACTTCTTTCTAAAGTAGATGTTGTGAGTTTGGCCCAATGTGGGGTATTATTGCCAAGCACGATGTTTGGAGAGCTGACCGAGAGGCCGAAGGTGCTCGCCTGCTAAGCGAGTATAGGACCAAATCCTATCTGGGGTTCGAATCCCCAGCTCTCCGCCAGACGATTCGGACCCAATCAAAGAAATTTGATTGGGTCTTTTCTTTTTCGCAGGTAAATCGATTAAATCGCAATCTATTCCAAAAAGTTTGAAATTCTCCCTTGACGCGGTTTCCCATCAGTGGCATTTTAATTACTGCAATGCGGCGTTACCTCAGCTGGATAGAGGGTCTGACTACGAATCAGAACGTCATAGGTTCGAATCCTATACGCCGCACCAGA
>NZ_JABAGR010000012.1 GCF_012844235.1 Parafannyhessea umbonata
GCTCGCGTCGAGGCCGGCCGGAAGCGACACGCCGTCTGGCGCCGTAAAGGTTGCGACGAACGAGAAGCGCAGGTTGTCAAGCAGGATGCCGTCATGGTTGGTCTTGGGGTACGCCGCCTCGATCTTCTCCATCTGGTCCTTTATCGAGGACGCGAGGATGGCACCCGTCAGGTCGAACGTGGTGCCCTGGGGAAGCTCAATCACCGAATCGTGCTCTGTGTTGTCGCCCACCAGCATGTCGGACGGAAGCTTGGACGCCACAGGCGAGGCCGCCGCGACCGTGAAGAGGATCCCGTCGTCAACGGATTTGGCCGTCGCATCCATTCCGTCTTTCGTCTGGACGCCGTTCCACCTGAACGAGAAGACCTTGGTGGTGCCGGTCTCGGTCTTCGTGGCGTGGGCGTCGAACGTTCCCGCCACCGTGCCAGAGACGGTAGCGGTCTTACCCTCGGGGAAGTCGTCCGCGACCTTCACGCCGGGAAGCGTGACCCTCATCGTGTCGCCAAGATTGTTGACGGCCTCCTGGAGCTGCGCGTAGTTCTGGATGCCGTCTTTCAGCTTCATCGTGATCGTTACGGTCTTACCGCTCACGGAGACGCCGTCCACAAAGAAGGTGTCCGCAAAGCCATCAAGCTTGACGGAATCCTTGCTGATGCCCTCTGGCAGGGTCATCCCGTTGGGGACGGTGAAGGTCGCCGTAAACGACGAGGTCATGTCGCTGAGCGCGATTCCGGCGTAGTCCTTCGTGTTGGGGAAGAGGGACTCGATGCCGCTCATCTGGCTCTTCACGACGGAGGCGTCGATGGCGCCGGTGAAGTCGATGGTCTGGCCGGGAAGGATGGGGTACGCGCCGTTGTGCTCGGTGTCCTTGCCGACGAGGATGTCAGCGGGGATCTCCTGCTCGGCGGGCTTCACCACGAGGATCGTCTGCTGGATGTCGTTCCCGCGGGGGTCTTTTGCGGCAGCAATCTGGCTTCCGTCCCAGTGATAGTCGTACCTCTTTACCTTGCCGGACACCGTGTTCTCCGCATAGGACGAGAAGTTCCCGGACACCGTGCCCGTAGCCGTGAGCTCGTCTCCGTTGGTCACCTTCTTAGCATCGAGCGTAAGGCCCCCGACCGTTACCGTGATCGGCTTCTTGATCTGCCGAGAAGAGCCACCGTCGTTCTGGGCGGCGCGGGCGGCGCTCACCCTAAACAGTGCCGGCGAGACGGCATCGCTGCCACCCGTGGAGTTTACCGCGTCCCTAAGCTCCTGGTAGTTGGAGAAGTTTCTCTTGAGGCCGAAGGTCACGGTCACCTGATGGTCGCCGACGGAGACGTGCTTGACCTCGAAGCAATTGCCAAGGCCAGTGACGTTGACCTCGGGCTTCTCCGGCACGACGACGCCGTCGGGAAGGGTGATAGTGGCGCTGAAGGTGGATGCGGTGTCCGACAGGGAGATCTTGGACAGGTCGTCAAGGCCGCCCGCGATGCTCTTCTCGAGCGTATCCATCTGGTCGGTAACGACGGAGGCATCGATGGCGCCGGTCAGGCCGAACTTCTCGCCGGTCTTGACCTCCTTGATGGAAGTGGTGTCGGCCTGGCTGCCGCTCCAGATGTCGGAGGGCAGGCTGAAGGAGCCGCTCTCCCTCTCGACCGCTGGGTCGTCATCCCACTTGAGGTAGTACGTCACGTCATGGCTCAGGACATCGCCGCCCTTGAATGTGGCGTTAGAGGTGCCCGAAGGATCCTCGAACCAGTAATAGTAATGCGTCTCGGTGAAGACCCACCAGCCAGTAGTGACCTTCTTGTTGGCGAGCACGTGGTACTTGTAGGTAGCGATACCCGTGTAGGCCGCATTCGTATCGGTGTCGGTGCTGCTGGCGACGCCCTCGGTGGACGCGGACACCTTGCCGTCACTCAGCGACTTGAGGAGCCCGTCGAGGGTCTCCTTGTCGGACACCTTCGGGCTGCTTTTTACGGTGGCAACCTCCCCACCGCTCTTGTCGGTGGAGATGTCGAACACGTCGGGATTCTTCTTGAACACGCTGTCCTTGGAGAAGGTGCCGCCGTTTGCGGAGAACCTCACGGTGACCGTCTGGTCCTCCCAGACGGCATACAGGTCGACGACGTCGGTGCCTGCGGAAACGGTGAGGGAGCTGCCCGCGGTCACCTCGTCACCCGTGCCATCGGCCTTCGTGTTCCAACCTTTGAAGATCTTTCCCGAGACGGCAAACGAGGGGTTCGCCTTCGTGACGGCATCGGCAGAAAGGACCTTGAGCGAACGGGAGGGGTCGCTCGACGTGGAGAGGTACGTCACGTCAGGGGAAGCGCCGTTGTGATACTTGACCGCGTACGACGAGGAGTCGCTCTCCCACTTGGCGTAGACCGACACGTCCGAGGAGACCTTCACCGCGTCGGAGAACTGCTGCTCTTCTCCATTGGCGTCGTTGTAGAACCAGCCGACGAACTTGTAGCCTGCCGCAAACGGGTCCGTGGGAAGCGCAACGGAACCACCCGCCACGGACTTTGCGTCCTTGAGGGCGTAGCCACGCATCGCGAGGGACGTCTGGTCGGCGGTGGAGCCATCCGCAAAGGAGGCGTCGACCTTCTGCTCGGCATCGTCGGCGTTGAGCTTGAACGTCACCTTGGCAGCGGGGACCCAGACGTGCTTCTCGCCATCGCTCGACGACTTTACGACGGAGTAGGAGTACGCGGCGCCGTTTGCGTTGACCGGGTTGAGCTGCTGCATCGATGCGTCTGCCAGCGTGAAGAGCGAGAGCTTCTCGTCCCCGTTCGCAGAGCCGTTGGTCGGGATGGTGCTGCCGTAGCTGCTGTTGTAGCTTGGGGCGTACTTCACGAGATAGGAGCCGCCCGTCACGACGAAGTTCTTGCCCGTCTGGCCGGCGCCGTTGTCCGCGTTGCCCTTTGCGGGGGTCTCGACGAGGCAGTTGTCGCCGAAGACGATGGAGCCGTTTGACTGCGCTCCGAAGAGGGCGCCGCCGTTGTCCCCGTTGCCCTTGATGGTGGAGTTGCTGAGCACGACCGTACCCGTGTTGACGTTGAGGCCGCCGGTGCCGCCGTTGTTGAACTCGAGTGTCGAGTTGGTGACGCTAACGGTTCCGTCCTTGGCGCCGACCGAGATTCCGGCGGTGGACCCCGCGTTCGTCGTGACGTGGGAATTCACGATGCTCGAGGAGCCCTGGATGGTCATGCCCGTTCCGCCGTAGAACGACGGGTTGATCGTGAGGTCGGAGCCGTCCATGTTCAGCTTGTTCACGTAGAACGTCTGGCCGAAGCCCTTCACCGTGAGCGAGGCGTCCTTGAGGTTGAGGTCGAAGGCGTCGAACCAGGTGCGCGCCTGCGAGGTCACGCTGACCGTGCAGTTCTCGAAGGTGATGCCAGACGCATAGAAGTCGGTGTTGCTCTTGTCGTCGGCCGTGATGGTGAGCCTGTCCCTGCTGGTGCCCCTCACGGTCCCCGCAAGGTAGAGCCCATGCGTTCCGCTTGCCCCGGCGTTGTCCTTGAGCACGTACGTGCCGTCGGTGATGGTGGAGCCCTTCTCGGACGTGAGCGCCGTCTTGAAGCCCGTCATCGTGAGCTTTCCCGCGCCGGTGAGGGTTGACCCGCTCTTGAGGACGATGCCGTCGACGCTGTTGCCGCTGCCGCTGATGGTGGCGCCCTCGGAGGCGACGGAGAGCGTCACGCCGGAGGGAATGCTGACCGTTGCGGAGAGCGAAAGGCTGCCCTTAACGTAGATCGTGGTGATGGACTTGTTTGCCGCCTGGATTTGAAGCGCCTTGGCAAGCGTCTTAACCGCCTTGCCGTCATACGAGGAACCGTCGTTCGCGTCGTTGCCGTTGGCGCCATCGACGTACACGGCGGTCAGGGATGCAGGATCGGCGCTGGCAGTTGCCGCCGCAGTCTTTTTTGCCCGTGCAGTCACGGCGGACGCCGAAGACTTACTACTTTGCGTAGACGGAGAAGTGCCGGAGTCCTTTCGCGACACAGACTTGGCGCCTGAGGCATCCTGGTTCTTCTCACCCGTGGGAGCTGCGTCGTCTTGCGAGGACGTACCCTCATCGCTATCCTGCTTCTTCGCGGCGGCATCCTGCGAGGCCGCGGGCTGATCTGCGACATCGTCGGCCAGTGCCTGAACACCTCCCCCGGGAACGCAGGTGCCGAACACAAGCACTGCACTCATGGCGATGCTTAGCCTCTTTCTCGTTCTTTTTCGCATTGAGCTTCCCTTCTGCCCCGAGCATGGAAATACGCCATGAAGTCAGGGTCAGGCCTACGTGCTCTTCCAATAAAGACTTCTTTCACACAGTCTGAATATACCAGAAAGTGGTCCCAACGCATTTGTGAGCGGGAATTTACGAATTGTCAGCAGGTAGGATTCACTTGCGCCCTGGCTGCATGCCAATGCCCTATCGACGTCTTCGCATGGTTCTAACAATCACGAACGGGCCGACATTGCCCTTCATTTTTTAATCTCGCTAGTAAGGGGTAGCCAGCAGGCTTCAATGCATCGCTTTGCCCCGATTGCCCTGCAGTCTCCCACCACATGATTTATAAAGCGAAGCTATCGCCATGGGCGCCGTGAAAAGGTAACCGCAACGCACCAGGAGGCATCGTGCTCTCGCAAATTTTACAAAACATAAGGTCAGAACATAACGACATCCCTCCCGCCGCAGACCAAGCTGGGGCGGGAGGGATGTAAAACTCTCGAGAGATGCTAACGGAGCTATCTAATTACTCGCGCTATCGCTCCTCCCTGCGGCGGAGCCTGGCTCCTGCGGCGGCGACGGCCGCGCCGAACGCCGCGAGGCCAGCTGGCAGGGCCGAAGAGGCCGGGTCGCCCGTCGCGGGGACGGCCCTCGCCATGTGGCGCGGGACCGACTTCGCGGCCGGCGCGGCGGCAACCCTCAGCGTCGCCGCCGTGGCGGGCGCCGTCGTTCCGGGCCTGGCGGGCTCGGGGTCCCTCTCGTACCAGAAGGTGAGCTCCTGGCCGCCCTCGCGGTCGCTCAGGTAGCCCTGGCCCCCGAAGAGCACGTGGTATCCGGCGACCCTGGGCGCGAGGTAGTCCATGAGCGCCTCGACGGAGTCGAAGCCCACGTCCGCTGCGACGGGCAGCCCCGTCTCCGCGTCCCAGAGGTGCACGACGTAGGGGTGAGTCGCGTCGTCGGAGTAGGTGAAGGTGACAACGTTCCTCGAGGCGTCTGCGGCGAGGTCGATCGTGGCGCCCGAGGCGCTCGCGTAGGCGTGTCCGCGCCTGCGCGCGTCTCCCTTGGGGAGCGCGAGCGCGCTCACGGTCTGGCCGACGGTGCCCTGGTGCGTCTCCTCGTAGAGCACGGTTCCGTCCGCGAGCACGTGGCGCACCGTGTACGTGGTCGGGGTGTTCGTGGACCTCCAGGCCGCGACCAGGTGGGCGTCGGCCTCGAGCTCGAGGTCGAACGGGAACGGCGCCGGGGTGCCTAGGGCCGCGGCGGCGCGCAGGAGTCGGGGCTTCGCGGCGGCGCCAGGACCGCCGAAGTAGTACCAGCCGCCGAACTCGTAGCCCGCGCGGGTAGGCTTGGCGGGCTCCGTCGCCTTGCGGCCCCACCCCACGGTCTGAGCGGCGACCGGCGTGCCGCCGGCGGAGTCGAACGTCACGTGGACGTCCGGGCGCTTCCAGCGCGCGTAGAGGTGAGTACCACCCTCTGGCATGGTGAGCGAGGTCACAGGGTCGCCCGAGAAGTCGGGGTTGGCGTACCATCCGCCAAAGACCATGCCCTCGGGGGCGGTGAGGCCCGCCGGCGTGGATACGTCTATCGTCGACCCGAACAGCTGAGTCCTCTTGTCTACGACCTGACCGTCTGAGTAGTACGTGACGTCGTAGGGGATGCGGTCGTACTTGAACTCGAAGACGTTTGCCTTGTTGAAGTCCAAGCTTGCAGTTGTCACACGACCGTTGGTATCCGCATCCCTAGCAGTGACGGCATGCCAATCCGACCAGGAAATATCATTCGGGTCCGTTCCATCCCAAACGTTCGACGAGACCCTCCAGGCAACAAGGCGGAAACCCTTGCTCTCATATGTCAGAGAGTAGCGCGTGCTGCTTCCAGAGCTATCCCTCCTGTTGTAATTCGAGGTGGTGTATTTCGAGCCATCCACCCTATCTGCAGGAACATAGGTTGTTCCATCGACGCTCTGCTTAATGTTTCTGCTGTAATGCGTGTACTTGTCGCTATCAGTGAATCGGGCCAAGGCGTAACAGGAGAGGCTTCCGTCGTTCTCGAACGACACCCCAGAGGGGTCGGGGACTATGCTTCCTGCCATTCTGAGATCTGCGATTACGTTCAGCCAATAGTCGAAGTTCTTGAGCTTTCCACCGTTACTCTTGTACGTCTCAAGCGCCACGGACTCCGCAGGCAACACGTAGCGGCTATACATCTTTGTCATGAGCGGATCAACGATATCCGGACATTGCGAGGTGTTATTCGCGCCGTCCTTAAGCGCCTTAACGTAAAGCTTAACGCTCTTCCAGTCGTAGTAGACGTTGAGCACCGTGGTGCCGTCGCCGGAGACGGTCACGTTCTGGTCCTCGCCCTTGTACGTGTACCACTGGTACACGCCGCCCTTGGCGGTGTCGAGCGCCTCGGCCTTGGGGACCGCGGACTCGGTCTCCCCGGTTAGGGTGTCGGTCCTGAGCAGATGATAGGAGCCGTCCTTGCCCTGGTCCTCGCCCCAGTACTTCACGAGGTAGGTGGCGGTCTCGGGCTTCCACACCGCGGTCGCCGTCACGTCGTGTTCGAGGATGGTGGCGGGCAGCGCGTCGGCCTTCCCGTCTCCGTTCGTGTCCCAGCCGACGAAGGAGTAGCCCGCGCGCGTTGGGTTGGCCGGCGTGGCGACCCTGTCCCCGACGGCACCGGTCTGCGGCGCGACGTAGGAGCCCCTCGTCACGAAGTAGACGCCGTAGGTGGGCACAACCACGTCGTACCTTATTACGATGGTCGTCTTCCCGTCCGGCGTGACCTCCGCAGTGCGGCCCTCGGCGTCGGTGGCGCAGGTGTAGTTGTCATACTGCTTCGGCGCGGCGGTGACCCTGGTGCCGGAGGGCGCGGTGAGGGTCTCGGACTCCGAGACGCGGTACTCGCTGGACCTGGGACCCACCTGGCGCTCGTGCACCACGGTGTAGGTCACGAGGGTGGAGCGGTACCTCACGACGACCGAGACGTCGCCCGAGCCCCTGGAGACGGTGCCGGAGACCGTCGCCTGCGAAGCGTCCGCGAGCTCGTAGCCGCCCACGGTGGGGCTCTCGACCGCGTAGGACTCGCCGTCCGCGAGCGCCTCGCGGTGCGCCGGGGCGATCTGGCTGCCCTTCTCGTCCACGTAGGTGACGGTCACCCGGTGCAGCCCGGCCTTCTCGTACGTGCCCCTGTCCGAGGACGCGGCGGGCGCCTTCGCCTGCGCCTGGGTCGCGCCGCCCTGCTGGCCGCCTGCCTGCGGCTGCGCCTGGGCCTGGCCTCCCTGCGCGGCGGCCGTGGCGTCGCCCGCGCCCGCGTCGGCGGTGCCGCCCGCCTCCTCCGCGAGCGACGCGGTGGGCGCGGCCGCGAGCCCGGCGGACAGCGCCAGGGCCGCCCAGACCGCGCCTGCCCTCTTGGCGCCGGGGCGCCTGTCCTCGTTCTTCTCCATGGAATCGCACTCCCTTGACATTGCAAATGGGAACATTGTCCAAGTGCTAGAAACGGAGGTTTCGAGGAAGCTTCTGTCTTTCCAAATGATCCTGAAACCCGCTTTGATGGTAGTGCGCGATTGTTACAGACAGGAGACGGGCATCACAATGGCTATGCACGAGTCCGGCGCCTGTCGGAGGCGGTCGACGCTCCTTCCGCCGCCAATCGAGAGGGGTCGACTAGCCGGCAGTATTCTGCCGGGCCGCCTAGTTGCCGACGGTGATGTCGCCCATCTCCGACGTGGCCTTGAGGGACCGGCCGCCAGGGGCGGCGCCATGGGAGGTGTAGCTGGACCCCATGCCCTTGCCGTTAAGCGTCACGTCACCCATCTCGCAGCTAAGGTCAAGGCTCGCATCCGCAAGGTCGCCGCCGGTCACCGTGATGTCGCCCATCTCCGCCTCGAGGTCCGTCGTGGTAGCACGGACGCCGCTTATGGTCACGTCGCCCATCTCCGACTCCGCCGTCACGTGCTTGAGGGACGCATCGCGCGGCACGGTCACGACGATCTTGCCGCCCGCGCTGTTGACGTGCTCGTGCCTTGCCTCCTGCGTCACGATAAGCACGCCGCCCCTCACGCGGCACGCGTACGAGAAGTCCTTCGTGCCCGTGCAGCTCACGTGTGCGGAATCGCCCGTGCGCACCACGATATCCGCCATCTCTGCGTCCACGTCCACGGCGTCGAAGACAGAGGTCACGTCCTTCTCCACCTTGCCCGCCGCGCCAGACGACGCGACCGTGCCGACGGCCGCGTCCCCGCCGAGCACATCGTGTATGCCGGCAGAGACCCCGTTCCACGCAGCGAACGCGGCAACGACTGCCGCCGCAACGATACACGTGACCAGAAGTACGTGGCGTCCGTGGTTGTGACGCTTGTCTGGGCCGGTAGCGCCCGGCTGCGGCGATTGCTCCACGTGGGGCGGCACGGGACCCGAAGCACCCTGTGGACGCGGCGGCGTCGCCTGTGCCGCTTGGGCGGACGTCGCCGCGGGCTGCGGGGTTGCGGGCTGCGGGGTTGCGGGCTGCGCCGCGGCGGGCTGCGGCGCGGTGGGCTGCTCGCCCAAGCCTAGCGACTCGCGGACCTCCTCCAAGCTCCCGAACTCTGCTATCGCCGCGGAAGCCGCGTCCTTCTCGCCCATGCCCTTTGCGCGGAGCTCCGCGTAGCGGTCTTCCATCATCTGACCAAGCTCCTCGCGCGCGTGGCGGGCCTCCGGGGTGTTGGGCAGTTGCGCAAACAGGTTGTCCAGGTACTTGCTGATGTCTTCCATCACTCGACACTGCCTTCCAGGAATCTGCCGACGACGTCTTTGGTGAGCTGCCACTCGCGGCACTTCTGCCGAAAGTGGGCCATGCCGGCGGCGGTTATACGATAGTAGGTGCGGCGCTTGCCGTTTTGCGCGACCTGCGGAAACGATTGGACCAGGCCGTTTCTTTCCATCCGCGCGAACGCGGAGTACAGCGTGGTCTGCTTTACGGCGTACAGGCCGCCAGACATCTGCAAGACTCGCTTTGAGATCTGGTAGCCGTACGAGGGGCCGTCCAGCAGGATGCGCAGGATCATGGGGTCGATGTAACCCCTGATCACGTCGCTGCTTATGTCCAGGTCATCCGTTGGCATGCGCGCCTCCCCCGGTGCCTTCGCGTGTGACATGATACGTCAGACGTAGTATCCATCTGTGGGTAGGATACTACGCCTGACGTAGTACGTGCAACATGCTTGTGCGTGCCGTGACGCGCTTTGTGGCGCAAAAGGCGCGTATGGTCCGGCGAGCGTCTGACAGGCGTCAGTAGAGGGCGGCGCGCAGCACGGCGAGCAGGTCATCGCAGGTTGGCTGGCCCAGCACGAGGCCGGCCAGCAGGCTCTGCGTTACGAGGCGCGCAAGCCCCTGCGGCGTGAGGCCGCCCGCAAGCGCGCCCTGCCGCACATGGGGGTCGCGGCGAAGCGCCTCTTGCAGCTGGCTGCCCACGCCGTCCAGAAACGCCTGCATGCGCGCACGGCCCTCGTCCTCCCGGCCGGTCATGGCAACAAGCTCCAGGCCGTGGCCCTGAGCGAAGCCGGGATAGGCGGCAAGGCGCTCGCGCGCGCCGCGATAGAGGGCGTCCACGTACCGGCAGAAGTCTGCGGTGCCGCGCGGGGCGGCGTCCTGGCTGAACACGTCGCGCCAGACATCTGCAACGACTGCCGTGAGCAGCGCGCCCTTGTCTGGAAAGTAGTGGTACAGCGTGCCGGTGGCGACGCCCGCCGCCGCGGCCACGCCACGCACGCTGATGCCAGAAAGGCCCTGCCGCCGCACGATGGCGCGGCACTCTGCCAGGATGGCCTTCCTTGAGGTTGCCTGCGGCTTCATGGCGCGCCCCTACAGACGGTGCAGCAGCTGCAGGCCCATGCAGATCATCCACATGTACGTGACGGTCTTGGGCAGCATGAGCGCACCGACCGCGGGCACGCGCTTTGCCAGGAAGGCAACCGGAAGGTAGAAGCCAAAGCTGAGCGCGATGGCAATGCACATGCGCCACATGCCTAGGCCGCCGGCGTTGCCAGACGTGGCAAACAGCACGATGACCAGCACGCCCGTGACGGCAAACGGCACGTTGCGGTACAGGGACCAGCGCAGGTTCTCGCGGCCGGACAGCCATTGGTTCTGCGGCATGAGGCAGAGCGCGATGCGCAGCGCGGCCGTGGCGAAGATGAGCGGCGCCACCACGGGCGAGACGCCCACACCCGGGAACAGCTGCAGCCAGATGAAGTAGAGAAGGACGTAGAACACGGTCATGGTGACCGATGCCACCGCCGTGCCAAGACCGAGCCTGGCGGTGGTGTTGGGGCGCACGCCGCGCAGGTGCATCTGAACGCGCGACACCAGGTGGAACGCGTCCCCGCCGCCAAGCACCAGCGCGAGCACGCCGTACAGCACGAATACGGTGCGGCCGTGCGCGAGCGAGAAGAACGTCACCGCTGCCGCAAGATCGAACAGCAGGTAGCAGATGTCGAACGCGCTCTCCGCGATGCGCATGGGCCTGGGCATGGCATCGCGCGCCGGCTCCGCTGCGCTCGCGGACGCGGCCGCAGCCGCGGTCTTTGCATCACTCATGGTGGACTCCCCCATCCGCCGCACAGGCTCTTCTCGCCCGCGCGGGCTTGCTGCGTTGTATGTGAACGGTGTTCATATTGGGCACACGGCGCCGCATCCGCAAGGCATGCGAAAGAGAAACGCGAAACGACACGTGGCGCACAAACTTGCGGCGGGGAGTGCGACGGGGGTGCGGGCGGCAGCGGCACCGGCGGCAGCGGCGGCGCTAGAGCCCGTCTCCGCCCTGGCGCAGCGCGCGGTCCATCACACGCCAGCAGCGGTCCGCAAGCTCCGGCACGGCCTGGGCGCGGGGCAGGCTTGGGTCTGCCCACAGCGGCGGAAGCACCGTGAGTGTGAGGCGCGGGTGGCGGTGGAGCAGCCTGCCCAGGCCGCAGCGCGGGGCTTGCCGGATGACCATGGGCACCACGGGCACGCCGGCGCGCACGGCCAGGTGGAACGCGCCCGTCGCAAACGGGCGCAGGCAGTCCGCGTACGGAAGCAGCGCGCCCTCCGGGTAGACGTGCACGACGCTGCCTTGCCCCAGCGCCTGCGTGAGCGCGCAGACCTGCTGCACAAACTGCCGCGGGCGGCGCGGCACGGGCACGGCACCCGCCAGCCGCACGATGCCGCCCACCCACGCGAGCGCGAAGTTCTCTTCCAGGCTCACGAAGTACGCGCGGCGCCCGCGGAGCGCCCGCAGCGCCATGCCGCAGTCGAGCGTCTGCACGTGGTTGGACACGCTCACGAAGCCGCCGCGCACGGCCTTGAGGTTCTTGCGGCCACGGACGCGCACGCCCAGGACCACCCCGGTCACGAGCCACGCCGCGATGTCCAGCACCACGCGAAACGCCCAGTAGCCGGCGGTCGCCACCCTGCCAAGGCGCAGGTAGTCATACCCGTCTGGCGTGGTGAAGCTTCCCCAGTGGCGCATGCGGACCACGTGCGTGGGCCGCTCGTCGCTCACGTGGGAGGAATCCGGCGGCAGCGTGCCGCGCGGCGCGGGCGCGTTGGCGACGGCCCGCCGCAGCATGCGCTCGAAGCGCCCCACGCACACGCCGATGCGGTAGCCTTCCGCCTCCCGCGCGTACGCGTGGCCCATGCGCTCGCGCTCCTGCGGGTGCTCTATCCACCAGTCCAGGTGGCGCGCGAGGTCCTGCGGGTCGCCGGCGGCAAACAGCGAGCGGTCGTCCAGCGCAAACTGCGGCGTGGCAGACAGCGGCGAGTTTGCGATTATGGGCACGAGCCCCGTCGCGAAGGCCTCCATGCAGCTCATGGCCTCGGCCTCCATGTCAGACGCGTGCACGTACACGTCCGTCTGCGCAAGCACGCCGCGCAGCCGCGGCTGCGGCATGAAGCCAAAGCGCGCGTCCACGCCCAGCCGCGCCGCCAGCCGCCTGAGCTCGCGCTCCGTGGGGCCCTGTCCGGCAAGCACCAGCACGATCTTCTCGCGGTGGCGCGAGGCAGCCACACCGCGGATCACCACGTCCTGGCGCTTCTCGCGCGAGTAGCGCCCGACCATGGTGACGACCACCCTGCCCGCCAGCCGCGCGGGCTTTGGCTCGCGACGGTAGGCGAACGAGTCCTCGATCCCGTTGCTGATGACGTGCAGCGTGTTGGCGTAGCCGTGCGCGCGCAGCTGGCTTGCGATCATGTCGCTGGGGCAGTGCACGTGATCCACGTGCCGGTAGAGCGACCAGTCGAACGCGCGGAACAGCATGTCATTGAAGCGGCGCGAGCGCCCCAGGCCCACGGAGCTCGACAGGTTCTGCGGCTGCACGTGAAACGCCGCCGTCGCGGGCACGCCCAGCTGCCGCGCCATGAGGACGCCGGTATGCTCGAGCGAGAAGGGCATGAAGAAGTGGACGACGTCGCACCACGCCAGCGCGCGGGCCATGGACGCGCGGTCCGCCCTCGCGAGCGTCATGCCCTGCCGGTCCACGAGGCCCTGGAACACGGGAATGCGCAGCTCGGGCTGGGGGTACACCAGGACGCCGTCGTCCGCGCGCACGCAGCCCGCGGCTGTTGGGTCCGCGTCCGGGGCAGCGTCGGCTGGCGCCGCGCTGCCCGGCGCGGGTGCGTCACCCGGCGCGGGCGCATCACTCGGCGCGGATGCGTCCGCCTGGCACGCCACGCGCACCTCGTGACCGCGCGCGATGAGCTCTCGCGCGAACCGCCGCGCCGTGATGGTGGTCCCGTTGTTGGAGTGCAGGTACTGGTCCACCACAAACAGGATCCTCATCACCACTCCCCCTCTGCGGCGCGCAGGCACGCGAGACCGCGTGCAGACAAGCGCAAGACTTTGCCAAGACGGTGAGTCTTGTTCCCCGGGCAGGCCAAAGTAAACCCCAGCAAACCCGCTCCGACACTTTTGCAGGTATCTGTACGGGACGGAACGCGCGCGACTCCGTGCGGCGCGATGGCGCGGTTGGGGGCGCGGCGCGATGGTGTGACTGAGGGCATGACGCGATGGCGCGTCCGAGGGCGCCGTACGGGACTACCCCGCGAACGTGGTGAAGAAGACGAGAACGACCACGACCATGGCCACAAACAGCGCCAGGAACGCAACGCACACCGCACGCCCTATGCGCCATGCCACGTTGCGGCGCATGGCGCCCCGCAGGGTGACGCCCAGCACGGAGCCGACGACGGCGCACGCGAGCCACCCGAGCAGCAGGAGCTCGTAGGCGGGGGTGTCGCCGGCGGTGGGGCCTCCGCCCGCCGCGCTCACCACGCGCAGGTACGCCCAGCCAAGCGCGGGGCACGCAAGGCCAAGCGCAAGCTCCAGCGCCGCGAGCGCGGACGCCCTGCCGGCGGTCAGCTGCCTTGCGTCCCCGGCGCCGTTGCCGCCGCGTCGCCGGCTCTTCTCGCCCGTGCGCTTCCCCTGTGCCACCAAATGCCTCCCTGCAGACGACCGAAACCATCGCCAAAGCCATCGCGCGTCGTGCCCAAGTCGCGCGCAAGCATTCTAACCCCGCGCGAGCGGTCGCATGCGCCAACGCGGCCAGGCGGGACTGTTACCCACGGGCGGCCCACCTTGCTGAAAGCTTGCAAGGTGTTGCAGATTGACAAAATGAAGCTGCTATTTGTTTTGCAAATTGACAATACGCACCTTAATTTTTGTTTACAGATTGACAAAACGAGCCAGACTTTTAGCTCACAAATTGACAAACCGCAGGTACAATCGATAAATGTAAGATTTGCTCCGTCAGACCACATGGAGGAACACATGCTCAGAAGGAAGGCGCTTGGCCAATTTGAGGATTGGTACCGCTATCGCACGAAGCAGGCCCTCCTGGTGACGGGTGCGCGCCAGGTTGGGAAGACCTACCTCGTGCGAGAGTTTGCGCGTACCCACTGGGAAAACGTCGTCGAGATCAACCTGTACGAGAACCCCGCGGCGGCGGAGGCGCTTTCCACCGCGAGTAACTCGCGCGAGCTGTTCATGCGGCTGACCGCCTTTGCGGACGCCCCCATGGTTCCCGGGAAGACCGTCGTCTTCCTGGACGAGGTGCAGCAGTGCAAGGAAGCCGTCACGGCAATCAAGTTCCTGATGGAGCGCCAGGACTTTGACTACGTACTCTCGGGCTCCATGCTTGGGGTCGAGCTCAAGGGGCTGACGTCGGCGCCCGTTGGCTATCTTTCCACGGTCAAGATGTATCCGCTCGACTTTGAGGAGTTTGCCTGGGCAAATGGCGTTTCCCAGGACATACTTGACGAGGTGCGGAGCTGCTTTGCGGACGGGAGGCCCGTCGACGAGTTCATCCACCGGAGGCTGACCGGGCTGTTCCACCGCTACCTGATCTGCGGGGGCATGCCCGACCCCGTCCAGGCGTTCGCCGCGTCCGACAACGTGAGCCAGGTGCGCGTGCTGCAGGAGGCAATCGTAGGGCAGTATCGCTACGACATCTCGAAGTACGCGGGCAACCGGGCGCGCGTGGTAAGGCGCATCTTCGACCTGATGCCGAGCGAAATCAGCCGCCAGGACAAGCGCTTCGTGGTGCGCGACGTGGAGGGCGACTCTCACTTCGACCGCTACGACAACGACTTCATGTGGCTGACCGATGCAAACGTGGCGCTGCCCGCATACAACGTGACGGAGCCGCGCTACCCGCTTGCGACGAACCTCGAGTCCAGCAAGTTCAAGCTCTTCTCGTCCGACGTGGGCATCCTCACGTACCAGTGCGGGATGGACGTGGTGCGCGACGTGCTGAGCAGCCGCGAGGACATCAACTTTGGCGCGCTGTACGAGAACGCCGTCGCGCAGGAGCTTGCGTGCCACGGGCTTGGGCTGTGGTACTTCAAGAACCGCAGCATCGGGGAGCTCGACTTCGTGGTGCAGACGGGAAGCCGCGTCGTGCCGATAGAGGTGAAGTCAGGCAAGGGCTACAAGCGCCACACCGCGCTCACCAAGGCGCTGCGGACAAGCAACTATGGGATCGAGCGAGCCATAGTGCTGCACGAGGGAAACGTGGAGAGGGACGGGGCCATCAGCTATCTGCCAACGTACATGACTATGTGCCTCGAGCCCGGCTTCTGAGCCCCGTGCGTCGCAGGCGCCGCGGCGCTACCATGGGCGTACCGTAAAGAGAAGTGCAAGAGAAATGCAAGATAAGTGCAAGATGCGGAGGCGGGACAACATGGACGAGCTCACTCTTGAGGAACGCGGCAACCTGATAGTGAACGCATGTCTGGAGCAGACAAGCGCAAGCCCCTGCCAGGTGTTCAAAAGCGTTGCGCGGCAGGACTTCGTGCGCATGCACGGGCCGGAGCACCACGTGCTGGACGGCGCGGCGCTGCTGACCGCGTACCGCAACGCCGGCGGCGACGTGGACCTTTCCGCAGCGCTGGCCGAGCTCATGGCGCGCGGCTTGCAGATGCCTGGCGCCATGTGCGGCCGCTGGGGCGTGTGCGGGGCCACGGCGTCCGTGGGCGCGGCGCTCAGCATCCTGGAGGGAACGGGGCCCCTTACCAGCGACGACTCGTGGGGCAGCCACATGCAATACACGTCGCGCGCGCTCGAGGGCCTTTCGCGCATTGGCGGGCCGCGCTGCTGCAAGCGCGACGCGTACGTGTCGCTTCAGGTGGCCGTGGACTACGTGCGCGACCGCTTTGGCGTCCGCTTGCAGAAGGATGACATACGCTGCGGATTCTATCCGCAGAACGCCCAATGCCTGGGCGAGAAGTGCCCGTACTTCCCCGCGGCAGGCTCGGACGCGCAATAGGGCGCGCGTGCCCTGCATGCCACGCCCGCGCCAACCGCTAGAATGAACCCACACAACAACCCGGGCCCACGGCCCCAACGGAAGGCAGTCCACCATGAACGACTTCGTGTTCCAATCCCCCACCCGCTTCGTGTTCGGCCGCGGCTACGCGGACAGGATCGGGGGCGAGGTCGCCGCGCTTGGGGCAAAGCGCGTCCTTCTGGTGTACGGCGGCGGCTCCGTCGTGCGCACCGGCCTCCTTGCCCGCGTGACGGCGTCGCTCGAGGCCGCCGGCGTGGAGCACGTGGAGCTTCCCGGCGTCCGGCCCAACCCCGAGGTGGGCCTCGTGCGCACGGGCATAGAGCTCGCGCGCGAGAAGAGCGTGGACCTTGTGCTCGCCGTCGGCGGCGGGTCCGTGATCGACTGCTCAAAGGCGATTGCGTTTGGCGTGCCCTACCAGGGCGACGTGTGGGACTTCTTCAGCCACAAGGCGCAGATCGGCGCGTGCCTTCCGGTTGCCTGCGTGCTGACCATCCCCGCCGCGGGATCTGAGGCCTCCGCCTCGTGCGTCATCAGCAACGACGCGCTCAGCCTGAAGAAGGGCGTGAACGGCGACGTGTTCCGCCCGCGCGTGGCGGTGCTCGACCCCGAGGTCACGTTCACGCTGCCGCAGTACCAGACGGCGGCCGGCGCGGTGGACATCATCTGCCACATATGCGAGCGCTTCTTCAGCGGCGCCGGCGCCGTGCCCGTCACGGACAACATCGCGTGCGGCATCATCCGCGCCGTGATCGACGCGGCGACCACCGTTACCGCCACTCCGGACGACTACGACGCCCGTGCCACCATCATGTGGTCCGGCACGCTCGCCCACAACGACCTCTGCGGCTGCGGCCGCGCCTCCGCGCCCACCAAGCGCGCCGGCGGCTGGGAGAGCCACGGCCTCGAGCACGAGATATCTGCGCACCGCCCGGAAGTCACGCACGGCGCCGGCCTGGCCGTGATCCTGCCTGCGTGGATGCGCTACGTGTGGCGCGCGGACCGCGAGCGCTTCCTGGCGTTCGCGAAGGGCGTGTTCGACGTGGAGCCCGTGGACCAGACGGACGAGGCTACCCAGGACGCGATCACCTATGCGATCGACGAGCTGCAGCGCTTCTTCGTGAGCCTTGGCATGCCGCGCACGCTGGCCGACCTCGACCTTGCGCCCGCGGAGGTGGACGGCTGGCTCCAGACGCTGCGCCAGAACAAGGGCGAGCGCTTCGGCGAGCTCATGCCGCTCACCATGGAGGACGCGCGCGCCATATACCTCTCGGCGTTCTAGGCGGCGCTTCTCGCCCGAGGACGGCCCTTCTCGCCCGTGGCGCGCGGCGGCTAGCGCGGGCGAGAAGGCCCGCGCCCCTGGCCCGGGGCATCGGACGGGTGCCTCAGGCTCTCGGGCACGTGGCCGGACTGGATCTTGCGGACCTTGCCGAGGTTGAGCCGGCCTCCGGTCGCCATGCCCGCGTGGCCAGCGGAGCCGCCGGCCACGGCACCCTTCTTGCGCGCCGCCGCGGCCTTCGTGGCCTTGCCGCCCGTGCAGAGGTCGTAGTACAGCATGTTGTCGGGAATGCCGTCGTCGTCTGCGTCCATCCACCCAAAGATGCTCATGGCGCCCCCGTCTTTGCCGGTCAGCGGCTGTGTTCCAGCCGACGACCTTCAACCGTCGCCTTCGCCCCCAGTGTACCAGCGCGCGTGGACACATGATGCGCTACGAAACGTGCGCCCGCGTCATCCCACGACCTCCGCCACGATGCGCGCATCCCGGTCGCCGGTGCCGTTGCGCCATGCCACGCGCACGCAGAACCTGTTACAGAGGGGCTGGTAGCGCTGCGCCACGGGGTCCCGCACCACGTCGTAGGCGCCTGCGGAGTAGTCGTAGCGCCACGTGCGGCCGCCAGCCGCGCCGTCGGCATCTGCATCGTCCTCGAAACCCACGCCTACCGTGACGCCCTCCCGCTGGTACACGCGCCAGTTAACGCGCTCGCCGCTACCGCGCTCCACCGCGCGGCCAAAGTCGTAGCGCACCGCGACGCTCTCGCCCACCGCAAGCGGCAGCACGTCCGCGCACAGCGCGAACGCGTGCGTGGCACCGTCCCGCGACTCTTTGCGCAGCTCAAACGCAAACGGCTCGCCACCCGCCTCCATCCGCACGGTACCAAGCGGCGTCCGCAGCTCCGTCGCCATGTCACCCAGTGCCACGCGAGCTTGCAGATACCTGCGCAGCCGAGCCACGTCCGCGTCCGTCACGTGGTCCAGGCGCGTAAGGTCGCAGTTGTGTCGCAGGTCGGCGGCCTTCACCCTGCGAGCGATGGGGTTCATGCGCAGCGCCCGCACGTAGTCCAGGTACGGCACGCCGTCCCGGTGCGTCAGCAGCTCCACCGCCCGCACCGCCGCGGGCGACACGCCCAGCGCACGTAGGTCATCCGCAGTCGCCCCGCAGTCCTCCATCACGTCGTGCAAGAGCGCGACGCAGGTCTCGTCCTCGGTCGACATCTGCTCCGCAAGATGCAGCGGGTGGTTTGCGTACGGCAATCCGGCCTTGTCCCGCTGGCCTGCGTGCGCCTCCATGCAAAACCGCAGCGCCCGCTTCGTGGTCGGCGTGTACAGCATCGGTCCCCCCTAATGTCCGTGCGGCACGGCGTCCAGCTTGCCTCGCTCCAAGAACAGGTCCGCGCGCACCAGGACCGCCAGCACCACCCCTTGCCAAAGGAACGTCCCCCCTGGCCTGCAACTTCATGAGGTCCAAGCCCGCCATCGGTCGCAACGCGTTTGCGCGGCCGCCCCTGATCACTCCGCCGCGTCGGGAAGCAGGTAGGTGGACTTGCTCCTCTTGTAGAGCCCGCGCCGAATGCCAAACGTGAGGCCCTTCTGCAGGTACTCGCGCGCGGCTGCCGTGAGCCTAGAGAACTCCAGCTCGTGCAGCACTCCCCTTACCAGGTCCTCCTGCTCACACGGACCGTTCTTCTCGATGAACTCCAGCGCCGCGGCGGCGATTTCCTCCAGCGGCAGCTCGTCGAACGAGCGCCTGTCGCCCTCCCCCTGCGGCACGCGGTAGATGACGTATGACTTGGGGTCCTGGCCGCGGAGCCACACGATCGTGCGACCGGCCTGCGTGACGCGTCTGCCATGCGCGGCCTTGACGCCCTCCTCGCACTTCGCTCGCACCTTGCTTCCCATGCGAACGCCAAAGTGCCGTGTGATGCGCCTATAGAGAAGCCCCTCCTCGATTGGAGCCTCGACCTCAAGGATCGCCTCCACGACAGAAGCCAGGTCGTCCTTCTCGAGAGCCAGGAGGTCCGCATCCGGGTCCGCCGGCTCCAGCTGGGCCGTCCTGTAAGCGCGGCGACGCCCTGATGCCTCCGCCTGGCCGGCGTCCTGCGAGGTGACGGCAGGCGCGACGCCCTTGGCCTCGGGCTCCCCCGGGGCAATTACAACGAGGCTGGAATCGGCATTCCCCGCCGCGGCAACCTTCGCGGGCCCCTCGTCTTCCGGTGCACGGGCACGCTGGGGCTCCTCCGGCGCCGGCTCGGGTGCCGGTTCGGGCCCTTGCTCCGGCTCTGGCGTAGGTTCAGGCTCTGGCTCCGGCTCTGGCGCAGGCGCCGCCTCCGGCTCTGCCTCCGATTCCGTGACAACGTGCCCCTCCGCGCACCCGGGGGCTGCGGCGGGCGCGAGAGTAGCCTCGTCCCCCTGCGCCACCACGGCGGAGCCGGGGGTCGGAATCGTCTCGCCCTTCTCGCCCAGCACCCCCTCGAGGAAGCGGCGGACCTCGTCCACAACGGCATCCGGGTCTTCCCACCAGTCGATGGCCCAGACGCGGGTTACCTTCCACCCCAACCCCTCGAGGAGCTCGGGCTGTGCGATCTCGCGATCCCTGGTGGTTCCGGCCATGCGATAGAAGCGGCCGTCAAGGAGTATTCCGGCAAGGTAGCGCCCCTCGTCCGCGGGGTCGACAACGGCGGCGTCCACGCGGTACGCGCTTCTTCCCACGTTGGTCTTCGTGCGATAGCCCAGCGCCGCAAGGCGCTCGCAGAGCTCGCGCGCTATGGCGTCGTCCGTTCCCGACGCCCGCATCTCCTCCACGCTGACCGACCCGAAGCTGCCGCGACGAGCGTACTCGAGGAACGCCCGCAGCGAGGCAGGACCGGCGGACGAGGTCCGGTTGAGGTCGATGTCGGTGGGCTCGATGGACGAGAAGACCACCATGCCCTGCCGTGCGCGCGTCACGGCGACGTTGAGCCGACGCCAGCCGCCCTCGCGGTTGATGGGGCCGAAGTTCATGCTCATGCGACCGTTGGCGTCGGGCGCGTAGGTGATGGAGAACAGGATGGCGTCGCGCTCGTCGCCCTGGACGTTCTCGAGGTTCTTGATGAAGACGGGCTCGTCGCCGGCATGGGCCCAGGCGTCCAAGGACGCGTCCGCGGCACATGCCTGTTGGAAGAGGTCCTCGATCAGGGTCTGCTGCGGGATGTTGAACGTGACGACGCCGACGCTCTGGCCCGACAGCGCGGGGTCCTTGTGGCGGCGGGCAATCTCGGCGACGACGGCCTCCGCCTCGGCGCGGTTGACGCGGGCGCCGCCGCGCTCGAAGGTGCCCTCCACCTTCCGGAACGCCACGTGGCTCGTGCGGTCGTCCGCGGACGGGAAGGTGAGCATGCGGTTCTCGTAGAACCTCTTGTTCGAGAAGGCTATCAGGCTCTCGTGCCGGCTGCGGTAGTGCCAGCGGAGGTACGTCTGCGGCATGTTGAGCGCGAGGCAGTCCTCCAGCACCGACTCGAGGTCTGCAACCTCCTCGTAGTCCTCGTCCCCCACCTTGCCCTGGAAGAAGCTGGTCGGAGGCATCTGCTTGGGGTCGCCCACGATGACGGCCTCCTTCGCGCGGCTCAGGGCCCCGACCGCCTTGCAGGTCTGGAGCTGGGAGGCCTCGTCGAAGACGACGAGGTCGAACTGCCCAGGGCCGGGCTCCAGATACTGCGCCACCGAGAGCGGGCTCATGAGCAGGCACGGGCACAGCGAGAACACGACGTCGCCGCACTCCGAGAAGACCGAGCGGATCGTGACATTGCGACCACGGCTCCGCAGCGCCCGCTGCAGGCGCACGGCCTGCGGGGTGGCGCCGTCCGGTCCGGAGAGGTCGGGCGTGCGCGAGGCCACCTCGTAGTAGATCTCCTGACGCGCCAGATCGCGAAGCTGAGAGTCCGCGCGGGAGTACTGACGCACGACCTGCGAGAAGCGCGAGCCGGTAAACGCGTTCATGCCCGGCAGGGAGTCGAGGCTCGCCATGACCATGGTGCGAAACACGCCGCACTCGAACGAGTCCAGCGTGTCATCCCCGACGGCGTGGTCGTCCAGGTAGTCGACGAGCCCCGAAAGTCCAAGCGAGCGGGTGCGGGCGCGCGCGACGTTCCAGCCCATCCACTGGCGAAGGCCGTCCAGGCTGCCCAAGACGGACTCGGCCGCCGCGACCTGGCCGGCGACCCACCCGGCGTCCTCGCCGATGGGGGCGAGGGGGCCGAGAAGAGCCTCGACCCGGGACCGCGCGTCGCGCTCCGCAGCAAGGGATTCCAGGTAGGCGGCGCCGAGGTCGCCCACGCCCGACGCGCCTGCCGCGCCGCCGACGAGCCCCTGCGCAACGACGCCCGAGGCAAGCAGGTCGCGCGCCTCGCCCAGGCGGGCGTCGAGCGCCCGCCAGTCAACGGAGTCGTCGGCGTGCATGAAGTCCGTGAGGTAGGGACGCATCCGGTCGAACAGTCGCGCGAGGTCCGCAGACGCGGTACCCCACCCCTCGAGCTCGTCCAGGAACTCGGCCACGTCGTCCTTGCCCACCGGCTCGCGCGAGCTGAGCGAGAGCTCGGAAAGCACCGACGAGACCGCCTTGCCGCGACGCAGCACCCCCTTCGAGTTCGCCTCCACCCATCTGGCGCGAATCGCGGCGGGGTCGAGGGAGAAGAACGAGTCGGTCCGCCTGCGCGCGATGCGCGAGCGCAGGTCCTCGAGGCCGTCGTGGTCGCGCAGGAGAATTGAGAGGTTGTCCAGCAGCATCTGAAGGCTCTGGGCCTCGACCCAGCTGCCGGGGAGCGCGGCCATCCTTGCGGCCGACCGCAACGCGGAGGCAAGCTCCTCGTAGTCTCCCCTCCTCGATGGCGCGGGCATGCCCGTCGCCGCCGCAGCCCGCCCGGCCTCGGAGTCGAGCCGTCGAAGCGCGTCGACGTAGGTCGAAAGCAGCGCGGGAAGCTCTTCTCGCATGCCCTGCGCGTACTCGGTTCCCCGCACGGGCGCAAGCGGGCTGCGGGAGCAGGGCGCAAACTCCCTGCCCTGCGCGAGCAGGCGCTCGGCGGCGTTGATTCTTTCCGCGAAGTCCTCCTGCCCCTTGATGGACTCCGTGAACTCGCGGCTCACGCGCATTGGCCTTGCCCTCCGCGCGAGCTCCTCGTAGCGGCAGATCTGCTCGCGCAGCGTGAAGCCGGCGCCATTGGCCTGCTCCAAGCCGCGCGCGTACGTGTCCAGGCGCTGCCTAAGGGTGCGGACCTCGGCGGCCTTGCTGGCATAGGCCGAGGGCCGCTCCGCACGACCAAGCTCGGCCGCCGCCTTTATCTGCTCGAACACGTGGTTCTTGGTCGCCTTGGTCGAGTGGACCTCCAGGCAGAACGGCTCGAGCCCAAGCGCGGCCAGCCTGTGCTCCACGACCTCCAAGGCCGCCATCTTCTCGGCCACGAACAGCACCCGCTTGCCGCGTGCCAGCGCGTTGGCGATGAGCAGCGAGATCGTCTGCGACTTGCCCGTGCCCGGAGGCCCATGCAGAACGAAGCTCTGGCCGTCCAAGACCGCCCTCTTGATCGCGAGCATCTGGGAGGAATCGGCCTCGGCAGGAAGCAGCAGCGTGGACGGGTCGACCTTCTCGTCCGGGTCGATGGGCTCGGGGGCCCACGTGAGGTGCCCCTCCATCATGGAGTTGACGATCTTGTTGCCGCGCAGGTCGTCCTCCCCGCCGCGGATGTCGCTCCACATGACGAACTGGGAGAACGAGAAGAGTCCGACCATCCCGTTCTCGAGCACCTCCCAGCCCTTCTGGTCCATCACCTTGCTGAGCACCGTGTTCAGGACGAGGCGCGTGTCCACGCCGGCATCGTCTGCGGGCAGGGGGTCGAGCCCGTTGATCGAGATGCCGAAGTCCTGTCTCAGCATCTCGAGCAGCGAGATGTTTATCTGGGGGTCCTCGTCGCGCAGCCGCATGACGTAGCCCGCCTTGGCCGACTTGCGGACGAGGTCGACGGGGAACAGCATGATGGGCGCGAGGCGCACCTTTCCCCCGCGCTTCTCGTCCACCCACTTGAGCGTTCCCAGGGAGAGGAACAGGGTGTTTGACCCCGTCTCTTCCATGGAGGAGCGGGACGAGCGGTACAGGTTGTTCAGGTTCCTCTGCAGCGCCGCGTCGGTGAACGCGGTGCGCAGGCGTCCCTCGCGGAACTCGTTGCGCAGCAGCTGCTTTCCGGACTCCGAAAGATCGATGATGCTCGAGGCGACATCGTCCATGTTGGGGAACTCGTTGGGCTTCGGCGCGATCACGATGTCGTTGTCCAGGGCGAGGAAGTCCTCGAGCTCGTCCACGGAGGGAATCAGCAGGGGCATGACGCGCGCGCCGGGCCTCATGTTGAGGAGGTTGTTGTGCATGGAGAGGTCGAGAAGGCTGCGCTCCCACGTCTGTTTGCGCGTGTGCCTGTCCTCCGCGACGTCGAGCACCGCGGTGGACGTCCTCATGCTGTCGGGCGCGACCGCCTCGCCCAGGTCGACCTTTGGCGCCTCCACGTGCCACCCGTCGTCTCCCATGACGCGGACGGGAAGGGGGATGATCTGGCTGTAGCGCGCGCGGCGCACATCAACCGCGCACTGGAACGTCGCGGGGTCCACCATGGAGCGGGCGGAGAGCTCGGCGTCCTCGAACGTGGCCTTGGAGCCCTCCGCAATCATGGTGGCCTGCACCACGGTGAGCTGGTCGACGCCCTTCTGGAAGCGCTTGGACACCGCGGTGGCGTCCTCCTCCACCGCCTCCGCAAACGTCGACTCCTCCAGCCACACCCCCGCGAAGGCATGGCCCTTGATCAGCACGATGAACGGTCGCAGGTCGACGGCCTCGAGGCACGAGGCGTACAGGCACGAGAAGTCGAGGCAGGTGGCCATGTGCTGGCTGAGCACCGCATCGGCCATCCGGACGCGCTGACCCGCGCTGAAGCTCGCGGGCGCGCCGACATACACGATGCCCTGTTCCTGCAGGGAGCGAAACAGCGCCGCGGCCTGCATGCGCACCCTGTTGGCATCCCCGCTCTGGTAGCCGTCGAACGACGGGCTGCCGGTCCACTCCCTGAGGATCTCCGACGCCCTCACGATGACGGGAGCAAGCGCCGGATGATTGGGCGTCACGAACGCCGCCAGCGTCTCGGGGGTCCCAAGCCACTGGTCAAACGCAAAGAAGACTATTTCGCAGTCCGTGGACGCAAGCGTCTCTCCCCCAACGACCACATCGATCCGCACGTTGTCGACCATGCGCTCCGTAAGCTGGAGCAGGCGCTTGGAATCCACCGTCACGCTTGCGCAGTCGACCTCGACGCTGGTGTGGGGCGGAACGGACGGCAGCTCGAAGTCACGGTCGGTGAGCAGGTCCGTCGCCGAATCGACCCGCACCAGCACGTCGGTGAGCTCGGAGTCGGTGTCGTTCGTGATGGCCAGACTTTGCATCGGCCGTTGTAGCGCCTGGATGTTCGAATAGTTGAAGATCGGCAGGACGTCTGCCGAGACGGAGATGTTGGAAGCCATTGTCACCCCTCGGTCGAACGCGGACGCTTTCGATTCTACGGCCGAGCATCCGGGTTTTCCCGCAGGAACCGCCACATTACGGGAACGGCTCCGCCTGCCGTGGGGACAAGAGGGCCGCCGGCAGGCTGGCGGAGTTCGCCTACGGTTTCGCCTTGCCGCGCCTCATCAGGCGGATTCCCAGATAGACCAAGCCGCCGCCCAAGACGAGGCATGTGAGGACGAACGCGATTCCATAGCCGTCCAACATGCCGCCCAGCATGCCCAGCAGGAAGAAGATCCCAAGCGCAATGACGGCGACCCCCAGGATCTTCCAGAGGATTCCCGAGAAGCTCCTGCCCCTCTGAGCGGCCCCAGCCTCGGCTTGCGGAGCAGGACGCTCTTGTTCCCCCTCGAAAGCGGCGGCTTCGCCAAAAGGCTCCGCCGCCTCCTCGGCGCCAGCCTCCCCGGCATCGTCGTGGCTACCGTGCGGGTGCAAGCCAAACAGAGGGGTCTTCGCCTGCTTCTTCTCGTCGTAGTAGTGCTGCCTCGCCTCGTCGCGCGCCTGCCTTGCGGCCTCAAGGCGTTCGGTGTCGTTCAGCGTCCTCTCGAGTTCGGCCTGCGCGGTCGGCACGGCATCGTCCTTCTCGGCCTCTTCCACCTTCGTCTTCAGCGCCTTGATCTTTGGCGGGATGTCCTGCACGAGCCCCTGGTACTGGTTGATGCAACCAGGAACCTGCGACGCGAGCGACCTTGCCTGCTGCTCCAAATCGGGGTTCAGGCTGACTGCCTGGCCTCCCTGGGGACCCTCGATAGTCACGTAGAGATGGCGATCGTCATGGACGACCTCCTTGGACTTGACCTTCTTTCTGCCGCCGATCACGGCGCCCGGCACGCCCGCGATGGCCGCGCCGACCACGGCACCGCCAATGCTGACTCCGCCGCCCGAGACGTCTGTAGTGGAATACTTGCTTCCGCTGGTGGAAACTGTTACTCGAAGTCCGTGCTCGAGCTTGTATGTGGCACCGCCCGCCTCAAGCCGGTCGTGGTAAAGGCTGATCGCACCAACCGATGCGACCTTCCCGTGCAGGTCGTTCTCCAGTGAGGCTACCTGCCTGTTGAGCGAGGCGATCGTCTTCTTCTGGGATCTCTTCGCCTCGTTCAAAGCATCCTTGCACCGAGATACCGCGCTGTCATGCTCGCTCTTTACACGTTCGTACTCCTCCTTCGCGCGCCGGTACGCTTCCCTCGCGTCCTCGACGCGCGTCTCGCTCGTGACATCCTCGCCCACAGTAAAGGCCCCCCGGACATTTCGCAATGGCTTCCACCAGCCTCCAGCTATGACCGGAGGCCACTCTCAAACAAGCATAGTCATTTTCCAAGCCATACCCACCGCTGTCACCTGCCCAGTCGGCTGCAATTGGTGACGTATGCCAGACGGTCGCCGCGATATGTGCCGGGGTAGAGCCCACGGCTCGCGCTTGCACGGGCGAGAAGAACACCTACGCTCGGGAAGCCCGATCGCTGCCCAAGGCTCACGCTCTTCTCGCCCGCCGCTCTCTTATCGCCCGTTTCGGCTAGAAGTTTGCCCTCGCATAAGACAGAAAGAGCTGCAGCTTCGTTACATCTGAGATTGTGGACGAATACCCTCGCCACCTCGACGCCCTTGAATTACATGTATTCCCCGAAGAAGAACTCGGACGGTGTGAGAATGCGGATGCCATCCACGTCGCGTTCGTATGTACCCTGTCGCACGATTACCGCCTTCTCGTGGTTGTCGCGAATCGAGCGCAGGGGATCAAGCTCGCGCTTGCGCGTCTCCTCCGCAAAGAGTTCGTCTGTCACCTGCAGATAAACGACCCTCCCGTCTCGAACGGCAACGAAGTCAACCTCTTTGCCGTAGAGCTTTCCCACGTGGACCGACCACCCACGATAGAGCAGCTCATGAAATACCGCATTCTCGAACACCCTTCCCACATCGGAGGGACGATACCCCTCGAGATAGCTTCTAATGCCAACATCGGCAAGAAAATACTTGGGAAGCGTCCTCAGCAATGCCTTCCCATGGATGTCATACCGCTCGCAGGGGTAGAACACGTATGCATCAGTAAGTGCCGTCAGGTACGAGGCGACGGTGTCCCGACTCACCCTCGCGCCCCTTGACTCAAGCGCATTTGCGATACTGTTGGCAGAGCACTGATTTCCGACGTTATCGGCAAGGAACCGCGTCAGACGGTCAAACGTCTCCCTGTTCGAGATAAGTCGCTTGCTGGCGTGCCGTTCCCTGTCAAATATGTCACGTACGACTACGGCGTCGTATAGCCCCGCCATATAGGCTTCGTGCATGCCCTGAGTAACATCTAGATTCGCTATGGCAGGCATGCCACCGTAGGTGAGATACCGTGACATGAGGTCATCGCAGGTTACGATCTCCCCCGAGAGAGTGACACCCGCCGTGCGACTCGCGTTGAGTTTGACCCCGCAGAAGTATACGTATTCCTCGAACGAAAGTGGGAGCATTCTCACCTCGACGTAGCGGCCAGAGAGGTAGGTGGACAGCTCGCTCGAAAGGAGAAAGGCGTTAGATCCTGTGACGTAGAGATCGCAGTCAAATGCGACGCGCATGGCGTTCACCGCGTCGTGCCAGCCCTTGATTCGTTGAATCTCGTCGAGGAAGATGTACGTCCTTCCGGATGGGTTGAGATGGGCCTTGCAGTAATCGTAGAGATCGTTGCCCGTGTTGATGCCCAACCCGATATCCTCTAGGTTCAGGGTGACGAAAGAAGAATCAGGCAAGCCTTCTGTTTGAAGACTCTCCCTCACGAGGGCGAGAAGGGAAGACTTACCGCAGCGTCTGAGACCCGTAACCACCTTCACGAGATCAGTGTCTCTGAAGGAGAGCGCGCGCTGTAAGTAGATTGGCCTGGCAAGAAGTTCGCTCACTCGTCCAACTCCATTCGTAAAATACAAAACATTTTTGACTTTTACGAATTATAAACCCTTCAAGGGCAGCTGCTCCATGCTCATCGGCCGCCATCCTGTCCAAGACGACCGCAATCAAGCCCATACCGTCGTGACGGGAGTCGTGCGAAACTTTGCCCCGTAGAAGACAGTCTCCCCAGTGCTTTATTCAGTTAAAACTGACTCAGTTTTGGCTGAGTAAACAGCTCCTAAGGCAACGGGCAAGTGAGCTAAGACCCAGACACAGGACCCGACCGGGTTTCAAGGGAAACAGCCCAGAGGAGATGGCTCTGAGCTGTACGTTTCATTTCTGACGCTTGGGTCTGTCGCAGCGCGAGATGAGCGTCAGAGACGCGCTGCACATAGAGCGCCCATTCGACGGCGTCATCCACCTCCCGCTGGAAAATCTCCTCAAAGCGGAACGCGTAGGCACCGTTGCCGTTCTCTGTGATTCGCACGAGCCGATCACGGGCAGCCTGCTTCACCTCACGCGGATGATCGCAAAAGGCTGTTGCGGGATAGATTGCGTCCATGCAATCCCGCCAATGATGTAGCCAAAAGAAAACAGCCTAGAGGCGATGCCTCTGGGCTGCGAATGTATGGTGGGCGTTAGAAGATTTGAACTTCTGACCTCTTCCGTGTCAGAACGCTTATATGGGGTATCCGCATCGTGCTCATTCATGCCAAATCGTGTCAAAAGGGCTGGTAGACAGGCCAGATGACCGTCCACCAAGTATCATTTCGTATCGAGTTCAGGCGGGTTGCGTGCACTCTGCGTGCACTCTTCGCGTGCACCCGCGTGCACTCGGGGCGGAGGGTCACTTCTCGCATACATGGTCCCTCCGCTTGCAGGTTCCAAACGCCAGAGAACCGACGGGGGGACCGCAACTGCGTGGCATGGAGGCAGGGGATGTACCAGGCAAAAGGAGACATCTGGTCCGAGGGATCGCTGATAGACCTCGGCAACGGCCGCTGGAAGTGCCGATACTCCCGCACGGAAGACGGCAAGAGGCACCAGGTCACCCGCAGCTTCCGAGCGTCGGGGAAGCGCGCCGCGAGGAGGAGGGCAGACGAGATCCGAAAGGAGCTCGACGACGAGGTGCGCAGGCAGGAGCTCCCCCTAGGCATCACGAGGGAGGACATGTTCGTGCCCACCTTTCTCGAGCGCTACATCCGCTCGCTCGAGAGCGGGGCGGGAATCGCCCAGACCACCGCTGCGAACTACCGCCACTGCGCGAAGCACGTCTCGCGCTATCTGAGCGCCGTGCGGATAGACGAGATCACCGGGGACACCATCCTCCAGATGCAGGCGGCGCTCCTCGAGGACGGGCTCTGCAACAACACGGTCGCCAAGGCGCATCGCTTCCTGAAGCAGGCGCTCCAGTACGCGGCGGACAGCGGGATCATCGAGCGGAACCCCTTCACGAGGCGGATCAAGCCGCCGAAGCGCGAGGCGAGGGAGCCGAACGCACTCGACGCCGACGGGCGCGAGAGGCTGCTGCTCGCGCTCGACTCCATGCAGGACACCGAGGTGACGCTCGCGATAAGGCTGGGGCTCGCCTGCGGGCTGCGCAGGGAGGAGATGTGCGGCCTCAGGTGGAGGGACGTCGACCTCGACCACGGCGTCCTGCGGGTGAGGGTCGCAGTCTGCCAGTGCGAGGGCAAGGCCGTGGTGAAGGAGCCCAAGACGCCAACGAGCCGACGCGAGGTCCCGCTCGAGCCGGACCTGGCATCGAGGCTCGCAAGGCGCAGGCGCCGCCTCGTCACGCTGAGTGGCGGAAAGCCAGAGGCAATAGAGGACCTCTACGTCCTGGGCGACTCCAACGGCGCATTCTACTACCCCGACCGCCTCACGAAGGAGTTCGCCTCCATCGCGAAGATGCTCGACCTGGTGGGCACCACGGGGAGGAGGGTGACGCTGCACGACCTCAGGCACACCTACGCCACCTACCTCGTCGCCGCGGGCACCGACATCAAGACGGTGAGCTCGCTCATGGGCCACGCGAACGCGGCGATGACGCTCAACACCTACGCGAGCGCCGACCCGCACGCGAGGAGGTCCGCCGCCAGGACGATCGCCGAGCAGATGGCGGCAAGACCCGGCGACGGGCAAGACGAAGGGAACGAGTCGATGCTGCGCGTCGTGTAGCCGGGCGGTTGTGTCCCCTTTCTGGTGGGGAACGCACGGGAAGCCCGGGAAACGCATCGCCCCGGGGCGACGGCCGCACACTTCGACATGCGGCGTAACTTCTCGGCATGGCACGGAATCTCGAAGGAGGAGGTACGCGAGATGGACAGGAAGCCAGCGGGCCCCACAGAGAGGTCGCTTTCGGACACGTCGCCGCTCTGCGACAGGCCCGAGTGGCTCGGGCCGAGGGACATCCAAGAGGTGTTCGGCGTCGGGAGGACGAAGAGCTACCAGCTGATCAATGCCCTCCCGCACATCCGCGTTGGCGGTCTCCTCAGGGTCAACAGGAGGACTGTGCAGAAGGAGCTCCTCGACAAGGGCAGGCTTCCGTAGATATGAACGACAGCCTGTCCGTATGACTAATCCATCACGCGGGCGCGCATTGCAACCGTAGGATCGCCACGGGGACGCGTGGCACATCAGCCACGCGTCCCCGCTTCTTTTTCATAGAGTAGCGTTTCCAACACGCCGCTGCGCCGGGGACCGTGAGGGGTCCCCTATCCTCGCGCCCCGTCGAAAACGCGAAGAGCGCAAAGGGCAAGGACACGGCCTCTGGGCCCCCGTTGGGACCAAGGTAGCACAGGGGGCAAGCACCTCTTCCCGCCCCCTGGCGCCACGACGCCGCGGAGCCCGCAGCGCCACGCCCGCAAGGGCGCGGCCCCCGCGTCGCCGTGGCTTGCTCCCTGGGCCCCAACGGGGGGCAAAGGGAGCCCCCACGTCCTAGGAAGGGGTCAGCCATGACCACCACAAGCGAGAACCAGGCCGCAACGACCATGTCCGAGGAGGAGCTCCGCCAGACGGCGCTCGGGCTCTGCACGGACTATCTGCAGGGCAGGGGCTGGCACGACGTCAACGTAGACGGCAACCGTATCGTGGCTACGGACGGCGGCGAGGTAGTCCTCGTCACCGTCAGGACAACCATGGCACCAGGCTCCGAGGCCCTGCCGACGCTCGACCTCGCGGACGACGACGTCGCCGCCATGCGCCGCGAGTGCCTCCTCTACCTCGCCGACCACGGCGACGTTGAAGCAATCCGCCACGACGCCATATCCATCGCCATCACGGGAGAGCGCCGCGCGAAGCTGCGCCACCTCGTGGGAGTCTGGCAGTGGGCGGAGCGCATGTGACCTAGGACGTCAGGACGATAAAACCGCTCACGGTCGGAAAGGGGCCGCTCGGGGAATCCCGAGTGGCCCCAATCTCCTCCCGCCACGGCCGCAGCCAAGCCCTCCCGCGGCCGCCCTCCCCGCCGTCAGGAACACCTAACGACGGCGGGGAGGGAAAATGTGAGGCTTCGGTAGTTTGTGTGACAAGGGGCTAGCCTAGGCAGCAACGCTCTTCGCTCCCTTCACGCCCTTCTTCCT
>NZ_JABAGR010000013.1 GCF_012844235.1 Parafannyhessea umbonata
GCCCAGGGGGCGGCGGCCGCACCGCCCGCGCGCAGGGGCGCCGCCGGCAGGGCCGCCGCCGCGTCCGGGGCGGCGCTGCCGCTCGCCGGGGCCGTGGCCGGGATCCTCGCGGCGGTGCTGGCCGCGACCCTCGTCTCGCAGGCGCTGGGGTCCGTCTTCGGGTTCTGGGAGCACGAGGACGAGGCGCGCCGCTCGGTGGAGGGGCTGCCGCCCTACGTAACCTACTCGATGGTGCTCGCCGCGCTCGAGTGCCAGGACGAGTACGGTCACCCCGCGGGGTGCACGCTCGCGCAGATCATCGTCGAGTCCGGCGTGGGGGACCACCTCTCCGGGCTCGCCACCCGCGACAACAACCTCTTCGGCATCAAGTGGGCCTCGAGCTTCGCCTCCTGCCCGGAGGTCACCGGGAAGGAGTCGTGGCAGACGAGCGAGGAGTACGGCGGCGCGAGCGTCACCGTCGCCGCCGCGTTCACGAGGTTCAGGTCCGCGGAGGACTGCATCAGGTTCCGCTCGCGCGTGCTGCTCCAGGCGGCCAACTACCGCGACAACGCCAAGATCCGGCAGGCCGTGGCGACCCGCGACTCCGACCTCATGGCGGAGGGCCTCAAGGAGGCGGGCTACGCCACGTCGTCCTCCTACGTGGAGTCGCTCAAGTCCGCGATGGACGCCTACGGGCTCAGGAGGTTCGACTCCATGACGGCGGCGGACCTCCGGGCGGCCGGGACCGCGGGCACCGGGGGCGGCGCCATCGTCGCCGCGGCCCAGACGCAGATCGGCACGCCCTACGTCTGGGGAGGGACGACGCCCTACAGGGCGCTCGACTGCTCCGGCCTCACGCAGTGGTGCTACGCGCAGGCGGGGATCCGGATCCCGCGCAACTCGGAGGACCAGGCGGCCGCCGGCACGCGCGTGCCGCTCTCGCGGGCCCAGCCCGGCGACATCCTCTGGAAGCCGGGCCACGTCGGCATCTACATAGGCGGCGACTCGTACATACACGCGCCGAAGCCCGGCGACCACGTGCGCGTGGGCACGGGCATCGGCTACTTCACCTGCGCGATCAGGTACTAGGAGGGAGAGGGAGCATGGAGAGACGGAAGAGGGCCGTGGCGATGGCGGCGGCGGGGGCCGTCGCCGTCCTCGTGGCGGCCACGCTCGCGCGCTGCTCGGCGGCCAGGAGTGCGTCGGCGACGGACGCCGGGACCTCCGGGGCGACCGCGGCGCAGACGACGACCGACACAGCGGGGTCGGACGCGGGCGGGAGCGCCGGCGAGACGGGCGAGGCGGGGTCGTGCGCGTCGGCGCTCGAGTCCCGCGAGTGGATGGGCGCCGACGACGCGTCCGAGCGCCTCACGGCGTCCGGCGGCCGGATCGTCGAGACAGACGGGACGAACACCTACACCTCGAGCTACCGCGTGACGGAGGACTCCGCGGGGAGCTGCGAGCTCTCGATCACGCGCGCGGACGGCACCGTGGTGCAGGCGACCGCCACCATCACGGGCGACGGGGACGACGCGAGGCTGCGCTGCGAGCAGCTGCGGGTCGCCTTCGACTGGGTCCCGGCGCCGACCGACGGGGAGGTCCGCGTCACGGGCGTGGACGACGAGTACCTGTCGCTCGTGGGCGGGGACGAGACCGCGCTCGACGCCGCGGTCAGGCTCTGGGTCTCGATGCACGTGCCCGGCGCGTCGGAGGCCGCATTCGACGGCGAGGTCTTCCTCGACACGAACGAGGACCGCGTGACCGCGACCTTCACCTGCGACGACCCCGGCAGGACCGTCGTCTCGGTGGAGTGGTCCGGCGGCGCGTTCTCGGTGACGGGCTAGCCATGCGCGGAGCAAAGAGGGCGGGGGCCCTCCGGCTCGCCGCCGCCGCGGGGCTCGCGCTCGCCGTCGCGCTCCTCGTCCCGCACCCGGCCTTCGCCTCGATAGCCGACGACATCAACTCGTGGATGTGCGGGGTCCTGCGCGACACCTGCAACTGGATCTTCGCCGCCCAGGCGAGGGTGCTCGCGTCGATAGGGGTGGAGGGCGTGCTCTCCAAGCCCTTCTCGTCGATGCTCGGCACGGCGGGCGGAACGACGCTCGCCGAGATGGCGCGCGGCGCCTGGCAGGCGGCCGTCCTGCCCATCGGCTGCGGGGTCCTCTCCATGGTCTTCACGGCCCAGCTCGTGCACATCTCCCAGCGCATGGACGGCAACGCCTCCGTCCCGGCCATCAGGGAGGTCGTGTTCCTGCTCGTGTTCTTCGCCGTGAACCTCTTCCTCGTGCAGAACTCGTTCGAGCTCATGAGGGCCCTCTACGAGGTCGCGCGCCTCGCGATAACCCGCGTGACGGCGCTGTTCGGCACGGGCGGGGCCATGGACCTCTCGGCCGTCTCGATCGTGACCGAGGACGACGACGTGGCGGCGCTCCTCGCGATGGTCGTCGTCGCGCTCGTCAGCTGGCTCGTCGTGGTGGTCGCCTACGTGGTGGCCCTCGTCGTCACCTGGGCCAGGGCGATCCAGCTCTACGTGATGGCGGCGCTCAGCCCCATCCCGCTGGCGCTCCTGGGCCTGGACGAGACCAGGCAGATGGGGGTCGGCTACCTCAGGCAGTTCGCGTCCGTGTGCCTCGCGGGCCTCGTGATCACGCTGCTCCTCATAGCGTTCCCCGTCGTGCTCGGCGGGCTCAACGCGGCGAGCGCCGGCACCGGTACGCCCGTCGACTCGGTCGTGGGCGGGCTCAGCTACGCGCTCCAGTACCTCGCCATGTGCGTCCTGCTCGTGCTCTCGCTCGCGAAGAGCGGGGCATGGGCCAGGGACGCCCTCGGCGGGTAGCGAACAGGCTCCCAAAGGGCGGCCCGGGAGGGCCCGAAGGATAGGAGGAAGGAATGGAAGGAGAGAGGGACGGCCGGGTGGTGGTCACCCTGCACGAGAACTTCGTGCGGGAGCACATCCGCTACACGGACCGCAGGACCGGGGAGGAGCGCGAGTTCAACCAGGCCCGCGTCCCCTCCGGGACGGTCGTCGGGGGGACGGACTACGGCGGCTGGGAGTTCACGCCGCTGTCGGTGGGGCCGTCGGCCCTGCGCGGTGAGAGGTGGCGAGACCTGCCGCTCCCCGCGGACCGGCAGGTGCTCCTGCGCCGCTCGGTCCTCGACGCCGAGGGCAACCCCGTCCTCGGCGAGGACGGGAGGCGCGTGCGCGAGAGCGCGCGGGTCGACCCCGCCGAGCTCAGGGACGCGATCGTGGAGGGCCGTCGCCGCTGGGCGCGCGAGCACTCGCAGGGGCGGGCCCTGGGGGCGCGCGCGAGCGAGGCGCGGGAGGGCTCGCGCGGCATCGCGGGGGACGCAAGGCAGGCACGCGAGCAGGGAGGACGCGGGCAATGGGACGAGTGAGAAAGAGGGCGAGGGGGACGATCGCGCGGAGGGTGGTCGCGGCCATCGCATCGGCCGCGCTCGTGCTCAGCCAGGCCCTGGGCGCGCTGGCGCCCGCGGTGGCGTACGCCTCGACCGGGACCATGAGGGTGACGACGGAGACCAACGGCGGCGAGGGCTTCCTCTCGTTCGGGAGCGACTCCGGCAGCCAGCTCTTCTGCATCAGCCCCGAGGCGCACAACCCCACGGGGACCACGTTCACCAGGTGGGACTACACGGGCGAGGCCACGGGCATCCTGCCCGACCCGCACGCGCTGGCGTACCTCGTCCACATCATGGCGCCGGGCAACCCGCTCGGCCTCGAGAGGCCCGACCAGGCGATCAACGTGGCCGTGTGGATGCTCTGCGGCATGGACGTGGACCTCTCCAGCGGCGCCTACAGCGTCGGGAGGATGTCGGGCAACGTCTACAGCGGCGCCGGCGGCAGGGCGAGCCGCGCCGACGCGGGCAAGATCCAGGCGGCGGTCGCCGACGCACGCGCCCACGCGGGCAAGGCGGGCGCCTGGGACCGCGCGAGCAAGGTCTGGTACTCGCCGAACGGCACGGTCCAGAGCGTCGTAGAGGTGCTCCCCACGGGCGGCGTCGAGCTCACCAAGTCGTCCGCGAACCACGAGGTGTCCGACGCCAACGGCAGCTACTCGCTCGAGGGCGCGACCTACACCGTCTACTCCGACGAGGCCTGCACCCAGGCGGTCGCGACGATCGTCACCGACGCGAGCGGGCACGGCTCCGCCCAGGGGCTGCGCGCCGGGAGCTACTGGGCGAGGGAGACCAAGCCCGCGAGGAACTACGCGCTCTCGACCGACGTGATCCCCCTCACGGTGGAGGCGGGGAGGACCACCAAGGCCACGGCGACCGACGCCCCCCAGGTGAACCCGCTGGGGATCGTGCTCGCGAAGGCCGACGCGGAGACGGGCAAGGCGTCCCCGCTGGGCGCCGCGACGCTCAAGGGCGCCACCTTCGAGGTCCGCTACTACGACGGGCAGTACGACGAGGGGAGCCTCCCCGCGAAGGCCACCCGCATCTGGACAGTCACCACGGGCGAGGACGGCACCGCCGACCTCGGGTCCGCCACGGGCGACGCGCTCTACCGAGACTCCAGGGGCGAGGCCTGCGTGCCGGTGGGAACGGTCGCCATCACCGAGACCTCCGCCCCCAACGGATACCTGGGGGACGACGCCACCCACGTCGTCCACGTGACCGGCGAGGGCACGGCCGAGACCGTCTCCACCTACGCCACCCCCACGGTCGCCGAGCAGGTCAGGCGCGGCGACCTCGAGCTCGTGAAGGCCGAGTCCGGCAGCATGGCGCGCCTCGCGGGCGTCCCGTTCCGGATCACCTCCGCCACCACGGGAGAGTCCCACGTCATCGTGACCGACGAGAACGGCCAGGCGAGCACCGCGTCGTCCTGGACCGCCCACACCACGCGCACGAACGCCAACGACTCGGCGGGCGAGGGGTCCTGGGACGCCTCCGCGGGTGTGTGGTTCAGCGGCACCGCGGACTCCCAGACCGCCCCGGACGACTCCAAGGGCGCGCTGCCCTACGACACGTACCACGTCGAGGAGCTCCCGTGCGCCGCGAACCAGGGGCTCCGCCTCGTGAGCATGACCGCGCGGGTCACGCGCGACGCCACCACCGTGGACCTCGGCACCGTCGACGACGACCAGGGCCCGCGCATAGCCACCACCCTCACCGGCGAGGGCGGAGAGCACCTGGCCGAGGCCGCCGAGCACGTCGAGCTCACCGACGAGGTCGAGTACGAGAACCTCGTGCCGGGGAAGGAGTACGAGCTCGCGGGCACCCTCATGGACCGCGAGACCGGCAAGGCCGTGACCGGCGCGGACGGCAAGGCCGTCACTGCCACCGCAAGGCTCACCCCCAAGCTCTCCACGGGCAAGGCAAAGGTCACCTTCGAGTTCGACGCGACCGGGCTCGCCGGCCACTCCGTCGTGGCGTTCGAGGAGCTCAGCCAGGGCGGGAAGGCGGTGGCCACGCACGCCGACATCGACGATGAGGGACAGACGGTCCTGTTCCCGAAGATCGGCACCACCGCGGCGGACGCGGAGGACGGCTCCCACGACGCGGCTGCCGACGACGACGTGACCATCACGGACACGGTCGAGTACCAGAACCTCGTGCCCGGGAAGGAGTACGAGCTCACGGGCACCCTCATGGACCGCGAAACCGGCGAGGCCGTCAAGGACGCGAAGGGCGAGAGGGTCACCGCGACCACGAAGCTCACGCCCGAGGAGCCGAGCGGCAAGGCGACCGTCACGTTCAGGTTCGACGGCTCCGACCTCGCGGGCCGCACGGTAGTCGCCTTCGAGGAGCTCTCGCGCGACGGCCACGGGTACGCCACGCACGCCGACCTCGAGGACGAGGGGCAGAGCGTGGCGTTCCCCCAGGTCAGGACGACGGCAAGTGACGCGACGGACGGCGACAAGGTGGTAGACGCGGCGCCTGGCCAGCGCGTCGCCGACACCGTCTCCTACTCCAACGTCACCCCCGGGACCGAGTACAGGGTCAGGGGACGCCTGCTCGACGCCGAGACGGGCAAGGAGCTCGCCACGGCGGAGACGACCGTCACTCCCGAGTCCTCCGAGGGCACCGTCGAGGTCGTCTTCGACGTGGACGGCACCGGACTCGAGGGGAGGAGGCTCGTCTGCACGGAGGAGCTCTCCCGCGCGGACAAGGTCGTCGCCACCCACGCCGACCTGAAGGACGAGGGACAGACCGTGAGCCTGCCCGGCATCCACACCACGGCGACCGACGCGGCGGACGGCGACCACGAGGCCACGGCCGCGGACAAGGTCACCATCACGGACAGGGTCGAGTGGTCCGGGCTCGTCAAGGGCCGCGAGTACACGGTCACGGGCACGCTCATGGACAAGTCCACGGGCGAGGGGGTCAAGGGAAGCGACGGCAGCCCCGTCACCGCCAGAGCCACCTTCACCGCGGACGCCGAGTCCGGCAGCACCGACGTCACGTTCGAGTTCGACGGCAGCGCGCTCGCAGGGCACGACGTGGTCGCCTTCGAGACCATCGCCCACGACGGGAGGACCGTGGCCACCCACGCCGACCTCGAGGACCGGGGACAGACGGTGAGCATCACCGAGGCCCCGCCCGAGACCCCCAGGGAGGAGAAGGCCACCAAGGGCGGCGGCCAGCTGCCCAAGACGGGCGACGCCGGCGCGCCCCTGGCGGCAATCGCCGGCCTCTGCTCCGCCGCGGGGCTCTCCCTCGCGGGCGCACGCGCGCTCAGGCGCCGCGGACGCCGCGACGCGGACGGGGACGCCGGGATCCGGATCCGCCGCGGGCCCGCGACGGGACCGGACCCGCTCGGGGGAGGCGACGGCGATGAGTAACCCGTTCGTCCCGCTCATCTGGTTCTTCGCGGGGATGGCCACCGCGGGGACGGCCCTCATGGCGCTCGCGCTGTGCAGGGCGGCATCCGCGGGCGACGGCACCGACGGGGCATAGGCGAGGCGCGCAGGGCGGTCCCACGGGGCCGCCCTGCCACCGTGACAGGGGGATTCGCATGGCAAGGGACGCAGGGGGCAGCCGGGAGGCGATCGCCGAGGCGAGGCGCCAGGTCGTCGAGGAGATCTCCGCCGCGATGGAGCGAGGCGGGCTCGCCTGGGCGGCGGAGTGGAAGGGGTGCTGGTCGCCCGTGAACGCCGCCACGGGAAGGACCTACCGAGGAATGAACAGGCTCTCGCTCGCGGCGGCGATGCGCAGGGGCGGCTTCGACGACCCCAGGTGGTGCACGTTCAACCAGGCGAGGGATGCCGGCTGGCACGTGGCGAGGGGCGCCCGCTCGCCGGCGACGGTGGAGTTCTGGAGCTGGTACGTGCGCGTCCCGGGCTCCGGCGCCGTCACCCTCCAGAGGGCCGAGCAGCTCGTCCGCACGGGGAGACTCCCCGAGGAGGCGCTCAAGGACGCCTTCCTCCGCGGGAGGCTCCACCACGTGTTCAACGCCTCCCAGGTGGAGGGGATCGAGCCCTACGACCCGAGCGCGCACGCCCCGGAGAACGCCGAGGTGGAGCGCGTGGCGGACGAGCTCATCGAGTCGTCGAGGTGCCCGGTCCGCGAGGAGCGCGTAGACGAGGCGTACTATCGCCCCTCGACCGACACGATCACGCTCCCGCTCCGTTCGCAGTTCACCTCGATGGACGCCTTCGCGCGCACGCTGCTGCACGAGATGTGCCACTCGACGGCGCGCGAGGTCGGCCGCGAGGTCGAGCGGTCGGAGGAGGGATACGCCCGCGAGGAGCTCGTGGCGGAGCTGGGCTCCGCCTTCGCCGCGGCGGACGCGGACCTGGACATGGGCGCCTACGCCAACGCCGACATGGACAGGACGTTCCTCGAGAACCACGCCGCCTACCTGCAGGGGTGGCTCACCGCGATTCGCGACGACCCGTCCGCGCTCGCCAAGGCCGCCACCCAGGCGTCCAAGGCCGCGGACTTCGTCACGGACAGGAGGGAGAGGCTGGTGGCCTCGAGAGAGGATGCCGCAAGGGCAAATGCCCTCGATAGGGTGCCGCTCACATCGCGCGCGCGGTCCGCACGGGAGGCAACAGAGTCTGCGAGAAGCGTAAAGACAAATGCCAGAGGAATCGAGCCGCAAAATATTCGGCAGACGGCCGGACGTAAAGAGGCCCGGCTATCTTAGAGATACGTGTCGAACGAGACGATCAGAGCGTTGAGCAAGAGGATCAGCTTCACGCATACCGTACGGGTTACTGGCTTGTACATCATGCCGTGCTGGAGGAAGTTCCTGTTCAGGTCGTCCTCGACGGAACGGTCGAAGTCGTTTCCTTGTGCGAAGAAGTGATCAAACGAGGCAAAGGCTCCGAGAGCCTCAAATGCCTCTGGGTCAGTCGGGCGACATTGACTCTTCATCCTTTCTATGGGTTCCTTGGGCCTACGCTTGCCCCTTCGTCCCTCTCCCTTGCGCGCCCTGACGAGGAGCTCGCCCTCGATGAGCGCGCACAGCATCATCGCGCAGGGTTTGTAATGCTTGCTATCGAACAGCCAAAGGGCCTCTTCAAGGTCCCTTCTCTTACGTGCCTTCTCCGCCAGCCTTGCCCGCACCTTCACGAGGTGCCTCGGCGATGCGTATGAGCGCATGATCCTGTCGGCATCTTTGCGACTCCCCGGAACGTGGAGTAGGAGGTCTATCGGTGCCTCGGCGACAAAGACCCAGCCATATTCGCCCCACTTGACGAGTCCATCCTGAATCGAGTTCCAATCGAAACCGGGCAGCACTGCAAGTTGGTCGAGGACTGGCGGAATCGTCGACCTCAGCCTTGCGACGACCGCGTCAGCAATACCGCCATAGTGGCCCCAGACGCTTCTGAGCGCTTTCGCCATGCTGCCGACGGACGACTCGATGGCCTCGTTGTTGGCCGCCATCTTGGCTGCAATGTCTTTACCGAACTCTAGACTGCTTGGGAGCTGAAACTCTGATATCTGTCCTAGCTCCGAAGATACACTCGACGCTGTGGTAATGGCGTTCGCGAGGGTGCTGCCACTTGAGGTCAATTTCTGCATGATTGCAGCAATCCCGCCCATGGCAGAAGAGATGGCAGAATCCGTCGAGATGGCGGATTGAACAGTGCTGACCATGGCGCTCGAGAGCCGGTCAACGCCCGACATCTGTGTGACGATATCCTTCGTAAACCCTCGAAGCAGCTCTGAGGTTCCTTGGATATTCGCTATAGGGGGTTTCACCTCTGGCAGTTGGACAGCCGCGCCCATCGCCGCAATATGGTTTGCTGTCGCACTTACGTTTCGCGAGAGCGCGACGAGCCTCTCTCTGTCGATGCCGCCGAGTATGGAAACTGCTGGGCTGACGACCGTGCTTGCTGGCCTGCCTAGTTCTGCTTCGCCGCTCTCAGAGAAGGGCTCTTCCGCCTCAGCTCTGTTGCATTGAGGGAGATCTCTGGAAGCAGAGGCATCTTTCTCATGGTTACCGATTGAGATGGCTTCGCCGTTCCCCTGACGAGCCGTTACCTCCGATGCATCTGGATTGCTCTGCACGTCATTCGTTTGCTCCTCGATGAGGTACTCCGTTCACTAGCTGTCGATGTTTTGTGTAAGCTAACGCCTCAACGCCAAGAAATGTGCAGACTCAGCCGTGCCCACTACAAGCCGTTTACCCAGAAAGGATGCTTTGGTGGAGCCCGCGAAAGGACAACGGCACTAGCCTAGCTGTCGCTCCTGCTGGACGGTTCTCTAAATGCATATGCCCCGTGCCGCGCGAGACTAAAGGGTGTACGAAGTCAAGGAGTCGCTAGGAGATTCGCTGGGCGCCGAAGCTCCAGAGCAGCTCGTGGTACCTCGAAGCGCGCTCGTCGTCCGGGATGTCGGATGCGTCAGGAGCAAGATCAGGATCGATGCCGTCAACCATCTCTGACCACGTGCGCACCGTGCCGTCATCGCACTGGAACTCACTGTCGGGAGTCACAGTTTTGAATTCCTTGAGCTCTTCCGTCGCGATGCGAGGATTGGGATCGAGATTAGGCATACCTAGTTCTCCGTTTCAATCGGCATGAAAACGTCCCGTCGGTCCGACTGCGGTCGATACCAACCATGAACAGTAGTTTACAGTGCTGCCATAAGTTTTTCTTCAGATGTAACCGCAAACGTGGCGACCCTCACGCTAGGAGAATCGGAGCCCAATGCCGACGGCAAGCATCCCCTTGCGGTTACACAACCCCGAACAGCAGGAAGAAGAACAAGAGTAAGAGCTCGATGGAATATCATGCCGCCATTGTCTGCCTCCGCCAGTCGGCCACTCGATATCGTCTGGATCAATAATGACGTTACAAGAAGAATTTCCTGCTTTAGCAGACGGCCCCACCGCCGTGAGGGCTGAGCATTTGTCAGCTTCCCACAGGAGCAAGAATCAGGCCATGCAGAACAAGCGTTTGAGAAGCATGATCTTGCCTGTGAGGCGAGGCAGACACTACGAGAGAGTTTTGATGTCCCGGCATGGCTGTAAAGTGGTCGGAATAACGGAAAAGCCATGAACGGAGCGGCAATGGACGATTTGTCAATGCAGGTGAATCTCTCCTGTCCGACGTGCGGATGCACGGAGTTCAAGTTTGAGATTCTCGAGCAGGAACAGGACTATCCCGACGATTGGCCATTCACGTGCGCCCACTGCGGAAGGACCTTCACGTACGCCGAGCTCATAGAGTCGAACCAAGAGTCGATCAGCGTGGCCGTCGACGAAATGGGGGACGAGTTGGTAAGTGCGCTCTCCAAGGAGCTGGGGAGGGCCTTCAAGAAGCAGGGCTGGGATGTGAGGTGAAGGACTTGACGACCTTTTCCGAAGTGGTTCCCATCGCAATCTCGGCAATCAGTCTCGCGCTCTCAATTGTCGAGTTCATATTGAACTATCGTCTGCACAAGCGCGACGAGGAGCAGGGCGCCGAACTGCGAAGGCTGCAAGCACATCTTAGCGAACTGCAGCTCGAGAGAGAAGAAGAGGAAGCTCGCATGCGGGCGTCGTCCAAGGTGGAGGCCCGGCACGTACTGATGGGAGCGAAGTCTCATCGCATCAGGGTGTCGAATACCGGCGGCACGACGGTGACTGACATAACCTGCTCCTGCGAAGGTGGTCCCTACTATTTCCGGCAGGACAAGGAGCCATACGAGAGGTTGGAACCCGGCGAGAGCTTCGACGAGGTGGTCACCTTTGTCGGTGGCTCACCCAGCAAGTTTCACATCACCACGAGGTGGATTGACGCCGACGGGGCGGAGCGCAGCAGAGACAACATCATCTCCGTCTAGAAAGCGGAGGCAGCCTTTCGGAAGCGTGTTGACATGCATGCGCCATGCCGCCTTGTCCGCATTGCCCTGAGCGAGCTGCGTGTTGTGCGGTCGTTTCCGCTTGTCTTGGGATACGGCATGCAGGGGCTTGGACATGTAATGGGAGATGCCACATCATGAAGCAAACAGCAGGAGACTTCTTCGGTGCTGACGGGACGTTGACCGATACGGACCGAATCGTCCTGCGCGCACCCGTTCGCTCGGACCTGGCCTCTTACATCGGCACGTTTGCTCCCGGCCTCAGGGACGCGTACCTCGAGGAGGGCGAGAAGGGCCAGGAGCTACGTGAAGGCTACTGGTCTGACGTCATGTCCGAGGGCTCCCTCTTCTGCACCATCGTGGATGACGCCTGCCACGAACGCGCAGGGTTCTGCTGCATCGAAGACCTTGCCGACGAGGACCCGGAGATAGGGGTCCGCCTCCTTCCCGAATGGCGGGGAAGGGGCGTGGGGACGGACGCCGTGCGGGCGCTCATGCGCGGGGTCGAGCGCGTTTCCGGACCGCAGGCCTTCGTCGCCAAGATCGACTCGGGGAACGTCGCGAGCCAGCGCCTGTTCAGCGGGCTGGGGTTCGCCCCCGTGGGAGTCGACGCCCCGATATTCTCCGACCCGAGCCTCCTCGCCCTCATCGAGGAGAACAGCCTCGGCCTGATAGACGACCGCCTCCGGGCCCTGGCGAAGGAGCTCGGCGTCGAGCCCAGGACGCTCCTCTCGCACGCGCTCGTGTTCAGGCGGGAGCCTGACGCTCGAGGGACGGACGGGCCAGTGCGGCGGCATTAGGCCGGGGCCAGCGCCCATGCCATCCATTCGACGCGCCTTCGCGTGCCAGCGGCGCAATAGAATGGTTCCCGTGTATCCGTCGCGAGCCGTGGAGCGTGAGCATGGCAAACTCGATCTACAACCCCGTCACCCTCGAGGTGGGGAACATCCTGAAGGACGTCAAGTCGGGCAGGATCGGCCTGCCCGACCTGCAGAGGCCGTTCGTCTGGACCAACAGCAAGGTGAGGGACCTCCTCGACTCGATGCTCCGGGGGTACCCCATCGGCTACATCATGCTCTGGGACTCCCCGGCGGAGGACGACAAGAAGTCTCAGATCGGGGCGAACGAGAAGGCGTTCTCCGCCCCCAAGGACCTCGTCATAGACGGCCAGCAGCGCCTGACGGCCCTCCTCGCGGCGCTCTACGGCATCGAGGTGATGGACAAGAACTTCGAGCGACGCTCCATACGCATCGCCTACGACCCCATCGGCAGGGCATTCAAGAACGCCGACGCCTCGACGGAGAAGGACCCGCGCTGGATCTCCTCCGTCTCGGACGTGTTCGAGAGCAACCGGCTCAACGGCCTGAGCAAGTTCCGCCGCAAGTTCGTCAAGGCGATCAACGCCTCGAACGAGAAGAAGGGCGCCGCTCCGCTCACCGACGACGAGGAGGACGCCATCGAGCAGGGCCTCAACGACCTCCTCGGGCTCGAGCGCTACCTCCTGCCAACGCTGCAGATCAGCGAGAGCGCGGACGAGGAGATGGTCGCCGACATCTTCGTGAGGGTGAACTCGCAGGGCCAGACGCTCAAGCAGGACGACTTCATCATGACCCTGCTCTCCGTCTACGAGCCCGGGATGAGGAACCGCATCGAGGGGTTCTGCGAGGACAGCCACAGGCCCGCCAAGGGGACCTCGTACAACCCGCTCATCACGGTCACGCCCACGCACGTGATCAGGGCCACCGTGGGAGTCGGCTTCAAGCGCGGCCGCCTGCGCTACGCCTACCAGATCCTGAGGGGGAGAGACCTCGAGACCAAGGAGACCTCGCCCGAGACGAGGGAGAAGAGCTTCGAGACCTTCGGGGCGGCGCTCGACAGGGTCCTCGACCTCAACAACTGGCACGCCTTCATCAACACCGTGGGCGAGGCGGGGTACGTGTCGTCGTCGCAGATCTCCTCCGACAACGCGCTCATGTACAACTACGCCCTCTACCTCATCGGCAGGCACGAGTTCGGCATGGACCCGCTCTCGCTCAAGAGGCTGGCGAGGAGGTGGTTCTTCGCCTCGAGCCTCACGGGGTACTACGTCGGGTCGTTCGAGACGGTCTTCGAGCGCCAGCTGGTCGAAATCTCGAGGATGGGGACCGCCGAGGAGTTCGTCGGCTACTTCGACCGCAGCATCTCCGCCCTCCTCACGGACGACTACTTCGAGCAGACCCTCGTGAACGAGCTCGACGCGCGCGAGGCCAACGGCCCGTCGTGGCACGGCTTCGTCGCCGCGCAGGTCGTCCTCGGGTGCAAGGCACTCTTCAGCACGATGCCGATCTCCCAGCTGATCACCATCGGCTCGTCGGGGTCGAAGAACGCCGTCGACAAGCACCACATCTTCCCGGACCACTACCTGGAGGAGAGGGGATACCTCGGCAACAGGAGCAACAGGGCGAACTTCACGCTCGTCGACTACCAGAACAACATCTACATCTCGGACGACGCCCCCTCGGAGTACGTCGCCAGGTACCGCAAGGACTTGGGGGAGGACGAGTACGAGCGCAACTGCCGCGAGCACGCGCTCCCGCTCGGCTTCGAGAACATGGACTACGAGGAGTTCCTGGGTAAGAGGCGCGTGCTCATGGCGAGGCTGATCAAGGAGGCGTTCGAGAGGCTGTGATCGAGCGGGCTCACGCCGCTTCCTCGTTAGAGCCCCTCCTCACACCCAGAAGAGCACGACCCTGCAGAGCCAGCGGAAGAACGAGAACACGAGCCTGAGCAGTCTTCTTGCCATGGTTGCCCCCTCCTGCCGGACGGCTATCCCACCTCGTCTGGGACGATAGCATCGTGGCGGGACAGGAATTGGTAGCTCGCCCGCGTCATGCCCATGAGCGAGAGTGCACCATCCATGCCGAGGCCGTCGTCCGCGTCCGCGAGGTGTCCGAGCAGCCATACGGCCCTCCTCGCGAGGGACATCCCCTCGACCGGGGGCTCGTAGAGGAGCGAGAGTAGCTCGGAGAGCCTGCGCTCGTCGACGAGGTCCGGCCCCACGCGCGTGAGCCAGCGCGTGCCGTCGACGTCGCACGACCTCACGCGCGCGAGCTCGTCCTCCGAGAGCAGGTGCGCCCTGCAGCCGGCGCGCCTGGGGGCGAGCTGCTCGTCACCGCCGCCGCTGCACGCGGAGTCGTACCAGCTGAGCTCGGCCCACATGCCGTCGCCCTCCACGAGCCGGACGGCAACGTCGGTCATCGCGTCCGGCGCACCGAGCGCCCCGGCGGTGGTGAGAGCCGTCGTGTCGAACTCCTCGAGTCCGCCGTCCTCGTACCAGACCGTGATCCTCACCTTGAGTCGCCCCTCTCCCCGCGGCCGTCCCTCCGGACCTCCCGCTGCCTCCGTCCCGTGCCGTCCGTGTGAGGCGTGCCGCCTGCGACGGTGGAGCGCCTCTTGGTTGCGTGGCGCTTCGAGGCCCTCGCGCTTCCGCTGGTGCGTGGTGCCGCCTCGGGTAGGAGTCCGTGCTCCTCGCAGCACTCCCGCACGTCAGAGAGGAGCCTGGCGTCCTTGGCGCGCCCCTCCGCCTCCGCCTTCGCGATTGCCGCGTCGATGCCATGCAGGCTCCTGAGCCCCCTAGACCGAACCGCCTCGACGGCGGAGGCGACCCTCGCGAGCTCCGAGAGGTCGCGCACCTCGACGGCGTCCCTGGCGGCCGCGACGGCGTCGAACGCCACCTGACGCGGGAGGGCGGCAGACGCCATGCGCGCCCTCACGCCCTCCCTCGTGTAGGCGGTGCCGAGCCTCGCGCCCGACACCTGACGAGACGTCATGCCAGCGAGCTGGTAGACCCAGCCGCCGCCCGTCCTAGCGCTGGCGGGCCTCGCCTCCACGCCGAGCCCCTCGAGGGCCTGCAGGAACTCCCGCTCGCTCGTGGAGGTGTCCCTGGCGACGGCGACGCGCGAGCGGATGTCCGCGACCCACGAGTAGGCGTCGCGTCCCGAGATCGCCCGCTCCTGCCTGCCCTCGGCGCGCCTCTGCGTGTGGTCATCCGTCCTGGGCCCGCCGTCCACGCGACCGCGGAAGTGCGAGAGGCCGAGCCCACGGGAGATCTCCTGGAGCGACCCGTTCAGGGCGCCGGGGTCGGGGTCCTGCAGCCTGCGGCCCGTCTCGAGGTTGGTGTTGTTGACGACGACGTGGGCGTGGGGGACGTGGTTCTGGTTGTCGTCGTGGTAGACGATCGCGATCTCGTGGTCGGGGAAGCTCCGCCGCGCCCACTCGGTGGCGAGCTCCCTCAGGGCGTCCAGGCCGATGCCGTCCTCCGGTGAGGGGGACACGACGTAGTGCTTGAACGTCCGAGCGCGCCTGTCGCCCCATGCGCGGTCGTTGCCGGCGAGCCTCCTCGTGCGGTCCATCTCCGCTGCCCAGTCCTCGCAGAGCGCGGGGTCTCCCAGGTTCAGGAGGTCCACGGCGAGCGCGCGCCCGCCCCTCTCGAGGTAGCGCCTGATCCCGCCGGCGCCGGTGTGTCCGGATATGGCCTTGAGGTACGTCACGGCCGCATCCGCAGGGCCTGCCTGCCGGCGAGCCGCCCCAGGCCCTCCTGGACGGCCCGCGCCCCCTCCGAGACGGCGGCGAGGTCCCACCTCACGCCCTCGAGGGCCTCCGCGAGCGCGGCGGGGTCCACCTCCTGCTCCCGGCAGGACTTGGCGATGCCGTTCAGGGCGTGCGCGCACTGGTTCAGGAGGTAGCCGAGCGAGCGCACGTCGCGCTCGATGCGCACGGCGGTCCGCGGGTCCACGAGCACCTGGCCCGCGTCGCCGGCGTCCGACTGGGCGGCAGCGCGCACGAGGGTGCGCACGAGCTCCGCCCTGCCCATGCCGAAGCGCGCGGCGGCGTCGCGCAGTGCCCGCTCGTCGCCTTCGCCGAGCCTGAGCTCGAACCTGGAGGTGTACCTGCCCATGGCCCTCCCGGGGGAAGGGGTGGGGGCTGTGACGTGCCTGGCGCGGTACGTACAAGTATAGGGGCGCGGGGGATCCCCCGCGAGGAGACCCCATGACGGGACGTCATGGGGCGACGGTTGCGAGGCAGTGCGCCGGCCCGTGCGGGCGAGGTGCCGCGCGAGGGCGCCGTGGACCCCACTAACTTGGACGGTACGTACAAGTTAGGCTACTTGCTGAGCTGGCCGCACTTCCGGCATCTCCGTACTAGTCAAGGCCGTCAAGGGGCTATCCGCCGGCGGTAGCTGACAGAAGCCTGCAAGACATCTGCTAGAATGGGCTGCAATTGTACTGCACCGTGCATTCGAGGAGTCGCAATGAAGTACACGGAGCTCGTAGACTCAGGGGCCACGCCGACCGAGATCCAGACGTTCCTCGTCGGCTCGGAGAACGTGCCGGTCACCATGCGCATCCCGCGGAACCTGCGCGACGCGGCGAAGGAGGCGGCCGCCCTCAAGGGAATGAGCCTCACGTCCTTCGTGAAGATGTGCCTCATAGAGAAGCTCTCGGAGGAGTAGGCCTTGGAGTACCTGGACAACACGGGAAGGCAGCGCCTCGGCGATGCGCTGGGAGACGCCATCGGCGAGGATGCCAGGCTGTCCATCATCGCCTCCTACTTCACGGTCTTCGCCTACGGCGAGCTCAGGGACGAGCTGCAGAAGGTCGACGAGCTCCGCTTCGTCTTCGACCAGCCCACCTTCGCCAGGAGGATGGAGTCGGAGAGGGAGCCCCGCGAGTGGGAGATCGCGCGCCGGTCCCGCGAGCTCGGCGTCGCGGGCACGGGGCTCGAGCTCAGGCTCTCCAACAACGTGAACCAGCGGGCGCTGGCGCGCGAGTGCGCCCAGTGGGCCCGCGAGAGGGCGACGTTTCGGACGGCGAGGAGGGCCGGCATGATCGCCACGTCGGGGAGCTACCATGTGGCGAACCCGCACGGCGAGGACCAGGCCTTCATGGGGTCGGCCGCGAACGCGTTCACGCTCGAGGGCCTCGGCTACGAGCGCCGCCCCGGCATCGTCACCGGCGTTAGCCACTTCCAGACGAGCTCGGAGGCCGCCGGCCTCAAGGCCATGTTCGACGGCATCTGGGACAACCAGCAGCTCGTCGAGGACGTGACCGGCGCCGTCATCGAGCAGCTGGAGACGCTCTATCGCGAGAACCCGCCCGAGCTCGTGTACTTCCTCACCCTCTACCACCTGTTCCGAGACTTCATGGAGGACCAGGAGGACCCCATCGACCCGGCGCTGGGCTTCGAGAGGTCTGTCGTCTGGAACAAGCTCTACGACTTCCAGAGGGACGCGGTGGTGGGAGCCATCCGCAAGCTCGAGAAGTACAAGGGATGCATCATCGCGGACTCGGTCGGCCTGGGCAAGACCTTCGAGGCGCTCGCGGTCATCAAGTACTACCAGGAGCGCAACGCGCGCGTCCTCGTGCTGTGCCCCAAGCGCCTGCGAGAGAACTGGACGCTCTACACGAGGGACAACGACGACCGCAACCCCCTGGCGGACGACCGCCTCGACTACACCGTGCTCAACCACACTGACCTCTCGCGCTACCGCGGCATGAGCGGCGACGTGGACTTGGGACACCTCAGGTGGGGCAACTACAACCTCCTGGTCATAGACGAGAGCCACAACTTCAGGAACAAGAGCACGGACTCCGACAAGAGGGACCGCTACACGCGCCTCATCGAGGACGTGATTAAGAAGGGCGTGCGCACGAAGGTGCTCATGCTCTCCGCCACGCCGGTCAACAACCGCCTGCTCGACCTGAGGAACCAGATTGAGCTCATCACCGAGGGCGACGACGGGTACCTGGCGGAGACCGACGGCATCCCGTCCATCACGCACGTGACGCGGCTGGCCCAGCAGCGCTTCAACGAGTGGAGCAAGCTCCCTGACTCCAACAGGACCACCGAGAGCTTCGCGGAGATGGTGAACCCCGACTACTTCAAGCTGCTGGACGTACTCACCATCGCGAGGAGCCGCAAGCACATCACGAAGTACTACGGCGCCTCCGACGGCAGCTTCCCGAAGCGGCGCAAGCCGATCTCGTTCAGGACCCCCATCGACCTGGAGGGCGAGCTGCCGCCCATCAGCGACCTCAACGACACCATCGCCAAGCTCACCTTCGCGCAATACCAACTTCTCGCCTACGTCCGACCCGACGTGCAGAAGAAGTACGAGGCGAGGTACGGCGACACCTGGGGAAAGGACTTCCAGAGCCAGGTGCATCGCACCGTCGCAGTGGCGAACCTCATGCGCGTGAACGTGCTCAAGCGCATGGAGTCCTCGGTTAACAGCTTCCGCATCACCCTGGAGCGCATCCTCGGGACCTGCGAGGGGCTGCGGAGGGAGTTGGACTCGCTCGCCGTCGGGGCCTCCTACGACGTCTCCGAGGCGTCGGAGTTCGAGGACGACGACGATGCGGACGAGTTTGCCGCCGGCGGCAGGGTCCACGTCGACCTCCGCGACGTCGACCGGCTCCGCCTGGCGGACGACCTCGACTACGACATCGACAAGCTCAACGAGCTGCTCTCCTACGCGAGGCGCGTGACGCCTGGGCGCGACGCGAAGCTCGCCAAGCTGCACGACTACATCGTCGAGAAGGTCAGTAACCCCTACAACCCAGGCAACCGCAAAGTCCTCGTGTTCACGGCGTTCGCCGACACCGCGGACTACCTGTTCGAGCAGCTGGCCCCCACCCTGAAGGCGGAGCTGGGGCTCGAGTGCGCGGAGGTCACGGGCGACCGCAACCGGACGTACTCCCTCAGGCTCCCCCGCACGACGTTCGAGGAGGTGCTCTGCCACTTCTCGCCGGTCTCGAAGGAGCTCGACGAGAGGGACAGGACGCTCGGCGAGGTGGACGTCCTCTTCGCCACGGACTGCATCTCGGAGGGGCAGAACCTCCAGGACTGCGACTGCCTGGTGAACTACGACATCCACTGGAACCCCGTGCGCATCGTCCAGCGCTTCGGGCGCATCGACCGCCTGGGCTCGACGAACACGCAGATCCAGCTCGTGGACTTCTGGCCGGACGTTGACCTCGACGAGTACATCCAGCTGGAGGGCCGCGTGAAGGGCCGCATGGCTCTCATGGACGCGAGCGCCACGGGCGAGGAGAACGTGCTCGAGGACAAGGCCCCCGACCAGATGAACGACCTCGCGTACCGAAAGAGGCAGCTCGAGCAGCTCCACGACGAGGTTCTGGACCTGGAGGACATCTCCGGGGGCATCTCAATCACGGACTTCGCCTTCGACGACTTCCGCGTGGAGCTCCAGCGCTACGACAGGGACCACCCCGGCCTGCTCGAGAGCACGCCAGACGGGATCCACGCGGTCGTGCCAATCCCAGAGGCGCTCCGCAGCGAGGTGGCCCCCGGGGTCATCTTCTGCCTGAGGCAGACCGACGAGGGAAGGGACCCCAGGGACTCAAACCCCACCTTCCCGTACTACGTCGTTTACGTGACGCAGGACGGTAGCCACGTGAGCAGGCACACGCAGCCGAAGGCCGCCCTCGACCTCATGCGCGCGGCGTGCGAGGGGCATGCGGAGCCGATCCTCGACCTCTGCCGGGAGTTCAACAGGGAGACGAGGGACGGCCTCAGGATGGACCGCTACACCGAGCTCCTGGACGACGCCGTGTGCGCAATCACGGGCGTCCAGGAGGGCTCCGGCATCGACTCCCTCTTCGACCTGGGGGAGGTCGGCAGCGGGGTCACCCTCGGCTTCGACGACTACTCACTCGTTAGCATGGTGGTGCTGCGATGAGGATGGACTGGAGGGACGTGCTCCGCCTGCCGGAGGCGGCGTACGCCAGCGGCAGGAGGATACCGAAGACCGTGCTGGCCAGCAGGGCCATGCTCACGAAACGCGAGGAAAAGGTGCTGGACAAGGTTAGGCGCGTCGAGCACTTCGCGACCGTGTCCAAGGGCACCACCCAGGTGCTCCCTCGCGTGGACGACGACCACGACATCCAGAGCGTCATCATCCTGAGGTGCCAGATGGCGGGGGACTCCCAGGCGGTCGCCGAGGTGGCGGGGCTCCTCCATGGGTGCTTCCCGAATCCGACGGTCATCCTGCAGGAGGCGGGAGACCAGGTGGCGGTCTCCGTCGACATTACCAGGAGGAGCCTCGCGGAGCGCGGGGCAACCGTGGTCTCGGGCGTGGAGTCCACCGGGCTCTTCGACCCAGGGGACGAACGATACGCCCCGTTCCTCCGGGCGCTCGCGTTCGAGAACCTTCCCCAGGATGACCTTCTCTCGTACCTGGAGGCCCTCGCCGGCTGTGCGAGGCTGTCGAGGGCCATACCCGCGCTTGGGTTCTACCCAAGCTGCGCGCCAGGGGACCGCGAGCGCTTGCTCGAGCTCGTGGCGGAGTACGACCGGTGCCAACGGGAGGTCGACGAACTCGCGGAGCGACGGCGGGGCAGCGACGTGAGTCCCAACGAGTCGGCGCGGCTGAGGATGGAGATTCGCAAGGTGGAGAGGCGCCGCGACGGAAGACTCGACGAGATACGACGCCTTTGCAGGCGGGATGGACAGAACACGGAGGTTACGCGATGAGCGACGAGATCGAGAGGCTGGACCTGAGGTCGGAGGACCTGGTCGAGGAGCGCTTGGAACAGATGAGGCAACTGGTGCCCGAGGCGTTCTCGGAGGGCGGCGTCGACTTCGACAAGCTCCGCCTTCTCCTGGGCGACGAGGTAGACGAGGGCGACGAGCGCTACGCCTTCACCTGGCCGGGAAAGGCTGACGCCATACGTCAGAGCCAGACGACCTCGCACGCGACGCTTAGGCCCTGCATCGAGAAGAGCCGTGGCCGCGGCGGCGAGGACGGCTCCTTCGACTCGGACAACGTCTACATCGAGGGGGACAACCTCGAGGTGCTGAAGCTCATGCAGCGGGCCTACCACGGCAGGGTGAAGCTCGTCTATATCGATCCGCCCTACAACACGGGAAGCGACTTCATCTACAAGGACACCTTCGCCGACACGATTGAGCACTACAAGGAAGAGGCCAACCTTTCAGGACAGTCGAACGCCAAGACGGACGGTCGGTTCCATGCCAACTGGTGCTCGATGATGTACCCGCGCCTGAAGCTCGCGCGGGAGCTCCTGTCGGACGACGGTATCATCATAGCGAGCATCGACGAGAGCGAGCGAACCAACCTCCAGCTCATCCTCAACGAGGTGTTTGGCGAGACGAACTTCGCAGGTGAGATCATCTGGAAGAACAGCAGCAAGAACGACCAGGCGTACATTTCGATGCAGCACGAGTACCTATTGGTTTACGTTAAGGACAAGGGGTCTAACTCTGGGAATTGGACCGAGAAGAAGGGCGGACTTGAGGAGATCTATTCCGCCTTCGAGGGATTCCATGCGAAGTACGGTAACGACTGGAAGGCGATTCACAAGGCAGCGCTCGATTGGTATAACCATTTCCCACCATCCAGTCCTGTATATGCAAGTAAGCATTATTCATGGATGGACGAAAGGGGGGTGTATTTTCCGGCAGATATCTCTGGACCGAATGACGGGCAATATGTTTATGACGTTAAGCATCCCGTTACGGGGAAGCCGTGCAAGAGGCCGAGTCGTGGATGGTTCTGCCCCCAGCAGGAGATGGAGCGCAGGGTCAGCGAGGGTTTAATACACTTCGGCGATGATGAAAAGACTGTTCCCAACATCAAAACATATCTGAAGGATACCGAGCAGCAGAGCCTTCCGAGCATTCTGTATAAAGACGGCCGTGTCGCGTCCAAGAAGCTCGCAAGGATGTTTGGGGCCAAGGTTTTTTCCAACCCCAAGGATGATGGCGTGCTATCGCAGCTCTTCAAGGCAATGGACGTCAAGTCCGATGACGTTGTGCTTGACTTCTTCTCAGGTTCCGCCACGACTGGCGAGGCGGTCGAGAGAATGAATTGCTCGCAGCGGATTGCCGCGAAGTGGATTCTCGTCCAGCTGCCGGAGAACCTCGAGGATAACCTCAGGACGGCGACTGGGTCAAACAAGAAGATTACCGCGAACGCCATAAAATACCTGAGGTCACATGGCAAAGATCCTCTCCTCACTGAACTCGCTGAGGAGAGGCTACGTCTCTCGGGGGACGAGATCTTGGGCGAGATTTCGAGCGATTCGGGGCAGCTGACCTTGGACGGCACCAGTCAGAGTCAGCCCGACATTGGCTTCCGCGTGTTCAGGCTCGATGACTCCGGCATCGAGCGGCCCAGGGACGGCCAGCTCCTCATCGACCGCAGGAAGCCCGGACGCACCGACCTCGACATAATCTTCGAGGCGATGCTCAGATGGGGCTACGAGCTCACCTACCCGGTGGAGGAGGCGAAGTTCGCGGGCTACCCCTGCTACTCGGTGGCGGCGGGCGACCTCGTCTGCTGCATGCAGCCGGGGCTCACGACGGACGCCCTCGATGCCATCGCGGCTTCGCAGCCTCGGCGCGTCCTCATGATGGACTCCGCGATAGACGACACGACGAAGCTGAACGCGCTCGCCATATTCCGCCGCGTCGAGGAGAGGACGCAGCAGAAGATCGAGCTCAGGACGGTGTAAGGGAATGGGACAGCTTACGTTCAAGTACTCGGCGGACCAGCAGTACCAGCTGGACGCCATCGACGCCGTCTGCGACCTGTTCCGCGGACAGGAGTTCCTCGACGCGCGCTTCATGACGGACCTCGCGGCCCCCACGCAGGAGGGCATTCCCGGCATCGCGGCGCCGGCGCAGCAGCAGATCTTCTCCGTCGGACACGCGAACGGGCTCAGGGTCTCGGCGAGGCAGCTGGAGGAGAACCTCCACGCCGTGCAGGAGAGGAACAACCTCCCCGCGACGAGGGACCTCACGGGCGGGCGCCTGCGCGACTTCTCGGTCGAGATGGAAACGGGCACGGGCAAGACCTACGTCTACACGCGCACCATCTACGAGCTCAACCGGCGCTACGGGCTCACGAAGTTCGTGATAGTCGTCCCCTCCGTCGCCATCCGCGAGGGCGTGAGGAAGTCGTTCGAGAGCACGAAATCCCACTTCGAGGGACTCTACGACCACACGCCCCTCGAGTGCTTCGTCTACGACTCCTCCAGGCTCGGGGCCATCACCAACTTCGCCGTGAGCAGCTCCATACAGGTGATGATCATCAACATCGGGGCCTTCAACAAGGAGCTGGACAAGGACGCGAAGAAGGGCGTCACGAACATCTTCCACCGCCCCAGCGAGAAGCTCATCGGCGGCAGGAGCCCGCAGGAGCTCGTGAGCAGCTGCAACCCCATCGTGATAATCGACGAGCCGCAGAGCGTCGACAACACCGCGAAGGCACAACACGCAATCGACACCCTGAACCCGCTCTTCGTGCTGCGCTACTCGGCTACCCACAGGAAGCGCCTCAACATGGTGTACCAGTTGGGACCCGTGGAGGCCTTCCAGCGGCACCTGGTGAAGGGCATAGTCGTCGACTCGGTGCAGAGCCAGGCGGACCTCAACGGAGCCTTCGTGCGCCTCGACTCGGTAGACAACAAGAGCGGGTATGCCGCCAAGCTCACCATCGACTCCCGCGAGGAGCGCGGGGGCCAGAAGCGCAAGAGGGTGACGGTGCGCACGGGGGCCGACCTCTACCAGAAGTCCAACGAGAACGCCGACTACGAGGACGGCTGGATCGTCAGCAACATCGGGACCGAGCCCGGCCAGGAGTTCGTGGAGTTCGAGAACGGCACCTACCTCGAGCTCGGGGAGTCGCACGGCGACCCCGAGAGCGACGCCGTCAAGCGCGCCCAGATCGCCGAGACCATCGAGGACCACCTGGACCGCCAGCTCAGGCTCCGCCCCCTCGGCATCAAGGTCCTCTCGCTCTTCTTCATCGACAAGGTCGAGAAGTACCGCGTCTACGAGGGGAAGGGCGGCGACTGGCGCAAGGGCGAGTACGCGCAGATATTCGAGGACGAGTACCGCCGCATAGCGGGGAGCCAGAAGTGGCGCCGCCGCTACGAGCGCGCGGGCGTCGAGCTGCCGCAGGACCCCGAGCCCCTGCACGCCGGCTACTTCGCGCAGGACGGCAAAGGCAAGTTCAAGGACACCAAGGAGTCCGCGTCCACGAACGCGGATACGAGCGCCTTCGAGCTCATCATGAGGAAGAAGGAGACCCTCGTGTCCCTGCCGGACGGGAGGGACCCCGAGAAGGACGTCTGCTTCATCTGGAGCCACTCGGCCCTCAAGGAGGGCTGGGACAACCCCAACGTCTTCCAGATCTGCACGCTCGTCGAGACGAGGGACACCCTCACCAAGCGCCAGAAGATCGGCCGCGGCCTGCGACTGCCCGTGAACAACGAGGGCGAGCGCTGCCTCGACCCGGACGTGAACGTGCTCACGGTCATCAGCAACGAGAGCTACCGCGACTTCGCAAGGGGCCTGCAGAGGGAGTTCGAGGAGGGCGGCTACCGCTTCGGCGTCCTTTCCCCCGAGAGCTTCACGAGCCTCGTGCTCAGGGGGCCGGACGGCGGCGAGGAGATGCTCGGCCACGAGCGCTCGAAGAGGGTCTACGAGACGCTCGAGGAGCGGGGGCTCGTGGAGGCCAGCGGCTCCAAGAGGGGGGCCATCAAGCCCGAGCTCAAGGCCGCCGCGGAGAAGGGGGAGGTCCCCCTGCCCGAGGAGGTCGCTGACGTCGAGGGCGTCCAGGAGCAGGTCTGCGGGATCGTCCTCCACAAGGCCGAGAGGCTGCAGATTCGCGACAAGTCCAAGGAGGTCGAGGTCGAGCTGGAGAAGGACGTCTCCGCGGACCCCGCCTTCCAGGCGCTCTGGGAGAGGATCAGACAGACGACCCGCTTCGAGATGAACGTGGACACCGACGACCTCGTGGCGAGGGCGGTCGAGGGCGTGAGACAGATGCCACGCGTGAAGCCGGTCGAGGTCCTCAGCATGTCGGCGGGCCTAAACGTCGGCGATTCGGGCGTCTCCGCGAATGAGAAGAGTGTGCGCACCTCGCTCGTGCGCACGGACGCCGCGCACGTCTACGACCTGCCCGACCCGCTCTCCGAGCTCCAGGACAGGGTCGGCCTCACGCGCGGTACCATCGCGAGGATCCTCGAGGGGTCCGGGCGCATGGGCGAGTTCAAGGTGGACCCCATGACGTTCCTCTCGCAGGTCGCGGAGAGGATCGAGGCCGCCAAGAACCAGGTAGTCGCCAAGGGCATCAAGTACACCAGGCTCCCCGAGAGCCAGTGGTACACGATGGACGTCCTCGCCGTGAACGACCTCAGGGCCTACCTCGGCCAGAACGCATGGGAGCCGCTCCACCACAAGAGCCTCTACAGCTATGTCGTCTACGACTCCTCGAGTATCGAGAAGCCCTACGCCGTGGCGCTCGACCGGGCGGAGGAGGTCAGGGTCTTCGCGAAGCTTCCGAGCAAGTTCAAGATCGACACCCCGCTCGGGAGCTACAACCCCGACTGGGCCTACGTCGAGGAGGGGGAGGACGGGCACCAGCGCGTCTACTTCGTCGTCGAGACCAAGGGCAAGCAGCGTGGGCAGAACCGCCCGACGGAGGAGGCCAAGATCAGCTGCGCCGAGAAGCACTTCGAGGCGCTGGACCTGGGCGACGACTTCCACTACGACGTCGAGGTCGAGTACCACTACGCGCACGCATAGGGGAGATTGCGATGCTCAATCGTGACATACGAGTTGACCTGCACATCCACTCGAAGGCTAGCAAGTACAAGGAGTCTACGGATGCAGATGGGAGGAGCATCGTAGATGAGTCAGATTCCGACCACCTCGACGTCCTGTTTAGGGGGCTCGAAAAGCACGGGATCAATCTCATCTCCATCACGGATCACAACCGTTTCGACGTCGACCTGTACCGTGCAGTAAACCAGATGATTGCGAGCGGAAGAGGCGGAAGTGTCCAAGCCGCTCTGCCCGGGATCGAATTCGACGTCGAATTCCAGCCCTGTCATCCCCAGGCACATGTGATAGCGATATTCGACGCGTCGGAATGGAATGACGACTGCGACAAGTGGGAGAACGACTATCGCAAAATAGGCGAAGCGATAGAGAACAACAAGCTCGAGGACCCCGAGGGAAAATACACGCAATCAGAGTTCGAGGCCATACTCAAGGCCATCGGGAAGAACGTCATTCTCATCGCCCACCAGCACCAAAGCCTCACGAGCACGAACGTAAAGAAGCGCTCGCTGTCTTCAGCAACTGACGACGCGGAAGACCTAGTGAGGTTCAAGTACATCGATGCGCTCGAATACACGAGCTCCAAGGTAGAGGGCATCCTCCTCTCTGACCTCGCTACCCTGGATGTGAGCACTAGCACCATCGTCGGGAGCGATTGCCACACGTGGTCCGCTTACCCGAAGCATGACAGAGGCGCACGAGAACGTGAATCATTCTTCTCAACCATCCGTGCCCTGCCAACGTTCAAGGGCCTTCTAATGGCGCTTACCTCTCCGAGGACAAGGTTCCAGCAGCCAGATAGGCCCGTGAACAGCTCGTTTCTTGACCACTTCACTGTTAACGGGGTAGAGGTTGATTTATCCCCGGGCATAAACGCAATCATCGGCGAAAACGGAGCGGGGAAGTCATCATTGCTGGAGATGATGATGACGGGAGGGAAGCAGTCTCAGAGTCACGTAAAAAAGCTCCAACAGGACAATCGGATCGATATGCCGAAGACGCTTTCTGGCGGTGACAATGTCCTATACGTTCGGCAGAATGATCTCGAAAGGCGTTATTGGAATAAAGGAGGGATGTTCGAGGAGTCGCAATACCCACAGGTAGACAACAGCGCGTTCGAACGAAAGATGCGAGCATGGTCTGCTTCCGTAAAGGGTGCGGTGAAGCGACACATCCAATCAAAGACTTTGGCTGACAGGCTGGCGACCACATCATATGTCATAAAGCCGCAATTAGAGGCTGGGACCTACTACCCACACATTGCAAAGTCCGAAGGGTTCGAACGAGTCGAGAATCCCCATAAGGCCCGTCTCGAAAACATCAATAACGCCCTAGACATCTTGAACTCTGAGATGGGTTCCGGATACTACAAAGATGACTCTCAGGAGAAGGCGGACCTGCAGACTGCGATATCTGCTCTGTGCCGCATTTCCGAAGTAATTTCGTCAAGAAGCCAACGGGCAACTAAGATCTCTGAGGCAAGGAATGCGGTCTCGCTAGCTATAAGCAAGTACAACAGCAGCATACAACCACTCCAGACGGCGAAGGACCGCGAGAAGACTGACTACCAGCGAAAGAAGAGTGCGGTCCTCGATGCCGTTGTCGAGGAGGCACGCAATGCGTGCAAACCTCCGGTGAATATTGTGCCGATTTCCCTTCCGGCTGGTGCTGGCACCAGCGAGAATCCTTCTCGAGGGTTCAAATTTGTGTCAACCGCAGCCTATTCTGACAACAGCGAGATTGCAGAGACATTCCTGGCCGAGAACATGAACGTCAGATTCCAAACGCTCGAAGACGTACTCAAGATCCAGTCGACTCAGGAGATTGAAGCTGCGATACCCCGTCGTAGGCAAGGTGACTGGGAGGCACGCTGGGATTCGATGGTCGAGAACTTCATTAGCGATGAGGAGAAGATGTCTCGGTTCATAAAGGGCAATTCTGACCGGAGAGTCGGCAATACCCTTGGCGAGCAGTCGCTCACGTACTATGAATACTGCTCTTACCAGGGGTCTGGTATCGACGTATTCGTGATAGACCAGCCAGAAGACCACATCTCAAACGCTCGGATCTCCAAGCGTTTGATTGGCTTCTTCAATCGCATGCGAAGAGACAAGCAAGTCATTCTCGTCACCCACAGCCCACTGTTGGTTGTGAACCAAGACGTGGACAACGTTGTCTGCCTAAAGACGGAGGCTGGGAAGATGAGTGTGAAGAGTGGATGTCTGGAGTACGGCGACATTCTTCAAGAGATTTCCCAGCAGATGGATGGCGGGACAGAGGCCATCAAGAGGAGGCTGAGGGTTTATGGCGAGGCAGTATAGGGTGAAGGTGGAATCCTCCGAGCGGCCGACGCTGCGCGTTGAGGTCGATGGCAAACCCACCGTCACCTTCTTGCTGGATACTGAAATCAGGGCGGAGGAAGTGTTCAAGTCCCTGGATTACAGTCCCGAAGATACATATGAGCTCACGGGAGCTGACTCAGACAACCTGCAAAGTCAGCCATTTGCAGCCTTCGTTGATTTCCTGCGGCAGGTCATTGCGGGCATTAACGGTTTGGCAACCGGCAAAGACCATCAGGAACCGTCACAGGTTGCGTTGGGAGAAGACGAACCTAGCGACTGGGGGGACATTCCATTCTAGTGCCGGCTATCTTGTAAGCTGTGCAGACATTGAAATAAATGGCGCATTGTGAATTGGGGCTCGGTCTACATTTTCGGCTCTTCGGTGGTTTCTGTGGGAGAGATTCCGGCATAGGCCCAGCTCAGCGGGCGAAAACAACGATCTGGAAC
>NZ_JABAGR010000014.1 GCF_012844235.1 Parafannyhessea umbonata
GCTCGCGTCGAGGCCGGCCGGAAGCGACACGCCGTCTGGCGCCGTAAAGGTTGCGACGAACGAGAAGCGCAGGTTGTTGCTCAGCGACTTGAGGAGCTCGTCGAGGGTCTTCTTGTCAGAAACCTTCGGGCTGCTCTTGACGTTGGCAATCTCGCCCCTGCCCTTGTCGGTGGAGATGGAGAACACGTCGGGGTTCTTCTTGAACACGCTGTCCTTGGAGATGGTGCTGCCGTAGCTGCTGTTGTAGCTTGGAGCGTACTTCACGAGGTAGGAACCGCCCGTCACGACGAAGTTCTTACCCGTCCGACCGACGCCGTTGTCGGCGTTGCTCTTGCCCGGGGTCTCGACGAGGCAGTTGTCGCCGAAGACGATGGAGCCGCTCTTCTGCGCGCCAAAGAGGCCGGCACCGTTGCCCCCGTTGCCCTTGATGGTGGAGTTGGCAAGCACGACCGTGCCGGTGTTCACGTTAAGGCCACCGGTGCCGCCGTTGTTGAACTCGAGCGTGGAGTTGGTGACGTTGACCGTGCCGTCCTCGGCGCCGACCGATATGCCGGCGGTCGATCCGGCGGTCGTCGTGACGTGGGGTTCACGATGTTCGAGGAGCCCTGGATGGTCATGCCCGTTCCGCCGTAGAACGACGGGTTGATCGTGAGGTCGGAGCCGTCCATGTTCAGCTTGTTCACGTAGAACGTCTGGCCGAAGCCCTTCACCGTGAGCGAGGCGTCCTTGAGGTTGAGGTCGAAGGCGTCGAACCAGGTGCGCGCCTGCGAGGTCACGCTGACCGTGCAGTTCTCGAAGGTGATGCCAGACGCATAGAAGTCGGTGTTGCTCTTGTCGTCGGCCGTGATGGTGAGCCTGTCCCTGCTGGTACCCCTCACGGTCCCCGCAAGGTAGAGCCCATGCGTTCCGCTTGCCCCGGCGTTGTCCTTGAGCACGTACGTGCCGTCGGTGATGGTGGAGCCCTTCTCGGACGTGAGCGCCGTCTTGAAGCCCGTCATCGTGAGCTTTCCCGCGCCGGTGAGGGTTGACCCGCTCTTGAGGACGATGCCGTCGACGCTGTTGCCGCTGCCGCTGATGGTGGCGCCCTCGGAGGCGACGGAGAGCGTCACGCCGGAGGGGATGCTGGCCGTGGCGGAAAGCGAAAGGTAGCCCTTGACATAGATTGTGGTGACGGACTTGTTTGCCGTCAAACGAGGAGCCGTCGTTCGCGTCGTTACCGTTGGCGCCATCTACGTACACGGCAGTCAGCGACGCGGGGACTGCCCTTGCGCTGGCCGAGGGCGCCTTGTCAGCCTTGGAGGTCGCTTATGCCGCAGAAGACTTGTCGTCTTGCGTGGAGGTAGTGGCACCGGAGCCACCCTGCGACCCGGACTGGGAAACAGCGGCATCCTGGTCCTTCTTGCCAGTAGAGGCGGCGACGCCCTGCGAAGCCAGAGATTGGGTTTCGACATCGTCCGCCAGCGCCTGCACACCTCCCCCCGGGAACGCAGGTGCCAAACGCAAGAACTGCGCTCATGGCTATGCTAAGCGTCTTTCTTGTTCTTTTTCGCATTCGAACTTCCTTTCTGCCCTTGGCGCGGAAATGCACCATGAAGGTAGGGGCAGGCTTGCTCGCACTCCAGATAAAGACTTCTTTAGCGTGGTCCAAGTATACTTTAAAGTGGTCTTAATGCATGCGTATGCGGACATTCGCACACTATCAATGGTCGACATTCCCGTACCTTTTGTCAGGTGCTGCCATCGCAGAATTGCAGACGGCCTCAAAGAGTTAACTAAGTTCTATCTGTATGCACTACACTTCTTATAGACCCTCGCATGCAGAAGGCGAACAGAGGGTAGTATGCTGCCCCCATTTGGACGATGCACAACTTGCGCAGCATGGTGCGCGTCAACCGATCGTCCTTTTCTCTACTTCTCTACACCAGCACAGAGAATCGGCGATAGTGGACGAAGCCAATCTGAGTGTCGAAGCAAGGATGAACTTCATACTTGACTGCTCACCCGCTCGACTGGTAATAGGCAGGGGTAATAAATGTCCTGCACCAGCACGGTGCTGGACGCGGTTTGTTGGGGGCGTTAAAAACATTGAAGAACAGGAAATTTTCTACGGCGTTGTGGGTACTAAACTGCGACGCTGATTTTGAACACGAGGGGATTCAAGGAGATGCATCCTTTACCGGGAATGGCGTAGACCTGGTCATCCCCATGGGATGTCTCCTTGATAGAGAGCCCGTCAACGGTGTAACCATCCATAATGCGGACCCTATAGAGGCACCAGCAGCCTTCGGCTTTTGCCAGACAGGGGAACGAATCACACTCATCGACCTCTCTACTCCGGGACCGGGATTCTCAGCTCCCGGGACCGAACGTGAAGACCTGAGGGCAGCATCTGCAATAGTCTGCAAAACGGCTTTTTTACAGCCGAACCCTGTCGTAAGGAGCCTAACCCTCAAGGTTTCTGGACTATGGAGATGGACAGGGGAAGGCTTTGGCAAAGTCGAGTCGAGATATAAATCGGGAAGATGGATGAGCACATCCGCAATTTGGAGCAGCGAGGATTGCGGAGAGCTGCCGCTATTCAGCAAAGATGGTGTGGAGATTACGCTTCAGCCCGTAATAACGAAGAAGGGAGGTCATCTTCCCCAGCAGGAGTTCAGCGTAAAAGAGGATGTTCACCTGCGTTTTGAAATAGATGACAACCCAATGCCTCTAGACAGCGCCATGGACAAATGGGTCTACCCAATGTGGAAGATGCTCACCTTCTGCATGGGATTCAGATGCTCTATAGACGAAATCAAGATACAGACTGCCGACGGGCATGATGCCAGCTGCTTCCTCCCCCTTATCGAGGGTGAGGAAGAACCCGGCAATCGCCAGCTCGACTGTATGCCCCTACCGTATAGCTACATATCGAAGGAACTGCCGGATATCTTCGAGCGCTGGCTAAACCTAGATGGAGACGCGAGACGCGCCGCCACAATACTAATCGGCGTGCAGGGAAACAAGGGAATTAGCCTGCTCGACTCGATGTTCGCTACGATCTCAGGAGCCTTCGAAGCAGTCTCTCGCGTTGGAGAGAAGACCAAGGACATAGAGAACAGCAGGTACAAGAGGATTGTAGGACAGTTGAAAAAATGCCTCAGTAATCAGGAAGACGCTGACTGGGTCGTTGGAAAGTTGAACAACATACCTCCAGCCAGTTACTACGCCAACGCCTTGATGAAGAAGCTTGGCGTTTTCTCTGAATTCGTGACCCCTGACAAAGAGAGGTTCTTACGAGATTTGCGCCACAATCGAAACGCCTATATACACCAGACATCCACTCTCGATGATAAGTCAAAGACACTTTCTGATATGGAGCTCTATTCCCTTGCGATGGCTATAAAGGTGCTCTGCTACGGAGCGATAATGACGCAGCTTGGTCTGGATGCAGATGCCATTCTCAAACAGTTCAAGACAACTCACTTCTGTCAAACAGAAGTGCATCTTGCCAGAAAGATGTACCCGCTTCCAGAAGACGGTACCAACCGCTAGATGTTGCCCCGTCGCCACGAACCTCAGCCATAATCAAGGAGACTGCTTGGTATACCGTGGGCATCAAACACAACGTTTGTCGCCCAGAACATCTGGAACAGTTACATTAGCTGTGTTTAGTGTGTTTAGTCAACCGTGCGTTTCATAAAAAAGCATCAGTCCGTTTCACGAGTCATCATGAAAATTCTTCACGAAAGAGCGCGTGCCCAGCCAGCCCCTCTTCCTAGTCCCCCTCGCGCATCAGCGCGTGCTTGACCCTGTAGCTCTCCCGGTTGTAGGTGACTAGCCTGCCGTGGTGCACTATGCGGTCCATCATGGCCTTGGCCATGTCGTCGTCGTTGAAGATCTCCCCCCGCCTCGAGAACTCGATGTTGGTGGTGAGGACGAGCGATATCCTCTCGTAGCACATCGAGACCACCCTGAAGAGCAGCCGCGCGCCGTCCGGATCGGTGGGCAGGTACCCCCACTCGTCCAGGACTATGAGGTCGCAGCGGCCGAGCCTGCCGAGCATCCCCTGGACCGTGCCGTCCCTGTTGGCGCGCCTGGGGTCGTTCACGAGCGAGGCCGTCGAGGCGAAGAGGACCCGCCTGCCCTGGCTGCAGGCCAGGATCCCCAAGGCTATCGCGGTGTGGCTCTTGCCGTTGCCCGACCCTCCGTAGAGCACGAGGTCCTCATGGCGGTCGATGAAGGAGAGCGAGAGCATGTCCTACCTCGTGAAGCCATGCGGGAACGAGATCCCCTCCCATTCGAAGCCGTCGAACCCCTTCTGGCATGGGAAGCCAGCCGCCTGCCTGAGCCTGGCGATCCTCGACGCATGCCTGAGCTCGTACTCCTTGCCGAGCACTTCCTGCACGTAGGCGAACTGGCCATCGGTTGCGCTCTCGGCGACATGGCGCATCGTCGCCTTGGAGAGGAGGACGGAGCCCCCCTCGCGCTCCGCCCGCTTCATCTCGGCGTAGCGGGCCTCGACCTTCTGCGGAAGCCTGGGCATCCTCGCCACCTCCCCTCTCCATCAGGGCATCGTAGTCGGAGAGCCTCGTCCCAAGCTCCACGGCGCGCCTCTGCCCGTCGCTTCCGGCAGCGATGCGCGCGCAGCACGTCTCAACGTCTGCGGGGCTCATCCGGCCGGTGCGGGAGAGCGCCTCGGAGTGGGCCTCTGCCACGGTCTCCATGCCATATGCGGCCGCCAGCCTGGAAATGGCCCTGACCTGCCCTCTCAGCTCGTCTGCCTGCATGCTGTCGAGGTGCGCCCTCACCGCGTCGTCGAAGAGCCGGTACACGCTGGACTGCCTGAAGGCGCGGACCTTCACCGAGAGCAGGTCGAGCGGGGCCAGCGGGTCCTCGTCGGCGGTGAATGCCACGCCAGTGCACCTCGGGTAGGTCCTGAGCGGGGTCCCGTCAGGCGCGTCGATCTCCACCTCGAAGGCACGGACGCCCACGACGAGCGCGGTGTCGGCGAGCTCGGGGGATGCGAGGTGGCGGTGGCGGCCGTCGAGCGTGATGCGGCCATAGCCGTCGGTCCTGCCCGACTCCCACCTGGCCACGTCGAAGGGCTTGCCCGGAAGGGGCAGGAGGTGACTCCCGTCGGCCTCGAAGAGCTCCGCCCACGCGAGCCCCCTCTCGTAGTGGAACCGCTCCTCCGAATGGGAGTCGATCGCATCCTGCAGCGCATGGTTGAAGTCCCTGAGGTCTCCTATCGTGGGGACAGGCACGAAGAAGCGCCTCCTGGCGTAGCCGACCTTCCCTTCGACATTGCCCTTCTCCCTGCCCGCATTGGGGTTGCAGAAGCGGGCCTCGAAGCCGTAGTGCAGCCTCAGCCTGCGGAAGAGGCCGGACTCCACGACGATGTCGTGCCATCTCCTTCCCGCCTCGGTGGCATTGCCGGGCACGATGACCGGCGGCACCCCGCCCATATGCTCGAAGCAGTCCCTGGGCCCCTGGCAGAGGCATACGTCGCGCTCATCGCCGAAGACCTCGCAGACCTCGTGGTTCGAGTAAGGGAACGACATGGGGAGGTAGTGCATGCGGACCCTGCCGCCGCCGAAGGCGCAGTCGAAGTCGGCCTGCCCGAAATCGACCCGCATCGTCCCCGGGTCCCAGCCAAGCCTTATGGACTGCTCCTTCGGGCCCCTCGGTCTCGCTTCCCGGAGGTAGCGCCGCACCGTCGAGTAGCCGCCGTCGTGCCCATGCTCGTCGCGCAGCCTCTCGAAGATCCTCCTGGCCGTATGGCGCTGCTTGTGATAGCAGTGCCGGTCCTCCTCGAGCATGCCGGCGATGCATTCCTTGTAGGGATCGAGCTTGCTGGAGGCCGCAGGGGCCGCTGGCCTCTTCGGCGAGAAGCCATCCTGCGCAGCGTATTTCCTGATCGTGGGGTACGACACCCCGAGCTCAGCTTTCACCTCCGTGGGGGTATGGCCGTGCGCGAGCATGTCGCGTATCCTCTCTACCTGGGACATGTCCAGCATCTTCCTTCCTGCCTCTCGAACCGTGGGTTGGGCCCTGCGGTTCCAGCATGGCAACGTGGGTGGGGCTGGGCATGTTCTCTATGCTCATCTGTGAAACTTTTTCATGCTCACAAGTGAAAGGCCGATCTGCTTTTCCGTGCAACTACTAGGCTATCAAACACAGCAGATACCGGCTTGTCAGGGAACTGGGCGCGCACCTTCCCTGTCTGGAAGCGTAACTGGGGACCAAGCAGCAGGATATCGGCATCCTTGCCGTACTTGGCGACCTCGGCGACCGGATGCGCCGAGATCTCCACCTCATAGCCCATCTCGTCGGCGGCGGCCTGCGTCTTCTTCACCAGCATGGACGTGGACATTCCTGCGGCACAGAACAGCATGATGTTGCGCATGGTGCAATCTCCTTCTTGGTCTTTATGAAATGGCTACGCTCTGGATTCAAGGTCGGCAAGACGCTTCGCAAGCGCGATATGGCGCTCGGCCAGGATGCCGAAAGCCTCTGCGCTCATGAGCTGGTCCTCCGCATGCATGAGGATGAGGGCAAACTCGGTCTTATTCCCCTCTGCCTCCTTCTGGATCAGCCCGAAATGGGCGTCATGTGCACCGATGAAGGTCTTCTGGCCCTCCTTGAGAAGGGCTTCGGCCTCCTCGAACTTTCCTGCCTCCGCCTTGTCCATGGCCTCGATATAGCAGGAGCGTGCCGTTCCTGCCGAAGCAATGATGGTGAAGGACACTTCTTCGAGCTCTTCGTCCATATCCTCTTTCCTCGCTATCGCTTGTCCATGACCGGATGCACGAAATCCGCGGTCTCCATGTAGAACGAAAGCATCCGCTCACGCATGGCACGCACGGTCTTGGCATGCGCTGGATCTGCTATCAGGTTCCTGGTCTCCATGGGATCTTCCTCCATATCATAGAGCTGGTCTTCCTCGTAGAGCCGCATCACGTACTTGTACCGCTCCGTACGCATCATGCAGGCTTTGGTATGGGCTGGGCCTTCTTCATGCTGAGCGGATATGCGGGGCCAGTAGGGAGACTCCGGCCCATGTGCCGGCTCCATAGCGGATATCTCTCCGTGGAGCCTCCCTCCTTCACAGAAGACTGCATCGCGGACTGCCTTGCCATGGGACAGGGCATCGACGAGCGAGACGCCTGCCTGCATATATCCCAGATCTGCCCCTGAAAGGTCGGCCACCGTTGCCGGAAGATCGATGAGCCCTGCCAGCTCCTCGTGCACTCCTGTCTTGACCGACACGCCCGCCTGCGGCTTGATCAGGAGCGGGACGTTGGTGAGCGGGTCTTCGAAGGAGTTCTGGCATTTCTCCGTGATGCCATAGTCCCCCGTCAGGTCTCCGTGATCGGAGAAGCAGAAGATGGCCGTGTCATCCCAGAGCCCGCGCTCCCGGAGCTCGTCGAGCACAAGGCCCAGCTGGTGATCGAAGCGTGCCACCATGCCCAGGTAGGTAGCCCGAAGCTCCCGGTACTGGTCTTCCGTCCAGCCGCCGAGCCCCTGCCGCTCCCGTATCTTCTGGAGCATGGATGCCTTGCCTGAAAGCGTCTCCACATCGGGCCTTCTGGGAGGCACGCTCGCTCGGTCGATGAGGGAAAACCATGGCTCTTCCACCATATAGGGAGGATGCGGGAACATGAGCGTGCAGTAGACGAAGAAGGGCTTGCCAGAATCTTTCCGATACTCGCCGAGATACCTGAGCGCTGCCCTCACGCACATCCAGTCGAAAGTACGGTCAAGCGAGTGCTCGGGAAAGCCCCCCATATAGAAGGAATACCTGGGATCGGCTCCTGCTATGGTATCTGGCACGAAAGGCTTTACATCAGGCATGCCCTGGCCGAAGGGTGACCTGAGCCCTGCCACTCCATGCTTGTCGACCAAATCCGTGCCATCGAAATAGAGATCGCAATACTCGGACTTGTCGTAGGTGCTCGGCAAGACATCGTTCCTGCCGATCCATACCACCTCATAGCCCGCCTGCTTCATGGATTTGAGGAGGTTGTAGTCTGAGGGCCGCATGAGGTAGTGCATGGTGCGGTGCCCCCGCGCATGGGGATAGAGGCCCGTCAGGAAGCTGCAGCGCGAGGGCGAGCAGACGGGGTTCTGGCAATAGGCGTGGGCAAACGATGCCCCCTCTTCTGCCAGACGGTCGAGATTCGGCGTGACCGAGGCGGGATTTCCCAAGTGCGCAAGGGAGTCCGCCCTCATCTGGTCCGCGACGAACCACAGGATGTTCGGCTTTTCTGCCATAGCGATCACAAGATCCTTTGCATGCAGTGTCAGGGGTGTGCCTTATGCCTCAGCGGACGCTTCGGCGCTCTCCTCTTCGACAGCCTGCTTGTCGCAGATCCTGAAGAAGGGAAGATAGATGGCGAACTGAAGGGCGACGATCACGATCTGCCAGACCAAGGCAGGCACGCCTCCTGCAAGCAGACCGGAAAGAAGCACCGGCGTGCCCGTGCCGAGCTGGATGCCATTGAGGGCAGGGATGATGCCGGCGACCGTGACAGCGTAGGAGAGGATGAATGAAAGAAGCGGGGTCACGATCATGGGGATGAACATGATTGCGTTGAGCATGAGGGGAAATCCGAAGACGACCGGCTCGGAGATGGAGCACAGAGCAGAGACGATAGCAAGCTTTCCGAGCGTCTTGTAGCGGTCGCTCTTAGCGAAGAGAAGCATGCAGAGGGCAAGGCCGATGATGCCGCCAGAGCCGCCGAGCTGCACAAAGGTGAACCACCAGGTATTGGTCAGGATATTCGGCATGACCGTGGCACCTGCTGCATAGGCATCGAGGTTCTCGAGGTCCGGCTGCATATAGAGAAGGCTCAAAAACGGCATCGTGACCATGCCGCCGTGGATGCCGAAGAACCAGAGGAGATTGCAGATGAAGACAAGGATGCCGAAGGTCAGCGGGCTCTGGTTCAGGGCTGCAAGAGAGGCATCCGTAGATCAGATCATTCAGGGTGCCGAACGGCGTCAGCAGGCAGAGCTGGCGGACAACGACAAAGAGAACGGCAAGGCAGAGTGCAGGAATGAGCGCGGCGAATCCCTGCTCGACCATGGGAGGCACGCCCTCGGGCATCTTGATCGTCACGTTGTGACGGATGAACTGGACGTAGATTGCAGGAACCACGAGCCCCAGGATGATGGCCGTGAAGAGGCCGGCAGATCCGAAGTAGGTCGTGCTGATGGCGGCAGCGACGGCTGTGTCCCCTTGTCCCACGCCGGTCGGAATCATCATGAAGAAGATCATGAGGGTCGTGAGGCCGATAAGGTTGGCCTGGTCATCAGCTCCGAGCTGCTGCGCGAAGGAGCGGGCAATCGAGAAGGCAGCATAGACCGCAATCATGTTCGTCGTATACGTCGTGATGTAAGCAAAGATGGTCTTGAGCCCGGCAGAGGCAACGAAGTTCTGGTATGCCTCGATATTGAGGCCCGAGAAGAGCGACGCGAAGGCGCCGATCATGATGATGATGGGCAGAAGCATGCTGAAGCCACCAGAAATGGCCCGCAGAATCTTTGCTTCCGACAGCTTGGTGGCAATGGGCACCAGCCATTCCTGCAGCTTTTCCTGCAATGTATCCATTCTCTCTCCTATCCCGAAGGTATTGGACCCTTCTCCGACAAGAGAAATATATTCCGGATATATATCCTTTTTTGGACACCTATCCGCATACGGTCGGATATTGCTCCTGAATGGTATCCTTTAATAGATATGTATCCATTAGTCAGCAGAAAACTGCAGCAAGAGCAGCTCGATGAAGGCATAGACGACGATCTGGTCCTCGAAGAAGTTCGACTTGTTCTCATGGCTGATCCAGGGAAGGACGATGCTCAGGTCGGCATGCTTTCGGAGCCCGAGATCTTTGTTCATTGTGATAAGGACGACATGCGCACCTCGTGCATGGGCTGCCTCCATATTGGCGCTATAGCTGCCAGAACGGGAAATGCCCATATTGTTGCCGCGGCCATTCATGGAGAAGACGATGCAGAGATCGTTCTCTTCAAGAATCTTCGCATCGTCGCTCATCACGACATAATCAGAGGTCATCTTGCTGAAGTAGCCGATACGGGAGAGCCGGTAAGAGAGCTGCTGGGCAGACAGGGCTGTCCTGTTGACGCCCCAGATAACGATGCGGCGGGCTGCCTGGATATAGCGGGCAAGCTCATCGACCTGGTCTCTTTTCACGAACTGCGGAATGAGGCCAATGTATCGCCTGTAGACATCCAGCAGGCGTTCTGCCTCCGGCCAGGCATCTTTCCCCTCTGCCTGTTCGGCAGGCTCAGAGTCGGCACCGCGCTGCAGCAGCTCGCGGCGCAGCGCAAACCGGAACTCAGAGAAGCCCTGGTATCCCAGCTTCTGACAGAAACGGATGATGGAGGTATTCGAGCTCCCCATGGACTGGGCAAGATCGGTGATCGAGTTCTCTTCCAGGATGCTGTTGGGATTGTCGAGGAAGTACTGGGCTATCTTCTGCTCTCCCCGCGTGAAGCTTTCCATGTTGTCCCGTATGGTCATGAGAGGCACTTCAGCCATGCTTCAATCCCTTCAGCTCCTGCCCTTGAGAGGCGGGACTATGTCCGTATCTATATCCATTCTTGGATTAATATACGCCTTTGATATCCGAAATCATGTCTGTCTCCAATTGGATGTTCTCCGGGAGGAGTGGGCATTGCACAATATAACCGCTGATACAGAAAATCGTGGACCGCATCATTCGCTGGCACGAAGCGCCTAATGCGCAAGCCGCACAGAGGTAATCGCACTTACCATATGCAAACCTTATCCTTGTCGCCATCGTAAGCAACAATCGTAATGCTTCCACTCACGTATTTCCGGCAAGCTGTTATTACGGCAACAGTAAGTTCAAAAGATTCTTGATGGGAAAGCCCTGCGCGTGACTTTCCTGTGCCGATGAGCGGTAGCAAGAGGGTGCCACCCTGCCCCTCTCTGTCATGAAACTTGATAGCAGACCGAATCGCATTGCAGATATCATCTCGACTGGCATGCGCCATGTTGTCGTCATCATATTGCGCAACAGCAAGAAGAAGGAAATTCAATCCGCACCAGGATATAGGGCAAACGGTTCCTATTGGATACACTCTTCCATTTCTCCCCATCTTTGGGTACAGGTGCTGTTCTACTTCATCTATAGTCTTCTCACGAAAAAGCCCCTTGGCAATTAACTCATCCGTTTGTTTGCTATCAGATCCATGATCAGACATCCATTTAAGCCATTTTCCATGAAGCGAATTCGGGGACACAAGTGGTTTATTACTAGCAAACGGAGAGTCGATGACGGTATCGAATGCGGTATTGACTGGAATGACGCAAAGCGAGTCTTCATTTTCAGTCATTCCAAAAATATCTCCATAACAGGCATCCACAGTATTATTCCCTTTCGACCACAGCTTTCGGTAACTGTGAACACCCGTGTCAATAATGGCGATTGCAAAGCTGAGGAGAACTAGGAAAAGAAGGAGTCCAAGCTTCAGCACAAGCGTATTGAAGCCTATTTCATCACACGAGACAAATGTGAGAATGATTGCAGCCAGCCCAAATACAATGCCCCACCATTTTTTCAAGCACTTGCAAAATAGTGGGCGTCTAACCAGTATCAGATCAATCTGTCGTCTCAGTGTTTTCATATTTGCCCTATTGTACAATGTATTTTCCAGCTCGGGGATCCGCCTGGACGGTATACTCTCGCGCAGACAAGGCCCTCTCAATACAACCTTTATTGAGAGGTACATGGACAGAGGCTATCAGATCCATCGAATCGCGTAAGACGGGCAGCCGACTCCAGAGAGACGTGGCAGCCTGCGTGAAATAGCCGTTATTCACAATGTCACGATAGTCTCTATAATCTGGGTAAACGACAATAATTGGTAAATGGCAATGGTTGACGCCGTAAGTTATTTCCTCGTTGAGGGCTCTACTATTCTTTGTGGCATCGCTTAGAAAAAGAACAATGTTTTTTGATTTGCGAAGACGCTCATGAAGACGAGGCTTGAGGGTTAGCTCCCAATCACTTCCATCACGGACATTGTAGTTTTTCATGTGCGAATCGATGAAAGGAAACTGCGAGTCCTTGCCTTTCCACATACGAAGCATGTTGTAGTAGCAAAAATCAGGAGTTGAGTTCGCTCCAAGGTTATTTTGGTTGAAAGGTTCAGCTACATAAAATGCAGAGTAATTCCCATTTCTATAATCCATCGCAGAAACCGCCTTCTTGACTTTTCATACGGGAGATCGCCCTCGCGATACTACCAAACCAGGCACAGGGCTGCTCGCAAAGACCGCACATTGCAATGTGAGCAATAGACGAAAGGACGCTCCCCATCTTGCAATCTTCTTTTGCTGTCACAAACCAGGATGCTTTTACTTTCAGCGGCTGGTTAAGGGCTCATCTCATTTCTTATTGTGCGAGGGCTTTCTTAACTGCTTGATAGTCATAACGAAGATTTCCGTTTTCATACCTCATCATCACAGCATGTGTCCCGATATACCTGACAGCCTCCGGGCATTTTGAGCGGTCAACAGCGGAAGCTTTATATAGAACGATAATATCTATCTCCGCCTCGACAGCTTTATCGCACTCATAATGTATATAGCTACGATAGTCAACGGATCTGCCTCGTGCACACCTGTAGTTCCAAGAGTTGTAGCTATCGCAACGTTCGCAGCCACCTTTAGTCACTGAGTCAGTATGGTCACCGACAATAAGTACAAATTGTTTGGAGCGATCCATCCTCTCCTTGAGCGAACTCTTGACGCTGCAATATAGACTCGTATCTCTTGATTGATGTAGCTCATGAGCATCGATAAAGGAAAGACTCAGCAAGCAATTATCATTCCACTTATGCAGCTGCTCAACAGCATCCTCATCATGATCCCAATCGGCAGCTATGTATGTCCTAGTTCTATATGGACTTCTGTTGTATGTGTGATACATGTGTATGCTTCCTCTCCGTTATTGCCACATCTTTGTATATTGTCTGACCTGGTATAACCGCATGCCAGCGGCTGCTTTATCCGTAAGTACTATTTCAACACCACTACTATAAGATTGCCCCGACGCTCTGAGAGTACATAGCAAGCATCGGAGCAACTCGTCATCTTTAGGCCGACCGTCATCAAACCGTGTGATACCAGACCCGAGAAGTGGGAGAATAATCTTCTTGCCAGCATATACGCGCGATAATTCTCGCCACATCCCCATAAGACACCCTTCATATTCACTCCTAGAGAGATGGGCGCAATTCAATCTGTCCATATGCGTGAAGGAAACAAGTGCGTAGTCCCCATATGTCTTCACTGTTCCGAGCGGATAGCGCAAATCCCCATCAATCCTTGCAGGTTTGGCCAGCGTCGTATCTTCCTCTTCTTTGAGAAAAGCCGACAGCTTTTCCTTGTCCGCATACTGTTCTATGAAAATGCCGTTAAGAGATTTTTTTGAAATAACCCTATCGTCAACAGTGGTGTCATACCGTTCATCGAAGGGGATGACCTTCAGTCCATCTCCCGCAAACAAATCACCAATAGCAACGGCGACCTCTGTATTGTTAATTTTCAAAACAATGCCGTTATAATCGCGTATGTAACTATACAGAACTATTAGCGCACACAGCGTAATGTAACATAGGATAAATATCCCGAGTCGTTCAAACCAACCTGCTTCTTTGGGCATAACATTAGCCAAAGAAAGGCCGATTACCGCTGCCGCCGTTTCACCAATGCCAACGATTGCAATGGCTTTGGAAGCAGACTCTTTTATAAGCTGCCAATTGATGGCGAGCATCGAAATCCTCGCGCTATTATACTTTCCAATCGTAAGGCAGCTCCTCCCGCAGCTTGCCGGCAGATATAAGACCCAGTTAATAATAGCATCGGTGTATATCATCGAGATAGCAGAAAATAAGCTGACAGCTGCATAATCTTGCTGCGAGCTGGGACATCCGCATAACCCGACCAGTCTTCTAAGAAGTGACTCTCAGAAACGATGTGGAGCTAGGGGATATTGTATGCGCGGTTCAGACTTTTGGAACAGTTCATCATGACCTCTGACCAGAGGAAGCTTGTCTGGCTCCGGCTCCAAGCAGCGTGGTTCCCCTGCTTGCATCGAGTAAGGTATCTTAGAACAAAGATGCCGGAATGGAGACAGAAGCGCTAGAAAACAATCATGCCCCTGCAACTTGTCCGTCAAGACCGCAGCCACAAGGAGCTTGACAGATGATAGGAGATAGGATGATACACGAAATCTGGAAACTGAAACCGACTGGATATTCGGCTCTTCGGCACTATGTGTGGGCGAAATTCCGATGAAATAGCAGGTGGCACGCCGCTCCATGCTTTCCATTGGGCCATTGTTCTTTCCACGAATCCGTTATTCCACGATTTCAGATCCTGGGACGATGGCCTTTCTCATGCCGGGAACGGCTCACCCGTTCATGCGCTTACACCAACAAAAACGACGCGATCCGCCATCCGGGAGGTCGCGCGCGGCATGCCAGAGGCCCATGCCCCGGGGGCTGCCGATGCCTTTCCGGAGGCCATCCAGGCCGCCGGCCGCTTCCATGCATCGCAGCTCCTCTCCAGGGCCGCCGGCAGGGTCCGCTGCCGGGAAGCCAGGCTCTCCGAGGGGAAGGGGCGCCTGCCCAGGGTGTGTTTTGTCAAGCCGGCGTGAGCAGGACGGGGTGGTACCGCTTTTCCGTACCGTTCTCGCTAGGCTGCAAGGGCTAGGCTTTGCCTGTATGCCAAGGGGCTCATCGAGCCCAGCGAGCGCCTGATCCTCTTCGTGTTGTACCACTCTATGTAGTCATCGATCCTCTTCCCGAGCTCCTCCAGGCTGACGCCCTCCCAGTCCCTTCCGTAGAACATCTCGTTCTTCATGGTGCCGAAGAAGCCCTCCATGCGGGAGTTGTCGGGAGAGCAGCCCTTCCTGGACATCGAGCGGATGATTCCCGCCTCCTCGCAGATCGATATCCACCCGGGCCACCGGTAGTGGCATCCGCAGTCGCTGTGGATGATGAGGTGGGCCCTCTCGCTGGGCCTGGCAAGCCTGATGGCTGCTTCCAGCATCGAGTTGGCCATCTCGGCGTTCGGCGAGGTCGACGTCGTCCAGCTCACGATGGAGCCGTCGAAGCAGTCCAGGACAGGAGAGAGGTAGAGCTTGCCGGCGGGGACCGAGAACTGCGTCACGTCCGTGAGCCACAGGAAGTTGGGAAGCCCCGCCGCGAAGTCCTGCCTGACCTTGTTTCCCGGATGTTCCGTTATCTCGCCCGCGTAGGAGCTGTAGCGCCGCTTTGGCTTCGTCCTGCCCCGGGCCTCGAGCCCCTCCTCGGCCATGATGCGGGCGATCCTGCGCTCCCCGATGGTCTCGCCCCCCCGCCTTGAGCTCGTCGTGGATGCGGCGCCTTCCGTAGATGCCGTCATTGGCGTCGAAGACCTCCGAGATCCTACTGCGGGCCTCCTCGTCCCTGTCGGGGGCGCGGAGCGCTCCCTGCTGGTACTGGTAGCTCGACCGGGCCATCCCGAGCGCCGAGAGGAGCTCGCACAGCCTCCATTTGGGACGCAGAGACTCAATCAGCAGGGTCTTCTCCCTGTTCGTGAGCTCGTTTTCCGGGTCGGCGCCCGTCCCTTTTCCCAGAATCTCGAGGGCGCCCTCCATGATGGCGCCTGAGCTCGAGCTCCTCGAGCTCGGCCTCGAGCTCGGCCTTCCTGGCCTCGAGAGCGGCGATGTCCGCCTGGGTCGCAGGCGGCCTTCCCCGCGTCCGCGCAGGCTTGCTGGGGCGGTCTTCGGACATCGGGGTCTCCTCCCTAAGCAGCTCGCGCTTCCACTTGTAGAGCGCGGATCTCGTACATCCTACCAGGTCGGCGACCTCCTGGGCGGACGATGACCGAGATGCCAGGGCCTTGACGGCAGCGGCCTTCTCGGACGCGTCGAACACCCTGGGCTGCGTCGCCCTTCTCTCGCCGGGTGCATACTCGTCGATCCACTCGGCGAGCTTTGCCGTGCACTTGGGGTATCCAAGCTCGCGCCTGGTGAAGGCGTTGCACCTCCCATGGGTGAGGTAGTGCCTGACCGCGGCCCTCTTCTGCTCCAGAGTGTAATGCTCGAGGCTGCGGTCCGTGAGCCTTCCTCCGTTCTCCTGCCACTCCCTGTGCCAGCTCACCAGCTGTGCGCGGCTGGGATATCCGAGCTCCCGTATGGTTGCCGTGGCCTTGAGGCCGTACTTGATGTAGAGCTCGACCGCTCTTTTCCTCTGTTCAAGTGAGTACACGCCGTCCTCCAAACGTCATCGTTTGGTACGGATTTCCGGTACCACCCCCAACCCCGTAAGTCAGAGGCTATCAAACACACCGTGCTCGGAAAGGGGCAATGGCACGGCCACGCGGGGCTGGCAGAGGCACTGCCCGACGCACTGGACGTCGAGGCGATTGCCGTGGACAAGCACGACCTGACCCCGAAGTACCCAGAGCGTCCGGGGGCAGCGGGGCCCAGACCAGGCTGTCGCGAGGGTAACGGAGGCACCTCCGTTACCCGTGCGGGTGAGTGTTGGAACCACCCGCACGGGATGACGGAGCCTTGCGTCCGAGACCCAACGGAGCGCAGCAGATGGCACCATGACCTGTGGCTCATTCAGTCATGACGCATCCTGGTGACGTGCGGATAGCTGCCGGAACGCAAAGCAACACACGATGAGTTCGGATACTAATCGGATTCAACCACCGTAATGCGGCGCTGCAGCTAATCCCCAAGCTTCTTGAGAGTGGTGACCCCAGAACGCGAGTACCCCATTGAATACGCCAGCATCTTATCACCCTCCCCTTTTCGTCTAAGGACGCCGCACATCTTTATTGACTGCAGCGATTCAACAAGCTCATTGTCTTCATCCGTGTCCTCAATCCAAGAAGAAGGCCCATCCAATAGAGCAACATATTCTCCAAGGTTCGACAGCTCGAATAGTTCTCTCAAGTGCTCTCGAGAAGTGCTGTCCCGAGAGAAGTTAACGCGAGAAGTAATGAACAACTTCTCCTCACGAGGGCTATTCTTTAGCCGCTCGACCACAGCTCTCTCAAGATCATTGCTCATTGCAGCATCGCATAAGACGTCGATATTATTCGCAATTATATCTGCGATCTCATCTCTTAAAGTCCCTCCAGCAGAGGGGAAGACCCCAGGAAGTTCGTCAAAGCTGCTCCGGAATCCTTTTTTTGAAAGGAGAGTCAGATTTACATTGTCAGGGTAACGCGACGAAAGCGGAACGTCACCCTGAAGACACTTTGCAAGCTGATTGAGAAGGTCGGCATCGAGTCCTGGCATCCCGAGGAGTCCCAGAACCTCATCTTTTAAGAAGTCGCAGGGAGCTTCACCCGTAGGGGTAACAAGATGTACATAGGAATCCAAGTCCTTAGAAGCAAACGTAGGCACGAGGACCTGGTGGTCTCGCAGAGAAAGGAGATTCGCTTCCGTCACTGAAAGAACGTTGGAATTAATTAGCACCTTGATGCGGTCATCTGCCAATCCGTTTAGCTGAATGTTGTCGATCGCTCCTCGGAACCCGATTGCTACCTTTTCCAAGGCCTCTTTGCTAAGAACCTCAGAGGCAGTACAGTCCCTGATAAACCCAACCGAATCGATTCCGTTGTTCTTGAGAAATGTTTGTGTCAACTCATCAGGAACCCCGTCTGTCTCTAGGAACATTGCAAGTCTGTCATCAAACCCTGGATTAGCCAGGTATGTCGCAATGTTCGCTGGCGTATTCACGCACTTCATTTTTTCGACAAGCTCTGATCGGGCATCGCTCGAATTGATAAGTGAGAGGTCAGTCACTTTTTTCTCGAGCGAACTAACATATTTGTTGAGGTTATCTTCATCCAATGGCCGCCCGTTCAGAATCATTGCTATAGCATATTCGTCATCCCTCAGACTCATGCCATCGGGAAGCAAGTCAATCAACGACGAAATGAACGAGTTTTTGCTCTTGATAACGTGGTCTCTAAAGGAAACACAGGCCTCCTCACTCACAGAGACGAGCCATGAGTTAACGTCGCTAGCCTCGATGATCGTGCCTGCCAAAGCACTCGCAAGGCCTAATATATTTGAAGCGGTTGGGACGAACAGTCCCTTCCCAGCTACGTATTCGAGAAATTCCTGGTTAGACCCCGAAAAGTCAATGGCCTGTGCCTCGTAACCGATGCCTTCCAGCTGTTGTTCGATAGCAGGTATACACGAACCATCCAATCCAAGTTCGAGTTCTAGAAACTTGTCATCATGGGAGGCATAGTTTCTCAGCGAATCTCTTGCAGCGTCAATAAGCGGATCCGCCGAAGAGAATCCCATTAACTTGTGGCAGAATGCTCGCTTTTCGTTATCACTAATGTCCTCGGCAGCAAGTACATCTTCGAGACAATCTCCGTAATTTGTGACAAGGGCGGTAATAGCGCACTCGACACACCATCTTGACAAGACGTACGAGCAAACAAAGCTGACATCATGATCGTGCTGGATTCCTCTTACAAAACTCGCTAGCTTATCCTCATCTTTCCCTCTGCCAGTGGAAAGGGAAAGCCATTTGAATAGGCTCCAGTTTCTCGCTTTGCCACTTGCTAACATTCCCGACGTGAGACGCATTACTACTGTCGAGGGTTTCTCCAATTCTTGAGACGCACTGGTTTGAGAGTTGCCGAGAAGCGAGAGAAGAAAAGCCTCATCCGCTGGAGTAAGAGACTCGTTGTAACGATGGCTTATATAAATTTGATAGCTCTCGTTGATATAGCCCTGCACAAGCAAGAACCTGAGCATCGAAAAATAGTGAGAGGCTGCCAACGGGCTAGGCTTTCCATCGTCCCCCAGCAAGAACTTATCTACATCAACGTCATTGGCAAGAAGTTCCTTCAAGGATTCTCGATTTAAATCAAGGATTTCTTCATTTAAGCTGGCAATCTTCGAGCGAATCAACTCAGACTTAGACTCGCTCTCTACACTAACCTCACTTATGCGATCAAGAAACACTTGATTTCTCGTCGTTGAATCTTTCAAAGCATCTATGGCCCGTACGAGATCATCATTGCGGTCATTATCTCCGAATACCTTCGAAAGAAAATCCTCGACAGTTTTGTAATTGGTTCTGTCGTAGCGGACGATTTCAGCCAAATTCCTTCTGGCATCCTCACGAATATTCAGATACAGAAAGGTAAGCTCGTCTTCGCTTAGCTTCGTTCTCTGTTCGATATCGTTGAGCTCCTCGTTTAGCTCCTCAATCTCGGAAGTCTTGTTCGCCGCAGCTTCTCTTATCAACTCTCGCTTCTTTTGGAACCTCGAAAACACATATCCATCCCTAACTTGCAAAAGTTCAAAGTCCTCTGGAAAGAGAGACTTGTATGCCATCATGGCAACGAGGCAATCATCGCTCCAGAAACTCGCGCTCACATCACCGGAACGTCTATCTCCCAAAAGTTCATTTTTGTAGTGTTGGCTCTCATTACAGATGTCCTTGAGAACCCTTGGATCGTCAATGTATAGCGAAAGCTGATAAAGGAACTCATCGGTAGGCAATACACCAGTACCGGCAAAGCCCTTCTTTAGAACATCAAGGGAGTTGTTTGGGTCAACGAATGGAATGACGGAAATGATCAGGTCAAAGAACTTCGTCCGATCCTTTGGGTCAGAAAAGAGCCCATCCCGTACGAGGTAAATAAAGCGAATGGGGCCCTTCTTAGTTGTTGAAATAAAACGATGCTTCTGTTTTGCCCCACAACGCCGAGCATTAGCAAGGTCATTTGCACGGCGTAGTTTCTCGAAAATGGAGACATTTCCGAAGCGGTCGAGGTCCTCGAACACAACCACTTCTGCTCCGGTGGTCGAAAGCAAGTAGACGATGTCATCCAAATACCTGTCAAATGCATCCTTAGAGGAATTTGCATCAAACATCTCAACTTCAGCATTGAGAAACTTCAGGCGTTTAAATGTCCTGCCAATTTGATTCCGCCGAATAATCTGATAGACAATTCCGGCAAGACAGACAACCCATGCCAAACTAACCAGAGTGGAAGAGAGAGGGCTCAGTATCGACCAGAGGGCATTGTTCCGTCGGAGCAGTGCAATCGTCAAGGCGATAAATATCGTGATGAAGATGCTCTTCAAGAGGTCCAATAAAATCGGAGCATCTCTGGTCACTGAAAAACGCGCCTTTGGAGACGCTTCATTTCCAAGCTTGTAAGCGAGCTGGTTAATGAGCTCTCCCTCAAGATTGCGTTCCTTCTCACCCTCGAACTCAGCTAGTGAGACATGAACCCAACTGGAGGAAGACCCCTGCTGAACGTGATTACGCTCCCATGAATCAACGATGGTGCTCTTTCCGGCTCCAAAGGGTCCCGATATTGCAATGTTCGTAATGTCTGGATCAGAAAGAGCTAGGTCAAACTCACTTCTATAGCCATCGAGCTCTTCTTCTGGCAATACGGTTGAATGCAGTGATTGGACATTTTGTTTCTGGCCAAGCATCCGAGTCTCCCTACAAGTATTCCCGTGCTTTTAATATACCTTTGAGACTCGAGCCAAACTGCGATTGCCTGCCAATGGCTGCCGAATAGGGCGGGCTTTGGGGCTATCCCCACCTTTAACAGCTAGGGTTACGTAGTATACCACTCCCGTTTTCGTACCAAACTTGGTACGGTCAACGTCGTACCATGCGCCCAAGGCTACACGCTACCTCGCAACACCAGACGATGCATTGGCCAGAAGGTCATTCCCGTACCGATAACGTACGATTCTTTGCGCACTTTGACAGCAGCATAGTGCCCAGGTAGCAAGGAGGGCATGGCCCGTCACGGTATGATTCGAGTTGTCGAGACAAGAAGCATACAGGAGGAAAGCCATGCCCGAGCCAATCGTAACACTGAACGAGGAGAGCCTGAGGGGGGCCTGAGGGAGCTGTTCCGCCAAACGGTCGAGGACACGCTGAACGCACTGCTCGAGGAGGAGGCCGACGACCTGGTTGGCGCGGAGCGGTACGAGCGCACCGCCGGCCGCGAGGCCTACCGGGCGGGCCACTACGACCGCAGACTCGCCACGACCTCGGGCGAGGTGACCCTCCACATGCCCAAGCTGAAGGGCATGAGGTTCACCACCGCGATCGTCGAGCGCTACCGCAGGCGCGAGACCTCCGTCGAGGAGGCGATGATCGAGATGTACCTGGCGGGCGTCTCGACGCGCAGAATCGAGGACGTGAGCGAGGTCCTCTGGGGCTCCAGCGTGTCCGCGTCCACCGTCTCCAACCTCAACGAGAAGGCCTTCGAGGCGGTGGAGGCGTGGCGCAGCCGGCCCCTCGAGCGCACATACCCCTACGTCTATGTGGACGGCATCTACCTGAAGCGCAGCTGGGGCTCCTACGAGAACGTGGCCGTCATGGTGGCCATCGGGGTGAACGACGACGGGTACAGGGAGGTGATAGACGCCGCCGAGGGCTTCACCGAGTCGTCCGAGTGCTGGCGCGATTTCCTCTACTGGCTCAGGTCGCGGGGCCTCAGGGGCGTCCGGATGTTCACCGGGGACAAAGCCGCCGGCATGGTCGGGTCGATCGCGGAGGTGTTCCCGGAGGCTGCGTAACAGAGGTGCACCGTGCACTTCTACCGCAACGTCCTGTCGAAGGTCCCGAAGTCGAGGCGCGCGAAGACCGCCGCGATGCTGAAGGCCATCCACGCGATGGAGTCCCGCGAGGCCTCGGAGGCCAAGGCGCTGGCGGTGGCGGACGAGCTGGAGCGGATGGGGCTGAGGGAGGCCGCGAAGGTGGTCCGCGAGGGCTGCGCGGAGACGCTCGCGTACACGGGATTCCCGCAGGAGCACTGGCGCCGCATCCGCACCAACAACGCCATCGAGCGCATCAACCGCGAGATCAGGCGGCGCACGAGGGTGGTCGGCACCTTCCCCGACGGGAGAAGTGCGCTCATGCTGGTGACCGCCAGACTCAAGTACGTCGCCGAGAGCGAGTGGGGGTCGCGCCGCTACCTGGATGTGTCGCTGCTAGACGAGTAGCCGTACCGGACGGCGGGCCACCCACCTGTCAGAAAGTGCGCAAGAAACTTGACGGTACCAATTCGGGACGAGAAGAACTTCTCCGCGTCTGGTGGCGGCAACCTCGGCCTTCGATCTTCCCGACATACGTCGTTTTGACCGGCAGTACAGAAAGCTCGGCGCTGGGGTCGTTGGACCTGTAAAAGCATCGGGACCAAGGCCGAAGCCATTGGTCCCGATGCATCAGCAACGGCTATTGCCTGGTCGCGATTGCGCGATTATTCCTGACGCCTGCGGCGACGGCGGGCGCCTATCGCAATGGCCGCCGCGCCGCCCAGCACCATCACGCCGACAGCTCCTGCCGGAAGGGTCGCATCGCCGGTCTTCGGCACGCCCTTGGAGCCACGTCCGACGGTCTTGCCCACCACGGGCTTGCCAGCCGGCTTGCGCGCGCTGCCCGAACCCTTCGAGCCAGTCGGCTTCGCGGTGCTCGGCTTCGTGGGGGTCGGGCTCGAGGGATTGGGCTCGGCGCTCTTCACCGGCTTGACCGTCAGCTGGATGGCCTCGTCGTCGGTCGCGACGGCATCCTTGCCATCAGCCAGCTGCACGCCCTTCCATGAGAAGCTGAACAC
>NZ_JABAGR010000015.1 GCF_012844235.1 Parafannyhessea umbonata
GTGTTCAGCTTCTCATGGAAGGGCGTGCAGCTGGCTGATGGCAAGGATGCCGTCGCGACCGACGACGAGGCCATCCAACTGACGGTCAAGCCGGTGAAGAGCACCGAGCCCAATCCCTCGAGCCCGACCCCCTCGAACCCGAGTCCCACGAAGCCGAGCACCGGCGACGCGGAGAAGTTCCTCTCGTCCCGAATTAATGTCCACTCGATGTGTCACAGTCTAGGGGGACGGTTGGCAATGGCGTGCGCGCCGACTTTTAGGCGCAAAGGGGACGAGACCATGACGGGTTCCGATGGGTTTGGAAGCTTGTCCGCGGCGGCGAGGTCGCTGTGGGGCAAGTCGGACTACGGCGAGGGGGAGTGCTGGCTCCCGCTGTATGTGCACATGGCCGATGCCGCCGGTGTGGCCGGTAGGCTGTGGGATCGATGGCTGCCCAAGGCCACGCGGGGGATCGTTGCCAGGGCGGTTGGCGGGGCTGATGATGGGGACGATGCATTGGCCAGGACCCTGCTTGTGTTTCTTGCGGGCGTGCACGACGTTGGAAAGGCGACGCCGGTGTTCCAGGCGAAGGGCGTGCCGTTTGGCATGGGCGACGCTCGGGGAATTGCCTGGAAGTCAGAGCGCGCGGGGTTCGTGCTGAATCGCGACCTGGTGGGGAAGCGCGAGCCAACTCATCCGATTGCCGGCGAGCTGATACTGGAGAGGTACTTTGGCCGGTATGCCGCACCGGGTTGCGGCGCGTCCGCAAGGCGATCGCTCCCCAGCATCGTTGGCGCTCATCACGGCAACTTTCCCACGCGGTCCCGCCTGCATGACGGTGGTCTTGACCTGCGTGCGCTGGGCTGGGGCGGAGAAGGGCACGACGCCTGGGAGGCGGTCCAGGACGAGCTTGTGGGCTATGCCGCACGGCTTGCGGGAATCGACGACGAGCGCTTGGGCACCCTTGCGCGGCTCCCGCTTGATGCTGCGGTGGAGAGCCTGCTTACGGGCATGGTGATCGTAAGCGACTGGCTTGCGAGCGACTGCGACCTGTTCCCGCTGCTCGACCTCTATGGCGCCGATGGCGACAGGGGCGCCGCGGCGCTGCGCAGCCGGCTCGACCGCGCCTGGTCGAAGGCTCATATCCCGGCACCATGGTCTGAGCCAAGGCCTTGCGTGGAGCCGTTTGGGGAGTTCTTCTCGCATAGGTTTGGGCTGCCGGGTGGCGCCGAGCCGCGACCCATTCAGAGGGCTGCCGAGCAGGTTGCGTGGGACGCAAAGGATCCTGGGCTCATGGTGATCGAGGCGCCCATGGGCGAAGGCAAGACGGAGGCGGCGCTGGCTGCCGCGGAGCTTCTGGCGTACCGTCGGGGGCTGGGGGACGTCTGCGTGGCGCTGCCGACGATGGCGACGACGGACGCGATGTTCGCGCGCGTGCGGGACTGGCTTGACAGGCTTCCGTGCGATGGGGACGTGGAGGAGAAGGATATCTATCTTGCGCACGGCAAGGCTGGCCTGAACGAGGAGTTCCAGGGGCTTGTGAGGGAGTCTAGGCGGCACCGGAGCCTTGTGGGCAACGGACGTGAGGGCGACGCGGGGGAGTTTGCGTCCGAGAGCGCGACGGTCTCCGCATGGATGTACGGCCGGAAGAAGGGCATGCTGTCAAACTTTGTGGTGTGCACCGTCGACCAGGTGCTGATGGGTGCTCTGCACATGAGGCACCTCTCCCTGAGGCAGCTTGCGCTGGCGAACAAGGTCGTGGTGATCGACGAGTGCCACGCGTACGACCTGTACATGAGACAGTACCTTGATGTGCTTCTACAATGGCTGGGCTATTGGAGAGTTCCGACGATCCTGCTTTCCGCGACACTGTCGGATGGGCAGCGGGCGAGCATGGCGGAGTCTTACCTGTCTGGACGAAGGTTGTCCGAGGGAACGTCGGCTCCTGTTGCGGAAAGGCGACATCGTGCAAAGAAGCTACCCGCCTACCTTAGGAAGAAGCAACAGGAAGGTGCGCCGGCCGATGCGGCGATGCCGACTGGGGCGACAGCTCCCGTTGTAGGGACCCAGGTTCTGGAGCAGTCCCTGGACATAGACTTCGACCTGCTTGTGACCGATGTTGCGCCCGTTGACCTGCTGCTGCAGCGACTTGGCAGGACGCATCGCCACAAGAGGGGCGAGGGGGAGTGCGAGCGGCGTTATTGTAGACGTGAACGCAGGGGCTTAAGTGAGACGCTGCAGTGTGACGAGTAATTCTGTGTGTATAAACTGCTTAGATGCACAAATCCTTGCATGCTTACTCAAAATCTGCGTGGGGAGGAAGGCGCTTGTGCGTAAGAATAAATCTCAAGGAGAGCGGCGCTGTATTGCTCATCTGCGTGAGGACGGGACGGAAGAGCTTGTTGAAACACATTTGATGGAAGTTGCAAGTCTTGCTGCCAAGTTCTCTAAAGAGTATGGTGCTGAGCAATCGGGACGTGCACTTGGCTTGATTCATGACATAGGCAAGTTTTCAAGTGAATTCCAGCGAAGAATCCGGGACGATGGGCCCAAGGTTGATCATTCAACAGCTGGCGCATACGAGCTGGTTAAAGATGATGCTTCATGGCTGGCTTATTGTGCAGCGGGTCACCATGGCGGACTTCTCGACTGGCGCTCGCCCACAAGCGATGCAACTTTGTACAACAGACTCAGGAAAGCTGCTTTGGGGAAAATTCCCGATTACCATTCGCATGCGAGCAATATAGTCCTGCACGAGCTTCCTTCATTGGCATCGCTCCAAAGCGAGCTACTCAACAAGGCTCAAAACTGTCCAAAGCAGACTGTTCACGGTATTAACGAGTCGCTTCAAAGGTCGTTTACCGTTTCCTTCTTTATCCGGATGTGCTTCAGTAGCTTAGTCGACGCGGATTTCCTTTGCACGGAAGAATTTATGCAAGGTCGGCCTCGAGAGGCGGTTCCGACTGACGACATTCAGGCGTTGCGAGATCGTTTTGAGCGGAAGGTTCAATCCTTCTATCCACCCAAGGGAATGCTCAATGAATTGAGGTGCGGCGTTTCGGATGATTGCCGCAATGCCGGGATAACCATGGAACCGGGTGTTTTCTCGTTAACGGTGCCAACCGGAGGTGGAAAAACGTTGGCATCATTGCGTTTCGCTCTGCAGCATGCATGTCATAACGGTATGAACCGAATCATCTTTGCCGAGCCATATACCGCGATTATTGAACAAACCTCTGCAAAATTCCGGGAGTACCTCGACAGTGGCTCGACCGAGAACATTCTCGAGCACCACTCTAACTTCAACTTCGATGCACTGGATGATGACCCCCTAAGAAAAAATCTACGGCTGGCCTCTGAGAACTGGGACATGCCAATAGTAGTTACGACAAATGTGCAGCTATTCGAGTCCCTCTATGCAAGTGGTACGTCTCGGTGTCGAAAGCTCCACAACATAGCCAATAGCGTCATCATTTTGGATGAAGCTCAGGCGATCCCCCTGGAAAACGTGGATGCTTGCATTCGAGTTTTAGTTGAATTGGTGAACAACTATCACTGCTCTATAGTGCTCTGCACGGCAACGCAGCCTGCTTTTGATGAGCAATTTGCTCAATACGGGCTTACGGTCAAAGAAATAGCCAAGAATCGCGATGAGCTCTTTGTAAGTTTAGGAAGGGTCACATACAAGAATCTCGGATACCTCTCGGACGATAGCTTGATGTCTCGCCTTTCGACGACTGAGCAAGTCCTCTGCGTTGTAAACAGCAGAGCTCAGGCGAAAAACATTGCTAATGGCTTAATGGGACGTTGTGACCAGGAAAGTGTATTCCACCTCTCTACTCTTATGTATCCCGTGCATCGCCAGCGAATGCTGAAGCGTATTAACGAAAGGCTTTCAACCGGTCTTCCGTGCAGGGTGGTGTCTACTAGTTTGATTGAGGCGGGCGTCGACCTTGACTTTCCCGTGGTGTACCGCAGTCTTGCAGGACTCGATTCTATTGTTCAAGCTGCGGGCCGTTGCAATCGCGAGGGAAAGCGACCCTCCAAGTCTAGTTTGGTGTACGTATTTACTTCAGGGGCCAACCCAGATACTGGACAGCCGTATCGTTTACCTGAAGATGTGAAGAAGCGTGCGGGGATTACCTCGTCTACGGTTTCCGTCTCCAAAGACGGTTCTGTGGACTATGGCTCCCTGGAGAACATCAGGCGGTATTTTCTCAACTTGGAGAGCGTATATAGATCCGCACTTCATTACGAACGCAATGCTCTGGAAGATTTAAGCGTAGGGATAAACACAAAGAATAATTTCGGTCCAAACGGAAATGCCGCTGCTTGCTGCGCCATTCAATTTGACTCTGCCGAGAAGGACTTTAAGTTCATAGTCGATAAGTCAACATCGGTAATTGTTCCTGATGATGATATCGAAGATGAGGTCTTCAGAGTGAAGAATGGGATTGCCTCTCGAGGAGACCTGCGCCAGATTAGCAGGTATTCGGTTTCGGTGTATCAACATACGCTCGAAACGCTCGTGCAGGCGGGCAAGGTCGAACAGTCAAATGGCGCGTATATCCTATCTAGCATGCAGTTGTACTCGGATAAGACAGGTCTCGACTGCGGTGATCAGCAGGGAGAGGGCATGTTCTGGTGACTTACCGTGGTCGAGATGAATCACCAGAACATAAACCAACATATTTCAATCCACGCGTCAACGAGAAATGCTTCCATGACGCGACACCACAAACTATAAGGCATTTCCTTTGATTGCTCACGTTCACATTCGATTCAGTACCATATGCCTAACATAAACTAACATGAAGTAGAAATGCTATAATGCTTCTAAGTACAGAAAGAGCAACGAAGGGAGGTACGCAAATGTCCTTTGGATTCAAGCTCGATGTCTGGGGAGACTATGCTCTCTTCACCCGTCCCGAAATGTCGGTGGAGAGGGTTACATACGATGTCCCAACCCCAAGTGCTGCTCGTGGTTTGGTTGAGAGCATCTACTGGCACCCAGGCATGCGTGTGGTAATCGACAAGATTCATGTCTTGAATCCGATTAAGTTCACCAGCGTTCGACGAAATGAGGTGAAAAGTAAGGCGGATGCTTCAGGAATGAAAAAAGCTGTAACCGACACGCTTAAGCTTAGTAGTATTGAGTTGCCTTCTATTAATGCAAAGAATGACATACTGCAGCGAGCGTCTCTCATATTGATGGATGTTCGCTACGTGATTGAGTTTCACTTTGAGATGACCGTAAAGGCATCAGAAAGCGATAGCCCTGCCAAGTTTGCCGAGATATTCAGAAGAAGAATCACGCGAGGTCAGTTTTATTCGCAACCATATCTTGGCTGCCGTGAGTTCCCTGCAAACTTTAAAGCATGGCCAGACGACAAGCCAGTTGAAGGCTACTACACCGGAAGGAATCCAACAGATCGAGATTTGGGGTTCATGCTCTACGACATGGACTATAGCGACCACCAGAACATTGTGCCGATGTTTTATCGTCCGCACATGGTCAATGGAGTAATCGATGTTGCGGAGAGCGAGGTGTATCGGTAATGCTTCTATCTGAGCTCAACGACTACTACAACCAAGTTCTCCAAACTCATCCCGATGAAATCGCTCATCCTGGCTGGGGAAGCTGCAAAGTGGGCGCACTTCTGATTCTTAATCCAGACGGAGAAATTCGTTCGATTGTGTCTACAGGGGATACGCATGGTGTCAGCATGGTTGTTCCCGAGCATCAAACTCGCAGCTCAGGAATTAAACCGTTCTTTCTCTGTGATACTTCTAGTTATCTCCTTGGGGCCGATGATAAGGATAAGCCGGATCGAGCTCTGCAAGCGTTCAGCAGCTCAAAAGAGCTCCACCTAGAGGTTCTTAATGGGGTGAATTCTCCTGCCGCTAATGCGATAAAGAAGTTTTATCGAAGCTGGGATCCCATGAAGGCGCGCGATAATGTAGCACTTTCTGGTCCAGAGGCATCCGGGCTTGTTTTTTCAGGACGATTTCTACTCTTTGGTGTGTCAATTGATGGCTTGTTAGTGCAGCCCATCACAGATGAGGCGATTCAATCTGCCTGGTCAAACTATTACAGCAAACCACAGCAAGGCGATAAGGTTATGCGTTGTCTGGTAACGGGGAAAAAGAAACCCATCGCCGTACTCCACCCATCAATTAAAGGTGTTAAGAATGCCCAGTCCTCTGGAGCTCAGTTGGTCAGCTTCAATGTCTCGGCCGGAGAAAGCTATGGGCATCAGAATGAGCAGGGCCTTAATGCGCCAGTTAGTAAAGAGGCGGCACAGGCGTATGGAACTGCCCTGAACTATCTGCTCGCCAGCCCCATTCACCATGCATATTTTGGAGATATGACAATTGCTTACTGGTCGCGTGAAAGCGATGACTGCAATTCATTATTCTTCAGCCAGTTGATGCTCCTACAGTCTGGAAGTGATTCTGAACAAAAGCGCTTAGACGGCATCGTAAAGTCGGTAGTTTCGGGCAGGAGCTTAGATGAATTTGGGCTTCAGCTTGACTCTCCCTTCTTCATTGTTGGGCTTGCACCGAATGCAGCTCGTATATCGGTTCGGTTCTTCTTATCAAGTACATTCGGACAGTTTGTAGAGAACATTGCGGAGCACTACGAGCGTATAAAAATCGTGCATGCGCCCACGGCGAAGGAATTTATTTCTCCCTATGCGCTGCTACATGCTGTTGAGAATCCCGGCTCAAAGAAGCCCGCTTACGAGTCGGTGTTCTGTGCTCCTCTCATGCGCTCAATCCTCAACAACACTCGATATCCAGAAGGAATGTATCAATCGATAATTGAGCGCATTCGGGCGAGCCAAAACGACGAAGAGAAACCGACGAAAAAAGTCACCAGGACCAGGGCTGCGTTCATTCGTGCCTATTTACTGAAAAACGTTGGGTTAAGCCGAGAGGAGATTACCGTGACGGAAAACGAAAATACATCAAGTATTTCCTATAACCTTGGAAGGCTCTTTGCCATTCTTGAGTCATTGCAATATCAGGCGAATGGTTCATCGAACCTTGCCAATCGATATATGAACTCTGCCAGCGTAACGCCCGAGCTTGTATATCCCATTCTGCTTCGTCTTGCGAATGCACACCTCAATAAGGTTGGACACGACAAGCCTGGTTTGGCCAGCTGGTACAAGAACCAAATAGCTGGACTCATTGGTGCTGAGCGTGTAGAGCGCTTCCCCAAGCGCTTGAATCTTGCCGAGCAAGGCGAGTTTTTCCTTGGCTACTACGAGCAATATGCCAGCAAGAACACCGAGAAGAAGGAGAAGTAACATGTCTGAGCCAATCAAGAACCGCTATGATTTCGTTCTTTATTTCGATGTTATGAATGGCAATCCGAATGGAGACCCGGATGCCGGAAACCTTCCTCGCGTTGACCCCGAGACTGGCTTGGGGCTGGTTACAGACGTCTGTCTGAAGCGGAAGATTCGCAATTACGTCGATACGCTCAAAGAAGGCGCTCCCGGCTACAATATCTATATCAAGCGTGGGGAGACACTCAATCAGAAAGATTCCCATGCCTTTGAAAAGCTGGGAATTGATGCGAGCAATATCAAGAAGCTAAAAAAGAGTGATCCTGAGCTCGACAACAAAATTCGTGACTGCATGTGCAAGACCTACTTCGACGTTCGGACCTTCGGCGCGGTAATGACCACCTTCGTAAAGAACAACCTAAACTGCGGCCAGGTCCGTGGGCCAGTCCAGCTCACTTTTGCGCGTAGTGTTGACCCCATCGTTCAGCAGGAGGTCACTATTACGCGCATGGCCCTTACCACCGAAGCGGATGCCGAGAACAAGAACAACGGCATGGGTCGCAAGAGTATCATTCCGTATGCTCTTTACCGGTGCGAGGGATTTATCTCTGCAAATCTTGCCCAGAAAACCACTGGTTTCTCGAACGATGATTTGGAACTGCTTTGGGACGCAATTATTAATATGTTCGAGGACGATCGATCGGCTGCTCGTGGCATGATGGCAGTTCGCTCGCTAATCGCATTCAAGCACGACTCTATCCTTGGCAATGCGCCGGCCTACCAGCTATTCGATGCCGTGTCTACAAAGAAACGCGAGGGGGTTGACAGCCCTCGCTCATTTACGGACTATGAGCCGATTTCTGTTGACCAAAGCAAAATTCCGGAGGGCGTAGAGGTACTTCAACTTTGGCCTCGTGTCTAGATGAGTATATGCCATGTACAGCGAAGATGACTTCCTGATGCTTTCGGGCATACAACACTTCTGCTTCTGCCGTCGTCAGTGGGGTCTCATTCACATCGCTGGGGAATGGAAAGAAAACGTTCTGACCGTGGATGGCAATATCATGCACAAGCGTGCCCATGACCAGTCTATTCGAGAGCATCGAGGGGATACCATCGTCGTACGCGGCCTCACGGTGCATTCTTCGACTATGGGCGTGGTTGGGCAGTGCGATGTGGTGGAGTTTCATAGGTCAAAACACGGCCATCCTCTCTACGGGGAGGATGGCCTTTGGACCGAAACCCCTGTTGAATATAAGCGTGGTCACTCGAAAACAAGTGATGCTGATCGTCTGCAGCTTGTAGCTCAGGCCATATGCTTAGAAGAAATGTGCGCGTCTAATATTCCCTATGCTTATCTCTATTACGGTGAAACAAGATCACGGGAGAAAGTGGACATGACCGATGACTTGCGCAGCACTGTAAGGAAGAGCTTTGCCGAGATGCATAGCTTGTACGACAAGCATTGGATTCCAAAAGCTAAGTTTGGCAAGGCCTGCAAGTCGTGCTCACTCTTTGACATCTGCATGCCTAAGACCCGAGACGTGAAAACCTACATGGATGAGATGCTGAAGGGGTCGATATGAGACGCCTGGGCAATACGTTATATATCCTGTCTGACGACCTTTTCCTAACCGTTGATAACGAGAATGTCGTTGCGAAACGCTCTGGGGAGGTAGTGGGTCGCGTACCGTTGCATACCCTAACGAACATCTATTCGTTTTCATATATGGGTGCAAGTCCAGCACTCATGGGAAAGTGCGCCGAAGAAGGCATTGAACTTGCTTTCTTTACTCCGCGCGGAAAGTTTTTGGCAGATGTTGCAGGAATGCCGAAGGGCAATGTTCTACTGCGGCATGCGCAAAGCCTTATGACTGTGAACGAAAAGCGTGTGCTGGAGATTTCAAAGCACTTCATCATGGGGAAGGTCTTCAATTCAAAGTGGGTGCTCGAAAGATGCATACGCGATCACGGCGTAAGGGTGGATACTGACTCGCTCCAACGGATATCGCAGCATTTAAGCGAATCTTTGAAGTCCATAGAGAATTGCACTTCTATCGATACACTGCGGGGTATTGAAGGAGATGCCGCGGCGGAGTACTTCTCGGTGTTTAGCGAGCTTATTTTGAATGTCGATGATGCCTTTATCTTCAACGGCAGAAACAAACGTCCTCCACTCGACCCAGTTAATGCGATGCTTTCCCTTTTCTATACCGTGCTTGCTTTGGACTGCGGATCAGCATTAAGAGGCGCGGGCTTGGATCCTTATATTGGGTTCATGCACACTGATAGGCCAGGAAGAAGGTCGTTGGCTCTGGACTGTATGGAAGAGCTTCGACCTGTTATGGTCGATCGCTTTGTGGTCACATGCATCAATAACCGCACGGTAAAGGCTAGGCATTTTGAGAAGCACGAGGAAGGTGAAGTAACCCTTACCGATGAGGGGCGAAAGTTGCTATTTGATGCCTGGCAATCCAAGAAGCGGGAGACCATTACTCATCCATATTTACGCGAGAAGATGCCATGGGGCCTTGTACCGGTAGTGCAAGCTCAGCTTGTTGCCCAGTACATTCGGGGAGATATTGACGGCTATCCACCTTTCCTGTGGAAGTAGGGGGTGCCTTATGTTGGTGGTCATTGCATACGATGTGGATACAACAACCAGTGCTGGACAAAAGCGGCTCCGAAAAGTAGCCAGAATCTGTGTAGCGTATGGACAGCGTGTTCAAAATTCCGTCTTTGAGTGTGATATAGATGCGGCCACTCTGGCCGAACTCAGGAACGAACTGATAAAGGCTATAGATGAAAGTGTGGACAGCTTGAGGTTTTATAACCTGGGCGATAACTACAAGAACCGGATCACTCAAGTGGGCGCCAAGAAAAGTTATGACCCAGAGGGCTTCCTTGCGCTGTAGGCGGCATCCATGAGGTGCGAACCTTGGGCAATCAGGGTTCACACGGCTCCTTCGCACCTTGAAAGCCGTATATTTATATGAGAGAGAAGCTTTTTTGCGGATGTGACGAGGCTTCTTTTGCAGTGCAATACAACATATTGTGCATTGGATTTCAATTGCACAATATGTTGCGGTCGCCCCTCGTATGAGGGGCGTGGATTGAAATACTTCCGTATGCTGAGGGAGCACGCCCCGTTCGAGGTCGCCCCTCGTATGAGGGGCGTGGATTGAAATATAGGGTCGCGACCACCTTACGGGTACGACAAAAAGAGTCGCCCCTCGTATGAGGGGCGTGGATTGAAATACCCATGTCGTATATGACATGGTGATTGACGAAGTCGCCCCTCGTATGAGGGGCGTGGATTGAAATATCACGGTTGACGTTGAGGACATGAACGCCTATTGTCGCCCCTCGTATGAGGGGCGTGGATTGAAATAAGCGGTGCAGGTCGATGACGGCGGTCGGAGCGGTCGCCCCTCGTATGAGGGGCGTGGATTGAAATAGAGAACGCTCAGCGGGCTTGCTAGTACGCTGCGTCGCCCCTCGTATGAGGGGCGTGGATTGAAATACAGACGAATGGTACGGCGACGAGGCTATGAAGGAAGTCGCCCCTCGTATGAGGGGCGTGGATTGAAATCGCGACCGCCTGAAGGTGCTGCACATCGCCAACGTCGCCCCTCGTATGAGGGGCGTGGATTGAAATACGATCTCTGCCGCCCGCTCGTCGCACAGCCCCGTCGCCCCTCGTATGAGGGGCGTGGATTGAAATCTCTTGTTCGCCTCTCCCCTTCCGTACAGCTCAACGTCGCCCCTCGTATGAGGGGCGTGGATTGAAATAATACCGATTTGGTATTGCCTGACAGTTGAAATATAGTCGCCCCTCGTATGAGGGGCGTGGATTGAAATGTGAACGGCGATGACGCCACCATAAAGAGGATCTGTCGCCCCTCGTATGAGGGGCGTGGATTGAAATCGCTTCGCAAGTCTGCGGAGCGCCACGTTGGGGACGTCGCCCCTCGTATGAGGGGCGTGGATTGAAATCCGTGCGCCGCTCGTCCACGACGTACAGGCTCGGTCGCCCCTCGTATGAGGGGCGTGGATTGAAATACAGTCCGTCGGGTAGTCTAGGCCCGTTGTGGAGTCGCCCCTCGTATGAGGGGCGTGGATTGAAATCACTGCGCCGCGTGGTCGGTGCATAGCACGTACGTCGCCCCTCGTATGAGGGGCGTGGATTGAAATTTGCGCCCATCCTCTTCGAGCTTGCTCGCGTCCTCGTCGCCCCTCGTATGAGGGGCGTGGATTGAAATTTTGCGGAGCCATCCACAGCATTGCCGCCGACGTGGTCGCCCCTCGTATGAGGGGCGTGGATTGAAATCAGCGCTAGGTCACGCCCGCGCGTGTACAGCTCGTCGCCCCTCGTATGAGGGGCGTGGATTGAAATAGCACTTGCAGCTTGGACGCGATGCTCTGGTTTCGGGTCGCCCCTCGTATGAGGGGCGTGGATTGAAATATACGCAGGCTCGATATGCTTGCGGCCTGGGTAGTCGCCCCTCGTATGAGGGGCGTGGATTGAAATATGTCGGAGCTCGCCGCCTGGAAGATGTCGCTGCGTCGCCCCTCGTATGAGGGGCGTGGATTGAAATTCGTATCCGGAGTCGCCCGGCTCGAACGTCGTGTGTCGCCCCTCGTATGAGGGGCGTGGATTGAAATAAGCAGGTGTCCTACGCCTTTGGCCGCGCCGAGGTCGCCCCTCGTATGAGGGGCGTGGATTGAAATATGGTGACGCCCTCCCCCTCTGAGCCTTGGAGCTGTCGCCCCTCGTATGAGGGGCGTGGATTGAAATTTATTCGACCAGCCAAGCTGTGCGCCCATCGCCGTCGCCCCTCGTATGAGGGGCGTGGATTGAAATACGGGCACCGCCGTGAACGTGGAGGTCTCGGAGTGTCGCCCCTCGTATGAGGGGCGTGGATTGAAATCGCCATCCGCGCACGTGCGCCACTCGCAACGTTGCGTCGCCCCTCGTATGAGGGGCGTGGATTGAAATACCTCCATCGTGCAGGTAAGCGTGGTCCATTCGGTCGCCCCTCGTATGAGGGGCGTGGATTGAAATATCCATGCCAGCGGTGGTGGTCACCACTGGACTATGTCGCCCCTCGTATGAGGGGCGTGGATTGAAATACGTTCTGGACGGTGGTGGCGGGCATGACCTTGGGTCGCCCCTCGTATGAGGGGCGTGGATTGAAATATGGTGACGCCCTCGCCCTCGCTGCCTTGGAGCTTGTCGCCCCTCGTATGAGGGGCGTGGATTGAAATAGCGGGTAGCCCGTGGAGGTGTTGACGGATACGGTCGCCCCTCGTATGAGGGGCGTGGATTGAAATTTGAACAACCTGCCGGACGAGAAGATCGTGTATCGTCGCCCCTCGTATGAGGGGCGTGGATTGAAATTGGAGTGCGATTGCCGTTGCTGGGCCAAAGTATCCGTCGCCCCTCGTATGAGGGGCGTGGATTGAAATTCCAATTGACTTGCGCTGACACCGCCTTGAGAAGTCGCCCCTCGTATGAGGGGCGTGGATTGAAATCATCGTTATCTGCCGTGATCCATCGCGTGGCACGGTCGCCCCTCGTATGAGGGGCGTGGATTGAAATTATCCGTCTGCCTAGACCATCCTGCGCAGCTCGCGGTCGCCCCTCGTATGAGGGGCGTGGATTGAAATGTGAGCGCGGTGTCCACGTCGCTTGCGGCCTTGGTCGCCCCTCGTATGAGGGGCGTGGATTGAAATTTGGGGCACGTGGGGCATTTGCCCCATCGCGTGCGTCGCCCCTCGTATGAGGGGCGTGGATTGAAATCTCCCCGCGCCTTGCAGACCCACAGGTCGGGAATGTCGCCCCTCGTATGAGGGGCGTGGATTGAAATCTCGCGATTGCGTTTGCCGTGTCCATGAAAGAAGTCGCCCCTCGTATGAGGGGCGTGGATTGAAATAAGTACTGGTCGGGCAACTCGAACAGCAAAGATGGGTCGCCCCTCGTATGAGGGGCGTGGATTGAAATTCGTGCGCGGCTGGACTTTTTGCAGCGGCGATAGTCGCCCCTCGTATGAGGGGCGTGGATTGAAATAACCCGCGCCCAGCAGACACGATGGTACCAGAGAGTCGCCCCTCGTATGAGGGGCGTGGATTGAAATTGCACGTGGTGCTGGATGTGGCCGCGCTAATGGAGTCGCCCCTCGTATGAGGGGCGTGGATTGAAATAGAGATGTCGCATATGCACTTGGGTTCGTCCGCGGTCGCCCCTCGTATGAGGGGCGTGGATTGAAATTTGATGGCGCGGCGGGTGGCGGCAGGAACGGTGACGTCGCCCCTCGTATGAGGGGCGTGGATTGAAATTTCTTCTCGGTCGCACAAAGAAACATAACACACGTCGCCCCTCGTATGAGGGGCGTGGATTGAAATTCGCAGGGTTTTAGCTGGAACAAGGTCGAGCTGGTCGCCCCTCGTATGAGGGGCGTGGATTGAAATTGAAGCAGGGGATTAAAGACTATGCCGAGCGCATGTCGCCCCTCGTATGAGGGGCGTGGATTGAAATTGGCATGGGGAGGATTCTTCTCATGATGAGTAGGCGTCGCCCCTCGTATGAGGGGCGTGGATTGAAATGTCCGTTGGTGTCCACTCGGACCCTGTTGGTCGGCGTCGCCCCTCGTATGAGGGGCGTGGATTGAAATGATAAACGTATGCCGAAACCGAACTTTTGCCCTGTCGCCCCTCGTATGAGGGGCGTGGATTGAAATTCTAATCTAGCTTGAATTACTAGCAAGTCGTGAGTCGCCCCTCGTATGAGGGGCGTGGATTGAAATATTGATCCGACGTGCAGTATGGACGCGATAGACGTCGCCCCTCGTATGAGGGGCGTGGATTGAAATTGCCCTGAGTGTGGCAAGAGGGTGGTTGACGATGGTCGCCCCTCGTATGAGGGGCGTGGATTGAAATCTTGCGTCATGCCCACGGTTTCGCGGATTGCGCGGTCGCCCCTCGTATGAGGGGCGTGGATTGAAATGTCCGTGGGCGTCCACTCGGACCCTGTGGGTCGGGTCGCCCCTCGTATGAGGGGCGTGGATTGAAATATGTGTCACCTCGACTCGATAGACGAGGCAGCGGAGTCGCCCCTCGTATGAGGGGCGTGGATTGAAATACGTTGACGTATGCAGGCTCAAGGCCGCTGATGTGTCGCCCCTCGTATGAGGGGCGTGGATTGAAATATGACCTGCTCAAACACGGTAGTCGGCATGGCCCTGGTCGCCCCTCGTATGAGGGGCGTGGATTGAAATAGGAAGCTATGGCGACCATCGTGGAAGGGGCATAGTCGCCCCTCGTATGAGGGGCGTGGATTGAAATTCGGATTGAAAGAACAGGCGGTGCGGAAGCGTCGTCGCCCCTCGTATGAGGGGCGTGGATTGAAATACCTACCGCGAGGGCACCATCTACGGCACGCACACGTCGCCCCTCGTATGAGGGGCGTGGATTGAAATACGATTGATGGACGCATGGACTTTGCAAGTCCGGAGTCGCCCCTCGTATGAGGGGCGTGGATTGAAATACCCACGAGCGCCCCGACAGCTTTGAGCGCATCGCGTCGCCCCTCGTATGAGGGGCGTGGATTGAAATTGGATACATGGGCCGCCGAGCCCGTTTCCGGTCATGTCGCCCCTCGTATGAGGGGCGTGGATTGAAATAGGTCGACCCCGTGCGACAGGCACCACGTCGCGGTCGCCCCTCGTATGAGGGGCGTGGATTGAAATCCAGTGTACGCGCCGTTGGCCTTCAGCGCTTCCGTGTCGCCCCTCGTATGAGGGGCGTGGATTGAAATACTTTTATGCTCCTTAGATGTCGTTCACCACGAGGCGCACGGCGTCCGGACGGGCGTAGTGGCCGATGGGGTCGAATTCCCACTTACTTGAGGCTACCATCTGCATGTCGAGCGTCGCGTACAGGATGCCGTCCGTATCCCACAGCGGCTCGGCGCCCGGAACGTAGTGGCCGGCCGGGTCCACCACGCAGCTGCCGCCGCGGTAGACCACCTCTGGCAGTCGGCTGACTTCGTCCGTGGCGCGCAGGTCCGCCGGGTAGTCGTCGCGCACGATGTACGGGGCACAGTTGACCACGTAGCAGCGGCCCTCGATTGCGATGTGCTGCACCGTGGCCTGCCACTCCGGGTTGCCGTTGGTGTTGGGCGCGAGGTAGATGCTGACGCCCTTCTGGTACAGTGCCGCGCGTGCGAGCGGCATGAAGTTCTCCCAGCAGATGAGCGTGCCCATGGGACCCCACGGCGTCTGGCTCACGGGGAAGTAGTGGTCCTGCGCGTCGCCCCACACCAGGCGCTCCGCACCCGTTGGCTTGAGCTTGCGGTGCAACGCGTCGAGGCGCCCCTCGGGCGAGAAGATCATGTTGCTGTTATAGAGGGTGCCGGACGTGGCATCGCGCTCTGACACGCCGACGCTCACCCACGCCCCCGTGCGCCTGGCAGCGTCCGCGATGGCCTGGCACTCCGGGCCGCCGACGACCACGGAGCCGTCGTAGTAGCGCTTCCAGAGCTCGCGGCTGCCGGGCTCGCGCGCACCGACGACGAAGCCAAACGTGAGGCCGTGCGGGTAGCCGGGAATGAGCAGCTCGGGCAGGACGACGAGGTCGCTTGGGCGCTCCTGGGCGACGCGCTCGATGGCGTCGATGGCGCCGGCGAGGCAGGCGTCGCGGTCGAACGGCTTGGGGCGCGACTGGACGACGGCGATCTTACAGGTGTCTTGCAGGTCTTTCATGCGGGGCTCCTTTACGGGTGGTGGGTTGCGAGCGTGCGGGGCGTGCCGGTGGCGCTAGACGAGCGAGAGCAGCACGTAAGCCGCGACGCCGGAGACGCAGCACCACAGCATTGAGCGCGTGCGCCACGCCACGAGTACGACGATGCCGGCGGCGGCTATGGGCATGAGGCCGTGCCAGACGCCCGCATCGAACATGGTGGGGGAGAGCAGGTCGTTTGCGACGAGCGCGGCGAATGCCGCCGGCGGGATGTAGCCGAGGGCCTCCGTCACGCGCGGCGAGAGCGGGCGTCCGCGGAGCGCTAGCGCTGGCAGCACGCGGCACGCCAGGATGAACGCGAACGAGGACGGCCACAGGATCAGGAACTGGGATTGGGTCATTGGGAGCCGTCCTTCTCGCCCGTGGGCGCATTCGCCGCGGCTGCGGGGCGTTCGTGGTTGAGCTCGTGGCGGTTATGGTGCCCGCGGCGCGTGCGGGGAAGCGCGCCTGCGGCGAGACCGGCCGCGACTCCGACGAGCGCAGCGACAGGCACGGCGACTCCGGCGGCTCCCGCCCACTTGCACGCGGCGACCGTGAGCGCGGCCGCCGCTGCCGCCGCGGCCGTGGGACGGGTGTGCGGCTGCGCCCACAGCAGGTAGATGAAGAGCGACGTCATAGCGAAGCCCGCGATGGCGGTGGGGACGTTCACGATTGCGCCGAGCGCCGCACCGGCCGCGCACGACGCGGCCCACGTGAGCTGCACGCAGAGGTTGAGCGCGAGGGCGTCCCGCGCGGACCACGCGGCCCCGCTGGCGAGCTTGTCCAGCGTGATGCCGTACGCCTCCTCCGTGTAGCTGCACGAGATGGCGAGCGCGCTGCGTCGCCCGAAGCGCTCCAGGTAGGGGGCGAGCGACGCGGAGTAGAGCGCGAAGCGGGTGGACACCGCGGCGACGGACGCCACGATCGATCCCAGGGGGACGCCGGCGAGCCACAGGTTGCTCATCATGAACTGCCCGCCGCCGGAGAGGAACGTGAGGGCGAGCACGAAGTTCTGGAGCGGGTCCATGCCGGCCTTTGCGGCGAGCACGCCGCACGGCAGGCCGACGGCGACGTACGAGACCATGACCGGCCACGCGGCCGAGATGACCTCCCTCCTCATGAGCACCTCCCTCTGGCTGTGGGTCTGGTTGTGGGCCGCCTTGCGGCGGACCGAATCCGCGTCGCGGGCGGTTGTTGCATGGTACGCGTGGCGGGCGCGGCGGCGCGCGGGAGGGGTCGCATTGTTACAGGCTCTTCGCATTTTGGACGGCTTGGGGCCGAGGTCCCGCCCATGGACGCGCGGCTCGCCCGCGGGGCGCAGAACCTGCGCGAGGATCTTCTCTAGCACTCTTCTTGCCGCGCGCATTCCCCGCTCCTAGGGGTGCGCCGTGCCGGCCGCCTGGGCTGCTTGCGTTGGCGCGCGGTCCTCCGTACGCGTAAAATCGTGACAGGGGAGAAATGCGGCGCGCCTTCGCTGCGCGCCGCCCGTGTTAGGGGGAGCGTATGGATCAGAACCTCACCAAGCGCAACGAGCTCTTGGCCCAGACCGTCATCAAGGGGCTTGCCAGGAGGAACATCAAGGCGGAGTACGCGGCAACCAGGGAGGAGGCGCTGCAGGAGGCGCTCGCGTTCATAGGCGAGGGCTCGACTGTCACCATGGGCGGGTGCACCAGCGCGCGCGAGATCGGCCTGACCGATGCCCTGACCACCGGAAACTACAACTTCATCGACCGCGACAAGATGAAGGACAAGCGCGCGGCCATGCTCGCGGCCTACGACGCGGACGTGTTCGTGGCGAGCGCGAACGCCATCACGAACGACGGCGTGATCGTCAACATCGACGGCAACTCCAACCGCGTGAGCGCCATCGCGCAGGGCCCGCGCCACGTGCTCTTCATCGTGGGGATGAACAAGGTCTGCGGCGACCTGGACGGCGCCATCAAGCGTGCGCGCAACGTGGCCGCGCCCATCAACGCGCAGCGCTTTAACCTCAACACGCCGTGCTGCAAGACGGGCGCGTGCGCCAACTGCAAGTCCGAGGACACCATCTGCTGCAACTTCCTCATCACGCGCTTCAGCCACCATCCCGGTCGCATGCACGCGATCCTGGTGAACGACAGCCTGGGGTTCTAGTCGGACACTGCATGAGCGCGGCTCGAACGACGCGCCGTGCACGAACCTTACGAAGTCGTAAGGTGGCCGTAAGCAGGTCCTATGGCAGCTCCGTCGTCCCTGTAAGACCATATGGTCGTCAAAGGGAATGCGCCGCGGACGGCGGCGCGGGAAGACGGGAGCAACCATGGGAATCGCCCAGGAGTTTGTCGAGAACCTGTTGTTCGTGGCGGTGAGCGGCCTGCTGTTTCTGATCGTGGTGATCGGCGACGGATCGGACGCGATGGAGTCCAGGAACGTCTTTGGACGCCGCGACCGCCGCCATCGCCGGTACGGTCACGGGCGCAGCCGCTGACGCCCGCCCGAGCTAGCCGACGCCTGTGCGCGAAAGGCACGCGCAAGGAAAGTCACGCGCAAGATGGCGAGAAGAGCGCCCCGGCCATGGTTTGAACTGCGCCCCAAAACTTGGACGCGATAAATCATAACCGCTAGGCGGCCCCCTGAAGGGTCTGGTCCCGGAACTCGACCGGGGTCAGGCCCTTCAGCCTGACCTGGCGCCTCACATGGTTCCAATGGTGGATATAGGCCTCGAGGTCGCGCTTGAAGCTCTCGAAGTCGCTCCAGTCGCGTCCCCGGAAGAACTCGTCCTTCAGGTGGCCGAAGACCTGCTCGGTCGCGCCGTTGTCGATGCAGTTGCCCTTGCGCGACATGCTCTGCACGAAGCCGTTCTCCCTGAGCTTCGCGACGTAGGACGCGTGCTGGTACTGCCAGCCCATGTCGGAGTGCAGGACGGGGTTCGCGCCCTCCGGCTTCGCCGCCATGAGCATGGCGAGCATCTCCTCCTGCTGGGCGAGGTCCGGGTGCTCCGAGACCGACCACGCCACGATCTCCTTGCTGCCGAAGTCGTACACGGGCGCGAGGTAGGCCTTGCCGAACCCGCACTTGAACTCGGTGACGTCGGTGCCCATCTTCTGCCAGGGGCCGTCGGCGGCGAAGTCGCGGCCAAGCACGTTCTCGAAGGTCTCGCCGACCTTCCCCCTGTAGGAGCTGTACCTGTGGTGGTCGGTCTCCCGGCGGATGCCGCACCTGAGGCCCATCTCGTTCATCATCCTGAGCACCGTCTTGTCCGCTATCCGCGCGCCGTCGACGGCGCGCAGCTCCATGGCCACCTGCCGGTGTCCGACGCCGTTCGGGAGCCTGCCGAAGATCTCCGCCACCCTGGCGCGCAGCTCCGGCCTGGTCGGCATCTTGGGATGGGACAGCGCGTAGTAGTAGCTCGACCTGGCGAGTCCGGCGGCCCCCAGCAGGTCGGCGAGGCCGTGTCCCTGCCCTGAAAGCTCGGCGACCGCTAGGGCCTTCTCCCGGTTCGGGAGCGCAGCTCCGCCTTCAGGGCTATCGATTTTTTTGGCTCTTCGGTGGTTTCTGTGGGAGAGATTCCGGCATAGGCCCAGCTCAGCGGGCGAAAACAACGATCTGGAACTGA
>NZ_JABAGR010000016.1 GCF_012844235.1 Parafannyhessea umbonata
CAGATCGTTGTTTTCGCCCGCTGAGCTGGGCCTATGCCGGAATCTCTCCCACAGAAACCACCGAAGAGCCGAAAATGCTCATGTACGGTAAAGAAGCAAGCAACCGAAAACAATAGATAGACCGCCAGCACTACACTATTCCGAACCAAAGACCAAAAGATAAGCATTTTGAGAAAATCTAAACTTTTGGATTTTCCTACAATGCCGACTACGGCGGAATCCCTCCCACTCCTTATATATTTCTTTCTGTATACATTGAATTTGTATTTAGTAAAATGCAGACAACACCACGGATCGGCTTTTGGCTGGACAATTCCAACCAAACACCGCAGCAGACAGTAGAAACCATTCTGAACGTTAGGAAGCCGGTATGATTGTTACATATAAGGGGAAGAAAAATTTCTTTTAGATACTTGTTTTCCTAAAACTGATGTGATATAATAATTCAAGTCCAGAAAAGGAGTAAAAAATATGCGGCAAGGTATTCTTAAATAAAACTATAATCAAATAGTGGGAACAAAGGATTATGATAGTCCTTTTTGTAGGGGCTTATTTTTTTGTACCCAATTTAAGAATACTTTTGCCTTATCAATTTTGACATATCCCCAAAAACAGCACTCACAAACAGGTGTATGCTGTATATGCGTATGTCCGCAAATTATCCCCAGTGGTAAAAGTATTTTACTGCTGGGGATTTTTATGCCCTTCGGGGCAGTAAAGGGAGGACAATCACATGAAAATAATCAATATTGGAATTCTTGCCCATGTAGACGCTGGAAAGACGACCTTGACGGAGAGCCTGCTATATGCCAGCGGAGCCATTTCAGAACCGGGGAGCGTCGAAAAAGGGACAACGAGGACGGACACCATGTTTTTGGAGCGGCAGCGTGGGATTACCATTCAAGCGGCAGTCACTTCCTTCCAGTGGCACAGATGTAAAGTCAACATTGTGGATACGCCCGGCCACATGGATTTTTTGGCGGAGGTGTACCGCTCTTTGGCTGTTTTAGATGGGGCCATCTTGGTGATCTCCGCTAAAGATGGCGTGCAGGCCCAGACCCGTATTCTGTTCCATGCCCTGCGGAAAATGAACATTCCCACCGTTATCTTTATCAACAAGATCGACCAGGCTGGCGTTGATTTGCAGAGCGTGGTTCAGTCTGTTCGGGATAAGCTCTCCGCCGATATTATCATCAAGCAGACGGTGTCGCTGTCCCCGGAAATAGTCCTGGAGGAAAATACCGACATAGAAGCATGGGATGCGGTCATCGAAAATAACGATAAATTATTGGAAAAGTATATCGCAGGAGAACCAATCAGCCGGGAAAAACTTGTGCGGGAGGAACAGCGGCGGGTTCAAGACGCCTCCCTGTTCCCGGTCTATTATGGCAGCGCCAAAAAGGGCCTTGGCATTCAACCGTTGATGGATGCGGTGACAGGGCTGTTCCAACCGATTGGGGAACAGGGGAGCGCCGCCCTATGCGGCAGCGTTTTCAAGGTGGAGTATACAGATTGCGGCCAGCGGCGTGTCTATCTACGGCTATACAGCGGAACGCTGCGCCTGCGGGATACGGTGGCCCTGGCCGGGAGAGAAAAGCTGAAAATCACAGAGATGCGTATTCCATCCAAAGGGGAAATTGTTCGGACAGACACCGCTTATCCGGGTGAAATTGTTATCCTTCCCAGCGACAGCGTGAGGTTAAACGATGTATTAGGGGACCCAACCCGGCTCCCTCGTAAAAGGTGGCGTGAGGACCCCCTCCCCATGCTGCGGACGTCGATTGCGCCGAAAACGGCAGCGCAAAGAGAACGGCTGCTGGACGCTCTTACGCAACTTGCGGATACTGACCCGCTTTTGCGCTACGAGGTGGATTCCATCACCCATGAGATCATTCTTTCTTTTTTGGGCCGGGTGCAGTTGGAGGTTGTTTCCGCTTTGCTGTCGGAAAAATACAAGCTTGAAACAGTGGTAAAGGAACCCACCGTCATTTATATGGAGCGGCCGCTCAAAGCAGCCAGCCACACCATCCATATCGAGGTGCCGCCCAACCCGTTTTGGGCATCCATCGGACTGTCTGTTACACCACTCCCGCTTGGCTCCGGTGTACAATACGAGAGCCGGGTTTCGCTGGGATACTTGAACCAGAGTTTTCAAAACGCTGTCAGGGATGGTATCCGTTACGGGCTGGAGCAGGGCTTGTTCGGCTGGAACGTAACGGACTGTAAGATTTGCTTTGAATACGGGCTTTATTACAGTCCGGTCAGCACGCCGGCGGACTTCCGCTCATTGGCCCCGATTGTATTGGAACAGGCATTGAAGGAATCAGGGACGCAACTGCTGGAACCTTATCTCTCCTTCACCCTCTATGCGCCCCGGGAATATCTTTCCAGGGCTTATCATGATGCACCGAAATACTGTGCCACCATCGAAACGGTCCAGGTAAAAAAGGATGAAGTTGTCTTTACTGGCGAGATTCCCGCCCGCTGTATACAGGCATACCGTACTGATCTGGCCTTTTACACCAACGGGCAGAGCGTATGCCTTACAGAACTGAAAGGGTATCAGGCCGCTGTCGGCAAGCCAGTCATCCAGCCCCGCCGTCCAAACAGCCGCCTGGACAAGGTGCGCTATATGTTTCAGAAGATAATGTAACGTCTTGCGCAATGCAAGCGTTCATTGCTGGCTATTGCGAAATATCATTGATAAAATCAGTATCAGAGAGGAGAAACTATTTTGAACCAGGAACAGACGAATATTACAACAGGAAAGCAAATACGTCATCTGCGAACACAATTGGGAATGACACAGGAAGAACTAGCCGGGGAATTGAATGTTACCCGGCAGGCACTATCGAATTGGAATGGCCTGTGCTAATCCGCTATAACGAGGCGGTAGATATAATACGAAAGGTTCAGAAGCTCGGTGAGCCTACGCTCGATTTATTGGGCACATCCTTAATGCCCTTCGGGCTGTCGACAAAAGTTCGCGGAGATTCCTCTCCGAAAATGGATGACGACTTGATCCTCCACTCTAGCGCAGGCGAATCTTACTTCCGCAGAAAGGATCTCCCAAAAGGTGACGAGTTGCTGTCGGGCTACAAGGTTCTCATGAGCAAGACTGGCGCCGAGCACGCTGGCGAGCCTGACAAAGACGGGCAATTCAGAGTACTCACGAAATCCATGCAGGTGATTGGACCAAATCACATCTGTACCCACTCATACTTTTTGATGGGTAGGTTTGATACGGAAGACGCTGCTAATAGCCTGCTCTCTTATCTACGTACTAAGTTCGTTAGATTCTTAGTACTCCAGATGATGACATCGATTAACGTATCAAAGGCCGTTTTTCAATTTGTTCCTCAGCAGAACTGGTCAAAGGTTTGGACTGATGAAGAGCTCTATTCGAAGTATGAGCTTTCCAATGATGAGATCAACTTCATCGAAACTATGATTAAGCCATTTGATAGTACTGCTAGGAATGAATGACCATGGCCACCGATTTCTTCCCGCCACGCCCCGACGCCCAACCCATCATCTACGCGTACCGCGAGCCAAACAACCCGCAGCTCAAGGGGCTCCTCAAGGTCGGTTACACCTCCAGGACCATCGAGGAGCGCATGCACGAGCACTACCCGACGCTGAAACCCGGCGAGAAGCCCTACGAGGTCGTTTTCACTGCGTCCGCCATGCGCGACGACGGCACCGTGTTCCTGGACCACGAGGTGCACGCCAACCTCGAGGAGAACGGCTTCAAGCGCCTGCGCGACCGCGACGGCAAGAAGACCGAGTGGTTCCGCTGCACCGTCGATGACGTGAGGGCCGCCTACGTCGCCGTGCGCGACCGCGCCGAGAACGTCGAACGGCGCACGCAGACCTTCAGGATGCGGCCCGAGCAGGCGGCGGCCGTCCACAAGACCGAGGCCTACTTCCGCTCCATCGAGGAGGAGGGCGGCGCGCGCACGCCCAAGTTCCTCTGGAACGCGAAGATGCGCTTCGGCAAGACGTTCGCCACATACGAGCTTGCCAAGGACATGGGCTTCAGGCGGGTGCTCGTGCTCACCTTCAAGCCGGCGGTCCAGGCGGCGTGGGAGGAGGACCTCGCCACGCACGTCGACTTCGAGGGATGGCAGTTCATCAGCCGCCCCAAGGAGCCGGGCAGGCCGGACATCGCCGAGCAGTACGAGGCGGCCGACAAGTCCCGCCCGATCGTCTGCTTCGGCTCCTTCCAGGACTTCCTCGGTCGGGACCGGTCGGGGCGCATCAAGCCGCAGCACGAGTGGGTGCGCGAGGAGGACTGGGACCTGGTCGTCTTCGACGAGTACCACTTCGGCGCGTGGAACGATAACTCCAAGACGCTCTTCGAGCCCGAGGACGAGGACGAGCGGGACACGCAGGAGGACATCGACACCCGCGTCGGCCACGTGAACACGGGAAACGAGATGGACGAGGGCGACCTGCCGATTGTGACCCGCTACTACCTCTTCCTCTCCGGCACGCCCTTCCGGGCTCTCAACTCCGGCGAGTTCATCGAGGAGCAGATCTTCAACTGGACGTACTCCGACGAGCAGAGGGCCAAGGAGGCATGGCCAAGCGAGCACCCCGGCCGGCCGAACCCCTACGAGAGCCTGCCGCGCATGGTCATGCTCACCTACCAGATGCCCGACGAGATCCGCAGGGTTGCGCTCGGCGGCGAGTACAACGGCTTCGACCTCAACGCCTTCTTCGAGGCCAGGGGGGAGGGCGACGAGGCGGAGTTCGTGCTCAAGGACTCGGTCCAGAAGTGGCTCGACCTTATCCGGGGGGCCTACAGGCCCTCGGCGGTGGACGACCTGAAGCTCGGGGCCGAGAAGCCAGCCCTCCCGTACTCCGACACGCGGCTCCTCCGCGTGCTCAACCACACGCTCTGGTACCTGCCACGCGTCAACAGCTGCTACGCGATGCGCAACCTCCTCGCCGAGCCGCAGAACGTCTTCTTCCACGACTACACGGTGAACGTCTGCGCGGGACCTGAGACAGGAGTCGGCGAGGCGGCGCTCGACAAGGTGCGCGAGTCGATGGCCGACCCGCTCAACTCGCAGACCATCACCCTCACCTGCGGCAAGCTCACGACGGGCGTCACCGTGAAGCCCTGGACGGGGATATTCATGCTGACGAACATGAAGAGCCCGGAGACGTACTTCCAAGCCGCGTTCCGCGTGCAGTCCCCCTGGACCGTCACGGATGACTCCGGGAAGACACAGATCGTCAAGAAGGAGTGCTACGTCTTCGACTTCGCGCTCGACCGCTCGCTGCGCATGGTCTCCGACTACAGCTGCCGCCTCAAGGTGGACGAGAACGAGGGGCCGGAGCAGAAGGTCGGCGAGTTCATCAACTTCCTGCCGGTCCTCGCCTACGACGGGAGCGCCATGCGCCCCGTGAGCGCCGCCGACATTCTCGACATCGCGATGGCCGGGACCTCAGCGACGCTCCTGGCACGGCGCTGGGAGAGCGCGCTGCTCGTCAACGTAGACAACGACACCCTGCGCCGTATCCTCGGTAACGAAGACGCGCTGAAGGCGCTCATGAGCATAGAGGGCTTCCGCAACCTCAACCAGGACATCGAGACGATCATCAACCGCTCCGAGGCCATAAAGAAGGCCAAGCGCGAGAAGGACAACCTCACGCCCAAGGAGCAGAAGGAGATGACCGCCGAGGAGAAGGAGCTCAAGAGCAAGCGCAAGCAGATTCAGGAAAAGCTCATCAAGTTCGCGACGCGAATCCCCGTCTTCATGTACCTCACGGACTACCGCGAGCAGACGCTCAAGGACGTGATCACGCAGCTGGAGCCCGGCCTCTTCAAGAAGGTGACCGGACTCACGGTCAAGGACTTCGAGCTCCTGGTGTCGCTTGGGGTCTTCAATGACGCCCTCATGAACGATGCGGTCTACAAGTTCCGCCGCTACGAGGACTCCTCCCTCACCTACGCTGGCGTGAACCGCCACGAGGGCGAGAGGGTCGGTCTCTTCGATACTACCCTCTCTGACTTCGAGTACATGGAGATGGCCCAGCAGGAGTCGATGGTGGCTCCAGATGGGCTGGCCAAGGTTCCCTCTGGGACTTCGACGGCTGAAGTCCGCAAGTCCCAGAGGGCCACCTCCGAGCCGGCTGCGAGTGCTGACACTGCCAAGCCAGCAGCCAACACGACGGCAGGCTCTGCGCCAACTCTTCATGCCTCGGCTCTCGCCAAGGAGGAGAGGCGTGATTGGCTCAGCGACGAGCTGGACGACGCTGGGCTCGAGTACATCGACAGGCGGCCGAACGACGGCTGTCTCTGGATAATCAACACCCCGGGCGCAATCGAAATCCTCGAGAGGCTGAACGACCGTGGAGCCAGCTTCAAGCTCAGCCGCCATGGCGACAAGGCTACCGGCGGTCGGTCCGCCTGGTGGCTCAGGGGCTACCCGAAGGAGAAGGGCGGGGTCGCAAAGGTCAAGCCACCTGTTACAAAAGCCGAGCTTGATGCTTTGAAGCCAGGCGACACCGTCCTCCACAAAGCTTTCGGCTATGGGCAGATTGTTGATTTGGACAGCTCCTACATTGAAGTGTCGTTCGAGAACGACAACCACAAGAAGAAGCCTTCTCGCAAATTCGTGTTCCCTGGGTCGTTCTACCAGGGATTGCTGAGGATTGGATAGCTGCTTATGAGGGTCTCAAGAGTTAGAATCGTAAACTATCGTAACCTCAAGTCCATCGATGTTCCCTTCGACAATCTCGTTGCTCTTGTCGGCGAGAACAACAGCGGAAAATCCAACTTTCTCAAGGCCCTCTCGTTGCCGTTCACGAACGATGAGAGTGGTGTCAGCAAGAGCCTCTCATGGTTCGACATCAATGATGAGGCGAAGGAGGGGTACTACTCCTTCATCCAAGAGCATAGGCAAGATATTCTCGAGGAGCACGTCGACCCCGAGTCCTTCCGCTCGATAATCCCGTCAGTTTCTGTGACCATTGATTTTCAGCCCGAACCAATCGACGCCTATGACGTGAAAGATATATTGGTTCCAGAAGGGGACAACGTGGTCCCACGGATTCAGTACAAATGGTCCGTGTCAGACCCTCAAGACCTGCTGAGCCTGGTTTCTTCCCTTCTCAGGGACGAAGAAGACATATCAGACATAAAGATGAGCCTCCTGCCTATGAATGAGTTCAGGTATGAAGTGGTCACGCCCAGTTCCGAGGGCAACAAGTGGCTGCCCTATGACGTATCTACTCGGTTCAAATGCTTCGAGCTCTCGGCGAATCGAGACGACTTTGCAGCTAACCCTAAGAGGATTGGCTCAAAACCGCTGATTCACTTACTGCAAGGCAAGGTTGACTCAGAGGGACAGAAGCGGATAGAGAAAGGATACGGTGGGTTTCTGGAAACAATCCGCGAAGCCGCCAAGCTGGACGAAGTCATCAACTGGCAGGACTACTCTGACGACCCTCATGCGAGGGACTTTTTCGATTCAATCAGCGTCCTTCCCAACATGCCGGCAATGAGTAGCATCCTCTCTGGCATCCGTCTCGGGTACGATGACGAAAGCCTTTCCTTACAGGGTCTCGGACATCGTAACCTCGTCCTCATGGCAGTTATGCTGAATGCTTATCTCGAAGCGTCCCATGACATCTCGCTTCGGGTCGTGGAGGTCGAGGAGCCAGAAGCACATCTGTGCGCGAATAACGTCCTTCTGATGGCGAGCTTCTTCAAGGCATTTGGCGACAAGGACAGTCGAACGCAACTGGTCTACACGACTCACGATGCTGAATTCGTTAACAAGGTCGGACTGGACAAAGTCATCGTGCTCCATGGCGGTGCTGCAGTTAGTCTAAAAGAAGAGCTCGGACCAGAAGAGATGGATTACCTTTCGAATAATCCAAACACCGACATCTTCAAGCTGCTCTTCTCGCACAGGCTTGTTCTTGTTGAGGGCATTACTGAAGAGCTACTCATCAAGTCCTTCTTGCAGGCAAAACGAGGGCTGAACGACATCAAGGTATTATCGTTCCACAAGGGATATCGAGACATCATCGACATCTGGAAGAAAATCAACTTGGGCAATGCCAACAAGCTTGCTGTCATCCGGGACTTCGACGACCAGCCCAACGCAAAACGTGAGCATGAAAAGAAAGCAGACAGCCAGGTGTATGTGAGCACGACGACTGGCTATACCCTTGAGACAGACTTTGTTAATTCAGGGGACAACTACCAGATGCTAATAAAACATTACGGCGAAGAGTTTGGCTGGGTTGGAATGGATGAGAACCAGCTTCAAGAAGACTGGCGCAAGAACAAGAAGACTGGCGTCATGTTTCGGGTCTGCCACGACCTGGTCGACGGCAAACTCCCCGAGTTTACGATGCCCTCTCACATAATGGCGGCGCTCGACTTTTTGAACGAACCTATAGAAAAGAAGCAGGCAGGACCAGAGGCATTGGTATGAGGATAGAGGTTGCTGGTGCCGGAGCCGGAAAGACGTCAAGCATGGCGTCCCGTATCCTCTCTGAGCAGGTCCCCGAAGGCAAGGTAGTCTTCTGCGTGGCGTTCACCAATGCTGCCGTCCATAACATCGAATCCAGGATTATTGGGCAGAACGGGAGCGTTCCGGAGAATGTTAAGGTCAGCACCATCCACTCGTTCTTATATTCCGAACTTGTGCAACCTTATTACCACCTGCTTTTTGGGAGTCGCTATGAAAAAATCTCCACTATTAACCTTCCTTACAAACCACAGTTAAGAAATGCCATTATCAGCAACTTGGAGAAGGAGGGGGCTCTCCACCAGACAATGATCCCCAAGAGGGCCAAGTGGGTAGTAGACAAAAAATCCGATGACAAGGCAACAACGAAAAGAATGCGGAAGAGGGTCCTGTCATTTTTCGGCTACTACTGCCACAAAATCGTTGTGGACGAGGCCCAAGACATTGACGACGACATGCTCGATGTTTTCCTTGCCCTCGATCAGGCGGGCATAAAGCTCGAGCTTTTCGGCGATCCGAAGCAGGACCTGAGAGGGCATAAATGCTTCCGAAAGCTTATCTCGACATTTCCAGACGAAGTAAGCTACAAGCGCGATTGCCACAGATGCCCAGAGGCGCATCTTCATCTCTCCAACCGTTTAGCCTGTGAGGCTGAACGGCAGGTCGCTGACGCGAAGGCTCGAGAAGGTAGCATCAACGTCTACTTTGAATCAGATGTTGGGCCAGATGTAGCTAAGTTCATCGAGAACGGAAGGTACGGCCTAGCTTATATCAGCAAAAAGAACGCACGCTTCAACACCCATTCCGAAGATGTCTGCCACGCGAATGATGAGGCGCTCAATCATGATCTTGAATCTCAAATCAGAGTAAAGCATGGGAACACTCTCACCGAATTGGAGTTGAGGCGAGAAGCATTCTTCGTTGCCAACCAGATGAAGTCACTCATCATTGCCGGCCAACATGCGAAGCCTGTAATTTACAAGTATGTGAATTCTGGAGTATTTGACTTTGACAATAAAAGGTGCAGCAGAATCGCCGAGGCGCTTTCGAGATTAAGTAATTCACAAGGCGGTGGTGTAGCCGTCAGATCCATTGAAGCCATAAAAGGGCTAGAGGATACAAAGTGTCTCTTCATACTCACCACTGATTTGACGCCATATTTATTGGGAGATAACAAACAGGACAACAGGACCAAGCACTTGTTGTATGTGGCGCTAACGCGTTCATTGGACGAATTATCCGTCCTTGTAACGAAGGAAGTCGAAGATAAGTACGGAAGGGAGCGAATCAAGAAAGCGCTCACTTAGTCATGCATCGTGTTCCGGCCAGTGATGTCGATGAAATGAAGTTTCCGACCACGTCACAGAGTTGATGATATCCATGGTCTATAGGTCATCTCAGGGTGCATCTAGGTTGAGAAATGGGGGCTCAACAGCCATTGAGAATGACTTTCAAACAAGTAGTTCTCTCCCCGCCGTCGCTAGGTGTTCCTGACGGCGGGGAGAGCGGCCGCGGGAGGGCTTGGCTGCGGCCGTGGCGGCTGGAAGGGGCGACCGCCCGGGTTTCCCCGAGCGGTCGCCCTCCTGCCGTGAGCGGTTTCCGTGGTTTGATGTCCTGGGTCACTCCTCCCTATCCGCCCAATGCCAGGCGCCGATGAGGTGGCGGAGCCTTGCCTGGCGCTCTCCCGCCACGACGATGGAAATCACGTCGTGGCGTATCGCGTCCACGTCGTCGTGGTCCGCGAGGTAGAGCAGGCATGCACGCCTCATTATCACGAACTCGGCCGCGCCGACGTTGAGTTCGGGCATGCGCGCAGAGCCCTCCTCGTAGGCGGAGATGACGGCTATGAGCACGGTCTCGTCGCCGTCCGTGGCCACGATGGGCGCGTCCTCGCAGTCGCAGGACCAGCCGTCTCCTGTGCGGACCTCGTATCCCCTGTGGGCGAGGTAGTCCCTCGCGATGCCCTCGCACGTGGCGACGAGACTCTCCTCGGTCACTGCTGCGGCGCTCTCTGTCTTCTCGGTCATGGCGACCTCCCTAGGACGTGGGAAGGCCCTTTGCCCTCCCTCGCCCAACGAGCGGCAAGGCCCGCGTGGCGGGGCGCCGCGCCCCTGCGGGCGTGGCGCGGCGCCGACCCAGTCGCGCGGGCCGCCAGGGAGTGGGAAGAGGTGCTTGCTCCCTGTGCCAGCGTCTTGGGCGAGGGAGGGCTTGGAGGTGTCGGCGCGGAAGTGCGGCGAACTTCTGCACCGACCCGGCGCGGGGGCGACCTCCGCTACCGCGCCGGCCGGGCGCTTTCGACGACCGCGAGGATAGGGGATGCCGACGATGTCCCCGGCGCAGCGGATGTCGGAAGGGCACATCCGGCCCGGTGTCCCCACGCTCCTGCGGGAGCGTGGGGACCGACTTGCAACTCACGCAGCGCCTAGCCCGCGCGGTGAGGATGACCCTACCGCGCAGGGAAGCCGCCTCCCGCATGGGAGTGCGCCTCGGTCGCCTCGGCGAGCTCCCTTACCAAACGCCCCAGGAAGCACATCGCGGCGTCCGCAGCGTCACTTGGCGCCGAAGAGAGGTCGACGTTCTCCAGGATTGCCGAGATGCCCTTCTCCGCGAACGCGACCTCTTCGAGGTCCGCGTTGCCGTCGGCATCGTAGATCCACTTCATCGTCCTGACTCCATGTCTCGTATCGTATGTTGTGGTGGCTATGCCAGTGGTGCCTTCGAGTAAAAATTAGGCGGAGGCGCTCGTGCGTCCCCGCCACATAAAACCCTCTCGGGTTTTGACATCTGGTTCCATTCTAGCCAGCCGTGATTGGCGGTCAATCGGGTTCGTGGTCTTGACGTCGCCGTGCTAATGGGGGCAGCGTGTGGTCGCATTCTGAGTCCTGCGACTGGTATCGAAGGACGGGGAGCGGCCTTGCGACTTCCAGCTACCGTGCGGCATCGATGCGGGCGACGAGCCCGTTGGCCCACTCGATGGCTTCCGCGAGGTCCTGCAGCACGCCGAGCCCCTCCGCCTGGGTGGCGTAGAGCTCGCCCCAGCCCTCTCCGGCGACGACCCTGGGCGGCCACTCCTGAGCCTTCCGGTAGGCGAAGAGCCTCACGCAGACCCGCCTCGTGCGCGCCAGGTCCACGTCTGCGTTGCCCATGATGAGTTGGAGGTCAACGAGGTCGCGCACGCGGTCGCCGCCGCTCGTGAGCCCGTGTAGCTTCTGGGCCACCTGGTAGCAGAGGTCCATGAGGGCCACGTCCCCGACGGCGGGGAACCCGAGCCTCTCGAGGGCGCCCGAGGCCTCCGCCTGGCAGGTCACGTCTGCCCGCTCGGCGTCGCCGATCTCGTCGAACCCCACCTCGAGGGGCACCGTGCACCAGGGCCTTCCCAGGTAGGAGAGCTTCACGTCGTAGGGGCGCATCACGTACTCGCCGGGGATGCCCGGTGGCGCGGCGGGCTCGCGGCGCACGACGCGGCCGGTGAACCCCTCCCATCCGGCGGCGAGCGCATCGGACAGCCTCGCCGCGTACTCGTCCGGGTCGCTCGCCGTGGCGGTGTCGAGGTCGGTAGTGTAGCGCGTGGCCCCGGACCCGAAGCGCATCCTGACGGCGCTTCCGCCCTTCACGACCCCGTCGGGCAGCATCTGGGCCACTATGGCGTTGGCCACGAGGGTGCGCATGCGCACGTAGCCGTCGGCGGTGCCGCCGGAGGCCCTCCGGATGGCGTCGTCCAGGTGCCTCATGCTGTTGGGGCGCTTAGACATGGGCGCCCACCTCCCCCTCGATCTCCGCAAGCTCGGCCGGCGTGACGTAGCCCCTCCGCTCCGCCTCGCGCGCCGCGTCGACGGCGCGGGCGGGCCCCAGGGTCCTCGCCGCCTCGCGGATCGCGTCGGCGGCCTCCTGGCAGGCTATGCCCTCGTACAGCGTGACCCGGTCCGGGTGCCTCCGCCAGACGAGCCTCACGCCCTCGCCGAGGCTGCGCCTGGTCCTCCTGGGCGTCGCCACCCAGATGGCGCGCGGGTCGGTGGGGCAGAGCCCGAGGAGCGCCACCACGGACTCGCCGTAGAGGTAGGCGCCCTCGCCCGCGGCCCTCACGGCGATCGCGTAGGGGGCTTGCTCCTGGTAGGGCCACACGGGCACGCGGTAGACGCCGCGGGCCACGCGCTCGAGCCTGCCGCGCGCCGCGTACTGCACCACCTCCGCGTCGGAGGCGCCGAGCGCCCTCGCGTCCGCGGACGTCACGAGGCCGTAGTCGTCGGCCGCCCCGTATATGTCGTCTATCTTAGCCATGGCATTAGTATAGCGAATACACTCTACATCTGACACATCCTCAATCGTACGCTCCATAATGCGATCCTCCAAAGTCGCCATCGGCGTTCCATTCGCCCCAGGGTGTGCATCCGCACGCGCCGCGGCAATCGGACTCGCTTCCGCCCCGAATCCTCTTCAGATACTTCGATGGGTGCCGCCTGCACCCCGTTCCTACGAGAGCCCCGCGGACATGATCTTGCCCATGAGGTCCATGCTGACCTTCTTGCTGTCTGCGAGCGCGTCGGCGTAGACGTTGAGGGTCATCGCCGCGTTGGAGTGGCCGAGGATGGCGCTCACGGTCTTCACGTCCACGCCGGAGCCGATCGCCATCGTCGCGAATGTGTGCCTGAGGTCGTGGAACCTCGGCGGCTCGCCCTGGGAGCCCACGAGCCTCGCCACCCTCACGAAAGCCCGCCACTCCTGCCCCAGCGCCATGGGGCTCTTCCAGGCGCCGGTGACGGCGCTGCCCACGACGAAGAGCCCCTCGTCCCAGTCGAGGCCCATCGCCTCGCGCTCGCCGTGCATGGCGCGCGCCCTCGCCTCAAGCACGCGGGCGAGCTCGTCGCCGTAGGGGATGGTCCTGGCCGAGCTCCTGGTCTTGGGCGTGGAGAGCGCGAAGGTGCCGCTCGCCCTCGTGAGCGCGTGCGAGACCCGGATCTTGCGCGACACGCGGTCGACGTCCTGCCACCTGAGGGCGCATATCTCGCCCTGCCTCATCCCCGTCATGAGCGCGAGGAGCACGGCCGTGGAGAACGGGTCGGCGACGCTCCCGAGCGTCTGGTTGAGCTGCCGGACGCTCGCGGCGTCGAGGGAGTTTATCGGCTTCGTGGGCCTCTTTGGCGCGTCGACGAGGTCGAAGGGGTTCGACGGGATGTCGCCCAGCCTGCGCGCCCTGATGAAGGCGGTCTTGAGCAGCACGTGGGTGTGCGAGACGGTGTTGCCGCCGTAGCCGTCCTGCACCATGTCGCGCTCGAACTCCTGGATCTGCCTCGCGGTGACCTGCCCCACGGGGGTCCTGCCGAGCTCGGTGCCCAGGAGGTGCTTCGCGTACCAGCGGTAGCCGTCCGCCGTGGAGGCGAGGATGTTGCCGGTGGACTCCTTCATGTCTATGTAGTCGAGGACGTAGCGGTAGACAGGCGTCTCGCAGGAGACGGTGCCGGAGAGCTCCTCGTCCTTTCGGACTTCCTCGTCGCGCCACTCCCTGAGGAAGTCCTCGGCGGCGCCCTTCCCGCGGTTGTCCCTGGTGACCTTCCCGGTCTTCCTGCTCACCCTGTCGGGGTAGCAGGCGACGGGGGTGTTTCGTGTCATCCTCCTCTGACTGCCGTCCTCGTCCTGCCAGCTGATCGCGGCCCTCCAGTGGCCGGACCTCTCGTCCTTGAAGACGAACCCGTTGCTCAGATTCCTCGGCATCGTGCCCCCATCAACGTTTGAACCTTTGATGCGCCCGCCCGCGGCCGTCGCAGTACGTGCAGTACGTGGATAGTACGTGGCGTACTATTTGCGTACTGCGGACGACTTTACATGACGGGGGCTGTGGTCGTCTCATGTTCGTCAAGGTCAGCAAATGCCCAGTTAAACAGCACAATTTGTGGAAGTGGTGTCCTCTGGTGTCTATTGACATTCATCAAGGATTGCGCCCTGGGGGTCAAGGGGTCGCTGGTTCGAATCCAGTCCACCCGACCATATGAATTCAAAACCAGGGACTTGTTCCCTGGTTTTTTCTTAAGAATTTTTGCAGTAACCCTCGTGGCGACTTCTGTATGAAATGCTCCGGCGTCGAGCTCATCGCACGTGTGTCCTTACCTCCGCCAGCATCATCTCCTAAGGTATTTGAAAGACCTTCGACGAGGCTCTAACAAGAAGGTGCCTGAGAAGTGCGCATCGTGCGTTAAGCTCATCCTGGATGAACTTGGGAAGTCGAGCTCGAGGTGTTTGATTATGATGCTGCTCGCCATCGTCAACGTAAGTTGCGACGGGTTGAGGCAAATGGCTTAGAGTCGAAATACGCGCTGTAAGGCTGCTGTCGAAGTATAGGTTGCTCAGAGGGCTCGAACGCGGGTGGCCTACGGCAAGGACAGCAGGGCCCCGTTAGCGTGCGGCCGTTGAGGGTCGCCAGGACGCTGGCGAGGGTCATTCGCGGCAGGAAGGACTACGACGGCGGCGGCGTGCGCCTGCTCGACGGGTAGAATGGACAGTAAGGGGAGCTGCATCGCCCAGGACCTCGCGGACAGGCTCGGCGTTACGGTGACGGCTCCGAACGGCACGATATACGTTAACCCAGACGGAACGTTCTACGTCGGCAGGCACGGAAATGGGAGCATGGTCGCGTTTGTGCCGAGTGGGGAGAGACGATGATCTACGCAAATTCGAGTGACTACGATAACGGCATTGCCCCGAGGCTCGGCGTGCCAAGGCGCGACAAGGAGGCCCTGCTTCGCGCCATGACAAGCGAGGAGCCGATTGCCATTGCTGCTGGGTACCTCGTTGACTACTCGAAGGGCAAGCCGACAGATATTGTCGACATGTTATACGAGAAGAACGGCGTACGCTGGTCAAGGGAAGAGGCTTGGAACCTCGAACACAACGACATGGAGGTATCCGACGAGTTCGCGGACGCGCTTCTCGGGAGAAGCAGGCGGTAGCCTGCCCAGACAATCATTTCGCGGTAGGAAGGGGCCGCCCATCAGGGGCGGCCCCTTTTCATGCCCGTTACCGCCGTCGGACCATCCACGGTGACGCCCGGCCAGCGCAAAGGGGCCACGACGCCCGGCCAGCGCAAAGGGGCCGCCACAGCCGCGCAGGGAAGCGCGCAAACAAACCGTGGATTGGAGAGGCACATGGCAGACGAGCATGATCCCAAGAACGAGCCCGAGGTGGAGCCGGAGGGCGGCGGAGGCGATGGCCCCAAGGACAGCCGCGGCCAGGAGGGGATCTCCAAGGTCAAGTACGAGTGCGAGCGTCGCGAGTGGGAAGCCAAGGTGGCCGCATTGAGGAGAAGCTTGGTACCAAGGTCGTGTTCGTCGACTACGATGTCGCCGACGAAATTAGCAACGCTGTTCCAATTGAGTCCCGTACTGGGGAAGTAACCAGCGAGCATGTGAAGGCGCTGCCTCGCAGCTCTTACCTACGGCCGTCGTGGAAGCGGTCGAGCACCTCTTGGTACTCCGCGCGCTTCCTGCGAAAAGCCACCGTGAAGACAACCGTCAGAACCGAAAGAATCGCAAGGTAGATGCCCGCGAACCCCGCTCATGCCAGCGGCTACTCCACCGGCAGCCACTGTCCCAGCAGCGCGCACCCAGCGAGCGCGACGAAGTACGTAACGCCAAACCCGGCGACACGCCCCGCGTACCCTAAGCGCGACGCCGATCGGAAGTTGAACCAGAGCTGCTGCAGCACGCCCCCGCCAGACATGCTAGGACCCAGCTCGCTGCGCCGCGTGTGGCTTCGTACAATCCGCCGGATACGACAATATCCGACACGACCCAAGCAAGGATTGCGGCTACCGCCCACGCGCTTCCTACGAACAAGCCCATGGTCACTGCGCGGCCCGCGCCCTCGTGCTCTTCGCTATCAAAGACGCCGTACGCAAGGTCCTTGTGGCTCATTGTGGCTCCTCTCATCTGTCGTCGCTTACCCAATGATGCCAATCTTCGACTTCACCTACGATGCGTAGTTGCGCGAGACAACGACTCGTGGCCGCCCTTAAGCCCCAGCACCAGCCGGCTGCCAAACTCCGGCCTGATGGTTTGGACGTTGTCCAGGTTCACGACCTCCTGCCGCAAAACACGCACGAATTCAGTCTGCTGCAGCGCCGCCTCGAGCTCGAACAACCGGGAGGTATTGTGGAGCGGGGACCCGTCCACCATATGGACGAGCGCGTGGTCGGCGTCGGAGCGGATGCTCGCGACACTGGCAAGAGGACCTCGATGCCGCGCTGGCCCTCGCGCTGAATGACCCTCACCCTCATCTGGAGCTCCTTCCTCGGCTGACTTGAAGGTACACTAGGCGAGCGTGCGGGGCCTTGCAAACTCCCGAGTTGCGAAAGGTCGGACCCGAGTTGCATTGGATGTGGGTGCTTGGCGCAGATGTGACGTTTATTTATGCCGCGGAATCGAGAAAAGACAGTCTTTGGCTCCCTCGCGAGGTATCAGGCTGTTGCCTTCTGAGGAGCTGCGAACCTTGTCATTCTGCGGCGATTTCCGTAGAGAAGAACCGAGACTTGGCAGAGCGTTGCAGTTCCCACATCTGTTAGTGGCCTCCACCGCGTCAACTGTGGTAACCGTCGGTATGTGAGATGACCTGCTTGCGATCCACCAAGATCGAGTAACTAGCGGGTTCGTAATGGCTAGCCCATACTCGGCATGCGGATTCGGGATACTTCCCTGCTTACGCTGATGAATGGTGATGAGGTTGTCGAGACGAGCGAAGAGGGCGCCGATTCGCTCCTGCTCCTCTCGCGAAGAAGG
>NZ_JABAGR010000017.1 GCF_012844235.1 Parafannyhessea umbonata
GGCGAGATGGCCAAGTGGTAAGGCAGAGGCCTGCAAAGCCTTTATCCCCGGTTCGAATCCGGGTCTCGCCTCCAACGCACGCACAGGGCATCTGCCACGGCAGGTGCCCTTTTCGTTACGCATCGTCGCAAGGAGGCGGTCACAACGCAAACGCCCACGCCCTTCTCGGCTGCGCCGTCCACGCGCCCGGCGCCGCGGCGCGACGTCTACCTGGACTACGCCGCGGCCACGCCCATGGCGCCCGAGGCCGTAGACGCCATGCTTCCGTACCTGTCCAAGCGCTTCCAGAACCCGTCCGCCCCGTATGCCTCCGCGCGCGCGGTCGCGGCGGAGCTCGAGGACGCCCGGGCCTGCCTGGCGCACGTGCTGGGCGCGCGGCCCGCAAACATAACGCTCACCGCCGGCGCCACGGAGGCGAACAACCTCGCCCTCGCGGCGGTCTCGGGCCAGGTGCTCGTGGCGGCGACGGAACACCAGAGCGTGCTCGAGGCCGCCGCTGCGCGCGACCACGCGACCATCCCCGTGGGGCCGGACGGCCGCGTGGACCCGGCGGACGTGGCCCGTGCCATCGGTCCCGCGACGGAGCTCGTTTCCGTGTCGCTCGCCAACGGCGAGGTGGGCGCCATCCAGTCCATCCGCAAGATCGCTGCCGTCGTGGCGGCGGAGCGCGCGCGACGCCTCGCCGGGCGAGAAGGGCGTCCCATACTGCTCCACACGGACGCCTCGCAGGCGGCCGGCTACTGCTCCGTGAACGTGTCGTCGCTGGGAGCGGACCTCGTGACGGTGTCCGCGGCCAAGGTGTACGGCCCAAAGCAGGTGGGCCTCTTGTACGCGGCGGACGGCGTGCGGCTGCGCCCGCTGGTTCGCGGCGGCGGGCAGGAGGGCGGCGTGCGCTCCGGCACGCAGAACGTGGCTGGGGTGATGGCGTTCGCCTGCGCGCTCGAGCTTGCGGAGCGTCTGCGCCCTCAGGAGTGCCGGCGGCTCGCGGCGCTGCGCAACGGCCTGCAGGCGCGCCTGGTGCAAGAGTTCCCGTGGTGCGTGGTCGCGGGCCCGCGCAAGGAAGCAAACCGTCTGCCGGGCCTTCTGCACGTGAGCTTTCCCGGGCTCGAGGCGCGCCGCCTGGTGATCCTGCTGGAGCGCGAGGGCGTGAGCGTGGGCACGGGCTCCGCGTGCGCGGCCAGCAAGATGCGCGTGAGTCACGTGCTAGCCGCCATGGGCGTGCCGGGGCGCGTGGCGGCGGGCTCGCTCAGGATCACGCTCGGCAGGCCCACCACGGCAGAGGACGTGGACTATGCGGCGGACGCCATCTGCCGCGTCGTCCGCGCGGAGGCGGCCCGGCTGGGCCTGGGGGAGGTTCGCGATGCCTGACGGAATGTACGACGCGGCGCCGGCCGCACGCTCCGCGCACGCGGCGCCGGCCGGCAGCGGCCAGACCGTCTACCTTGGCATGAGCGGCGGCGTGGACTCCGCGCTCGCCGCGGCGCTCCTGCTTGAGCAGGGCTATCGCGTGCATGCCGTCTACATGCGCAACTGGTCGCGCGACCTGCCCGGATTCAAGTGCACCTGGGCGGACGACCTCGCGGACGCGGAGCGCGTCGCCGTCACGCTGGGGATCGACCTCGACGTGTGGGACTGCGAGGCGGAGTACAAGTCCACCGTGGTCGATTACCTGGTGGACGCCTACGCCCACGGTCTCACGCCCAACCCGGACGTCATGTGCAACCAGACCGTCAAGTTCGGCACGTTCGCACGTCGCGCGTTCGCGGAGGGCGCGGACTTCGTCGCGACGGGCCACTACGCGCGTGTCTTGCGCGAGCCCGCCACCGCCCCCGGCGCGCCTGCCCGCACGCGGCTGCTCCGCGCCGCGGACGAGCACAAGGATCAGACGTACTTCCTGTGGCGTGTGCCCGAGGCAACGCTTTCGCGCACGCTGTTCCCCATAGGCGACATCCCCACAAAGGCGCAGGTCCGCCGCATGTGCGCGGAGCGCGGCCTCGGCGTTGAGGCCAAGCCGGACTCCGACGGCATCTGCTTCATCGGCCCCGTCGGCATCCGCACGTTCCTGCTCGACACGCTCGAGCGCCGCGCCGGCGACATCGTGGAGTGGGAGGCCGGCCGCATCATCGGCCACCACGACGGCGCCTTCCTGTTCACGGTTGGCCAGCGCAAGGGCCTCGGCATCGGCGGCGGCCCCAAGCGCTACGTCGTGGCCACGGACGTCGTCACCAACACGGTCTATGCCACGGCCGACCCAGCCTGCCCCGCGCTCTGGACGCGCCGCGTCCTGCTTACGGATGTCCGCTGGGTCCACGGCGAGCCCCCGGCGCCCGGCGACTACCTCGTGCGCAGCCGCCACACCGGAGACCTCCGCCCCGCGCACGTCACGCCCTTCTCGCCCGCGCCGTCCCAGCAGGCTCCCGCGGGCAACGCAGGCGAGACGGGCCACGCAGGCGAGACGTGCGGCGCAGGCGAGAAGGGCCACGCAGGCGAGAAGTGCGGCACCTCGGTCTTGGTGGAGTATGCGGAGCCCGTCCGCACCGTCGCCCCGGGGCAGAGCGCCGTCATCTACGACGGTCTCGAGTGCCTGGGCGGGGGCATCATCGTGCGTCCGGAGCTGCGTCCGCCGAGGTCGGGCGTGCCTGGGGAGCTGACGCTTCCCTCTGCATGCGAGCCGGGACTGTAACGGTGCGGGCCGTCGGTCGCCGGTCGCAACGCAATTTCAAGATTTCTCAAATTGGTGGTTGCGTCGGCGGTTCCGTTCCTTTATAGTTACTAACGCACTGAGCGACCCCAGCCAGTGCGCAAACATTCGGGCGTTTAGCTCAGGGGGAGAGCGCTTCCCTGACACGGAAGAGGTCAGAAGTTCAAATCTTCTAACGCCCACCATAAACTCGCAGGTCAGAGGCTATGTCCTCTGGCCTGTTTTCGTTTGGTGCACGCAAGAGTGCACGCGGAGTGCACGCAACCCATCCAGGACGCTTCCGCGGAATGCCGTTTCATCTGCGTGTCAAAATTTACCTTATACATTTTGAACTCTCCATTATGCAGACACATTTTTCGAGTCCGCAGTGCCGCCCCGCGTGCGTGACGGTCGTCCATGATCCTTCTTCCAGCTGACCGTAGCTGTGCCGATTTTCTGGTCGGGAAGCCACGGGAAGCCCGTGGAAGCCAGGCGTCCACGCGAGGCACGCATGGTCGAAAGTGCCAGTCATATACATGTGTCGTCGCCACTCGCGGCGACGCGCACGACTGGCACATGGTGGCACACGATGTCACCCGAGACGGGAACATTTGGGAGGGATTCGCATGGCTGCGGATCAGGCCGGGAGCCGCACGGACAACGGGCATCGGGGAGAGTCCCCCGCCGTTCCGAGGAACGAGGAGGACCTCGAGAGGATCGCCCGCATCTGCGCGGCGGGTGCCGATGGCGACCTCTGGATGGACACGCGTTCGGTCGAGCTCTACCTGGGGATCTCCAGGCGCACCCTGTACCGGCTCGTGAAGAACGGCGCCATACCCGTGAGCAGGGTCGGCAGGAGGATTCGCGTGAGCAAGCGCGCCCTCGACGCCGCCGTAGCGGCAGGTCTGGTCTGGTGACCCGCCGTGCCCCCGAAAGAACAAGGCAACGTCGCTCGTATAACGTTTTATGAGCAGCGGCCGGCAGGCCGGGCCCGCGTCTCCAACGGCCTGCCAGCAGGCCCCCACCACCGGCTTCGGACGCCGGTCGGAACCCAACGAGGCGAACGGGGGCGATTCCGATGAGTGGAAGAGGCGGCGAAGAGGAGAGGGTAATCTACGTCCTGCAGATGGTGCAGGACTACCTGACCATAGCGGACGTGGGGAAGCTGATGCACGTGAAGGTAACCACGGTCCGTGAGCTCGCCTTGAGGGACGTCGATCCGATACCCTTCAGGATCTTCGAGGACCAGCGCAGGAACCCCCTCGTCCACGCGGACGAGTTCAAGCTCTGGTGGGACAGGAACACGGTCCCCTACAAGGACTCCCCCGCGGGGAGGAACGCGACGGTCTACAAGAGGTCCTCACATGGCACGGGGCACTGACGGGAGGGCGCACGAGCGCGCCGTCGAGTACGTGCGGGTCTACCGGTTCATGACCGAGGGGATGGGCCTCCGAGGCTGCGAGCTGCTCGTCTACGCGAGGATCTTCGGCTTCTGCAGGCATGAGGGCGTCGAGTTCTACGAGAGCAAGAGGGGCACGGCACGCATGCTCGGCGTCAGCGAGCGACAGGTCCACCGGGCAGTCTCAGCGCTGGAGGCCAGGGGCCTCATCGTCGAGCTCGGCGAGCACGTGCTGCCCAACAAGCGGATCACGAAGAGGTACGGGCTCGTGGACAGCGCGGTGGAACGGGCGGTCAGGGTCACGGAACGGAGGAACAGGTTCGTGGGAGGCTGATTCCCCCATGACGGCATGGCATGGCGGGAGGCCCCGCACCCATGACGGGACGTCACGCCGCCAACCAGGCCTCCCATGACATCGCGTCAGCGGCAGGGGTGACGCGGCGTCACCCGATAAGAGAGGAGGGACATGAAAGGAGAGACAGCAAAGGCGCCGGACCCCAGGCGCTCGCTCATCGGGCCGGCCCAGGCGAGGGAGCTGGGGCTCGGCCCCGAGCCGCCCGCCGCGCGCTGCCCGTTCTGCGGGAGGGCGCTCGAGGCGAGGGGCGTCGTCGTCGGCGAGAGGGTCGTGTGGGTCTCCAGGGAGCGCTGCTCGTGCAGCGGCGCGGCCGCCGCGGAGGAGGAGTCGCGCCGCGCGGAGGGCGAGCGCCAGGCGCAGGACCGCGAGGCCCGCCTCGCACGGTGCGGGATAGGCCGCCGCTTCCGATCGGCGCTCCCCACGGACGAGGCGTGCGCGTCGTTCGCGATGGGGTACCGCCACGGCGCCGGCAACGGCCTCTACATCCACGGCGGGATCGGCGTGGGCAAGACGTACAACGCCGCCGGCATCGCGTCCGTGCTCCTCGACCGGGGGGAGACCGTCGCCTTCACGACCTCGGTCGAGCTCCTCGCGAGGATCAGGGACACCTTCGACGACGCCTCGCCGGCCCGCGCCGCCTCGGTCAAGGAGCGCTACCTCTCGTGCGAGGTGCTCGTGCTCGACGACCTTGGGAAGGAGGCGCAGTCGCCCTGGACGGTCATGACGCTCTTCGAGCTGCTGAACGCGCGCTACGAGGGGATGCGGTCCACGGTCATCACCACCCAGTACACCATGGACGAGCTCGAGGCGCGGCTCGCGAGGCGGGGCGAGGCGGAGACCGCGAGGGCGATAGTCTCGCGGATCAGGCAGACGTGCGACGACGTGAGGCTCGGCGGTCCGGACAAGCGGCGCGCCGCCGCCACGCCCCCGCAGATGCGGAGAGTTTATGACGGGATACCCTAGGGAAGCCCAGGGAAGCCAGGCGCCCCGGCGGGCCGACACGCGCCGTCCCATCCCCTGTAGAAGGGTGTGGGGCGGCGTCGCCGCGGCGCCACACAGGACATGGCGGGGACTCGGCCGGGCGCGGCCGTCCCGGCGGCCCGCCCCTCACGCAAGGAACGGGGGGCGGGCATGGCGGACGACTACGGCGACGACTCGGGACAGAGGCTCTACGACATGATCGTCCGCGCCGGCACGGTCGCCGCGGAGCGCTCCGGGCTCTCCGCGCGCGACGGCGCCATGGGCGAGGCGGCCGCGAGGATCGAGGAGGCGCTCTCCGCGCTCAGGCGGCAGCTCGGCGACCAGGCGGCGCCGGGGCCCGCGAGGGAGGAGCCGCGCGATGGCGCGACGCCCGAGTACGCCCGCCTCGACGTCCGCGAGCTCAAGGCCATCGACGGATTCGAGGAGCTCAAGGGGATCATCCACTCCGACCTCGAGGCGCACGGCGTCGGCAACGGCTTCGTGGAGGGACGGGACGGCAGGACCGAGCTCGTCTTCAGGCTGGACGACGCGCCGAGGGTGGCCGAGTGCCTGGACCACCTCATCGAGGAGACCCATAGGGCCGCCGAGCGCGCGGAGCGCGACGCCCGTGCCCGCGACGACGGGGACCGCGACGAGAGGGGCCACGCCGACGAGGCGCGCGACGACGACCACACCGGCGAGACCCGCGGCGACGGGAAGGCCGTTGCCCGGAAGGACCGAGACGCGGAGCCCCTGGAGGACCGCGGCAGGCGCGCACGCGAGGCGTCGGAGGCCATGCGCGACGGGTCCGGCGCGCGCGACCGCGGGCGCGGGCGCGACCTAGCGCCCAGGCGCGAGGAGCGGTCAAAGTGAGCGCCGGCAAACCAAAGGGGACACTGGCCGCGGCCATCGGCTCCGCGGCCGCGTTCGACGCAGCCGACCTCCTCGCGGACCTCGCCGCCGCGTCCGGCGCGGACCCCGTCGGCGCCGTCGAGTCCGCCCTCGCCGGCCTTCCCGCGCACGCTCTCGCCCGGCACCTGCTGCCGGCGGCGGGACCCGCGCAGCTCGCCTGCGGCACTGTGGCGGCGTGCGCCGTGTGGGTCGCGTGGGCGCGCGCCCTCGCGCACTCCGGCAACTGGCGGCGCGGCGAGGAGGGCGGCAGCGCCCGCTGGGCGGACGCCCGCGAGATGCGCCCCTTCGCGGACCGCGCGCACCCCGACCACAACATCCTGCTCACGGAGGGCGTGTCCCTCGCGATGTCCCGGGACGACCACGACGCGCGCTACGAGCGCAACCGCAACGTGCTCGTGGTGGGCGGCTCCGGCTCGGGCAAGACGCGCGGCTACGTGCTCCCCAACATCATGCAGATGAACGCGTCCTACCTGGTCACCGACCCCAAGGGCACGCTCGAGCCCACCTGCGGGGCGATGCTGCGCGCCCACGGCTACCGCGTGGCGTGGCTCAACACCGTGGACTTCTCGCGCTCGAGCCACTACAACCCGCTCGCCTACGTGCGCACCCAGCAGGACGTGCTCGAGTTCGTCGACTGCCTCATAGAGAACACGAACGGCGAGAGGACGAGCTCGGCTGACCCCTTCTGGGAGAACGCCGAGCGGCTCCTGTACACCGCGCTCGTGGGGTACCTCGTCGAGCACTGCCCCGAGGCGGACCGCAACCTCCCGGGGCTCATGACGCTGCTGTCGCTCGCGGAGGCGAGGGACGAGGACGAGTCGTTCATGAGCCCGCTCGACGTGCTCTTCGAGGAGCTGCGCACCGGCTGCACGTGCGTGCCCGTGCGCGAGGCCGCCTCGGGCGACGGCAGGTCGGTCACGCGCGGGCGCGGCCCGGGCGTGCGCTGGGTGCCCGTGACCGAGCCCGCCCCGGGCGACTTCTCGCTCTCGCGCTACCACGCGTTCAAGACGGCCGCGGGGAAGACCCTCAAGTCGATCATCATCAGCTGCAACGCCCGCCTGGGTAAGCTCGACTCCGCCGAGCTCCGCGAGGTCCTCTCGGACGACGACCTCGGGCTCGAGGGGATGGGCGACCCCGGCGCGCGCGTGGCGATCTTCGCGACGCCCTCCGAGACCAAGAGCACGTACAACTTCCTCTACGCGATCCTCGCGTGGCAGTGCGTGGGAAGGCTCTGCGACCGGGCGCTCGTGCGCTACGGGGGCTCGCTCCCGACGCCGGTGCACCTCGTGCTCGACGAGTTCTGCACCATCGGCAAGCTCCCCGACATCCAGACCACCATAGCCACCGTCCGGTCCAGGAACATCGGGATGACGCTCGTCGTGCAGTCGCTCTCGCAGCTCACCGCGCGCTACGGCGAGGACGCCGAGACCATCGCGGACTGCTGCGACACGACGCTCTTCCTCGGCGGCAAGTCCACCAAGACCAACAAGGCCATATCCGAGCAGGTGGGGCAGCAGACCGTCTCCACCCTCTCCAGCACCGAGAGCCGCGGGCCCTCGGGCGGCTCCTCCAGGAGCTACCAGCACGAGGCCCGAGACCTCATACAGGCGTCCGAGGTCGGCAGGATGGACCGCCGCATGGCGATCCTCCTCGTCTCGGGCTGCGACCCCGTGATGGACCGCAAGCTGAGCCCGGAGTCCCACCCCAGGGCGGGCGAGCTCTCGCGCGGCGCCCTCGCGGGCGGCGGGGAGGGGGCGGGACGGATGAAATGAGCCACGGCCGCGCGGGGACCCGGCGGCCGACCCGCGCCGCGGCCGGGAAAGGCCGCCGCAATGCAGGGATCCGACACGGGAGGGGTGCGATGCTCTCCAACATCATCAGGCTCGTCTCGGGGTGCGTCACGTTCCTCGGGAGCTTCCTCATCGTCTGGGGCGCGGTCGCCCTGGGAATCGCGATCAGGGGGCCCGAGGCTGGCGGCTCGCAGATAGCGAGCGCCATCTCGACCATCGCGGGCGGCGCCATCGTCGTGGCCGCGGCGGTCTACTTCGGGATGATCGACACGTCCTGGCTCCCGGCCTAGGGGGCCGGCCATGCCGCTCTCGGTCGCCGTCCACAAGGACATAGGCGAGTACCAGGAGAAGGTCGTCGGCAAGCTCAGCCTGCGCACGCTGCTGTGCGTCGCGGGCGGGCTCGCCACGTCGGTCGCCGCGGCGGCCGCGTGCCAGCTCCTGCTGGGCATCGAGGCCGCGGACGCGAGCCTGCCCGTCATGTGCGCGTCGCTGCCGTTCTGGCTCGCCGGGTTCTGGCGGCCGCACGGCATGCGGGCGGAGCGGTTCCTGCCGCTCCTTTGGGAGCACGCGACGGGCGACGGCGTGCTGCTCTACAGGGGCCCGGAGGCCCACCGTCTCCCAGACGGGCCAATCGCAGCTAGGACGACGCGCCGCCACAGGCGCCGCGCCAGGAGGAGGGGGGCCGAGCTCCGTGAGCCGAGCAAGGAAGGGATCTAGCGGCGAGGGAGAGGGGCGCGGGCCGAGGCTGAGGCTCGCCGGCAGGGGCAAGTCCGTCGGGCAGCGCATGCGCGAGCAGGACCGCGAGCTCGCCGACGCCACCGCCGAACAGAGGCGCCGCCGCCACGCGGCGAGCGACGTCTACGACGCCATCGGGTTCGAGTCCATGTGGGCGGACGGGATCTGCGAGGTGGAGCGCGGGCTCTTCTCGCAGACCGTGGCCTTCTCGGACATCAGCTACCAGAGCGCCCGGAAGGAGGCGCAGGAGGCGGTCTTCTCCGCCTGGTGCCAGCTCCTGGACGGGTTCGGCGCCGACTCGTCGGTGCAGCTCTCCATCACCAACACGCCGATCCCCGCGGAGGAGATCGGCAGCCGCTCGTTCTTCGACGAGTCCGACCCGGTGACGGGGCGCTTCGCCGCCGAGTACAACCGCATCCTCAACGACAAGATGCGCGAGGGCATCTCGAACCTCGTGCGCACGCGCCACCTCACCTACGCGGTCGGGGCGCGCGACGTGGAGTCGGCGGTGCCCCGCCTCGCGAGGATCCGCGGCGAGGTCACCCAGGCGCTCCAGCGCGTGAGGTGCGAGGTCGAGCCCCTGGACGGGCCGGCGCGCCTCGAGGCGATGGGCGCCCTCATAAGGCCGGGCCGCCGCATCCCGACGGACTGGTCGCTCCTCGCAGCGCACACGGGGCTCAGGGCGAAGGACCTGGTGTGCCCGGGCTGCATCGAGACCAAGCCCGGGGGCTCGGCCTCCAAGCTCCGCATCGACGGCACCTGGTGCCAGGCGCTCGTGTTCCGCTCGTTCGGCAGCGAGCTCATGGACCGCTGCATCGCCGAGATCGTGGACCTGCCGATCCCGCTCTCCGTCTCCATCCACGTGCAGGGCATGGACAAGGCGCGGGCCGTCTCCTTCGTGAAGCAGCGCCTGGCCTGGATGGACAAGGAGATCATCGACGAGCAGCGCGCCGCCGTGAAGCGCGGCTACGACTACACGATCCTGCCCTCGGAGCTGCGCTACTCGAAGGAGGAGGCGGAGGACCTCCTCGACGACCTGCAGAACAAGAACCAGCGGCTCTTCCGCTACACGGGGCTCGCGTGGGCCTACGCCGACACGGAGGCCGAGCTCGACGAGCGCGTGCTCCAGATCACGCGCGCCGCGAGGTCGAACTCCATAGAGCTCGAGGCGCTCGACTACCGGCAGCGCGAGGGCATGAACTCGATCCTGCCCCTGGGCAACAACCACGTGGACGTGGGGCGCTTCATGACCACGGCGGAGATCGCCGTGCAGATGCCCTTCGCCACCCAGGAGCTCAACCAGGAGGGCGGCGGCTACTACGGGCAGAACAAGGAGAGCTCGAACCTCGTGATCTGCAACCGCAAGCGCCTCGCGAGCCCCATGGGCTACGTGGCGGGGAAGCCCGGCAGCGGCAAGTCCTTCTCGGTCAAGCGCGAGATAGAGAACACGATACTGGCGTACCCCGACGACCAGGTCATCGTCTTCGACCCGGCCGGCGAGTACTCCTCGGTCGTCGTGCCCAACGGCGGCACGTGCATCAGGCTCGGCCCGGACTCGGACGCCCACCTCAACCCGTTCGACCTCGCGGACGTGGAGGGCCACGCCACGGCCTCGCAGCGCGCCTTCAAGATCGACGCGTTCCTCGCGCTGTCCGGCGCGACCATGGCGGAGGGCCGACAGGGCCTGCCCGAGGCGGACAAGTCCATCATCAGCCGCTGCGTCGAGGACGCCTACGAGCGCTGCGCCGCCGAGGGGAGGGTGCCGGTGCTCGCGGACCTCTACGAGGGCCTGCTCGCGCAGCCCGAGCCCGAGGCCAGGGGGATAGCGCTGCGCTACGAGCGCTACGTGCGCGGGGCCACCTCGTTCTTCAGCCACGAGAGCAACGTGGGCTTCGACGCGCGCATCACCTGCGTCGACCTGCGCGACCTCTCGCAGAACATGCGCACCTTCGGCATGCTCACGGCCCTGGAGAGCGTGCGCAACCGCATGTACGCCAACTTCGAGCGAGGCGTCACGACCTGGCTCTACATCGACGAGGTGCAGTCGCTCTTCGAGCACCCCTCGATCGTGAGCTACTTCTCGAAGTTCTGGGCCGAGGGCCGCAAGTTCAACCTGATCTGCACGGGCATCACGCAGAACTCCGTCTACATGCTGGAGCACGAGGAGGCCCGCAACATGGTCCTGAACTCCGACTTCGTGCTGCTCCACAAGCAGTCTCCGCTCGACCGCAGGGCCTGGGCGGACCTGCTGGGGCTCTCGGAGCGCGAGGAGGGATACATCGACGAGTCCGCCAAGCCCGGCGAGGGGCTCCTCATCGCCGGCGCCGCGCGCGTGCCCATAAAGGACGACTTCCCGAGGGGCCAGCTCTACGACCTCTTCAACACGAAGCCCGACGAGGTCGCCGAGCTCAAGCGCGCCTCCGGCGGGAGGGGCGCCAGATGAGCGCCGACGCGAGGGACGCCGGGAAGAGCCTGGCATCCCAGGCCCCGGACCCGGCGTCCGTCGCCTTCGAGGGCAGGACCGACGCCGTGCGCGCGGGGATCGTGCGCGACGCGGAGGCGGAGCCCGCGCGGGCCCTCGGGGGCAGGCGCGACCCCCGGCGCGGGCGCGGCGCGACCGCCCGCAGGCGGGCGGGGCGGGCCGCGGGACCCGTCGCCGCCGCACGCCGGGACGCCTTCGGGGCCGACGCGGACGGCGACGACGACCTCGGGGACGACGCGCTCCGGCGCGCAGCACGCGCGACGCGCGACCGCGTCGCGCGGGGGCACCGCGAGGGGACCACCTGCCATGACGCCGCAGGCACGGGAGGCGCGCAGGCGGAGGCGACGGAGAGCGAGGCGCCGCCCGACCCGGCGGCCCCGGGCCACACCGCGGCCCGGAACGGCGCCGCGCCGCCCGTCTCCGCCACGGAGGGGAGGCCGCCCGCGCCCGCCGCCACGCGGCGCGGCACCGCCACGGGGGCCGCGAGGGTCGCGCACGAGCCGCGCACGAGCGACTCGCTCGCGAGGCGCGGACGAGGCCGGCGCCGCGACGGGGGCCTCCGCGAGTCCCGCGTGCGGCGCGCGATCCGCCGCGCCCGGGGGACCTCCGCCCCCGCGGGCGCCGCGGCCCAGGGG
>NZ_JABAGR010000018.1 GCF_012844235.1 Parafannyhessea umbonata
GTCGCTGACCAACTAGGGGCATTCTTCGGTTCCGGGGCCGGCTCCGCCGTGCCCTGGGGGCCGCACAGCGCGACAAGGCGAACTTCCCAAGAAGACCGCTCCGATCCGGAGCCACGTATAGTGGGAAGAAGAGCTCGACCGATTAGTACTGCTCGGCTGAGCGCCTCGCGGCGCTTGCACCTGCAGCCTATCAACCTCGTCGTCTACGAGGGGTCTTACCGAAAGGAAAACTCATCTCGGGATGGGCTTCCCGCTTAGATGCTTTCAGCGGTTATCCCGACCGGACTCAGCTACCGGGCAGTGCCATTAGGTTGACAACCCGTACACCGGAGGTCCGTCCACCCCGGTCCTCTCGTACTAGGGGCAGCCTCCCTCAGTTTTCCTACGCCCACGGAGGATAGGGACCGAACTGTCTCACGACGTTCTGAACCCAGCTCGCGTACCGCTTTAAATGGCGAACAGCCATACCCTTGGGACCTGCTCCAGCCCCAGGATGCGATGAGCCGACATCGAGGTGCCAAACCTTCCCGTCGATGTGGACTCTTGGGGAAGATCAGCCTGTTATCCCCGGAGTACCTTTTATCCGTTGAGCGACGGCCATTCCACTCTGAGCCGCCGGATCACTAGAACCTGGTTTCCCATCTGCTCGACTCGTGGGTCTCGCAGTCAAGCCTGCTTATGCTCTTGCACTCAAAAGGGTGGTTGCCGACCATCCTGAGCAGACCTTACGTGCGCCTCCGTTACACTTTAGGAGGCGACCGCCCCAGTCAAACTACCCACCAGACACGGTCCCCCGCCCGGATCACGGCGCGGGGTTAGGCTGCCAGAACGTCGAGGGTGGTATTCCAAGGGCGACTCCCCAGAGACTGGCGTCCCTGGTTCACTGTCTCCCACCTATCCTCTACACGACGGACCGGCAGCCAATGTCTAGCTGCAGTAAAGGTTCACGGGGTCTTTCCGTCCTTCCGCGGGTAAGTCGCATCTTCACGACTAGTGCAATTTCACCGGGTCTATGGTTGAGACAGCGTCCAAATCGTTACGCCTTTCGTGCAGGTCGGAACTTACCCGACAAGGAATTTCGCTACCTTAGGACCGTTATAGTTACGGCCGCCGTTTACCGGGGCTTAGATTCGCTGCTTCGCTCGCGCTGACAGCTCCTCGTGACCTTCCGGCACCGGGCAGGCGTCAGACCCTATACGTCGTCTTACGACTTCAGCAGAGTCCTGTGTTTTTGATAAACAGTCGTTTGGACCTCTTCGCTGCGGCCGACCCTGGCTCGGGGAGCAAGTCCCTCCACCCAGGCCGGCACCCCTTCTCCCGAAGTTACGGGGCAGTTTTGCCGAGTTCCTTAACCATAGTTCTCCCGATCGCCTTGGTATGTTCTACCCACCCACCTGTGTCGGTTTGCGGTACGGGCTCCTAGCGGCTCCCTAGGGGTTTTTCTCGGAAGCATGGGCTCACTCACTTCGCTCAATCGTTTCGTCCGCCACCTCAGCCTTCGCGAGAGGCGCGTTTCACTACCTCTCGGCCTACGTGGCCTCACGGGGACGTCCAGAACCCCGCTGAGCTACCCTTCTTCGTCGCCCCGTCGGTGATAGCGTCGCGTCGGAGGTGCAGGAATGTCCACCTGCTGTGCATCGGCTACGCCTTCCGGCCTCGCCTTAGCTCCCGACTGACCCTGGGAGGATTAGCCTTGCCCAGGAAACCTTGGGTTTACGGCGGGGGCGTTTTTCACGCCCCTCTCGTTACTCATGCCAGCATTCTCACTTCCGGCCGGTCCACCGCGGGTCGTCCCGCGGCTTCGCCCCAGACGGAAAGCTCCCCTACCACTGTTAAAAACAGTCCGCCGCTTCGGTACCGTGCTTAGCCCCGTATATTGTCGGCGCATGTCCACTCGACCAGTGAGCTATTACGCACTCTTTGAATGAATGGCTGCTTCTAAGCCAACATCCTGGTTGTCTGAGCAAACGCACATCCTTTGCCACTTAGCACGGATTTGGGGACCTTAGCGGGCGGTCTGGGCTGTTTCCCTTTCGAACACACGGCTTAGCCCACATGTTCTGACTCCCGGACTCTGGGCCTGCGGCATTCGGAGTTTGATTGGTCTTGGTAGGCGGTGAGGCCCCCGCGACCATTCAGTGCTCTACCTCCGCAGGTAAACGTCCGAGGCTAGCCCTAAAGCTATTTCGGGGAGAACGAGATATCTCCGGGTTTGATAGGCCTTTCACTCCTATCCACAGGTCATCCCCCCAGTTTTCAACCTAGGTGGGTTCGGCCCTCCACGGGGTCTTACCCCCGCTTCAGCCTGCCCATGGATAGCTCACCCGGCTTCGCGTCTACGGTGTGCGACTGAGCGCCCTGTTCAGACTCGCTCTCGCTGCGGCTCGCTTGCTAGCTTAACCTCGCCACACGCCGTAACTCGCTGGCTCATTCTACAAAAGGCACGCCGTCACAGTGCAAGCACTGCTCCGACTGCTTGTAGGCACACGGTTTCAGGTACTATTTCACTCCCCTCCCGGGGTGCTTTTCACCTTTCCCTCACGGTACTTGTCCACTATCGGTCACAGGAGAGTATTTAGGGTTGGAGGGTGGTCCCCCCGGCTTCCCACCGGGTTTCACGTGTCCGGCAGTACTCAGGTGCCACCCGGCAGCCCCCTCGGATTCGCGTACGGGGCTCTAACCCTGTCTCGCCGGCCTTCCCAGGCCGTTCCGCTTCCGCGGGGGTTTGTGACTGCCATGTGGGTGGTCCTACAACCCCGCCGGCGCCGAAGCAACCGGCGGTTTGCCCTAGGTCCCCGTTCGCTCGCCACTACTAGGGGAATCTCGTTTGATTTCTCTTCCTCCGGGTACTTAGATGTTTCAGTTCCCCGGGTTGCCTCCGGCGCGCCTATGTGTTCAGCGCGCGGCGGCGGGGTATGGCCCCCGCCGGGTTCGCCCATTCGGAGATCCACGGGTCAAGCGGATATGTGCTCCTAACCGTGGCTTATCGCAGCTTGTCACGTCCTTCGTCGGCTTCCTGTGCCAAGGCATCCACCGTGTGCCCTTACCATCTTCTTCTCGATGGCTCGGTACATACATACACCCCGGCGGCCTCTCGGTCGCCGGTGCGATCAGATGCGATCTTCTTGAAAAAGAAAAATATCGTCTTTGTCACGCTATGCAGCTCTCAAGGTACGGCGAGGGCGAGCCCTCGAGACCGGACACTGCGCGCTCTCGCGCGACGAAAGGCATCAGCGGGAACGGACGGGCACCGTCTCGTCTGTGATGATCGTTTCTGTGGGTGACTCTTGTCTCCCTAGAAAGGAGGTGATCCAGCCGCACCTTCCGGTACGGCTACCTTGTTACGACTTCACCCCCCTTACCCTCCACACCTTCGGCGCCTCCCTCCCTTGCGGGTTGGGCCGACGACTTCGGGTGCAGACGACTCGGGTGGTGTGACGGGCGGTGTGTACAAGGCCCGGGAACGCATTCACCGCGGCGTGCTGATCCGCGATTACTAGCAACTCCGACTTCATGGAGGCGGGTTGCAGCCTCCAATCCGAACTGGGGCCGGCTTTGGGGATTCGCTCCTGCTCGCGCAGTGGCAGCCCATTGTGCCGGTCATTGTAGCACGTGTGCAGCCCAGGACATAAGGGGCATGATGACTTGACGTCGTCCCCACCTTCCTCCGGCTTGACGCCGGCGGTCTCGCATGGGTGCCCGGCCGAACCGCTGGCAACATGCGACGAGGGTTGCGCTCGTTGCGGGACTTAACCCAACATCTCACGACACGAGCTGACGACAGCCATGCACCACCTGTTCAGGCTCCTCTCGGCCACGGCGTTTCCGCCGCTTCACCTGAATGTCAAGCCCTGGTAAGGTTCTTCGCGTTGCTTCGAATTAAGCCACATGCTCCGCTGCTTGTGCGGGCCCCCGTCAATTCCTTTGAGTTTTAGCCTTGCGGCCGTACTCCCCAGGCGGGACACTTAATGCGTTGGCTGCGGCACGGAGGGCACATCCCCCCACACCTAGTGTCCATCGTTTACGGCTAGGACTACCAGGGTATCTAATCCTGTTCGCTCCCCTAGCTTTCGCGCCTCAGCGTCAGTCGTGGCCCAGAAGGCCGCCTTCGCCACCGGTGTTCTTCCAAATATCTGCGCATTCCACCGCTACACTTGGAATTCCGCCTTCCCCTACCAGACTCAAGCCTGTCGGTATCGGGACCGGGCGGGGGTTGAGCCCCCGGATTTGAGTCCCGACCTAGCAGGCCGCCTACGCGCGCTTTACGCCCAATGAATCCGGATAACGCTCGCCCCCTACGTATTACCGCGGCTGCTGGCACGTAGTTAGCCGGGGCTTCTTCTGCAGGTACCGTCACCTTGCGGCCTCGTCCCTGCTGAAAGCGGTTTACAACCCGAAGGCCTTCGTCCCGCACGCGGCGTCGCTGCATCAGGCTTTCGCCCATTGTGCAAGATTCCCCACTGCTGCCTCCCGTAGGAGTCTGGGCCGTGTCTCAGTCCCAATCTGGCCGGTCGGTCTCTCAACCCGGCTACCCATAATCGCCTTGGTGGGCCGTTACCCCGCCAACAAGCTAACAGGCCGCGGGCCCATCCCTCGCCGTCAGGGCTTTCCCGGCACCCCCATGCGGGGGTCCCGGAGTATCCGGTATTAACCACGGTTTCCCGAGGCTATCCCGGTGCGAGGGGCAGGTTGCCCACGTGTTACTCAGCCGTTCGCCACTTTATACACACCCGAAGGTGCTTTAACCGTTCGACTTGCATGTGTTAGGCGCGCCGCCAGCGTTCATCCTGAGCCAGGATCGAACTCTCCGTTCGGAGCTTCGCGGGCTCTCGCCCGCGAGTGATTCCGTGTGTATGAGTCGGATGCCCACTCTAGATCCCGCTGATCTGGATTCGCTTGGTTTGAATTGACGTGAATTCGAAAATTCGAACTTCGCTCTTCTATTCGCTGTCTTTCGTCGATCTTTCGATCGCAGTATCCGGTTTTCAAGGTTCGCCGCCGGCGTCCGGGTCCGTGGCCCGTCGCGGCGCGGGAATTAACTATACGCGCGCCGGCCTCCCGCGGGGGCCAGAATCTGCTCCTCCACGGCTCCCACACAACTCCGGCGCGAGACGCGAAAATGCC
>NZ_JABAGR010000019.1 GCF_012844235.1 Parafannyhessea umbonata
CGTTGGTACAGAGGCTAGAATAACTTCATATGTAATGCATCTTGCGTTCTATGGAGGGCGCTCATGAAGTACTCGGAACTCGTTGACTCTGGTGCCACGCCTACGGAGATCCAAGGCTTCCTCACTGATTCTGAGAACGTCTCGGTAACGCTCAGAATGCCGCGCAGCCTGCGGGACTCCGCCAAGGAGGCAGCGAGCCTTTCCGGGATGAGCCTGGCCTCCTACGTGAAAATGTGCCTCATCGATCGCCTTTCGGGGGCCGACCGCAAATGATCGAGCTCACCACCATGACCGTCCGGCTCATAGACAGCAAGCCGGACGGAATCAGGATCTGCCACGTCGAGGGCGAGTCTCTCACGACCGTTGTCGTGCCCCGCGAGCTGCTCTCGGAGGCGAAGAGGCTGCCGGACATCCCGAAGAGGGGCATCTACTACCTCCTGGACGAGGACCACGGGGTCATCGGACGCGTCTACGCGGGGCAGACCACCCAGGGGCTGGCCCGGCTGGACGCCCACAAGTCCAGGAAGGAGTTCTGGAACAAGGCCATCATGTTCCTGGACGACGAGTCGAACATGGACAGAGACGTGCTGGACGCGCTCGAGGCGGACGCGATCGGCTACGTCCGGACGCACGGCTCTTACGAGACCGACAACCTCGAGACCCCGCAGCCATACGTGAACCCGTACAAGGAGCAGACCGTAAAGCGACTGCACAAGAGCATCCTCTTCAGGATGGCCGTTCTCGGCTATGGGCTCGACCGCACGGACGCCGCGGTTCCCTCCGGCCGCGCGCTCTTCCACACGCGGAGGAAAGGCATCGTCGCGAACGGGCGCTACGACGAGCGCACGGGGAGGTTCACGGTCCTCGCTGGCTCGTAGGTCGACCTCTCCCGGCCCGTCCTCAAGAACGTCGGCGCCACGGACGCGAGGCTGGAGCTCTTCGGGGAGGCGTCGGGGGTGGCTACGCTGCGGGATGACGTGGCCTTCGGCAGCCCGAGCTCGGCGGCGGTGTTCGTGCTCGGGGGGAGCGCGAACGGGTGGATTGAATGGATAAACAATGCGGGCGAGACGCTCGACGCCGCCTATAGGGGGAAGGGGACAGAGACCCGATGAACAAGCAGCAGCTAGCCGCCCGGATCTGGGCGTCGGCGAACGAGATGCGCTCGAAGATCGAGGCGAGCGAGTACAAGGACTACATCCTCGGCTTCATCTTCTACAAGTTCCTCTCGGACCGCGAGGAGCAGTTCCTACTCAAGAACGGATTCGACAGGGAGAGCATGGAGACGGTCAGGGAGGACGACCCCGAGACCCTCTCCTACGTCCAGAACAACCTGGGCTACTTCATCTCGTACGACAACCTCTACTCTACGTGGCTCGCCAAGGGTTCGGACTTCGACGTCTCGGACGTGCGGGACGCGCTCTCGGCATTCTCGCGCCTCATCAAGCCGTCCCACAAGAACGTGTTCGACAAGATCTTCGACACCCTCGAGACCGGCCTCTCGAAGCTGGGCGACACCTCAGGGGCGCAGACAAAGGCAATCAGCGCACTCCTGCAGCTTATCCGGGACATACCCATGGACGGCAAGCAGGGCTACGACGTGCTCGGCTACATCTACGAGTACCTGATCAGCAACTTCGCCGCCAACGCCGGCAAGAAGGCCGGCGAGTTCTACACCCCGCATGAGGTCTCCGTCCTCATCTCCCAGATCGTGGCCCAGAACCTGGCGGGCCGCGGCGAGGTCACCGTCTACGACCCGACCTCCGGATCCGGATCGCTTCTCATCACCATCGGCGAGGCGATCGCCCGGCAGCAGGGCTACCGCGGCTCCATCAAGTACTACGCCCAGGAGCTCAAGGAAAACACCTACAACCTCACGCGCATGAACCTCGTGATGCGCGGCATCGCGCCGGACAATATCGTGTGCCGCTGCGGCGACACGCTCGAGGACGACTGGCCGTGGTTCGAGGAGGGGCATCCCGAGTCCTACGAGCCGCTCTTCGTGGACGCGGTCGTCTCGAACCCGCCGTACTCCCAGCGCTGGGACCCGGAGGGCAAGGATTCCGACAGACGATTCGATGGCTATGGTGTTGCCCCCAAGAGCAAGGCCGACTACGCCTTCCTGCTGCACGACCTCTATCATCTCAAGCCGGATGGCGTGATGTGCATCGTCCTGCCGCATGGCGTGCTGTTCCGCGGCGGCGAGGAGGAGAAAATCCGCACCGCGCTCGTGGAGAACGAGAACATCGACGCCATCATCGGCCTTCCAGCAAACATCTTCTTCGGCACCGGAATTCCCACGATCGTTATGGTGCTCAAGAAGCGCCGTCCAAGCGACGGCGTGCTCATCATCGACGCCTCGAAGAACTTCGTGAAGGACGGAAAGAACAACAGGCTTCGCGCCTGCGACATCCGCCGTATTGTGGATGCCTACCAAAGCCGGAGGAGTGTTGAGCGCTTCTGTCGTGTGGTCCCAAAGCAGGAGATTCGCGACAACGGCTACAACCTCAACATCCCACGCTACGTTGACTCGTCAGAGGTCCCCGAGACATGGGACATCTACGCGACGATGTTCGGAGGCATCCCCGTTGCCGAGGTCGACGCGCTCGGGCACTATTGGGATGCGCTGCCCGGTCTGCGCGACGAGCTATTCGAGTCGGCAGGCGGTGCGACCGTTCGCCTCAAACCCGAGGACATAGGGGAGACCGTGAGGAGCAGCCCCGCCGTGCGAGGGTATCTGGATTCCTACGACGTGCGGTTCTCTGACTTCGGACAGTGGCTCTACGACGAGCTCGTCGACGAGTCCTCGCTCGTCAACCTGCCGACCGAGGAGGACAGGCTCGCCCGGGAGATCTTCGACAGGCTTGGGGGCGAGAAGCTGGTGGACCCCTATGACGCCTACCAGGTCCTCGACGACTCCTGGCAGGGCATCGGAGCCGACCTAGAGGTCATCCAGACCGAGGGCCTCGACGCCGTCAAGAGGGTCGACCCCAACATGGTGACAAAGAAAAAGAGCGGCAAGGAGGTGGAGGTGCAGGATGGCTGGCGCGGCCACGTGCTGCCCTTCGACCTCGTCCAGCGCGAGCTTCTCGCAGACGAACTGCGTGCGCTCGACTCCGTCAGCGACCGCATGACGGCCATCGACGGGGAGCTCTCCGAGATAGTAGAGGGCCTCACGGAGGACGACAAGGCTGCCCTCGGCGAGGCGCTCAACGACGCGGGCGACGCCTTTGTGGCCTCAAAGCTCAGGAAGGCGGTCAGCGAGCTGCGCTCCGATGGCGACGAGGACGAGCTGGCCAACCAGGTCGAGAATGCCCGGTCCCTGCTCGAGGAGCAGAAGGCGGCGAAGAAGGAGCAGAAGAGCCTCTCCGCGAGGCTCGAGGCAAGCACCAAGAGCACTATCGAAGGGCTTTCCGACCAACAGGCACGCGAGCTTTTGGATGCCAAGTGGAACCGTCCCGTCGAGGACGGAATCGCCGCACTCTCTCGCGCCGAGATCGACGGCCTCGTTGACAGGGTCAGGGACCTCTCCAAGAAGTACGAAATGACGTTCGCCGAGGTGGACGAGCAAATTCGCAAAGAGGAGAGTCATCTCTCGCAGATGCTCGGACAGCTTAGGGGCAACGAGTACGATATGGCCGGCATTCACGAGCTCATAGATCTCCTGGGGGGCGAGGCTCGATGAGTGGCAATGTCCCGGCTATCCGCTTCGCCGGATTCACTGAACCTTGGGAACAGCGTAAACTCAACCAGTTCGTCTCTGTTACGAGCGAAAAGAACCTTGATGGGACGTTTGCGAGGGAAGATGTTCTTTCAGTCTCTCATGATCTGGGAGTTGTCAACCAGATTGAATTCCAAGGCAGGAGCTTTGCTGGTGCAGACGTATCTGTATACGGAATCCTGAGACATGGCGATATCGTATATACCAAATCACCGCTCCGTGCGAACCCGTATGGAATCATCAAAACAAATAAGGGCAGGTCAGGTATTGTTTCCACGCTGTATGCAACGTATCGCGCTCGACCTGGAGTGGACCCAGATTTCGTCCAGTGCTACTTCGACCAGGATGCCCGGCTGAACAACTACCTTCATCCTCTCGTCAACAAAGGCGCAAAGAATGACATGAAGGTGTCTGCTGGTAATGCGATCACCGGAGACGTTTGCTTTCCGGAATACGAAGAGCAACGCTTAATCGCGATGCTGTTCGACCGCCTCGACAACCTCATCACCCTTCATCAGCATAAGCACGACCAGCTCGCGACGCTGAAGAAGTCGCTCCTCGAGAAGATGTTCCCGAAGCCCGGCTCCGATGTTCCCGAACTCCGCTTCGCCGGATTCACTGAAC
>NZ_JABAGR010000002.1 GCF_012844235.1 Parafannyhessea umbonata
TATCTGTGAAACTTTTTCATGCTCACGAGTGAAAAGCCGCTCTGCTTTTTTGTGCAATTAGGAGGCTATCAAACACACCCATCACGCCCACCTCCCGAAGTCGAACTTGGCGAACGCGGGCTTGCCGGGCGCGAGCTCGACCCGCGAGATCGAAGTGGTGACGGGCTGGCTGGGAAGCTCCTCGGGCTGCGCGTCGGCCCACTGCCCCTCGCACCAGCTGTCGCGCCGGTCCCAGGTCACGGCGTGCACGGCCAGCTCCAGGGCCAGGTCGTCGCTGTATATGTGCAGGTAGCCACCTTCGCGGCTCACGCGGCAGTCCCCGCCGCTCGTACCAGTTGTTGATGTTCACTAAGAAGTGACGCGAATGGCCATCGGGAACCGAGCGCCGTGGCCGGGAAAAGTTGAGCAGTCTGGTCAGATTCTGGCCGTGCCCCGGGGCGTCAGGGACACGGCCAGGCCTGTGTTCTCCCGGGGCGCCGACTTTGCCGAGTGCCGCCCCGGGAAGGAAGGGGAGATGACCGTGTCCCAGGCGGACAAGGGGACATCGGGAGGATGGACGGGGACGGGGTGCCGAGGTCGCGGATCGCCCGCGAGCTGGGGGCCGGCAGGAACACCGTCGCCAAGTACGCGGACATGCGGGACATGTCGCCCGAGCCCCCGCTGGTCCGGAGGAGGGCCCGCCCGGCCACGGACGGCCTCTCGCGCCGGGTCGACGCGATCCCGGGGGCGGACCTGTCGGTGCCGCGCAAGCAGAGGCACGCGGCCAAGGGGGCCTGCGACAGGGCCGTGGACGAGATGGGCTACGAGGGCTCGCGCTCGTCGACCGGGAGGTACGTGGCCGCCTGGAGGGGCGAGCACGCGCAGGGGCCGAGGGACGGGTACCTCGAGCCCGGGCGGGCGCCGGGCACGGCGCAGGTCGACTTCGGGAACTTCCGGGCGACGGTCGCGGGACGCACGGTCGACCCGAGGCCCCTGGCGGCGACACTGCCGCACCCCGACGCCCGCTTCTGCGTCGCCCTGCCGTGCGAGAGGGCCGAGGTCTTCTGCCGGGGCCCGGGGGCGGTCTTCGGGCGGATCGGGCGCGCGCCGCGCCTGCTCGTGCCCGACGACGCCACCGAGGCCGGCAGGATGGCGTTCGGCAAGGTCACGGAGTCGGGGCTCCTCTCCCGGTTCCGGGCGCACTACCGCTGCGAGAGCCGCTGCCGCGACCCCCGCTCCGGGAACGAGAGGGGGTCGGCGGGGAACGCCGTGGGCTTCCTGCGCCGCAACCCCCTCGTCCCGGTCCCCGTGGCGGACTCGCCGGACGGGCCCGACGGGAGGCTCGCGACCGGCTGCGGCCGCACCAGCGCCGGAGCGAGGAACAGGGAGGGCAGGGGGACAGCGGAGGCGCTCCCGGAGGGCCTCGCGGGCATGCTGGCGCTGCCCGGCACGCCGTTCGACGCGGCCGGGTGGGCGCACGCGCGCGCCGACAAGCGCGTACGTGCGAGCGGACGGCAACCCATGCCGCGCCGGCCCCGCATGGCACGGCCGCGAGCTGCTGGTGGGCGTGCGCGCCCGCACCGTGGAGGTGCCCGCCGACCGCGGCAGGCACGTGGCCACGCTCGCCCGCAGCTTCGGCGAGGGCGAGACGGCGGGGAGCCCGGTCTCGCCGACGCCCGCCCTCGTCGCCCGCCCCAGGGCCCTCGGGGAGTCCACGATTCGGAGGGACGTGCCGGACGGTCCGGCGGGGGCCATCGACCGCTGCGGCAAGGCCGACGGAGGGCGGGCCCCCCGGGTGCTCGGCAGGGTCGCCGGCGTCGCGGGCTTCGGGGCGGCCTGCGAGGCCGGGGAGCGCGTGTTCGCCGGCGGGAGGGTGCCGGACGAGGCCTCCTGCGACATTCTCGCGAGGCGCATCGCCGCGGGGGGCAAGGAGGGCGCGGCGGGCCCCGACCCGTCCGCCTGCGACGGGTTCCTCGGAAGGGGGGCGGCCTGAGGTGGCCGTGGCAGACGGGCTCGCCGCAAGGGTGGTCGCCGCCGGCAGGAGGTGCTCGCCCGCGAGGTCCGTGCTCGCCGAGTGGGCGCGGAGGGGCACGCCCAGGCAGGTCGAGTACCTCGCGGGCTACCCCGGGGCCGAGTGCGCGAGCAGGGAGGCGTCGAAGCGCGCGAACCTCCTGAGGCGCTGCGCGCTGCCACGGGCCAAGAACTTCGACGGCCACGAGTGGGGGCAGGCCGGGTGGCCCGACGGCTTCGGGAGGGACGACCTGCTCTCGCTCTCGTTCCCGGGCGGTCGCGAGGACCTCGTGCCCGTGGGCGACGTCGGCACGGGCAGGACGCACATGGCGGAGGCGCCCTGCGCGCTCGCCTGCCAGCGGGCACGGCCCGCCAGGCTCCTCGCGGCCTCCTCGCTCGTGATGCGCCTGCGCCGCGCCCGCGACGACGGGAGGCCCGGCCGCGAGCCCGCCCGGCCCGGCGGGGCCGAGCTCCTGGTCATAGACGAGCTGGGCCTCCTCCCGCTCGACGCCGACGGGGCGAGGCCGCTCTTCCAGGTGGTCTCCGAGGCCTACGAGACGCAGTCGGTCGTGTTCGCGACCGACCTCGAGTTCTCCAGGTGGGGCTCGGTCTTCGGGGACGACCGGATGGCCGCGGCCGTGACAGGCCGCGTCGTACACCACGGGAGGCTCCCGCGGTTCCGCGGCGAGTCCTACCGCGTCAGGCACGCGCTGATGCAGTGAGAGCTGCTCAGAAAGCATGCCCAGAACGCGTGGACGAACTGCCCGGAAATTGGTGACCATTCTGCTCAAATCGTGTTGACAAAACACACCAGTATGGGACCCCGAACCTCCGGCCCTCGTAGCCGGCGAAGCCGTCGAAGGTGATCCTGCGCCTGGGGCACAGCCAGAGCGCGACCTCGTCGGTCACCTCGAGCGGGCGCGCCGCCGGGAGGCAGGCGGACGCGTGCTCCTCGGACGGCACGCAGGCCACGGCGCGCCTCCGCCTGTCGGCCTGCTCCGCGCACCACGGCAGCGCCTCCCCGTTGAGCGTGGTGATGTCGGTGAAGTCGCGGCCGTCGAGGAAGTTGCCCTTCACGAAGCGGATCAGCCGCTCGACCTTGCCCTTGGTGAAGGATTGGCGCGGCCCGCAGAGCCTGGTGCGGAAGCCGACGCACCCCCTGAAGGCGGCGTAGTCGCGCTGCCAGACGGGCCTGCCGTCGAGGTCGCGCCCAGTCACGACCGACTTCATGTTGTCCGCGGGCACCTCGTCGGGGACGCCCATGGCCATGAAGGCGTGGAGCATCCCTATGAGCAGGTTCTCCTGCCGCGCGTTGGGGAAGAACTCCACGCAGAAGCTGCCGCAGTGGTGGCAGACCATCGCGAAGCACGCGATCCCGTACTCCGTGCCGCCTGGGCCGACGGACGACCGTGACGAAGCCCCAGTCCATCTGATACGCCTCGCCGGGCCCCGTCCTGAACCTCTGGCCGCGGCTCCCCTGTGGTGCCACGGTCCTCCGCCTTGCGGGGACGAGGTCCCTGTGGCCGGATACGTACACTTTCACGGCGGTGAGGCCGTCCTCGTAGCCCTGGCCGAGCAGCCTCTCGTAGATCACCTGCGAGTTGGTGACTCCCCTGCGGAGCTAGTCGTCGACGGGCCCGGTGCGCCCCGTGAGCACCGTCACCTCGGCCCTCCGGCCGCTGTTACCGTGCGGGAGCGCCCTGAAGCCGTGCTTCCTGATCGTCCTGGCCTTCGACCTCGTGAGGCCCGTCCTGCGGCAGAACTCCGCCAGGTTGCACGCCTGGGGGTCGAACCCGTCGCCCGCCTCGGCGGCCATCTCCTCCAAGGCCTTGTCTATAATCTCCTGTAGGTCATCGCGTCTCTCGTTCACCTCTATAGTCCTCCTAGCGCCGGCGCATTGGCAACACCAGCTTAGGGGTCGTGAGGGGGCGTGATGGCCGTTTTTCGTTGACTGGGATTGGCAAATTGTTCCGAATATTTGTGGCTAAAGTCGCCCGGCGCTAACACTACGTTTTCCCGCCACTCTCAGTACTAGCTTACCAGCTGTACTCGGCTGGGGTATCAAAGTTCCCGTATTGTTGCCGTGGCCTTGAAGCCGTACTTGATGTAGAGCCTGACGGGCCTGATCCCCTGTTGTATTCATGCATCCCGTCCTCCAAACGTTGTCGTTTGGTACGGACTTTCGTTACCCCCCCCCTCAGCTTTTTCGACTCCACCATCAAGCCCGATGGAGATAATACAAAATACTTCGCTAGTACTGTTTTTCCCGAGGTTTTAGTAGTTGCCAAATAGCACGCACTGGCATGTGGGAATTGGCGTTACGAAAATGCATTTCACCCTGACGCACTTAATTCTTAAATATTAATCTTAGATAAGCTCATGGTGTTTTCATTATCTGGAGATGGGGATTGACGCCAGTAACCGAATAAGAGTTTCATTACATTGATTCTCGTCTGTACTCTCTGGCTCTTAATTCCTAACGGCTTAATGCAGTCTTTTGTTCGTGCTGTTCGTAATTGGATGTGAACATGTTGAAGCAAACATACGCTCCGCATCAATCAAATCGCTTGTCAAACTGGGATTTATTGAGAACAGTTTCCATGTTCCTTGTGCTGGTGATTCACTCAACATCAATGTTGGATTCAGTAGTAAAGAGCCATGCTATTACGATAGCGATAAATGAAGCTTTACTCCTTTGCGATCCAGTATTCTTCTGTCTTTCAGGGTATTTCTCTATTAAACCATTGAAAGGCTCCTATTTAGAGTATCTTTCTAAGAAATTCCGAACCGTTTTAGTTCCGATAATTATATACATTATTCCAATTTATATATATGAAGTCTATCTCGGGAGAGAAGAGTCGCTGAAATCATTTGTGGCTTTTCACCATGAGTATTTGTTCTCAGAATGGTGGTTTATACCAGAGTTAATACCATTTTTAATAATTGCACCCTTGCTGTATGTGATGCTGGAGCAACTGAGCGATGTGCATATTAGACTTGCAATAAGGATACTTTTTATCACAGCGGCTTGGGGGGCTATCTCTACGATAGCTATGCAGGTTTTTATGCGTATGCATATGACTACAAAAGCTTCCGTAGTTAGCAATTTGATGAGAATGCTTCCTGTTAGTGTGATACCGGGGTCAAGATACTTTATCTACTTTATACTTGGATATCTTGTTAAACGAATGGAAGGCTTGAAGCAAGAAAGATACAATTCCTTTCTTCTGTTAGGAATGATTGCGACGGCTATAAGTTTCATTTTGCCACTTATTGGCTTTAATCGTGATGATCCAAATCCGTTGTGGATTTTTTCAACGATAGCCACGTTCTTCGTATTTAATAGGCTGGTAATACGACGCGAAAAGTTTCGTCGCTTCCTTTTGTGGACCGCAAAGCGCTCCTATACTGTCTACTTGATACAATACACAGTGATTTCTTTTGTTAGCAAGAAGATAGGCCTATTCCAGTATTTCGCTTCTCATGGATGCGGCGTATTCCTGTCGATTGTTGCGTGGGTGCTTCAAGTGTTTATGTCGTACGGGCTTTCATTAATTCTTGCTTCAATATTTGATGCTACGATCTTAAAGGGGGTTCAGGTTTGCCTTGAAACAATTGAGGGCAAACTATCGCATTACATTCGACGCAATACTCTAGGGGAGAATTAGATCAAGTTCCTCTTGAACGCGTTGCTCAATGAGGGGATTATTTGTTTGACGAGAGCTACCGCTCCGTGCGTGCATTATGGTAGATACTCTTGCTTTCTGTAGGACTAGTGTGCGGTACTGTGCTGTGAATCCTCACAGCAAGTGCAACGATCGGTGAAAGTAAACTTCGCAGGGGCACCTCCAAGCCAGGCGCTTGCGAGGTCTGTGGTTGAGGGAGTCGTACGCCTCCCGGACCTCCTCGTCGGTGACGTCGTCGAGGCTCCTCCCCTTCGGGAACCAGTCCCTCAGGAGCCCGTTGGTGTTCTCGTTGGTGCCCTTCTGCCACGGCTGGTGGGAGTCGCAGAAGTAGACGGGCGCGCCCAGGCCCTCCTGCAGGCTCGCGGCGCACGCGAACTCGCTCCCGCGGTCGACCGTGACGGTGCGCACCACCATCCCGGCGAGGGAGCCCATGGTGACCCCTCCCACCTCGGTGCTCGTCTTGTGGGCCGCCTTGCCGCCCACGAGGTGGCCGGACCTCCTGTCGACCTGCGTCACCAGGCACGCCCCGCCCTCGCGGCCGGCGACGGTGTCCCCCTCCCAGTCCCCGATGCGGGACCTGCGCGCCACGACGGGCGGGCGCTCGGACATCTCGTGCGTGACGTGCACCCCGTACGCGCCCCTGGGCTCGCCCGACGCGTGGCGCCTCCTGCCGCGGTGCCTGAGGAAGCGCCGTGCCGCCCGGCCGCCCGGCATCTCCCGGTCGAGGTCGCCCCTGGCGATCGCGCGGCATGTCGTCGTGTCGCTCACCGAGCGCGCGGGGTCCTCCCTGGCGAGCCTGCCGGCGACCTGCTCGGGGGACCACCTCTCGTCGCGCACGAGGCGCGCCACGAGCGCCCTGGTCCCGGGGTCGTCCAGCAGGCGCGGCCTGCGGCACCTCGCCCTCCTCTCGTCCGCCCTCCTCTGAGCCGTCGAGGCCCGGTAGGAGGGCCTGTCCGTCCTGGGGTTCGCCCAGCCGTTGCGGCGTATCTCCCTCGACACCGTCGACTTGTCCCTGCCGATCTCGCGCGCGATCTGGCTGACGCCCTCCCCGTCGCGCCAGAGCAGCATGATATCCTCGCGCTCGGTGATGCTAAGATGGTCGTAGCGGTCCATCGCCGCCTCCTCGTGACTGTTCGCAAGCACCATGTCAGGACGGCGATGGGCCGCCTACCTTACGATATTCCGTTGCACTCGGAGTGTGGATTCACGCTGCTGAGGTCCATCTTCAAGCGCAACCGCAAGACCGTCATCGTGGCGAAGGAGGGCGGCGACCAGATCACCGTGACGCGTGACGCCATAGCGTCGCAGGCAACGCACGTGATCGAGGAGGACGGCGCCTACGCGGCCAAGCGCGTGAGCGTCTGGGCCAAGAAGCGCGGGCACGTGCGGGTGGCCGCACGCGTGCAGCCTGGGTGTGTTTTATCAACGCAAACTGTGCAATAGGGGATGGTGCGGAAAAGAGGCGCCATCCCATTTGCGTCACTTCTTGGTGAACATCAATACTCTGACGAGGCCGCGGTGGCAACAGCGGATGTCCGGCGGAAGACGTTGCCGAAGGTGCGGACGTAAGGAGTATGTCGGAAGAGAACAAATACCGTCTTATGCGGCGCGTTTGTGATTTAGACTTGCTGAAGTCCACTGTTTAGTACTTTCATTTGGGCTGGATGAGTCTTTCTTTCCCATGACAGGAGACGAATTATTGTGACGGAGAATTATCAGCACGGTTCCCATATCGCGGCAGCGGCAATAACCGCTGCGCTGTCCATTGCGATATCCCCCGCTGGAGTTGCACTCGCAAAGGAGCCTGCCGAGGACCAGGCTGCTGTCCAAATGGACAATACCTCCGCCTCTTCTATGGGGCATGCGCTGTCGAGTGACGCCAATTCAGAGCTTTCGGTAACCGCCACGGCTGAGGACGTCGACAGTGAAGCGAATGCGCTGGCAAGTGGTGAGGCTTCTCCCGAAAATGAGAGTGCCAATAATGTTTCGAGCAAACAAAGGAATATGGTTGGCGCAGAGTCTAAGGCGACGTTATCAAACGACGGGGGAATAGTCGCTAAGCCTTCAAGAGCACCTGCGGATCAATCCCTGCCCTCCGTTGTAAGTGACAATCATAATGAGCCAAGAACACTGGCGGAAATAGCCGCTGACAATAAAGGTGGCGCCATCGTCTCGGCGGGCACCTATGCAATAAAGAATCGCGGTAAGGCGCTTGACGTGAGTGGCGGGTCTGGTGCAGATGGCGCCAATGTACAGCTGTGGGAAGAGAACGGCACTGCTGCCCAGGAATGGAATGTGACCGTCGACGACGATGGCTTCATCACATTGAAGAATCTGAAGTCGGGGAAGGCTCTAGATGTTTGCGGCGCTTCGGGAAAGCCTGGCGCAAACGTGCAGCAATATTCTCCAAACGGGACTGCCGCACAGCGCTGGGCGGTTGAGAAGTGCAACGGGGCGCTCCGTCTTCGCTCGGCACTTGGATTCGACCTCGTTTTGGACGTGTGGGCGGGTTCAACGGCGAAGGGTGCAAATGTTCAGCTGTACACGGCAAACGGAACTGCGGCCCAAGCATGGGAGTTTGTGCGGCAGGAAGTGGGGGATATTGCCGCTCTCAATGCAGGAGGCGAGATTCTACCGTCGGACACGTATGTGATACAGGGTTCAGACTCCGGTGTGGTGCTGGAAATAGGTGGGGGATCGACTGCGAACGGCGCGAACGCAAACGTGTGGCGCGCGAATGGTTCGAGTGCGCAGATGTGGCGTGCAAGCGTCGACGAACTTGGCTATGTGACATTCGTTAACGTTCGATCGCAAAAGGCGCTAGACGTTTCCTGCGGCAACGCGCGACGTGGGCAGAATGTTGACCAGTACGACCCGAATGGCACGGGTGCGCAAAAATGGATTGCTGAAAAGAAAGACGATGCAATCGTCCTGCACTCCGCTCTCGACTATCGCCTTGTCTTGGACGTGAGCGGTGCGAACATGACTAACGGCACTAACGTCGCCCTGTGGGATGCCAACGATACGACGGCCCAGTCCTGGCATGTATGGAGAGCATGCCCCGAAGTAACGGCTGCAGGACGCTCTGTTTCAGACGGTGTATATGTGGTGAGATCTGCGAAGAGCGGAAAGGTGTTGGATGTAAGCGGCGGCAGTCTATTTGACTGCGCGTCGGTCGGCACATATGCCGCAAACGGTACGGGTGCTCAGGCGTGGCGCGTTAAGCTCGATTCCGACGGTTTCTATGAGGTTAGGAACGCCCAAAGCGGAAGGTGCTTGGATGTTGTTGACCGTGTGGTAATTCCCGGTGCATCAATCCAGCAGTGGGGATTGAGCGGACAGAGGTGGAACATAGTCGGCGACCCTACTGGCAAGGCCTTCAGAATTGTATCCGAGGTGAGCGGTCTTGCATTATCGGTCAAGCCAGACGGGGGCCTTACAACGGCTAAGGTGAACCCTGGGGACGAGTCTCAGCTCTTTGATTTTGGGGAGGCGACGCTTCCCGCACTGGCGGATGGATGGAAGACACTTACCGCATTTGGCACTGGAAAGGTGTTGGACGTTCCCGGTGGGTCCACCAAAGAGGGCGTTGCCGTGCAGACCTACACGCCAAACGGGTCTAGGGCGCAAAGCTGGTGGACTCGTAGGCAGAAGGATGGCTCGTATACTCTTCAGGCCAGCAACTCCGGTCTCTATCTTTCCGAGGCCGGCGGTGCCAAGATGGAGAAGGATGCCGGCTCTTCCAGCAGGTGGAACCTCGATTGGGGCGAGACGGGCGGATATGTTCTCAAGAACGTTCTGTCTGGCGTCCAGATGGCAGCAGACAACGTCGTATCGTGGCTCTTCTCGGCTACGACATCGGGTATTAAGGCCGGGTTCTATGAGATCGCATCCACTCTGGACCAGACTAAGAGGCTCGACGTTGCGGGCGGCAGCAAAGGCGCGGGCTCAAACGTACAGTCGTATGCAAGCAACGGCTCACTTGCGCAGAGGTACTGGATAAGGTCTGCGGGAGGGGATAGCTTCACGATTACCAACTGCAACTCCGACCTTAACTTGGATGTGAGTGGGGCTGGCACTGCAGACGGCACGAATGTTCAGCAGTACTACCGGTCCTCGTCCTCGGCGCAGAGGTTCCGCTTTACCATGGGCGAATCGGGCCTCGAGATTCGGTCCGTGCTCGGAGACGTCGTTCTTGACATTTCGGGCGCATCCAAATCTAACGGGGCAAACGTGCAGATATGGCACTCTAACGGAACCGCGGCACAGTCGTGGGTCCTGATCGAGGCGGCTGCCCCTGCGAAGATGGGCTGGCAAAACCCCAGTTGGATGTATCAGGTTAGTTGGTACAACGTCCCCTCGTCTCCCTATGCGAGCGGAATCTTCAGGTACATGTCCCCGTCGTCGGTGGGTATCGAAGACACCCGTGACCAGGTTATCAACGCCTTCGTACGGCGTGCATACGACTATCTGGGTACGCCGTATCGCTGGAACTATGCATGCGCTCCGGGTGTGGGTGTGGACTGCGTTGGCTTGGTCATGCAGTGCGCATATGCTTGCGGCATGAACCTTGGACTGGGTACCGGGGCGTACGACTTCAACCCGTACGCCCACTATGCCACGGGAAACAATGGTTGGCACAGCCATGACGCCAACAACTTCTGGAACGGCGGGAAGGGCATGCACCTTGGTATCGGTGCGCGTCAAAAGGGCGACCTCATTTCTTGGAACGGGCATATCGCCATCTATATTGGTGGTGACCGTATCATCGAGGCGCCGGGGTTTGGCCAGAGCGTGAGAATATCGAGTGTCTGGGCGTATGGCACTCCGAGGGGCGTCATCAGGATCTTTGGGTAGGATTTGGAATCTGACGCGTTGTGCGGTGCCTGCTCCTGTGGGTGGGTACCGCATTCGTCTTGGCATCATGCGGAGGATGCTTGCGTGCGTCGCATTGGGGTATCCTACTAGGAAGCGACTCGATTGGCCGGGTGGCGTACGTGCGGAAGGTGTCTTATGGGGTTCTTCAAGCGGCTCTGCCTGTTTGTGTTTGGCCTGGCCGGACTTCTGGCCCTGACGGCCTTGGTCCTGCCGTGGTTTGGCCCGTGGACCAGCGAGGCCACGGCCCTTCTAGGGGTGGACGAGTACTACATCGCCGTGGAGGCGCTGGTGCTGGTCACGGCACTAGGGTGCCTGATCTGCCTGCTGAGGTCCGTCTTCAAGCGCAACCGCAAGACCGTCATCGTGGCGAAGGAGGGCGGCGACCAGATCACCGTGACGCGCGACGCCATCGCGTCGCAGGCGACGCACGTGATCGAGGAGGACGGCGTCTACACCGCCAAGCGCGTGAGCGTCTGGGCCAAGAAGCGTGGGCACGTCCGCGTGGCTGCCCGCGTGCAGCCACTGATGACGGTGGACACCGTGGCAGCGGGCAAGGACCTGCACGACCGCTTGGTTGCCGGCCTCACGACCGTGTGCGGCGACAACGTGGACAGCGTGGACCTGGAGTTCCTGAATGCTGCGGAGTACGCCCCGACCTCGGCCCCGGCCGACGACTACGCGTTTGCGGCCAGCGACCTGGGTGCGAGTTCCTCGAGCACCGTCGATTACACGGCTGCAACCGTGGCTGCCGACTCAAGTGGCGACGACGGTCCTGTCGAGGCTGCGACGGCGGCGGCTGATTCGCCGGCGGATGGCGCTGCCGAGAAGGAGCCGGAGGCTGCGGGCGACGGTACGGATGCTGCGTCCGACGCAACGCCGTCGACGCCGGCGTCAGCTCCGGCTGAGGGCGATGCGAAATCTAACAACGATGCGCCAGAAGTCGAGGGATCCGAGATCACGGTTCCCATGGCCCGCTATGCCGGCAAGGACAGCGAGACCACGGGGGAGGAGTAGAGCATGACGGACACCAAGCCCAGGCTCACAATAGAGGGCGAGAAGGACGAGCGTGCCAACGGAGCGACCGCAGGCGGAAGCGCTGCCAACGGCGGGGCCGGCGGCAAAGGGGGCAATCCCTTCTCGCATGCGCGCGAGGCGACTGCGGCATGGCTTTCTGGCAACTTTCCCGGGCACGAGAACGCGGTGTTCGGCGGCATCTGCGGGCTGATTGTTGCGGTGCTGGTGTTTGCCATCGGCTTCTTGCGGACGCTCTTTGTGCTGCTGTGCGTACTGGTGGGCGTGGCCATTGGGCAGTACCTGGACGGGAACCCGACCGTGGTGAAGGCCGTCCGCAAGTTCTTTGGCAACGACGGCGAGTAGTAAAGACCGAGGCCGGCGCGCGCCGGCGACCGATACGGAACGACCCGTCCGAGAGGAGAGGGCAATGTCCAACAAGAGGAATTCCAGGAAGTTTGGCGAGGCGAAGCCTGCGGAGGACGCCGCCGTAGCCGACTACGAGACGAGTGACGATTCGGCGGCGGATGTCGCTACCGCGGGCGATGACTCTGCGGCAGGGGAGGCGCCGGAGGCCGGCGAGGAGCCCGAGACCATAGTTGCGAGCGTGGAGGCGAGCCAGGACGCCGCACAGGAGCAGGCCGAGGCTGCGGCCGAGGAGGACTTGGACGGCGAGGACTCGCTCACGTTCAGCAACGGCGTGATCGAGAAGATCGTGGCCATCGCGATGCACGACGTGCCGGGCGTCATCGGTATGAAGGGCGGCTGGCTCAACCGCGTGCAGGACGTGATCGGCGTGAGCGACTCGCGCAAGGGCGTGAGCGTGGAGGTGACGCCGGACGCGTCTGTGCGCGTGAACATAAGCGTGCTGATTGAGTACGGTGCGTACGCCCCGCAGGTGTTCGAGGACGTGAAGAAGGCCGTCGTGAAGAACGTCACGGGCATGACGGGGCTTTCCGTCGCAGGAGTGAACCTGCGCATCGAGGACGTGCTGACGGCCGACGAGGTCGCCGCGCGCAACAAGGCCGAGAAGGTTGCCGAGGACAAGGCCCTGGCGGAGGCTGCCGAGGCCGCGACCGCCGCCGGCGACGAGGCGGCGGAGTAGCCGTGGGGGCAAGGTCGGCCGTTGCCGTGGGTGCGGGGCGGCTTTTCCACTGGGGACTGAGCAGCGTCCTGCACCGCAGCGCATCGCAGCTGCCGGGGCGCATTGCCCTGGGCATCGACCCCAGCCTGATGGGCGAGCTCTCGCACAAGCTGCGCAAGGGCGCCATCGTGGTATGCGGTACGAACGGCAAGACCACCACGAACAACGTGCTGGCGTCCTCCATAGAGGCTGCCGGCAGCACCGTGCTGTGCAACCGCGCGGGCGCGAACATGGCCGCGGGCGTGACGTCTGCCCTTCTCCCCGGGAAGCGTGCGGACTGGGCCGTGATGGAGGCGGACGAGCTTTCCACGGTGCACATACTGCCGAACCTGCGCCCGCGCTACCTGGTGCTGCTGAACCTGTTTCGCGACCAGCTGGACCGTGCGGGAGAGATCGACCACGTGCAGGACACGATCGTGCGGGCGCTGGGGTCGTCCCCGGAGACGACGCTGCTTGTGTGTGGCGACGACCCGCTGAGCATGGGCGTGGCGCGGCGCGCGGCGCAGGCGGGCACCAAGGTGCTCGCGTTTGGCGTGGACGAGGACCTGCACCTGCCGGCGGACCGCGTGCCGGAGGCGCGCTTCTGCCAGGTGTGCGGCGCCGAGCTTGAGTACGAGTGGCGCTCGTACGCGCAGCTGGGCAAGTTCCGCTGCCCGAACGGCGACTTCGAGCGCCCGGAGCTTGACTTCAGGGCGACGGGCGTGCGCGTTGACCGCACCGGCGTGTCGTTTGACGTCGAGGGCCTGGGGCTGGACGGCAAGGTCCACCTGAGGGCGGGCTTTGGCGGCGTGTACATGGCGTACAACCTGCTGGCCGCGTTTGCCGCGGCATCGCTTGCGGGCGTGACGGGCGAGCAGTTCCAGCGGACGCTCGACGGCTACCACCCGGAAAACGGGCGCCTGCAGCACTTTGAGGTGGGCGGTCGCGAGGTGGTGCTGAACCTTGCGAAGAACCCCACCGGCTTCAACCAGAACATTTCGCTCCTGCTTGCGGACGACCGCGAGAAGGCGGCGTACTTCGTGATAAACGACGATTTCAACGACGGCAAGGACATCAGCTGGATCTGGGACGTTGACTTCGAGCGGCTGGCGGCGGAGCACATCCGCGTGGTCTGCGGCGGGCACCGTGCGAACGACGTGCAGGTGCGCCTGAAGTACGCCGGCATCAAGGCTGACATCGCGGGCAGCGTGGGTGACGCGCTGGGCCGCGTCAGCGACATGGGGCTGGCGTGCCCGCTGTACGTGCTCACGAACTACAGCGCGCTCTGGCCGGCGAAGGCCGAGCTCGAGAGGATGGGTGAGCGTCATGACTAGCGGCAGGACCCTGCGAATCGCCCACCTGTACCCGGAGCTCTTGAACCTGTACGGCGACTCGGGAAACATACTCGTCCTCAAGAGCCGCATGGCCTGGCGCGGCATAGAGCCGCAGGTGATGGAGGTCCACGTGGACGACCGCCCGTCCTTCTCGGGCGTGGACATCGTCTTCATTGGCGGAGGCTCGGACCGCGAGCAGAAGATCGTGTGCGACAAGCTTCTGGCGGAGCAGGCGGAGCTGAAGGCGTACGTGGAGGACGGCGGCGTGCTGGGCGCCGTCTGCGGAGGCTACCAGCTGCTGGGCGAGAGTTACCTCATGGGGGACGAGAAGGTCCCGGGGCTCGAGCTCGTGGACCTGTACACGGACCGGGGCGAGCCCCGGCTGATAGGCAACATCGCGGTGGAGAGCCGCATTAGCCCGCAGCCCATCGTGGGCTACGAGAACCACGGCGGCCGCACGCACCTGGGGCCGGGCGTGGAGCCGATGGGCAAGGTGCTGTACGGCCACGGGAACGACGGCGAGTCCGGCTACGAGGGCTGCCTGTACAAGAACGTCGTGGGCACGTACGTGCACGGGCCGCTCCTGCCCAAGAACCCGGGCGTCGCGGATTACCTGATAGCGCGCGCACTGCAGAGGAAGTATGGTAGTGGTGAGCTGGAGCCCCTGGACGACGCGGAGGAGCTTGCGGCCAACAAGGTAATGTACGACCGCCTGATGGCGGGCGAGGTAGAGGAGTGAGCATGGAGAAGGTCATCGTCTTCGGTAGCTTGAGCATGGACATGTCCGTTAAGTGTCGCGCCATTCCGCACAGGGGAGAGACCGCCGTGGGCAGCGACTTCCTGACCACGCCCGGCGGCATGGGCGGAAACCAGGCCGTGATGTGCTCCAGGATGGGCGCGGACACGTTCATGGTGGGCAAGGTGGGAGACGACGCCTATGGCCGCGAGCTCATGGCGTCGCTCGCGCGGCACGGCGTGATCTGCTCGAACGTGAGCCTCTCTGCGGACGAGCACACGGGAATCGGCCTGGTGATGCGCGGCGAGGGCGACAACCGTGCCGTGTACGACCCGGGCGCGAACGCCACCATCACGTACAAGGAGGTGCGCGCCGCCATCCACGGCCTTGCGGGCAAGGACAACGTCTTCTTGTGCCAGCTGGGCTGCGATCTCGAGGCCACGATGCAGTCCATCCTGTGCGCTAAGCGCAATGGGCTGTTCACCATCCTGAACGCGACGCCGGCGCGCAGCATCCCGGAGGAGGTGTACCAGGCGCTGGACGTCCTGTGCATCAACGAGGGCGAGTGCGAGTTCCTGAGCGGCATCAGCTGCATGGACGACGCCTCGCGCGAGAAGGCGCTGCGCTTCTTCGAGCGTCGCGGCGTGGGGCACGCCGTCATCACGCTCGGCCGTCGCGGATCGGTCACGCTGGTGGACGACAAGATGGTCAAGGTGCCATGCTTCTCCGTCGAGACCGTGGACACCACGGGCGCGGGCGACGCGTACGTGGGCGAACTGGCGGCCCACCTCTGCTTTGGCGGCGACATCCAGGAGAGCATGGTGTACGCCTCCGCCGCCGCGGCCCTCTGCGTGACGAAGGTGGGCGCGCAGGCCGCGATGCCCACGTTCGCGGAGGTGGAGAAGTTCATGAAGGCTTACAAGGGCGAGTAGCCGCCCTTCTAGCGCGGACGCGACGGTCTTGGCTTGACGGGCAGGCGGACAATCGACTGGTTTGAGTGGGCGAGGGCCTTGGGGGCCCTCGCCATCGTCGCATTGCACGCGATGCGCGCGACTGAGCTGGCGCCCGGGCTTGCCGCCGCGCATCCAACGCTTTTTTGGGTCGAGGGCATCGTGCAGATTCCGCTTGCCCGCTGGGCGGTGCCGGTGTTCTTCATGATGTCCGGCGCGCTGATTCTGGACCCTGGGCGAGAAATGCCCCTTCGCAAGGTGGGGCGCTACATCTGGCGGATGGCGTTCGTCCTGCTGACGGTTGGGTTTGCGTTCTGCCTTATGGAGACCGTCGCGAAGAATCCCGGCCCTGCGGGTACGTATGCGCTGACGCCGCCCATGGTGGGGACGTCCCTCATGCACCTTCTGGAGGGGAAGTCCTGGGACCACCTGTGGTACCTGTACGCGCTCATCGGGCTGTACCTGCTCACGCCCGTGCTGCGGCCGTTTGTGCGGGATGCCGGCCGGCGCGAGCTGGGACTTGTCGTGCTCTTGGCGTGGGCGCTGCTTGCGCTGGTGCCTGCGGCGAACCTTGTGCTGGGCGTGAGACTGTACCGCTTTGTGACGCTGGACGCGTCCGTCGCATACTACCTAGCGGGCTACTATGCCTACAACTACCTTGAGCTTGACTGGCGCGTCGTGGCGGCCGGCCTTGCGTCGCTCGTGCTCGCGTGCCTGCCAAACGCGCTGTCTGCGGGCTCCCTTGCGGGCGTGCTGTCGCTTCCCCAGTATGGCGTTGTCATGCCGTACGCGCTGCTCGTGTTCCTGCTGCTGCGCAGGATGCTCGACGTGCCGATGGAGCGCCATCCCGTGGCCCGTGCGCTTGCGAGGGACAGCTTTGGCATCTACCTGATGCACCCGCTCTTTGGCCACCTGGCGATTTGGTTTATTGACTACCGGGCGCTTTCCGTCCCCGCGCTGCAGGCGGGCATCTTTGTGGCGGGCGTGCTGGGCTCCGTCGTGCTGACCCGCGCACTGAGGTTGCTGCCGGGGTTTAGGGACAAGATTTAGGGCTGAGATTTCGCGCGCGGCCATGGTTCCCGTGACGCCACCATGTCCGAGGGCCGTGGTTGGGGTTTGAGGAGCGTAGTGTCCGCAATTTAGGGAATGAGTCGTTCGTAATTTAGGGAACGAACCGTTCGCTATTTGAGGAACGAGCTTTTCGGGAGATCTAGAATGGGTGATTCTCGGGGTGCTGGCTCCGTGTTTGCATTTAGCGAGAGAAACGTTAAATACGGAGTCAGCATTCTTCTCATATTTGTAAAATATGCCGATTTGTACAAATAAGAATGCAGATGAGACTTCCTAAGATATAGTTTATGGACATATCTATGCTTTAGGGGGTGCGACGTGGCATACAAATCACTCATGAAGCTGCTCTACATGGATGCGAGCAGCGACAGGTTTGCCAACAACGAGCGCCTGGCCGCGGAGCGCATGCGCGCGGATTCCACGTTCAGGACGGGAATGCACACTGCCACGGGCGAGCTCTTCATCGCGCTTCCGCACGAGCTCTCCGTCCTCAGCGAGCAGGTGCTTCGCAAGGAGCGCGTCGTGCAAAGCCTGCAGACGGCCATCCCCCCAATCGCGCGCGGCGCGCTGGTGCGCAGCCTCGTTATTGACGAGGTCGTGGGCACAAACGACTTGGAGGGTATCCGTAGCACGCGCAAGCAGATAAACGAGCTTCTGGAGTCGTCGCCCGCGTCCGAACACATGGGCCAGAAGAGGTTTCGCGAGCTTGCGAAGCTGTATCTGGGGCTCTCGGACGGTAATGCCATGCCGCCGCAATCCCCCGAGGACATCCGTGCGATATACGACCAGGTCATGGCGGGGGAGGACCTTGGCAAGAACGCGCCGGACGGCAGGCTCTTCAGGCGGTCCGGCGTGGAGGTCATAGGCAAGAGGGGAAACCCGATTCACGAGGGCGCCCAGACCGAGGCCGAAATCGTGGCGGGTCTTGGCGCCATGCTTGCGTTCACGGCCTCACCGGATGTGCCGCAGCTGTACTCTGCCATCGCATCGCACTTCATGTTCGAGTACATCCACCCGTTCTACGACGGGAACGGGCGGACTGGCCGCTATCTGCTCGCGCTGTACCTGAGCGAGCCCCTTTCGGCGCTCACTTCGCTTTCCCTTTCGCGCGAGATTGCGGAAAACAGGAGTCCCTACTACAAGGCCTTCCAGGACGTAGAGGCGCCCATGAACCACGGCGAGCTCACACCGTTCCTGATCCAGATGCTCGAGTACGTTTCGAGTGTCCAAGACCGCCTGATCGCGGACCTGGGGGAGAAGAGCCAGAGGCTTGGCGAGTGCCACGACCTCCTGGGCCGCGCGGGCTCGGACCTTGCCCTGACCGAAAGGGAGAGCGAGCTTCTGTATCTTCTGGTCCAACACGACCTCTTTGCCGCGTTCCCAGCCATCCAGTTGGATGAGGCGACGGCGTATATGCGCATGGGACGCCAGTCCACGCGGAAACACCTTGGGTCTCTGGTGGAGAAGAGCCTGGTGAGCCAGGTAGGTGGCCGCCCCTTGCGTTTCGAGCTGAGCGCGGACGGCAGGCGACTGCTCGAGGGATGACGCGACGATGCTGGGGCAGGCTCGCGCCGTCAGGCGCAGGCATGCCACGCCGCCGCCGGCCAGCCGATTGCGACGACTGGCGGCAAACTACCTGCGGCCACGGCCGCCTGCGACTGCAACTACCTGCCAGAGAGCGCCTTCGAGAACGACGTGTCGGATTTTCTCGCCCACGCGATGTACACCGCGACGCTTGCGACGCAGGCAAGTGACATGGTGGCCCACATGGCGGAGTACCCCACGCCCGTGATGAGCGCGCCCGCGACGCCTCCGCCCAGGCCGTAGCCGATGTCGTACCCGCACAGAAACGTGGAGTTGGCCGAGCCGCGCGTCTGGCTTGTTGCGGTGTGTACTGCCATGGACTGCAGAGACGGCTCCAGCCCGCCAAACGCGTAACCGGCGAGCGCCGCGGAGGCCACGTACGTCACGACGTTGGGCGCCATCGCAAGCAGCAGAAACGCCACGAGCATCGCCGCGTTGCACGTGTACACAAAGAACGCCTCGCCGCGCCGGTCCACGAGCATGCCCAGCGTAATGCGCACCAGAAGCAGCATCGCGGACATCACCAGGAAGTAGATCGAGCCGGACGGCAGCGACCTCTGCGCCGCGAAGATCGCGACGAAGTTCTCCAGCGCGCCAAACGTGAACATGAACACGAGCATGGTGACCGTGGCGGGAAGCGCGTCCCGGTTGATGATGGTGCGCAGGTCAAGCGGCTTTCTGGGGACGCTTGGCCTTGGGGCGCGCACGAGCGAGAAGAGCACGAGGCCGGCTGCGGCGATTGCGGCGGCCGCCGCATAGAGCGCCTTGAAGCCAAGTCCCTCCATGAGCGAGAGGCCCAGGGCCGGCGCGATGGCCGATGCCAGCGCCGTCGCCATGCCAAAGTAGCCCATGCCCTCGGCAAAGCGCGGGCGGCAGATCACGTCCGACGCGACGGTCGCGGTGGTCGAGTTCGAGAACGAAAGCCCCACGCCGTGCAGCATGCGGATTGCGATGGCCGCGCTGAGCGCGGGCACGAACACGTAGCCCAAGGGTGCCAGTCCCATGAGCACGAGTCCGGTCACGAGGACGACGCGCCTGGCCCCGTTGTCCAGCCACCAGCCCACGAACGGCCTCGCGACCACGGCTACCAGCGAAAACGCCGCGGCGCACATGCCGGCGGCCGCCTCCGTCCCGCCAAGGCTCTTGATGTAGAACGGGAAGGTCGAGAGGCTCATGATGTGGTTGGTGAACACGCAGAGGTTCACGAGGATGATGAGCACCAGGTCGCGCGTCCACAGCCGTGCGGGCGTGGCGGCTGTCTTAGCGGGTGCGACGGTTGGCGAGTTTGCAGATTTGTGCAAGAAAATCCCTCCAGACGGATCGAGGTGACCGTCCAGCAGGGGGCAGCGCGCGGCGTGCGCGGACGTCAGGGCTGGGCGGCGTGGCCATCAATTGGACTTACGCCGCGGGGCAGCTCATTGACGCCACGATTATAGCCCAGAAGCGCCGCATACCGCGCAGACATGTGCTAGAATCGCGTCGCTTGTGAAGTTGCCGGCGCCTTTGGCAAGCGCCGGTCAGGAGGGGAGAAGAGCTTGCTCATCTAGCGATGCCCGCATCGGGCGCCCAAACACGTATTGGATTGGCAACGCCGGTCCGCTGGGTGCCGCGCATCGCGCACAGCCGCTCTCCTTGGCACGCACGTCCTTCTCGCCCGCGTAGGCGAGATGACGCGCTTGCACCCGGCGGTCGGCCTCGTGAGGAGGCCTACCTTGCAGATGAATCTCACCAACATTGGCTATACGTATCCCGGTGCGGCACAGCCCGTGCTCTCTGGCATTACCCTTGCGCTGGCGCCGGGGTGGTGTGGCATCGTGGGCGACAACGGCTGCGGCAAGACCACGCTCGCGCGCGTGGTGTGCGGGCAGCTTGCGCCGAGCGAGGGCACGCTCACGCACGGGCCGGTGTGCGCGATGTGCGAGCAGGACGCGAACGTGGCGCCCGCGCGCCTGACGGAGTTCGCGTGCGACTATGCCGCGGACGCCGTGCGCCTGCGTGCGCGCCTGGGCGTGCAGGACGATTGGCCGTGGCGCTTTGACGAGCTTTCCGGCGGCCAGCGAAAGCGCCTGCAGGTTGCCGTGGCGCTGTGGGAGCGCCCGGACCTGCTGGTGATGGACGAGCCCACCAACCACGTGGACGCTCCCACGCGTCGCGCGATCATGGGCGCGCTCGCGGAGTTTCGCGGCATCGGGCTCCTGATTTCGCACGACCGCGAGCTGCTGGACGGGCTGTGTCGGCGCTGCCTGTTCATGGGGCCGCGCGGCGCCGTCATGCGCCCGGGCACGTGGAGCGAGGGCGCCGCCCAGGAGGAGCGCGAGCGCGCCGAGGCCTCCCATGCCCGCGACGTCGCACGGGCGGAGGCCGCGCGCATCCGTCGAGAGGCGGAGCGCCGGCGCCAGCGGGCGGAGCAGTCTGCGTCGCGGCGGAGCCTTCGCGGTGTGGACCCCCGTGACCATGACACGCGCGAGAAGATCGGGCGCGCCGTGGTTACCGGCAAGGACGGGATTGCGGGACGGTCCCGCGCCGTGGCGGCTGCGCGCCTGGAGCGCGCGGAGCGTGCGGCGGAGGCGACGTTTGTGGAGCGACGCTACGACGGCAGCGTGTGGATGGACGTGCAGCCCAGCGCGCGCAAGGTGCTGTTTCGCGCTGCGGCGGGTGCGCTTCCGCTTGACGGCGGTGCTGTGTCCGCTGCCGGTGCGTCCGCTGGCGACGAGTCCTCCGGCGGCGTGCGGGAAGACGGCGCGACGACTGGCGAGGCAGGACCCGTGCTGCGCGTACCCGCTCTGACCATTGGCAACACGGAGCACGTGGCCCTTGTGGGCGCAAACGGCAGCGGCAAGACGACGCTCGTGCGCCATGTGATGGCGAGGCTCGATCCTGACGTGCCGTGCTGCTACGTGCCGCAGGAGCCGACGGAGGCGGAGCGCCGTGGCGCGCTGGTGCGACTGGGCGAGCTCTTGCCAGACGAGCGTGGCTTCGTGCTTGGCATCGTGGCGCGGCTGAACTCCGACCCGGCGCGCCTGCTCGAGGGCGGAGAGCCGAGCCCCGGCGAGCTGCGCAAGCTGATGCTCGCGCTTGGCATGCTTGGCAAGCCGGCGCTCATCGTGATGGACGAGCCCACGAACCACCTGGACCTGCACTCCACGCAGGCGCTTCAGGAACTGCTCGCGGGATTCCCGGGGGCGCTGCTGCTTGTGTCGCACGACGCGGCACTGCTGGACGCGGCGACGGGCACCCGCTGGGAGGTGGAGCGCGCGGGCGAGGGCGACGCCGTGCTGCACGTCAGGTAGGTGCGGTTGGGATGCAGCGGCGGTCGAGGCGGCTGTTCTTCTCGCGTAGTGGGATGGCTGCCTTGCGTGTTTCGTTAGACTTATCAGAGTTGTCTGTTGCTACTCTGCTTGTGCGAATCGTGATGAGGAGCGGGATGGACCGGACGCTGCTTGAGGCGCTTGTTTTCCAACGTGACCACCATATAGACGGCAATGTCTATAAGGCCTGCCAGTGCGATTTTGCCTATAACTCGAACCATATCGAGGGCTCGACCCTGACTCATGACCAGACGGTTCAGATTTTTGACAGGGCAACGTTCTCGGGCACTGCGGCGGTGGACGACATCGTGGAGGCGCGAAACCACTTTCGAGCGTTCGACCATGTTCTGGATACCTGGGACGAGCCATTGAGCCCAGACTATCTGCGCGCAATGCATCGCATTCTGAAGAGCGGCACCGCGTATGCCGCGAATCCTGTCATGTCTGTTGGGGAGTTCAAGAAGTTCTCCAACGTTATAGGGGGAGCCGTCTCTGACGTCGAGACTGCCTCGCCAGAGGACGTCCTCCACCTGGTGGGCGACCTTATTGATTCCCGCGAGGGCAAGTCCGTGCGCCAGTTTGAGGGAGTATGCAAGCGTCACGGGTTATCTGGAGGATACCTGCGGCTTTGCCCAGGGCCGCTTCGAGGCCACGTACATGCCGATGACGAAAGAGTTCATGTGCGTGCTGCGCGACACCTGCCGTTTTCCCGAGCGCCACGAGCCGTGATGATGACGCGACGTGGTGTCGCGGCGGAGGGGGATGAGTGCTACCATAGCTACACGACAGGGGAGCTGGCGCACGCTGGCTGAGAATGGGCCCAACGCGGCCCTGACCCAATAACCTGATCCGGGTAATGCCGGCGTAGGGACCAGAGCACCGCATGTTCGGGCACCTACGGATACGTGGGTGCCTTTTTGGTGCCCGGAAGGGAGAGCACATGAACTGCTCCGTCGCAATCCAGTTTCTGCCCATGGACGCCACGACCGACGACGAGGTCTGCCGCGTGGTCGACGCGGTGATCGCCTACATCGACTCCACGGGCGTGGACTACTTTGTGGGGCCGTTCGAGACCGCCATCGAGGCCGACTACGACACCTGCATGGAGATCGTCAAGAACTGCCAGCTCGTGGGTGCCAAGGCGGGTTGCAAGAAGATGGCCACGTACGTGAAGATCGACTACCGCCCCGACGGCGACGTGATGTCGACCGACCACAAGATCGGCAAGTACCATCCCACGGACAGCGAGTTCTCGCACGCGAAGTCCGAGGTGGCATAGGTGGATTCCCACTCCAGCGAGCCCAAGGCGGAGCCTACGGCAACGTCGGCGGGCGAGAAGGACGGCGCTTCTCGGCAGGAAGGCGTGGCGGGAGGCGAGCGCGCCCGTGCCCGCGAGCGCCGGGAGCGGCGCGCGCGCAGGCGCAGGGTGGCGGTGCCCACGCTGACGGTGGCGTGCATCCTTGCGGTGTGGCAGGCGGTGGTGGCGCTTGGCATCGTGCCAAACTTCCTGCTGCCCAGCCCCGTGCAGGTGGTGTACGCGTTGGCGGCCGATGCGTCGCTTCTGGCGATGCACTCCGCGGCGACGCTGACGGAGGCCGCGCTTGGCCTGGTCATCGGCACGGCCGTGGGCTTTGTGGTCGCGGTTTTGATGGACCGCTTCCAGACCGTGAGCCTGGCGCTCGACCCCATCGTGACCGTGAGCCAGACCATCCCGACCGTGGCCATCGCTCCGCTTCTGGTGCTGTGGTTTGGATACGGCCTTGCGCCGAAGGTGGTGCTGGTGGTCATCTCCACGTTCTTTCCCATCACGGTGAGCCTGGTGGGAGGGTTTCGCTCCGTCGACCCGGACCTGATCGACCTCATGCGCACCATGCGGGCATCGCGCTGGCAGATCTTCTGGAAGGTGAAGATGCCGGCCGCGCTGGACCAGTTCTTCAGCGGGCTCCGCATCAGCGCCACCTACGCCATCGTGGGCGCGGTCATCGCGGAGTGGCTCGGTGGGTTCAGCGGGCTGGGCGTCTACATGACGCGCGTCCGCAAGTCGTTTGCATACGACCGCATGTTCGCGGTCATCATACTGATCTCGGTTCTGTCGCTGGCACTCATGGGGCTGGTCGACTGGCTCCAGCGCATCGCGATGCCCTGGAAGCGCGCCGAAAGAAAGGAAGACTGATGTTCAACAAGCAGCATGCCGCCCAGATGCGCGGCTCTTCTCGCCCGTACACGTTTGTGGAGCACAAGGCGGCGTTCGAGCGCGACATGAGCCGTCGCGGCTTCATCAAGGGGGCGGGTGCCCTTGCCGCCGCGGCGACGCTTGCCGGCTGCGGCGCGTACCAGGGCAAATCCGGCGACGCGTCCGCGAGCGCGGGGGAGGGCGCCAGCGCGAAGTCCGCGCCGAAGTCTGCGCGCAAGATCACGTTCTGCCTGGACTACACCCCCAACACCAACCACACGGGCATCTACGTGGCACAGGCGAAGGGCTACTTCAAGGACGAGGGACTCACCGTCAAGGTGGTGCAGCCGGCGGACGGCACGGCGGAGGCCATGATCGGCTCTGGCCAGGCGCAGATGGGCGTGAGCTACCAGGACTACATCGCAAACGCCCTGAGCTCCAAGAACCCCGTGGCCATCGAGGCGGTAGCCGCCATCATCCAGCACAACACGTCCGGCATCATGAGCCGCAAAGCCGACGGCATCACGTCTGCCAAGAAGATGGAGGGTCACACGTACGCCACGTGGAGCATGCCCGTTGAGCAGGCGACCATCAAGCAGGTGATGGAGTCCGACGGCGGCGACTTCAGCAAGCTGAAGATGGTGCCGTACGAGGTGGACGACGAGGTCGCGGGCCTGAAGGCCAACATGTTCGACTGCGTGTGGGTGTACGAGGGCTGGGCGGTGCAGAACGCGAAGGTCCAGCACTACGACGTCAACTACTTCAGCTTCGTGAGCATGGACAAGGTTTTCGACTTCTATACCCCGGTCATCGCGGCAAACGACGACTTTGCGAAGAAGTATCCCGACGTGGTGAAGGCGTTCGTGCGCGCGGCGAAGCGCGGCTACGAGTACGCCATCAAGCACCCGAAGGCTGCGGGCGACATCCTGCTGGACGCCGCGCCGGAGCTTTCCGCCGACCTGGTGCAGGCATCCGCGAAGTACCTGGCAGACCAGTACCAGGCCGACGCGAAGAGCTGGGGCGTGATCGACAAGTCGCGCTGGGACGCGTACTTCGAGTGGCTGAACGACAAGAACCTGGTCGAGAACAAGCTGGACGTGAACTCCGGCTGGACCATGGACTACCTGGAGGCATAGTGGCCACGTCTTCGGACAACGGTGCGCCAGCGCTGGAGGCGCGCCACCTGACGCTGAGCTGGGACGAGGGCGAGCACGTGGTGGCGCGCGACGTCTGCCTTGCGGTGGGCGCCGGCGAGGTGGTCTGCCTGGTGGGCCGCTCCGGCTGCGGCAAGACCACGATCCTGCACGCGCTTTCCGGCCTCACCCAGCCGCTGGAGGGGCGCGTCCTTCTGCACGGCGAGGACGTGACCGGCCGCCCGGGCCGCGTGAGCTACATGCTGCAGAAGGACCTGCTGCTGCCAAGCAAGCGGATCCTGGACAACGTGTGCCTGCCGCTGGTGATCGCGGGCACGCCGGTGCATGAGGCCCGCGCGAAGGCGGAGCCGCTGTTCGAGCGCTTTGGCCTCTCTGGCACGGAGCGCATGTGGCCGAGCGAGCTTTCCGGTGGCATGCGCCAGCGCGCGGCGTTCCTTCGCACGTACCTGATGGGAAACGACGTGACGCTTCTAGACGAGCCGTTCAGCGCGCTGGACGCCCTGACGCGCGCGGACATGCGCAGCTGGTACTGCGGCATGTCGCGCGAGCTGGGCATGGCGTCGCTTGCGATCACGCACGACGTGGACGAGGCCGCGACCATGGCGGACCGCATCTACGTGCTGCGCGGCGACCCGCGCTCCGGCGTGCCGAGCGCCATCGCGGCGGAGGTCGCGGTGCCGCGGCCCGCGGGCAACGTCTCTGCCGCGGAGTTCGCCCTCACCCCGGCGTTTCTGGACTGCAAGCGAGAAGTGCTCTCGCTCCTGGGCTGAGGGTCACTCGGCCTTCAGATACGCTCAAGCGTTGTCGCACTCTTGGGCGCTTCAAGCCAGCATAAGCCGCGGGCGCTACCGTTGCCGTAACGCCCGCGTTCTTAGTGGGGGGGGCACCAAGAGGGGAGGGGCCATGGGGCTCGCGAGGCAGGTGGGAAGGTTTGGCGTCGTGGGGGTTGCTGCCACGCTTCTGGACTACGCGGTGCTCATGGCGCTGTCGCAGCTGGCTGGCGTTCCCGTGCTGTACGCGTCTGCTGCAAGCTATGTGGTGTCGCTCGTGTTCAACTACGCGGCGTCAATGCGCTACGTGTTCACGCACCGGGAGGGAATGTCCCGTGGGCGGGAGTTTGCGCTGTTCGTGGTGCTCTCCGTCATCGGCCTGGGCATCAATCAGGTGGTGATGGCGGCGTGCACGGCCGCTCTGGGCGAGTCCGCTTTTGCGGTGACTGCGTCGAAGGCGGTTGCGACCGCCGTCGTGATGGTGTGGAACTTCGCGAGTCGCAAGAGGTGGCTGGACGCCCCCGCGCGGTAGAGCGAGGGCGTGGAGGGCTGGATGCAGGCGGCCGCCGAGAAAAGCGGCTGCACAAAGATGCACCCCGCATGCCATGTGGCGTGCGGGGTGCGTGAATGCGGGGTGTGCTGCGTGTCGTGCACGAGAGCGCGAGGCGCGCGAGGCGTGTGGGGCGTGCGGGGTGCCCCGGTGCCGGGCGTGTGTCCGCACCGGGCCCGCGCTCTTCTCGCTAGTGCTTGACCTTGGAGCCAAACTCCAGGTACTGCACCATGTCGAGGTTGCGGTAGGCCTTCGTCGCCGCGGAGTCGCCGCTGATGGACGGGTCCGTGAGCTCGGTGGAGGACTCGCGCCACGTGCCGTTGGTGTCGGAGTAGCCCATCAGGGTGAGGAACGGCATCTTGAGCATGGTCTGGAGGTTCGCCTTCTGGTGGTTGCTCAGCGGCGCGCCGATGAGCTCCATCATGTAGCTGCTGAGGTAGCCGATGCTCATCTCCTTGTTGGTGCTCTTTGCGGGCGTGCCGGCCACGTCGTAGTTTGCCCAGATGAAGTACTGCGTCTTGAAGGCGCGCAGCTGGTGCGCGAGCGAGCTCTTGTCCTCGTTGGGGTACACGGAGTCGTTGAGGTAGTTGGAGCTGATGTTGGGCTGGTGGTCGCCGTAGAACACGAGCACCACGGGCTTGTTCAGCTGGCGCAGGGCCTGGATGAACACCTTCAGGTCCTCGTCGGACGCCTTGATGCACGAGACGTACTCGTTGAACTCCGCGTTTTCGTACGCGCTCACGTTCTTGAGCTGGTAGTTGGTAAGGCGGTCCGCCGGGATGTTGTTCTTGTCGTAGCCCGTGTGGTTCTGCATGGTGATGTCCGCGATGAACATGGGCTTGTCGGAGTTCTGGATCAGCTCCAGGATCTTCTGGTACGTGGCGAGGTCGGTCACGCCGTTGTGGAACACGGGCGCGCCCTGGAAGTCGTTGATGTCCAGGAACTGGTCGAAGCCCAGCTGCGGGTACACCTTGTCGCGGTTCCAGTTGGACGCGATGTTGGGGTGGATGGCGGCCGTGCCGTAGCCGATGCTCTTGAACTGCTTGGCCAGGCTGTTGACCTTGGAGAAGTTGTACAGGTTGTACGGGTACTTGCCCGTGCCCACGTACGCCATGGAGTTGCCTGTGAGGAACTCGAACTCTGAGTTGCACGTGCCTCCGCCCACGACGGAGACGTTCAGCACGCCGCGCGAGAGGGTGTCGCTCATGGAGTTGAAGTACTCCGGTCCGGTGTAGCCGGTGTATGCGATGTCGTAGAACTTGGAGAGGTCCGAGAACGTCTCGTTCTGCACGAAGATGACGCTGGGCTTTACCTGGTCAAACTGCGCTTTCGCGCGCGCGTACGTCTTTGCGGAGTCGGAGGAGTCGTACTGCTTGGCGAGCTTCTTCTCGATCGTCTTGGCCTTCTGCTGCGAGTAGCCGCGCGGCACCTCGATGGGCATGCCGTACCACATGCTGAAGAAGCTGGTGAGGAAGCCGTGGTCGGAGTACGCCACGACCGGCTGCCAGAACTTCGTGCCCAAGAACTGCGTCCACGCGTACGCGGCGTGGGTGGTGCCCCACGCGCCAAAGGCGCAGGCGCAGGCGAGAAGGACGTTCAGAACGACGCCGAGGACCCTGTGCCCGGTGCGGCGCGAGGGCGCGGTCGCGGTGGAGGGGGCCGCGTCCTTCTCGCCCGTGGCGGAGGGGTCGGTGGGTGCGGCAGCGGCTGCCTCGCTGGCATCGGCGGGGGAGTCCAGGCCGACGGCGGAGCGCCTCACGACGGGGCTGATGCGCTGGAGCGCGAGGAAGCACAGGTCGAGGGCGATGGCGCCTAGAAGCACCGTGCCACCGAAGTCGAACTTGAGGCCGTCGGACACGGCCGCCGCGGTGCCGAGCGCGTAGATGTCACCGGCCTGGATGACGGAGCCCTTGAGCACCACGACGAAGTACTCCACGATGCCGAGGACGTACAGCGCGACGGCCACGGCGATGGCGCCCCAGCTGCGACGCTGGAACAGGAAGTACATCGCGCCCATGGCAAGAAGGACCATGGCCCAGTCGATCAGGCGGCTGAGGAAGTTCATCCACACCAGGTTGACGTGCCAGCAGATCTCGAGCGAGACGAACGCGAAGAGGGCGGCGACGGCCAGACGCACGAGGTCGGTCTTCGCCCACGGCGCGAACGTGCCGTGCAGCCAGGCGCGTGCGGCGGACGGCTTGCCGTCGGAGGCCTCGCGCGCGGAGAGGCGCTCGTCGCGGCGCGCCTTGCGGGCGGCGTGTGCCTTGCGGATGCGGGCGGCGGGCGCGCTCAGGAAGCGCGGTGCGCGCATCTTGCGCGGGCGGGAGTCCCACGGCGCGTACGCACTCACGAAGTCGCGCGCGGTGCGTAAGAACGTCTTGCCGTTCTCGCGGTGGAGCGTCGCCATGGCGCAGATGATGGTGGCCGCGGCAAGCAGAAACGGCGCGAGCGGGCTGCCCTTGTAGTAGTCCATCAGGCACAGCACGCCAAACGCGACGGGAATGATGGCGAACGAGAGGCACCACGCGTACGTGCGGGCGGACAGCCTCTTGTAGCCCTCGGTCTTGCTCAGGCGGTGCCAGCGCACGCAAAGCCAGACCACCACCGCGGCTGTCGCGAACGCCACGGCGGCAAACAGGATGTTCAGTGCAGACATAATTCTCCGTAGACGTCAAGTAAACAGATAGGCCCGAGTATAGGTGGGCAGCGTGTGGCGAATGTGCGCCTAGCAGGATAAACAGACAATTGATAGGAAACTTGACGGGTGGGCGCCCGCGGGCGGCCAGGGTCGCGCCCCGGCCGCCCGGCCGGGCCCTACCTGAGGCCCAGGAACGCCTTGTAGCCGCGGTAGGCCTCGTACACGTCGGCCTTGCTCGTGGCCTCCCAGGGCGCGTGCATGCTCAGCACCGGCACGCCGCAGTCGATCACGTCCATGCCGTACTTGGCCAGGATGTAGGCGATCGTGCCGCCACCGCCCGCGTCCACCTTGCCGAGCTCCGCCGTCTGGAAGTGCACGCCGGCATCGTCCATGCAGCGGCGGATGAGCGCGACGTACTCCGCGTCCGCGTCGTTGGAGCCAGACTTGCCGCGGCTGCCGGTGTACTTGTTGAAGGTGAGGCCGTGTCCCAGGTAGCAGGAGTTCTTCGGCTCGAACACTGACGCGTAGCTCGGGTCATACGCGGCGCTCACGTCGGAGCTCAGCATGCGCGACCTGCGCAGGCAGCGCCTAAGCGCAAGCGGGCCGCGCTCGCCGGCAAGCTCCAGGACCTCGGCCATGGCGTCCTCGAAGAAGCGGCTGGTCATGCCCGTCGCGCCGACGGACCCGATCTCCTCCTTGTCAACCAGGATTGTGACGGCGGTGCGCTCCGGCGCCTCGCACTCGAGCTGCGCAACGAGGCTGGGGTAGGCGCACGAGCTGTCGTCCTGCCCGTAGCCCAGGATGAGCGAGCGGTCGAGGCCAAGGTCGCGCGCCGGGCCCGCCGGCACGACCTCGAGCTCGGCGGAGAGGAGGTCCTCCTCGTCGATACCCAGCTCGCGGGCGAGAAGTTCGAGCACCGCGGCCTTGACGGCAGACTTCGCGGCGCCTCCCTCGCCCTTCTCGCCCGCGTCGCCCTCGACCTTCACGGGGCGGTTGCCGACGATCACGTCCAGCAGCTCGCCCTCGATCACGTCGGACGCCGTCTTGGAGAGCTGGTCCTTCGACAGGTGGATGAGCAGGTCGGACACGCAGAACACCGGGTCGTCCGCGGACTCGCCCACGCACACGCTCACCGTGGAGCCGTCCTTCTTGCACACGACGCCGTGGATGGCGAGGGGGATGGCCACCCACTGGTACTTCTTGATGCCACCGTAGTAGTGGGTGTCGAGCGTGACGAGCTCGTTCTTCTCGTCCAGCGGGTTCTGCTTCACGTCCAGGCGCGGCGAGTCGATGTGGGCGCCCAGGATGTTGAGGCCGCTCTCCAGAGGCTCGGTGCCAAGATGCACCAGGAGCACGCCCTTGCCGTGGTTCGAGGCGTACACCTTGTCGCCGGGCCTGAGGGCGACGCCCTGGGCCACGAGCTCCCCGAGGTCGCGGTAGCCGGCGGCGCGGGCCTGCTCGATGGAGGCGGCGCACACCTCGCGCTCTATCTTGTTGTCAGATATGAAGCGCTTGTAGCCCTCGCACACGCGGTCGAGGTCTTGCAGCTGCTTCTCCGTGTAGTCGAGCCAGGCGTTCGGTCGTTCCATGTGGTTCCCTTCCATACGTCGGGCGCCCCCTCGGGCGCCCGATGCCGGCGGCTGCCCATGCGTGCCGTCGGTCGCTTATATATATTTAACTATATCGAAAGTGCGGCCGGCCGGCTGGCCTTTGGTCGCGTCGCTAGTTTCCGCTCGTGGTCGTCGTGGCGCCGCTTGTGCCGGACGTTCCGGACGTGGTGGTGCCGGACGTGCCCTTGGAGTCCGTCGTTCCCGTGTTGGAGTCTCCCGTTGTGCCGGAGTCGCCACTCGTTCCGGAGTTGCCCGAGGTGCCGTCGCTCGTGCCGGTGCCGGAGTCGCCCGTGCCAGAATTGGAGGTGCCATTGGCGTTGTCACCCGAGGTGCCGCTCGTGCCGGAGGAGTCCTTCGAGCCGGAGGTGCCACCCGTGGTGGTGCCGGAGGAGTCCTTCGAGCCGGACGTGGTGCCGGACGATTTGCCGTCCTGCTCTGCGCCGTCCGCCGTGCCCTTCGTCTGCTGCGACTGCGTGTCCTTGTCCTTCTTGGCGTCTGCGTCCTGCGACTGCTGGTCGTCCTGGCCCTGGCTGCTCGTCGCCACGATGGGCTCCGTGCTGCCGATGCCCTGGCCCGCGGTCGCGAGGTTCACGATGAGCGCGTACACCAGGACCGCGGCGACGGCCGCGACCACCATCACGATGGCCATGCGCTTGCGCATGAGGGCGCCCTTGCGGCTCTGCGCCGCGTCGCGCACGCTCTGGGGCGCGATGGGCGTGCCGGAGTCCGCGACGCCGGCCTCGCTCGCGGCGTCATCCAGGCTCACGGGCGTCGCCCACGCCTGCGTGGTGCCGGAGCTCGCGCGCAGGTCGCGCGTGACGCCGTATGCGTCGTCCGTCGCGGGTTCCTGGTCCGAAAGGTCCTTCAGCTTCTGCGCGGACGCGCTGAGCATGCCCTTGTACACCTGCGACGCGATGGTGGTCGCCGCCGCGGCGACGCCCACGCCGATGATGGAGCCCGCGAGTCCGATCTTGGACTGCAGCGCAAACGACGTGACCGCCGCGAGCGCGCTCGCGATCACGGCCGACCCCGAGAACTCGCTCAGGACGCCCTTCTTCTGCGGCTCGCCCGCGTCTGGCTGCGCCTGGCCCTGCTGCGCCTGGCCCTGCCCGTACGGCTGGTACCGCTGCGTGCCTTGGCCCTGCGTTACGCCCTGGGGCTGCTGGTAGCGCTGCGTCCCAAAGACGGAGGTCCTGCCCTGGGACATGGTCTGGTCGACCTGTCGACCCTGCTGATCGAATGCCACTTAGGAAGTCTCCTTCTTGTTGCCGACCGCGTTGCGTGGAGCGCGGGCGGGCTCGGCAACGGGTGCCCGCCTAGCTCTTGGATACCCGACTATAGGCATCGCCCGCGCCGCGGGCCAAACTTCACGAAATGCATTCGAATTAGCGTCAACCGGGCGCGTCTACCACCAAAATCTGCATACGGTGCCATGCCCTGCGACACGGGGCCGTAATTTCGCTGTAATATGTCCTAAGTGGGAACGTCCATCACGTCATATGGAGGTACACATGCTCGTCAACGCTGCACCCATGCTCAAGGCCGCAAAGGCCGGTCACTACGGAATCGCGGCATTCAACACCAACGACCTCGAGTGGACCCGCTCCATCCTCACCGCGGCGGAGGAGACCCAGTCCCCCGTCATCATCCAGTGCACCTCGGGCGCTGCCAAGTGGCAGAAGGGTTTCAAGGTCGTGTCCGACGTCGTGCACGACATGGTCGAGTCCATGAACATTACCGTCCCCGTCGCCCTGCACCTTGACCATGGCTCCTACGAGGACTGCTTCAAGTGCATCGACGCCGGCTTCACCTCCATCATGTACGACGGCTCGCACGAGCCCGAGTTCGAGACCAACATCGAGCGCACCAAGGAGCTCGTGAAGCTTGCCCACCAGAAGGGTCTCTCCATCGAGGCCGAGGTCGGCGGCATCGGCGGCACCGAGGACGGCGTCACGGCCGAGGGCGAGCTTGCCGACCCCGCGCAGTGCGAGGCCATCGCCAACCTGGGCGTCGACTTCCTGGCCTGCGGCATCGGCAACATCCACGGCCCGTACCCCGCGGACTGGAAGGGCCTGAACTTCGACCAGCTCGCCGCCATCCAGGAGAAGACCGGCGACCTGCCGCTCGTCCTGCACGGTGGCTCCGGCATCCCCAAGGAGCAGGTGCTGAAGGCCGTCTCCCTGGGCGTCGCCAAGATCAACATCAACACCGAGCTCCAGCTCTCCTTCCACTCTGCGATGCGCAAGTACGTTGAGAGCGGCAAGGACCTCGAGGGCAAGAACTACGACCCGCGCAAGTTCCTGAAGCCGGGCTTCGACGCCATCGTCGAGACCGCCGAGGGCCTCATCAGGGACTTCGGCTCCGACGGCAAGGGCTGGGCATAGCGCGGCTTCCGCCTCGCCGGGAGCGCGTTTGTAAAGAGTCTTTGCGTTCCTTAAGATTCCTTTACACTTCTAAGGGGTCAGTCTCCGGGCTGGCCCCTTTTTCGTCTGACTTGCCGCCTGGGCGATGCTGCCCGGGCGGTCCACGCGTTAGGAACCACCCTTGATCGCAAACGACCCCGGAACCTCCTCCCTTCCAACCAGCCTCTCCGCCACCGTCTTCTCGAGCGTGCTGCTCGTCGTTGCCTACTCCGTCGCGGACGTGCTCGTGCGCACAAACCGGAGGCGTCGCCTCATGGGCGAGGCGGCACGTCACGACGGCCAGCGCGGCTACGTCCGCACGCTCGTGAGCGTGCTCGAGCCCAGCGTCGTGGCGTGGACCGTCGTCCCCATCGCGCTTCTGGCCACGCTGCAGTCCATGGTGAGCCAGGGCCTGTTCACGGGCGGGAACTCCGTCGACCGGCTGTCTGCCGTCACGTTTGCGGGCATCGCGCTCCTGCTCGTGCGAAACCGGCTCGCGGCGCTCGCCTCGGCCTGGGGGGCGCGTACGGACGCGCGCTCCGCGGGCGAGAAGGACGCGGACGCCTCGGACGAAGACTCGCTGCGGCGGCTCGACGGTGCCGGCGCCGCGCGGTTTCTGCGCTCTAACCTGAGGGCGCTGCACGCCGGCGCCACCGTCGTCATCCTGGTCGCCATCTCCATCCTGAGCGCGCTTGCCATCGAGATCCCGTCGAACGATGCCATCGAATCCCTTGCGGCGCGCTACTTCCTGCTGGAGGCCGCCATCGTCCTGCTTGTGGTGGTGACGGCGTACTTCCTCTCGCTCGGCCATGGTGCGGGCCCTGCGATCGTTGCGGTCGCGTGCCTGGTCATCGGCATAGCCGAGTACTTCGTCATCCTGTTCAGGAACTCCGCCATCACGTTTTCCGACCTTCACGCGCTCGGCACCGCGGCGGAGGTGAGCTCCGGCTACACGTTCACCCTCACGGACGACGTGGCGGTCGCGGCGACGTACGCCATGGTCGCGTACGTGCTCGCCGGCTACCTGGTGCCATGGGCGCCCGCGCGTCGCGACGTGCCGTGGTGGCGCCGGCGCTGCGCCACGAACCTGGCGGCCGGCGCCGTGGCGTGCGCCGCCACGCTCGCGCTGGTGCTCGTGCCCAACTACCGCACCGCGTTTGGCGTGAACATAAGCTACTGGGACAGCGTGGCCAGCTACAAGCAGTACGGCTTCCTGCCCTCGTTCGTGATGGGCGTGCGCGAGGCCCAGATCAGGCGCCCCGCGGACTATCGCGAGTCCCGCGCGAAGAGGCTCGAGAAGAGCTACGCCGCCAAGTTCGATGCCCAGAACAACACGGACGCCCGCAAGGCCGCGGAACAGCAGTTTGCCCAGGCCAAGCCCACGGTCATAGCCGTGATGAACGAGTCCTTCTCGGACATGTCCGTGTTCGAGGACATAAAGGCCGCCGGCTACGACGGGCCGCAGTACCTTAAATACGGTCTCACGGACTCGCTGCAGCAGGGCGCGCTCGACGTGTCCGTGCGCGGCGGCGGTACGTGCAACAGCGAGTTCGAGTTCCTGACGGGCATATCCATGGGCTTCGTGCCGGCAAACGTCTTCCCGTACCAGACGTACAGCCTCGGCCGCGTGGATAACCTAGCGCGGCAGTTCAAAGCGCTGGGCTACAAGACGACCGCGCTCCATCCCAACCTGGGCACGAACTGGAACCGCAACATGGCCTACCGCGAGCTGGGCTTCGACCGCTTCCTGGACATCGACTCCTTCCCGAGGGACGCGCCCACGCTCCACGCGGGGGTGCGCGACTCCGTCACGTACGACAAGGTGCTCGACCTTGTGGAGAAGGGCGACGGCCCGCAGTTCATACTCGACGTCACCATGCAGAACCACGGCGGCTACAACCTGCGCAACACGCCGGCGGACATCCTGACGGGCTACAACGTGGAGGGCGCGGGCAACAACGACGACCTGAACGAGTACCTCTCGGTCATTGGCGCGTCCGACGAGGACCTGCGCGCGTTCGTGGAGCGCCTGCGCAACATTGGCAAGCCCGTCGTGCTCGTGTTCTTTGGCGACCACCAGCCCGGCATCTCGCCGGCGTACAACGACGCGTCGTACCCGGGCGAGGAGGAGCCCGGCCACTCGGCGCACACGTACCAGACGCGCTACGTGATCTGGGCAAACTACGACGTCGCGGGACGCGACCAGTTTGCGGCCGACGCGACGGTCTCCGCGTCCAACCTCGGCGCGACCCTGATGAACGCCATCGGCGCGCCGCTCAGCCGCTACCAGAAGGCCGAGCTCTTCTCGACCACCGTCGTTCCGCAGGTCAGTTCGCTGGGCTACCAGGCGCCCGACGGCACGTGGCATGCGATGTCCGACGCCCAGGGCTCCCAGGAGAAGGACCTTGCGGACCTGCGCACCATGTTCTACTACGAGTTTGGCTCGCGCGTGTAGGCGCCGGCCGCGCCGCACGCCGAATCGCGTCCGCCCGGGGGCCCTCCCTCTTCCATACTGAAGGCGGGGAAGCCCCCGCGCCCGTGCGCCGCACCGTGGCGGGAGGCCGCCTCACGGCCACGACCTGGGAGGATGCGATGTTCTGTCCAAGCTGCGGGAAGAGCGTTCCCGACGGAGCGAAGTTCTGCACGAACTGCGGCCGCGACCTGACGGCGCCCGCACCGGATGCGCCGGCGGCACCCACGCCCACGCCGGCGAAGAGGCCGACGCCAAGGTGGCTCATTGCGCTCGTGGCCGTGCTTGCTGTTGCCGTGGTGGGCGTTGGCTCATACGCGCTGACGCGCGCGGCCACGGAGCCGGGCGCGGACGCGTCGCAGACGGTGCGGAAGAAGGCCGACGACGGCAAGAAGTCCGCAAAGCCCACGGGCGGAGCGAAGGCTGATGCGGGGAAGTCCGACGCCTCCGACACGTCTGGCGCGGACAACGCGGGCTCTGGCGCGAACTCTGGCGCGGACGAGAAGGACGGCGGTGCCGGCGGCAACGCCGCCACGGGCGACGCGTCCTACGTGGTCCGTGCGGAAGGCTATCAGTTTGCACTGCCGAGCTATTGGCGTGGCAAGGTGGACGTGGTCGTGGACGAGGACGAGGTGGAGGTCTATCCCAAGGGATACGCGCCGGCCGCGGGAGACGACCACGACAAGGGGGCGCTGGCGTCGCTAGAGCTTGAGGACGGGACTGAGCCCGACGTCGCCGGCGACATCGGCAACTTCCTGGTGTTCAGCCAGACCCTGGGCGGCCAGCACGTAGAGGTGTGGGCCACGAACTGGCCGTGGCTCGTGGCGAGCGGCAACGCCGGCGACACCGGGGTCTCGAGCACCAGCGAGCTTCGTGCGCTCGTGGACCTGTCCACCGGCGGCTCGCTCACCTATGACGATGCGGTGAGGCGCGGCGAGGGAGATGACCTCGTGGGCATGGGGGCGCACAACTACCTTTCGGCCGTGCCCTGGGACATAAAGGCCGTGGGCGCGGGCGCCTAGGACGTGGGGCCGGGCCCGTGGGGCTCCTCGCCCGTGGTGCCTCGCTCGCGCATCTGGTCCACGATGTCCTGCAGCGTCTTGCTGTCGAGGTAGGATGCCGTGACCTTGCCTAGGTCGCGCCACATGGTGACCGTGGGGCACGTCTCGAACTGCGGGCAGATGCGGTCGTTCGTGCAGTCCAGGCAGTCGACGGGCGCGAGCGAGCCCTCCGCGGCGCGCAGGATGGCGCCGAGCGTGTACTGGCTGGGGTCGCGCGTGAGGCGATATCCGCCGCCCTTGCCGCGCAGGCTCTCCACGAAGCCCGCCTTGTGCATGAGCGAGACCACCTGCTCGAGGTACTTGCGCGATATGCCCTGGCGCTTGGCGACGTCGCCGAGCGAGACCCAGCCGGGGTGCGTCGCGAGGTCGCCCATGATGCGCAGGGCATAGCGTCCCTTTGTGGAGAACATGGAGGCCATGGCGACTACTCCTGCCCGTCGTGGGTGTGGGGCGGCATGACACAGCTTGCCGTGGCGGTGGAGCCGGGCTTGTCCGATCCGTTCTGGAGCATCTCCTCGAGCGTGCGCCACGCGAGCTCCGCGCACTTCACGCGCGCAGGCATGTGACTCACGTCCTTGAGGGAGGCCGCCTCGTCCAGGGCGGCGAGCTTGGAGTCGTCCGTCTCCTCGCCGCGGACCATGCGGCCGAAGAGCCGGCAGAGCTCGATGGCCTCCTGGGGAGTCTTGTCGACCATGAGGTCGCTCATCATGTCGGCCGAGGCCTGGCTCACGGCACAGCCGTGGCCCTGGTACGCGGCCTCCTCGATGCGGCCGTCGTCCCCGATGCGCACGGAGAACGTGAGCTCGTCCCCGCAGGAGGGGTTCACGCCGTGGTGCGTGAGGGTGGGGTCGTCCATCTGGTACTTGTAGTCTGGGTGAGCCACGTGGTCCATGAACTGGGCGTTGTAGAGGCTCGCCGGAGTAGAGCGGTCCATGTTACGCCTTTCCCGTGACGGCACCGCCGAAGAGAGACCAGACCCTGTCCAGCCCCTCGACGAGCCTGTCGACGTCCTGCTTGTCGTTATAGAAGGCCACGCTGGCGCGGCACGTGGCGCCGTTCTCCACCTTGAGGTAGCTGAGCAGCGGCTGCGCGCAGTGGTGGCCGGCGCGGATGCACACCTGCGACATGTCCAGGATGGACGCAACGTCGTGCGGGTGCACGCCGCGCACGTTGAACGCCACCGCGCCCACGTGGCGGCTGCCGTCCGCCGGGCCGATGAGGTCGACGTAGGGCAGCGCCGCCAGCGAGTCGCACAGGTAGGTCGCGAGCTCGCGCTCGCGGCGCTCCAGCGCGTCCATGCCGTGGCCGGTGAGGTAGTCGATCGCGACGCCCGTCGCGAACGAGCCGGCCGCGTCCTGCGTGCCGGCCTCGAACTTCTGGGGCACCGGCGCCCATACGGCATCCGTCTCGGTCACGGCGTCGATCATCTCGCCGCCCGTGAGGAACGGCGGCATGGCGTCGAGCACCTCGGGCTTTCCCCACAGCACGCCGATGCCCATGGGGCCGCCGAGCTTGTGTGCCGAGAAGGCCAGGAGGTCGCAGTCGAGGTCTTTCACGTCGACCGCGATGTGGGGGACGGACTGCGCGCCGTCGACCACCATGTACGCGCCGACCTCGTGCGCACGGCGCGCGATGGCCTTGACGTCGTTCTGGACGCCGAGGACGTTGGAGACCTGCGTGACGGAGACGATCTTGGTGTGCGGACCGATCTTGGCGGCGACCTCCTCCGGCGTGATGCGGAAGTCCTCGTTCGGGCGCAGGTAGGTGAGCTTTGCGCCCGTGCGCCTGCACAGCTGCTGCCACGGGATCAGGTTGGAGTGGTGCTCCATGATGCTGATGACGACCTCGTCGTCCGGGCCGAGCACGACCTTCGGACCAAGGGTCCTCGCGACGAGGTTCAGCGACTCGGACGCGTTGCGCGTGAAGACGATCTGACTGCCCTGGGGGTTGCCCTTCTCGTCCACCGCGCCGATGAAGCGGGCGATTTTGTTGCGGGCCTCGTCGATTGCGGACGTCGCCTCGACGGAGAGGCGGTACAGGCCGCGCAGCGGGTTCGCGTTCATGGTGGTGTAGAACTCGCGCATGGCGTCGAGCACGACCCCGGGGCGCTGCGCCGTGGCCGCGCTGTCGAGGAACGTGAGGTCCGGGTTCTGGGAGAGGAGCGGGAAGTCTGCCTTGTAGGGGCTCTTCTCGATGTCCTTGAGCTGCTGCTCGCTAAGCATTGCTTGCATCCTCCCTGCTAGTGGGTGCGGTGGGTTCGGCATTAGCGGGAAGCTCGATGCCGAGGGTGTCGATGAGGTCGCAAGCGACCTCCTGGCCGAGGGTGGCCGCGGCGCGCTCGAAGACGGCCTTGCGGGCGAGCGGATGGGCGGCCTCGATGAGGGCGTCGTCGAACAGGGCACGGACGAAGAGGTCCTGCGCCTGCTCGCGCGAGAGGCCGCGGCCCATGAGGTAGTCCATCTGCTGGGGGTCGACGGAGCCGATCGTGGCGCCGTGGTTGCCCTGGACGTCGTCCTCGTCGCACAGGATGACGGGCATGGTCTTGTTGACGACGTCGTCTCCGTTCACGAGCACGGACTCGATCTCGTTGCCCTTGGAGCCGGAGCCGCCGTGGATGAGGTCGATTGTGGCGCGCAGCGACTTGTGCGCGGCGTCGTTGAGGATGCCGGACTCGCGCACGTCCGCGCGGCCGTTCTTGCCGGCCATGCGCACGACGTGGTTGATGTCGAGTACCTGGGTGCCCTGGCCGAGGTAGTGGCTCTGGAGGTCGACGCGGGCGTCGTCGCCCCTGAGCGCACAGCAGATGCCCGCGGCCGTGGTGCCCGCCCCGAGGAAGAACTGGCGGACCTCGACCGTGGCGCCCTCGTCCGCGGAGATGCCAACGGACTCGAGGTGCTGGTGGGCGTCGCCCTCGGCGACGACCTCGACGAGCCTGAGGCGCGCGCCGGACTCGACGACGATCCTGACGAGGGCGGCGGAGGTGCGCTTGACGTCGTCCGCGCCGTGGGAGACCACGACGACGGTGGCGTCGGCGTCGTGGCGGACCATGACGCCGCAGTCGCTGACGACGCACGCGTTGGAGTCCACGTCCACGACGATGGGGGCATGGTTCTTCTCGCCCGCCCTGACCTCGACGTAGGTGGCGTCGGCGGCCTGGGAGGTAACCCAGTCGGTCACCTTGGGGCCCATGCCGGTCTCGACCTTGTCGAACAGGCGGGGGAGCGCGAAGTAGACGTCACCCTTGCGGGACAGCTTGGGGACGGTGAGGGTGATGTCGTTGGTCTTGAGGTAGTTCCAGGTCTGCGCGGGCGGCGTGTTGACGCGCTCGAGGGTGACCATGGGCTCCGTCTTGGTGTTGTCTGCCATTAGCCGATCGCCCCTTCCATCTCTATCTTGATCAGGTTGTTCATCTCGACGGCGTACTCGAGCGGGAGCTCCTTGGAGACCGGGTCGGCGAAGCCGTTGACGACCATGGTCCTGGCCTCGGCCTCGGAGCAGCCGCGGCTCATGAGGTAGAGGACCGTGTCGTCGGAGATGCGCCCGATGGTGGCCTCGTGGCCGACCTGGGCGGTGTTGTTGCGGATGTCCATCTGCGGGATGGTGTCGGACCGGCTGATGTCGTCGAGCATGAGCGACGAGCAGCTGACCGTGGCGCGGGCGTTCTGGGCGTCCTTGCCGACGAAGACGGACGAGCGGAACGTGTTGACGCCGCCGTCCTTTGAGATGGACTTCGCGTCCGCGGAGACGTTAGTGTCCTTGCCAAGCAGGATGAACTTGCAGCCGGTGTCGAGGTCCTGCGTGGCGCCGGAGAACGTGATGCCCGTGTACTCGCAGCTGCCGCGGTCGCCCTTGAGGATCGTGGTGGGGTAGAGGTAGCTGACGTGGCTGCCGAACGACCCCGACACCCACTCCATCTTGGAGTCGGCGCCGACGGTGGCGCGCTTGGTGTTGAGGTTGTACATGTTCTTGGACCAGTTCTCGATCGTGGAGTAGCGCAGGCGCGCGTGGTCCTTCACGAAGAGCTCGACCGCGCCGGCGTGGAGGTTCGCCTCGTAGTACTTGGGTGCGGAGCAGCCCTCGATGAAGTGGAGGTCCGCACCGGGCTCGACGATGATGAGCGTGTGCTCGAACTGGCCGGCGCCCTGGGCGTTGAGGCGGAAGTAGCTCTGGAGCGGGTAGTCCAGGTGCACGTCCTTGGGGACGTACACGAACGAGCCGCCGGACCACACGGCGTAGTGCAGCGCCGCGAACTTGTGGTCGGTGGGCGGGATGAGCGTGCCGAAGTACTCGTGCACGACGGGCTCCCACTTGGGGTCGTGGAGCGCGTCCTCGATCGTGGTGTAGACGACGCCCTGCTTCGCGACCTCCTCGCGCATGTTGTGGTACACGATCTCGGAGTCGTACTGGGCACCGACGCCCGCGAGGGACTCGCGCTCGGCCTCGGGGATGCCGAGGCGCTCGAACGTGTCCTTGATGTCGGCGGGGACGTCGTTCCAGTCCTTGGCCTGCTTCGTCTTGGGGCTGACGTACGTGGAGATGTGGTCCATGTCGAGCCCGGCGATGCTGGGTCCCCAGTTGGGGGCCATCTGCTTGTCCTGGTAGATCTCGAGCGCCTTCAGGCGCATGTCGAGCATCCACTGGGGCTCGTCCTTCTTGGCGCTGATGGAGCGCACGATGTCGGGCGTGAGGCCGTCGGCGTAGCGCTCGTATCCCTCCTCCGACTTCACGAAGTCGTAGAGGGAGCGGTCGACGTCCTCGACCTCGGTCCTCTTGCTCTTCTCGGCCATTGCTACGCCTCGACCTTCTGGCCAGCGGGCGCCTGCTCGAAGCGGGCGAAGCCGTTCTGGTCGATGTCGTCGATGAGCGATGCGGGACCCTCGGCGACGAGGTGGCCCTTGACCATGACGTGGGTCTTGTCGACGTCGAGCTTCTCGAGGATGCGGGTGTTGTGCGTGATCATGAGCAGGGCGCCGTCGCACTCCTTACGGTAGGCCTCGATGCCGCGGCTGACCACGGAGAGGGCGTCGACGTCCAGTCCGGAGTCGGTCTCGTCGAGGATGGCGAGCTTCGGCTGGAGGAGAAGGAGCTGGAGCATCTCGACCTTCTTCTTCTCGCCGCCGGAGAAGCCGACGTTAAGCTCGCGCGTGAGGAAGCCCTGGTCCATGTCGAGCTGGTCGCAGATCTCGCCGACGCGCTGACGGAACTTGCGCGCGGTGGTCTTGAGCTCCGGGCGCATCTGAGTGATGGTGCGCAGGAAGCTGTACAGGGGGACGCCGGGGACCTCGACGGGAGCTTGGTAGCTGAGGAAGATGCCGGCGAGCGAGCGCTTGTCGGGGGTCTTGTCCGTGATGTCCTCGCCGTCGAAGGAGATGGTGCCGCCGGTCACCTTGTAGACGGGGTCGCCCATGATCACGTGGCCGAGCGTGGACTTGCCTGCGCCGTTTGGCCCCATGAGGACGTGGGTCTCGCCCGCGCCCACGGAAAGGTCGATGCCATGGAGGATGGGCTTCTCGTCCGTACCTGCGGAAAGCCCTGAGATGGTGAGTAGCTGTGACATGACGCCTCTCTCTGCTTCGGGAAGTTCCGAATTGTCTGTGCCGGGGCGGTCGCGTGTCTGTCGTGGCGGTCTCGGCGTAAATCCTACTTACGAAGGGGGATTTTACCCCGACGTGCGCGGTGTTTTCAATCGTTTGGGGCATGTTTTTCTTTGGTCACAGCTAATTCATGGTGCAGAGGTGGGAATTTGAGTGTGGGCGCCGGCGCCTCGGGCACGCACCCGGCCCCAGTTCGCGGGATCCTGCAATGTCGTGGCGGGTGCGTACCTGCCGCCGCACACACCCGGCCCCAGTTTGCGCGACCCCGCAATCTCGACCCCGGTGCGTTGCGCAAAGAGGGACCCCGTGCCACGAAGTCGCGGGTGTGCTTCGCGAAATGCAAGAATCCCACGGGTGTGCTACGCCCGCGCTTGGTTCGATTCCGCATGATCGCAGGTAGGTTGCCCGAGCCATAAAACGCTTAACCATCACGGGGTCACACACCACGGGGTTCCTGCCACGGCGGCCCCAGGGGCGCAACGCACCCGGCCCGAGTTCGCACGATTCCGCAATGTCGGGTCGGGTGTGTGCGGCGCGACCGAGGTCCCGGGCACGCACCCGCGCCGAGTTCGCACGACTCTGCAAGGTCGACCCGGGTGTGTGCAGTGGCGTGAAGCCAACGGGTACGCACCGGCTGCGAGTTTGCGAAACCCTGTAAGATTAGCCGCGGTGCGTGCAGAGACTTTTTGGATGTGGGCATGTACCTGAACTCGGTAGCGATGGCCTGCCGCCTCGCCGTCGGTGGTCGACTGGGTGCAACAACTTGTTTCGTATGCGAAAAGACCCGTGCATCAAGATCAACTGCGGGCGTGAGGAATCCTCGAATGGGTGCCGCGGCAGATTGAGAAGTGATTTCGGATGGCGTTATGTGGTGCCTCGCTTGCGTTGGAAGCGCTTAGCGCGGCAGTCTCAGAGGCAACGCCCATGAGGCGCTTTTCCACACGACCTCTCCCGACTTTAAGACTTGGGACGGGTGGGGAAGAATCCTGTTTAAGAGGGCGTTCCTCTTCCCACTTATTGCCGGGGTGCTCTTTCGCAGACGGTATCCAATTGCCTGCGCGATGTCCATCACGAGGCGGTTTCTGAGCGAGCTGGTTATCACTTGCGTAATGGTTACGTTGAATAGGGTGCAACCTTCGCTCTTAAGGACATACTCCCTCGTAACGTCTCGATTGACGTCTTCGTGGTAGGGCTTTCCGAGGTATTCGATCGCCACATTGGGTTTTGGGTAATAGAGGTCGACCACATAGTAGGGGGTTCCTGCGACTGCGGATGATTGTGCCGAGAGCTCAACCGTCTGGTTGAGCATGGGCTTCGGAAGCCCATACCCTCCCATCCTCCTGCTTGCAGACAGCAGTATGGCAGTGGAGGTTTCCATGGGCGATCTGGATTCCTCGAACACCCACCGCAAGGCTCTGCGCGCTTTCGCCGCGTTCTTCACGTTCTTGAACTGGGAGAGAAAGCTGTCAAGCCTTCTAATCGTCGTCAGGCGTGGTCTTTTCACGAACCCAGCCTCGCACTCGCAGGGGTAGTACCTGCCGCATAAGCTGCAACCCAGGAGTGCGAGCTCTATTTCATCAAGGCTGTTCGCCATCTGCAGGAAAGCGAACTCCGGAGTCGACAGGTAGATTCCCTCATCAAGCCTGACGATGGCATTTGCTGGCAGTGCGCGTCCCCAAGAATGTCGTATGCAGATGCCGTTCCTTCTCCGGCTGGCCCCCCTTGGAACAAGAATGTCTATGGGCTTGACGCTCTCCTGGTCCCATTCGGCGAGTGCACATACCGTTGGGAGTATGGCCTCTGTCTCTCTGATGACGTTGGTGCGGTTGGCCTCGAAATCTGGCTGAAGGTCAGCCTCGTCACGTCCGCCCGCGACGAGCGGCCAAATGCTGGGGCTGCACATAAGCCACAGCGCCGTCGTATGTGAGATGCAGATGCTCATGCGGGCATGATGGCACGCGGCGCTCGCAGATGGTTCGCGCCAGACTTCCCGCTAGCTGCACCCGTTGGCGCCTTTCGTCTCGTACCTTTCGTTTTCGCAGGTAAACGCCCTGGGCGAGAAGAACGTCCATCCGCGCTCGACCCTCTGTGCCCACTGCCAGCCGCCCGTCCTCCATGGGAACAACACGATGCGCCCCGTAGGCATGCGTCCGCGGCGCGTCCCCTGCCGGTCGTACCCTGCCGCCGCCCGAGCGCTCTGGCGTCCGCGGCGCGTCCCCTGCCGGTCGCGTCCTGCCGCCGTCGTGTCTGCTAGTATTTCTCGTGTCGGGGGCGTCGGCTCGGGGCCAACGCGGCCACGGCGGGGGAGAAGGCCATCTTGGACGCTTGGCACTCGTTCGGAAAGTTCATCGGCGCCCACATGGCGCCCATCGCCATCGCGTGCGTCGTGGCGGCGTGCGCGTTTCCCGCGCAGCTGTCCCACCTCGCGCCCGCCGTCCCGTGGCTCTTCGCGCTCGTGTCCTTTCAGGGTGCACTCACCAACGGCCTTCGCAATCTGGCAGAGGCCGCAAGGCGGCCGGCCCCCATGCTGATCACGATCGCCTTCGCGTCCGGCGTGATGCCGGTCGTCGCGTTTCTGCTGGCCAGGGCCCTGTTTGGCAGCAGCGTGCACCTGGTTACCGGCATCGTGCTCGAATACAGCGTTCCCGTCGCGGCAATCTCCACCATGTGGATATCGATGTACGGGGGCAACGTCGCGCGGGGTCTGGCAACGCTCATGGTCTCGTCCGTCATCGCCCCGGTGACCATACCCGCCACGCTGCAGGTCCTTCTCGGCCATGCCGTGCGCGTCGACGCCTTACCCATGGTGCTCAACGTCGTGCTCACCGTCGCGCTCCCCGCCGTCCTCGGCATGGTCCTGAACGACGCCACGCGCGGATGGGCCGCCCGGCGTCTCTCGCCGGACCTCATGCCGGCGGCGCGGGTCGCCATCGTCCTGGTCATCGCCTCCAACGCAACGTCCGCGGCTCCGTACCTCACCAACCTCACGTCCCGTCTCGTGGGCGTCCTGGTCTTCATCCTGCTGTTCGCGTCCACGGGCTATCTCGCGGGGCTCGCCCTCGCGCGCGTTGCCGGGCAGGACGTCCCCGGCACGGTGTCCATGGTCTTCCAGTGCGGCATGCGCAACATCTCGTGCGGCGCGGTCATCGCGGCGCAGTTCTTCCCGCCGGCGGTCATGTTCCCCGTCGTGGCGGGCACACTGTTCCAGCAGGTGCTTGCCGCAACGTACGGCAAGGTCATGGGCAGGGTCCTCGGCGTCCGGCCCGATGCGCCCGCCCCTGGCGACGCAACGTCCGCGCCAACAGCACCGGCGGCGCACTGACGGCCTTCTCGACCCCCGGCCGGCCTCACCTTCCGGAGCGGCCCGTGCGCCGCTCCTCTCCGTCGGCACGGCGGTCCCCACCTCGTCCCTCCACCCCATGCAGAAAGGCCGCACGCATGCGTTTGCAAGATTTCGCATCCAAGATCTTCTCGTCCAACCTCCTCTCAAAGCCGGAAGCCCGCACCGTGGCGTCAAACTTCCTCATGCAGCTGGGACTTCAGGCCATATACTTCGTGGGCATCATCGGATGCGCCACCTACGACCTGGGTGCCGATGCGCTCGTCGTCTCCTCGCTCGTTCTGGTGCTCAACGTCATGCTCGTGGTCATGAGCTTCGTGGCAGGCCCCCTGGTCGACGCCGTGGGTCCCAGGCGCACGCTCGCGGCCACGCTTTCCGTCATGGCGGTGGCGGGTCTCGCCGGCTGGCTCCTGCCGCTGAGCTACGCGCTTCTCTACGCCCTTGCCGCCGTGCAGGGCGCGGCGTTCGGCGTCGGGAGCACCTCCATGGACGCCTATCCGCGCTTCGTGTCTGACGACCCGCGCTACCTGCAGAGGGTCAACAGCCTCGTCTACACCGCCACCAGCGTGGCCGTCATCGCGGGGCCAGCGCTCGGCGGCCTCATCGTGAGCGCGCTTCCCACAAAGTGCGACTTCGCGATCATGGCGTTCGCGTCGCTTCCGGCGCTCGCGCTCGTCTGGGCAACGGTCGAGAAGATCGCGCCCTCTCGGCAGCGGCCGGCGTCCGGGGAGGCCGGCACCGCGGGCACGGGCGACGGCGACCCCGACCTTAAGGCGCGCCCCGCGACCGGCGCGCGCGGGTTTCTCGGCGACCTTGCCGAGGGCGTGCGCATCACCTGGCAGAGCGAGGGCCTGCGCACGCTCTTCCTCATCGGGTTCCTGGGGTTCTTCGCGTACGGCGCGTTCGACTCGCTCGAGTCGCTGTTCTACCGCGACGTGCTGCGCGCCGGCGCGCAGTGGATGGGATGGCTCTCCGCGATAGCGGGCGTCGGCGGCACGCTGGGCTCGCTTGCGGTCCTGCGGATCCCCTCGCGCAGGCTCGACATGACGGCGCTGTCCGCGATGCTCCTCGTCACGGGGGTGGGGTCCATGCTATACGTCGGCACGGCGTCCGTCGCGTGGGCGTGCGTGGGCCAGCTGGTCAGCGGGCTGGGCTTTGGCGCCATGGGGCCAACGCGCACCACGCTCGCGCAGGCGCGCTGCGACGTCGCCCACGTCGGGCGCGTCACGTCCGTCATGCGCGTCGGCATGAACAGCGCGGGCGTGCTGCCGCTGCTGGTGGCACCGTTCGTGGCGGACGCCCTTGGCGTGCAGGCCACGCTGTTCGCGGCGTCGGCCATGGTCGCTGCCGTGGCGGCGCTGTTCGTGGCGCGCACCCGCTCGCGCCGCGAGCTCCTGGGCTAGCGTCTTGCGCCGGCCGCGTCGCCGGCGTGACTGCAACGTAACGGTGCGGTTGCGCCCCGCGCCGGCGCGGCGCCCGCCCGGCCGGCTTTGCGTATCATGGTCGTGACACACGTGCGGCACGCCGTGCCGCAGACCCAACCTGCAAGGAGGGCAGACATGGCACTGTCCCAAGACGACGTGGCGGGCATCGCGGACTACGCGCGCATCGCGCTCACGCCGGACGAGCTCGAGCAGATGACCACGTACATGAACGAGGCCGTCGAGCTGCTCGAGCCCATTCGCGAGTACGACCTCGAGGGCGTCGAGCCAACGTTTCACCCAATCGGGGACCTCTCCAACGTCATGGGGGCAGACGTTGTGGACGATTCCGTCCGCGCGCTGCCCATCGACCGGGCGCTCGAGAACGCGCCGTCCGCGCACGGCCGCTACTTCCGCGTGCCCTCCATCCTGGGCGACTCAGAGGAGGACTTCTGATGGCGAGCCTCGACTCACTTTCCGCCGCGCAGATCGCGGCTGGCGTCCGCAACGGAGACTTCACGGCCACGGAGGTGGCACAGGCCGCGCTGGACGCCATAGACGGCCGCGAGAAGGACGTCCAGGCGTTTCTGCAGGTCTCCGCGGACCTCGCGCTGAAGGCTGCCGCGCAGACGGATGCGCGTCGCGCCGCGGGCGAGAAGATCGGCCCCCTTGCCGGCGTGCCCGTGGCCTTCAAGGACAACATGCACCTGGTCGGGACGCGCACCACCTGCGCGTCCAGGATGCTCGAGAACTACGAGTCCGTGTTCACGGCCACGTGCGTGCGGCGCATGCTCGACGCGGGCGCCACGCCCGTCGGCAAGGCCAACATGGACGAGTTCGCGTTCGGAAGCACCACGGAGTCATCCGCGTTCCACCGCACCAACAACCCGTGGGACACCTCGCGCGTGCCGGGCGGGTCGTCGGGCGGATCTGCCGCGGCCGTCGCCGCGGGCGAGGCCACGCTCGCGCTTGGCTCCGATACGGGCGGCTCCATCCGCCAGCCGGCCAGCTTCTGCGGCGTCGTGGGCATGAAGCCCACGTACGGCGCCGTCAGCCGCTACGGCGTCGTCGCGTTTGGCTCCTCGCTCGACCAGGTGGGCCCGTTCGGCCGTCGCGTGGAGGACGTCGCCCTCGCCATGAACGCGCTCACCGCGCCCGGCCGCGACCCGCTGGACTCCACCAGCCAGGACTGCGCCGTCGACTTCCTCGAGCACCTCGACGATCCGGTCGAGGGCCTTTCGGTCGGCGTGGTGCCGCAGCTCATGGAGGCGAAGGGCCTCTCGCAGGAGGTGCGCGACGCACTCGCGGCCGCGCTCGACTCCCTGCGGGACCAGGGCGCCCGCGTCGTGGAGGTCGACCTCCCCAACATCGCGTCCGCCATCGCCGCGTACTACGTCATCGCCCCGTGCGAGGCGTTCAGCAACCTCGCGCGCTTCGACGGCGTGCGCTATGGCTACCAGGAGCCCGACTGCGCCACGCTCGCGCAGCAGACGTCGCTCTCGCGCGCCCACGGCTTCGGCGAGGAGGCGAAGCGCCGCCAGATGCTCGGCGCGTACCTGCTCTCCAGTGGCGTGTACGAGAAGTACTACTATCCCGCGCAGCAGGTCCGCACCCTCATCACGCAGGACTACGCCCGCGCGTACCAAAGCTGCGACGTCATCCTGCTGCCAAGCGCCCCCACGACGGCGTGGCGCTTCGGCGACGTGAGCGACCCCACGCAGATGTACGCGTCCGACATGTTCACGATCTCCAACAACATCTGCGGCAACGGCGGCGTCTCGGTTCCGCTGGGTCTTTCCGCCCAGACGCACATGCCCGTCTCGGCGCAGCTGCAGGGCCCCGCGTTCAGCGACCGCAGACTGCTCCGGTTCGCCCGTGCGATCGAGCGCGGGGTTGACCAGGGCCTAGGCCTGGGGGGCGGCGCCCCCGTCGCGCCCGCGTTCGCCGGAAGGGGAGGTGACCTGTGATGAGGAAGCTCGAGGACGTCCTCAAGGACTGGGAGGCCGTGATCGGCCTCGAGGTGCACACGGAGCTCACCGCGCTCGACACTAAGATGTTCTGCAACTGCCGGCTTTCGCACGACGACCCGCCCAACACGAACGTGTGCCCCGTCTGCCTGGGCATGCCCGGCGCGCTGCCGGTGCCAAACCGCAAGGCCATCCAGTCCATCGTGATGGCCGGCCTTGCCACCAACTGCCAGATCATGAAGCATTCCATGTTCTATCGCAAGCACTACTTCTATCCGGACATGGCTAAGAACTTCCAGACCACGCAGGGCCCGGTCGCGTTCTGCATGCACGGTCACCTGGACCTCGAGGTCGAGGGCGCCGGCGCCGCGGAGCGCCCCCTGTGGGAGGACGTCGCCGCGGACGGCGAGACCCCCATCGCGCGCGCGGAAGACGGCTCGTACACGGTGCCCATCCGCATCCTGCGCATCCACATGGAGGAGGACGCCGCGAAGATGGTCCACTCCGGTGGCGAGGAGGGCCGCATCACCGGCGCGTCCGAGTCGTTCATCGACTACAACCGCTGCGGCACGCCACTCATCGAGCTCGTGACGGAGCCCGACCTCCGCACGCCGGAGGAGGCGCGCCTGTTCATGGAGAAGCTGCAGCAGACGTTCAAGACGCTCGGCATCAGCGACTGCTCGCTCGAGAACGGCTCCATGCGCTGCGACGGCAACATCAGCCTGCGCCGCCGCGGCGAGACCCGCCTTGGCACCAAGGCCGAGATGAAGAACATCAACTCGTTCAAGAGCCTGCACGACGCGCTCGAGTATGAAATCTGCCGCCAGGCGGAGGTGCTGGAGGAAGGTGGCATCATCTACCAGGAGACCCGCCACTGGGAACCCAGTCGCCGCCGCACCGTCGTCATGCGCGTCAAGGAGACCGCGGACGATTACCGCCTGTTCCCGGACCCCGACCTCGCGCCGTTCGACCTGACGGACGACTTCATCGAGGAGGCCCGCGCTCGCATCCCGGAGCTTCCGGACGCCAAGGCGGCCCGCTACGTGGCGGAGCTGGGACTGAAGCGCGCCGACGCCCGCCAGATCGCCGGCGACCCCGCCGTCGCGTCCTTTTTCGAGGAGGCGCTCGAGGGCGCGCCGGCGAAGGTCGTGGCAACCATCGCCAACGTGATGGTGAACCTGGCGCCGAGCTTCGATGCACTGACTCCCGCGCAGGTGAGGGGGGTCGCCGGGCTTCTCGCCGAGGACGCCATCACCTTCGCCCAGGCGCGCGAGGTGCTCGAGGCGGTCAACGGCACCGACGAGGACCCGGAGCGCGTGGTGGACGAGCGCGGCATGCGCCAGGTGACGGACACGGCGGCGCTCGAGCCCATCGTGGACGAGGTTCTCGCACGCTGCACCGACCAGGTCCAGCAGTACCATGACGGCAACAAGAAGGTCGTGGGCTACCTGGTGGGGCAGTGCATGAAGGCGAGCCATGGCACCGGCAACCCCAAGCTGTTCAACAAGCTGCTAACCGCGCGGCTCGAGGCGTGATCGACGAGGGGACCATCGCAGCGGCCACCTAGCGTCCCGCAAGGATCGTGAGCGCCTCCCGGCACCACTGCTGGGGGGCGCTCGCGCGCGGCGTGCGCGCGGCCACGGGCACAAGCGTCACGCCCTGGCGCCGCGCGCACCGAAGCGCGCGCCACAGGTGGTAGTCGTTCGACACCACGCACAGCTGCCGCCCCGCAAGCCCTGCGTCGCGTAGCGCCTCGAGCGAGAAGGACACGTTCTGCCTGGTGTTCGCGGCACGTGGCTCCAACAGGAGCTGTGTTGCCGGCACGCCTCGATCCCGCAGGTAGCGGGCCATGGCCTCCGCCTCAGTCGGCTCGCCGGGCCGTGTGGCCGAGACACCGCCCGAAAGCACGGCCACGCGGCCGGGATGTCCAAGCAGAAGGCTCGCGGCCACGTCGAGCCTTCGGGCCAGCGTCTGGCAGGGCCTGCCGTCGCGCACGGCGGCGCCAAGCACTATGAGCACGCTCTTCTCGCCCGGCGCGGGCGCGTTTGCGTACGCTGCGCGCATCCTGGCGAACACGTACCCAAACACGGCGGTGCAGGCGATGCCCAGCGCAAGCGCCGCAACCGCAAGCACGCGCAGCGGCGGGGACGTGACCGTCGCGGACGTCGCGAGGGGAGCTGCCGCCGCGCCGGCGGACGCGACGGCGACGGGCGCCATGCCGATGGTGGGACGGCCGGGATGCCGTGCGAGGTAGGCTGCGTTCGAGGCGCACGAAGCCGCGAAGGCGAGCGCGCAGGCAACCCAAAGGAACGTGCTCGGGCGCGGCGCCCCGGCGGGAAGCGCCATCGCGAGAAACGCGACGCCAAGCGCAAGCGAGGCCGCGCAAACGGCGTAGACCACAGGTCGCCAGCGGCGCTCGGAGCCTTCGAGCGTGGAGGCTCGCGCAGGGCGCACGGCGACAGCCCCGCGTGCCCCATGCGAGGACGCTTGAGGGTGGCTTGAGGGTTTAGCTGGGCGTTTGTTCATAACTGCTCCAAATTGTCTGCACATTCACGAAGCCCCCACGACGCTTAACGCCTGCTTCGGGACGGCTTGGGGATACCTAAAAACCTGCGTGCCATCTGGTAAAAGGCTCCCTTCTCGCATTCGAGGGACATGCGGTCCAAAACGGGTGAGCCAGGGTCATGACGACGTGCGCGCGGCGGATTTTGGGAAGCGACGTCCTCAAAATGATAGAATCTTCGGGACCTTACAAACGACGATGCAATACGAAAGAGGCGGGTTTTGAAGCGAAATAAGGCCCAAAAAGCTATAGCTGCCGCACTCTCCGCGACGCTAGTCTTCTCCGGCGCAGCCGTTCCTGCGCTCGCAACTCCCTCCAGCTCCGAGCTGAAGTCACAGCTGAGTGACGCCCAGGCGAAGCTGAACAGCCTATACGCTAAGGCGGAGCAGGCCTCCGAGGACCTGAACCAGACGAAGGTAGAGCTCGACCAGACGAACTCCAAGATCAACTCCCTTAACTCCGACATCGAGAAGACGCAGGCGGAGCTGAAGGAGAAGCAGGCCGTCCTGAGCAAGCGCGTTGCCGCGAACTACAAGTATGGCGACACCGACCTGCTGAGCATCCTGCTTGGCTCCGACTCGTTCGACACGCTTACGAGCAACATCGTGTACGCGAACAAGGTGAGCGAGAAGGACTCCAACGCCATCAACGACGTCAAGACGCTCGAGAGCCAGCTGTCGTCCCAGAAGTCCGAGCTCGAGGAGCAGAAGGCCTCCCAGGAGAAGCTCGTGGCCGACAAGAAGGCCCAGAGCGAGGCCTTGAACGCGCAGTCCCAGAAGGCGCAGGACTACGTGAACAGCCTGAGCTCCGAGGTGCAGAAGGCGCTTGCCGAGGAGCAGGCGGCGCGTGAGGCCGCGGCGAAGAAGGCTGCCGAGGAGGCTGCCGCGAAGGCCCAGGCCAACGGCGGCGCGTACTACACGCCCGATAACAACGCGAGCACCCAAGGCAACGCAAACTCCAACAAGGGCAACTCCGATTCCGGCAAGAGCAACAACTCCGGTTCGAACTCGAGCAAGGGGAACACCAATTCCGGCACGAACTCGAACAAGGGCAACGGTGGCTCGGGCTCCAACGCGGGCGCCAGCTCGAACAAGGGCAACGGCAACGCGGGCGCCAGCTCGAACAAGGGCAACGGTGGCTCGAGCTCCAATGCGGGAGGCAGCTCGAACAAGGGCAGCTCCAGCGTCTCCGGCGCATGGCGCAACACCGTCATCGCGGCGGCGACGCGCATGGTCGGCGGCACCTACGTCTGGGGTGCCTCTGACCCCGGTTCCAAGACGTTCGACTGCTCGGGACTTACGAGCTATGCGTACGGCGTCGCGGGCATCGGCATCAGCCACAGCTCCGCGTCGCAGTCCTCGTTCTGCACGAAGCCGATCTCCCAGGCGGTGCCTGGCGACGTCGTCTGGCGTCCCGGCCACGTGGGCATCTACATTGGTGGAGGTGCCACGATTGAGGCGTTCTCGCCCAGCCAGGGCATCGGCTACGGCAGCGTGAGCAGCTTCTCCAGGTGCGGCTCGCCCGTGTAGGCTGTGGGTCGGCATTAGAAAAACTTGTTTGAGAAGGGCGCGTCCAAGGGGCGTGCCCTTTTTCCTACGCGTGTAGAATTGCGTTCGCGGGCGACAACCTACCATTCGCGGATGGCGATACGGACATGTGTTCGCATACCGGGCGTTGGGGTATAGCTGAAACCATCCGCAACAGAGCGTGATGACAAAATCTCAACGTCCGAGGAGGAAACATGGCGAACAGGTTCGTTCTCAATGGCATCTCTTATCACGGTTCAGGGGCCATCAAGGAGATTCCGGGCGAGCTCAAGCGTCGCGGCTACGACCACGTCTTCGTGAGCTCTGATCCTGACCTCGTGAAGTTTGGCGTGACGTCCAAGGTGACGGACTTGCTGGACGAGGCGGGCATCAAGTGGGACCTCTACGACGAGGTGAAGCCCAATCCCACGATCAAGAACGTTCAGGATGGCGTCGAGGCGTTCAAGAAGAGCGGCGCGAGCGCGATCGTGACCATTGGTGGCGGCTCCGCGATGGACACGGCGAAGGCCATCGGCATCATCGCCAACAATCCCGAGTTTGCGGACGTCAAGAGCCTCGAGGGCGTTGCCGACACGAAGAAGCACGCCGTCTTCACCATTGCGGTCCCGACGACGGCCGGCACGGCCGCCGAGGTCACCATCAACTACGTGATCACCGACCCGGAGAAGGAGCGCAAGTTTGTCTGCGTAGACACCAACGACATCCCCGACGTGGCGGTTGTCGACCCCGACATGATGGCATCCATGCCGGTTGGGCTTACCGCATCCACGGGCATGGATGCGCTCACGCACGCCATCGAGGGCTACACCACGAAGGGCGCGTGGGAGATGTCCGACATGTTCCACTACAAGGCCATCGAGATCATCAGCCACAACCTGCGCGACGCCGTCCAGGAGGCCAAGGACAAGAAGCCTGGCCACGGTCGCGAGCAGATGGCGCTTGGCCAGTACATCGCGGGCATGGGCTTCTCGAACGTCGGCCTGGGCATCGACCACTCCATGGCGCACACGCTGTCTGCGCACTATGACACGCCGCACGGCGTCGCCTGCGCCATGCTGCTGCCCATCTCGATGGAGTTCAACAAGCCGGTCGCCGCGCACAAGCAGGCTGGCGTCGCACGCGCCATGGGCGTGTACGAGGAGGGCATGACGGACGAGCAGGCTGCGGATGCCGCAATCGCCGCCGTTCGCAAGCTGGGCGAGGATGTCGGCATTCCCAAGACGTGCAAGGGCCTCGTCGAAGAGGATCTCGACCAGCTGGCGGCAGACGCTCTTGCCGATGCCTGCTACCCCGGCAATCCGCGTGAGGCGACCCCCGAACAGGTGAAGGACATGTTCCGCCAGATCATGGCGTAGACTGTCGAGAAGAGGACTTTACGGGGCGGTGCCCATGCGGGCGCCGCCCCGATGCTCCTCTCGAGGAGCGACGCGGCTTTTCTCGATCGACCCGACGGCAGGACGATGCAACGCGTGGGAGGTGACCGTGGCCGATAATCTGATTGACTACGCAAGGTGGCGCGGCGACCTTGACTTTGCCGAGCGACCCTTCAACGACGTGGACGCCCTGGTGCTAGCGACGTTGAGCTACATCGACCTCGTCGGCATCGTCCCGAACGAGGCGGCTGGCGGGACGGTCGGGGTAGGCGCTGCCCTGGGCGAGCTCCTGGAGCGCTCAGGGGGCGACGTCACGCCGTACGTGCGGTCACTTGCAACGATCGATGCGGGATACCTCAAGGCGGTTGCGGAAAGTCGTCGCTTCGGGCGTCTGAGAATCGGACGGTACGTGGACGTGATGGACCACGATCGAGCCGTCCAGTTTGCCGCGGTCGAGGTACTGTTGCCGCCTGGGTCCGTGATGGGTTGCGAGGGAGGCGTTCGCTACGTGTCGTTTCGCGGCACGGACCTAACGCTTGCCGGCTGGCGAGAGGACTTCATGCTGAGCTTCGAGGTGACCGGTGCCCAGAGGCTTGCGGCGAACTACCTGAGCAGGGCCTTGGAGGCCTCTGCGACAGCGGGGGAGCCGCTTATGGCGGGCGGGCACTCCAAGGGCGGAAACCTGGTCTCGTATGCGGTCGCGGCTATGCCGAAGACGCTTGCGGACCACCTGCTTCGGTGCTACAGCTTCGATGGGCCCGGGCTTGATGGGCGCGTTGTCGAGCGCGACGCGCGCGATGCCATCGGCGACAGGTTCGTGCGCTACCAGCCCGCGTATAGCGTCATAGGGCAATTGTTCGACCGGGCAGACGAGCCAAGGACGTATGTCGCAAGTACGGGCTCGGGCATGCTCCAACACGATCCGCTCACGTGGAGGGTTCTTCCCTCTGGATTTGTGCTTACCGGCGGGCTCGACCCAGACGCCGCTGCGTTCGATGCCGCCCTCGACGAGTGGATGGGGCCCGTGGACATGGGCGAGCGCGAGCGATTCACGAACGAGTTCTTCGACATCCTGTCCGCCGGTGGCCCGGAGCTTACCGACGTGACGTCTCGCGAGGGGCTGCCGAAGGTGATGACCGCGGCAAACGGCGCAAGCGACCAGACGAAGCGCCTGGTATGGAAGCTCGTGGAGTGCGTGGTGGCAAAGCAGGCGGAAAGAACGTCAGACGTCGTCCGCAGGGCGTACGAGGGGGTCGTCCAGAGCGCGCGCAATGCGGCGAGCGGCCTTGCGGTGTCGCTTCCGCGCCGCCAGTCGCATGCTGAATAAACGTTGCCGTAACACACGGCATGCTTTATTGCGATAAAGTATTCTCCACGCAACGACTGTCGCGAGGAGCGCACATGACAGAGGAACAGACGCAGAGGCTGCGCGAGGAGGAGGACAGGCTGTTCGCAGCGTTCGGGTCGCTACGCGATGCGAACGAGGCGCGTGCCTTCCTGTTGGACGTGTGCAGTCCGAAGGAGATCGAGGACCTGGCCCAGAGGCTTCAGGTGGCCACGCTGCTCTCGGACGGCTGCTCTTACGTGGACGTGTCACGCAAGACCGGCGCGTCCTCAACGACCGTGAGTCGCGTCTCGAAATGCCTCAACGGCGAGGTGGGCGGCTATCGTACCGTGTTGTCGCACCTGGAGGGCGGCGTCTAGGAACATGTGCCGCGCCTGCGTGTCAGGCAGGTGTCGTACTTGTAGAGTTTTTACCGAACTTGTCATCGTTCGTTCAGAATTACATACGATTTCGTGGCTCGTACCTGCGCATGTGCCTACATCCAGCGTTGCCACGTTCATCAAACGCAGCTCAATCGCAGCGGCCCCGTGACGCGAGCGCACGGGAGCCTCATCGCAAGGTCCGCGACGGCCGCGCGTCGCCGCATGACACATGCCGCGAAGCGCGGTGAGAGGAGTCCGCACATGCCCAACAACATGATCGACATCGTTCACTTGAACAAGTACTTCGGCGACCTGCACGTACTCAAGGACGTGAGCCTCTCCGTGCGCGAGGGCGAGAAGGTCGTGCTCATCGGGCCGTCCGGCTCCGGCAAGTCCACGCTCATCCGATCGATCAACTGGCTCGAGGAGCCCTCGAGCGGCGAGGTGCGCATCAACGGCGAGCTCATGACCAAGAAGAACCACCTCGAGATCACGCGCAAGTACACGTCCATGGTGTTCCAGCAGTTCAACCTCTATCCCAACATGACGGTCATGGGCAACCTGACGCTGGCCCCCATAAAGCTGCAGAAGAAGACCCGCGAGGAGGCCGAGGCGGAGGCCATGCGCAGCCTGAAGAGGGTTGGCCTCGCGCACAAGGCTGACGAGTACCCGCAAAACCTCTCGGGCGGCCAGCAGCAGCGCGTCGCCATCGCGCGTGCGCTCTGCACCAAGCAGCCCATCATGCTGCTGGACGAGCCCACCTCCGCCCTCGACCCAGAGATGGTGAACGAGGTCCTGAACGTAATGGTCGAGCTCGCGCAGGAGAACATCACCATGATCTGCGTCACGCACGAGATGGGCTTTGCGCGCCAGGTGGCCGACCGCATCGTCTTCATGGAGGACGGCCAGATCCTGGAGGAGGGCACGCCCGAGCACTTCTTCACGCACCCCGACAACCCGCGCTGCCAGGCCTTCCTGGACAAGATTCTCTAGGAGGCACAATGAGAAGAACGTACGATTCCTGGCAGTCGGCCCGTCCCCAGCTGACACGTCGGGGCTTCGTCTCGCTTGCCGGCGCCGCAATGATCGGCGTTGCCGGGGCGTCCGTCGTGGGGCTTGCCGGCTGCTCGTCTTCAGACGCGCCCTCTGCCGCGAGCGTCGACGCGATCCGTAGCAGAGGGCACCTCAACTGCGGCGTCAAGACCGACGTCATAGGCTACGGCTACCAGGACACGGCCACCGGCAAGTTCCAGGGCATGGAGATCGACATCTGCTACGCCATCGCGGCGAAGGTGTTCGGCGTGTCGACGTCCGAGGCACGGCGCCGCGGCCTTGCCAGCTTCACGGGCGTCACGGCGAAGACCCGCGGCCCCCTCGTGGACTCCGGCCAGGTGGACCTCGTGTGCGCCACGTACACGATCACGCCAGAGCGCAAGAAGTCCTGGAACTTCTCGCCTGCGTACTACACGGATTCCATCGGCATGCTCGTGCTGAGGAGCTCCGGCATCAAGTCCGTGGCCGATCTCGACGGGCGCATCGTCGGCGTGGGCGAGGGCGCGGACACGATGAACCAGATCCAGCAGATGCTCAAGGACCAGGGGCATGGCGACTTCAGCGTGAGCTATCCGCAGTACCTGGACTATCCCACGCTCGCGGCGGCGCTCGCATCCGGCAACATCGACGTGTTCGCCATCGACCGCTCCATCATCCGCACGTACATGAACGACTCGAACGAGCTGCTCGAGCCGAGCCTGATCTTTGGCAAGCAGGAGTACGGCGTGTGCACCACCAAGTCCGCAACCGAGCTCACGAGTCTCGTCAGCGGCGTCGTGAAGGACCTGAAGGGGTCCGGTGCGATCGACCGGTGGGCCAAGAAGTACCGGCTCTTGTAGGGAGGTCACATGGAACTCTTCAATCCCGAGCGCTGGGCCGCCACGCTCGCAAACACGGACCTGCTGTGGCAGGGCTTCCTCTTCACCATAGAGGTCTCGCTCGCGGGGCTTCTGGTCTCGCTTCTCGTCGGCACGCTGCTGGGCGTCTTCTCTACGACGCAGTCACGGGTGCTTCGCGGCATCTCCCGCGTCTACGTGGAGTTCTTCCAGAACACGCCCATCGTCGTGCAGGTGTTCTTCGTCTATACCGCCGGTCCCATGCTTCTCCAGGCGATCACTGGCGCGGAGCACGTCGTGCGCATCGCGCCGTTCGTGCTCGTCGTCATCTGCGTCGGCCTCTACCACGGCGCTTACGTCGCGGAGGTCATCCGCACCGGCATCGAGGCCATCCCGCGCGGGCAGATGGAGGGCGCGCAGTCGCAGGGATTCACGCGCGTGCAGGCCTATCGATACGTCATCCTGCCGCAGACGTTCAGGATCATCCTTCCGCCCCTTGCCAACCAGGCGCTCAACCTGGTGAAGAACACGTCCGTCCTCGCGCTCATCGCGGGCGGCGACCTCATGTACCAGGCGGACATCCTCGTGGCCGACAGCGGCTACCTGCAGGGCTACATCGTGTGCTGCGCCATGTACTTCCTCATCTGCTTCCCCATAGCCATGCTCGTCACCTGGCTCGAGAAGCGTTCCCGCGCGCCGCGCAAGGCTCGCCGCACCGCAACCGCGGGCGCAACGGAAGCGGAGGTGTAGCGCATGGGAGTCTTTACCGCCAGCAACGTGGCCTTCATGCTGCAGGGCCTGCTGAACACCATCGTCATCTCCGCCGCGTCCATCGTGCTGTCCATCGCGTTCGGCACGCTGCTCGCCCTGACGAAGTCGTACTGCCGCGGTCGCTGGTCGTGGCTCAGGTGGCTCGTGACCGCCTACATCGAGCTCTTCCGCTGCACGCCCAACCTGCTGTGGATCCTCATCTTCCGCTTCACGGTGCAGGGCGACAACATCCTCGTGTCCATCCTCACGTTCACGGTCTTCACCTCCGCCGTCATGGCCGAGATAGTCCGCGGTGGCCTGAACGCGCTGCCCAAGGGCCAGTTCGAGGCGGCGCAGTCCCAGGGCTTCGGGTTCGTGGACACCATGCGCCTCGTCGTGCTTCCCCAGGCGTTCAAGATGATCGTCCCCGCGCTGTTCAGCCAGTGCACGACGGTCATCAAGGACACGTCCTACCTCCGCGGCATCGACGTCCACGAGTTCATGCGCAACTCCGCCGTAGTCATGGGGCAGGCGTCCACGCTTCCGCAGATCCTCCTGCTGTACGGGTTCGTCCTTCTCACGTACTTCGTCCTCAACTTCGCGATATCGCTCGCGGTTCGCGCCTACCAGCGCAGGAGCGCCGCGGCATAGCGTCCGGGCGCCGGCGGGCGAGAAGGACCGCCCCCCGCGCCCAGCATAGAAATCCAAACGAAAGGCCACTCATGAGCGCAAGCGACCTCAGACACAGCACAAGCGTCAACGGGTCCGCGGACCCGGACAGCCAGGAACCCATCGTCATCTCGATAGCGCGCGACTACGGGGCCGAGGGCCACGAGGTGGGCAAGCTGCTCAGCGTGATGCTGGGCATACCCCTCTACGACAACGAGCTCCTCGTGCGCTCGGCGCTGCGCATGGGGCTCGACGTCGACCAGCTGGCGGCGGTGGACGAGCGTCCGCAGCGCGGCCCCCTGGCGTTTCTGCCGGACAGCATGGACCAGCGCTCGGACGCGGACCGCGCGTTCCAGGCGATCCGTCAGGTGATCCTGGACCTGGGGAGCACGCAACCGTGCATCATCGAGGGACGCCTGTCCGACTACATCCTGCGACGCAACCCCAACCTCATTTCCGTGCTGGTCACGGCGCCGCTGGACGTGCGCGTAGAGATCGTGCGCGCGAAGCGTGGCATGACCACGCACGACGCGAGCGCGTTCGTTCGCAAGCGCCAGCACGAGCGCGAGCGGTTCTACACGCGCTACAGCGGCGGAAGGTGGGACATGTACACCGACAAGGACCTGGTGGTGGACCGTTCCGTCTTCGGGCGAGAAGGAGCGGCGCAGATCATCGCGGCGGCGTACCGCCTGAAGGAGCACCAGCTGGGGAGGGACTAGCCCCAGGGCCCCATGCCGGCGCTTGCGCAGGCGCGTTGTCGAACCGGGTGCGTCGTTACGGCGGCGCACCCGGTTTGTGCCCCACGCGCGTTCGCGTCGCGCGTGGGGCAATAAATGTCCACTCGTCGCGTTACCATAGCTCTCAGCCAAAACCGACGGAAGGTCGACCATGTCCCTAACCATTGCCCAGACGCACGACGCACGGCTCGTAGGCGAGGCCGCGGAGGCCGCCCTCAGGGGGGCGCTTGCCGCGCGAGGCCGCGCGACGCTCCTCGTGCCCAGCTTTGCCGTGCAGCTCGATGTCAGCCGCGACCTCGCCCGTCGCGGGCTTGGCCTGGGCGTCACGGTGACGACGCCGCTCGCGTTCACGCGCGAGCGCTGGGAGGTCTGGGGCGACGGAACGCAGGTGGTCGACCCGCTCACGCGCACCGTCGCCCTGCAGCACGCGCTTTTTGCGGCATCCGCCGCGGGGGAGGACGTCGCGTACAACGCCGGCACCGTGGACGTGCTCGGGCGCCTCGCGAAGGACGCCCTGCCGTGGATTCCCGCGAGCAATGGCCGCGTGGACGCGGAAGCCCTTCTCGACCTTGGGCTTACGCGCCGCGAGGCAGACGTGGTGCGCGTGCTCGACCGCTATCGCGCGCTGCTTGCGAGGTCGTCGTTCACGGAGGAGTCCGTCGCCATGGCCCGCGTCGCGGAGCGCGTGACCGCCTCGGGCGCCGCGTGCTCGCTCTGGCCCACGGTCGCGGTCGGCCTGGGGTCGCTCGCCCGCCCCGCCCGCGAGCTGCTGCGCGCCCTCGCGGGCGCGACGGACGTGACGCTCTGCGTCCGCGCGCGGAACGCGGAGGCAACCGCTGGGGAGCGCCGCTCCGCAGAGCTTGTGGCAACGGCGTGCGCGCGGGACGGCATTGGCGTCGCACGTGTGCAAGAGCCTTGCGTTTCCGCTGGTACGGGCTTCGATAACGTGAGTGTCCCCACGGGCGAGAAGCGCCGCGACCCAGAGCTCTCGGCACTTCTCGCAAGCGTGTTTGCCGGCGACGGAAAGGCCGTCGCGCCCACGGGCGCCGTGTCGCTCTTGCTTCCCGCGGGCCCGCTCGCGGAGGCCGAGGCCGTCGCGCGCGAGGTGTGCGCCCTTTCGGGCGAGGGCGCCACGGACGTCGTCGTGAGCGTCCCGGACGCAAGCCGCGCGTGGCGCGAGCTCGCCCCCAAGCTCGTCGCGCGCGGGCTGGGCGTGAGCGCCCAGCTGTCCGTGCGCGTTGGCGACATCCCCGCCGGCCGCGCGTTTCTTGAGTATGCGGAGAGCGTGGCGCAGCTGGCGGAGCTTGACGCGACGTGGCCGGGGCCCGTGCGTGCGGAGGAAGGCACGTACGTGCGCCTGGGGGACATGTCCTGGTGGCCGCCGCGGGCGCTATCTGACTTCCTCCTTTCGGACGTCGCGCACGTCCCGACGGCCCGGGCGTACGCGCTCGACGCGGACTGGCGCGGCGACCGCCTGCTCACGCCGGCGGACGTGCTCTTGCAGCTCCAGAATCCCAAGAAGACGTCCGGCGAGGTGGCGGCGGCGACGCGCGAGCTCCTGAAGGGGAGGCTGGGGTCTGCGGCCTCGAAGCTCCTCGCCCCGTACGTGTCGTCGCAGATTGGCTCGCCGGACGCGCGGGGTGGCGCGGGCGCCAGGCTGGACGACTACGTTCTTGGCGAGGGCGGCGAGGTTGTCGCGCGCTTCCCGCACGAGGCGGACCGGCTTTCCGACGCGCTGGCCGCCGGTGCCCTGATGGCCGTTCTCAACGTGGCGGCGACGCTCAAAGAGCTGGGCTTCTCGGCGGACCAGAAGGCGGCGGGCCACGTGTCGCTCTCCGAGCTCGTGGCCCACGCGGCCTCGGCGCTCGAGCACCAGGCGGTCGTCGTGCGACCGTGCGTTCGCAAGGAGGGCGCCGCGCGCGTGCGCATACTGGACGCCGCCGGGTCGGCGTCGCTTGCACAGTGCTCCGCGGACGCGATCATCGTGTGCGGGCAGACGTCCGTGGAGGCGCCCGTGAGGGCGGAGGACGACGTCGCATCCGCCCTGCTGGAGGCCTTGGGGGTCGAGCCACGGGAAGACCCCATGGCGCGGCCGCGCGCGGAGTTCTGGTCGCGGCTTGCCGTGGCGCGGCACCACGTGACGCTGGAGCGTACGCTCTACGACGCCACGTCGAAGGAGTGCTACCCCTCCGTCATGATGACGGAGCTGCTGGCCTGCTACGGCGGAGGGGACGGCGACCCCGCCGAGAAGGGCCTTGCCATCCGCTCGCTGGCCGAGACCCAGGTTGCGGCGAACCTCAGCGCAACGGGAACCGCGCCCGAGCTCGTGGCGAGCGAGGAGCCGGAGGCGGCGGGCCGCGTGGCCGACGCCTCCGCGCGCGCCCTCGTGAACGTGCCGCCGGAGGGCAAGCCAGACCTGCTGGACGGAAGGCCAGTCCTCTCCGCGTCGCAGATAGAGTCGTACCTGGAGTGCCCGTACAAGTGGTTCAGCCTGCGCCGCCTGCGGCTGCGCGACTCGGACGCGGGCTTCGGCCCCATGGAGATGGGCACGTTCGCGCACCACGTGCTCGAGGTGACGCACCGGACGCTTCTTGAGGAAGCGCTCGCCTCCCTCGAGGGGACGGGGGACGCGGAGCCGGATGTTGCGAGGGACCTCTCCGCCCGCATCCCCGGCTCGGGCGTGAGCGAGGAGGACCCGGAGCTTGTGACCCATGCGAAGCGGGTGCTCTCGCGCGCGCTGGAGGAGGACCGTCGCGCGCAGTTCCTCGTCACGCGGCGGCGCGAGCGCCCGCAGGCGTTCGTGCCACACTCCGCCCAGGACGAGGGACAGCTCGAGACGCTCGAGAGGGACCTGCTCTCCGCCATCGACTACGAGTCCGGCCTGCTGGTCGGCTTCGAGCCGAGGCTGTTCGAGTGGGACTTCGGCCATGGGCGGGACCTGGTGGAGTACGCGGGCGCATGGCTGAACGGAACCGTGGACCGCATCGACGTCGACGCCCACGGCAACGCCGTCGTGATCGACTACAAGCACAAGGGCGTCGCGGGCTTCGCCCGGGAGTACGCCGCACTTCCCGACGGGCCCGAGGGCGGGGAGGCCACGTCCTTCTCGCTCCCCAGGCGCGTGCAATCGCTCATCTACGGGCAGGTCGTTCGGCGGCGCTTCCCGAACCTCGACGTGAGGGGTGCCGTGTACCTCTCGACGCGTGGGCGGGAGCACGCTCTTTCCGGCGCCGTGGACGCGAACCTGATGGACCGCGTGTACGGCAGCCGCACGCCTTCGAAGGCGACGGCGGAGGCCGTGGCCGTTGACCCGGGCGGAGGCTTCGGGACGGACGGGGCGCACGGCATGGACGCGCTGCTTGACGCGACGGAGGAGGCCATCCGGGCGGCGGTCGCCCGCATGCTTGACGGCGACATCGAGGCGGCGCCCGTCGACGCGTCCGCGTGCGCGTACTGTCCGGTCATGAACTGCGTAAGGAGGATCGCGAAGTGAGCGGCATCGACCTTTCCACACTGAATGACGAGCAGAGGAAGATCGTCACGACCCTGGACGAGCCACTGTTCGTGGAGGCCGGCGCCGGCTCCGGCAAGACGTTCACGCTCACCCGGAGGGTGGCGTGGGCGCTCACGCCCGGCTCGGGCACGGACGGTGCGCCGTTTCTGGACGACCTGTCGCAGGTGCTCGTGATCACGTTCACGAACGCCGCCGCGCAGGAGATCAGGGAGCGCGTGCGCTCCACGCTGCGCGAGGCGGGCATGCGCGAGCAGGCGCTGCAGGTCGACTCCGCGTGGATCAGCACCATCCATGGCATGTGCGCTAGGATCCTGAGACGCCACGCCTTCGAGCTCGGCCTTGACCCGAAGTTCAAGATCGCCGAGGGAAACGATGCGGAGGCCATGCAGGACCGTGCCCTGGAGGAGGTCGTGGGCTCCGCCTACAGGGACCGCGACGCCAGCCCCGCGCTTCGCGAGGCGTTCGGGGAGTACCAGCTCGGCCGAAGGTCCCAAGGCGGCTACTCCGGCCTCATGGGCGTGGTGCAGGACGTGCGCGCCGCGGCGCGTGCGGTGCCCGACGGGTACGAGGGCCTGACGTTTCCGCAGGCAGACAGCGCGTCAGAGGTCATGGCGCGCCTGACGGAGGAGATGGAGTCCCTCGCCGCGCAGAAGCTCACGGCAAAGGCGGCCGAGAAGGTCGCCCCCTCCCTGGAGGTGCTGAGGTCGTTCATGGGGCTCGCGCCGGGCCGTCGCACGGCGTCCGCGGCCGCCGCCGCGCTCGACTCCGTGACGCTTCCCCGCAGGGTCAACAAGGAGGCGAAGGAGCAGGCGGATCTTGCGAAGGCGGCCCTCGCGGAGGCAAGGGCCTGCGTCCTTCTCGCCCGTCCCCGGGCGTGGGTCGAGGACATCGTGGGGCTCGCGCGCAGGGTGGACGAACGCGTGGCGGAGTTGGAGCGCGCGGCGGGCGTGCTCTCGAACGACGAGCTCGTGAGCCTTGCGCTGCGGGCCGTTCGCGACAACGAGGCCATCGCCCGCGACTACGCGGGGCGCTTCAGGCTCGTGATGGTGGACGAGTTCCAGGACACGGACGCGACGCAGCTGGAGCTCATCGGCCTTTTGGCGGGGCGCGGCGCCCGCCACCTGGCCACGGTGGGCGACGCGCAGCAGTCCATCTATCGCTTCCGCGGCGCCGACGTGGGGGTGTTTCGCGGCAGGGGGGAGGAGCTTCCCCCGGAGTGGCACGTGAGGCTTGCCGTGAACTACCGCAGCCACGCGGACGTGCTGTCCCTGGTGGACCGCGTGTGCGGCGGCGACGCCGGTGTGCTTGCGGACTTCATGCACCTGGACCCCAACCCGGGACGCGACGACAGGTATCGCGCGCGGGACCTTCCGCGCATCGACGTGGAGGTCACGCGCGGCGTGGGCACGAGGGGGCAGGTGGGCGCCCAGCAGGCGCAGGTCGCCGCCGCGGCGATGGCGGACAGGCTCGCGGAGTACGCGGCGCACGGCGAGCGCCCGGGCGACGTGGCGCTCCTCTTGGGCACCACCACGAAGGCGGCCCTCTACATCGACGCGATCCGCGAGCGCGGGCTCGAGTGCGTGGTGACGGGAGGCTCGACGTTCACGAGCGCGCCGGAGGTGGTCACCATGGCGAAGCTCCTGCACGTGCTCGCGAACCCCAAGGACACGCAGTCCGGACTCTTCCCGCTGCTCACGAGCGAGATGTTCATGCTCGACGCCAGCGACCTGCTGCAGCTGGGCACCCGCGCCCAGCGCGAGCTCGACGCCCCGACGATGCGCAAGATCGACCGCGGCATCGAGACCATGGAGTTCTTCCACGGCGCGGCCCCGTCGCGTCGCCTCGCACATGCGCATGACGTGCTGGCCCGCGCGCGGCTTGCGATGAGGCGCATGCCCGTCGCGGACGTCTGCCTTAAGGTCGTGCGCGAGTCGGGCTGGCTCTCGCGGTTGGAGGCGGAGGGGGCCACCGGGGTGGCACGCGAGGCGAACGTGCTTGCCGCCGTGGGCTACATACGGGACCTGACGGACGGCATGGGGCTCGGTCCCGCCCGCGCCGCCACGGAGTTCGACCTGTGGCTCGAGGTGTCCAAGATCCCGCCGGCGTCGCTTGCGGGCGGCAGGATGGAGTCCGTGCGCGTGATGACGATCCACGCTTCGAAGGGCCTGGAGTTTCCCGTCACGGCCGTGGCGGAGTGCTGGGGGCAGAGGCCGGAGGGAGGCAGGCTCAAGACGCTCGCGAGCGGTCGGGGGAGCGTCTGCGTGCTCGCGCCGCAGGACGCGATAGGGGACCTCGATCGCATCGCGGAGACGGACCGGCCGTCGAACCTTGCGGAATGGCTGCGCCACGCGACGTTCGCGAACGACGAGGCTGCCGCCGCCGAGAAGACCAGGCTCCTCTACGTCGCGCTCACCCGCGCCCGCGAGGCCCTCATCGTGGGGTGCAACGTCGCCGCGAAGAAGGACGGCATGAACCCTGCGCTCGCCTGCGGCTTCTTGGATGCGCTCCTGCCCGGGGGCGTGCCCGCGGCGGGGGAGCATCGTTTCGGGTACGGCGGCACGCAGCCCGGGCGCCTGCGCGTGATAGACGTGACGAAGGCGGACGGCGAGTTTGCGGTGGACTCCGCGGGATCGCTCGCCGGCGCCGACGGGGCGCTCGCGGCGGAGCCGGAAGCCGTCGAAGGCGCGGCGGACGGGGCGGCCGCGAGCTTCGACATCTATGCGGTCGAGGACGAGCCGACAGCCGGACGCGTCGACGTCTGGAGGCCGCGCGAGGGCGTGTTCAGCTTCAGCAGCGCGCACGAGCAGATGGCCGAGCGCTTTGCGGAGGGCGAGCCCGGAGGCGGGCGCGATGCCGCGGGGGACGCCTCCCGTCCCCTTCCCGTCCGCGTCCCCACACGCGCGGAGCGTGCGGCGGAGCAGGAGGGCGCGCCCGTGACGGGCGACGAGGACCGGGCGACGAACTTTGGATCCGCCTTCCACGAGCTTGCGCAGTGCCTGGTGGAGGTGGGCGAGGGGCTTGGGGACCCGTGCGAGGCGAACCTACCCGAGGGAAGGTTCGATGCGACGTGCGACCTCTGGCGTCTCTCCGCGAGAAACAGGGCGCGCCTGCGCACGGCTCTTGACCGCTGGCGCACCTCGCGGCTCCGGCGGGAGGTCCTCTCCCACGGACGGGTGCGGGCGGAGGTGCCGTTCTTCTCGCCCGCGGACTCCGAGTTCGGGGAGTACGTCGAGGGCGCGATCGACCTGCTCGCAACGGACGAGGGCACAGGCGCCGCGCTTTTGGTGGACTACAAGACGGGCGACCGCGGGCTTTCCGCGGAGCAGGTTCGCGCAAGACACGAGATGCAGGCGAACTTCTATGCGTCGGTGCTCATGCGCCACGGGTTCGCTTCCGTCGACTGTCGCTTCGTGTGCGTGGAGCTTGCGGACCCGGACGACCCCGACGAGCCGTACTCCGTGAGCTACCGCTTCGACGCAGACAACCCCCCGCGGATGTAGCGCGCGGAACGCGCCTTTCGCGGCCGCGGCGTCGGACTTGTGTGCGTCGTCTGGAGCGTGGCGGACGCCTGGTTGACCCCCTGAGCTGCGGATGCGCGAGGACCTTGCATGGCACCGCAGCTCAGGGGACGTGTACGGAATAAGAACATGTGTTCTTCTCGCCTGCGCGAGGCGTCGCCGTGGGGTATCATGGACGGGTCAAATCTTGGGCTTGCCTTCGGAGGGTTACATGGCTTTCGTCCACCTGCACAACCACTCGGACTTCTCGATCCTGGACGGCGCGACGCCGATTCCGGACATGGTGAAGCGTGCCGTCGACTTTGGGATGCCTGCCGTTGCCATCACGGACCACGGCTACATGTTCGGCATACCCGAGCTCGACCTGGAGTGCCGCAAGTACAACGACGGCCAGAAGAACATGAAGCAGTGGCGCCACGACGTCGAGTGCTTCAAGAAGGAGTGGACGCTCGAGGAGCCGGCGGCGGACCCCGACGACGCGGACTACTTCGACCGCGTGCACGACCAGTGGGCGTCCGACGTCAGGGTGTGGGAGGAGAGCGGCCACGACGTGAAGGCCGTGGAGGCGAATCGCCCGCGCCTCAAGATCAAGCCCATCTTCGGCTGCGAGGCCTACTTCATACCGGGGGACCACGTCGAGCGCGGCCACAGGGAGAAGCGCTACCACCTGATCCTGCTGGCGAAGAACTCGACCGGCTACCATAACCTGCTGAAGTGCATGTCGGAGGCCGCCGGCCACGAGATGATGTACTACGGCAAGCCGCACACCGTCTTCAACATGCTGGAGAGGTACCACGAGGGGCTCATCTGCCAGAGCGCGTGCGTGCAGGGCATCATCCAGCAGTGCGTGCTGGACGGGCAGTTCGACGAGGCGCGCGACTGGGCTCGCAAGTTCCATGCGCTGTTTGGCGACGACTTCTACATGGAGATCCAGGATCACGGCCTCACGTTCCGCAACGGCTGGGACGACCGCAAGCTCGACGAGTACCTGGTGAAGCTCGCCCACGAGGAGGGCATCAAGGTCGTCTGCACCAACGACTTCCACTACCTCACGCGCGAGGACGCCTCCACGCAGGACATCCTGAGCTGCATCGGGAAGGCGACCACGCTCGACGACCCCAACCGCATGCGCATGGAGGGCACCGAGTTCTACATGAAGAGCGAGGAGGAGATGCGCGGCCTGTTCTCGTGGTGCCCCGAGGCCGCGGACACCACGCTCGAAATCGCGGACAAGTGCGACTACGAGCTCGACTGGTCGAGCATGTACCTGCCGGAGTACCCTGGGCTTCGTCCTGGCGAGACCGCGGAGGAGCGCTTCCGTGAGGAGTGCGAGAAGGGCCTCGCGCGACGCTACGGCGAGAACTGGCGCGACCTCACCATTGGCGACTGGAACGTGAAGGACCGCTTCGAGCACGAGTACAAGATCATCACCGAGAAGGGCTTCGCGAACTACTTCCTCATCGTCCAGGACTACGTGCAGTGGGCGAAGGACAACGGCATCGGCGTGGGCCCGGGGCGTGGCTCCGCCGCCGGCGCAATCGTCGCGTACGCCATGAACATCACGAACTTCGACCCGCTCGAGAACGGCCTGATGTTCGAGAGGTTCCTCTCGCCGCAGCGTTCGGAGATGCCCGATATCGACATGGACTTCGACGACGAGCACCTCCAGGACGTGCTCCAGCATGTTCGCGACGTCTACGGCGAGGACCACGTATGCAAGGTCATCACGTACTCGACGATCAAGGCGAAGCAGGCCATCAACGACGCGAACCGCGTCCTGGGCTTCCCGGTCTTCATGGGACAGAAGCTCTCGAAGATGCTCTCGAACGACCCGAAGCTGACCCTGCCGAACGCGCTGCACAAGAACGAGAAGAAGCCGGACCAGTACTCGCCGGACTTCGAGGAGGCCTACAACAAGGACCCCGACGCGCACCGCATCATCGACGCGGCCCTCTCGATCGAGGGCTTCATGCGCGGCGAGGGCGTGCATGCCTGTGCGACGCTCATAGCACCGACGCCCGTCACGGACCACGTGCCGACGAAGCTCGACACGAAGGGAAACGTCACCATCACCCAGTACGAGGGCCACTCGGTCGCGGACATGGGCCTGCTCAAGATGGACTTCCTGGGACTCAGGACCCTGACGGTCATCAACAAGGCACTCGCGAACATCAGGCGCAGGTACCCGAAGGCGTCTGACATAGAGCGCGTGCCGGAGGCCGTGAGGAAGTGCCTGAAGGATGGCGCGACCTGCGTCGACATCGACGTGGACAAGATCGACTTCTCGGACCCGAAGATCTACGAGCTCCTCGGTTCGGGCCAGACCGCGGGCGTCTTCCAGGTCGAGTCCGGCGGCATGACCGCGACCATCAAGAACATGCAGCCCAACCAGTACAAGCAGATCGTCGCTCTCATCGCGCTCTACCGTCCCGGCCCCCTGGGCGCCGGCATGGTCGACAGCTACATCAAGCGCATGCACGGAGAGGAGAAGATCTCCTACTACGACGACAGGCTGAAGCCGATCCTGGAAGAGACCTATGGCACCATGGTCTACCAGGAGCAGGTCATGCAGATCTCGATGAAGATGTCCGGCTTCACGCCGGGCGAGTCCGACTCGCGCATGCGCAAGCCCGTGGCCAAGAAGAAGATCAAGATGCTGACCGACCAGGTCTTCCACTGGGAGAAGACCGGAGCGGACGAAACGATCTACGACCACTGGATGAACGGCGCCGAGGCGAACGGCTATAGCCGTGACATCGCGCAGGAGATCTGGGACAACGTCCTCGAGTTCGCGTCGTACGCGTTCAACAAGTCGCACTCCGCCGGATATGCGATCCTCGTCATGCAGACCGCATGGCTGAAGGCGTACTTCCCGAAGGAGTACATGGCCTCGGTCCTCACGTCCTACATGGGCAAGACCGACAAGATCGTCCACTACGTCACGGCGTGCAACCATGACGGCACCAAGGTCCTTCCGCCGGACATCAACAAGTCCGGCAAGGACTTCACGGCCACCGACGAGGGCATCGTCTTCGGCTTCGCCGGCATCAGGGGCGTGGGCGAGGGGCCCGCCGAGGCGATCATGGCCGAGCGCGCCGCGAACGGCCCGTTCAAGAACCTGCATGACTTCTGCGAGCGCGTCGACTCCTCCCAGGCGAACCGTCGCGTGGTCGAGGCCCTCATCAAGGCGGGCGCGTTCGACGAGACGGGCTACCCTCGCAAGCAGCTCATGGAGTTCGTGGACAAGAACAATCCCGCGAACATCATCGACGCGGCGGCGAAGCGCCAGAAGGACAAGGCGAACGGGCAGGTGTCCATGTTCGACATGTTCGCGGACGTCGCCGGCTCCGGCTTCACGGATGACGTGCCAGAGCCGGATCCCGACGACGAGTGGGACCGCCACCTCAAGCTGCAGCAGGAGCACGACGTCCTCGGACTCTACGTTTCGGACCACCCCCTGCGCCCGTTCGAGTACGCGCTGTCGAAGGCCCGTGACTGCACCATATCCGAGGCGATGGCCTCGGAGGACTACGTCGACCCGGTGACGGGCGCGACCTCCCAGCGCTTCAAGGTGGAGGACGGCAAGGTCATCAAGCTTGCCGGCATGGTCCCCGTCGGCGGCGTCGCAAAGAAGGTCACCAAGAAGGGCGACCAGATGGCCATCGTCACGCTCGAGGACATGGAGGGCGAGATCTCGCTCGTCGTCTTCCCGAAGACCTACCAGGAGTGCGCGTCCGCCCTCGAGGGTGAGGTCGACCCAGACACCGGTGAGCGCATCGGCGACGTCTTCATCCAGGCAACCGGCAAGATCGAGCACGGTGACAGGGGAGACCAGCTCATCTGCTCGAGGATCGAGGCGCTCGAGCTGAACGAGAGGACGAACAGGCCGAAGGTGTTCGAGGTCTACATCCCCTCCAGGATGCTCTCGATGGACAGGATGGAGACGCTCCAGTCAATCTTCGACCGCTACAACGGCCTCGACCACATCGAGCTCATGGTCGAGAGCTCGTGCGGCGACATGATGAGGATGGAGCTGCCGACGAAGGTGGACGCGAAGAACATGGTCCTCCTCGCGGAGGTGAAGGACTTCGTCGGCCGCGACGGCCACGTGCAGATTGCCTAGACGCCCGCGATCCCCGTCCGCTCGAGCTCGCGTGCGATGACGGGGCACGCCCGCGAGTACTCGGTCACCAGCGACTCGATGCCGCCCTGCAGGTGCGCGAGGTCGCCGGGCTCGAGGAAGTGGGACATCATGGAGACGAAGGCGGCAAAGTCCGCCTCGTCCTCCAGCCCGAAGCGTCCGTCGTATAGGCGCTCCCCGTGGGCGCAGACGTTGCGGACGTCGACGATGGCCTCGAGGTCGCGGGCGACGCGCCGTGGGGTGAGCGGTCTCTGGGACGGGGCCGCGCGCTTCTCGCCCGCACGCGCCGTGACGGTGTGGCCCGCGGAGCGGCAGGAGCTGAGCTCCGCGAGGTTGTCGCAGACCGCGATCTGCTCCTCGCGGCGCAGGAGCGCGAAGAGGTACTTGAGGTTCCCGAACGTGAGCTCGTCGACGAGGACCCACAGCGGCACGGTGTCGTGCTTGTCCTGGAAGTGGGCCACGCGCACGTCGCGGCGGTCGCCTCGCGGGTCGCGATCTCGCGTGCGGGCGTGGTGGGCGAGCGTGTCGATCATCCAGCGCAGGTCGCCCTCGAAGGCGTCCTCCCCGCGCAGGTAGTCGCGTCGACAGGTGTAGCTGGACTCGTCGAGGTACGCCTCCGGCCTGGGGTGGCGCTCGCAGAACGCGTAGCTTATGAGGGAGCGCAGCGTGGCCTCGACCAGCATGAGGTGGCGGAACGTGAGCGCGCGGAGGCCGCGGTCGAAGCGGAAGAGGGCATACACGTCCGAGAAGGACGTGCCCTTCAGGTAGCGGTCCTCCTTGGCGGCGCGGGTGGCACCTTGGTCTAGGAACGGCCGCTTGTAGCCGTTCACCACCGCGTAGTAGCCCTCGCGCAGGAGGATGCGCGGCGTCTGGGCGTCGCAGCGAAGGCCGCGGGCCGCGAGGAGCTCCACCTGCTCCGCTATGGTGAGGAAGCGCTTCTCCACGTTGGCCTCCGCGTTGGGTTGCGGGCCGCGCGGGGCGGCCACGAGCCGACTGTACCACGACGGCGGTGCATTTGGGACTTTCGTCACGGAGACGGTTATTCTGCCACCGTATGGGGCAGAATAGATGAAAGGCCAGGCGCGGCACGCGGCCGGGCATGGCACACGTAGGGTTGATTCGCAAGGAGGAATGTATGGCAGAGCTCACGTTCTATCGTTGCAACAAGTGCGGTAACCTGGTCATGGTGGTCGACAGGGGCGCCTGCGTGCCCACGTGCTGCGGCGAGCCCATGGAGAAGCTGGTTGCCGGCTCCGTCGACGCGGCGGCCGAGAAGCACGTGCCCTTCATCGAGCGCGACGACAAGCACATGATCGTGAAGGTCGGCGAGGTCGCGCACCCCATGACCGAGGAGCACTACATCGAGTGGATCGCCGTGGCGGCCGAGGGAAAGACCGTCATCAAGTACCTGAAGCCGGGCGAGGAGCCCACGAAGACCTTCTGCAAGAAGTTCGCGGACCACGGCACGGTCTACGCGTACTGCAACCTGCACGGCCTGTGGAAGGCAGAGTTCTAGAACCGTAACGCGACGGATGGTCGCGCACTGCGGCCAAGCGGCACATCCCTCCGTCGGGTAGCGTCCCCTCTGGCGGGCGTGCCCGCGGAGGGATTTTTTACATGAGGATTGGCATCGCACAGATAGACACGCGCGCGGGCGACCTGGAGGCAACGGCCACGCGCATGGTCGCGCTTTCCGGCAGTGCCGCGGAGCAGGGGGCTGACCTTCTCGTCTTCCCCATGGCGGCGCTGACGGGACCCCTGCCCGTGCGCGAGAGCGAGCAGGACGACTTCCTTGTGGACGTGATGGACGCGCTCGTGCGCCTTTCTGAGGAGGTGTCGTGCCCCTGCATCGTACCCGTCGTCGGCGCGCTCGACGGCCAGCCGGCGCCGGAGGCGGTGCTGGTGGGGGACGAGAAGATCCTGCCCCTGAAGATGCAGGCCTATGCGCAGTCCGAGGACGCCGGCCAGGCGGACGACGAGGACGCGCCGGCGCCTGACCTGCCCGAGTTCGAGTTTGGCGGCATGCGCCTGGGCGTCGCCTTCACCTATGAGGACCTGGACGACTACGACAACTTCGACATCGACGTGGACGCCATCATCTACATCGCGGGCTACGGGTATGCCGCGGACGACGTGGACTCCGCGCTCGGCGGCGACCTCGCCGAGAACCGCTACGTCGCGGATGCGCGCACCACGGGCGCCTGGATCGTGGGCGTGGGGTCCGTCGGCGGCTACGGTACGTCCGTGTACTCCGGGTCGAGCTTCGCGCTCTCGCCGGAAGGCGAGCTCGTGGCGTCGCTTCCCGCCTGCGAGGAGGGGCTCGTCGTGGCAGAGGTGGGCGGCTCGCCCGCGGACGGTGACGAAGAGGTCCTGCCCGAGGTCTACAACCGTCCGCTCTACCTGTGGCAGACGCTCGTGCTTGGGCTGAGGGACTACCTCCACAAGCTTGACCAGAGTAGCGCCGTGCTCGCGCTGGACGGCAGCGTGGGCTCCATGGTGGTCGCCGCGCTCGCGACCGACGCGCTCGGACCCACGAATGTGCACGCGATCGTGGACGTGCCGGGCGACGTCAGCCGAGAGGCGTGCTGCCAGCGCCTTGCGCGAAACCTCAGGATCGACGTGCGGGACGTGGGCGACATGCGCGCGGCCGCGTTCGTCGCGAAGCCGGAGGATGCGCTCCTCCGCCGCGGCATCGTGGACGCCTACCTTGCGGCATGGGCGGCGGAGGTCGGCGGCGTGGTCCTTTCCGGCGCGGACAAGACCGCCCTCGCGCTGGGCGAGAAGCGCCTGGCCCTGGGGGCCGACGCGCTGAAGCCCGTCGGGGACGTATACCGCTCGGACGTGCTCGAGCTCATGCGCATGAGGAACACGATCAGCCCGGTGTTTCCGTCGACGAGGCTCGCGGCGGGCGAGGCGCCCGAGGTGGGGCTCGACCATCCGTCGCTTTCGGACGAGGCGTGGTGCGCCGAGGTAGACCAGGTGCTCTCCGACCACATCGAGTACGGCAGGAGCGTGACGGAGGTCGCCGCCGACCTGCGCGACGACAGGCTGGTCGAGGCGGTGCTCGCACGGCTGGACGAGAGCGAGCCGTGGCGCGTGGGACGCGGGCTGTACCTCATGGTGTCCACGGTCACGCTCTTCGACGCGCGGAGGCCGGTGGGGCTTGCGTGGCACAACCGCATCCGCGCGGACCGCGACGCGGCCTCTACGCTCGACCGCGTCACGCGGCGCGTCGGCGCGGGCATCGGCCTCTCTGACCTGAGGGGCGGCCCCGCCTCAAGAAAGGACGCGCACAAGGAGCCCGATGACGGGGACGCCGGTGCGGCGGCGCCGTCGCGCGGTGACGCGAGGCAGGTGAAGGACGCGCTCTCGTTTTTGAGGGACTTCTCGTATGACGGCGGCTTCAGGCCGAAGGGCTTTGGCGACGCGCAGGACGGCGGTCAGGGCGGTCCCGCGAACGGGTTCGAGGACTCTCATGGGCGGACGTGGCCAAACCCATTTTCCGAGAACTAGCCGTGCGATGCCGCCTTGCTGTGCTACCATAGAACGAACGTTCTGTTTAGTGACGCACGGTAAGGCGGCATAGTGATAATACTTGGCATAGACCCAGGCCTTGCGCATACGGGGTGGGGCGTGGTCGAGACGCGCGGCTCCCTCTGTCGTGCCCGCGCCTATGGTTGCGTCACGACGAAGGCTTCCGAGCCCATCGACCAGCGGCTCGGAAGGATCTTCGACGACCTCACGGAGGTCATCGTTCGCTACCATCCCTCGCAGCTCTCGATAGAGAGGATCTTCTTCGGAGAGAACACGCGCTCCGCCATCGCCACGGCCCATGCGCGCGGCGCCGCGATTGTCGCGTGCTCGAACGCCGGGCTTGCCGTGGGAGAGTTCACGCCCATGCAGATCAAGCAGGCCGTCGTGGGCACCGGCTCTGCGGACAAGCGGCAGGTCATCTACATGGTGCGCAACATACTGGGCCTCGACCACGACCCGAAGCCGGACCATGCCGCGGACGCGCTCGCGGCGGCTATCTGCTACGCGAACCTCAAGCGCACGAGGAACATCGCGCGCGCCGTCGCGACGGACCAGCTGAGGGAGCAGGAGCGGGCCCAGCGCGAGGCCGACGCGGAGGCGGCACGTCAGATCACTGCGGCAGCGACTGCCGCGAACATAGCACGCGCTCAGGGCAAGGGCGACCCGCTCTTCTCCACGCGGGCGAGCAGGAGGAGCAGCAGATGATAGTAAGGCTAACGGGAACGCTCTTGGAGGTCCTGCCGACGCACGTCGTGCTGGACGTAAACGGCGTCGGATACGAGCTTGGCGTCTCGGCGAACACGGCGGCGTCGCTTCCTCCTGCGGGGGAGGCTGGCGTCACGCTTCTGACGAGGCTCATCGTGCGCGAGGACGCCATGGAGCTGTATGGCTTCTCGTCACGCGAGGAGCGGGCGCTCTTCGACCGGCTCGTCGCGATCTCGGGGGTCGGCCCGAAGCTCGCGCTGTCCGTGCTCTCGACGTTCAGGCCGCAGGAGCTCGCAACGGTCGTCGCCACGGAGGACGTCGGGCGCATGAGCCAGGTGTCAGGGGTCGGGAAGAAGAAGGCCCAGCGGCTGCTCGTGGAGCTCGAGGGCGTGTTCCAGAAGGACGCCGAGCTCAGGAGCCTCGTCGGCCTCTCGCAGCCATCGCACGGCGACGTCGTCGCGTCCGCCCCCGCGCTTCCGGTGCAGGCGGAGGCGACCGACGCGCTCCTCTCCATGGGCTTCACGTCGCAGGAGGTCGAGCTCGCGCTGCAGGGCCACGAGGAGGCGGGGGCGACGACCATACAGCAGGTGCTGTCGTACGCGCTCAAGCGGCTGGGAAGCGGGGCATAGGCCATGTGGGAAGCTGGTAGGGACGACCTGTTCGACGATGCGGGAACGGCGGGGATGCGGGGCATGCACGAGACGGGCCCCAGGTCCGTCACGGCGGAGCTCACTGCGGACGATCTCGACGTAGACCGCACGCTGAGGCCAAAGTCGCTCGACGACTACTGCGGCCAGGAACGCGTGAGGGAGAACCTCCGGGTCTTGATCCAGGCCGCGAAGGAGAGGAACGAGCCCCTTGACCACGTCATCTTTTCGGGACCGCCGGGCCTAGGCAAGACGACGCTCGCGGGCGTGGTGGCGAACGAGATGGGGGCGAAGCTCCACACGACGTCGGGTCCCGCGATCGAGAGGACCGGCGACCTTGCCGCAATCCTCACGAACCTCGAGGAGGGAGACATCCTCTTCGTGGACGAGATACACCGCCTTAACCACCAGGTGGAGGAGGTGCTCTATCCCGCGATGGAGGACTTCTTCCTGGACATCGTGATAGGCAAGGGGCCCGCCGCAAGGTCCATCAGGTTGGACGTGCCGCGCTTCACGCTCATCGGCGCGACCACGAGGACCGGTCTTCTCACCGGTCCGCTGCGCGACCGCTTTGGTATCAGCTACCGTCTCGACTACTACACGACGGAGGAGCTTGCGCGCATCGTCGTGAGGTCGGCGGGCATCCTCGGCGTGGACATAGATCAGCAGGGTGCGCTCGAGATCGCCTCGCGCTCTCGCGGCACGCCGCGCCTTGCGAACAGGCTCCTCAAGCGCGTTCGCGACTACGCGCAGGTGAAGGCCGAGGGAAGCATCACGTGGGACATCGCGGCCGAGGCGCTGAAGTTCTTCGAGATCGACGAGATGGGTCTCGACTGGATGGACGTGAAGATTCTTACGGCCCTCACGAAGACGTTCAGGGGCAGGCCCGTGGGGCTAACGACGGTCGCGAGCGCCGTGGGTGAGGATCCCGCGACGCTCGAGGACGTGTACGAGCCCTACCTGCTTCAGACCGGCCTCATCATCAGGACCCCACAAGGCAGGCAGGCCACACAGCTCGCGTTCGAGCACCTTGGGGTCGTTCCGCCTGCCACGAGGTAGGGCTTGCGGTTCTGGGCATATGCTACGCTCGTCGGTGACGAGACGGGCGAGGCCTTGCGGCGCTGGGTCGCTGCGGGACCACGGTTTGGAGGGTGGAATGCTGCAGCACGACTATCTTCTTGAGGTGATCAGTCGCTTTGTGGAGGCGGTGAGCGCGAGCCTGCGGGGAGTGCTCTGCGACGGCGACTTCGCCCGCGTCGGCGAGGTGGAGCGCGCCGTGGGGGAGCTGCTCGACCTGGACGCGCAGACGGCCATGGCGCTCTCGCCGCAGTCGCTCGTCACCATGATGACGCTGTCCGGCGTGGGGGAGTCCGTGGCGGCGTACGCCGCATACGCGCTGGACAAGGTCGCGCTCGCCTACGAGCGGCAGGGAGACGCCACCGAGGCGTCCCTTAGGCAGGCGCAGGCCTCGGCCATCGCGCGGGCGTTCCATGCGGACGGCTCTGTGCCAAAGGAGTTCGAGGAGCTCGAGTCGGAGCTGTCATAGTGTGAGAGAACGGTGTGGAAGTACGTCAGCCCGTGCTTTCATGCAGCTGCCTTTGGGTTTCGGGAAGCAATGATTCAATTTAGGGTCGAATTTCGTCCGTAAACGGTTTGTGGGAGAGGTAGCGTGGTCTTTGGGGTAATATATCCCTCGTGACGCGCCGTAGGGCGGGTTGCACAATGTATCGCGCGAAAGCGCAGCGTTCATGTTCCCTTGCGGAACAAGAAAGAAAGGCACGACATGGCTCAGGGTACTGTTAAATGGTTCAACGCCGACAAGGGCTACGGCTTCATCTCTCGCGAGGACGGCGACGACCTGTTCGTCCACTACTCCGAGATTCAGATGGACGGCTACAAGACTCTCGACGAGGGTCAGGCTGTCGAGTTCGATATCACCACTGGCCAGAACGGCAAGCTCCAGGCTTCCAACGTCCGTAAGCTCTAATCACGAATCTAGAAGAGCTGAATGGGGACCGCTTCGGCGGTCCCTTTTTTGATGTGCGGACCCTACGTCCGCCAAGGGCGAGGCCATGAGCTTGACCCGACGTGTACCATGGGTCTCGCACAACGACACGAGAGATGGAGGAAGCATGCCTGACGACAAGCTCAAGCAGGAGGTCGACGCCTACGTCGACGAGATATGGGAGGACGCGGTCGGGGACATCCGCACGCTGGTGAGGATTCGCTCCGTTCGAGACCCCAAGACGGCGGGCCCGGGCATGCCCTGGGGCAAGGGGAGCCACGATGCGCTTGTGGCGGCGCTCGGCATCGCACGGAGGCTGGGGCTGGACGCCCACGAGTGCGACGGCTACATAGGCTACGCCGACCTTCCGGGTGCGTCGGATCGCCAGATCGCGACCATCGCCCACACGGACGTCGTTCCCGAGGGTCTTGGATGGACGGTCGACCCGTTTGATGTGACGCGTCGCGAGGGCTATCTCATCGGCCGTGGCGTGCTGGACGACAAGGGCCCGTTCGTGCTTTCGCTCTATGCGGCCCACTTCTTCAAGCGCAAGGCGGAGGAGACCGGCAGCCCGCTGCCGTACACCCTGCGCTGCCTCGTGGGCAACGAGGAGGAATGCGAGATGGGCGACCTCAAGTGGTACCTCGCCCATTACGAGGAGCCCGCGTTCGCGTTCACGCCCGACGCCGACTTCCCGCTCATCTGCGGGGAGAAGGGCGTCTTCCACGGTCACTTCACGAGCGGGGTCATCGCGGGCGACACCCCGGGCAGCCGCATCGTGGAGCTTGACGCCGGAACGGTCGCCAACGCGATCCCCGGCCAGGCGACCGCACTCGTGCGCGTTGCCGCGGGCGAGCTTCCCTCGGCAGACGGAATCGACGTCGAGCCGGCGGGCGAGGGGCTCGCAAGAGTCGTCGCGCACGGCATCGGCGGCCACGCGTCCCTGCCGGCGGGAACCGTTAACGCCATAGGCGTGCTCGTGGATTACCTCCTGGACCACGACGTCTGCTCCGAGCGCGAGCGTGCGTTCCTCTCGTTCGAGCACCTGCTGTGCGCCGCGTCCACGGACGGATCCTCTGTGGGCATTGCGTCTGCGGACGAGAAGTTCGGCCCCCTTACCTGCATCGGGGGAACGGTGCGCACCGAGGGAGGCCGCTTCGTGCAGACGGTCGACTCGCGCTATCCCACCTCGACCATGGACGAAGAGATTGCCTGCGCGCTCGCGACGCTCGGCGAGGAGCATGGCCTTGCGTTCGACGTGGACGGCGTGAAGGTCCCGTTCTACATCGAGCCCACGTCGCCCGAGATCAGGACGCTGCTCGACACGTACCACGAGTACACGGGCAGGCCGGCGGAGGCGATGGTCATCGGCGGCGGCACGTACGCGCGCAACTTCAGCCGCGCCTGCGCCTTTGGCCCGAACGACCCGGAGGCGAAGCTGCCGGCGTGGGTCGGGCCGGAGCATGGTCCCGACGAGGGCATCGCGGAGGAGACGCTGCGGCGGGCGCTCAAGATCTACATCGTGTCCATCGCGCGCCTCATGAGGCTCGAGCTCTAGGCCGGGCGCGCCGCTCGCGTGCGGCACCTGGGCCCGGCGTCGCCGGCGCCCCTACAGCGCTATGTCGCGCCAGTCGTCCAGGAAGAGGTCCGCGACCGTGCGGACCTCTTCCACGTCCTGCGTCGGGTCGTTCGAGCGTACGCCGCACGTGAGCATGCCGGCGCCACGCGCGGACCGTATGCCTACGGCGAGGTCCTCGAACACGATGCAGTCCCCGGGCGCGGCGCCCAGGCGTCGCGCCGCCTCCAGGTAGATGTCCGGCTTGCTCTTTGGCACGGGCACGTCCTTGCCGTGGACCCTCGTCTCGAAGAGTGCGTCCATGTCGATGCCACGCATGGAGTCCAGCACGTCCGGGTCGTTCGTCGTCGCGAGCGCGACGGAAACGCCCCGCCCGCGCAGCGCGCGGATGTAGGCCTCGGCGCCGGGGCGCAGCTGGGCCTCGTCCCTGTAGAGCGCGCGTCCCATGGCGTTCCACTCGTCGCAGATGTCTTCAACGGACTCGCGCAGGCCAAAGCGCTCGATGGTGTAGCGCGCGCCGGCCTCGAAGCCCAGCACGGACAGCGTGCGCGCGTAGTCCGGCGGAACCTGGAGGCCGCGTGACCCCAAGAACGCCTCGTCCACCTTGCGCCACAGGGCCGCGGTATCGGATATCGTCCCGTCGAAGTCGAATATCGCGGCACCAAAGCGCGGCGGCCACAGCGCCGCGGGGGCCCTTCCCGCAAGCCACGGCGCCCTCTTGGCCCCCGGGTTCTCGGTCCTTCTCGACGCGTCGTGTTGGGATGGGTCCATGGGAGCCTCCGTCGCCTGGTGTATGGGTGGAGCGTGTGGGCGGTCCGCGTGCCGTGCGCGAGCGGGCGCGTGCGCGACCGCCGTGAGATATGCTAGTCTATCGTGCGTCCTATGCGGGTGCAAACGCCCGCCGAGCAGTTCGGTTCCTAAATCCTGCTCGCTAAACCTAAAACCAAAGGAGACAATCGCATGCTCAGGGACTTTCTCAGGGATTATCGGCTGCTGCTGCGCAACGTGCCCAGCACAAACGTCACGCTCTTCGTGCTGAGCGTCGTCCTCATGAACCTGCTGGCCAACAAGGAGCTCGTCTCGCTTCCGTACCTTGCGCTCGACTGCGGCATCACGCTCAGCTGGGTCTCGTTCCTCTGCATGGACATGATCACCAAACGCTTCGGGGCGAAGGCCTCCATCAAGATTTCCGTGTTCGCGCTCGCGTGCAACCTCGCGGTCGTCGCGCTGCTGTGGCTCGTCAGCCTCGCGCCCGGTCACTGGGGCGCGTACTACTCCTCCGGGCTCGCTCCCGTGGACGCGGGCCTCAACGCCACGTTCGGCGGCAGCTGGTACGTGGTCCTTGGCAGCTCGATATCCATGCTCCTCTCGTCCGTCACGAACTCCCTGCTCAACCAGTTCATCGGCGGCAAGTTCGCGAAGGACAGCTTTGGTACGTTCGCCGTGCGCTCCTACGCCTCCACCCTCGTGGGCCAGCTCGTAGACAACCTCACGTTCGCCGTCATCGTCAGCCACACGTTCTTCGGCTGGACGTGGGCGCAGGTGCTCGGCTGCTCCGTCACCGGCGCCCTCGTCGAGCTGCTGTGCGAGGTCGTGCTCAGCCCCATCGGGTTCCGCGTCGTGCGCCAGTGGGAGCGCGACGGCGTCGGCCAGGCGTACCTCGACGCGCAGGGCGAGAAGGACGCGGCCCCGGCGGCCGTGGCGGACGCCACCGTCGCGAGGGAGGCGTAGCCGTGGGCGCGCGGGACGGGCGGCAGCCCATGGACGTGCTCGTGACCGGTGCCTCCGGCGGCATCGGTCGCGCGGTCTCGGAGCTCTTCCTCGAGTGCGGGCACCGCGTGGACGGCCTCGACGTCGTGCCGGCGACGGTGGAGCACGCCCGCTATCGCCACCACATCGCGGACGTGCGCGACGCCGCGTCGCTTCCCGACCTGTCCCCGCAGGTCATCGTCACGTGCGCCGGCGTCCAGGACACCCCGGACGACATAGACGTCAACCTCAAGGGTGCGATCAACGTGTGCGAGCGCTACGCGTTTCAGAGCGTCTCGCGCCCGCGCGAGCGGGTGCGCTCCGTGGTGAACGTCGGGTCGTCGTCCGGTCATAACGGCTCGGAGTTCCCGCACTATGCCGCTAGCAAGGGCGGCATCATCGCGTACACCAAGAACCTGGCGCTGCGCCTGGCGCCGCAGGCCATCGCAAACAGCGTCGACCCCGGCGGCGTCCTCACGGATCTCAACCGTCCCGTGATGGACGACCCGGAGCTCTGGGGCAAGATCATGGCGCTCACGCCGCTGCGCCGCTGGGCCACCCCGCGCGAGATCGCGGAGTGGGTGTACTTCGTGGGCGTGACCAACCGCTTCATGACGGGGCAGAGCCTCCTCGTCGACGGGGGAGAGGCGGGCAACGCCCAGTTCGTGTGGCCGGACGTCGAGGTTGGGCACAAGCCGACCGAGTGATAGCGCCGGCCTCGTGCCCGTCGTTCCGCGCGCGCGTCCGCCCGCGCCGCCCGCGGAAGACGCGTCCGTGATTGTTGCCAGCCTGTTACACTGGGTGGGTATTGGATACGGCAACACATATATGCGGAGGTTTCCATGACGGACGAGGAGCTCAAGCAACGCGCGAGTGAGTTTGTCGAGAAGAACTGGGAGGACGTCGTCGCGGACATCGACTCCCTGGTGCGGATCAACTCGGTCGAGGACCTCGACCACGCCGAGCCCGGCAAGCCGTACGGCCCCGCGCCGTTCGAGGCGCTCGACACCGCCGTGAAGATCGCGGCGCGCCTGGGGCTCGACGCCCACAACTGCGACGGCCACATCGGCTACGCGGACGTCCCCGGCGCGTCCCCCAAGCAGATCGCGACCATCGGCCACACGGACATCGTCCCTGCCGGCACCGGCTGGACGTTCGAGCCGTTCAAGGTGACCCGCAAGGATGGCTACCTCATCGGCCGCGGCGTGCTCGACGACAAGGGCCCCACGACCCTCTCGCTCTACGCGGCGAAGTTCTTCGCGGACCTCGCGCGCGAGACGGGCGAGCGGCTTCCGTACACGCTGCGCTGCATCGTCGGCAACAACGAGGAGACCGAGATGGCCGACGTCGAGTGGTACCTCGACAACTTCGACCAGCCCGAGTTCCTGTTCTCACCGGACGCGGACTTTCCGCTCATCTACGGCGAGAAGGGCGGCTGGTCCGCGACCGTCACCTCCAAGCCCGTCTCGGACGTGATCGTGGACTTCCAGGGTGGCACCGTCGGCAACGCCGTCGCTGGCGAGGCCACGGCCGTCGTGCGTGCGGACGCGTCCAAGCTCCAGTCCGCCGACCGCATAGACGTCGAGAGCGCGGGGGAGGGGCTGGCGCGCCTCACGGCCCACGGCATCGGCGCCCACGCGTCCACGCCACAGGGCTCGATCAACGCCATCGGTCTTCTCGTCGACTACCTGCTGCAGAACGACCTGTGCTCCGCGGGCGAGAAGGACTTCCTCCAGTTCGAGAGGCTGGTCTTTGGCTCCACGGACGGCTCTACTTTGGGCATCGCGTGCCAGGACGAGTACTTCGACCCCCTGACGTGCATCGGCGGCACCATCGCCACCAAGGACGGCCGCTTCGAGCAGACGCTCGACAGCCGCTACCCCACGAACATCACCGGCGAGGAGATTACGCGTCGCGTGGGGGCGCTCGCGGCCGAGCACGGCTGCACCATACATGTAGACCTCGACATGGTGCCGTTCCTCACCGACCCGGACACGCCTGCCATGCAGACGCTCGTGAGGACGTACAACGAGTACACGGGCCGCGACGCGAAGGGCTTCTGCATCGGCGGCGGCACGTACGCGCGCCACTTCAAGGCCGGAGGCTCCTTCGGCCCGAACGACCCGGCGTTCCCCATGCCCGACTGGGTGGGCGCCGAGCACTCCGCGGACGAGGGCTTCAGCGAGGAGCAGCTCAAGCGCGCGCTGCAGATCTACATCGTGTCCATCGCGCGCCTCATGAGGCTCGAGTTCTAGGGGGCTCCCGCCTTCGGGCGATCCTTGCTCTGGGCACAACCGCGCCCCGGGCACCGTGCCAGACCGTGGCGCGCGTGTCCGGGGCGCTTTCCATTCGCGCTCTGCGTGGGTCCGTAAACCGGCGCGCGGCGCTACTGGTCGGGAACGCCCTCCATGGAGTCCAGCACCTGCAGTATCACGTCGTCCGGGTCGAACGCGGCGAGCACGCTCACGAAGTTTCGCGCCACGGGGTAGACCTCCGCGTCCATTGACGCGCGCGTGCACTCCAGGAACGTCTTCGACACCTCGTCCGTCGGCGCGACGGGCACGCCGTGGTAGCCAAGCGTCGCCTCGACCTCCTGCTGCGACATGGGGCTCAGGGCAAGCCCGCCCCTCTCGCCCTGGGACTGCGCGGCAATGCCCGTCACCTCCATCACCACGACGGGCGTGATGGAGGGCATGAAGCTCATGGCGCTCTGGTAGCACGCCTGCGCGGCGAGCGTGTTGCCGCGGGCCATCTGGAACGACGCCATGCGATAGTAGCCGAGCCCTATGGCCTCGGGGTCGTGCGCGCCCCTCAGGAACTCCGTCAGGGTCGCCATGGCCTCGTCCGTGCGGCCCGCCTCCTCCAGGCAGCGCACCAGCTGCAGGTTCGCGTGCTTGTCCAGCGGCGCCATCTGGCGCAGCCGGCGCGCGTGGGCAAGCGCGGCGTGCGTCTGCCTCAGGGCGAGGCTCGCGACGGAGAGGTAGAAGTGCGCCGCAAAGTACGCGTCCGGCACCAGCAGAAGCGCTCGCCCGTCGTCCGCGTGCTGGCGGTTGTACAGCGTGCGGTCCACGTAGCTCGCGAAGTAGCGCCACACCACGCCGCCCCCGTCCGAGAAGAGCCCGGCTGCGTCCACGGGGCTTACCACGGGCTCTAGCACGTCCTTCGCCCCGGCGGCATCGTGCCTGGTGAGACAGTCCTTCGCGCGCTCGCACGCCCTGTCCAGCGCGTCGCCGCGCACGAACTCCTCGCCGATGTCCGTGGGGTCCGTACCCACGGTGCCGTCAATCATGCCCCTCACCAGGCGCTCCGCCGCGGAGCGCACCGTGGGGTCCGGGTCGTTGCCGGCAAGCTCCATCACCATGCGCACGTTGCGCTGCGTCGCGTCGCGCTCCTCCGGTGGGCACAGGTTCAGCATGATGTCGCCCGCGATGAGGCTGCGCTTGTCCGCCTCCTCGATCGCAAGGCCGCTCACGCTTGGGGCGCCCAGGGCGCGCGCGAGCCGCTTGGGAAGGCGACGGCTGGAAAGGCCGACGGGCATGTGGCGCCACGTGGGGCTGAAGCGGGGGTCGGAAAGGTCCACGGTCTGTTCCACGGGACGGAGGATGTCATTCTCGACGCGCATGTTGGGAACGAACGGCCTCATGGTGCGCGGGAGGTCGTCCACGTGGTTCAGGTCAAGCCGACCGAAGCGCCACCGGTCGAAGTCGACGCACAGGTAGCAGCGGTGCGCGTGGGCGTCGTCCACCGTGCCTATGACCCAGGCGTGGCGGATCTTCCGCGAGGCGCGAAACGCCGTCGCCGCAAGCAGTATGGCCACGCGCTGGGCGTAGGCGGACGCCGCCTTGCGACGCATCTCGCGCGAGCTCTGCACCACGCCGAGCCCCGCGACGAACACGGATGAGGGAAACACGCGCTCCGGCGTCAGGTCCACGTGGAAGCCAACGTTGCCGTCGGCCACGTTCACGCGAAAGTGCTGCTCAAGGCGGTATGGCAGCTGCATGTCCTCGATGGCGGCGGCGATCTTGCGCCGCACGGCCCACTCGCCGTCCGGGTCCTCGCCCTCCTCGGACTCCAGCGGCACGTCCAGCCCCGGCGACTGCGCGCACACCGACGTGGCGAGCCCCTGCGTCAGCTTGTAGCAGTCGGCCTCCGTAACGTCGTGCGGGTCGTCGAAGTACGTGCACGCGTAGCGCATCGCGTTCAGCGCCGCCTCGATCTTCAGCACGCGCAGCCGTGCCAGGTACGAGAGCTCGCGCTGCTCAACGCGCACAAACAGCATCTGCGAGTGCGGCGAGCGCACCACGGACATGCGCGGCAGCTCCGTGTCGGTCGAGAAGAGCCCCGCCTCCACCAGCATCCGCGCCACGAAGCGCTCAACGGGGGAGGGCGAGAGAATCGCGGCGTCCGGGGTCGCGGCACCGCCGGAGTCGCGCGTCGCGGGCACCAGCGGCGCGTCTCCGGGGAGACGGGCCGCGTCAAGCTCGCGTGCGGCGTCCTCGCCGTCGGTCTGGGCCATGCGGGTGCGGATGTCTCCCACCAGCAGTTTGAGCTCGGCAAGCGGGTCCGGGCTCTGCACGATGCGCTCGCTCACGGCGTCGTAGTCCAGCTGCGAGCGGGCGATGGCGGGCTCGTTGCCCGCGGCGGCGTCCGTGGTGGAGGCTTCCTCTGCCTGCGCGGCCTCTGCCGGTGCGGCGACGTCGTCGCGCTCGGCGGCGGGAGCGTGCGCCGGCCGTGCGCCCGCGGGCGCGGTCACGGCAAGCTCGGCCGTGGCCGCGCCGGGCTGCGGCTGCGCAGGCCCCTGGTGCGACGGGGCGGCCGCGGCGTCAGGCGCCCCGTCCTTCTCGCCCGGCGCCGCGTGGGCGCCTTGGGCTGCCGCATGCGGGGGAGTCGCCGCCTGCGCCTGGCCGCTGCGTGCCTGCCGGTCCTGTGCCGCAGACCTGGTGAACGCCAGGATCGTGCTTGCGCCAAGGGCCGCGACGCCCGCGGTGAGCGCCCAGCCAACGCTGTCCAGCGCGACGGACTGGTAGCAGCCAAGCGCCGCCACCAGGGCGAGCGCCCCTGCGCCCGGAAGGAGTATGTGCCGCGACGAGAATCTGTCGTGTGTCATGCCGTGAACCACCTAAGTGCCATGGGTTAGGGGGCGAAGCGCCGCCCCCATAAGTGTCTTTCGTTTCTCATACCCAATCGCACGGCCGTCTACCAGTGCGTTACCAGTCTCTAACAGCCCTCTATCTGCTTGATCTCGCACTCGTTGCCCCGCAGGAGCACCGTCTGGTCGCTTCCGCAGTGCGGGCACGTGCGACCGTAGCGCACCGTTTCGTACGTGTGGCCGCACGCGTTGCATACGGTGACGGCCTTGATCTGCTCGACCTGCAGCGTGGAGTCGCGCAGCAGGTCGCTCTTCTGCTGCGCCCACTTCCAGCAGTCCACGAAGTAGTCCTCCAGTATGCCGGAGACCTCGCCCAGACACATGGTGACGGAGCTGATGCGCGAAAGCTCGTTCTCGCGGGCAACGTCCTCGATCGTGTCCATCGCCGCGAACACCACTCCCAGCTCGTGCATGCGCTAGGCCTTCCAGTCGCGGACGGCGTCGCGCAGCCAGTCCAGCCACTCGTCCATGCCCTCGCCGGTTTTCGCGGAGAGGTAGATGATCTTGGCATTCGGGTTGCGCAGGTGCACGTTCTGCTCGAGCTTCTGCTTGTCGAAGTCGAAGTACGGCAGCGTGTCCACCTTGCTGATGAGCACGAGGTCGCTCACCTCGAACATGAGGGGGTACTTCAGCGGCTTGTCGTCGCCCTCGGGGACCGAGAGAATCATGACCTTCTTGCCGGCGCCCGTGTCGAACTCCGCGGGGCAGATGAGGTTGCCCACGTTCTCGATCACGACGAGGTCCTGGTCCTGGTAGCCCAGCTGGTTGAGCCCTTGCTCCGTCATGGCCGCGTCGAGGTGGCACATGCCGCCGGTGTGCAGCTGGATCGCCTTCGCCCCGGCCTCCTGCACGGTGTAGGCGTCCACGTCAGAGTCGACGTCCGCCTCCATCACGCCAATGTTCATCTCGTCCGCGAGGGCGCGCAGCGTGGCGGAGAGGAGCGTGGTCTTTCCGGCTCCCGGCGAGCTCATGAGGTTGATCATGAGCGTGCCCGCGTCGTGCATGCGCGCGCGGAGCGCCTCGGCCTCGCGGTCGTTGTTCGCGAACACGCTCTCCTTGACTTCGATTACCTTGATCGGGTCGGTCATCTTTTCCTCCTATCGTTTTCGTCCATGATACAGGAGGCGGGTGCGCGCGGGGGCGCGATGCGAGGGCCTGGGCCACAGTTTCGCATTGCCGTTTCGCAGTGTGCAGAGCCCGCGACGGAATGCGCGCGATACATACCCGGCTCCAGCTCGCAAGACGCCGCAAACTCACCCCTGGTGTGTTACCCGCATGGCTGCGCCCCGCGACGCAATGGGGTCCCTGGCCGTGGGCAGGCGGAGCGCCGACGTGGCGGAAGGCCGATCCCGGCGTCGGGCAAAATAGTTTCATGTATAAGAGTTTGAGTTAAATCAAGGTGCCGCACATGCGCGGCTCCTCCATATGGGCACATGCATAAAGGCCATTTACCTGTACGTTTGACGCGCTTGGAAAAGCGTGAAACACACTTGAAACATTATCAGAAACCATGTAAAACGTAATTTGAAGGGCACGTTGGCGCGTGCGGAACGATTCAATCGAACGGAGGGGTCTATGGGTGCCTTCTCGATGCAGACGGTTCTGTTCATCATCTACACCATGCTCGGCTTCGTGGCGGCTCTTGCCGCAATAATGGTCGTCACCGGAATCATCAGGTTCTTGGTGCGAAAAGCCCTGGGGAGGATCGAGCCCGACCCCAACGCGACGACGTACCCCACCGAGGTTCCGCGCGTGGCGTAGCAATGTCTGGCAGGTAGCGCTCATACAGGCGTCATACAAGAGGGTCCGCAACCAACCGGCTGCGGACCCTTTGCTTTCGCACCCATGAGGCCCTGCACAGACGCTATGCGTCTCCCAGCTCCGTCGGCCACGTGACGCCCTTCGGCATCTTCGCGTCGCCGGTCTGGATGGACTTCGGGATGGTGCTGTCCGATGCCATGAGCTCGTCAATCGTGACGAGGGTGTAGCCCGCGCTCTGGAGCGACTCGATGATCTTCGGCAGGGCCTCCACGTCCTGGTCGCGGTTGCCGCCGCCGTCGTGCATTAGGATGATGGAGCCGGACTTGACGTTCGCCAGGCTGTTCTTCACGATCGCGTCCACGCCGGGGCGCGCCCAGTCGCGCGAGTCCTGCGTCCACGTGACCGAGACGGAGGGGATGCCGCCGGCCGCGAGCCACGTCCTCTCGGTAAACGCGCCGTACGGCGGGCGGAAGACCGTCGTGTCTACGCCCGTCGCGTCGTTTATTGCCTTGAACGCGGTGTTGAACTCCGTCCTCAGCTCGTCGGAACCCAGCTTCGTCAGCTGCTTGTGCGATTGCGTGTGGCTTGCAATCTGGCTGCCTTGGTCCACGATCGCCTTCGCGAGCTGTGGGAACTCCTGCACCTGCCTCCCAAGGCAGAAGAACGTCGCCTTCGCGTTGTGCTTCCTCAGGATGTCAAGGTACTGCTGGGTGTACTTGTCGCTCGGTCCGTCGTCAAACGTGAGCGCCACGAGCTTCTTGTCGCCCTCGGGAATGGGCGTGCGCAGGTAGACCTCCGTGTCAACGGTCTTCGACTTCACGATTTCCGCCACCTGCTTCGACTTCTTGCCGGTGAGGCGCTCGACCCTGCCGGGCGTGCCCCAGTCCCTCACGTAGGCGATCGGGCCGTAGCCGCCCTTCATCACCAGCTTCGGGGCTTCGGTCTCGACCTTCTTCGTGTGCGGCTCCATCACGTCCCTGCCCGCAGAGAGTGTGATCTTGTCGTTCGCCCTCACGCGGTACTCCTGGGCCGCCTTGCCCGTGAGGGTCCTCTTTCCCACCGTGGCGTCAAACGGCTCGCCGCCGCCCGCCTTCAGGACGTCGCCCCTCACGCTCACGTAGTTTCCGGGCTTCGTGTGGATGGACTGGTCGCGAATCGCCTCCGCAAGCGTGCTGTCTATGCGCACGTCGTAGCTCTTCTCGTTGATGGTCACGCTCACCGTGCGGTTCGTCCACAGGTGCCAGGCGCCGCCTCCCAGCACAAGGATGAGCGCCAGGGCGAGAAACGCCGGCGTCTTGCTCGAGGCCGCCCTGTCAGAGCGGCTCTCGGCCGACCCGCGGCGCGCGTCCGCGGCGCCCCCGACCTTCGATGTCGTTGGGATGTAGTACACGTCGCGCCGCTCCTGACCGCGAGCCTTGCGTCGCCCCGCCTCGCCTGCGCGGGAAGACCCCGCGCGCCCCGAGGCGCGCCGCGCGCCCTGCGGCCGGGCGCTTCTCCGCCCCTTGGGGGCGTCCTTTCCCTGCGCGGGGCTCTTACGTACGTGCTCGGCCCGCTGGGGGCCGTGGGAGTCAGTCTGTGCCATGGTCACGCGTCCAATTCTTCTGCGTTTCGCTTCCAAAGCCGAACAAGCATAGCATGCCTGCGCGACGCGGGACGCATTCACAAAGTCGGCTGAAACTTGCACACCATATAGGCGTCCTTTGCGTTTGCCAAGTTACATGCGCCCTAAAGAACAATACGAACGAGTGACGCGCACCTGACGCGCGCCGCCTTGGAACGCAAGGCAAAAATGTGGGCCCAAATGGTGCGCCAGCACAAGAAAGACGGGCGCGGCGCCAGGCCGTGCCCGTCCAAAAAAGCCATCTGCCGTCGCGGCGTGCCCGCCGCAGACAGCGCTACCGCAGCCTGCGAACGAAGAGGCCGCTGCGGAGCTTTGGCTCGAACCACGTCGACTTCGGCGGCATCAGCAGCCCGGCGTCGGATACGGCCATGAGCTCGTCCACGGACGTGGGGAAGAGCGAGAACGCGACGCCGTCCGCGCCGGCAAGGCGCTCCAGCGCCTGCGGGCCCTCGATGCCGCCCACAAAGCGGATGCGACCGTCCTGGCGCGGGTCCTCGATCCCAAGGATCGGCCCCAGCACGCGGTCCTGCAGGATGGACACGTCGAGCGTCGCCACGGGGTCGTCCGCCGGAAGCGACGCGACCGCCTCGGGCGAGAAGCGCATGGCATGCCACGCGCCGCCCACAAAGAGGCCAAAGCCATGGCGGGCGGAGGGCTCGGCGGGGGAGTCCTGGGCGGGGCCGACCTCGAAGCCGGCGACCCCTATGCGCTCGACGAGCTGTGCCGGCGCAAGGCCGGCCGTGTCCGTCACCACGCGGTTGTACGCCATGACCTTCAGCTGGCTCGCGGGGAACATGACCGCGAGGAAGGAGTCGTATGGCGCCGGGGACGCCTCGGCGCCGGGCGCCGCGCCCTTCTCGCCCGCGCGGCCCGCCTTGCGGGCTGCCTCCTGGCGCATCTCCTGGCACACCCGCACGGCGGAGGCGGCGCGGTGGTGGCCGTCGGCGATGTAGGCGCACGGCACGGTGGCGAACGTCGCCGTCATGGCCTCGACGGCCGCCGGCCGCGCCACGCGCCACACGGTCTGGTGCACGCCCTCCTCGTCCGTGAAGTCGTACAGGGGCTCGGCCGTGGACGCAAGGCCCACCAGCGTGTCCATCGCGAAGTTGTCGCGGTACGCCAAAAAGATCGGGCCCGTCTGGGCGCCGGTCGCGCGGATGTGCTCCACGCGGTCCTGCTCCTTGTCGCGGCGCGTGTTCTCGTGGCGCCGGATCGTGCCGTCAAGGTACTCGTCCACGGAGGCTGCGCACACCACGCCCGTCTGGGCGCGGCCGTCCTGCTCGAGGCGGTACACGTAGTAGCACGGCGTCTCGTCGCGCAGCAGCGTGCCGTCCGTCGCGGCGCGGCGCAGCAGCTCCGCGGCCTTCGCGTATACGTCCGGGGCGTACATGTCGTGGTCGGACGAGAAGGACGTCTCCGGCCGGTCGATGGCCAGAAACGAGCCCGGGTGCCTCTGCACGTAGGAGGCCGCCTGCGCGCGGTCGAACACGTCGTACGGCAGCGACGCGAACGTCGCCGCCTTGTCCGGGGCCGGACGGTAACAGCGTATGGGCTCGACGCGCATGCGGTCTCCTTCCACGTGGGGCCTGCCGTCGCCAGCGCGGGGTGCTAGCGGGTGATTGCCGGGACGATCTGCCTGATGCGATAGACGCCGGGGATGGCGCGGAGCTTCTGCATCGTGGCGGCGTCCACCGGCTGGTCGGTGTCGATAAGAGTATAGGCGCTGCCGTCCTGCGCCTCGTTCGACATGCGCTGGATGTTCGCGTTCGACTGCGCCAGCGCGCCGGAGATCTGGCCGATCATGTTCGGCACGTTGTCGTGCAGCGCGGCGATGCGGCCGCCGGTGTGGCACGGGCCCATGTCGCAGTCCGGGTAGTTGACGGAGTTCCTGATGATGCCCTGCTCCAGGTAGTCCTTCATCTGGCTCACGGCCATGCTGGCGCAGTTGGCCTCGGCCTCGGCGGTGCACGCGCCCATGTGCGGCGTGATGAGGGTGTTCGGCATCTTCGTGGTCATGGGCGTCGCGAAGTCGCACACGAAGCGCCCGAGCTTGCCGGAGCGCAGCGCCGCGTCCACCGCGGGCTCGTCCACGATGTCGGCGCGCGCGTAGTTGATGAGCATGGCGCCGTCGCTCATGAGCGAAATCATCTCGGCGCCCATCATGTGGCGCGTGTCGTCCTTCGACGGGACGTGCAGCGTGACGTAGTCGGCGTTGCGGCAGAGCTCCGCCATCGAGTCGACGCGCTTCACGTTGCGGTTGAGCTGCCACGCGTGCTCGACGGAGAGGTACGGGTCGTAGCCGTACACGTCGAGCCCCAGCGCCTCCAGGGCGTTCGCGACCTTCGAGCCCACGGCGCCCAGGCCCACGACGCCGACCTTGCGGCCAATGGCCTCGCGTCCGACGAAGGCCTTCTTGTTCTTCTCGGCGTCCTTCACGATTTGCGGGTCGTCCGCGTTGCTCTGGACCCACCGCATGCCGTCGAGCGTGCCCCTGGAGTTGACCAGGATCATGCCCACGACCAGCTCCTTCACGGCGTTCGAGTTGCCGCCCGGCGTGTTGAACACCACGATGCCCTGCCTTGCGCAGCGCTCGATGGGGATGTTGTTGTAGCCGGCGCCGGAGCGCGAGACGCAGCGGACGTTCGGGCCAAAGTCGAGGTCGCGGATGTCAGAGGCGCGTATCAGGATGGCGTCCGCCTGGTTCACGTCGTCGGTCTTCTGGTAGCCGTCGCCCAGCTCCGCGACGCCGTCTCGGGTGATCTGCTTCGCGATGTTGTCGAATATCTTTACGTAGCGCATCGGGTCTCCTTCGTGCCCCGTGGGGCCTGTCTCGTGCGCGGCCCCACGGGGCCGCGTCGGGTCTTGTCTGTGGTGCATGCCGGCGGCGCCGGCATCGTCGGAGTCGTTAGCGCGCGTCAGTGCGGCAGTCCGCGGCGTGCGTGCGCTCGAAGTCCTGCATGTAGTCCAGAAGCGCGTCCACGGCCTTCGCCGGGACGGCGTTGTAGCAGCTCGCTCGCATGCCGCCCAGGATGCGGTGGCCCTTGACGCCCACGATGTTGCGCTCTGCGGCGCCCGCCACGAACTCCGCGTCGAGCTCCTTCGTGGGGCAGCGGAACGTCACGTTCGCGATGGAGCGCGAGTCCGGCCTCGCGATGGGCGAGAAGAGCGAGCTTCCGTCGATGTAGCCGTAGAGGCGGTTGACCTTCTCCCAGTTTCTGGCCTCCATGGCGGCAAGGCCGCCCGTGTTCTCGATCCAGTGGAACACCTTCCCGCACATGTAGATGCCCCACGCGTTCGGTGTGTTGTACAGCGAGTCCTTGCTGGCCTGCAGCCGGTAGCCCATGTACGTCGGCACGATGCCGCCAAGCGCCGGGCCGTCGCCGATCAGGTCGTCGCGGCAGATCACGACGGTGTTGCCCGCGGGACCGGCGTTCTTCTGCACGCCGGCGTAGATGAGCCCGTAGCGCTCCACGGGCACGGGGCACGAGAGGAACATGCTCGAGACGTCCGCCACGACGGGCACGTCGCCGGTGTCGGGCAGCTCGCGCGTCATCGTGCCGTACACGGTCTCGTTCTGGCAGAGGTAGACGTAGTCCAGCGACTGGTCGACCGCGCCCTCCAGGCGTGGCGTGCGGTCGAAGCCCGTGGGCTCGCTCGTTGCGAGCACGTCCGCCTGGCCGTACTTGCACGCCTCCTGCCAGGCCTTCTTCGACCAGTTGCCCGCCACCAGGTATCCTGCGTGACGGCCGCGCATGAGGTTCATGGGCACGCACGCAAACTGCAGCGTCGCGCCGCCCTGCATGAACATGACGCGGTAGCCGTCCGGGATCCCCATCAGGCGCCTGAGCGTCTGCTCCGCGTCGTCCAGGATCGACTGGAAGGTGGAAGATCGATGGCTCATCTCCATGACGGACATGCCGCAGCCCCCGTAGTCGAGCATCTCTGCGGCGGCCTCCTTCAGGACCACCTCGGGCAGAGCCGAGGGTCCCGCGGAAAAGTTAAACGCGCGTGCCATCCAAACCTCCCTGTCGAAACGGCTTCGCACCCGCCCCATGCGGGCACATTGTTAGACACACTAACGTACCCGTGTTTCAGACGTGGAAACTAACGCTCTAGCCACATGGCACATGGGCCCGCCCCGCGCGGGTGCGCCCCGTCCGCGCTATGCTGGTGGGCGCACGGAAGGCGGGCGCACGGGGCGCCCTGCGGGTTGGGGGTCAGATGGGCGAGAAGAGCGGGCGTGCGGCTTCGGGTATCTGCGCAACGGAGGCGACGCCTCGGCTGAGACACGCGGACCCCGCATCCCGCGGCGTCGTCGTGTTCGACTTCGACGGCACGATCGCGGACACGCTTCCCTCGATCGTGGCCGTGGCGCGCCACGTCCTGGGCGCATGGGGGCTTCCCCCAGAGCGGCTCGCGGACTGCCCCAAGCTCGTGGGCCCACCGTTCCCGCAGGCATTCAGCATGGTGTTCGGGCTTTCCGAGGCGGACGCGCGCGAGGTGACGCGTCGCTACCGCGAACGGTACGGTGCGCTGGGTCCCGAGGCGTGGCCGGCGTTTCCCGGCATGGGCGCGCTGCTGGACGAGCTCAGGGCGTCCGGCAGGCGGCTTGCGGTGGCGAGCTCCAAGAGGACGGCGCTCCTGCGCCGCGCGCTTTCGGACGAGGGGCTGCTCGGGCGCTTCGACGTCGTGCGCGGCAAGGAATCCGACGCGCAGCAGAGCAAGGCGGCGACGCTGGCCGCGGTGCTCGACGACCTCGGCGCCGCCTCGGCCGACGCCGTCATGGTGGGCGACCGCCACTTCGACGTGGACGCCGCGCTTGCGTGCGGCGTGCCTTGCGTGGGCGTGACGTACGGCGGGACCGCGCCGCTCGGGGAGCTCGAGGAGGCCGGCGCCTGCGTCGTGGTGGGAAGCGTCGAGGAGCTTGGACGCGCCCTTCTCGGCCGCTGACGTGCCAGGACGTACCCACGGGGCCCGCGCACCCGCCCGAGCCGCCCTGCCGCTCGCGGATGCGGTGCGTCTAGCGCCCGCGGCTTGGGGGTACAAGCATGAGCATGGTCCGCGCGCCGCGCGGCAAACTGTATGCCGTCCCAAGGAGAGGGGTCAACATGGCTGGTTTCGACGATCTGGGCGATGGCGTCCGCAAGCTGTTCCTGGTGGGTGTCGGCGCGGTGGCGACCGGCGCCGAGAAGTCCACGGAGATCGTGAGCAAGCTCGTCGAGAAGGGCGAGCTCACCGTGGCCCAGGGCAAGGCCGTGAACGAGGAGCTCAAGCACACCATCAAGAACGCCGCCGGCGACACTTCCGAGGCGGTCCTGCGCGCGAAGCTGAAGACCATGACGCCGGAGGAGCGCGCCGCCTGGGTGAAGAGCGCCCAGAAGATTGCCGACGACCTCGATGCCGAGCCCGTTGAGGTTGAGGTCGAGGATGCCGACGACGCCGAGAAGGACAAGCCCGCGGAGTAGGGAAGAGCCACTTTCTTGGCAGAGGACAAAAGGCCAGTCCCCGGCAATTCCTCGGGCGACTTCGATATAAACGAGCTGGACGACGTCGAGTACCTTGGCAAGTGGTACGAGAGCGTCTCGAAGACGAACACCCGTGATGCGGGAACGATAGGTATCCTGGGTGGGCGGAGCATGGACGCTGGACCATATAGGATCACGCGCGCGAAGAAGGCCGCCCGCCTGCGCGAGATTCTCAGGATCGCGAGCCACTACGACGTCCTCCACGGGCTTACGCCCGTCACGTTGCGCAAGCTTCTGGAGGAGCTTGGCCCCACCTTCGTGAAGGCGGGGCAGATTCTCTCGATGCGATCGGAGATTCTGCCGCAGAGCTTCTGCGACGAGCTTACGAAGCTACGCACCGATGTCGAGCCGATGGACCGCGAGGAGGTGCTCTCCACCCTCAGGGCGGAGTACGACACCCCCATCGAGGAGCTGTTCGACGCGATAGACGACGTTCCGCTCGGCTCCGCCTCCGTGGCGCAGGTGCACAAGGCGCGTCTCGTGACGGGGGAGACGGTGGCGGTGAAGGTCCAGCGCCCCCACGTGAAGGAGATCATGGCGCAGGACATCTCCATCATGCGCTCGCTCGCGAAGAGAAGCGCCATCGTCATGGGGGACGAGCAGGTGCTCGACCTGCAGTCCGTGGTGGACGAGCTGTGGCAGTCCTTCCGGGAGGAGACGGACTTCCTCGTCGAGGCGAGGAGCCTGGAGGAGTTCCGGCGCAACAACGCGGGATGCAAGTTCATCGACTGCCCGAAGCCATATCCGCGGCTCTGCACGGAGCACGTCGTGGTGATGGACTACGTCGAGGGCATACCCATCGACAAGACGGCGCGCCTGAAGGCCGAGGGCTACGACCTCTCGGAGATCGGCGCGAAGCTCGTCGACAACTACACGAGCCAGATGCTGGACGACGGCTTCTTCCATGCGGACCCACATCCCGGCAATCTGGTGGTTAAGGACGGCAAGATCGTCTACCTCGACCTTGGCATCATGGGGAGGCTGTCCGCCCATGACAGGGCCGCCATGACGGACATGGTGAACGCCGTCGCCCTGCGAGACTCCGTCGGGCTCAAGAACGGCCTGCTGCGCTTCTCGGTCTCCGACACCTCCGAGGTCGACCACCCCGGCCTGCTTGCCGACCTTGACTCGATCTTGGACAACTACGGCGAGGCGGACCTCTCGGACCTCGACATCGGCGCCTTCCTCAACTCGCTTATTTCGATGGCACGCAAGAACGGCATCGAGCTTCCGGGCACCGTCACGATGCTCGCGAGGTCGCTCGTCACGCTCGAGGGCGTCGTGGACGAGTTCCTTCCGGGAACGTCCATGATCGACATCGTACGCGCCCACGTGAAGTCCCACGCCGACCCCGTCGACGTCTCCAAGAGAGAGCTCAAGCGCCTGACGCGCGAGTCCATAGCTGCGACGCATGGCCTGCTTGGCGCGGCTTCGCAGGTGTCCACGGCAATGAACATGCTCACGCGTGGGCAGCTGCGCATGAACCTTGGGCTCGACGGATACCAGGACCCCATCGGCGACATGGCGCGCGCGGCGGATCGTCTGACGCTCGGCATCATCATCGCCGGCCTGTTCATCGGGTCGTCGGTCGTGTATTACGCGCGCATCAAGCCCGTGGTCTTCGGCATTCCCGTGATCGGGTTCTTCGGCTACGTTCTCGCGCTTGCGCTCGGACTGTGGATTGTGCACCAAGTCGTCAAGGAGAACAGGCACCGCAGGTAGAAGGCCGTGGCGCCCCACGAAGAGCTGCTATTCGATTCCGTTGACTGCGAGCTCTACGACCTTGTAGGCTCCGTCATACACTCCTATGGCATTTGCCTGCTCGATACGGTCGCACATGAACGAGATAAGGTCCCTGTCCGATTGGAGCGAGTCTATCATCGAAAGGACCTCGTCCGTATCATCCATCTCGTATGTTCCGTCTCCGATTTCTGCGGCGCGAATCGCACCCCAGGCCTCGTGACCACCGACGCGATGAATCATCAGCTTTGGCACCGGATAGAACGAGAACTCGCTCGGCTTCGTCACCAGAATGTCTGAGCAACGCATGAGGACGTTTGAACTGTAGACGGCCGAGAATATGTCCGTGTCGCAGAATGCGTGGATTCCGGAGACGTCTCCGTCGAGTGCTTGGCTCGCGAACGAGCTTACCTCCGAGAAGTCGTCGAAGTGGGTCTGGGCGAGCTCGGAGAGTCCATGGACAGATTCCACGAGGCCGTCCCAGACGTCGCTGTGGTCTCCAACGTTCACGAAGAGCGTCGCCTCACTGCGTCTGACGTATGGGATGAGATGCTCGATTATCGAGGCGAAGAGATCCTGCTGCGCACCCGCGCCTCCCACGGAGATGAGGTACCGAACCGCGCCGTCACCCAGCACGCGTTTCCTGCGCGCCGCGCAGTCACGTCCGATGTTGCTTACGAGCTCATGGTCGACGTAGTGTCCCGTGTAGACAAGAGAGCCCTTTGGCATTGGCTTCAGCTGACGTGACGGATCCATGCCGCGTAACTGGTGGTACCCGAGGTAGGCGCTTGGTGTCTGAACGGTGTGAATCGACCCTTCCGCGAGGTGGAGCGCCATAGGCCAGTTGTCTGGTATGGCGTTTACGACGTGGGTGAGACCGGCATGGACCGCCGCCTGGGACGGCCAAACATGCGTGCCGATGTAGGGGACGTCTTGCGGGAGGTCCCGAAAAAGGGGAACGCACAGCTCGGCGTTCTTCTGGTCTCCAGAATTATAGGAGAGCTTCCTGAAGCCCTCGCTGTTCAGCGGCTCCCAGAACAGCTTGTCGAAGACGCCCACCCTCTGGGAAAGGCGCGAGCCCATGGAGTAGAGGCCGTTCTGGTACTCGATGGCCTTCGATCCCGTGCTCTCCTTGAACGAGGCGAGGTCGAGCCAATAGGGCGTATAGCCCATCGCGTGGGCAGCGGAGGCCATGGCCATCGAGATGCGATAGTGACCGAACCCCATTCGGATGTTACCTACCACGACAGGGCTTCCGCCGGCAGCCGCGACCGTCCTCTCGGTCTTCTGGGGCAGCGGCTGTGCCGCCGCGTCCGCGCGGATGTCCAAGGCGTCAGATCCATCTGCGAGCACGAGGTTCCTGACTCCCAATGTCTCACTGATCACGGGCACGTCCGCACCCTTTAGGTGGTACACGGCTTTGGAGTCATCCCCAAACTTCCTGAGGAACTTCTCTTTCGAGCGGACCGCCTTCCTGTACGTGGCCTCGTCTTGGACGTTTCCGAAGGCACTTCTCGCCCTGTCAGTTCCGGTCGTCATCGATTCCTCCTTGACGGTGCGGTCAACGGCTGATAGTCTGACTATCAATGTGATAGACAGACTATCACTTGCTTAAAGGGGGAGTCAAGCATGGCGTCCGAGGGGACGGAAGAGAACTTGTTGGCGGCTGGACAGCAAGGCGTCAGGGCCAGGCCGGAGACGATGCGCGACGAGTGGGTCGTGGAGTGCGCGGCCCAGCTCTTCCTCGAGGGTGGCCTCTCAAGCGTGAAGATGACGGACATCGCGGATGCGTCTGGGGTTGGCGTTGCGACCCTATACAGGCGCTTCAAGTCAAAGACACGGCTCTCGGTGGAGGCTGCCACTCTTCTCTGGAAGAGGTTCAACGAGCGCATATCCGAGCTCGTAGAATCGGACGATTTCCTTACCATGAACGGGGCCGACCGCCTCGAGACGCTGCTCAGGGAGTACGGGGCGCACTATGTGGCTAATCGGGAGTTTGTGAGCTTCCTGGACGAATTCGACCACCTCGTTCTTTCCGAGGGGGTCGAAGGCGGTGAGCTAGAGAGCTACGGTCGCGAGGTCGATTCGTTTTACATCATATTCGACGATGCGTATAAGCTGGGCGTCTCGGATGGCTCGGTGCTGATCCTGCCTGACTTTGCGACGTTCTACAAGAGCGTCGCGCATGCCCTCGTCAGCGTTGCGGAGAAGATGGCCCGCGGGGAGGTCATCCCCTCTGATGACTTCTCCGACGGTATGGAGGAGCTTGACTGCATTGTCGACATGGCCGTGAAGTACGTGAGGAAGTAGGCTGGCGGATTCAGGCGCCCGTGCGATGGGCTTGTCTGCGACGGTGAGGATTTGCTGTCAGAAGGAGATTCGAAATGAGCGAAAAGAGACTTGCGGACGGCGCCGTGATCAGGAAGTTCGCTATCGGACAGCTTGGCTGGGCGATTCTCTCGGGAATCATCAGCAACTGGCTCGTCTACTACTACATGCCCTCCGATACGCTCGTCAGTCAGGGGATGACCGTCTTCATCACCCAGGGCATAGTGTTCGCAGGCCTCACGGTCATCGGAATTATCACGGCATGCGGGCGTCTCCTCGACGGCTTCATCGATCCGTTTATCGCCTCCAAGTCCGATTCGCTCGCAAGTCCGCTCGGGCGAAGGATACCTTTTATGAGGAGGGCGGCTGCGCCTTTTGCCGCAATGACTGTCTTCGTGTTCGTTATTCCGGGAACGTCGAGCGTGGTGGCGAACAATGTCCTTCTCTTCGTATGTCTGATGCTTTTCTATGTGACGTTGTCGCTCTATTGCACGCCCTTCAATGCGCTCATCCCCGAGCTCGGTCGTACGCAGGAGCTGCGCGTCAACCTCTCGACTTACATCTCGGTAACCTACTTCGTGGGTACTGCGGCCGCTTACCTCGTTACCGCGTTGGCGGGAATCCTTGAGCCGTCATTGGGTCCCGTTGCCAGCTTCAGGGTTACGGTGGCCGTGCTGGCGGTTATCGCTCTCGCGTGCATGCTCGTGCCCGCCTTTGGAATCGACGAGAACCTCTATGCGGACACGCAGCCAAGTTCGACGCCCATGGGACAGTCCGTCGCGAAGACTTTTAGGAATCGCGAGTTCCAGATCTTCGAGGGTTCCGACGTCCTGTACTGGGTGTCGATCACGATGTTCCAGACGGGCTTGCCATATTACGTCACGGAGCTGATGGGCTTCGATGACTCCTGGACGTTCGTCTTCTTCGCAGCCATGACGCTCATCTCCCTCATGTTCTACGCGCCCGTAAACGTTCTGGCAAAGCGCATCGGCAAGAAGAAGCTCGTCGCCTTTGCCTTTTTCTTCTTCTGCCTCGCGTTTGCCGTGACGTCTATATGCGGCCAGTTCGGAGTGCCCCAGATCGTGTGGGGCGTGGTCGTTGCTGTTCTGGCGGCGGTTCCCATGGCCATACTGGGAATCCTGCCCCAGGCGGTGCTCGCTGACATCGCCGAGGCGGATGCCGTCCAGACGGGAGAGAACCGAGAGGGGATGTTCTATGCTGCGCGAACGTTCAGCATGACGCTTGGACAGACCCTTGCGATGGTGCTCTTCACCTCCATCTCCTCTGCCGCCGCGGGCGGACTTGGGTATAGGCTCACGGCTGCGGTCGCAACGGCGTTCTGTTTGATAGCGGGATTGGTGTTCACGCGCTATCACGAGGATAAGGTCCTTGGCGTGATTTCCGTGCTCGATACAAACGACGTGTCTGTGACAGAGTAAAGTGGCAACAAATGGATTGGCGCCGATGTTGCGACGCGCACGGGCTTCGATTGATGCGCATGGGGGGAATGCGGAAGAATGGACCTCAATCCGAAGTTTCAGATAACGTGGAGGGTGCCGGACGGCGGACAGCGAACAACGTATGTATCAGACCAGGTGCCGACTTTCGGTGCCGACTGCAGGGACCTGGACGTTACCGTCGAGCATGACGGAGACGTGTGGCGCGTATGGGTCGATCCGGAGTACGACCTCACGATCGAGTCCGCAACCGCCACGGTGTCTCTCGATCTCCAGCACGCCGATGCGCTGTTCCTGAATGGCTATAACTCGTGGACGGACTCCTGGGAGCGCTCGCCGCGAGCGAATATGCACGGGCTTTGGGGTACGCCGCACAGTATTGTAGGTCGCTGGGTGCTTGACGCATCTGGTGACTATCGCTTTGCTAGACAGGACCCGCGTTTCGGCCACCAGCATGGAGAGGGATACGGATACCTTAGGTTCGGCCAGGCAGTATCGCTATTCGGGGAATGCAGGCCGGACACTGGCTTAACCGTAATATATGAGGATCTTCCAGAGAACACCGTTTCGCTGCAGAAGGAAGGTCCAAACAGGCCTCTTGCCGCTGGCGAGCGAGTCGAGATCCTTACGCTTGCCCTGGTGGAGGGGACGCTTCACAGCGCCTTCGCTCGGTATGTCGAGCTCATGGGTATTCGACGTCGATCCGCGTTTCCGCTTGTGGGGTTCACGAGTTGGTATCGTCACTACGGCGACATCGATGCGGCAACCTTGAAGCGAGATCTCGTTGGAGTGTCAGACGTCCTTCTTGCCCAGCCCCTGGAGGGGGTCCTGCCCGTCTTCCAAGTGGACGACGGGTATGCGAAGGTGGGGGACTGGATGCAGCCCGACCCTAATCGCTTCCCGGCAGGAATGGGGGCGGTCGCTGACGACATACGCTCGGCGGGGCTCGTGCCCGGACTCTGGATGGCGCCCTTCGTCTGCGAGAAGGAGTCGCGCACATTTGCAGAGCATCAGGATTGGCTGCTAAGGGATTCATCCGGTCGCCCAGTCATGAGCGGGTCGCATTGGAGCGGCGGCTATGCCCTTGACACGCAGAATCCAGATGTTCGCGAGTACGTTAGCGCTTCGCTCGACACGGCAGCGCGTATTTGGGGCTTCAAGCTGTTGAAGCTCGACTTCCTGTATGCCGCCGCCATGCTTCCGCATGCCGGGAAAAACCGCGGCGAGCTTATGGCAGACGCGCTCGACCTACTCCGCTCGAGCGTTCCCGAGGGAACGCTGTTTGACTTCTGTGGCGTGCCTGTCGTGAGTGCCTTCGGACGATGCGAGTATTGCCGCGTTGGCTGCGATGTGGGACTCGATTGGAATGACACACTGCACATGCGGATTACTGGCCGTGAACGCGTCAGCACAAAAAACAGCCTACACAACACCAAGGGCCGCGCTCACCTGAATGGCGTAACCTTTTTGAACGACCCCGATGTCTTCTTCCTTCGGAGGGACGTAAAGATTACCGACTCGCAGCGTACCCGCCTTCTCTCGGCGGATTCGCTGCTGGGAGGTGTGCTCTTCACATCCGACGATATGGGGGCGTGGGATTCTCGACAGGTGAGCATCTTTCGGAATGCGCTGGATACATTCGCGCGGCGTTCAAGCGAATTCGCACCTCAAACGACTGGCCGGGTTGATGGTGAGGCCGGCGACTTATCGGATAAGCCGATTGGTCGGACGCACGATGCACATGGAGCACAATTGAATCCCGACACCTGCACGACGAGCATGACCCAGCCCATGCCCGACATCGACATAACCCAGCCCATGCCCGACATCGACATGACCCAGCCCATGCCCGACATCGACATGACTGAGCCCATTGCGTCTTGCATCGACGAGGAACGGATGACCGTATCCGACATCACGGAGCCCATGGAAGATGTGACAGGGACAACTGCCAGCCCGGACGTGACGGTCGTCGACCAGCCCCTTATGGTTGCAATCGAGGCGGCCGAGGAGGGGGAGGGACCAGGCGACGCGATTGAAACGTTGCCCGGGCAGATTGGCACGTCCGATGAGATTGAGGGGGAGTCGAATGGATAGCAACGCGATGACCGACGAGCACCTTCACATGCTGATGGGAGAGTACGAGGAGTCTTTCGGCAAGGTGGGAGAACGCGTGCTCGCCGTGGTGGCGCCTGGTCGTACTGAGCTTGCGGGAAATCATACCGATCACGAAGGCGGCCAGGTCATTGCTGGTGCAGTGAACCGTTATGTGCGTGGGATATTCTGCCCCAACGAGAGCGGCCGGATTCGCGTGAAGAGCCTGGGCTATGGACTCGTTGAGGTGAAGTGCTCGGATCTCACGTCCCGTGAGGAGGAAAGGAACACCTCTGCCGCAATCGTACGTGGACTGCTGGCCGCATTCCGCGAGCAGGGAGCGGGATCTGACCTCCAGGGATTCGACGCCGTCGTAACCAGTGAGGTTCCCGCAGGCTCTGGACTGTCTAGCTCCGCTGCCTACGAGCTAGAGATTGCGCAGGCTATGAATTGGCTCTGGGCTGGCGGCGGCTTCTCGGCCATGAAGCTTGCCCAGATGTCGCAGTTCGCAGAGCGCATGTACTTTGGAAAGCCGTGCGGCCTGATGGATCAGGCCGCGATTGCCGTTGGTGGCATCGCCCACATGGACTTCTCGAATGCGTCAGACCCTCAGGTCGAACGCCTCGATTTCGACTTTGCGGAGAACGGTTTCTCAATCTGCCTCGTCTCGGTGGGAGCGGACCACTCAGCCAACACTGCGGACTACGCAGCCGTTCCACAGGAGATGCAGGAAGTTGCGCGCGAGTTCGGTTGCGAGCGCCTGTGTGATGTCCGCGAGGCCGACGTCATCAGCAGCCTTCCGGCTCTCCGTGCGAAGCTGGGAGACCGTGCGGCCTTGCGCGCGCTCCACTATTTCCGCGAGGAGCGTTTCGTTCAGAATCGCGTTAAGGCGATGCGTGCCGGTGACATGCCGGCTTTCCTCGAGCTCACGCAACGCTCTGGCGCATCGAGCGCGATGTACTTGCAGAACGTGTCGATTGGCGGGTCGCCGGAGCAGCCAGCCATGGTTGCGCTTGCCGTTGCGGAGGAGCTGCTTGGTGGTCGCGGGGCGGTTCGTATACACGGTGGCGGCTTTGGCGGAACGATTCAGGCGTTTGTCCCCCTTAGCGATACCGACGAGTTCTGTCGAGCGATGGACCATGCCTTGGGCGGGCAGGTATCGTCAAGCTACGTTATCGATCACGAGGGAGCTCGGGCACAATGGAGAGAAATGTAGCAGCGGGGGAGCAGGTTGGTGCAGCGGCATCAAGGATTGTCGCGTATGCCGTCGGGCATCGCATAATCGAACCAGGGGACGAGCGCTGGGCCTACAACCGTCTCCTCGAGTGCTCGGGGCAGACGTCGCCCGCCCCCAGCGACCTCTCTTGGGCTAAGGCACAGGTTCTTCTCGACGGGTACGACTTTGAGAGCGACCTCTCGACCTTGGCGGACGCTGCGGTAGAATACGGCGCCGCGCAGGATAGCGCTACGGGCAGAGATCGCATCTCCATGCGACTCATGGGGTCGATCATGGCTCGGCCGTCCGAGGTGACCAGACGCTTCCGCTCGATTGGGAGCCGCGAGGGAGCGCTTGCTGCGACCGACTGGTTCTATCGGCTCTGCTGCGACGTCGACTACGTCCGGCGCTCCGCCATCGCGAGGAACCTCAAGTGGTCGTGCCCAACGCAATGGGGGGACCTCGAGATCACCATCAACAAGTCTAAGCCCGAGAAGGACCCACGTGACATCGCCGCCGCCGCGACGGCTTCCGCGGGGGAGAAGTACCCTGCGTGCGCGCTCTGCCGCGAGAACGAGGGCTATGGCGGCAGGGCGGCGTCGGACGCGGGCGGCCATGCGGCTCGTCAGAACCTTCGAATCATCCCCATCGAGCTGGGAGGGGAGGGATGGGGCTTTCAGTACAGCCCCTACGCCTATTTCGAAGAGCATTGCATCGTAATGAGCGATGAGCACAGGCCGATGCACGTCGACAGGGCGTCACTTGGATGCCTGCTGGATTTCGTGGGCCAGTTCCCGCACTATTTCGTCGGGTCGAATGCGGACCTGCCCATAGTGGGAGGGTCGATCCTGTCTCACGACCACTTCCAGGGAGGCAGGCATGTGTTCGCGATGACTCGTGCGGAAGTGGCGGAGCCCTTCGAGATGGACGCGCATCCAGGAGTTGAGGCCGGCGTCCTTTTGTGGCCGCTCTCGGTCATACGGCTAAGGAGCGCTGACCGTGATGAGCTCCTTGGCTCGGCGGAGCATGTGCTGGACGTCTGGCGCGACTGGGATGACGCCTCGGTGGGCATCGTCTCCCATGCGGCGGACGGAACGCGCCACAACACGGTAACGCCGATATGCCGCATGAGGGACGGGCGATTCGAGCTCGACCTTGCCCTGCGCTGCAACGTGACCACGGAAGAGCATCCGCTCGGCGTGTTCCACCCGCATGCCGACAAGTGGCACATCAAGAAGGAGAACATCGGCCTTATCGAGGTCATGGGTCTCGCGATTCTTCCGCCTCGCCTCGAGCGCGAGATTGGGGCTGTGAGGGAGCGAATCGTCGAGGGTAGGCTCGACGGCATGGAGGATGACCCGCTCTGTGCGCCACATGCGGACTGGGCGAGGCGCGTTGCGGAGAGGAGGCCGGAGCTCCTGGGGGCGAGCGAGGACGTTTCGCGCGAGGCGATGCGTCAGGAGGTTGGCATGGTGTTCTGCCACGTGCTCGAGGACGCCGGCGTCTTTAAGTGGGACGAGACGGGGCGCGCTGCACTCGGAAGGTTCCTCGCAGCTCTCTAGGGGGAGCGTCAAGTGGTCTCGGAGAATCAGTCGGTCATCCGAATGCTTGCGATGACCGGCTGATTGTCTTTCTCGACGGTGCCGTTGTCGTCCGTGACGGGCGTGTTGTCGCAGATGGAGTCAACGACCTCCATGCCCGAGGTCACCCTGCCGAACGCGGCGTACTGGCCGTCGAGGTTGCTGGAGTCCTCCTGCATGATGAAGAACTGCGAGCTGGCGGAGTTGTAGTCGTCGGAGCGCGCCATGCTGATAACGCCGCGTTTGTGCTGGATGGCGTTAGTGACGCCGTTCGCGCTGAACTCGCCCTTGATGCGCTGGTCGGAGCCGCCCGTGCCGTCGCCGTTGGGGTCTCCGCCCTGGATCATGAAGCCCTTAATCACCCGGTGGAACGTGAGGCCGTCGTAGAAGCCGGCGTTTGCCAGGCGTGCGAAGTTGCTGACCGTGATGGGCGTGTTGGTCGCGTTGAGCTCGAGCTTTATTGTGCCCAGGCCCTTGACCTCGATCGTGGCGTGGTGGATGCCGGTGTCGTAGCCGTTGTCGAGCGGCTTCGTGAGGATCTCCTTCGACTGTGCCCCGGAGTCGCCCTCGTCAGAGGACGACTTGGACGTGCCCGAGTTGGAGTCAAAGCACGACGCGAGCGCCAGCGCCGCGCCCCCTGCGACGAAGGTGGCCAGGAAGCTGCGGCGGGTGATGTGGTCGTGGGTCATGCTCTTCTCCTCAGAGCCATGGCGGCCAAGGCTCGACCGTGGCTCAAGTCATCGCAAAGTGGCAGTTTCATGAGTCAACACTGGCAATTTTACCAATAACCCTAATAAGTTGCGAATTCGATGGGCGAACGGGCCCAATTTGCTCTCGTTGGTGCCAGACGTGGGGTGTCTTGTGCCGCCTCTGATTGGGCGAGAGGGACTAGAGGGGCTAGAAGAACGAGAAAGGCACGCCGCACCAATCGATGCGACGTGCCCCGTGGAAGGTCCTTGTGCCCGGGAGCCCTCGTGCGCCCCCGCTGGCTGTCCCTACTCCAGCTCGAAGGCCCCGGTGTACAACTGATAGTACGTGCCGTGCTGGGCGATCAGCTCGTCGTGGGTGCCCTTCTCGATGATGCGGCCGTGGTCGAGCACGATAATCACGTTGGAGTTGCGCACCGTGGAGAGCCTGTGCGCGATGACGAACGTGGTGCGTCCGTACATGAGGGCGTCCATGCCCTTCTGGACGATCTGCTCGGTGCGGGTGTCGATGGAGGAGGTCGCCTCGTCCAGGATCATGGCGGGGGGGTCGGCGACGGCCGCACGCGCGATGGAGAGCAGCTGGCGCTGGCCCTGCGAGAGCTGGGTGGCGTTGTCGGTGAGCATGGTCTGGTAGCCGTCGGGGAGGCGCCGGATGAAGCTGTCGGCGCCGGCGAGCTTTGCGGCGCCGATGCACTCCTCGTCCGTGGCGTCAAGGCGCCCGTAGCGGATGTTGTCCATGACGGTGCCGGTGAACAGGTTCACGTCCTGCAGCACGATGCCCAGGGAGCGGCGCAGGTCGCCCTTGCGGATCTTGTTGATGTTGATGCCGTCGTAGCGGATCTTGCCATCGGCGATGTCATAGAAGCGGTTGATGAGGTTCGTGATGGTGGTCTTGCCGGCACCCGTCGCGCCGACGAACGCAACCTTCTGGCCGGGCTTCGCGAACAGCGAGATGTCGTGCAGGACGGTGTGGTCCGGCGTGTAGCCGAAGTCGACGTGCGAGAGGCGGATGTCGCCCGCGAGCGGCGTGTACGTGACGCTGCCGTCGTGGTGCGGGTGCTTCCACGCCCAGGTCTCGGTGCGCTCCTGGCACTCCTCGAGCTCGCCGGCAGCGTTCTTGCGCACGTTCACGAGGGTGACGTAGCCCTCGTCCTCCTCGGGCTTCTCGTCTATGAGCGAGAAGATCCGCTCCGCACCGGCGAGGCCCATGACCACGAAGTTGATCTGCTGTGACACCTGGCCGATGGAGCCGGCGAAGCGCTTCGTCATGTTGAGGAACGGCACGACGACGGCGATGGACAGGGCCATGCCGCTGATGGAGGGGTTGGGGAAGCCGGTGGTGAGGAAGGCGATGCCTGCGAGGGCGACGATGACGTAGGCGAGGTTGCCCATGTTCATGAGGACGGGTATGAGGGTGTTGCCGTAGGTGTTCGCGGTGCGCGACGCCTCGTACAGCGCGTCGTTCACGGCGTCGAACTCCTCGATGGTCTTGTCCTCGTGCGTGAAGACCTTGATGACCTTCTCGCCGTTCATGGCCTCCTCTGCGAAGCCCTCGGTCTTGGCGAGCTGGATCTGCTGGTCGAGGAAGTAGTGGGCGCTCTTGCCGCCGAGGACGCGGGTGGCGTAGACCATGCACGCGACCATGATGAGCACGACGACGGACAGCGGGATGGAGTACCACAGCATGATGGCGAGGACGGAGATCATGGCGAAGAGCATCGTGAGCAGGTTGGGCAGCGACTGGCCGATGAGCTGGCGCAGCGTGTCGACGTCGTTGGTGTAGTGGCTCATGATGTCGCCGTGCTTGTTGGTGTCGAAGTAGCGGATGGGCAGGCTCTCCATGTGGTCGAACATCTGGTTGCGCACGTGCATGAGCGTGCCCTGGCACACGATGGCGCCAAGCTGCGTGTAGGCGATGTTGGCGGCGAGCGCGATGACGTAGCACGTTATGAGGCTCGCGGCGACCCGGCCGACCTTGGGCGCGGCGCCCGCCCAGTCACCCGTGGGGAACGCGTGCTGCACGATGTCGATTGCCTGCTGCAGGAAGATGGACGGCACGGACGCGAGCACGGACGACGCGATGATGCAGAGGACCATGACCGTCGCGTGCACGGGGTAGTAGTGGAACACGGTACGCAGGATGCGCTTGAACGTGGCGCCGGGCCTCTGGGAGCCGCGGTGTCCCGAGGTGGGGGCGCCTGCCTGCGGGGATGCTTGCTCGGGGCGCGCGGCCTCGTTCTTCTCGCGAGTGTTGGCGTCGCTACTCATGGTCTGCCTCCTTCTTCTCCTCGCCCATCTGGCTCATCTTCGCGTCGTGCGACTGCTTGTTCTGCGTCGTGTACGTCTCGCGGTAGATGTCGTTGGTGCGCAGGAGCTCGTCGTGGGTGCCGATGGCGTCTATCTGGCCGTCGCGCATGACGACGATGCGGTCGCACGACTCGATGGAGCTGGTGCGCTGGGCGATGATGATCTTGGTGGTCTCGGGGATGTAGCTGCGGAAGCCCTGCTGGATGAGCTTGTCGGTCTTCGTGTCGACCGCGGAGGTCGAGTCGTCCAGGATGAGGACCTTCGGCTTCTTGAGGAGGGCGCGCGCGATGCACAGGCGCTGCTTCTGGCCGCCGGAGACGTTGGCGCCGCCCTGCTCGATGTACGTGTCGTACTTCTGGGGGAAGCGCTGGACGAACTCGTCCGCCTGGGCGAGCCTGCACGCCTCGACGAGCTCCTCGTCCGTGGCGTTCTGGTTGCCCCAGCGCAGGTTGTCCTTGATGGTGCCCGAGAAGAGCACGTTGCGCTGCAGGACGACGGCCACCTGGTTGCGCAGGGTGTCGAGGTCGTAGTCGCGCACGTCGTGGCCGCCGACGCGGACCGTGCCCGTCGTGACGTCGTACAGGCGGCTGATGAGCTGGATGAGCGTGGACTTGGAGGAGCCGGTGCCGCCGAGGATGCCGATCGTCTCGCCGCTCTTGATGTGGAGGTCGATGTCCTTCAGGGCCATGCGCTCGGCCTTCTTGGAGTACTCGAAGCTGACGTGGTCGAAGTCGATCGAGCCGTCAGGCACCGAGAGCAGGGGGTTCTGCGGGTTGGTGATGTCGCTTTTCTCGACGAGGACCTCGCAGAGGCGGCGTGCGCCCTCCTCGGCCATGGTGACCATCACGAAGACCATGGACAGCATCATGAGGCTCATGAGCATGCTGAAGCCGTACGTGATGAGCGCGGACATCTGTCCGACGCCCATGAGCTGGGCCTTCGAGCTGACGATGGTGTACGAGCCGAAGTAGACGACGAAGAGGTAGATGAGGTCGATCGAGAGCGTCATGAGCGGGGACATCCACGCGAGGATGCGCTCGACGTGCACGAAGTCGTGGTAGAGCTCCCCGGATGCGGCGTTGAACTTCTGCTTCTCGTGCTCCTCGCGGACGAAGGACTTCACGACGCGGATGCCGGAGACGTTCTCCTCGACGGAGTCGTTCAGGCGGTCGTACTTCTTGAAGATGCGCTTGAAGATGGGCATGACCGTGAGGGAGATCTTGAACACGGCAAATCCGAGAAGGACGGAGACGACCACGAACGCCGCGGCCATGGGGCCGCCGGTGACGAACGCCATCACGATGGAGAACAAGATCATGAGCGGGGCGCGCACGACGAGGCGGAGCAGCATCATGTACGCCTGCTGGACGTTGTTGACGTCCGTCGTGAGCCTCGTGACGAGCGAGCTGGTGCTGAAGTGGTCGATGTTGCTGAACGAGAAGCGCTGGATCTGCGCGAACACGTCGTGGCGCAGGTTGCGCGCGAAGCCCGTGGAGGCCTTGGCGCAGGTGATGCCCGCCATGGTACCGCAGAAGAGCGAGACGAGCGCCATGAGCACGAGCGTGACGGCATAGGGGGCGATGTCGCCGAAGCCGCCGCCGAGCGAGATCTTGTCGATCAGGCCGGCCGTCTCGAACGGGATGAGGCACTCGACGGCGACCTCTCCCAGGACGAAGAGGGGGGTCACGATCGCGCTTGCCTTGAACTCGCGAATGCTGGCCCCGAGCGTCTTTACTATCTGGCCGTATGTCAGGCCTTGCTGCTGTTTCGGCATGAGGTCTCCCCTCCGACGTAGCCTTGTGTTTCCCAATGGTCCCGCACGCGCTTGAGCAGGTCGCGGAGCTCGCGCTTCTCGTCCTCGGTCAGGACGGAGAGGCTGTCCTTCTCGAACGCCTCCTTGCGGGCGAGCATCTGCCTTGCCGTCTGCGCGCCTTCGTCCGTGAGGACTATCTCGAGCTGCCTGCGGTCGGCCTCCGAGCGCGTGCGCGTGATGAGCCCCTCCGACTCGAGCTTCGACAGCACCTCCGAGAGCGCCGCCGAAGAGATGTGAGTGCGCTCGAGCAGCTCGCGCTGGGGCAGGTGCCCGTCATGCTCGAGCAGGCGTCCCAGAATGACGTTCTTGCCGCCGCGACCGCCCGCATGCCAGTAGAGGAAATGCCCGAAGAATCCCATGTCGTGCAGGACCTCGTCCTCTGGCGTCGACGCGCGGTCGCGGGGCTGACGACCGGGGTCTGCGTCCCTTTTCGTCACCCGTACCTCCTGTTCCTAGTTGCATCGGACGCAAAAATGCTAGGTGCCTAGCAAATGGGGGTCAATGCACATTGGGGATTCGCAAGGTACCTTCACATTCAGGATCGCCGGCCCCAAGCGGGCGGCGCCGCGGAAAATGGCTGAATTATTTGGGACGGTAAGGCGGCGTTACCTGCGACCTTACAAACAGCTAACGCTATGTAAGGCAATTGTAAACGCCAGTCACGGCCCGGTAAGTCAGGGTGGATGACGCTCCCTGGGAGCCTGGCGGGTCATAGCATCCAAGTCGAAACGAGCCGAGCGACCGCAATCGCCGTGGCGCAGGCTCAAGACAAAGCGGAAGGAAGCATATGTCTCACAGCATGTCTCGTCGCAAGTTCGTCACCATCTCTGGCGCATCCCTCGCCGCGACCCTCGGCCTGGGCCTTGCGGCTTGCGGCGGAAGCTCCGACACCGACTCCAACGCGTCCAAGTCGGACTCGTCCTCCAGCTCGAGCAAGGAGGTCTCCGGCAACATCACCGCCGTCGGCTCCACCGCGCTCCAGCCCCTTGTCGAGGCCGCCGCGGAGCAGTACATGAACGAGAACCCCGGCGTGCAGATCACCGTCCAGGGCGGTGGCTCCGGCCAGGGCATCACGCAGATTGCCCAGGGCGCCGTGCAGATCGGCGACTCCGACGTCTTCGCCGAGGAGAAGCTCGAGAACAAGGACGACGCCAAGAAACTGAAGGATAACAAGGTCGCCGTCGTGGGCATGGGTCCCGTCGTGCACCCGGACGTCAAGGTCGACAACCTCACCATCGACCAGCTCAAGGGCATCTTCACCGGCAAGGTGACCAACTGGAAGGAGGTCGGCGGCGACGACAAGGAGATCGTTGTCATCAACCGCGCTGCCGGCTCCGGAACCCGCGCCACGTTCGAGAGCGCCGTGCTCGGCGGCGACAAGGTCCCCGAGGACTTCAAGCCGCAGGAGCAGGACTCCTCGGGCACCGTCGTCAAGATGGTCGCCCAGACGCCCAACTCCATCAGCTACCTCGCGTTCTCCTACTTCAGCGACGACGTGAAGGCGCTTAAGGTCGGTGGCGTCGAGCCCAAGGACAAGAACGTCGAGACCAACGACTGGACCATCTGGGCCTACGAGCACATGTACACCGCCGCGAAGCCGGGCGCCGCGACGGCCGACTTCATCAAGTACATGCTCTCCGACGACGTCCAGGGCACCCTCGTCAAGAAGACGGGCTACATCTCCACCAAGGGCATGAAGGTCGAGCGCGACGCCGACGGCAACGTCAAGAAGCTCTAGGGTTCGCGTACCTCGTCTAGCAAGGCATTATGTCAAGGGAGAAGATCGTGTCATCACAGTCCAGTCCATCCTCAGAGGTGGTTGGCGTCTCTCCCAAGCGACGGATTGAACGCAGGGGCCAGATCCTCACTGGCCTCTGCGTCATGCTTGTCGTCGTCTTGGTGCTGACGCTCATCTTCATGGTGTGCTCGAGGGGCATCTCGACCTTCGCGAAGGACGGCATCCCTCTGGGGTCCTTCTTCGCGGGTACCACGTGGAACCCGCACCAGAACGGTGCCGACGGGGTCCCTCTCGTGGGCGCCCTGCCCATGATCGTCTGTTCCTTCTCGGTCACGCTGCTCTCGTGCCTGCTTGCGCTGCCGTTCGCGCTCGGTGCCTCCATCTTCGTGGTCGAGGTGGCCCCCGGCTTCGGCAGCCGCGTGTTCCGCCCGCTCACGGAGGTGCTCGTCGGCATCCCGTCGGTCGTGTTCGGCCTCGTCGGCCTCGGCGTCGTCGTGCCGTGGATGCGCGGCCTCGTCGGCGGCACGGGCTACGGCATCCTCTCGGCCTCCATCGTGCTCGCCGTCATGATCCTGCCCACGGTCACGTCGCTCTCGACGGACGCGCTCGCCGCGGTGCCAAACGCGTATCGCGACGGCTCGTACGGCCTGGGCTGCACGCGGTGGCAGACCGTCGTGGGCGTCGTGCTCCCCTCGGCCCTGCCCGACATCATGACCGCGGTCATCATGGGCATGAGCCGCGCGTTCGGCGAGGCGCTCGCCGTCCAGATGATCATCGGCAATGCGCCGCAGATGCCGGCCGGCCTGTTCACCCCGGCCTCCACGCTCACGTCCGTCCTGACCATGGGCATGGGCAACGAGGCCATGGGCACCGTCGCAAACGACGTGCTCTGGGCGCTCGCCATGGTGCTCCTTGCGATGTCCCTCGTCTTCATCCTCATCGTCAACCTCATCGGAAGGAAGGGGGGCGCAAAGCATGACTAGCAAAGACGCCACGGGCGAGAAGAACGCCCCCGTCGCAGAGGCCGAGGACCAGGCAAAGGCCCCCTCTGCCGACTACACCGCCACCGTCAGGCGCGCCCGCGTCCAGGACAAGGCGGCGACCGTCATCCTCACGGTCATAGTTGTCCTCATCATCGTGGGGCTCGCCGCCATCATCGCCTACATCCTGGCGTCCGGCGCCGGCAAGCTCGTCGACCCCGGCTTCCTCACGAAGAAGCCGGAGCAGTTCAAGGCCGGCGGCGGCATCGGCCCCGAGCTCTTCAACTCGTTCTACCTGCTCGTCCTCACGTTGGTCATCTCGCTTCCCATCTCGCTCGGCGCCGCGATCTTCCTCACGCAGTACGCGCCGCAAGGTCCCGTCACCAACGTCGCCAAGACTGCGATCGAGACCCTGTCGAGCCTGCCGTCCATCGTCGTCGGCCTCTTCGGCATGCTGACGTTCGTGCTCACGTTCCACTGGGGCTTCTCCATCCTCTCCGGAGCCCTTACGCTCACGATGTTCAACATCCCTATCCTCGTCCGCGTCATCCAGCAGGCGCTCGAGGCCGTCCCGCGCGACCAGCGCGACGCCGCGCTCGCACTTGGCCTCACGCGCTGGGAGGCCACGGTCCACGTCCTGGTGCCGGCCGCCATGCCCGCCATCGTGACGGGCGTCATCCTGTCCGCCGGTCGCGTCTTCGGCGAGGCGGCAGCCCTCATCTACACTGCGGGCCAGTCCGCCCCTGAGCTCAGCTGGGCCGCCCCCATCACGAGCCTCGCCAACCCGCTGAACGTCTTCCGTCCGGCAGAGACCCTCGCCGTCCACATCTGGAAGATCAACTCCGAGGGCGTCGTCCCGGACCTCACCGCGGTCTCGGCAGGTACGGCGGCGGTCCTCATGGTCTGCATCCTCGCGTTCAACATCATCGCCCGCATCGCGGGCCGCGCGCTCGAAAGGAGGCTGACGGCAGAATGACCGAAGCAGCGCCCATCCAGGCAAGGCCCATCGACCCCGTGCTCCACACGCACGACGTCACGGTCGACTATTCGGGCAAGCGCGCCCTCAACGAGACGAGCCTCTCGTTCGAAAGCGGCACCGTCACGGCCCTCATCGGCCCCTCCGGCTGCGGCAAGTCCACGTTCCTGCGCAGCATCAACCTCATGAACAGAGAGATCCCCGGCTGCGTCATCGGTGGCAAGGTCGTGTACCACGACATCAACGTCAACGCCCGCGGCATAGACACGCTGTGGCTGCGCAAGCGCGTCGGCATGGTGTTCCAGCAGCCCAACCCGTTCCGCAAGTCCATCTACGAGAACATCGCGTTCGCGCTGAAGAGCCACGGGATGACTAAGCGAGCCGACCTCGACGAGCGCGTCGAGAAGAGCCTGCGCTCCGCCGCCCTGTGGGACGAGGTGAAGGACAAGCTCCACGACTCCGCCTACGCGCTCTCCGGCGGCCAGCAGCAGCGCCTGTGCATCGCGCGCACGCTCGCGCTCGATCCGGACGTCGTCCTCATGGACGAGCCCTGCTCCGCGCTCGACCCCATCGCGACGTTTGCGATCGAGGAGACCATCACGGACATGGCGAGCCGCGGCATCTGCGTCATCATCGTCACGCACAACATGCAGCAGGCGAGCCGCGTGTCCAACCGCACCGCGTTCTTCCTCATGGGCACCATGGTCGAGTGCGGCGACACGCCGCAGATCTTCGGCGCCCCCAAGGACCAGCGCCTCAACGACTATCTCAACGGGAGGTTTGGCTAATGGCAGAGAGCATGTCGGTCCAGAACCTCAACCTCTACTATGGCGACCACCATGCCCTGAAGGACATCACGCTCGACATGTCCGCCGGCGAGGTCACCGCGTTCATCGGACCCTCGGGCTGCGGCAAGTCGACGCTCCTGCGCTGCCTCAACCGCATGAACGACCGCATCGACGGCTGCCGCGTGGAGGGCAAGGTGCTCCTGGGAAAGACCGACGTATACGAGAAGTACGACGTGTACGAGCTGAGGCGTCGCGTGGGCATGGTGTTCCAGAAGCCCAACCCGTTCCCGCTGTCCATCTACGACAACGTGACGTACGGACCTAGGCACTACGGGCACCACAGCAAGGCGGAGCTTGACCGGATCGTCGAGACCACCCTCACCGGCGTCGGCCTCTGGGACGAGGTGAAGGACAAGCTCGACCACTCGGGCCTGTCGCTCTCCGGTGGCCAGGCGCAGCGCCTGTGCATCGCGCGCGCCCTCGCCGTGAACCCGGAGGTGCTGCTCATGGACGAGCCCACCTCCGCGCTCGACCCCATCTCGACGGGGCTCGTGGAGGAGCTCGCGGTCAAGGTCGCCAAGGACCACACCGTCATCATCGTCACGCACAACATGGAGCAGGCCACGCGAATCTCGAGCAAGTGCGCGTTCTTCTACCTGGGCGAGCTCGTCGAGGCCGCCCCGACGCCTGAGCTGTTCGTCACGCCAAAGGACAAGAGGACCGAGGACTACCTCACGGGAAGGTTTGGATAATGGTTACCACCAGAAGCGCCTACATCAAGCAGATCGACCAGCTGGACGGCCATGTCTCCGTCATCGGGCAGGCCGTCGTTGAGGACATCCGCAACACCGCCCTTGCCATCGGCCAGGGCAACAAGGCCGCGGCGCAGGAGGTCGCGGACGGCCACGACGCCTTCGAGCGCCTGCACCGCAACGTCGAGGACACCTGTATGAGCCTCATGCTCCTGCAGCAGCCCATGGCGAGCGACCTCCGCCTGGTCACGGCGTCGTTCAGGGCGATCTCGGACCTCGCCCGCATCGACGAGATGGCCTACGAGACCGCGCTCCTCTCCATGGAGGTGGACCTGGGTTCGCCGAAGGAGGTCGCCGACCTGCTGGTGGCCATGGCCGACAACGCGGCTAAAATGGTCATGCAGGCCGTCGAGTCGTTCGGCAGCGGCGACGTCTCCGTCGCGGAGAACGTCTTCGTGGAGGACGACACGATGGACAAGCTGTACGAGCAGGTCCGCACGCGCGTCGTCGCGCTCCTGAAGGCCGGCGAGGAGCCTGCGAGCGTCGCACCGGAGATCCTTTCCGTCGCGAAGTACTACGAGCGCATGGGCGACCACGCGCAGAGCGTTTCGGACTGGTCCATCTTCCGCGCTACGGGCTCGTACCGCGGACGCACGATGGGGGAATGACAGAACGTGGTCTACTACGTCGAAGACGACACCAACATCCGCGAGCTCACGATCTACGCGCTGAAGCAGGCGGGCATCGAGGCGGAGGGCTTCTCGGACGACGCGGAGTTCCGCGTTGCGTGCGCGAAGCGCGTGCCCGAGGCGGTGCTGCTGGACATCATGCTCCCGGACACGGACGGCCTGCAGATCCTCAGGCGCATCCGCCGAACGCCGGGCCTCGAGAACGTGCCAGTCATGATGCTCACGGCAAAGGACACGGAGCTCGACACCGTGCGGGCGCTCGACAACGGCGCGGACGACTACCTTGCCAAGCCCTTCGGCATGATGGAGATGGTCAGCCGCGTGCGTGCCCTTCTCCGCCGCGCGGGAAGGAGCGCTATGGGCGAGAAGAACGAGGTCCTCTCGCTCGGTCCGCTCACGCTGTGGCCGAAGCGCCGCGAGGTGACGCTCGAGGGTGCCGAGATGACGCTCACCCAGAGGGAGTTCGACCTCCTGGAGTTCCTGATGCGCTATCCCGGCGAGGTATTCAGCCGCGAGGAGCTGCTCCAGCGGGTGTGGGGTTGGGACTTCGACGGTGGGTCGCGCACGGTCGACGTGCACGTGCAGCAGCTGCGCGCCAAGCTGGGCGACCACGCGGACCTGATAGAGACCGTGCGCGGCGTGGGATATCGCGCGCGCGGATAGAAAGCAAGGGAACGCGGCTCCCGTTCGCGCGGGGGCCGCGTCTGGATTGGCGGTAGGCATGGTGGGATTCAGGCTGACACGGACCTCGGCCGAGGGCGACGGCGCCCATGGCGGCGCCTCGCTCTCGCGTCGCATCTTCCTTGCGCTCGCGGGGGTGTGCGTGGCGGCATGCCTGCTCGTCTCGCTTGCGTCCGCCTACATCTACCAGCGCTCCGTCGTGGAGGACGCCTCGGCGGGCCTCCGGCGCGAGTGCGAGGCCGTGAGCTCGACCTTAAACGAGACGGCGCGCTCCGGCCGCAGCGAGTCCGCCGTGCTGCGCGGCCTGGACCTGGGCGAGGTGCGCGCGACGCTCGTCGCGAAGGACGGCACGGTGCTGTACGACTCGCTCGTCTCGGCGTCGTCGCTTCCCAACCACCGCTCGCGGCCGGAGGTCGCCGCGGCGCTCAGGGACGGCAGCGGCAGCTCGGAGCGCGACAGCGCGACCGTGGGCTACGTGAGCATCTACCAGGCACAGCGCCTGGACTCCGGCAGCGTGCTCAGGCTCTCGGAGGACCGCGACGGCATCATGCGCGTCATCGCAAACGACCTGTGGTTCGTCATCGGCACGGTCGTCGTGGTGGTGGGCGTGTCGTGGGTCGTGTCGCGCTCGCTCGCACGGCGCTTCGTCCAGCCCATACTCGCCATCGACACCGCCTCCGGAAACGCGGTCTCGCCGTACGAGGAGCTCGACCCGCTGGTCAGGCGCCTCAACGAGCAGCAGGTGGAGCTGAAGGCCCGCATGGACAGGATCGTGGACGCCGACGTCATGCGCCAGGAGTTCACGGCGAACGTCACCCACGAGCTCAAGACGCCCATCGCGTCGATATCCGGCGCCTCCGAGCTCCTGCGCGACGGCTTCGTGCGTCCCGAGGACGTGCGCGACTTCGCGGGCAGGATCTACGACGACGCCCAGAGGCTCTCGAGCCTCGTCTCGGACATCCTCATGCTCTCGAAGATGGACGAGTCGGAGCGCGTGGGCGACCAGGCGCTGTTTGGAGAGCCGCAGGACGTGGATCTGCTGTCCGTCGCGCAGGACGTCGTGGACCGGCTCAAGGACAGGGCGCGCAAGGCAAACGTCACGCTACACGTGCAAGGCGCGAACGTCCGCGTCAGCGGCTACCCCCGCCTTCTGGACGAGCTCGTAAAGAACCTGTGCGACAACGCCATCCGCTACAACCGCACGGGCGGGTCCGTGCACGTGTTCGTGCTGCCCGTCAACGGCATGCCCACCCTCAGGGTGACGGACACCGGCGTCGGCATCGCGCCGGAGGACCAGCCAAAGGTGTTCGAGCGCTTCTATCGCGTGGACAAGAGCCGCTCGCGCGCAAGCGGCGGCACGGGCCTGGGCCTCGCCATCGTGAAGCATGCGGCGGCGCTGCACGGCGCCACGATAGACCTCGAGAGCGAACTCGGTCGCGGCACCACGATCACGGTCACGTTCCCCGGCGAGGACGGGTAGGCGGCGCGCCCTACGCGGTGCCATGCGGATGGCCTGCGCAGATAGCGTGAACAAGTGTCTGCTTTCGACCGCGGGCGCCGGGCGCGCCCCGCGGCAGATGCTATCCTGTCGTAAACGACCGGATGGGAGCATCTTGCACAGGAACATCATCCCCATAGGCGACGTCATCGCCGTCAACCAGATGCTGGAGCGGCGGGGCAGCGCGCTTCGCGTCCACATGCACGACGCGTGCGGCGGCCAGTCCTTCTCGCTGCGCGCGGACGACGGCACGCCCGCGGACGAGGCCGGCCGCCAGGCCGTGGGGGAGTTCTTCTCCGCCCGCGGACACGCGGTGGAGTTCTCTGCCGCTGGCAGCGACTTCTGGGCGGTGCGCCCATGAGCCAAGACCAGAACATCGGCGGCCAAAACGCAGGCGGCCAGGGTGCGGGCAGGGACGCCGCGGGCGAGAAGGGCCTGACGCAGAGGCTTCGCGGCATGCTCGGCGAGCGCTTCACGCGTTTCGTGGGGTCGTCCCTCATCAGCACTGCGCTCGACCAGGTGCTGGCGTTCCTGCTGTTTGGCTGGCTGCGCGGGGTGTTTGTCTCGGCTGACTTCCTGCGCATCTTCACGGCGACGCTTATTGCGCGCGTGTGCTCCGTGGCGCTGAACTACGCCATCAACATGAAGCGCGTCTTCAACGACGACAAGGCCGACCACGCCAAGATCGAGGAGGCGCACGCGGCGCAGCTCGCCGGCTCCGACGAGGTCGAGGACGTGGAGCTGGACGAGGACGACGAGGCCGGCATCGACTTCGACGACATTGTGGAGGGCCCGGACGACGAGGTGCGCCTTGGCCAGGTCGAGGTCCGCCCCATGCGCGAGAGCCTTCCCAGGTTCATCGCGCTCGCGGCCTTCGTGCTGTTCCTTTCCAGCGTGGGCGTCTACATCGGCCACGTGATCCTGGGCTTCAACGAGAGCGCCTCGAAGATCGTGTGCGACATGCTGCTGTTCTTCGTGAACTACTACTTCCAGCGCACGTGGGTGTTCGCTCGCCGCAAGCGCAAGTCGCACCGCGTGCGCGTGCGGCGCAGGCATCGCAGGGAGAGGGACGGACGGTCCTCCTAGAGGCACGTCTGATGGCGCGGTCGGGCTTCCGGCCGCGCCATTTTGGGGTCTACGCCATCGCCATGGTGGCGAGCGCCTCGCGTGCGACGTCCTCCGGCGCCTCCTTGGGAAGGACGTGCCCCGCACCCGGCACGATCACGAGCCTGGATCCGGGGATGGAGGCGTGGATGAGGTCCGTCTCCTCGCGCTTGATCTCGTCGAACTCGCCCGCCATGACCGTCGTGGGACACGCTATCTGCGAGAGGCCCGCCGGGTCGATCTGGGGATAGACCACCATCATGTGCAGCAGCTCGGCCGTGGTGCGCGCCTCCTGGGGCGTGGGGCTCACGAGGCTGGGGTCGACGTCGCGATGGGAGCCGTCGCCCTTCTCCCAGAAGTCGGCCCATGCAAGCAGGCCCTGTGCGGCCTGCTCCATCTGGAACGAGTCGTCCACGCCGTCGGGCGTAAGGTTGGCGCCGATGCAGAGGAGCGAGAGTGCGAGCTCCGGGTGGTCGCGCGCGATGACGAGCGCCTCGATCGCGCCGTCCGAGAATCCGAGCAGGTGCGCCTTGCCAAAGCCGAGTGCCGCGAGCGCCGCCAGGGCGTCGTCGGCCAGGAGCTCGTAGGTAAGCTCCGTCGTGCCGCGCGTGGACTTGCCCTGCGCGCGCGAGTCGACGGCGACGACCGGCCGGCCCGACGCGCAGACGGCGTCGATCACCTGGCCAAAGATCCCGTGCTCCTCTCCGTTGCCGTGGAGCATGAGCAAGGGGTCTGGCATCTGGGCGGCGGCGTCGGCGATGTCTGCGTCCGCCGTGCGGGCAAACGCGTCCGGCACGTACGCGAACGTGGCTATCTGGGCACCGTCTGCCATGGGCACAAGACGCGCCGCGGCAAGGTGCGCCGTCGGCAGGAGGTAGGGGCTGGGGAAGTGGAGCTGCGGACGCTCGGGCATGGTGGCCTCCTTCGTAGGTTTACACGATGGTAGCCCATGCGGCACCGCGCGTCATGGCGGTCGGGACGGGTCTCGGTTGCGCGGGCTGCGACAAAGGCGTGGCCCGCGGCAGGCGGGGAAGGGCGGCCGATGCCTCCGGTGCTTCTCGTCTATTTATCGATCATGTATTTGCATGAATAAACTATTCATATACGAAACCATGCAGCGCAATGACGAATACGTGTCGCGAAAATACGAGAAATGAAACCGCTGTGGCGGAGTTTCGCTTCATAAGTAACGCTAATGACAGTTGAAGCAGCAGCTTATTCGTTCGTTTTGAAATACATTCCGTTTGGCGACAGCAACATACCATTTAACAAATGATGATAGGGATAGCCGTCTGTAATAAAGCTGAAATACTAAGCTGTGACTCGTTGGCGAATCAATCTTGTCATGTCCTGCATAGACATGGGAGAGGGGCAGCATGATGCCTGAGTCAAGGGAGAGGAAGCTCGGTCTTTTGGTGTTGGATGCGCGCGCAGCGGTGCGCCGCTTCTCGAAGTGCAGGACGCTCTGCGCCCTTGCCGGCATTGCCGTTGCGGCGGCACTTGTATCGCCAGTACAGGCGTATGCGGCCGATTCTGGCAGCATAGATGAGCCTCGGGACGCGGTTGCGGAGCAGGTGGCAGCGCCAGACGCGTCGCTCCAGGCGGCGGGACAGACGGACGTGGCAGTCCAGGCTCCCTCCCAGCCGGAAGATCCATCAAAGGCGGCCGTCGCCCCCACCGTCGAGGCCGCTGCGCCTGCGGAGACAGTTGGCTCGCTGGCTGACTCGCCCTCGGCCGAGGGAACGCCTGCGTCCCAGGTGAAAACGCCGGCCGAGGAGGCCGAACCTGGGCAGGCGGACGCAGCCGCGCCACAGGCCGACCCTGCGCTCGCCGCACAGGATGGAGCTGCGGGCACCAAGGACGTCGCCGTAACCGACGCAACCGACGAGAGGCAGACGGGCGCCGGGACCGCGCAGGCCGCCACGACGGACGCCCAGAATGCCGCCGTGCGCGACGCGGCGATGAAGGCCCTCTCGAAGGCGATTCGCTTCGACAAGTCCGGCACCACGATCATCCTGGACTTCAACGGTGACGGCAAGACTGACGACACGGATTGGGCGGCCTACAAGAGCTGGATAAAGACGTACCGCGTGTTCGACTTCAACGGTGACTTCTCGAGCGGTTACAACGGCGGACTCCAGGTGACGGGCGGCACGCAGCTGGTCACCAACGGTCACGACAAGGGACCCGACGACCTCAACATAGGCATCGACGTCGACAAGATCAAGTCGTACTACCTCAACAACATCGGCCAGGCGACCTCCGTCAAGAACCAGTCTCCCTTTGGCAGCTGCTGGGCGTTTGGCGCGACGTCCGCGCTCGAGAGCGCGATTCTCAAGGCGATGGCGGGCGAGAAGGGCATGGCCTACGACCCGGCACTCCACCAGACGCCGAACCTCACCAACATAGACGACAAGGTCGACCTCTCCGAGCTCGAGCTCGCATGGCTGTGCTACTCCCTCCAGCCGGATGGTGACTACATCAAGGACACGCTTCCCGGTGACACGGATTCCGACCGCCTGAGCTGTGGTGGCTGGGGCGCCATGGCCGAGACGATGTACACCGCGTGGCAGGCCGTGGCCAACGAGGCGGACGACCCCTACTGGCCGCTCGGCGTGCCGAAGACGTACGAGAACTTCAGGAAGCTCGGCAAGTTCGTCTGGGGTCTCACCGAGGGCACCAAGACGGCGATTGCGCACGTCCAGGGCGTGAACTACCTGCCTGACCCTGCCATCCTCCAGCTGGACAAGCAGGAGCACATGGTCTACCAGGGCCTTAACCAGAACGCCATCAAACTCATCAAGGAGGCGCTCGTCAAGTACGGCGCCGTCTCCATCGGCTACCAGGCCGACACCGCGCTTCCTGGCAAGCCGTCGGAGTCCGGCTACTTCAACTCCACGTACTGGGCGCAGTACTGCGACGCGGTGGACGACATCACGGACACGCATGCGGTCTGCATCGTCGGCTGGGACGACAACTTCGACCACAACAAGTTCAAGGCCGAGAAGAACGACGTGTCGAACCTGAAGGACGGTGCCTGGCTCGTGAAGAACAGCTGGGGCTCCTACGACTGGCTGAAGAAGAACTTCCCCGACGCCGATCCCTCGAAGGCCGGCAAGGCGGCGAACTGGGGCATCACGGACGCAGAGGGCAACCACACCGGCTACTTCTGGCTCAGCTACTATGATCACTCCATCGTCACCCCGTCGTACTTCGAGGTGGACCTTGCCTCCGACGGCTTCGACTACGACAACAACTACAGCTACGACCACCTCATCAACGAGTCGCAGATACCGTTCGTGCTTCGTACGAAGGATACCGGGACCGAGGTCGCCAACGTCTTTACCGCGAGGGGCGAGGAGGACCTAACGGCAGTCTCAGTGCACACGTTCGTGGCGGACTCCACCGTCCACGTTCGCGTGTTCCTGGTGACCGACGACGACCTCAGGGACAACGACCCCACGAGCGGCAGGTGCGTTGCGGACTTCACGAGCGACCAGCTGGTCTCTGGCTTCCATACCGTTAGGCTTCCCAAGACCATCCGCCTTGCGAAGGGGCAGAAGTTCGCCGTCGTGGAGAACATCACGTCTGCCGACGCGAACGACGGCGGAGGCCGCGTCTCGTACATCGCGCTGGAGACGGGTATGGCGAAGGACGCCCAGACCGACGACAACATGGGCTATCTCTTCTCGCATGCGAATGCCGACCCAGGCACGACATACGTGCGGATCCTGACGGAGGACGGCTACAGGTGGATGACGCCGCAGGAGCTTGCGGACAACTACGACGGAGGCCAGATCTTTGAGTTTGGCAACGCCATGGTTAAGGCGTTCACTGCCAATGCGAAGGAGGAGGCGGCTCCCGCGGGCGACGTTACGACGCCCGGTCACGCGCTGCCCGCGACATACGGCGTGACGAACCCGGCACAGGCGGGCGACGTGGCTGCCCGCCAGGCAGTTGCGCGCGCGGCCGCGTCGGACGCGCTGCCTCGCACTGGCGACGCGAACGACGCCGCGACGGAGACGGCGCTCTTTGCGGCCGCCCTCGCCATCGTCGGCGCGGGACTCGCGACTCGTCGCACGAGGGACTAGCAAGCGGGTCGGCGGGCCGCGGCAAGGCATGGCCCGCCGCAAACGGGGGAGGGGCGCCTGGCGACTCAGGCGCTTCTCCCTTAAGGGGAGCGCCCGTCGGATCGAGGTCCGGCGGGCGCCCTTATGCGTCTGGCTCTTGTGGGGTGGCCTAAGGGGCTACTTGCCCTTCTTCACCTGCGAGGGATGCTTCTGGAAGAAGTCGAAGCGCGGCGGCAGCGCGACGATGGCGTGCTCGCCGGGCTCCTCGCCCAGCTTCTGCGCAAGCTGGCCGGGCGTCGCGAACGCGTTCTCCCAGCTGAAGAACAGCTCGTGCGCAAAGCCCATGTGGTCGCAGATCTGCTCGCAGCCCGCGGGCACGGCCGGGTGCATCAGCAGCGTCACGCAGCGCAGCTCCGCGAACGCGTCGGCCAGCGCCTGCTCGTACGCGGCGTCGTCGCCGTTCGCGGCCTTGGAGGCGTCGCCCCAGCGCCTGTTCGCGGCGCGGCAGAAGTCCTCCGCCACGGCGAGCGCACCGTGCGCGTCGAAGGCGTGCGCGCACTTCTCGAACTCGAGGGTCGCCTTGACGCAGTCCTCGACCACCTCGGCGTGCGGGGCGACGGAGGGCAGGTGCGAGTCGCACACGTTTGCCGCGCCATAGAAGCAGCTGCGCGCGAGGCGGTTGAAGATGTTCGTGAGGAAGGCGCTCTCCTTGAGGGCGGGGTCCACGACGCGCGGGTCGTCCTTTACCAGGACCTCCTCGCCGGTCTTCTTGTCCTTGTGGCTGACGGACGTGTCAAACGGCTTTGGCGAGAAGGACACGGCCTTCTGGTCGAGGCCAAGGCTCAGCCAGTGGGCGCGCAGCTGCTCCGGGGTGTAGTAGTCCAGGAGCTCCGCGGCCATCGGCGGCTTGATCGCGCCCGAGCTGGACGCCTTCTTGTTCATGAACAGGATGTGGTAGTTCGCGACGGGGATGTCCTGCGTCAGGCCCCAGTCGAGCGCCTCCCACAGCGCGGGCTGCACCACGCAGTAGAAGTAGATGTTGTCCTGGCCGATGAACTGGTACACCTTCGCGTCCTTGGAGCACCACCAGTCGCGCCAGTCGTCCGTGGAGTAGCGGCCGCCGCCCTGCTTCGCGTCCGCGTCGAGCGCGGTCTGCGTGAAGCTGATGGGCGCCCACAGGCTCTCCGGCCAGCACCACACCGTGAGGTCGTGCGTCCCCTCGAGGTCGGGCGCGGCGACGCCCCACTCGATGTTGCCGGTGATGCGGAACGGCAGGAGCGTCTTGCCCGTGCGGAAGCGGACGCCGGACGACTCCAGCACCTCGCGCGCGCTGTCGCGGTCCTCCCAGTTGGCAAAGCCCACCGAGAACGACGTCTGGCCCTTCTCGGCCTCGCGGACCGTGTGCTTGGGAAGCTTGGACTCCACGGCGTCGAACTGCTCGCGGAACTTGCTCTGGATGTAGATGACCGGGTCCGCGAGGGACTCGCGCACCGTCTTCGTGACGATGGCGCGCACCTGCGGGTCCGCGTCCCACTCGTCCATGAGGTCGTCGAGGACCTGGTGGAAGCGGGGCAGGTCGAAGTACCAGTTGTCCACGGGACGCAGCTCGGGCGTGGTGCCGGTGAGCTGGCTCACGGGGTTGATGAGCTCCTCGGGGTCAAACTGGTGGCCGAGGTCGCACTCGTCCGCGTACGCCTTCTCGCTCTTGCAGCCACGCACGGGGCAGTGGCCCTGCACCTGGCGGCCGTTGAGGAACGTCTGGGCCTTCACGTCATAGAACTGGCGTGTGGTGCGCTTGACGAGGACGCCCCTCTCGTGCAGGCGGCGGATCAGCTTGTCGGACAGCGCCGCGTGGAAGGGCTTCGCGGGCTCGAGGCCGGACCCCGCGAAGATGTCGAGCGAGATCTGGTAGGCGTCGAGCGCCTCTTTCTGCAGGTCGTGGTTGTGGCGCACGTAGTCCTCGATCGTGCCCGTGTAGCCCTCGCCCTCGACCTTCTTGCGGTAGCCCTCCATGATGGGGGAGCCAAAGCAGTCCGTGCCGCTGACGAAGACGACGTTCTGGGCGCCGATGCGGTCGCGCAGGAAGCGCGCGAAGAAGTCGGCGGGAACGAACACGCCGCCGATGTGGCCAAAGTGCAGGTTCTTGTTTCCGTATGGCATGCCGCCCGTGATGATGGCACGCTTGGGGAAGGTTGGGCGCGCGGCCTGGGTCGCGCTGTCGAGCTCTGTTGCCATGGGGTTGAACCTCTGTCCTATCGCGTTGTTGCCGCCCGCGTGCGACGGCACTCGTAACTGCTCGATTATCGCACAAGGCTCGCGGCAGCGCAGGTCTCGTGGCGGCGCGGGTGGGTATGCTAGTGAGCAGGGCGCGCGTCGCGCCCGCGGCGCATGGGCGAGAAGGGCGGCCGCCTTGGGGAGGGGCGTCCGTCGGGAGGGAGGCCAGCCATGACGTACGGCGTGTTCACGGCACAGCCGCTTCTGCTGCGCTCTGGCGGGTTCTCGCTGTTTGGGCCAGCGCACCTGGTGTGGCTCGCCGCGTGCGCCGGGGTCGTCGCCCTGGTGGAGCGCGCGCACGCGCGTGCGCGCCGGCCAAGGCTCGTGCTCCTTGCGGCATCGGTGGTGATGCTGTCGCTTCTGGCCAGCGAGGACGCGCTCATGATCTTCTCGCACACCTTCACGAAGGCATGGTGGCCGCTGCACTTCTGCAACTTTGCCGAGTACCTGTGCCTGGCGTACTCCATAAGGCCAAGCCACGCCTGCCGCGAGCTGCTGCTGACGCTGGGCCTCATGGGCGGCATGGCGGCGATGCTCTTTCCCGGCTGGCTGGCGTGCCCGCCCTACACGTGGCCGGTGGCCTGCGGGTTCATGGAGCACGCGCTCATATTTGCCGTCTCGTGGTGCGCCGTGCGCGAGGGTCGCGGCCGCTTTCGCCTTCGGGACATGCGAGTGAGCCTGGCGTTCGTGGCGGCCTACGTGCTGTTCTTCAGGTGGTTCAACGCTCTTTTGGGCTCGAACTACGGCTTCGTGAGCGGCCCGGCGTACGGCACGCCGATCGAGTGGTGGTACGACGCCCTGGGCGACCCCCTGTACCTGCTTCCGTACGCGCTGTGCTTCTTCGTCGCGGCGCTCGCGCTCAATTTGTGGGCAAGCTCGTGGTCGGCGGCCCCGTCTGGCCACCGCGAGAGGGGCGCCCATCGCACGGGAACGGCCCTGCCGCACCATGGGGGCGCTCGCCCATGCGCGTGATCGGCACGGTCAACGTGCTGGAGGACGCGGGCATGCAGCGCTCCATGGTCCGTGCGTCTTGGGCGATCCTGGCCGCGGGCGCAGGTGTCGCCCTCGTGCTGTGGCTCGTGTCGCTTGCGTCAGGCCGGCGCGTTCTGGAGCCCGTGAGCCTGGGCTGGGTGCTGGGTCTGGCGGCGGCGTCCCTCGTCGCACTTCCCGTGCACGAGCTGGTTCATGCCGCGGCCTTCGTGCTTCTGGGCGCGGGCGACGTGCGCGTGAGCTTTGGCTTCAAGGACTTCATGCTCTATACCTCGGCAAACGGCGCGGTTCTCCCACGCGGCCGATTCATGGCGGTGCTGCTGGCGCCTTCCGTCGTGGTCACGGCGCTGTTCGCGCTGGCGGGATGCGTGTGGCACGCCCCTCTGTTCGCGCTCCTGGGAGGCGCGTTCCACCTGGCGGGGTGCACCGGCGACCTCGGCATGGTGCACATCATCAGGGTCACGCCGGCGGCGTCGTTCGTGCGGGACTCTCCCGTGGGGATCGACCTGCTCACGGAGGAGTAGCGGCTCCCAAAGGGGTGGTAGCCGGCTTCCACTTGCCAGTGTTCGCACCACGTTACGCGCAAGGCCGCCGCACTTCTCCCATGGGCAGACTTTGCTAGCATGGCCACAAGCCCACGCGGCGCCATGGCTCCACGCGGGCGCTCGGCCCAGACAACCCGCAGGGAGGCTCCATGCTCAGGTGCAACTACCACACCCATACCGTGATGTGCGACGGGTCGGACACGCCGGAGGACGTCGTGCTCGAGGCCATCGCCAAGGGCTTCGAGCACCTGGGCTTCTCCGGTCACATGGACCCTGACATCCACATGGACTGGCCCGCCTACGTGGCGGAAATCCGGCGCCTCCAGTCCGCGTATGCGGACCGCATCGACATCCTGCTCGGCGTCGAGCTCGACAACGTCTACGACCCCGCGTGCTGCCTGGGCGCGGAGTACGTCATCGGCTCCACGCACTTCCTGGACGTCGACTCCGAGGTCCCCCTCTCCGTCGACGCCAGCGTGCAGAGCATGCGCCGCCTGTGCCACGAGTTCTTCGCCGACGACTACTATGCCCTCGCCCGCGCGTACTACGAGCTTGAGGCCAGGGTGTACGACCGCCTTCGGTGCACGTGGGTCGGCCACTTCGACCTGGTGACGCGCTTCAACGACGAGGCGCACTTCCTGGATGAGTCCGACCCCCGCTACACGAAGCCCGCGCTCGAGGCCATGGAGTACCTGGTGGGGGAGGGCGTCCCGTTCGAGATTAACTGCGGCGCCGTCAACCGCGGCCGAAAGGCAGAGCTCTACCCGCGCCGCGAGCTGCTGCGTGCGCTCCACGACTTTGGCGGCCAGATCTTCATCAACGCGGACGCGCACCAGAAGGAGCTCCTCGACGGCGGCTTCGACGTCGCGGTCCGGACGGCCATGGACTGCGGGTTCACGCACGTCAACTACCTTGCCCACGACGCCCAGGGCAAGGTCGAGGTGCGTCAGGTCGCGCTCGACGGCCTTTACTAGCGGCTGCCTTTCGCGCGGGCGAGAAAAGCCGCGCGGCGTGCTCGCAGCGTGCCCTCGAAGTTGTATATAAAATTCGCGTTTGGGGTATTCCTCACTCACCTGTCGGCGGTGGTCGCCGGCACGAGTGAAAGGAACCGACATGGGTTTCATCAGCACCGCCGTTCTGGTGGTCATCGTCGTGGCCATCGTGCTCTCCACGGGGTACGTCGTCAGGCAGCAGCACGTGGCCATCATCGAGCGTCTGGGACGCTTCCACGGATTCGCGGGTCCCGGCTTCCACGTCAAGGCGCCGTTCATCGACGTCACGCATGACGTCAGCCTCATGACCGAGGACGAGCACATGACGTTCGACGCCAAGACCAGCGACAACGTCACGATAGAGCTCGACGTCTCCATCCAGTACCACGTCGACTCGCACGACATGGACGCCCGCCAGGAGTCCGGCGTGTACAAGAGCTTCTACACCCTGCAGGACCCGGTCGGCCAGATGCAGGACTACCTCGCGGACGCCCTGCGCTCGCAGATCCCCGCGCGCACGCTCGACGAGGTCTTCAGCGAGAAGGACGCCATCGCCCACGCGATCGACGAGGTCGTCGCCGCCAAGATGCGTGACTACGGCTACGTGCTCGTGACCACGCTCATCACCAGGATTAAGCTCCCCGGCGAGGTCCAGGAGTCCATGAACCACATCATCGCGTCCAAGAACAACCTCGAGTCCGCAAAGAACGACGCCGAGGCGGCCCGCGCGAAGACGGTCATCGCGGCGCAGGCAAAGGCGGAGGCCATGGCGGCCGAGGGCAAGGGCATCGCGGACCAGCGCATCGCCATCGCCCGCGGCATCAAGGAGTCCATCGACACCATCAAGGGCGCCGAGATGAACGAGGGCGAGGCCAACCGCCTGTTCGAGTTCACCCAGTGGATCGACATGATGAACCAGTACGCCGCGAAGGGGCCCTCCACCGTGGTGCTGCCAAGCGACTTCGGCCAGACGTCGAGCATGTTCGACCAGGTCGTGGCCGCGCAGAACGCACCGCGTCCCACGGGTGCGCCGCAGGCGCCGGTCGACCCGTACCGCAGGAGCGGCTCGGAGGGCTGGGGCGACGCCGACAAGGGCGGCCACGCCGGCTCCGCAAAGTCCCGCAGGTAGGGTCGGCGCCAACGTCGGCAGGCGGCGCACGCCGTCGCAGCGCACATTAAAAAAGCCGGGCGAGAAGGGCCGCCCTTCTCGCCCGGACGCTTCCGTGCGTGCGCCTTACCCGTGCGCTACGCCCGTGCGGGCAGGTTCGCCTCGGCCCAATCGATCACGTGCCCGCGCATGGCATGCACGAGCTCGTTTGCCCAGAAGCCCTCGCGAAGGTCTGGCATGACGTCCAGCGCGAATACCCGGAGCGTGTACACGTGGTCCCGGTCGGGCGGCTGCGGGCCGTTGTAGCGGCAGGTCAGCAGCGGGTCGGAGCTTCCCACGAGCCTGCTCGCGGACGAGTTCTTGCCCTGCACCATGCCAAACGACCCCAGGTTCGACGCGTCCTCCGGGAAGGCGAGCCGCCCGTCGCGCGCGAGCGAGGCGTCGATCCCCGCCGCGACCCAGTGGATCCACGTGAACCCGCACACGGGGATGGAGTCGTAGTCCGTGAACGCGAGCGCAAGCGAGCGCGCGCCCTGCGGTATGCCCTCCACCTCGAAGGGAAACGACGTCGCCGGCTTCTGCGCGTGCAGGTGCGCGGCGTCCGCGTGCTTCGCGTAGCGGTCCGGAACCATGCCGTTCTTGTCGAGCACAACCTTGATGTCCATGCTACCTCCCGTCGTTGGCGTATGCTCTCATCTTACTAGCGTCGGGCGAGTTCGGGGGGCATGCGGATGGACGGACACTCTCAGGCGGCATCGGGCGCGGCGTCCGCGCGCACGCCGCTCCTTCTGCACGCATGCTGCGGTCCGTGCTCGCTCGAGCCCGTCAAGTACCTCAGGCGAGAGGGCTTCGAGCCCACCATATGCTGGACGAACCCCAACATCCAGCCCATCCGCGAGCACGACCGGCGCCTTGCGGTGCTCGTGGCGTGGGCGCGCGACGTCGCGCGCGTGGACGTGATCGTCGCGGCGGACGACCGCGACGCGTGGGAGAGGGGCGTTGCCCCCAAGGGCCTCGACCGCGAGCGCAGGTGCAGGGCGTGCTATGCCGTGAGGCTGGCGGAAAGCTGCCGCGTGGCGCGCGAGCGGGGTTTCCGCTTCGTGTCGACGACGCTTGCCGTCTCGCCGTACCAGCTGTTCGACGCCTGCCACGACGAGCTCGTGTCGCTTGCGGCCGCGCATGGCCTCACGCCCGTGTGGCGCGACTTCCGCCCGCACTACCCGGAGTCCGTGGAAGACTCCCGCGCGCTCGGCATGTACCGGCAGAACTACTGCGGCTGCCGCTTCTCGGCGGCGGAGGCCGCCCTCGAGCGCCACGAGGCACGCGACTGGCGCAAGGCCGCGAAGGCGGCCCGGCGCGAGGGCCGCGAGCTGCCTCCCCGCCCGGAGTACCTGCCCGGCTAGGGCGTGGTGCCGCCGCGGGCGCCCGCCCTTCTCCGCTTTTTGTGCTGAACGTTCGTGCGCGCCGCGCGGGCTGGCCGTCCGTCGCGCTATCATGGGCGGCTGTTGGAACACGCGATGCGCGCGACCCCGAAGGCCGCGCGCGAGGGATGCGGGGTTACGCATGCGCACAGACGACTTTGACTACGACCTTCCCGAGGAGCTCATCGCGCAGGAGCCGGCGGAGCCGCGCGACTCGTGCAGGCTGCTCGTGCTGCACCGCGACGACGGGTCCGTCGAGCACGGGCACTTCTACGACATCGTGGACTACCTGGAGCCGGGCGACCTCGTCGTCGCGAACAAGACGCGCGTCATGCCGGCGCGCCTGATGGGGCACAAGCGCGGCACGGGCGGCGTGAGCGAGACGCTCCTGCTGAAGCGCCGCGAGGACCTGGACGTGATGGGCCACGTGTGGGAGTGCCTGGTGAAGCCCGGCAAGCGCCTGAAGCAGGGCGCCGTAATCGAGTACCGCGAGGGCGGCATCCACGCGCCCATGAGCTGGCCCGTCGTCCTCACGGGCGAGGTCGTGGACTACGTGGACGAAAGCCGCGGCGGCCGTCTGGTGCGCTTCGAGCCGGCCGAGGGCCTCACGCTGGACGAGGCCATCCACAAGGCCGGCCACGTGCCCCTGCCTCCCTACATCACGCAGTACGACGGCGACCCGGAGAAGTACCAGACGGTCTACGCCATGCACGAGGAGCACTCCGCGGCGGCCCCCACGGCCGGCCTGCACTTCACGCCGGAGCTCATCCGCAGGATCGAGGGCATGGGCGTGCAGTGGAAGACCGTGGAGCTCGAGGTCGGGATCGACACGTTCCGCCTGGTGGAGGAGGACGACCCCACGAAGCACGTCATGCACACGGAGCGCTACCACGTGAGCCAGGACGTCGTGGACGCCGTGCACGCCACGAAGGCCGCGGGCCATCGCGTCATCGCCATCGGCACCACGTCCGTCCGCTCGCTCGAGAGCGCGTTCGACGCGGAAGCGCCCGCATGGGAGCCCCCGTGCGTCGCGCGCCGCTTCGAGGACGCGCCGGACTCCGCGAAGACCCTCGGCAAGGGAGACATCGTCGAGCGCCGCGACGCCACCACGAACCTCTACCTCATGCCAGGCTCCACCTACCACGTGGTCGACGCCATGGTCACGAACTTCCACGTGCCGCGCTCGACCCTCATGATGCTCGTCTCCGCGTTCGCCACGCGCGAGCAGATCATGGCCGCCTATCAGGCGGCAATCGCCGAGAAGTACCGCTTCTTCAGCTTCGGCGACGCCATGCTCATGGTGTAGCGCCGTCGTCGCGACCCCGGCGCCTCGAACTCGCCGGGCCACGCAAAGAGCCGCGGCTCCCCGTCACCTAGGATGGGGAGCCGCGGCTCGTATCCTTGCGCAAACATGCCGGCCCCGGGCGGGCCGCGCGCCTGCCTAGAGCGTCCGCATCACGAACGTCGCCACAAGCGCCACGAGGACCACTGCCAGCACGATGGCCCCTATGAACAGGAAGCGCTGCTTCCTCGTTGCCTCGCGCAGGTGCTTCTCCTCGTGGGCGAGCTTCTGGGCGGACTTCATGCGCTCCTCGAGCTCCTTGCGACCCTGGGCGATCGTGCGCGCGAGCTCCGCGCTCACCTCGGGCGTCGCGTGTATCTCCGTCGCCTCGTCCAGCAGCTTCTTCGCCTCGGCCTGGCGCGCGTCCGCGTCCTGCCGCTCCTTGCCGGCGGTCGTGATGGCGCGGTCGCGCTTCGCGATCTCGTCGGAAAGCTCCTTCTCGCCCGCGAGGGCGGCGTTGTACAGGCGCTCGTACTCCTCGCGGTGCTCGTCCGCCTCGCGCTTCGCGGCGTCGGCCGCCGTCTCCGCACTCTCGAGCGCGCGCCTCTGCGCGGCAAGGTTGGCCTGCGCGCCGTCTACCAGCTGCTTGCACTCGTTCGTGACGCGGTCGAGGTCCGCGCGCGCCGCGTCCAGGTGCGCGCGCTCGGCCACGATGTCGCTCTGCTTCTTCTGCACCACGGCGGGGGAGGCGTTCGAGTCCGCCTTCAGCGCGTCGAGCTCGCCCTCCGCCTTGCGTAGGCGCTCCTGCGAGTTGTCGACGGAGCGGTTTGCCGAGGCCACGCTCTGCTCGCGCCGCTTCGTCGCCTCTCCCAGCTGCTGGTCCGCCGCCTTCGCCTGGCGCTTCGCGTCGGCGAGCGTCTTCGCGGCGTCGTCCGCGCGCCCCTTCGTGGACTCCATCAGCTCGCGGTACGGCCTCAGCTGCTCCTCGTGCTCGGTCTTCATCTGGGCGAGCCGCCCCTCGAGCTCGGCCTTCTCGGCCGACTGCTGGTCCATCACGGCCTGGGCACGTGCGGACGCCTGACCCTGCACCATGAGCGCGTCGTTCTGGGTGGCCACGATCTTCTCGTAGTCCGCCTCGATCTTCGTGCGGTGGTCCAGGACCTTCTGGCTCTCCTCGAGCTCAGCCTTGAGCGACTTCACCTTGTCGTGGGCCTCCGCGCGGCGCTTCGCCGCGGCGCGCACCTGCCTGATGGCGCCAAAGCCGCCCTTGAGGGGGTTCTCCGAGTCCGCGTCCGTCGCGCCGGCACCCTTCCCTTTGCGCGACTTCGCGCGCTGCCTGTCCAGGTCCTTGCCGGTTATCACGTCAAGCTCGTCTGCCGCCACGGGCACCGCGCCGGGATACTCGAGCCCCTCGTCCTTCGGGGCCCCGCCCTCTGCGGACTGCGTGTCGGTGTGGTCGTGCGGCTTTGCCATGGGGTCTCTCCTTGGGTGGGCCGGCGCGCTCCCTCGCGACGCGCCGGTCTGTGGTGGCGATTCAGAATATTCTAGGGCTAAATTCTAGGTCTAACCCGTGCAATGGGAGGCTTGCATGCGCATACCGACACATTTTGGCATCCAATGACCATCCCACATGTTTTCTTTGTTACTATAATCATCAAGCAAGGCATCAATTGGACAGGGCGCCTTGCCCTTCCCCTGTTTAATCTAAAGGAGTGCGTTATGGTTTCCAAGCAAGTTTCCATCGTCAGCCCCACCGGTCTCCACGCTCGCCCCGCTTCCCAGTTCGTGCAGGTCGCGAAGCAGTACCAGTGCGCCGTCACCATCAAGGACCTTGACAAGGGCTCCGCTCCCGTCAACGCCAAGTCCATCATGATGATCCTCGCCGCCGGCCTCGGCACCGGCACCAAGGTCGAGATCACCTGCGACGGCGCGGACGAGAACGAGGCGCTCGGTGCCCTCCTCGGCATCAAGGACGGCGACGCCAACCTCTTCGAGTAACGTCTGCGCTGCCCAAGATCACGCACCTTCCGCATGTGCGCGGGGCCTGGTTCGGATTCCTCCGGACCAGGCCCCGTTCGCTATGCCGACGTTCGCTATGTCGACCTTACCGGTGCCGGCAAGGCGGACGCGCGGCGAGAAGGACGCGCCCCCGTCGCCCCGTGGCTGGCCGCGTGGCCTTACGCCACGTAGTCCTCCGGGCGCACGCCCATCTTGCGCTGCAGCTCCAGGATCGTCTCGCAGAAGCGGTATCCGTGCGGCGCGGACGTCCTCACCAGGCGCCCGTCGCGAAGCGCGATCAGGCGGTTCGCAGGCACGGGCTTCCACTCCCGCGCCTCGGCGGAGCCCCCAAGGCACGTCGTGCTCACGACTATGGCCTGCCCGCCCTTCTCGTCCGTGAACGAGCGATAGAACAGCGTGCACTTCGACGTGTTCGTATGCACGTAGGTGTACTCGCCGTCGTCCAGGATGATGTTCACGCGGTTGCGGTTCGCCAGCTGCGTCACGGCGCCGGTGAGCGCCCCAAAGCGCACGTCGAACGTGGGCTTCGCGCCACGCAGGTACGCCTCGTCCATCACGTCCGTCAGGAACGCCGCCATGCGCTCGCTGTCGGTCTCACCCTCGGTGCGGTCCTCGTAGGGGAAGGTCAGCCCCTCGTTGAACAGGATGCCGTTGTGGATGAGCGTCCACTGGCGACCGGTCATGTCGACCGTCCTGAACGGGTGGCAGTTGCGCTCGGCCATGTCGGTGCCCGTGGCATAGCGTATGTGGGCGAGGACGTGGCTCTTCTCGATGGGGGAGCCCAGGATCTTCCAGTTGAGGTCCGAGTCTATGGCGCGCCTGCCCTCGCGCACGAGGGTGACGGACGCGTCGTCGAACGGGTCGCCGTCGCGCCAGGATATGCCCCAGCCGTGGGGGTGGTTCACGCTGTGCGAGAAGAACTCGCGCAGGTAGGCGTTGGTGTTGATGGGACCCTCCGCGTTGAGGGCAAACAGTTCGCACATGCTTGTGCTCCTTACGTTGGAAGTTGCGCGCTAGGCGCGCCGGGCGAGAAGGACGTCGTCGCGACATGCGGCGTCGCGGCGGCTGGCGCGGCTACAGCACGTACATGTCATGTCCCTCTCCTTCCAACGGGGCCTTCGCGGGCGTCTGCCCGCCGAGCTCTGGCGGCTATGTTACCCAATGTGGGCCCGCTGTGCGCGACGGTTTACAAAGTCCTCAACTTGCCTTCGCCTGCACGCGGCCTCGATTTCGCGCGGCCACGCAGCAGAAAGAAGGCCGCCGCCCAGCTGGCGACGGCCTGACGGACGCTATTTGCCAAACATGGCGGCGTGGATCTTCTCGTACCAGGACCGCGCCTTAGAGAGGTACTCGTTGTGCTGCGACCCACCCTTGCCCAAGGACGCGGGGCAGTCGGTGCTCGTGACCTCGTTGTGGCCGATCACGTTGACGCCCCACTGCGGGATGCCGAGGTTGTACTGCAGGCACAGCAGCGCCACCAGCTTCGAGCCGGCGTTGATGGCCGCCTCGGTCAGGTAGCGGTGGGCGGGCGTGGAGCCGGGGGCGTCCGCGTGCTCGATGCCGATGCTGTCGAGGTTCTTTACCCAGTTGCCCGCCTGCCAGGCGGTGTCGCTGTCATAGACCAGCTGACCGACCGTGCCGCTGGACTCCACCTGGTAGTGCGCCGATGCCTCGCGGGTCTGCCAGGTGTTCCAGCAGCCCTCCGTCGTCAGGTTGCCCTCGTTGTGGTGTATGACGATCTGCCTGATGACGTGCTGGCCGCCGTGGCTCGCGTCGAAGCGCCCCTTGCTGTAGTGCTTGTTCATCAGGAGCACCTTCACGGTGCCGGACCAGTACTGGGAGGACTTCAGCCAGCAGTAGTCAAGGCCGGACGCAACTACGGACGACGCGCCCTTCAGGACGAGCTTCACCTTGAAGGCCTCGGCTGCGAGCGCGCGTCCCACGGTACCCGCCACCTGGCCGTTCGATACCCATGACTGCCAGCCCACGTTCTGCACGTGCGCCTGGTACATGACGTCGAAGAACTTCGAGATCGCGCCCGTCAGCCTTACCTGGAACGCCTCGAGCCTCTTGGACTGTCCCGTGGTGCCGGCAACCGAGCCGTCGGACACCCAGTCCTGCCAGCCGGTGCCCTGCACGTGCGAGCGGTAGCTGATGCCGCCGGAAAGCGCGTCCTCTCTGCCCGTCAGCTTGATGGTCATCGCCTCCAGGCGCCGTGACTGTCCCGTGGTGCCCGCCGTCGCGCCGTCCTTTCTGGCACCCTGCCAGCCCACGTCCTTCGAATGCGCCGTGTAGATCACGTCGGGCGTCGAGAAGAACGATATCTCCGTTGCCTGGCCGTCCGCGCTTGGTGCGGATTCCCCCTTGTGCACCAGCAGCACCTGGATGGCCTCCATGCGCCCGCTCGCACCCGTCGTTCCTGCGGAGGCCCCGTCCTTCGTCCAGGCCATCCAGCCAATGGTCTGCACGTGCGCCCGGTACCACACGTCGTACAGACGCGCGAGCTCTCCCGTAAGGCGGACCTCGACGGCCTCGATGCGCTTGCCTCTGCCCGTGGTCCCGGCATAGCCCGCGCTCGTGGCCCAGCCCTGCCAGCCGATGTCCTGCACGTGGGCCCTGACCTCGACATCCCCGTCGGCGTAGGCGTTAGCGACCTTCACGCGGATGGCCTCGATGCGCTTGCTCCTTCCGGTGGTGCCGGCCGTCTTGCCGTCGGTCACCCAACCCTGCCAGCCGATGTCCTGCACGTGCGCCTGGACGCGCGTCTGCGTGCCGTCAATGAACGACTCGCTGTCGGTGGAGGCGAAGTCGCCGTAGGAGGCATCGGTGGGGTCTGGGGCGCCAATTCGCAGCAGACGCAGCTCAAGTGCCTCGAGGCGCAGTCCCTGGCCCGTGGAACCCACCAGGCCGGTGCTCGTCCATGCGAGCCATCCGTGGTCCTGCACGTACGCGCGCGCCCACAGCTGCCAGTCCCTCGCGAGGTCCGACCCCTCGCGAAGCCTGACCTGGAGCGCCTCGATGCGCTTGCCGGAGCCTGCGGTGCCCACCGCGTTGCCGCCGGAGGTCCATCGTGCGTCCCAGCCGGTACCCTCCACGTGTGCGCGGTACTCCACGTCCGAGTCGGAATAGGACGTCCCGTCGGGGGAGGTGACGTGAAGCGTGAGGGAGTCGATCTTCTCGCCAGATCCGGCGCTTCCCGCCACCTGGCCGTCAGACGCGGTCTGGCTGCCCTTGCCGTACACGTCGACGTCCGCCGAGACGCTGGGCGACGACTCCGACTGCGAGGCGTCGCACGATGTTGCGTCGCCGGTGGGGGAGGGGTCCGTCGTCGCGTCCGCGCTGCCCTGTTCGGTTACGTCCGCGCCGACGGCCGCGTCCGTGGACGCCGCTTCCTGCGACTCGCCGCCGAACGCGGCCTCCGCCTGCGCGCTCGATTGCTCGGCCTCCGCCTGCCCCGATGTCGTGACGGCGGCGGTGGTTGATGGCGGCTGCGTCGCCGCGGGCTCGGTCGCATACGCCGCGACGGGCGTTCCCACGAGCGCGAGGCCGATGACGACCGCGATTTTGGCTGACCTTCCGGATGCTAAGTGCAAAGGGAGTCACTTCCTTGTGATAGTTGCATATGCCCTCGGTGCAGGGCCCGTTTACAGCTATCCCAATTGTGAGTCGCGCATCGTCCAATTTGTTGCACAACAAATTTTGGCCGCAACGTGCTGCGCAGCCACATGAGGGACCCCTTGCGTGCCCGGACAAGGCAATGCGCAAGGGGTCCTGGGGGTTGCGTGTCCGGCGCGGGGAGCGCCGGGATCCTCGTTACTCGTCGCCGAAGCTGATGCCAAGCATGCGCGCCTCGCGCACGAGGTCGCTCTTCGGGTCGACGTACTTCAGCTTGCCCGCCACGTCCTCGAGCGGCACGCGGCACATTTTGCCTCCCACCTTGGCGATCATGTAGCCAAACTTCCCCTCGAGGAAGCCGCGTGCCGCCTCGACGCCGCACTGCGTCGCGAGTATGCGGTCCTGGGCGTCCGGCTGGCCGCCGCGCTGGGTGTGTCCGGGTACGGCCACGCGCACCTCCTTGCCGGTGCGGCCCGCGACCTCCTCCGCGATGTCGTACGCGACGGACGGCTTCACGCGCTTTGCGACCTTCGCCTTGTAGTCCTTCTTGCGCATGGCGGCCTCCTCCTGCGAGATGGCCCCCTCCGCGCACACGATGATCGAGAACCGGCCGCCGTTCTTCTCACGCCTCTCGATCGCATCGACCACGTTGTCCATCTTGTAGGGGATCTCGGGGATGAGGATCACGTCCGCGCCGCCCGCGACGCCGGCGTACAGGGGGATCCAGCCCACCTTGTGGCCCATGATCTCGATCACGAACACGCGACCGTGCGAGCTCGCCGTCGTGTGGATGTCGTCGATGCAGCGCGTCGCCACGTCGATGGCGCTCGTGAAGCCAAACGTGATGTCCGTGCCAAACGTGTCGTTGTCAATCGTCTTCGGCAGGCAGATAACGTTCAGCCCCTCCTCGCGCAGGCGGTTCGCCGTCTTTGTGGAGCCGTTGCCGCCCAGCACGAACAGGCAGTCAAGCTTGAGGGCCTTGTAGTTCTTCTTCATCGCGGGGACCTTCTGGACCCCGTCGGCCTCGGGCGTGTCGATGCGCTTGAACGGAGTTCGGCTCGTTCCCAGGATCGTTCCGCCCATCGTAAGGATGCCGCTGAAGTCGCTCCAGTCCATCTTGCGGTAGCGACCGTAGATGAGGCCCTGGTAGCCGTCCTCGAAGCCGTAGACCTCCACACCCTCCTTCGTGTTGTTATACACCGTCTTCACTATGGCGCGCATGGTCGCGTTCAGCGCCTGGCAGTCGCCGCCGCTCGTAAGCAGTCCGATCCTCAGCATGGATTCCCCCTTAGCCTCGTTGGGAGGCGCTCCCAACTACCATTTGTCGGCGGTGCCGCGCAAAGGGTGCCCACAGCCCCGACCACCCTAGATTTTGGCACGTCGAGGCCACGGCGCGCACCAGATTGTGCACTCGTTCACAAACAAACGGCGTCCTTGCGCGCGTCTTTGTGCCGCATTACGGGTAGGCTTCACCTAGACAGTTATCTGACAGTTATCTGCGGGACGCCCGGGCGAGAAGCGCCGCCCCGCCGCCGCCCCGCATTCGGAGGTGCACCATGACATCGGACGCAAGACTAGAGCGGGCCCGCGCCGCAGGCACGCGCGCCCTCCAGAGCTTGGACGAGGCGGCGGAGCAGCTTGACGGCGCGCGTAACTGGGGCCTGCTCGACATCCTGGGCGGGGGCCTCCTCACGAGCCTCGTGAAGCGCTCGCGCCTGGACGGCGCCTCCGAGGCGGTGGGGCGCGCCCAGCGCGACCTTGAGGCGTTCGCCCGCGAGCTGCGCGACTGCTCCGGCGTCACGGGCGTCGACCTCAGGCGAAGCGACATGCTCGAGCTGTTCGACATCGTGTTCGACAACTCCATAACGGACCTCTTCGTGCAGTCCCGCATCGAGGACGCCCGCGCGGACGTGAGGCGCGCCCGCGCGCGGGTTGCGGCCATGCTCGCCGAGCTCGGCTCGGCCGGGAGGGCGTAGCGTGGCGGCCCGCGGCGGGCGCCGGCGCGGCAGGCTCATGGCGGCCATCCTGGTCGTCGCGTTTGCGCCCGTGTTCCAGTGGCTCGTCTACCAGCCCATATCGTGGCTGCGTCTCGACGAGAACCTCTCGCTCGAGGTCACGTCCGCCCTGTACATGGCCGTGGCCGTCTGCCTTCTGGGCGGCCGGCGCATGCTCGTCCCTTCGCGCGCGTCCTTCAGGAGCGTCTGGCGCCTCGCGTGGCCCATCCTCGCCATCAGCCTCGCGCTCACCGGCACGCAGGTGGCGGGCTACGCGTCCAACGCCGCGCACCTCTCGCCCCATTGGGCGCAGAACGTGGCGTACTACGTGGCGTTCTGCCTGTGCATAGGCGTCTTCGAGGAATGCTACGTGCGCGGCGTGCTGCTTGGCGGCCTGCTGTCGCGCTTCGGGCGCAGCCGCGGCGCGCTGTGGGCGTGCATCGCCGTCTCGTCCGTCTACTTCGGGGCGCTGCACATCGACTGGGTGGGGCTCGACTACGCAAGCCCGCTCGAGCTTGCCCAGGCCGCGCTCAAGGTGGCGCAGACCGGCATCTACGGCGCCGTGCTCTCCGCCGCCGTCGTGGAGGACGACAACCTTACGGGCGCCATCCTGTTCCACGCGCTGGACGATTTCTCGATCATGGTCATACCGTACGCGCTCTTCGGGGAGAGCCTCAGCACCAACTACGTCTCGTCCGGCCGCGAGGAGGCCATGAGCTCCATCGTGCTGTACGCGGTCCTCTGTGTGCTGTACCTTCCGTCGCTGTGGCGCGCCGTCCGCCGCACCAGGGCGCTCCCGCAGCCGCATCATGGCGGTTTCGTGATGGACGCGCTGGGCGAGAAGCGCGAGGGCCCGTGCTTGCCGCCGGGTGCCGGGGAGTTTCCGGTGCAGCCCGCGGGGATGCCGCACGACCGTGCACGCATGAGGGAAACCGCAGCTCAGGAACAGGGTGCGGAGCCGGTCGATGCGCCGGAGCGCTGAGGCGCCCCCGCCTTAGGACCTTGCGCGCACCGCGCGCAAGGCAGCCGCAAGTCTCACGCACAGCATGCCTGTGCTGCATTTTTAGGTCAGTGGCAGTTATATTTCATTACGTTCTGCTAACATGCAGCTTGCAATCTGGTTTCGCCCGTTGGTGCGAGTACTCGTAGCGCTGCCGCGTGGCGTCGTGAAAGGCTACTGACAGCATGAGCCGTGTAAGTCGCAAGGAAGACGCGTTCTTCCTCATGTTCCAGGAGTTCAGCAAGATGACCTCCGAGGCCTCCGAGCTCTTCCTGGAGATCGTCGAGAACTACGACAAGCTCTCGTACCGCATCCCTGAGATCAAGGAGTTCGAGACCAGGGGAGACGAGATGGTCAGCAAGATCATCACCACCCTGAACTCCTCGTTCATCACCCCGTTCGACCGCGAGGACATCAGCGCGCTCGCGCTCAAGATGGACGACATCGTCGACGGGCTCGAGAACGTCTCCGCCCGCTTCAAGCTCTACGACATCGACGAGATGCGCCCCGAGGCGATCGAGATGGCGAAGCTCATCCTCGAGGCGACGCTCGACCTCGACCACGCGTTCGCGAAGTTCCCGGACTTCAAGAAGGATGAGTCCCTCCTGGAGGAGACGAAGGCCGCCAACGACGCCGAGGACAGGGGAGACGTCGTCTACCGTGACGGGCTCGCGGCCATCTTCCGCTCCGACCTCCACACCGTGGACATCCTCAAGTGGAAGAGTCTGCTGGACAAGATGGAGAACACGCTGGACGCCTGCAAGAACGTGGCCAACGAGATTCAGAATGTCATCGTGAAAAATGGTTAGCGCCCTTCTCGTCTGCGTGCTCGGGGCCGCCTTGGTCTTCGAGTTCATCAACGGCTTCCACGACACCGCGAACGCCATCGCGACGACGGTGTACACCAAGGCGCTTCCCCTGCGCGTCGCCATCCTCATGTCCGCGACCATGAACTTCATCGGCGCGTTCATGAGCGAGAAGGTCGCCATGACCATCGCGGCGGGCATCGTGGACATCAAGCTCGAGCTCTACGTGATCCTCGCGGCGCTTCTGGGCGCCATCCTGTGGGACCTCTTCACGTGGTGGCGCTCCATCCCCAGCTCGTCCTCGCACGCGCTCATCGGCAGCCTCATCGGCGCGACGATCGTGTTCACGCACTCCGTGCGCCACGTCAAGTGGGAGGGCGTGCTCGACAAGGTCGTCATCCCGCTGTTCACGTCCCCGCTCATCGGCATGGCCTTGGGCTACGTGATCATGAAGCTCGTGTTCGAGCTGTTCGCCAACTGGCACCCCATGAAGGCCAACTGGCTGTTCCACAGGATGCAGATCCTCTCCGCGGCGTTCATGGCGTACAGCCACGGCAACAACGACGCGCAGAAGACCATGGGCATCATCACCCTGGCGCTCGTGACGGCCGGGCTCGCGGACCCCGCGGCCGGCATCCCCGTGTGGGTCAAGATAATGTGCGCGTGCACCATGGCCCTTGGCACCTCCATCGGCGGCGGCCGCATCATGCGCACCGTGGGCGACGGCGTGACGAAGCTGAACCCCGTCATCGGCTTCGTGGCCGAGACGTCCTCCGCCATCGCGATCGAGACCATGACCGCGCTCGGCGCGCCCGTCTCCACGACGCAGGTCATCACCACGTCCATCATGGGCGCCGGCTCCGCCCGCCGTCGCAGCTCCGTACGCTGGGGCGTCGCCCGCAAGATCATCGGCGCGTGGTTCGTGACGTTGCCCGTGACGATCCTCCTCGGCGGCTGCTGCGCGTACGTGATCGGCCTCGTCCTCGCGTAGCGCGCGGTCCTGCCATGGCGTGACGCCAGCGAGAAGGACGCGCGTCCCGCCCGCCCGCACAACCAAAGACGAACGACCTTCTCGCCCCGCGCGCCTGCCGCCCGCGGGGTGATTTGTGCGTCCGGGCATTGGTAACGGCATGGAAACCGGTTGCAGATACTATGTTCCTGTTGGCTTGGCATCGATGGCGCGAAGCGCCGCAAGGGGTTGTTCATGAGCACACAGGAAGACGTCCTCACGATGTCGCGCGATCGGATCGCGTCGGCCCAGGTGGAGGGCATCCGCAAGACCGCGATCCACTGCTACGAGGACATTCCCTTCTATCACAGGAGCTTCGACGAGGCGGGGTTCGACCCGTATGCCATCCGCGACCTGGACGACCTCAGGCGCGCGCCGTTCGTGACGAAGCAGGACCTTCGCGACAACTACCCGTACGACATGGTGGGCGTGCCGAGGGGCGACGTGAAGGAGATCCACATGTCGTCCGGCACGACGGGCGTCGCCACGGTGGCGGCGTACACCGAGGCGGACCTCAGGGCGTGGGCCGAATGCTTTTCTCGCGCGTTCCGCTTTGCAGGGGTGGGGGCGGACGACGTGTGCCAGATCTGCTACGGCTACGGCCTGTTCACGGGCGGCCTGGGCGCGCACTACGGGTCGCTTCGCTCCGGTGCGACCGTCATCCCCATTAGCGCCGGCAACACGGAGCGCCAGATCCGCGTGCTGCGCGAGATGGGCACCACGGTGCTGGAGTGCACGCCCAGCTACGCTATGCACATCGCGGACACGGCGCTTGCCATGGGGATCGACCCTTCCAAGGAGTTCAGCCTGAAGGTGGGCATCCACGGCGCGGAGGCGTTCAGCGACAACTTCCGTCACGAGCTCGAGCGCAAGCTGGACTACAAGGTGCTGGACATCTACGGCCTGACGGAGACCGGTGGCCCCGGCCTTGCCGTTGAGTGCCTTGAGCAGGACGGCCTCCACATCGCGGAGGACCACTTCTATTGCGAGGTCATCGACCCCGCGACCGGCGAGGTGCTGCCTGACGGCGAGTGGGGGGAGCTCGTGGTGACGACGCTCGACCGCGAGGCGAGCCCCGTCGTGCGCTACCGCACGCGCGACATCACGCGGATCCTGCCGGGCGAGTGCCCGTGCGGCTGCACGCACCGCCGCATCGACCGCCTGCAGGGCCGCACGGACGACATGCTCATCATTCGCGGCGTAAACGTGTTCCCCAGCCAGATAGAGAACGTGATGAAGACGTTCGAGCAGGTATCCTCTTGGTACCAGATCGAGCTCACCACGAAGAACTACCTGGACGTCGCGACCCTGAAGGTCGAGGCGAACCCGGACTTTGACATCGACTCGACCGGCGCCATCGAGGAGCTGCAGCGCCAGATCCAGGGCGCGCTCAAGACGGCGCTGTCCGTTGGCATCCGCGTGCGCCTTGTGGAGCCCATGTCGATATCGCGCTCCGAGGGCAAGGCGAAGCGCATCGTGGACCTGAGGGAGGAGAACCTGAAATGATCGACCAGCTCACCGTCTTCCTGGAGAACTCCGAGGGCAGGCTCGCGAAGCTCTGCCGCGACATCGCTGCGGCGGGCATCGACATGAAGGCCCTCACCATAGCCGACACGCCGGAGTACGGCGTCGTGCGCATCGTGTGCGACGACGCGCTGCGCGCCCGCGACTATCTGGACGAGAAGGGCTATCGCGCCATGGTCACGAAGGTGGCCGCCATCGAGGTGCCCAACAGGCCCGGCGGCCTGGCGGAGCTGCTGGGCGTGCTGGACGACCTGGACATCCCCGTGGAGTACGGCTACTGCTTCAGCACGTCCGGCGACCGCGCCGTGGACATCCTGAAGATCCGCGTGCCGGCGGAGGCGTCGAAGGCCGTGTTCAAGCTGGAGGAGGCCGGCTTCAGGGTGCTGACGCAGGCCGAGCTGTAGGGACGGGGCGGGCCTCGCCGGGTGCGACGGGGCTCGCCCCGCTGCGTGCGGCGCGCACGGGCGGCTACGAGTGGACGTAGACGGTGTCGCCTACCTTGACGAGGCCGTAGAGCTCGCGCGCCGCCCTCGGGGGGAGGTTCACGCAGCCGTGGCTTCCCGCATAGGAGTAGATTGATCCGCCGAAGGCGGAGCGCCAGCTGGCATCGTGCAGGCCCACTGCGTTGCCGACGAACGGCATCCAGTACGCGACGTGGCTCTTGTAGTCGGGCTCGCCGTCGCCGTCCTCGTCCGTGCCGACGAGCGTCTCGTTCGTGCGCTTCGCGTTGACCTTGAACGTTCCCGTGGGGGTGGCCCGCCCCTCGGACGTGTTGCCGCTCACGAAGTACGAGCGCCAGATGACCGAGCCGTCCTCGTCGTAGAAGCGCGCGTACTGGGTGGAGAGGTTCAGGTCTATGTGGCGGCCGCGGCCCTCGTGGCCGGGCGTCTGCGCGGGACGGGTGGCGGTGACGGCGAGCGGAACCTCGAGGGAGCCGTCCTTCTCGCCCTGCGCGGCGTTGGCGACGGACGCCGCGAGCGAGGCGGCGTCGATGGCGTAGTCGTGCTCCTCGTCGGACTTCGCGACCTTCTTCGCGAGGGAGTCGCGCGCCCACTGGGCGATGGCGTCACGGTCGAGGCCCACGGAAAGGTCGTCGCCCACGCGCACCCAGGTGGCGACCGTCTTCTTGTCGAGCTTCGCGAGGGGCTTTCCTTCCTTCGTGAGCGTGATGGCATGGCCGGCGTACGCGTTCGCCGTGTCCACGGCCTTCAGAAGGCCGGCGTCCTTGCTCGTGAGCTGCGGGCGGAGGAGCGCGTCGCGTTTGAGGGAGACCTTGGTGTGGAGGCGCGCGACGTCCTTCTCGACCTGCGCCTTGACGACGTTGGCGTCGAGCGCCGTGCCGAGCGCCTCCTGCGTGACCTCGAACGTGGACGTCTTCTGGTTCAGGGTGCACCAGGCGTTCTTGGGCGGCGTGGCGCTCTGGTTGTGAGCCTGGACGGCGGCGTCGACCAGGGCGTCGAGCTTCTTCCTGTTGTAGGCGACGGTCTTGGACACCGTGATGTGCCTGGGGTGCGTGAGGTCGAGCGCCCACGAGGCGGCGTCGGTCTGGGCCTTCGCGTCGCGGGCGTAGTCTGCGGGGCTGACGTCCAGGTCGATGTCAGTGGCGCCGATGGCGAAGGTGAGGCCCTGGCCGGCGACGGTCGTCTTCCAGGAGGCGGCGCTCGTCGCGACCTGGCGAGCGAGCTCGGCCTCCGTCATGTTGGACACGTCCGCGCCGTTCACGGTGGTACCGGGGACGAAGTGCGAGCCATAGTAGCTTGTGCCCGCGACCTGGCCCGCGACGAGGGCAGTCGCGATGCCGAGGGCAAGGAGGGGGATCGCCTTCCTGCGGCTCTTGGCTGGCTTGGCGGCCGTTGCGCCGGCTGCGGAATCGGTCTTGCGTGCGTGCTTTGCGGACGTGGGCTGGGCCAAGGCGACTCCTCGCGTGCATGGGTGCGATGGGGATGGGTGCGGCCGCCGGTCGGCGGGCGGCGCCGTGCAGATAGCTGGAAGAATTCTAGACGATGGGAGGGTTTTGCGCGCGCGGCGGGGGGAGGACGTGCAGCGCGCGCGTGACGAGGCACCTCACTACCTGACAGGTGTGATTTCTGTCAATTAGTGAGGGGTTAGTGCGCGGGAAAAGGCCTCACTTTCTGACAGGTTCGCCTTCTGTCAGGTAGTGGGATGGTTTGCGCATGCCGAAGTGGTTTTTTCGCGAAAAAGTCCACCACTACCTGACAGGTGTGACTTCTGTCGGGTAGTGAGGCGAATTGCACGTGTTAGGGAGGCTTTTTTCAGCCAAGAGGCACCACTATCTGACAGGTTCGGCTTCTGTCAGAAAGTGAGGGACTCGTACGCATCAAAAGGCACCACCTTCTGACAGGTGTGACATCTGTCAGAAGGTGGTGCGATTGGCTTGGCGCTGCGGGTGGCGCGGGGCGCTGCGGCCGGCGCCGCGCGCCGCGTGCGGGCCGGAGCTACTCGATGCTCGCGAACGCCTCGCGGATGACGTTGCAGGATGAGTGCATGGCGTCCCTCTCGTCCTGCGAGAGTTCGAGCGGGAGGATCTCCTGGATGCCGTTGCGTCCGAGGATGCATGGCACTCCCACCGAAACGTCCTTCTCGCCGTACTCGCCCTCGAGGTGGACGGAGAGCGGCGTCACGAGGCGCTCGTTGTGGAGGATGGATGCGATGAGCACGGCGACGACGGAACCGATGCCGAACTCCGTGGAGCCCTTGCCGGCGACGATGCGCCCGCCAGAGGTGTGGACGGTGTCCGTGAGCGTGGCGTAGTCGAGCTTGTCTGCGAGCTGCGGGTGGCTGCGCAGGTACTCCTCGATGCCGATGCCGCCGATGGAGACGTGCGTGCGTGGGATGAACGAGGAGTCGCCGTGCTCGCCCATGCAGAACGCCTCGACCTGGTCGCGGTCCACGTCCACGATGCTCGCGATGTGGCGCCTGAGGCGGACGGTGTCGAGCGACGTCCCGGTGCTGAACACCCTCGAGCGCGGGAGGTCGAGCTTGCGATAGAAGTACTCTGCCACGACGTCCGCGGGGTTGGACACGCAGATGAGGAAGCCGGAGAAACCGGACTTCGCGATGGGGTCGACGATGCTGCCCAGGATCGAGAACGTGCTCGCGAGCATCTGGAGGCGCGTCTCGCCGGGTCGACGGCTGCGGCCGGCTGTCATCACGATGAAGCTCGCGTCCGCGCAGTCGTCGTAGGTGCCCACGCGGATGTGCACGTGGCGCCTGGTGGCTGTGAGCATGTCCTTCAGGTCTTCCACCTGTGCGTTTGCAGCGTCCTCGTTGATGTCCAGGAACACGATCTCGTCCGCGTACTGGCTGACCATGAGGTTCATGGCGACGTGGCTGCCCACGTTACCGGCTCCGATGATTACGACCTTGCGTGCTAGCTGCGTCATGGCTCCACCCCTCTTAAGGTTGCATTTTGTTTCTATTGTGAAGTTCGATGGAGGAGCTATGGGCGAGGACTTCAAATTTGCCGTTGGCGGATTGAGCCTGTTACCTCGCACGATAGTACTTGACACGCTCGATTGTGGGTGTCGATCTTCCAGACTGCGCCGCCTCCCGCATCAATGCCCGCGCATCATCTGCGCGCCTCACGCGGGCATGGACGAATGTTGTATGATTTGTAAGACTAAGTTAACTATCGAAAGGCAAATCATGTCAGGCATCGACATGTCAGATGGCAGATCTTCGACAACGCGCGCGGACGGCGAGGCCCTGCGCGAGGAGGGCACGCTCGCGTCCGTGGAGATCGGCCAGACCGTCACCATATCCGTCGTGGGAGGGGAGGGTGCGCTCCGCCAGCACTTCCTGGACATGGGCGTCATACCCGGCGCGCAGATCACGCTCGAGAAGTACGCGCCCATGGGCGATCCCATGGAGTTCAGCATCCATGGCTACCAGCTGACGCTGCGCATTGCGGATGCGCGCAAGATTCGCGTCACGACGGAGGCGTGCCCCGTGCCGGCCGGCGCCGCGCGCGGGCGCCACAGGAGCATTGGGCACCCGGGCCTTGGCGAGGACGGCCTGCCCGACAAGGTGGACGTGCGCACGAGCGACCACTCGCATCCGGTGCCTGAGGGAGAAGTGCTTCGCTTCGCGCTCGCGGGCAACCAGAACTGCGGCAAGACCACCCTGTTCAACCAGCTCACGGGCTCGAACCAGCACGTGGGCAACTTCCCGGGCGTCACAGTGGACCGCAAGAGCGGCGCCATCAAGGGACACCCCGACACAGACGTGACGGACCTGCCGGGCATCTACTCGCTCTCTCCGTACAGCCCGGAGGAGCTCGTGAGCCGCCAGTACATACTGGAGGAGCAGCCAAACGCCATCATCAACATCGTGGACGCCACGAACATAGAGCGCAACCTGTACCTGACGATGCAGCTGATGGAGCTGGACAAGCCCATGGTGCTCGCGCTCAACATGATGGACGAGGTCCAGGGCAACGGCGGCACGATCGACGTGAACCTGATGGAGGACATGCTGGGCATCCCCGTGGTGCCGATATCGGCCGTCAAGGGCGAGGGCGTGGACGAGCTCGTGAGCCACGCCATACACGTGGCGCGCTACCAGGAGCTTCCCGGCCGGCAGGACTTCTGCGACCCCAGCGACCACGGCGGCGCCGTGCACCGCTGCCTGCACGCCATCATGCACCTGATAGAGGACCACGCGAAGCGCGCGAACATTCCCGTGCGCTTCGCCGCGTCGAAGCTGGTGGAGGGCGACGCCCACGTGACGGAGGCCCTCGCGCTAGAGAAGAACGAGCTTGACGCCGTGGAGCACATCGTGCACCAGATGGAGGAGGAGCGCGGCCTCGACCGCGCCGCCGCCATCGCGGACATGCGCTTCTCGTTCATCGAGAAGATCGTGTCCGCCGCGGTCGTGAAGCCGCATGCCTCGCGCGAGCAGGAGCGCAGCCGCAGGATCGACCGCGTCCTGACCGGCAAGTACACGGCCATCCCCATGTTCGTGCTCATCATGGGCGCCGTGTTCTTCCTCACGTTCAACGTCATCGGGCTCGCGCTGCAGAACCTCGTCGCGGCGGGCGTCGACGCGCTCACGGCCGCGGCGGACGCGGGCCTCACGGCGGCCGGCGTGAACCCGGTGCTGCACTCCCTCGTGATCGGCGGCATCTTCAACGCTGTCGGCACGGTGCTGCCCATCGCGCCGATCATCGTGACCATGTTCTTCTTCCTGTCGCTTCTGGAGGACACGGGCTACATGGCGCGCGTCGCGTTCTTCATGGACAAGCTGCTGCGCAAGATCGGCCTGTCCGGCCGCTCCATCGTGCCCATGCTCGTGGGCTTCGGCTGCACGGTGCCCGCCGTCATGTCCGCCCGCACGCTGCCGTCCGAGCGCGACCGCAAGCTCACCATCGCGCTCACGCCGTTCATGAGCTGCACCACCAAGCTCACGATCTACGGCTACTTCAGCGCGGCGTTCTTCCCGGGCAAGGGCGGCCTCGTGATGCTCTGCCTGTACCTCACGGGCATCGTCGTCGGCGTGCTCGTGGCGCTCGTCACGCACAAGACCGTCGACCGCGCCGAGGCCGTCCCGTTTGTGATGGAGCTTCCCAACTATCGCCTTCCCAGCGCGAAGTCCGTGCTCATGCTCATGTGGGAGAAGACCAAGGACTTCCTGCACCGGGCATTCACCGTGGTGTTCGCGGCCGCCGTCGTCGTGTGGTTCCTGCAGTACTTCACGCCGACCCTCGCGGTCGCCAAGGACGCGCGCGATTCGATCCTGGCGGCCATCGCGGCCTGGATCTCCCCGGTCTTCTCGCCCCTGGGCTTTGGCGACTGGCGCATCACCACGGCGCTCATCGCGGGCTTCATGGCAAAGGAGATCGTGGTCGCGACGCTTTCCGTCCTGTTTGGCTCCACGGCGCAGCTGCTCGCCACGCTCACGCCGCTCTCCGTCGTGTCGCTTTTGGTGTTCTGCCTGCTGTACACCCCGTGCGTCGCGGCGATCGCGGCCATCAGGCACGAGCTTGGCGGCCGCTGGGCGCTGGGCATCGTGGTGTTCCAGTGCGGCATCGCCTACCTCGTGGCGCTTCTGGTGCACGTGGTCGGCGCCCTGCTGGGCTTCGCGTAGGGGTAGACTGCCGTTCGCCAGAGGTGAAGGAGCATCCCGGTTTCCCATAGGATAGAATGTCGGAAAGTCAGAAATTCATACTCTTGGAGGCCGGGATGCTCACGACGCTTAAGGACAAAGGTCAGGTTACGATACCGAAGAAGCTAGTCAATCAGCTCGGCCTTGTCTCTGGTGACACTTTCGATGTCTACATCGAGGATGGGGAGATCCGCTTTGTCCCGGTAGTGATCTATCCCAAGAAGAAGATTGAAGAACTGGAGCGTCTTGCCAGTGAGGCAGAGGAGGGGCTATCCAGCGGGGACCTTCCAGTTTTTGAAGATGCGGATGATGCGATTGCAGATTTGCATCGGGCCGGCTGATGCCATATAAGCTCGTGCTTGCGCCTTCGTTTAAGAAGGCGTATGCGAAGCTTGGGAAGAAGGAGCAGGCGCAGGTCGAAAACAAGATTCGGCAGCTTGCTATTGATCCGTGGCACCCTTCCTTGCGCGTCAAGCATATACGTGCTTCACATGAGTTTGAGTGCAGCGTGAACATGGACGTGAGAATAGCGTTTAAGTTCGAGGAGGGTCATCTCATCCTGTTGTTGGACGTGGGTCATCATGATGCATTGCTCCGTCGGCGTACAAGAAGATAGAAAGCTTTGCTAACTGATTTGTAGGGAGTTGCAGCGCATGGCAAGCCTGGCAGACATGCTGTCCCAGCACCAGGAAGACCAGCTGATCCTGGTCGACCTCATGGACCGTCCCCAGGGCAGCATGGGAAAGCTCGCGTGCCACCAGCAGGCGCGCCTGCACAGGGCGTTCTCGCTCTTCCTGTATCGGGGGAGCGCTGGCACGCTCCAGCTCCTGCTGCAGCGTCGTGCCCAGGGCAAGTACCATTCCGGCGGGCTTCTGGCCAACTCCGTCTGCTCGCACCCGCGGGTGGGGGAGGCGCTTGCGGATGCCGTTCCGCGCAGGCTCACCCAGGAGCTGGGGGTGCCCGCGGCCGTGGCGGCAAGCCTAGGGTACGACGAGGTGGGGTCGTTCGTGTACCGAAGCCCCTACGGCAACGGGCTTACGGAGTTCGAGTACGATCACGTCTTCGTGGCGCCGTATAACGGGCCCCTCGCTCCCGATCCCAAGGAGGTCGAGGCAATCGCATGGGTCGACGCCAAGGAGGCGCTCGCGGACCTGCAGGCGCATCCGTCCCGCTACGCAAGCTGGTTTCTGACGGCCGCCCCCATGGCGTGCGCCTGGCTAGCGGCCCACGCCCGCCCCTAGGTCCGCGTCATCCCCGGTCACAGGCTCACGCGCGCAAGTTCCGTGTACGTGAGCGCGCCGCCATCCGGATGGTGGCTCCACATCAGCGACACCGCACCGACGCGCATCTTCGTGGTCCACGGCCGCCCCGCTCTCAGGCTACGTGCCGCAAGCTGCTCGTTCGCCTGGGCGAGAAACGCGTCCATTCCGGCCTCGCGCTCCTCCTTGCGTAGACGGCAGCCGCGCGCCAGCGTCATGTGCGGAACGAACGTGGGGAGCGGCTCCGTGATCGCGCCGCATTCCAGCAGCCGTATGCCAAGGGTCGCCCTCAGTTCCGCGAGCCGTCGCGTTCCGTTCCGCGACCCCTCATGCTCCCGTCCTTCCGCGCCATCCTCGCGAAGGCCCTGCCACAGAATCGACCCGCGACGCTTCTGGAAGCATCCCACAGGCCCCAGCTCGACGGCGAACACTCCCGTCCGGGCGTCCTCGGCCGCCCGTCGCATCGCCTGGAGCGCACGCTTCTCGCGCTCGCGGTCGAGCTCCCCAAGGAAGGCGAGCGTCAGGTGGAGGTTCCCGCGCGACGTCGCCCGCGCGTGGTCAAGGTGGGGGAGCACCATCTGCTGCACGCCCACGAGCTCGTCGCGCACGCCCTCGTCCGGCAGCAACGCCACGAAGAGCCTCCTGCGCGGCGCTGCGTTCTCGCTCGAGCCCCGCGCGGTCTCCCTTGCCTGCGTCCCGTCGTCCACGGTGCACCCCCTTCCCGTCGCACGGCCTCGGTCTGCCGATCTCTCCGCGCCAAGCGATGCCGGCGCGACTGCCCGGATTGGATATGCGTCAACCAAGGGTAGCGGAGTGGCAATCTGTGCTTAACACGTGGAAATCGTTTACGCAATCCCGTAAGACCACTATAACGTTTGCAGAGAAAAACGCATCATTCGCGTTTGTATCTGCTTTTTCCGATATTGTCGGGCGTATAAGAACGATGGCTTTGATTTCACCATTGAAAAGCGACGCCGGCCGGACGCCAGCGCCCCACGGGAGGCAGGCGACATTCGTTGGCAACACCAGACATCGTGTTCGCAAGGATTGACAACAGGCTCGTGCACGGACAGGTCGGCGCGGCTTGGGTTGGGTCCATACCCAACTGCAACCTCATCGTCGTCGCGAACGACGACGCCGCTGCAGACCCCATGCAGCAGTCGCTCATGAAGCTCACGGCGGACTCCGCGCGCGTGGGCATTAGGTTCTTCACCATTCAGAAGACGATCGACGTGATCGGCAAGGCCAGCGCCCGCCAGCACATCTTCATCGTCGCAAAGACCCCGGCGGACATGCGAAAGCTCGTGGAGGGTGGCGTCCCCATAAAGGAGGTCAACATCGGCAACATGCATGCCTCAGGGGACAAGCGCGTCTTCCACGACCAGCACGTCTACGTGGACGATCAGGACCTCGCCGACCTCAAGGCCATACAGGGCCACGGCACCAAGGTCTACATCCAGCTCATGCCCACGGGACGCAAGGTCGAGGACCTCGGTCTCTAGACAGTCGGGCGGGCATCAAGCCCACACAACCTCATAGCACGCAAGAGCATCCATCGTTTGTTGGCGCCCTTCTCCCCTGGGGAGAAGAGCTTGACATAGGGAGGAAGCATGCAACTTACCCTTGTGCAAGGCCTTCTGCTGTTCATAGTTGGCACAATATGCCAATTCGATCAGCAGACCGAGGCGTTCTACTGGTTCAGGCCCATGGTCGCCGCGTTCTTCACCGGCATCATCCTGGGCAACGTGGAGCTGGGGGTCACGTGCGGCGCCGTCACCGAGCTCGCATACCTCGGCATGACGAACGTCGGCGGGACCGTGCCTCCCGACCCGCTGTTCGCCGGCATCATGACCGTCGTTCTCGCCTACACCACCGGTCAGAGTGCCGAGACGGCGCTCGGGCTCTCGTATCCCTTCGCGCTCCTCGCCCAAGGCATCGGCATCCTCTTCAAGACGGTCTACTCCTTCGTCCCCCACAAGCTCGACAAGTACGCGGCTGAGGCTGACGTGAGGCACTTCAATAGTCTCGTCTGGGGCGTCACCATCTTCGAGGCGGTGTTCTGCGGCTTCATCATCTTCCTGTGCTCCTATGCGCTGCAGGCGCCCATCCAGGCGTTCGTGAACTCGTTCCCGACCTGGGTCACGCACGGCCTCGAGGTCGCGGGAGGCATCCTTCCCGCCGTCGGCCTCGCCATGCTGCTGCTCACCACGCTGAAGCCCGAGACCTACCCGTACCTCTTCATCGGCTTCGTCATGGCCACGTTCCTCAAGATGCCCAACGTGCTGCCCGTCGCCATCATCGGCGCGTCCCTCGCCGCGATCGACTACATGTACCAGAAGCGCTTTGACGAGCAGAAGGCTGAGGCAATCGACGACGGAGGCGACTCTGATGGCATCTAATCCCACCAACAAGAAGGGCGAGCCCCTTCAGAAGCTCAGCAAGTCCGACATCACGAGGCTCGGCATCAACTCGCTCACCGAGCAGATCGCGTTCTCGTTCGAGCGCATGCAGGCGCCTGGCTGGACCATGAACATGATTCCGGGCTTCAAGAAGATTTACGGCGACTCGAAAGAGGACCTCAAGGAGTTCATGACCTACAACATGGAGTTCATGAACACCGAGCCGCACATGGCGACGCTGCTCCAGGGCATGGTCCTCGCGATGGAGGAGAAGGGCGCGGACCGCAAGCTCATCCAGGGTGTCCGCAACGGCCTCTTCGGACCCATGGCTGGCATCGGTGACTCCATCTTCTGGTTCACCGTGCTGCCCATCACGGCCGGCATCGCCTGCTCGCTCGCAAAGTCCGGCTCCATCCTGGGCCCGCTCGTCTTCATCGGCATATACCTCGTCGTCGGCTTCTCGCGCATCTGGTTTGCACATCTCGGCTACAGCCTCGGCTCGAAGGCGGTCGAGAAGGTCGGCACGGCCACGAGATACCTCACCGGCGCCGCGGGAATCCTCGGCACCACGGTCATCGGCGCGCTCATACCCAGCTACGTCTCCATAGCGTTCCAGAAGAAGCTCGTCTTCGGCGTCGGCTCCACCACGGTGCAGTCGGTGTTCGACCAGCTCCTTCCCAACGTCCTGCCCCTTGCCGTCGTGTTCCTCATCTACTGGCTCTTCAAGAAGAAGCACGTCAACACCATCGCCGTCATCGGCTGCGTCATCCTGTTCGGCCTTCTGATGTCGCTCCTCAACTGGATGTAGCAACTGTGGCAAGACCGCAGGTCACATGTAACGTCTGATGTGGCGGGGCCCCGTGCGCGGGGCCCCGACCACGGTTCGGGGACGGCCCTGAGGCCGCCACCCCGCATGGGAGGGTCATATGGTCGGAATCATCGTCACGGGTCACGGCAACTTCGCCTCGGGAATCACGTCCGCGCTCGAGCTCATCGCCGGTCCCCAGGACGCCTACGCGGCACTGGACTTCACCTCGCTCTCTGGCACGGAGGAGCTCGAGAAGGGCATGGCCTCGGCTTTGGAATCGCTTCGCTTGAGGGAGGATGTCGACGGGGTACTCGTCCTCTGCGACCTCGTGGGAGGCACGCCGTTCAAGACGGCGGCGACGCTCGGGATCCCCCTGGGCGACGTGCGCGTCGTCGCGGGCGTGAACCTGGGTGGCCTCGTCGAGTGCGCGACGCAGCGCGACGCCGTGTCCGGCCTCGACGAGCTTGCCCAGCTCGCGAAGGATTCCATGAAGTCGTCCGTCGTGGAGTTCGAGCTCGCGCAGCCTGCCGAGGAGGACGAGGACTTCTCGGACGGAATCTAGTCGCACGAGCCGAAATGCAAGAGAGGGCCCGCAGGCTACGTCCCATCCGGGACTGCCTGCGGGCCTTAGTCCTTATTCGTGCAGCTGCCCTCATTCCCTTCGGCAGGGGCATATCTACAGCAGGGGCATGACGTCCCTGATCTTCTCGGTCTTGCTCGGTGCACAGCGCTTGTAGTCCCTCATCAGAGGGAAGTCGTCCCACCTGCCGAGGGCGTCCGTCGCGTGGTGGGCGATTATCTGGAAGAACGGCAGCAGGTAGAGCGGGGAGAGCGTCGGCTCCGCGACCTCGCCTACGCTCGCTGCGAACGTGTGGTCGTCCTTCTCGCCCGCGTCGCCGCACGTCACGAGGTACGTGTGGTCCGTGATGCACCGGCAGGCGTCGTACAGCTCGTGCGCGCGCTTGGAGCCAAGGTTCATGTCGTCCACCACGAAGACGGTGCGGCTGGGGTTAAGCTGCAGGTTCGGGCCGTGGTTGAACTCCTCGGCCTCGAAGGCGAACGAGGGGACCTTCATGGTCTCGCCAAACTTCAGGGCACCCTCGCAGGCGATGCCGTACGCCTGATCGAAGCCGATGACGTAGTTCGTCTCGATGGAGAGCATGTCCTTCAGGTGCGCGGAGAAGAAGTCCTCCGTCGCTTCCTGGACCGCCCTATGGCGTTCGGGAACGAGCTCGAGCTCGCTCACGACATTGCCATATCCCTCGTCGGAGAGCCGTCCCGTGTCGTGGGAGGCCTCGAGCGAGAAGAGCATGAGGAACAGGGCGAGCGTCGTCACACCCTTGGTTACGTAGCCCACGTACTCGACGCCCACGCCATAGTCCACGACGAGGTCCGCATGGTCACGGAAGTCGGAGTCGAGGTTGCCTGTGATGCCGATGGCCCTCCTGCCTGCGGAGCGCAGCCTGTCGAGCGCGGCCAGGGAGTTCGTTGAGCAGCCGGACTGCGAAACTACGAAGCAGAGCGTGTCGTTCCCGGGAAGGAAGTCGGAGGTCAGAAACGCGCCGGGCGTCGTGACCACTACCGGGATTCCCAGGTACTTCCGCATGAACGGCGCGGCGCACCTGCTTGCGTTCGCACTCGAGCCGCAGGCGATCACGAGCACGGAACCGTAGCCTCCCCGTTCGAGCTCGTCCACCAGCGGCGCCACGAGCTCCTTCCTACGGCCGACGTTCTTCTCGACCTGTCCGGGAGTCTCCCGCACGTAGGTCATCATCGTGACGTTCTCGATTTCCTTCTCCATTCCGTCCCCTCTCCCGTTCGCCGCGCTGCATGCGCGGCGCAAGACGATGCCAATTGTCTCTTGTGACGCGTCCCGTCTAGGAAGCGCTACCCGCGCTCGACCAGGCCCCTCAGCAGCTGCCAGACGCCAAAGAGCGCCACCGCGGCGGCCGCGACGTAGTTCGCCATGAGGGTGGGGCCCGCAAAGCCCTGCGCCTGCGCGTTCGCGACCATGAGGCAGCCGCAGGCGATGCCGCCAAGCCCGTACACCAGCCCCTGCGCAAGGCTCATGCGCCTGCGGGGGAGCGTGGCGCCGTCGTCGGGCGCAAGCTCCAGGCTTGTCAGGAAGCGGTAGTAGAAGAGATAGCTCATCACCAGGATGATCGCGGACGGTATGGCCACAAGGGCGACGTAGCTCTTCGTGAGGACCCACGCGAGCGCGCCCGCCGCCACGCCCAGCACGAAGCGCGAACGGTACATCGTGCACGTACGCTGCTGCGCGTCGTCCAGGTAGAAGCTGCGCCTGAGCCACGCGTTCCTGTAGATTGCCCTTCCGTCCTCGGACACGCCGTACGTGGCCGCCTTGCTCATCCCAATTGCCTCCCCCGTGCCGCCTTGGCACCATCTTTATATGACGTTACAGTACCATTGTGTGCCACGCGTACCGCTTACGCACAAGCCTTTTGCCACGGGTGCGCATATTTTCGCAAGCGGGAAACAACTTCCGCGCGGCATGCGGGCGCCGTTGTCCCCCAATCGTGCGACTATGGGTTATTCCATGCACGATATGCATGCGGTATCAACATTTTCAGACTGCCATGTGCCGAACAAACACCTACGTTTACCTAGAAACGAAATAAGTTAGAAACATAAGATTAGGTAGCAAAGTACCCTGTGTTGCGTCAATAGCGGCGAGAAGCGCTGCATACGTAGGCTGCACTTCTCGCATGGGCGCAATCCAAGAGGGAGGAAGCATGGTTTCCATTCGCAAGGCGGGCGGCGCGATCGTCGCGGGCCTCATGCTCACCGTGAGCCTGGGGCAGGCCGTGGCACCCACGACGGCGATGGCGGCGACGTCCGCACAGTCGCAGTCTGCCAGCCGTTCCACGGGCAAGGCCACGCTCGAGCGCACGGACGCCGCGTACGACGGCAGCTCCACGCCGATGATCTCCATGATCGAGGGCCGCGAGTTCAGGATGACCGCACCCGTGGAGGGCAAGAGCGTGGACGAGCTCGAGTCCCTCATCAAGGAGGGCAAGGTCACGCTCACGCTCAGCCGCCCGAAGGGGCAGTTCAGCAAGAAGACCTACCCCAAGCAGTGGCTTGGCGGAAAGCTGGGAGACTGGAAGACCGTCGCCACCCAGGACGGCGCCGCGGAGAGCGGAAACGGCAACACCGCCGACGAGAAGGTCCTGAAGTCGCGCGACTTCTTCTATGACGTGAGGCTGACCGCCAAGGAGGTCGACGGCACGCCGTCTGTCGTGGCCTCGTTCAAGAACCGCGAGCTCTACGAGGGAATCGACGGCATCGACGTGCGCTCGCGCGAGTTCGTGCGCTCGTCCATGTACGACTACGTGGGAACGTACACCCTCGCGTGCGACGTGGACGGCACGAAGGCCGCGTCCGCGAAGGTCGACCTCAGGCCGTACGACGCATTCCACACGCAGAGGGACGTCGACGCCCAGCTGCCCGAGCTCGCGAGGCAGGCCAAGGCAAACGGCCTCTATGCCGAGGTCCGCACGTTTGGCACGTCTGCGCAGGGCCGTCCCATGCGCGCGCTGTTCGTGGCGAAGCAGAAGTCCGACCTCGACGACTACCAGGCCCTCAAGGAGCGCATGGAGAAGGACCCGGCATCAGTGCAGGCGGACCTTGCGGCAGGGAAGCTCGACTACAAGGTGCCCGTCGTCTACAGCAACGTGCACGCCGACGAGATCGTGGCCGTCGACGCCGTGATGGAGTTCGCCCGCGACCTCGCGGCGAACAAGCCCATCGAGTACCGGCGCGCCACCAGCCTCACCGGCGAGGGCAAGGCGGAGCTGAAGACCGAGATGGACCACGACCGCACCGTGTGGAGCGACCTGGTGAAGGACGATGTCACGGGCATCGGCTACATCCGCGGCGACGGCGGCAAGGGACACGGCACCAACTACGACGGCCCCAAAACGGACAACGCGTCCTCCGACCTGAGCGAGGAGGAGTTCGCAAGGTACTACGACTCCGACACGAGGACGTTCGACCCGGCGAAGTCGCTGGACGACGTGTTCTACATCCTAGTCCCGAGCGAGAACGTGGACGCCCGCGCCGTGAACGTCCGCACCAACGGCAACGGCTTCGACCTCAACCGCGACAACACGTACCAGACCCAGCCCGAGACCCAGGCCATGAGCGGCCTCATCACGCAGTGGGACCCGATATCGCTCCACGAGGTCCACGGCTACTACCAGCAGTTCCAGGTGGAGCCCTGCTCGCCCACGCACGACCCCAACAACGAGTATGACCTGTTCATAGACACGGCGCTCGCGCAGGGCGAGGCGTTCATGGGCACCGCCATCGCAAACAACCCCACCATCAACTCCGTGCAGATGCCCATGCGCGACTACCTCAAGCTGCAGGACGACGGCACGCGCTTCTGGGAGGCGCCGTTCGACGACATGTCCACCAGCTACACGCCGCAGTACGCCATGATGCACGGCACGAACGCGTACACGGTCGAGGCGCCGTACGGCACGGCCGACGCCGTGGAGGCGCTGCGCTATGGCTTCATCGGCAACGCGGACTTCGTCGTCCAGAACAAGGACCGCATGTTCAACAACCAGCTCGAGCGCTTCCGCCGCGGCGTCCAGAACATTGACGCGGACTCCATCCGCCCGTACTACGTGAACCAGAGGGACGAGAAGGGCGCGGAGGCCGACACGTTCCGCCCCCGTGACGCCAAGGACAGCTTCGGCAGGACCAACGGCAACTTCTTCCCGGAGTACTACGTCATCCCCATGGACGCAGACCAGCAGAACAACCGCTCCGCGGCGGCCGAGACCGTCGACTTCCTCATCCACAACGGCGTCCAGGTGAGGGAGACCACCAAGGACGTGAAGGTGGGCGACAAGACGTACCCGGCCGGCACCATGGTGGTGGACATGCACCAGGCGAAGCGCAACATGGCCAACTGCGCCCTGTACCCCAACCTCGTGATCGACGACTGGACCCAGTACTCGCTCTACAGCGAGCCCGTCACGAACTTCTCGGAGTTCCGTGGGTTCGACATGGACACCGTCCGCACCGCCGGGGCGTTTGGGGCAGACGCGCTGAGGGACGTGAGGAAGGCGCCCGCACAGAAGAGCGACGTCGAGGGCAAGGGCGAGTACGCCGTGATCGACAACAACGGCCTCGACGCCGTGAGGGCCGTGAACGACCTGCTTGAGGACGGCAAGTCCGTCGGGCTCGTGAGCGAGGGCAAGGACGAGGGCGACTACGTGGTGGCCGCGGCCGACCTCGAGGGTGCCGCAAGGGACCACGTGTTGGACGTGAAGAAGGTGAAGTCCGCGCCCAAGGCGCAACGCATCAGCGGCACGATCAAGGCGTACGTGCCAAAGGCGTACGAGAAGTTCCAGAAGGACGCGGCGGGCAACAAGGTCGGCATGGCCGACTACGAGAACCGCGCGAACACCAACGGCAACTGGGACGACTTCGCGCTCGCGAAGCAGATGGGCTTCGAGCTCACGGACGACCTGGACGAGGCGACCATCATCGTGGGCAGCCAGTACCCGGTGAACGCGAAGGCCGTGGCCGCGAAGGTGAAGTCCGGCACGCCGTACGTTGCCTACACGGCCGACGCGCTGCAGTTCGTGAAGGACTACAAGCTCGCGGGCAACATGTCGTTCACGCCGAGCGACGGCGACTGGCTGGGCTACGACGCCCTTGGAACCGTCGAGTTCCCGAAGGACGACATCATCACCGCGACGTACAAGAACGAGGGCGACTACCTCATGTACGGCTACGGCGGCGGCTACATCAAGAAGGCGCCCAAGGGCTCGAAGGTCCTGGTCAAGACTACGGACGACCCCCTGGTGGAAGGCTTCATGCCCAGCGACTACATAAAGGAGTACCAGGGCAAGATCCAGGCCGTCGACTACCAGAGGGACGGGCGCAGCATCGCGCTCTTCGCGAACACGCTCACCAACAAGGCGCACCAGCAGGACGACTACCGCTACCTCACGGCGGCCGTCTACTCAAAGCAGCTTGACGGCGACTTCGCCGCGTCCGGCGCGCGGCAGGGCGTGAGCCCCGCGGCCGTCGTCGTGGGAGTGCTCGTCGTCGCGGGCGTCGCGTACCTCGTGGTGCGCAGCCGCAGGCAGAAGGGCGACGCAGGCGAGAAGAGCCAGGACTAGCCTCGCCCGAGTCTAGCCTGGGGCCAGATCCGGGCTTGCCCCAGCCCCAGGCCAAAGAGAGGCCCGGGTCCCGCGTGACGTTGCGCGTGGGACCCGGGCTCTTCTCGCCTGAGGGCGGGCGGTATGACTGCCGCGTCGCACCTGCGTCGTCGTGGTGCAGGGCGCCTAGCCGTGGTAGTAGGTGCCGCGCTCGAACTTGGGCTCGCAGCACACGTTGATGCCAAGCTTCTTGTACACGGACTCGTCGGTGCGCGAGATGATGACCGAGAAGTACGCCGTGCAGCCCTTGAGCGCGCTCGTGGCCGCGATTACCTGCTCTGCCAGCGGGTTCGTCGCGGAGCTGATGGAAAGCGCTATGAGCGTCTCGTCCGAGTGCAGGCGGTGGTTCCGGCTGAGCAGGTGCTCGGTCTTCAGGCGGCCGATGGGTGCCAGGGCCTCGTCCGAGACGACGGAGACCTCGTCCGGCACGCCGGCCACGCGTTTGAGCGCGTTCAGCAGAAGCGAGGACGCCGCGCCCAGCAGCCGGGACGTCTTGCCGGTGATTACGGAGCCGTCGGGCAGCACCATCGCGCCGGCGGGGAGCCCGGTGACCTCCTCCTTCACGAGCGCCGCCGCGTGCGCGGGGTTGTAATTCTCGTCCACGCCGACCTCCTTCATGAGAAGGGCGATGCGCGCGAGCTCCGCCTCGCCCTGGCCCGTGCGCTCCAGGCGCTCGGCCTCCCAGAAGTAGCGACGCACGATCTCGTTTCGCGCCGCCTCTTGGCACACGTCGTCGTCGCAGATGCAGTTACCCACCATGTTGACGCCCATGTCGGTGGGGGAGAGGTACGGGCTCTTGCCCATGATCTTCTCCATGATCGCCTTGAGCACGGGGAAGGTCTCGACGTCGCGGTTGTAGTTGACGGTCACCTTGCCGTAGGCGTCCAGGTGGTACGGGTCGATGATGTTGCTGTCGTCCAGGTCCGCGGTCGCGGCCTCGTACGCCACGTTCACGGGGTGCTTCAGGGGCAGGTTCCACACGGGGAACGTCTCGAACTTGGCGTAGCCGGCGTCGACGCCGCGCTCGTGCTCGTTGTACAGCTGCGAGAGGCATACGGCGAGCTTGCCGGAGCCGGGGCCAGGCGCCGTGACGACCACGAGGGGCTTGGTGGTCTTGACGTACTCGTTCTTGCCGAAGCCGTCGCCGGAAACGATGAGGTTCACGTTCGTGGGGTAGCCCGCGATGGAGTAGTGGCGGTACACCGCGATGCCCATCTGCTCAAGTCGCGCCTGGTAGGCCTCCGCCTTGGGCTGTCCGGAGTAGCGCGTGATCACGACGCCGCCGATGGCGAGGCCCATGCCGCGGAACACGTCCATCAGGCGCAGGACGTCGTCACCGTAGCTGATGCCTATGTCGCCCCGGCGCTTGCCCTGCTCGATGTCGTTCGCGTTCAGGGCGAACACGACCTCCGCGTCGTCTGCCAGCTGCCTGAGCATGCGCGCCTTCGAGTCCGGCTCGAATCCGGGGAGAACGCGGCTCGCGTGGTAGTCGTCGAACAGCTTGCCGCCGAACTCCAGGTAGAGCTTGCCGCCGAACTGCGCGATGCGCTCGCGGATGCGTGCCGCCTGCGTGTCGATGTACTTCTGGTTGTCAAAGCCCGTCTGCATGGGTGCGTCCTTCGTCTTGGGGTGCGCCTGGTGCGCCGAGTGTGATGCGGCCGCCCCTAGCCTACACCATGGGCGCATGAAGCACATTGCGAAGGGACCGTGCCGGGCGCTTGTGGGCACCGGCGCTCGCGTGGGCGCGCGATCTTGCCGCTTGCGGGCGAACTTGTGCCGTTCACGCAAAGGACCATCTATCCGTATGCATTTCCCCGCGGTTGGGTAATACTTGCAGTGAAAAGAAAAAGCCGCGCGGAAACCTATCGGCGGCCGGACGAGGAGGTGATGCCAGTGAACAGCGAAGAGTGTTTTACCGGGTCCTTCGCGAACGGCATCGCGCGTCCCGTCTTAGCCTAGCGGCCGGCACCATCAGCCAACGTCAGCGGATCGGATTCGCACAGTCCTAACAGAGACAGACGGCAGAACCGGTCGTTCGCGAAAGAGACCAGAACGCCACCCGATGAGGCGTTGCGAGTCACCGCAGGTTCCCTAGCACGAAGGCATTGCCTAGCGGGGCGTGCCCGAGCCAAGGGGGAGAGTCCAAAGTACCAGCAAGAGTAGTTACCCCTCGGGAGGACGGCCGCAAGGCCGTCCTCCTTTTTGCGTGCGTGCGGCTCCCGTGGGTGCCGTCCACCGCGCCCGCTCCCGCGCGCATGGAACGTCGCGGGTTCGGGGCGGGTGCGTGCCCGCAGCCCGAGCGCCGCCGCACACACCCGGGCCGACCTTGCGGAATCGTGCGAACTCACACACGGTGCGTACCCGCGGCACTGGCGTTCCCGCACACACCAGGGGCGACCTTGCGGAATCGTGCAAGCTCGGGCCGGGTGTGTTGCGCCCCGGGGGCCGCCGTGGCAGGAACCCCGCGGTGTGTGACGCCGTGATGGTTAAACGAGTTATGGCTCGTGCATCCTACCTGCGATCATGTGGAATCGAACCAAACGCGGGCGTAGCACACCCGGGGGATTCTCGCATCTCGCGAAGCACACCCGCGACTTCGTGGCACGGGGCCCCGCTTTCTGCAACACACCGGGGGCGAGATTGCGGGTTCGCGCAAACTGGGGCCGGGTGCGTACCCGCGGCGCCGGCGCCCCCGCACACACCCGCCACGACCTTGCAGGATCCCGGGAACTGAGGCCGGGTGTGTACCCACGCTCCCGGCCCCCCGCACACACGAGCCCCGAGTTTGCACGGATCCGTAAACTGACTGCAGGTGCGTGACCATGTGCCACGAACGCGGGCGCTCGCCTTGGTCGAGTTGCCGAAGGGCTCCCCTTTGCCAACCCGAGGGTGAGCGCATGGATTCAGCTATCTGTTCACCACATGGGCAGTCATTAGAACATTGATAGAGCTGGCAGTTGATGGTAACCTATCGACCTTTGTGGGGCCATTCTGCCTGCGGAAAAGTTCGTACCGCTCGGGCAGTTAGTCGTACCGCTCTGAATTAATATGCGTCAATATGTTAGGGAAGTTCGGTTCCACTCTGCAGGACGAATTTTCCATGCAATAGATGACATGAGAGAAGCTGCGAGGCTATGGATATCGATACGAACGAGAGGCCCGAAATCACCTATCGGCCGTTTACCGAGGCGGATTTCGACGCGGTCGCAAAGGTCTGCGCGCGCACGTGGGCGTCTGACGTCGAGGGCGTGTACGACCGCATAACGTTCGGAAGGGTCCTGACGGCGGGCTCGCTCAAGCGATCGCAGTTCTCGTTTGTGGCCCAGCAGGGCATCAAGGTCGTCGGAGCCTGCTTCGGAGGCTTCACGAAGAACGGCGCCATCATCGTGAACGAGCAGTGGGACCAGCGCTTCAAGGAGCTCATGGTGCCGGCGCGCAAGCGAGCGAAGATCGGCGGTCCGTCCGTGGAGGAGCTGCTGTTCAGCCGCCTGCGCATGTACACCACGGCTGACGTGTTCATTTCCCGTGGGTACAGCAACGCCGACGCGGAGCTCAACCTCTGCGTCGTGGATCCCTCTGCGCGCGGCCAGGGAATCGGGTCTGCCATGCTGGAGGAGGCGGTCATGCGCTTCTGCGAGCACGGAGCCCGCGGGTTCTTCACGATGCTCACGAAGAACTCGGACTGCCAGTTCTCTGAGCGTGCGGGCCTCAAGCTAATCCAGGAGAAGCGCGGTGTGTACGGGGACCCGAACGCAGGCGTGATCTACCTGTACGGCAGACGCCTGTAGCCGCGCGCCGCGGCTACGGGCGTCGCTGGGGCCAAAGTCGCCGCCACCCGTGCCGGCGGGTCGCGACCACCGTCGCCGCGTCCTTCTCGCCCGCGGTGGTATGCTGTCTCGGCACACAAGCCGCGCGAAGCGGCAGGCCCTGACACTACCCAGACGGTGATAGAACATGATGCACATAGCCCACGCCATCCTGCACGCCTTCGACTTCGAGTCGGGCAGCACGTCCTTCTCGCAGCGCGAGCTTGACCTGGATACGCGCGCCGTGAAGTCGTACGTGCAGCGCCACATGCGCAAGATCAGCTCGAGCGCGGAGAACAGGCACGGCGAGTTCTCTGCGGAGAGCGGGTTCGCGGACGCGCTGCACGGCTACGCGCAGGGGCAGATCGGCTTCACGGAGATCTCGCAGCAGGTGGCGCAGTACCTGTGGGAGGAGCTCAGGCGCTGCGACGACCTGGAGGAGTGCGACCTCTTGGTGTGCGACTTCACGGACACGCAGGACATGAAGGCCCGGGCGGACGCGGCCGGCGACGGCGAGGTGGCGCAGGCGTTTGCCGATGCGGCCGAGCAGGCGGACGTCGAGGACCTGAGCCGGCGCTACTTTGCGGCGGTGCTGCTGCCCAGGAAGCAGGCGTTCGTCCACGACCTGGGTGCGGACGCGACGGGCGCGCCGCTGAACCAGATCCTTCGGCAGGACTCCACGCTGCCGAGCCCCACGCAGAAGGTGGACAGCTACGTGCTGGTTGACCTGGGCGACTTCTCAATCGACTTCCACGACAAGGTGCGCACCGTGGGCACGCAGGAGCGTCAGATCATCCCGGAGGGGCTGCTGCAGTGCTCCGTGCAGGCCTCGAGCCGCGAGGTGGTGGAGGCGGTCGAGAAGATCGTGGCGGACGTGGCCGAGGAGGCCGGCGTGAACGTGACGGAGGCCGTGGCCCACGCGAAGGCCGTGGTGCAGTCGAGCGCGGAGGTGGACGAGGCGTTTGCTCCCGAGGAGGTGGGCCGGCGCGTGTTCGAGGACGAGCCGGAGCTCCAGGAGCGCTACGAGCGCGTGACGCGCGAGAAGGAGCTGCCGGAGGAGGTGCCCGTGAAGCGCGGCGTCGCGAACCGGCTGGCGAAGAACCACAAGATAAAGACCGATACCGGCATAGAGATCACGTTTCCCTCGCAGTACGCCGCGGACTCGAACTACATCGAGTTCACGACGGACTCGGAGGGCTTCGTGTCCATCCTCATCAAGAACGTGGGAAAGATAGAGAACAAGTAGCCGCCGCGGCACGTGGCGGCGCCGGGGCTTCCGGCACGACGAGAGCGGGAGAAAACCATGGTCGACCTGTTGGTGCTGGTGAGGCATGGCAAGGCGGAGCCGAAGGGACCCGAGGGCGACCTTGCCCGCGAGCTGACGCCGGACGGCGTGGCGGCGCTGGAGGAGGCCTACCCGCGCATATTCGCGACGCTCGAGCCGGTGGGCGAGCTGGAGCTGTGGTCGAGCCCGGCGGCGCGCGCGGAGCGCACGGCCGAGGTGGCGGCGGACGCGCTGGGCGTGGACCCCATGGACATAGTGCCGCACGACAGCCTGTACGAGCAGGATGAGGACGGCTTCCTGAGCGAGCTTTCGTGCGTGGACGGCAGCACGGTGGTCGCCGTGGGGCACGTGCCGTTCATGCGGAACATGGTGGAGCGCCTGTGCGGCGAGGACGTGCCGTTCGGCAAGGGCACCGTCGCCGCGATCGACTTCCCGACGGGAAGGCTGGCGGCGGGCCAGGCGCGCCTGCTGTGGCTGCGCGAGGCGTGAGGGACGCTTGGCGTAAGGGACGCTTGGCGTGAGGGCCGCTAGGCCCCTGCCGTCCCGGCATCCGGCGCGCCGAGGGCCTCGTTCATGGAGCCGGAGCGAAAGCCCGCGAGGTCGCAGCTGACGTAAAGGAAGCCCAGCTCGCGAAGGCGTGCCGCTACCTGGGTGCGCACGGGGTCCGCGCACAGGCGCGCGATGTCCGCCGCGGGCACCTCGATTCGCGCGAGCTGGCCGTCCGCGCCGTGCACGCGCACGCGGAGCTGGCCAAAGCCCAGGGAGTGGAGAAACGCCTCCGCCTTGGCCGTGCGCTCCAGCTTCTGGGCGGTGATCTTCTCGCCGTACGCGAAGCGGGAGGACAGGCATGCGGCGCTGGGCTTGTCCCAGGTGGGGAGGCCCATCTGGCGCGAGAGCTCGCGGATCTCCGCCTTGGCGAGGTGGGCGTGGCGCAGCGGGCTCTTTATGCCGAGCTCGCCGAGGGCGCGCAGCCCCGGCCGGTAGTCGCCGAGGTCGTCCTCGTTGGAGCCCTCTGCCACGAAGCGCAGGTCGTGGGCCGCCGCGACGAGCTTGAGCTCCGAGAAGAGCGCGTGCTTACACGTGTAGCAGCGGTTGGGGTGGTTGTCCGCGAAGCCGGGCACCTTGAGCTCGTCGAAGTCGATTGCCGCGTGCGGGATGCCGCGCGTGCGGCAGAGCTCCTGCGCCTCGAGGAAGTCCGCCTGGCCCATGCCGCGGATGTGCGCCGTGAGCGCGAGCATGCGGTCGCCGAGCACGTCGTGCGCGACCGTCGCGAGGAACGTCGAGTCGACCCCGCCGGAGTACGCGACGGCGACGCTGCCGAGCTCGCGCAGGTACGCGCGGAGGTCGCCGAGCTTGCGCGCAAGGTCCTGCTGACGGTCCTCTGGCTGTTCCAAATCCATCCCCATCCCCCTGTTTCTTGCGTCTAGCTGCAGCTGCGACGCGGTTTGTGCGATTGTATCGCGCCTGTCTTGCGCGCGGGCGCGCGTAGCGGGAATTTAACCGTTTTGCGTGGTCCGCACGACGCGCCCGGGCGCGTAGAATCGGTGCACCCGGGGGAGGGAGGAGAGCCGATGGTGCGTTTGGGACTGGGCGCGTGCGGGGCGTGGGCGCTTGCGGGTGCGGCGGGCGGCGCGCTTGTGGGGACGTGGGCGCTTGACGCCGCGTGGGACGGGCGCGGGCGCAGCGCGGACGCGGGCCGTGCGCGCCCGGGACGCGCACTGCGCGTGGGCATGGCGCTTGCGGGGGCCCTTGCGCTGGGGGCGCAGGCATGGGTGCTTGCGGGCGGCGGCGCGCCGGGCACGTGCGGCGTCGCACGCCGCGCCGGGGCGCCAGAGGCCGTGGGGACGATGGCGCTGTGCGGCTGCCTCGTGGCGCTCTCCGCGTTCGACCTGGTGCAGATGAGGATCCCGAACGGCGTGCTTGCCGTGGCTGCCGCCACGCGGGTGGCATGCATGGTGTGGGAGGGGGCAGCCGGTGGGGCCGTCCCCGCCGAGGTGGCTCTCCCGATCATGGGACGGGTGCTTTGCGCGGCGGGAGTGCTGGCGGCGGCCATGCTCTTCTCGCTTGCGGCGGCCCGAGCGCTGGGGCCGGGCTGCGTCGGCGGCGGGGACGTGAAGCTCGCCGCGGTGGCGGCGCTGTACCTGGGGCCCGCGCAGATGGCGCTCATGCTCGCGCTTGCGAGCGTGCTGGGGCTGGCGTTTGGGCTTGTGTGGACGCGGCGCGCCCGTCGACGCGGCGCACAGACGCGAGGCGGGCCCCGCGGGACGCGTGAGGACGCGTTTCCGTGGGGCCCGGCGCTGGCGGCATCGTGCTGGGTGGCGCTCGTGCTGGGAGAGGGCGGCGCCGGCGCGCTTCTGGGCGCGGTCTAGCAGCCGGCGCCGCGGGCCGCTACAAGATCATCATCGCGGCCGTGAGGATCGCGACGGAGAGCACGCCGATCACGACGATGGGCTTCCACGCCCAGCGGAGGTACGTGCCGTATCCCACGTGCGCGAGCATGAGGCCGGGCAGGAAGATGGCGGTGGGCGAGAACAGGTTCGCGAGGCCGTTTGCCGCAACGAAGATCATCACGACGACGTCGGGCGAGAAGTGCAGCACCTGGGCGAGCGGCCCCATGATGGGCATGGAGACGGACGCGAGCGCGGACGTCGAGGTGATGATGATGGAGAGCCCCAGGTAGACGAGGTAGCAGAGCGGCGTGAAGACCATGGCGGAAAGCCCCTGCAGGCTGTGGGACGCGGACGTGAGGATGAGCTGGTCCAGGCCCGACATGTTCATGAGGAGCTCGATGGCGCGCGAGAGGCCGACGACGAGCGCCACGCCGACCATCTCTCCCGCGCCGCCGATGAACGCGTCGACGGTGTCGGCCTCGGACAGGCGCGCGACGAGGGCGATGACGATGGCCATCACGAAGAACCAGGTGCTGGCCTCGTTGAAGTACCAGTCGCCGATGGAGGCGCCGGTGAGCCAGCCCGTCCAGCTTTGCGAGTCCTCGACGGTGGAGGTGGTCGTGGCCCTGGCGCCCTTGGAGATGGAGGTCATGGTGCCGTACTTGTCGGCGCTCGTGTCGTTCCAGTCGTCCTTGATGGCATCTGCGTCGAGCTGCTGGGTCTGGTCGTGCGAGGACGCGCCCGCGTCGAACACGTTGACGCCGAAGTCGCCCCAGGGGACGAAGCCGGCGATCATCACGACGAACGTGAGGGCGAAGAGGACGAGCGTGACCTTCTGGGTGCCGGTGAGGGTGGAGTTCTCCCTCGTGAGGACCTGGGAGCTGTCCTTTCCGCCGAAGGCCTCGTCGCAGGCCTCGCGCTCCTGGAGCGAGAGGATGGACGAGCCCTTGTCGCGCTGGACGCGGCGGGCGTAGCGCAGGATGAAGAACAGGGAGACGCAGTACGCCATCACGCAGAGGAGCGCACCGAGTGCGATGATCGTTACCTGGTTGCACTCGATTCCCTTGTCGTGGAGGCTCGCGATGGCGACGCCGTTGGCGAACGGGTTGACGGTGGAGCCGAGGCAGCCGACGCCGGCGCCGAAGAGGACGGTGGCGGAAGAGACCATGGTGTCGTACCCCGCGAGGTACATGACGGAGCCGAGCAGGGCGTAGAACGGGATGGTCTCCTCGCAGAAGCCGTACGCGGAGCCGAGGACGGCGAAGATGGCCATGATGACGGGGACGAGGACGAGCTCGCGGCCCTCGAGGCGCCGCACGAGCGCGCGGATGCCGGTCTCGATGGCGCCCACCTTGTTCACGACGCCCATGCAGCCGCCGAAGATGAGGAGGAAGAGCGAGATCTCGATGCCGTCGAGCACGCCCTTTACGGGGCTGGAGATGATGTCCGATACCTTGACCGCCGTGACCTCGGGCGTGACGCGCGCGATGAGCATGGTGGCGACGCCGATGACGACGGTGATGATGAGGAGGATGGTGTACGAGGAGATCATCTGGTGCTTCCTCTTGCCCCGGGCCCTGTCCCCGGCGTCCGCGGGGGCGTTCGGTAGGTTGGGGTCTGGCGCGGCCTCCTGGCCGTGGTTCTGGTCGCTCATGGCGAGGCGACTCCCTTCTTTCCGCAGGCGGCCGGCTGCCGCGGCGTAGCGTTTGGACGGGTGCTTTCGTGCCGCGACCGTCATGCCGGCGTGCTGTCGGGCACCGGGCGGCAGTCTATATTTGTAAGGAAAATATTTCAATAAGATTACGAATTGGTTTCCGCGAACTGGGGACACGAGCCCACGAGCGGCCACAATCGGGTCTGCGGTGCGATGGGCACTGCATCTTCGTGGGGGCGTTTATGCATGTGTGGGGAATACCGGCGCTTTGGGCTGATGTGAAACTTGCGGAAAGGGACGAGGTGGAGGGGCGGGGAGGGTAGTATCCTATCTCACGTGTGGGTTTAGAGCCCGAATGCAGATCAAACGAACAGGGGACCCCTTGGAACTCAACAACATCTCTCGCAGGGACGCGCTGAGGATATTTGCGGGTGCCGGTCTTGCCACCGTGCTGCCACGCGTCGCCCTTGCCGTGGACCAGAAGGACGTCGACTCGACGAACGCACAGATCGAGGAGACGAAGAAGCAGCTCGCGAAGGTGCAGGGCGAGCTTGACGACATCGCCGCCGAGTACGAGAAGCTCTCGAAGAAGCAGTCGGACACCCTCGACCAGATCGAGCAGACGCAGGGGAAGATCACCGACGTCGAGAAGGACATCAGCGAGAAGGAGGACGAGCTCTCCGAGAAGAAGAAGCGCCTGGCAAAGCGCGTTTCCGAGAGCTACCAGGCGGGGTCGGCCGGCTTCCTGGACGTGCTCTTCTCGTCCGCGTCCTTCGAGGAGCTCGAGTCCAACGTGTACTACATGGACAAGATCAGCGAGTCCGACAGCAGGATGATCCAGGAGGTCAAGGACCTGAAGGCGGAGCTCGTGAGCCAGCGCGACACGCTGCAGGAGCAGAAGGCGCAGCTGGAGAGCCTCTCCGCGACCCAGCAGAAGCAGCTGAAGGAGATGGAGTCGAAGCAGGCGGAGACGCAGAGCGTGCTCGCCGGGCTTTCCGACCAGCAGAAGAAGCTGATGGACCAGCGCGACTCCGAGCTGGCCGCGATGGCGAAGGAGAAGGCGGAGCAGGCGGCCGCGGCGAAGAAGGCCGCGGCGGCTGCCGCCGCGAGGAACTCCTCGAACTCCGGCGCGGGCGCCGCGAACGTGACGGGGGCGATCTCTGGCGGCGGCGCGACGACGGGGTCGCAGCAGGCCGTGGTGAGCGCGTGCCACACGACGCCCTCTCCGGGACTGGGCCTGTGCGCCATGTGGGTCTCGCAGGTGTTCAGCAACGCGGGCTACGGATACGCGAGCGGCAACGCGTGCGACATGTACAACGCGTGGTGCACGAGCTCGAACCGCGGCGACCTTAAGCCCGGCATGATCGTGGCCGTGTCGTCGCACGCGCACACGGCCGCAGGCAGGATCTACGGCCACATAGGCATCTACGTGGGCGGCGGCGTGATGATGGACAACGTGGGCTACATCAGGACCATCAACGTGAACGAGTGGATCAGCTACTACGGCACGACGGTCACCCCGCGCTGGGGCTGGCTCATGGGCATCAAGCTGGCATAAGCCGGGCGCGAGAATCTGACGAGACAGGCGGGGCCGACAGCAAATCGCGATTTGTTGTCGGCCCCGATTTTGCGTTTTCGCAGGTAGATACACAAATGCCCCAAACAGCAAATCGCGATTTGCTGTTTGGGGCACGGCGGGCGGGCGCGGGCGCGACTGGCGGGGCCGCTACACGACGAACAGCAGCGCGGAGAGCGTGATGCAGGTGGCGCCTGCGAGCACGAAGAGGTGCCACACGAAATGGAAGTACGGCACCCGCTTGACCACGTAGAACACGCAGCCGACGGTGTAGCACAGGCCGCCCGCGAGGAGGAGGGCGAACGCGGCGGACGGAAGAAGGCGCACGATGTCAGCCACGTGGAAGATGACGAGCCACCCCATGGCGAGGTATACGAGGGCGGAGACCCACTTCGGCTGGCGCTCGCGCAGGAAGCACTCCGCAACGATGCCGACCGCCGCTATGACCCAGACGGCGACGCCGAGCTGGAAGCCGCCCTCGCCCGCGAGGGTGATGAACGCGAACGGCGCGTAGCTGCCGGCGATGAGCAGGTAGATGGCGCTGTGGTCCAGGACCCTGAACACGGCCTTCGCCGCCCTGGGGCGAAGCGCGTGGTACAGGGTCGAGAACAGGAACTCGAGCACGAGCGAGACGCCCATGAGGACGGCGGGGACCACGTGGGCGGCGCCTGCGCCCGACATGGCCGCGCGGACGACGAGAAGAACGAGCGCCGCTATCGAGAGGAGGGCGCCGACGCCGTGGCTCACGGCGTTCGCGATCTCCTCGCCCGTGCTGTACTGGCGTGGCGCCCTTCCGAGCGCCGCTGCGTCCCGAGATGCCATGTTCTTCTCCCTTGGTTGCGTGGCGACGTTGCGTGGCGGCGTCACAGGATGTCCTCCGGGTCGTCGAAGTCCTCGCGCGGGCGGTCCGGTCGGTTGTACCATGCGGTGATGCGGGCGTTGCTCTGCTCCCTCATCTGGTGCTCGATCCAGGTATTTCTGTTCTGGACGATGGCGAGCATCTCGTCGACGACCTCCTCGACGCTGCCGGGACGGGCGCTCATGAGGTACGTAGTCATCTGGCGCATGGCCTTGGCGGACTTGAGCTCGCCGGACATGACGTAGGCGAACTCCTGGGGAAGTCCGAGGCCTCGCGTGGCGCGCACGAGCGCCCGGTAGGCGAGCTCGCGCTCGTCCGGGGCGCCCGCGGCACCTTGTGTATGTGCGATGGCCGCCATGGGCGCTAGTGGTCGCTCAGGGCGAACGCGTTTCTCATGCCGAGGCTCGCGGTGAGAAGGACGTCGTCCAGGGTCTTGTCCGTCTGCTCGCGCAGCATGTCCGCGATCCTGGCGTTCGCCTCCTCGAGGACGGGCGTCGCCTCGCGGTAGGCGAGGGGCGCGCCGCCCTCGGCGACCTTGCGGTCGTACTGGGCGACGAGGGCGTGGCCCTTGGACGTGACGGCCTCGTTGTAGTGCTCGATGTGGCGCGAGCAGCTGTTGAAGTGCGCGTCGGCCATGGCCGCGATGATGCGGTTTGCCCAGTAGAAGCTCTCCGTCGTGACGTGCGGGGTCGTGTTCGCCAGGTACTCGGGCGTGGCGTCCACGTTCGCGAAGAACGGCACGAGCGCGTTGAACGCGTTGCTGCCGTAGGCCATCCACTGGATCGCGCGGCAGGACTCCGGCGCGTACGGGCGGATCTGGATGACGGCGAGCTGGCCGTTGCGGTTGATGCCGATGGGGCGGTACGCGCCGCGCGTGGACGCATTGCCGCGGTCGCCGTACGGGTCGTACGGCGTGCCCTGGTAGTGCAGCGACAGCGCGTACTTCACGTCCTCGATCGTGAGCTTGCGCTGCGGCGTCATGCACCAGGGGATGTCGTCGTCCTCCGGGTTCCAGCCCGCGCTGGGGTCGTCCCAGCCGAGGCCCGGGTTCAGGAAGCGGTGCATGGCCCAGGCGCGCGGCGTGTTGTACACGTGGTCCGAGTCGCTGTGGCTGCCGAAGGCGTCGCGCGGGTTGAAGAAGCGGTGATCGGCGTCAGGCCAGGGGTCGTCCGCCTGCCCGTCGTCGTCGCCGTCCACGAGCTCGACCACGTCGAGCGAGAGGTCGAGGTGGTTGGCGTCCATCCACTCCGCGAGGTCCGCGGAGCACATGTGGTCGACCTTCTCGCCCAGCGCGTCCGTGAGGTCGAAGTCGTCGATGCCGAGCTGGTTGGGCATGGTGACGTAGCAGTCGTCCGGCACGCGCTTCGCGATCCAGTGGTGGCCGCCGACGGTCTCCATCCACCAGATCTCGTCCGCGTCGGAAAACGCGATGCCGTTCATCTCGTACGTGCCGTAGCGCTCCAGGTAGGAGCCCAGGAGCTCCACGCCCTCGCGCGCGGAGCGGGCGTAGGGCAGGACGATGGTGACCATGTCCTCCTCGCCGATGCCGCCCGCGACCTCGGGCTCGTAGCCGTCCTCGCCGGGGGTGCCCTTCGCCTTCACGAGCTCGACGAGCGGGTCCGCGCCGAGCACGCGCTCGTTGGACGTGAGGGTCTCCGTCGCGCTCATGGCGACGTTCGCCGTGTTCACGCCGGCCTCCGCCCAGATGCCGTCCTTCGGGGTGGCGTCGGGTACGGAGGTGTAGCGCATGGGGTCGTCGGGAAGCTCGATCTCTACGTGGCTCAGCACGGAGCGGTAGTGGCGCGGCTGGTCCTCGGGCTTGACGACGACGAACTTCTTCGGGGTGAACACGCCGCCGGGTGAGTCCTCGTTGCGTGCGATTATGGTCGAGCCGTCGTAGCTCGCCTTCTTGCCGATGAGCAGGGTGGTGCAGGGCATGTGTGCCTCCATCGGGTCGCGTGTGTCATGACCCTTGTATGGTACCCGTCATGGGCCCGCCCAGCCCGCGCGCGAAAAAAGGCTCCAAATGTTAACCTTGCCGACAAGCGCAAGAAAGCATCCCGTGCGAGAATGCGCAGACTGCGCCGCGTCGCCGCGTCGCATCGCTCATCACCTACGCTCCCAGGAGGAGAAGAACATGTCCATGCAGTTCAAGCGCCGCCTTCCCATTCCCATGGAGATACGCGAGGCCATGCCGCTCTCGCTGGAGATGGCCAGGCGCAAGGAGGCGTTCGACGCCCAGGTCGCCGCCGTCATTCGCGGCGAGGACAAGAGGATCCTGCTCATAATAGGGCCGTGCTCGGCCGACCGCGAGGACTCCGTGCTCGACTACGTCACGCGCCTCGCGGCGTTGCAGGAGCGCGTCGCGGACAAGGTCCTGATGATCCCGCGCGTGTACACGAACAAGCCGCGCACGAACGGCACGGGCTACAAGGGGCTGCTGCACAACCCCGACCCGGAGGGCGCGCCCGACCTCCTGGAGGGCGTGAGGGCCATCCGCCGCATGCACCTGCGCGTGGTGGAGGAGACGGGCATGTTCACGGCGGACGAGATGCTGTACCCCTCCAACTACCAGTACCTGGTGGACGTGCTGAGCTACGTCGCCGTGGGCGCGCGCTCCGTCGAGAACCAGGAGCACCGCCTGGTGGCCGGCGGCATCCCCGTGCCGGTGGGCATGAAGAACCCCACGGGCGGCTCCACCTCCGTCATGCTCAACTCCATCTACGCGGCGCAGGCGCCCCAGGACTTCATCTTCCGCAACTGGGAGGTCCACACGACGGGCAACCCCCTCGCGCACGCGCTGCTGCGCGGCTACGTGGGGCTCGACGGCATCAACTACCCCAACTACCACTACGAGTACCTGGAGCGCCTCGCCATCGCCTACACGCACGGCAAGTACGAGAACCCGGCCGTCGTGATCGACTGCAACCACGACAACTCCGGCAAGCGCCCGCTGGAGCAGCCACGCATCGTGAACGAGGTGCTCGACTCCGTGCGCCGCTCGCCCGACATCGCGAGCATCTTCCGCGGCTTCATGGTGGAGTCGTACCTGGTGGACGGCAACCAGCCCGTCGGCGGCGGCGTGTACGGAAAGTCGATAACGGACGCGTGCATCGGCTGGGAGGGGACGGAGCGCCTCGTGCTGGACATGGCGGAGCGCGTGTAGCCACGCCCGCCGCGACCCGTACCTTGGGGCTGTGTGCGCGGGGTGGAGCCTTGCGGCGCCGCGCGGCTCCGCGGAAGCCGTCGGGCGTGGGCGCGGGTATGCTAGCCCCTGACAACTTCCTGAAGGGAACCGCATGCTCCAGCTCAAGCACATCCGCAAGGCATACAGGACGGACGACTTCACGCAGGTCGCCCTGGACGACGTGTCCGTGGCGTTTCGCGACAGCGAGTTCGTCGCGATCCTGGGGCCCTCGGGCTCCGGAAAGACGACCATGCTCAACATCCTGGGCGGCCTCGACCGCGCGGACTCCGGCGAGATCGTGATCAACGGCGTCTCGACGAGGGACTACTCGTCCAAGGACTGGGACACGTACCGCAACCACCGCGTGGGCTTCGTCTTCCAGAGCTACAACCTCATCCCGCACCAGAGCGTGCTCTCCAACGTGGAGCTCGCGCTCACGCTCGCGGGGGTGGGCCGCGCCGAGCGCCGGCGCCGCGCGACGGAGGCCCTGGCGGCCGTCGGCCTCGCCGACCACGTGCGCAAGCGCCCGGCGCAGCTCTCCGGCGGGCAGATGCAGCGCGTCGCCATCGCGCGCGCCCTCGTGAACGACCCGGACATCGTGCTCGCGGACGAGCCGACGGGCGCCCTCGACACCGACACCGGCATCCAGGTGATGAACATCCTGCGCGACGTCGCGCGCGACCGCCTCGTGGTCATGGTCACGCACAACCCGGAGCTCGCGGAGCGCTACGCCACGCGCATCGTCCGCGTGCGCGACGGCCGCATCGTGGACGACAGCGACCCGATCCGCGCCGACGAGCCCGTGGCCGCGTCCCTCTCGCCCGCGGGCGACGCCGCCCAGGCGCCGCTTCCCACGGGGCGCACGGCCGAGAAGGACAAGGGCGGCCGGGCGTCGATGGGCTTCCTCACGGCGCTCTCGCTTTCGTTCAACAACCTCATGACGAAGAAGGGCCGCACGTTCATGACCGCGTTCGCCGGGTCGATCGGCATCATCGGCATCGCGGCGATCCTGGCGCTCTCCAACGGCGTGAACCACTACATCGCGCGGACGGAGGAGGGCGCGCTCAGCAGCTACCCGCTCACCATCACGAAGAGCAGCTTCGACTTCTCGAAGCTCATGGGCTACGGCATGGGCGACTCTGGCCTCGGTGGCACCACAGGCGCGCGCTCTGGAGCGAAGCGCGCGAAGGGCAGCGACGACATCCCGCAGCGCGCCATCGTCACGGACATGTTCGCGCAGGTCAAGAGCAACGACCTCGGCTCGTTCAAGACGTACCTGGACGCGCACCGCAAGAAGGTGGGACGCTACGCGAACGCCGTGGAGTACGACTACGACGTGACGCCGCAGATATACATGGCCGACACGTCGAAGGGCGTCACGCGGCTTAACCCCTCCAGCGTCGCCGCCACGCTGCAGGGCGGCGTCATGGGGTCGGCGCTCACGGGCGGAAGCTCCTCCTCCGGCACGTTCACGCAGCTCGTGAGCGACGAGCGCCTCCTGCGCAGCAACATGAGCCTCGTGAGGGGCAAGTGGCCGAAGGCGGCGGACGAGGCCGTGCTCGTGCTGAACCGCAAGGGCGAGGTGAGCGACTACACGCTGTATGGCATAGGGTTCTACGACCCCAAGAGCATGCAGAGGATGACGGACGCGGCGCTCGGCGGCCAGAAGGTGGAGGTCTCGCGCAAGGACCGCCGCGACTTCACGTACGACGACGCGCTGGGCATGACGTTCTCCGTGGTGCCGTCCGCGAACCTCTATCAGAGAAACGACGCCCAGGGCACGTGGACGGACATGTCCGGGGACGAGGCGTACATGAGGCAGCAGGTGCAAAACGGCATCAGGCTCAAGATCGTGGGCGTCATCAGGCCAAAGGGCGACGCGCAGTCCGGCCTCGTGAAGGAGGGCGTCGCGTACACGCCCGCGCTCACGCAGGAGCTCATGCGTCGCGCCGCCAGCTCGCAGATCGTGCGCGAGCAGCAGGCCAGGCGCGATGTGGACGTGTTCACGGGCAAGACGTTCCTGGAGCTGCAGCAGTCGCAGACCAGCTTCGACATGCGCAAGATGTTCACCGTGGACCAGGACGCGCTCAAGCGCGCGTTCACCATCGACACCTCCGCCGTGAGCGCGGCGGCCGGCGGCCTCGACTCCTCGGCGCTCGACCTTTCGGGCATCTCGCTCGACCAGGCGGGCTTCGACCCCTCGGCCATGACCCTCGACACGTCCGCCCTGGACAACGTGCTGAGCGCGGACACCGTGCAGGGCATCCTGAGGGGAATCGAGCCCTTCTCGGCGTATGCCGAGAAGAACGGGCTTGCGCTGACCGAAGATCAGGGCCAGGCGGTCGACAAGGCCTCGACTGCGCTCGTCACGGGCTACCTCGCCTGGCGGCAGGGCTTGGGCGAGGGCGCGGACTCCTCGTGGGACGCGTACTCCCAGACGCCAGAGGCCCAGGCCGTGCTTTCGCAGCTGAAGGCGGACCTCGGGGACGACGCGTTCGCAAGCGCGAGCGCGCTGTACCAGCAGTACATGGGCTACGTGGGCGACTACGTCAAAGGCCAGGTGGACGCCCTGGTGCAGCAGGCGGCGCAGGTCATGGCCACGCAGCTTGCGAGCCAGATGTCCGCCCAGGTGAGCGCGGCGACCCAAAGCCTGGGCACGCAGCTCTCCGCCGCCGTGTCGCAACAGGTCGCCGGCAGGATGGCCGCGCTCTCCGGCGCGCTGCAGAACGGGTTCTCCGTAGACCCGGAGGCGTTCGCGAGCGCCATCCACCTGAACATGACGGCGGACGACCTGCGCTCGCTCCTTGACAACTACGCGAGCGCGGACAAGCTCACGTACGACTCGAACATGCGGAAGCTCGGTTTCGCGGATGCGTCGAGCCCGGAGTCCGTGAGCATCTACCCTAAGGACTTCGCGGCCAAGGAGTCGCTGCTCAAGGTGATAGACGAGTACAACCGCTCGAAGGCCGCCAAGGGACAGGACGGCCAGAAGATCCAGTACTCCGACGTCGCGGGCTCGCTCATGAGCTCCGTCACGGACATCGTGAACATGATCTCGATGGTGCTCATCGCGTTCGTGTCCATCTCGCTCGTGGTGAGCTCCATCATGATCGGCATCATCACGTACATCTCGGTGCTCGAGCGCAAGAAGGAGATCGGCGTCCTGCGCGCCATGGGCGCCTCGAAGCTGAACGTCGCGAACGTCTTCAACGCCGAGACCGTGATCGAGGGCCTCATCGCGGGCGTGCTCGCCATCGCGGTGGTGCTCGTGGCGCAGGTACCCGTGAACCACGCGGTGCTCGCGTGGAAGGGCATCCCCGACATCATGATGTTACCGTGGGAAAGCGCGCTCGCACTCATAGGCATCAGCGTGCTGCTCACGTTCTTGGGTGGGCTCATCCCGTCCACGAAGGCGAGCCGGAACGACCCGGTGGAGTCGCTCCGGAGCGAGTAGCGCCGCCGGAGTGACGGCGTCGCGAGCGTGCCGGGCGCATTCGCGTCCGGCGCTTGCGGTATGCTCGTATGCGTCAGCCGAGGCGGCCGTCGTGCCGCGGGGCCTGCGCCTTGGGCCCGGAATCTGGAGGAAGTCATGTTCAAGGGACAGACCGAGAAGCGCGTGGCGGTCTTCTTCGCAAACGGCCTCGAGGAGTGCGAGGCGCTCGTGCTCACGGACCTTCTGTACAGGGCGGGCGTCCCGTGCGACAAGGTGTCCATAACGGACAACCTCGCCGTCACGTCCAGCCACGAGGTCACGGTCGTGTGCGACCGCACCATCGCGGACGAGGACTTCGACTTTGCCGCGTACGACATGCTGGTGCTGCCCGGCGGCATGCCCGGCACGAAGAACCTGCGCGCGTGCGAGCCGCTATGCGACGCGGTGCGCGCGTTCGCCACGTCCGGCCGCGCGGTCGCCGCCATCTGCGCGGCGCCGTCCATCCTGGCGGAGCTCGGCCTGCTCGAGGGCAGGGACGCCACGAGCAACCCCAACTTCCAGCACGTGCTTGCCGAGCACGGGGCGCGAGTGCTCCAGGACGCCGTCGTCACGGACGGCAACATCATGACGAGCAAGGGGCTGGGCACGGCCGTGGAGCTGGGCCTCGAGCTCGTGCGCCACTTCCTGGGCGATGACGCCGTCGAGGACGTGAAGCGCAAGATCGTCTACCAGGGCTAGCGTGGCTGCGCACGACGCCGGCGCCGCCGCGCCGGCGCGTCCTTCTCGCCCACGCCAGTACCTGGTGATCGACCTCAAGAGCTTCTATGCCTCCGTCGAGTGCGTGGAGCGCGGGCTCGACCCCATGACGACGGACCTGGTGGTGGCCGACGCGTCGCGCACCAAGAAGACAATATGCCTGGCCGTGTCGCCCTCGCTCAAGGCGAAGGGCGTGCGCAACCGCTGCCGGCTGTTCGAGGTGCCGGAGGGGCTGGACTTCATCATCGCGCCGCCGCGCATGCACCTGTACATGGAGCGCTCGGCGGACATCTACTCCGTCTACCTGCGCTACGTGGCGCCGGAGGACATGCACGTGTACTCCATCGACGAGGCGTTCCTGGACGTGACCGGCTACCTGGACCTGTACGGGTGCTCTGCGCGCGAGCTGGGCGAGCGCATACGCCGGGACGTGGTGCGCACCACGGGCATCCCCGCGACGTGCGGCCTGGGCACGAACATGTACCTGGCGAAGGTGGCGCTCGACATCACGGCGAAGCACAGCCCGGACTTCTTTGGCGTGCTGGACGAGCAGACGTACCGCGACACGCTGTGGACGCACCGCCCCATAACGGACTTCTGGCGCGTTGGCCCCGGCACGGCGCGCCGCCTTGCCGGGCTTGGCATCCACACGATGGGCCAGCTCGCCGTGCACCCGCAGGAGCCGCTGTACCGCGCGTTCGGCGTGGACGCCGAGATCCTGATAGACCACGCGTGGGGCCGCGAGCCCGTGACCATCGCGGACATCAAGGCGTACCGGTCAAAGGACAAGTCGCTCTCGTCCGGGCAGGTGCTGGGCCAGGACAAGGACTTCGCGGGCGGCCTTCTGGTGGCGAAGGAGATGGCGGACGACCTTGCGCTGCAGCTGGTGGAGAAGGGCCTGGTGGCGCGGGGCGTGAGCATCGCCATAGGCTACCGCCTCTCCGCGGCCGAGAAGGACGAGCTCCGCCGGCAGGCGGCGGCCCAGGGGGCGGACGGCCGCGCGGGGGAGCACGGCGCGCGCGTGCGCTGGGGCGAGTTCGCCGAGGGCGGAAGCGCCCGCCTCGCCGTGCCCACGAGCTCGCGCACGGAGGTGATGCGCGCCGCGACCGCGCTGTTTGAGCAGATGGCGGACCACGGGCGCCCCATACACCGCCTGACGATGACGCTCACGGGCGTGACGCCGGAGGGCACCGGCGAGCAGATGGGGCTGTTTCAGGACGGCGCCCAGCTCGAGCGCGAGCGCCGCCGCCAGCAGGCCATAAGCGAGGTCAAGCGCAAGTTCGGCAAGAACGCGCTCCTGAAGGGCATGGACCTTCTGCCCGAGGCCACCCAGCGCGAGCGCAACGGGCAGATAGGGGGACACCGCAGTGGCTAGCAGGGCGCCCGTCCCGGGCGGGCACGTGGTGCGCCGCCCGCACATGCCCATGAGCGAGCGCGCGAAGATCTTCATACCGTTCGATCCGCTGCCGGGCTACCGCCAGATGCTGCGGGAGCGCGAGGAGGAGCTGCTGAACGTGCCGCGAGTGGACCTTTCCGACGAGCAGCGCGAGCGGCTGTCCCGCCAGATCCGCGAGCTCGCGCCCGGCCAGCTGGTGGCCGTGACGCACTACGTGGACGGCCGCTACGTCAGGACCGTGGGCTGCGTCAGCCGGGTGCTTACGGCGGATGCCCTCCTGTGCGTGGTGGGCGAGAAGATCCCGTTCGATTCCGTCGCGGCGATCGAGGACGCAGGGTAGGCGTTCCGGCGCCGCGCACGTAGGCGCGTTCACGCCACCGCCACGTTAATGCCGCTTTTCTGCAGATGGGCGGCCGCGGGCCGCTTTTGGTGGAAGATGTCTTACGCACGGGGCATAACAAGCGACGATGGGCGGCGCCGCCGCGCACGCACAAGGGGAGGGACTTCGGCTTGATCAGACTCGTACTCGTGGACATGGACCGCGCCCTGGGGACCCGCGACGGCAGGCCGCTTGACCAGGCCGTGCTCGAGCACCTGCACAAGGTCCTGCACGCGGGGATCCTGCTTGCCCCCATGACGGCGCGCGACCGCACCCAGGCGCTCACGCTGCTGCGCGGCGACGAGTCCTGCCTGCAGAACGCCGTGCTCCGGGACGGCGCGCTCGTCGTCGCGGACGGCATGCCGCTCGGCGAGCGCACGGCGTCGCGGCTCGAGGGCGCCCGCGCGCTCATGCGCCGGCTCGGCGTGGCGCTGGGCGAGGTGCTGGTGCTGGGCGGCGCCAGCGCGGACGCGGAGCTCCTCTCGGCCGTGCCAAGGTCCGTCGCCACCCGCGACTCGTCGCAGGCGGCGCGCTCGTGCGCGCGCACGCTGGTGCCGGGCGTGCACGAAGGCGGCGTCGCGGCGCTGCTGGATGACGTGGCCCAGGCCGCGCAGTGGGGAGAAGAGCCCGCGTTCCTGCGCGCGGACGGCTCGGACGGCGGGCTTCGCGCGGAGCTGGGGGCGGAGGCTCCCCTCGAGCCCGCGAGGGGGCACGCCGCCGTGCCGCTGCTTGCGGGCGCAGCCGTCGTCGCGGCGAGCTTCGTGGTGTACCTTTCCGACACCTTCCCCTCGATCGCGGGCATGATGGTGCTCTCCGTGGGGCTGCTCGTGGGCGTCGCCCTGTTCTACATGGGGCTCTCGCAGCGCCGCGACGCCCGCAAGGCCCGCAGGGCCGCCGCGGCCGGCCGCGCGGGAGCGCGCCAGGTCCGGCGCTAGCGCACCGCATCCGTCTGCCGCAGGCGGTTTGAAACGCCCCTCTCGCCGTGACAGAATGGTGAGCAGGGGTGCTTCGCATGTCGTTTGTGGAGTTCGAGGACGTCCGCAAGATCTATCGCACCGGCGAGGTGGAGGTCCGCGCGCTTGACGGCATGGACTTCTCCATCGAGCGCGGGGAGCTTGCCGTCATCGTCGGGCCGTCGGGCGCCGGCAAGACCACGGTGCTCAACCTGCTGGGCGGCATGGACTCATGCACGTCCGGCACCATCCGCCTGGACGGGCGGCTCGTGAGCGCGATGGGCGAGCGCGAGCTGACGCGGTACCGCCGCCACGACGTGGGCTTCGTGTTCCAGTTCTACAACCTGGTCCAGAACCTCACCGCGCTGGAGAACGTGGAGCTGGCGAGCCAGATCTGCCGCGACCCGCTGCCGGCGGCGGACGTGCTTGCGCAGGTGGGGCTCGCGGAGCGCGCGGACAACTTCCCCGCGCAGCTCTCCGGCGGCGAGCAGCAGCGCGTCGCCATCGCACGCGCCCTCGCGAAGAACCCGAAGCTGCTCTTGTGCGACGAGCCCACGGGCGCCCTCGACTACCGCACGGGCAAGCAGGTCCTGGGGCTTCTGCAGGACACGTGTCGCGACACGGGCCGCACCGTGGTCATCGTGACGCACAACCTCGCGTTCACGCAGATAGCGGACCGCGTCATCCACGTGCGAGAAGGGCGTGCCGCCTCCGTCGAGACCAACGCGCATCCCGCGGACGCCCAGACGGTGGAGTGGTAGGCCGCCATGGGACGCTCCGCATACATGGTGGAGATCGCCCGCGGCGTGCGCGGCTCGCTCGGGCGCTTCCTGGCGATACTGGGCATCGTGGCCCTGGGCTGCGGCTTCTATGCGGGCTTGCGGATGTGCGGGCCTGACATGCGCATTGCCGCGGACCGCTGGTACGACGGCTGCGCGCTGTGGGACCTCAAGGTGGTGTCCTCGCAGGGGCTCGACGACGCGGCCGTGGCGCGCCTGCGCAAGGTGGACGGCGTGGAGGCGGCCATGCCCGCGCGCACGGTGGACGTGATGGCCGAGGCGGCCGGCAAGAGCGTGGCCGTGCGCGTCTCGTCCGTGGACGCCGACGCGGCGCGCGCAAGCCGCGCGAGCGGGCCCTTTGCCGTCACGTCGTCGAAGGACGACTACCTCAACCGCGCGCGCCTGGCAAGCGGCCGCTGGCCGAGGGCGGCGGGGGAGTGCGTCGCCTCCGCGGACTCGACGACGGCGCCGCTGAGGGTGGGCGACGTCGTGCGCGTGACGTCCTCCGCAGGCGACGTGGACTCCGTGCTCGTGCGGCGCACGCTCACCGTCGTGGGCACCGTGAGCTCGCCTGACTACCCGTACACCGGCTCGTTTGGCACGACGACCCTGGGCGACGGCACCATCGGGCAGTACGTGTACGTGACGGACGCCACGTTTTCCAAGGACGTGCCGTACACGACGGCGTACCTTGCCGTTGAGGGCGCGCGCGGGCTTGAGAGCGGCTCTTCCGCGTACGAGCGCCGCGTGGACGCCGTGGCAGGGCGCGTGCGCCGTACCGCCGTCGCGGCGGCGAGGGAGCGCTTCCAGGACCTAAAGGCTGACGCGCAGGCGCAGGTGGACGCGAAGGCGCGCGAGCTGGAGGCGCAGCGACAGGCAGTGGCCGCCCCCGACGCGGTCGCCCCCGCAGAGATCGCCCCTGCCGCGGCGGCGCAGGCGCAGGATGGCCTGGCCGCGGCGCAGCGCCAGATAGACGAGGCCCAGGCCAAGGTGGACGCCATGCAGGGGCCGGAGGTCTACGTGCTCGACCGCACGCAGAGCGAGGGCGCGGCCACCTACCAGGCTGACACGGAGCGCATGGACCACATAGCCGCGGTGTTTCCCGCCATGTTCTTCTTGGTCGCGGCCCTAGTGGCGCTCACGACGATGACCCGCATGGTCGAGGACGACCGCCAGAAGATCGGCACGCACAAGGCGCTGGGCTACGGCCGCGCCCGCATCGCGGCGATGTACCTTGCGTACGCGCTGCTCGCGGCCGGCGCGGGCGCCGTCCTGGGCATCGCGGTGCTCTCGCAGGCGCTGCCGCTCATCGTGACGGGCGCGTACGGCATCATCTACGCGGTGCCGAGCCTGGGCCTGCCGCTTCCCGTGAGCAGCGGCATCGCGCTTTCGTCCGGCGGCCTCGGCGTGGGCGTGACGCTTGCGGCCACGTGGATCGCGGTGGCGTCCACCCTGCGCGAGACGCCGGCCGCCCTCATGCTGCCGCGCGCGCCCAAGGCGGGCAGGCGCATCCTCCTGGAGCGCGTGGGCCCGCTGTGGCGGCGGCTGTCCTTCTCGTGGAAGGTCACGTTCAGGAACCTGTTCCGCTACAAGCGCCGCCTGCTCATGACGGTGGTGGGCATCGCCGGCTGCTCCGCGCTGCTGCTGGTGGGCTTTGGCCTGCACGACTCCATATGGGACATCATCGACCGGCAGTTCGGCCCCATAATCCGCTACGACACCACGGTGGGCATGGACGCGGACGCCGCCGAGAAGGACGTGGACGCCGTGGCGGCGCGCCTTCGGGACGCGGGCGCGCGCCGGGTGGAGCGCGTGGAGCGACGCACGATGCTGGCGCGCGGGAAGGGCGGCTCCGCCTCCGCCACGGAGAAGACGCGCGTGAGCGTCATGGTGCCGCGCTCGGCCGCCGGGCTTTCGCGCTGCGTGGGCATGCGCGACCGCGAGACGGGCGAGGCCGTGGCGTTTGGCGACGACAGCGTGCTGGTGACGGAGAAGCTCGCGAGCCTGTACGGCATCCGCGCAGGACAGAGGATCGTGCTGTTTGGCCAGGACGACGCGGGCAACGCGAAGGGCGGGGGCGTGGAGCTCACGGTCGACGGCATCGTCGAGAACTACGTGGGCAACGTCGTGTACGTGGGCCGCAGCGCCTGGCGCCGCGTGGAGGAGGGGGACCCGTCCTTCTCGACCGTGCTCGCGCACGTGCGCGGAGGAACGTCCGCGCAAGAGCGCCTGGCGGACGAGCTGCACGACATGGACGGCGTCGCGACCGTGGCGTTTTCGAGCGAGACGATCGAGACGTACCGCCACATGCTCTCCGTGGTGAACATGGTCGTGGTGGTGCTCATCGTGAGCGCGGGGGCGCTTGCGTTCATCGTGCTGTACAACCTGACGAACATCAACGTGTCCGAGCGCGTGCGCGAGATCGCGAGCCTCAAGGTGCTGGGGTTCACGCGGCGCGAGGTGCACGCGTACGTCTTCCGCGAGATCGTGCTGCTGTCGCTTCTGGGCGACGCCGTGGGCATGGCGCTGGGCACGTGGCTCGAGGGCTTCGTGATCACGACGGCCGAGGTGGACTACGTGATGTTTGGCCGCGAGATACACCCGCTGAGCTTTGTGCTCGCGTTTGCGCTGACCATGGCGTTCACGCTGGCGGTCCTTCTGCTGATGCGGCGCAGGCTCGACGCGGTGGACATGGTGGAGTCGCTGAAGAGCGTGGACTGACGCGGGGCGCGGTGGCGGTGGCGCCTGGCCTAGCCGCGCTCGAGCCTGTCTGCCTGCTTCAGGAGGTCGAGCCCGCGCTCGTGGAACATGAGCGCGCGGCCGTGCTCCGCGAGCTTGGTGGACGCGTGCGCGGACGCGAACGCCATGAACGCCGGGTCGACGGCGAGGTGCGTCGCGAACACGACGGTCTCCTGCGCGTCCGCGCCGAACGCGGCGTCCAGGAAGTCGAGCGCGTGGTCGAGCTGGGACGAGGCCCCCGCGAGGTCGGCGTCGAGGGCGCGGCGGCGCGCGGCGAGCACGGAGCGCGCGGCGTCGAGCGCCGTGGCGGGGGCGCCGGCGGCCGTGCCCAGGGCCCAGCGGCCGACCTCCGCCCTCACGTCGTCCAGGGCCTCCGCGCACTCCGCGAGCACGAGCTGGCGCGACGTGTCCGCCGTGCCCTTGGCGCGCGCGTCCGAAGCGGCCTGGGCCGCCTTCGCGCAGATGCGCTCCGCCGCGGCCTGGGCGGCCGTCTGGGGGCCGATGAGCTCGTCCGCGGCATCGTCCACCTCGCGGCCGGCCCGCTCGAGCGCGCCCCCGCGCGCCTGGGCGTCGTGGACGCGCTGGAGCAGCGCGTCCAGAAGGAGGTTCACCAGGGCGATGCGCTCGTCGAAGGGCGCGCCGGAGGCACGGGCCAGGATCTTCTCGCCCGCGGCGCCCTCGAGGATCTGGTCCACCTTGTAGTCGTCCTCGTACTTGCTGAAGAGCTCGAGGTAGAGGCCGAAGTCCTCCGAGACCTCACGATCTTGCAGGTACTGGGCCACGAGGTCCTGGTCGACGGCCAGGCCCTCGTGGCGGTACGCGACGATCATGTGCGAGAGGTCCTCCCAGCCGCGTGCCGTGACCATGCGCGCGCTGTTGACGCCTGCGCGCACGCGGTAGAAGCTCTTTGGCTTGTTGGCGAGGTAGGTGGTGATGGCGGGGTGCACGCCGTGGCTGACGGCGTAGTCCATCCACACGTCGAGGTCGGGCTCGACGTCGATGCGCTTCAGGCGGTCCATCATGGCGGGGTCGAACTCGCGCGCGGCGCGGTTGTACTCCGGCGGGTTTCCGGCCGTGACGATGACCCAGCCCGCGGGCAGGCGGTGCTGGCCGAACGTCTTGTACTGCAGGAACTGCAGCATCGCGGGCATGAGGGTCTCGGATGCGCAGTTGACCTCGTCCAAGAAGAGGATGCCCTCCGGGATGCCGCTCTTCTCGACCGCGTCGTACGCGGCGGCGATGATCTCGCTCATGGTGTAGCGGCTGACCTTGTACGTGCGGCCGCCGTACTCGCTCTGTGCGATGTACGGCAGGCCGAGCGCGCTCTGGCGCGTGTGGTGCGTGATGGAGTAGCTGACGAAGTTGACGCCGAGGCGGTCCGCGATCTGGCTGACGATGGCCGTCTTGCCGATGCCCGGGGGACCCATCATGATGATGGGGCGCTGCATCTGCGTGGGAATGCGGTAGATGCCGTGCTCGTCCTTGCTGAGGTACGCGCGGACCGCGCCCTCGATCTGCCTGGTTGCCTGCTGGATGTTCATGCGCGCTCCCTTGGGTTGGCTACGTCGATGGTAGCGCATGGCGCGGCGGCGGCGCGCGGCGCTAGTACACGGACATGGATTCGAACTCGCCCGGGTGCAGCGTGATCTGCAGGGCCCACGCGGGCACGAGCTCTGGCCGGTGGTCCTCGTCGTAGAACACGAACGTCGTCTTGTACGGTGGCATGCGGTCGGGGTAGATGCCCCAGCCGTCCGTGAAGTAGATGAGTCCGGACAGGTCGTCGAACTCGCCGTTGGCAAGGAGCTCGTTCACGTACGTGAACGCGGGGCGGAAGTCCGTGCCGCCGAAGCCGAACAGCTTGATGTTGCGCCGCCAGCGGTCGAGCTCCGCGAGCGACGTGATCTTCGTGTCGCTCTGGACGCGCTGGTCGGCCTGGATGATGTGGACGTTCACCTTCTGGAAGAAGCTGGACTCGCTCGTGAGCACGTCGAACGTGGTGTTCACGAACTGCTGCACCACGTCCTGCGTGACGGAGCTCGACGTGTCGATCACGATCACGAAGTCGCGGATGCGCTTCTCGTCGCGGTACTCCAGCGGCTCGATGAGCGGCATGTCGCCGTACAGCGACAGCCCGTACGTGTAGAACACGTAGTCGAACTCGTCGTCGGAAAGGCGCATCTCCTCGCTCTGCACGGCGAACTGCCGCAGGAAGTCGCGGTAGTCGACCTGCTCGTGCGTGCTGACCTCGAGCTCGCCCACGAAACGCCCCAGCTTGGAGCCCCTCTTGCGCGAGAGCGTCTGGAGGTTGACGCGGACGGACTTCGCCTCGCGACGCCATGCCTCCTCCGCCTGGCGGAGGTCTGGACGAGAGGAGCGCGCTTCCTGCGCGGAGGGGCGCGCGGGACGTTGGGCGTCTTCCTGCCGCGGGCCCGATACCTGAGGGCCGCGCGGGGGCACGTGGTCCGCGCCGTCGGCGTCGGCGGGGGCCATGACCTGCCGGGAGCCGTCCGCGCTGGCGGCTGGACCCTCCGCGCCGTCGGACATGCCGTCGCGGTAGTCGGAGCCCGCCGGCTGCGGCGCGCGGTCGTTGGGGCTGGCATCGTCGGCGTCCGCGAACTGCGGCTCTGCCGGTTCGGTGCCCTGGCCGGAATCGCCGTCTGCGGCTTTGGGGGAGTCCCCGGCCTGCGGGCCCGCCTGAGAAGACCCCTGGCCGGTGCCCTCGCCCGAGGCGTCCGCGTCCTTCTCGGCCGCACCGGGACGCGCGGGGCGCTGCGGGGACTCCTCGTGGTACCACGGCGCGTGGTCGTCCACGAAAAAGAGTCGCTGCCAGTCCGCGCGCGCGTTCTGGAACGCGCCGCGGCGCAGGGCGTGGTACAGACGCTCCGTGGTGACGCGCGCGCCGAGCGTGGACTCGATGAGGTCGAGCGCGGCCTCTGTGTGACGGCCGCGGTCGTCGTCGCGCGGGCCGACGACCTCCGCGGCGAGGGCCTCGGCCACGATGTCCGCCGCAAGGTCCCAGGCGGCGCGGTCGACGGTCGCTCCGACGAAGGGGTGGAGCATGAGGCAGTGGACCAGCACGTGCATGAGGTCGTGGATCGGGGCCTCGCGCGTGGCGGTGAACGCGGCGAGCGCGCGGTCGACGTCGAAGCTCACGGTGCGCCCGTCTGTGGAAAACGTGGCGCCACCGTGCGCGGGCTCGAGGTCTAGCAGGGCAAACGACGAGGCGAGAAACGGGTTCTCCGCGACGATGAGCCCGCGCGCGAGGTCGACGACGCGGCTGGCGAGCTCCTCGCGCTCGGTGTGGCGGGTGTCTGTGGCGTCGGGCGCGGGGGAGGTGGGCGCGGGGTCAGTGGGGGCTGCGGGAGCGTTTGCGCTGGCAGGCGCCGCGGGCGCGGCGGGGACGCAGGCGCGGTGCGGCAAGGCGGCGGTCGTGGCATCGATGGCGGGCGCGGGCGCGGGGCGTGCGTTCTTCTCGCCCGTGGCGGCGTGCGCGGGCACGCCCTGCTTGCGGGCCAGGAGCCACGTCGCGGCCTCCGCGTGGCCGGCGGCGGACGCGGCCTGGATCGCGGCGTCGGCGCTTGCCGGATCGAGCGCGTGGGGCCATGCGGCCACGGTCTGGACCTCTTGCATGTGGCCGGCGCCCGCCATGATGCGCAGGAGCTCCGCGTTCTGCGCGGGGGTGCCGGGGCTGAGCAGCGGGACCATGGCGCGCAGGAGGTCGACGTCCGCGCGCAGCCAGTCGAGGGCCATCATGCGGCCGAGGAAGACGTCCGGCGCGTTCTTGCAGACGAACCCGACGACGGAGCGGTCCGCGCGCGGCACGACGAGGTTGCCGAGCACGAGCTCGACGTTCGCGTCTCCCATGCCGCGCTCGCGGTGGAGGGCGAGCATGCGGCGACCGAGGTCGAAGCAGGCCTCGGCCGTCTTGGGGTCGCGGCTCGTGGGGTGGCGCAGCGCGTGCCACGCCCTGACGACGGCGGCGCGGAACAGGTCGTCGAACACCGTCGCGTCGAACAGCCCGTCCCGCGCGAGGCGAAGGACGCACGCGCACGCGTCCGCCACGCTGGTCTTACGCGCGTACGGGCATCCCGCAAGCTGCTCCACGCCGGTGAACGGCTCGAACACCTCCGTCGAGACGGTGTGGTCCATGTTGTTGAGGAAGAGCGTCGGGCTTTCGCGCGTGAGGTCGAAGCGCGTGAACGTGCCCTCGTGCGGCATGAGAGCGCGCAGCCTGCGCGGCTTGCGGAAGTCTCCCAGGAGGTCGACGCCACGGGCGAGAAGGTCGCGCGCCACGTCCTCGCAGGCGCAGCGCAGCGCGAGGGCGAGCGCCCAGCCGGTGTAGGCGAAGTCGCCATCGAACGCATCCCATACGGCGTCGACCACGTCGACCTGGCCAAACGCCGATGCGCGCTCGAGCAGGTCGACGGCCTCCGTCGCGGAGACGGCCTCTGCGAAAGGCGCGAGCGCACGGACGTCGGCCCGCGCCTCTTGCCCGCGCGAAGGCTGTGCGCAGATGGCGGCACGGGCGGCCTCGAGCAGCGCCTGGACGCGTGAGTCCTGCCGCGCGCCTGCCGTGTGAGCGTCTGTGTCACGCATGGGTGCCGCCCCTCCCGATCGCCTGTGCTGCCTTTGAAAGTAGCACTTGGGGGACGTGGGTCAATCGTGCTTTTTGCGCTGCCCGCGGATGCTATCCGCGTGAACTTGCGCCGCGCGTCGCGCGCGTTGCTACCATCGACTTGCCGGGCGGTGACGTTTGGCAAGGCCGCGGCCTTGGCGCCGACGGATGCGGCGACGACGCGTGGAATGGATTGTCATGATCAAGCTTGTGCTTTGCGACATGGACGGGACCCTGAAGCCGTTTGGGCGCGACCGCGTGTCCGAGCGGTCGGTGAGGGCGATTCACGAGCTGCGGGACGCGGGCATCCAGTTTGGCCCCGCGACCGGGCGCGAGGCGGTCGACCTGTACCCGTTCTTTGGCGGCGACGAGAGCTGCTTTGCCACGGGCATCCTTGCGAACGGCAAGCAGGTGTACGTGGACGGCGAGCTTGTGCTGGAGCGTCCGCTCGACCTACCCGCGCTGAAGCGGCTGGAGGCGTACTGCCTGGACAACCCGGACTTTGCGCTTGTGGTGTATGTGCCGACGGGCGAGAAGGGCGGCCGTCCGTCCGCGGACGTCATACTTTCCGGCACGACGGAGCGCGACGTGGAGGCGTATGGGCGAAGGACGGGGCTTACGGTCTCCGAGGGAAGGAGGCTTGGCCGGGTGCCCGACGCGAAGATCGTGACGGCGGGGTTTGCCTACATGGGAGAGAGCGCCGAGCCCATGGGGGCCATCCGCAACGATCTGAGGGAGCGCTTCCCGGAGTTCGACTTCGTGCGGCCGTCCCCGCAGTTCTTCGACGTGCTGCCGCGTGGGTGGAACAAGGCCACCGCGCTCGCGCCGCTGCTGGAGCGTCTGGGCATCACCCGCGACGAGGTCGCGTTCTTTGGCGACTCGGAGAACGACGTGGCGCTGATGGGCGAGGTCGCGCACGCGTTTGCGGTCTCGAACGCTAGCACGGTCGCGCGGAGTGCGGCGCGCTACCACATTGGCGACGCCGCAGACGACTCCGTGGCGAAGGTCATGGAGGCCATTGCGAGGTCGGGCGGAGCGCTCGAGATTCCCGAGGACGCTCTTCCGCGATAGTACGCGCTACTCCTCGCCTTGCGTGGCGGGGCGATCCGGGACCTTGCGCATCATGATGAAGCCGATCACGAAGAGTATGACGATCGAGAACACGCCGAGCGAGCCGGAGCCGGTGAGCGCCGTCATCGTGCCAACGATGAACGTGCCCATGATGGCCGCGTACTTGCCAAAGATGTCGAAGAAGCCAAAGTACTCGTTCGCGTGCTCCTTCGGGCAGAGCTTGCCGAACTCGGAGCGGCTCAGCGCCTGGATGCCGCCCTGGAACAGTCCGACCATGATGGCCAGGAACCAGAACTCGATGGCGCTCCTGAGGAAGAACGCCGCGAACAGCGTGATGAACGTGTAGCCCGCTATGCCCACGAGCAGCATGGTCTTCGTGCCGAACTTGCGGCCGAGCTTGCCGTACGCGATGGCGGACGGGAAGGCCACGAACTGCGTGACGAGAAGGGCGAGGACAAGCTGGGTGCCGTCGATGCCCAGGTCGGAGCCGTAGCTGGTCGAGAGCTTGATGATGGTGTGGACGCCGTCGATGTAGAAGAAGTACGCGATGATGAAGTAGCGCAGGGTCTTGTCGGCCCAGATCTTCCTGAGCGTGGCGCCGATGCCGTGGAACGCCTTCGAGATCGCGTGGTCCTCGCGCGGCTTGTAGTGCGTCTGCTCGACGTCCCTCAGCATGGGGATGGTGAACGCCACCCACCACGCGGCCGTGATCACGAAGGCGATCTGCATGGCGTTCTGGAAGCTCATGCCAAACGGCCTGGTAAGGACGATGGCGAGGCACGCTATGAACGGCACGCAGCTGCCGATGTAGCCCCAGGCGTAGCCCTGGCTCGACACCTCGTCCATGCGCTCGTCCGTCGTGGCGTCCACCAAGAGCGCGTCGTAGAACACGATGGACGTGTTCAGCATGATGGACGAGATCACGTAGATGACGAGAAACGCCATCGCGCCGGTCGGAAAGCCCATCGCCACCGTGGCGACGACGCCGGTGCCGACGGTTCCCACGACGAACTTCTTCTTCATGCCCTGCATGTCGGCGATGCTGCCGAGGATCGGCATGAGCAGCGCGATGACGAGCGAGGCGACGGTCTCGCCGTAGCTCCACGCCACGAGGGCTGGCCCGTCCGCGAGCGACTTGAAGTAGATGGGGATGATGCTCGTGGCCAGAAGGACGAGGGCGGAGTTGCCCACGTCGTACATAATCCAGCTCTTCTCGGCCCTTGTGAACTTCTGCTTTGCCATGTTGGCGATCCCTTCTGTGGACCCGGCCCCTTGCATAGACGAGGCAATTCTAGAAGAACTTATGAAATGTTTTCGAAAGGCTGCCGTAAGCGGTACGTCAGGCGGCGCATGGGGCACGAACGTCGTGGCGCGTCTGCGGCGCGCGTCCGGACGGCGTCGCCGGGCGCAAAGGTGTGCGCGCTGTGTGCGTGGTGCGTGCGAGGCGTCGCGATGTTGCGTTTTTCAAGGTGGGGGACCGGCGCATCTGCGATACTTATCCACTAGGCCGTATGGGGCGAGCACGGTGCGAGCCCCGTTCCATAAGGAGATGACGGATGCCTGCAATTTTGACGCATGACTTCTTTGGCAAGGATGCCTATGACGACGTCTCGGCGAGCCGGGGGTTTGTCACGCAACAGCAGCGTCAGGCCTTCCTGTTGGGAAACCAGGGTCCCGACCCGCTGTTCTATCTCGTGGCGGACCCGCTTGTGGGAAGAGAGAACCGCGTGGGCGGGCTCATGCACCACGCGAAGCCGGCCAGGCTCCTGAGCGCCCTGCGCGACGCGCTGACCATGCTCACCCGCGACGAGCGCCCGGTGGGCGACGCGTACGCGGCGGGCTTCCTGTGCCACTACCTGCTGGACCGGTCCATGCACCCGCTGGTGTACGCGTACCAGTACGCGCTGTGCGACGCGGGCGTGAGCGGCCTTGACAGGTCCGACGGCGACGAGGTGCACGCGGAGATCGAGCGCGACCTGGACGAGATGGTGCTGTACGCGAAGACCGGCCTGACCGTCCGCACGTTCAAGCCGTACCGCGAGGTGCTGCGCGCGGACGACGCGACGCTGGCCGTCATCGACAAGCTGTACTTCTACATGAACCTCTGGACGTACAGCCGCACGCTCGACCAGGACTGCTACACGCACGCCGTCAAGTCGTTCAGGCTCATGCAGCGCCTGTTCTACGCGCCGGGTCAGGGCAAGACGCGGGTGCTGGCGCCGCTGGAGCGCAGGCTGGGGCACAAGCGCTACTCGCTGTACAGCGCGATGGCCCACCGCGACCGCGCGGAGCGCACGTCGGACTTCGACAACCGCGCGCACCGCGCGTGGAAGAACCCGTTCGACGGAAGCGTGTCGACGGACGGCTTCTGGGAGCGCTACGATGCGGCGCTGGCAGAGGTCGCGGGGGCGGAGGACGCGTTCTTCTCGCCCGGGTTTGACGAGCGCGAGGCGGAGGAGCTGACGCGCAACCTCAACTTCAGCGGCCAGCACGCGGACCCCGACGACCCCGTGGGACCGTCCGCGCCGGAGCCGGAGGCATAGCGGTCGCATGGTGAGCGAGGCCACGCATCACGTGATGCAGGCAAACAAGAGCAAGAACACGAAGCCGGAGCTCAAGGTGAGAAAGGCCTTGCGCGAGGCGGGGCTCTCTGGCTACAGGCTGCACTGGAAGAAGGCGGCGGGCAAGCCGGACATCTGCTTTCCGGGCCGTAGGGTCGCCATCTTCGTGAACGGGTGCTTCTGGCACCGCTGCCCGCACTGCTCGCTGCCGCTGCCGAAGTCGAACGTGGCGTTCTGGTCGGCGAAGTTCGAGCGCAACGTGAACCGCGACGAGCGCGACGCGCGCATCCTGGTGAGCGACGGCTGGACCGTGCTGGTGGTGTGGGAGTGCCGGCTGCGCAAGGCGAGCTTCGATGCGACGATGGCCGAGCTCGTGCGGCAGATCCGCCTGAGCGAGTCGCAGCCGCCGCGCGAGCGCGGGCGCTACGTGGACGTGGGCTCGACGGCGCCGTGGAAGCTGCACGAGGCGCGCCGGCGTGCGCGCGGGCGCGCAAGGCGCTAGACTCTGTAATTACTGGGCACGAGATCCTGGCGGCGGCTGGCATGGGCAGGTGGCCGCGGCTGACTTTGGGGGCACGCATGGCGACGTATGCGTTTTCGGACGTGCATGGACACAGGGCGACGCTCGAGCGGCTGCTGGAGCGCGTCTCGCCGGCGGACGACGACCGCATATTCATGCTGGGCGACATGATCGACCGCGGGCCGGACCCCGTGGGGGTGCTGCGCATCTGCCGCGAGCTGCCGGGCTCGACCGTGCTGATGGGCAACCACGAGGACCTGATGCTCACGTACCTGGAGGCTCCGGACGAGGGCATGAACCAGGTGAACTGGGAGATGAACGGCGCCGGCACCACGATGGACGGCCTTTCCGCCCTGCCGGAGGGCGAGCGCGTGGAGCTTCTGGACTGGGTGGCGAACCTGCCGCTGTACGCGTACGCATTCGTGTCCGGCCGCCCGTACGCGATGGTGCACGCAGGCATCCGGCCGGGCGTGCCGTTCGAGCGCGCGGGCGAGAAGGACGAGGCGACCCAGGCCGCGGACGACGGCGCGTACGCGATGGGGTGGAGCGACGACGACCTGCGCGCGATGCTCGAGACGCAGCGCCCCGAGGACCTGGTGTGGATTCGCGAGGAGTTCTGGGGCCAGCCAACGGGCCTCCTGGATTCGGACGGGCGCGGGCCCATCGTGATCGCGGGCCACACGCCCACGCCGTACCTGCAGGGCATGGCCGACCTGCCGGACCGCCTGCCGCTTGACGAGAACGGCCTCTGCCGCATGGTGATGGTGGGCGCGAGCGCCCAGACCGGCGGCGTCGCGGACCGCTGGGACATCGACTGCGGCGCGGCGGGCGGCGCGGGCTTCGGCAACCTGCTGATGCTCAGGCTGGACGACGGCCAGCAGACGTACGAGCCCGTGCGCGAGGGGGAGTAGCGCGTGGCGGCGCCCAAGGGGCCCGCGACGCACGTGGACTCCCCGCTGGAGCCGGTGTTCGACGCGCACAGCCGCGTGCTGATGCTCGGCACGATGCCGAGCCCGAAGTCGCGCGAGGTGGGCTACCACTACGGCAACCCGCAGAACCGCTTCTGGCGCGTGATGGCCGCGATCTGCGGAGAAGAGCCGCCCACGTGCCGCGAGGAGTGCCGCGCCCTCGCGCTTCTCCACCACTTCGCCCTGGACGACGTGCTCAGGAGCTGCACCATCGTGGGCGCGAGCGACGCATCGATACGCGACGCCGTCCCAAACGACCTTCGCGCCCGCGTGCTGGACCACGCGCCCATACGGGCGATCTTCTGCACCGGCGCGGCCTCGCACAGGCTGTATCGTCGCTACATAGAGCCCGAGCTGGGCATTCCCGCCACGAGGCTTCCGTCCACGAGCCCGGCGAACGCCAGCTGGAGCCTGCCGAGGCTCGTGGAGGCGTATGGCGTCGCGAAAAGGTATCTGCAAGAATAGGGGCACAGGCGCGCGGGTGCGCCCTCGCGGCAAGGCAAGACGGAGCTGGTGGATGAGGCTGAGCGACATGACAAGGGGAGAGGTGCCGGGCTTCGCGCTCGTGCGCGTGGACGCCGCCGACCTTCTGCATGGGGCCGTGCGCCACGAGCCCGAGCTCGAGGGCTGGATACGCCCGTGGCGCTTCTCGGCCGACCAGATGCGCGCCATGGGCAGCTGCCAGGCATGGCATCCCGGCCTCTACCGGCAGATGGGCCGCGCGACCGCCGGCGTATGCCTGGAGTTCACGACGGACTCGTCCGAGGTCGCGGTGGAGGTGCGCCTTGACGGCGAGCCCGTGGGCACGCGTGAGGTCCTGAGGTACGTGGACGCACGCGGGGAGGCGCGCATGCACGACGGCCTCTCCTGCGAGGTGGACGGCCGCCCGCTTGGCGTGCGCGTGCCCGCGACCGGCGACGCCCAGGTGACGTTCACGCTGGACGACCCCTCTGCCGCGCCGGCGGAGGGCATCATGCAGCTGCCCGGCATGGGCGACACGCACCACGTGCGCGTGTGGCTGCCATGCCTGCGCGGCTGCACGCTGCGCTCCGTCGTAGGCAACGGGAGCTTCGTCGAGCCGGTCAAGAAGCGCCGCGACCTCTTGGTGCTGGGCGATTCCATCGCGCAGGGCTTCGTGGTGGACGACCCCGCGCTCGCGTGGCCCACGCTGCTTGCGGCCGAGCTTGGGCTCGACGTCGTGAACCAGGGCGTGGGCGGCCAGGTGTTCCAGCCGGGCACCCTGTACGGCCTTGCGCCCACCATAGACCCGGCGGTCATCGTCGTGGCGCTCGGCGCGAACTACCGCTACGAGCCGTGCCGCGAGCGCCTGGTCACGCGGGACGTGCGCTCGTATCTGGAGCAGGTGGCGCGGCTTTGGGAGGACGTGCCCACGTGGGTGGCGACACCGCTGTGGCACGACGAGGACGCGTGGCCGTCGCACCGCATGAGCTGCTTCGAGGTTGTGCCGCGGCTCATCCGCGAGCAGGCGTCGCGCTTCGGCGGCATGCGCGTGGTGGACGGCGCCGGCCTGCTAGACCACGACGCTGCCCTCATGGCAGACGGCTTCGAGCACCCGGGCCCCGCGGGGTCGCGGCAGGTCGCACGCAGGCTCGGCCTCGTGATGGAGCAGGCGTCCACGCCGCAGCAGGAGCTGCGTGCGCGGGCAAAGGCGCTGCTGGCAAAGGCGCCGCGCCGGACGTTTCCGCTGGCAGAGTGCCTGCGCCGCGGCATCGGCACCGTCATCTGCGCACGGCCCGGCTGCGTGGCGCTCCGCGAGCCCGGCGGCATGCAGATGGTGTGGGCCACGGACCCGGAGCTTGCTAGGGACGTCGCGTGCGCGCTCATGCGCGACTCCGTCACGCTCTGCCTGGAGCCCTCGCTTGCCGACGACCTCGGCCGCTGGCTCGGCCTTCCCGCAAAGGAACCCGTGCACCTGGCCATCTACCGCAAGAAGGCGCGCCCCAGGCCAGACGCGGCCCATCCCGTGCGCCCGCTTGGCGAGGCCGACCTTTCGGCCGTGCGCCAGCGGATGACGCACCCGGAGTACCAGACGGACGCGCAGACGCTCGAGCTCCTGCGCGCGGGCGACGTGCTCGGCGCGTTCGCGGGCGACGAGCTCGTGGGCTTCGTGGGCGAGCAGACCGAGGGCTCCATGGGCATGCTCGAGGTGTTCGAGGACTTCCGCCGCCACGGCTGGGCCCTCGCGCTCGAGTCCGCGAAGATCTGCCAGGTGCTCGACCGCGGCCAGACGCCGTGGTGCGAGGTGTGGCCAGACAACGTGGCGTCCGTGCGGCTGCAGCGCAGGCTCGGCCTCACAGTGCTCCCTGCGACGGAGGCGTGCTTCCTGGCGCAGTCGCGCGGCAGCGAGCCCCAGGATGCACGGTAACGCCACATATGGCGCATGGCGCGCATTCTCGTCCACCGTTTGGGGTAGGGTATCCGGAGCCAAAGAACAAGAGAGGTACCCCATGCCAACACAGGAAACGCCAGACGCAAGGGTCAACCGCATGGCGCCGGACATGCCCATGCAGGTCTCGGCCCAGGTGGCAGACCAGGTCCGCGCGCTCGCGGCCGCAGGCGGGCTCAGCCCGTTCGCCTGCAAGAACTCGGCCGTCATCAGGCGCGACGTCACCCAGCGCGACCTCGACACCTGCGTGCGCCCGGCCTTCGTGCGCGACGCGGAGAAGATCGTGCACACGCCCGCGTACAACCGCCTCAACGGCAAGACGCAGGTGTTCTCGTTCCGCCAGAACGACGACCTCACCCGCCGCGGCCTCCACGAGCAGCTCGTCAGCCGCGTCGCGCGCGACATCGGCCGCGCGCTCGGGCTCAACCTCGACCTCATCGAGGCCATCTCGCTCGGGCACGACCTCGGCCACACGCCGTTCGGCCACGCGGGCGAGCGCTTCCTGCACGACGTCTTCCACGAGCGCACGGGCAGGTGGTTCCGCCACAACGTGCAGAGCGTGCGCGTGCTCGACGTGCTGGAGGGCCGCAACGTCTCGCTCCAGACGCTCGACGGCGTCATCTGCCACAACGGCGAGTTCGAGCGCCAGCGCTTCGAGACGAGCGGCCTGAACGACTTCGACACGTTCGACCGCGTGGTCGACGGCTGCTGGGAGTCCGGCGACGCGACCATCGCCCGCCTGCGCCCCATGACGCTCGAGGGCTGCGTCATGCGCATATCTGACATCATCGCCTACGTGGGGAAGGACCGCCAGGACGCCATCCGCGCCGGCCTCGTGGGCGAGAAGGACTTCGAGGACGGGCTCGGCGGCGCCTACAACGCGTGGGCGCTCTCCGCGTTCGTGACGGACGTGGTGGAGAACAGCATCGGCAAGCCGTACATCGCCATGAGCGAGGAGGGCTTCGCGGAGCTCTCGCGCGCCAAGCGCGAGAACTACCAGAGGATCTATGGCTCCGCCGAGGTAAACGGTGACTTCGCGGGCCCGGTGCGCGAGCTCTTCTCGGCACTGTACGAGCACGAGCTGAACGCGCTCGAGGCCGGGGACGAGTCCGCCGCGATCTTCGCCCACCACATCCTGCCGCTCGGTCGCAGGCTGTCCTTTTATGGGCGCCGCTACGACTGGGAGGCGGACCCGGACCAGTGCGTCGTCGACTTCATCAGCGCCATGACGGACGACTACTTCGTCGCCACGTGCGAGGCGCTGTTCCCCAAGGCGCGCGAGATCTTCCCCAGCCGCAGCTACTTCGACGGCGCCAGGGCGTAGGGGCGGCCATGGACACGCTGTTCTCTCAGTCGGAGCGCAGGGTGCGCCGGCAGAACGCGCCGCTCGCCGCCCGCATGCGCCCACGCACGCTCGGGGAGTACGTGGGCCAGGAGCAGGCCGTGGGGCCAGACTCTTGGCTGCGCCGTGCCATCGAGCACGACACGCTGTCCTCCGTCATCCTGTACGGGCCGGCCGGCACGGGCAAGACCACGCTCGCGCGCATCATCGCGAACACGACGCACGCGGAGTTCGTCGAGGTGTCCGCCATCACGGGCACGGTGAAGGACCTGCGCCGCGAGATCGAGGCCGCGGAGCAGCGCCTGCTCACCGGTGGCCGGCGCACCATACTCTTCGTGGACGAGATCCACCGCTTCAACCGCACACAGCAGGACGCCCTGCTGCACGCGGTGGAGGACAGGGTGGTCGTGCTGGTGGGCGCCACGACGGAGAACCCGTACTTCGAGGTGAACTCCGCACTCATCAGCCGCTCGCGCGTGGTGGAGCTCGAGCACCTGGACGACGCGTCCATCGAGAAGATCGTGCGCCGCGCGCTGACGGACGCCCAGGGGCTCGCGGGCGCGTTCGAGCTGGAGGACGACGCCATGCGCGAGATCGTGACCATGGCGGGCGGCGACGCCCGCGCCGCGCTCACGTCGCTCGAGCTCGCGAGCCAGATGGCGCTTCCCGCCGGCGACCCAACCGCCGCGAGCGCGGAGCACCCCGTCACCATAGGCGCAAGGCACGTGCTCGAGGCGAACCCGCGCCACGGCCAGCCGTACGACAAGGCCGGCGACATGCACTACGACGTCATCTCGGCGTTCATCAAGTCCATGCGCGGCAGCGACCCGGACGCCACGCTCTACTGGCTCGCGCGCATGATCGACGCGGGCGAGGACCCCAAGTTCATAGCGCGCAGGATCATGATCCAGGCGTCGGAGGACGTGGGCAACGCGGACCCGCAGGCGCTTCTGGTCGCGGAGGCCGCGTTTCGGTCCGCGGAGGTCATCGGCTACCCGGAGTGCCGCATCAACCTGGCGCAGGCCGCGCTCTACGTGGCGCTCGCGCCCAAGTCGAACGCCGCGGAGGCCGGCATCGACGCCGCCCTGGACGAGGTGCGAAACGGCCCGCGCCGCGACGTGCCCAGCTACCTGCGCGACCGCCACCGGCCCGGGTCCGAGGACTACGGAACGTACCTGTACCCGCACGACTACCCGCTCGGCTGGGTGCCTCAGCGCTACCTGCCGGACGGCCTCGAGCGCGGCGCGTTCTTCCATCCAAGCCCGCGCGGCTGGGAGTCCTGGCGCCTCGAGGCCTCCGCCCGCGACCGCCAGGACCTGGAGGACGCCGGGGGAACGGACGGTGGAAAACCCAGCGCGAATGGGTAGAATGCGTTACGTAACACGTACCATGGGGGTCCGCCGGACGGGTCCCGTGGCCTAGGGAGAAGGGCAAGGCAATGGAGATGTCACCCCTGAGCATCCTGCTCATCGTGCTGGTCGTCGCGGGCATCTGGGCGGTCGTGGAGCTTGCGCTCACCATACGCCGCGCACGCGGCGCCGTGGACGACGTCACGCGTGCGGCGAACGAGACCATAGAGCAGGTCCAGCCCGTGATCGCGAAGCTGGACGGCGCCATGGACGACCTCCAGCCCAGCCTGAAGCAGGTGGACCCCATCGTGGCGAAGGCCTCTGTCGCGCTGGACGAGGCGAACGAGGGCCTGCGCAAGGTGAACGGCATCCTGGGCGACGTCTCGACGGTCTCCGGGACGGCGGCCGGCGTGACCGACGTCGTGAACCAGGTGACGAGCGCCGCCGCAGACGCGGCGAGCGGGATCGTATCCAAGATCACCGGCGTGCCGCAGGCGCCAGGCGCCCACCACCTGAAGAGGGGCGACGGTGCGGCCGCCATCGAGGCGCCCAAGGCCGACGAGCCGCCCGCGCCCGAGACGGCCCCGGAGGAGCAGTCCCACGGCGGCACCGGCTACGTCACGTACGGCGAGGTCGGAGGGGCCGCTGCGAAGGCGACGGACGAAAAGGACGAGAAGGACGAGCGCGACGCGAACGCGTCCGAGTAGGGGAGAGCATGACAGAGGAGAAGAGCGTCCGCCTGAGCGTGCCGGCGGAGCCGGAGTTCGCGAGGGTGGTCCGCATGACGGCGGCGAACCTCGCCGTGCTGTGCGACATGAACGTGGACGAGGTCGAGGACCTGCGCATGGCCGCGGAGGAGGGCTTCGTCTACAGCTGCGCCACGCGGCCGGCGACGTGCGACGTGAGCTTCGCCATCGCCGCGGACGGCGTGTCCATGTCCTTCTCGCTTGGCGACCAGGAGCCGGAGCAGTCGCAGGATGGCGAGGACCTTTCCCTCGTCGAGCTCCTGCTGGACGCCGTGTGCGACAGCTGCGAGGTCACGGACGCCGGCGAGCTCGTCCTCGTGAAGGGGATTGGCGGGACCGATGCCCAATAGCAGCGAGCGTGGGACGGAGGTCGCGCCGCGCAGGCGCATCTCGTCCAGGATGCCGAAGGGCAAGCTCGCGTGGGACAAGGACCGCACGAGGGAGCTGTTCAGGCGCTACAAGGAGGAGGGGGACGAGGAGGCCCGCGAGCAGCTCATCATGAGCCACCTCAACCTCGTGCGCTTCCTGGCCTCCAAGTTCAAGAACAGGGGCGAGCCCCTCGACGACCTCGTGCAGGTGGGCACGATCGGCCTCATCAAGGCCATCGACCGCTTCGACCTGTCGCGCGGGCTCGAGTTCACGACGTTCGCCACGCCCACCATCATGGGCGAGATCAAGCGTCACTTCCGCGACAAGGGCTGGTCCGTGCGCGTGCCGCGTCGCCTGCAGGAGCTGTCATCCAAGGTGAACCAGGTGACGGACGAGCTCACGAAGGAGCTGCAGCGCTCGCCGTCCGTCGAGGAGATCGCGAAGGAGCTCGGAACGTCCGTCGACGAGGTGCTCGAGGCCATGGAGTCCTCGAGCGCGTACAGCTCCGTGCCGCTGGAGGGCACGGGCCAGGGCGACGACGATGACGCGCCGTCCGTGATCGACCACTACGCGACGGAGGACGAGGACCTCGCCGCCTCGGACGACCGCATGGTCATCGAGGACACGATCAAGGACTTCTCGCCCCGCGAGCAGGAGATCATCCGCATGCGCTTCATCGACGGCCTCACGCAGGTCGAGATCGCGAAGAGGCTCGGCATCTCGCAGGTGCAGGTGTCGAGGCTGCTGAGGCGCACGCTGAAGAAGGTCCAGGAGAAGATCGACCCCGAGGGCCTTATGCGCTAGCGGGCGCCGTGCATGGAGGACGCGTTGCGAGGGAACGTTTTGGACGAGAGGGACACGGGCGCGGGCCAGAGGGACGCCCTGGGAATCTTCAGGAGCCTCGGCATACGGGCGTGGGCGTTCATCGGCGTCGCCGTCGTGTTCGGCATCTGCGTCTGGGCCATGGGCTTTATCTGGCCCGCGGTGGAGCTCCTGCTCGCCGGCGTCGTGATGGGCTTCGTGTGCAGCCCGCTCACGAACTTCCTCGAGGACCACGGCGTGAACCGCACCATCGGGGCGCTCGTGGCGCTGCTCGTGCTCGTCGCGGTGATCGTGGGTGTGCTCCTGCTGCTCATGCCCCCGTTCGTGGAGCAGCTCGCCGAGGTGCTGCGCAAGGTCCCGACGTACGTCATCAAGGTCAGGACCTCCGTCGACGGCTTCTGGCGGCGCTACGGCAACGCGGAAAACGCCGACGTGCAGCAAAGCGTGAACCAGGCCGTGAACGCGATTTCGGGCATCGGCATCAAGACGTCCTCCGAGCTGGCCGAGAGGCTCTCGTCGGGCCTCATGAGCAGTGCCGTGTCGTTCGTGAACGGCTTCGCGACGCTGTGCCTCGGGCTCGTCCTCGCGTACTGGTTCGCGAAGGACTATCCCGTCATCGCGCGGGAGTTCATCACGATCGCCGGGCCGCGCCACGAGCGCGGGCTGTCGGTCCTTCTCGCCGTCATGAGCCGCTCCATGGGCGGCTACATGCGCGGCACCGTCATCACGTCCGTGTTCGACGGGCTGCTCTCGTGGGTGTTCCTCGCGCTCGTGGGGCATCCGTATGCGGGGCTCGCCGCGATCCTGGTGGGCGTGCTGCACTTCGTCCCCGTCATCGGCGAGTGGGTCGCCGTCGCGTTCGCCGTGCTGCTGGCGCTGTTCGAGAGCCCGATGCTCGCCATCGTGGCGCTCTTGGGGTCCGTCGTGATCCAGAACTTGACGGACAACGTCGTGTCGCCCCTGGTGATGAGGTCCGCCGTGAAGATCCACCCCGCGCTCTCGCTCGTCGGCCTCTTCATCGGGAACAGCCTCGGGGGAGTGCTCGGCATGCTCCTTGCCGTGCCGCTGACCGCGGCCATCAAGAGCGTGTTCGTGTACTACTTCGAGAGCCGCAGCGGAAGGCAGCTCGTGTCCTACGACGGGGCGCTGTTCCAGGGGACGCCGTTCCACGACGCCCACGGTGGTGTGGAGCCCGCGTTCGACGCCCTGGACGACGACCGGTTCTTCATGGGGTCGCGGCTGGTGGACGGCGCCCAGACCGAGGCGCCCGTGGCGGACGAGCCGCCGAAGGCGCATGCGCACGTCCTCGCGGACGCGCTCTCGGACGCCGTCGAGCGGGCGCGGGCGTGCCGGGGCGGCCGGACGCGCGACCAAGAGTCTGGGCATGATAAGGATTTGCACAAGTAGATGGGGATTGGCGTCCGCAACGTCTCCATCGAATCGTAGTATTATGCGCTAGCGGAAAATTGCCAACGAGGTCTCGCCATGCCGCGAGGCCGTCAACAAGGAGAACCATGAGCACTGCTGACTATAAGAACATGACTACCGCGGAAATCCGCGAGGACTTCCTCAAGTTCTTCGAGGGCAAGGGCTGCAAGCTCTACCCGTCCTCCTCCCTCATTCCCGAGGACCCGTCGCTCCTCCTTGCGAACGCCGGCATGAACCAGTTCAAGGAGTACTACCAGGGCACGAAGACCATGAAGGAGATCGGCGCGACCTCCTGCCAGAAGTGCCTGCGCACGAACGACATCGACAACATCGGCGATGCGCGCCACCTCTCGTTCTTCGAGATGCTGGGCAACTTCAGCTTCGGCGGCTACACGAAGGCCGACGCGATCGCGTGGGCGTGGGAGTTCATCACGAGCCCCGAGCACCTGGGGCTCCCGAAGGACCGCCTGTACATGACGGTCTTCGAGGACGACGACGAGGCCATCGAGCTTTGGCACGCGCAGGGCGTCGAGTACGACCACATCTCGCGCCTGGGCGAGGAGGACAACTTCTGGGCGGCGGGACCGACCGGCCCGTGCGGCCCGTGCTCCGAGATCTACTTCGATCAGGGCCCGGAGTTCGAGGGCGAGAAGCCCGGTGACGACGGCGACCGCTACCTCGAGTTCTGGAACCTCGTCTTCACGCAGTACGACCGTCAGGAGGACGGCTCCATGCCGGACCTCCCGCACCGCAACATCGACACCGGCATGGGCCTGGAGCGCATGGCCGCCATCATGCAGCACAAGGGCTCCAACTACGAGGGCGACGTCATGAGCTCGCTCATCGAGCTCGGCGAGAGGCTCTCTGGCAAGAAGTATGGCGCGAGCTCCACGAACCCCTGCGACAAGAGCCTCCGCATCCTCGCCGACCACTCCCGCGCCGTGACGTTCATGATCGCGGACGGCATCCTGCCCTCGAACGAGGGCCGCGGCTATGTGCTTCGCCGTCTGCTGCGCCGCGCCGTCTACCACGGACGCCTGCTCGGCATCCAGGGCGCGTTCCTGACCGAGTACGCGCACGAGGTCGAGCGCATCATGGGCGAGCACTACAACGAGCTCGTGCAGAACAAGGCCCTCGTGGACGGCATCATCTCTGCGGAGGAGGAGCGCTTCGGCGCCACGCTGAACGCTGGCGAGTCCATGCTCCAGGCGGAGCTCGACAAGCTGGGCGAGGGCGACGTCCTTTCCGGCGAGGTCGCGTTCAAGCTGCACGACACCTACGGATTCCCCATCGACCTCACGCGCGAGATCTCCGAGACCGCCGGCCACGACGTGGACATGGACGCTTTCGACCGCGCGATGGACGCCCAGAAGGAGCGTGCGCGCGCCACGGCGAACCGCGACGCGTGGGGCAAGGCCAACAACGTGTGGGCCGCGCTCTCCGACAGGCTCGACGAGACCGTCTTCGACGGCTACGACCACGATGACCTGGACGGCTGCACCGTCGTCGCCCTCGTGAGGGACGGCGAGGAGGTGTCCTCCGCCAAGAAGGGCGAGAAGGTCGAGGTCGTGCTCGACCGCACCTCGTTCTACGGCGAGATGGGCGGCCAGATCGGCGACACCGGCAGGATCTTCGCGGACGGCCTCGAGCTGAGGGTCGAGGACACGTTGCACCGCGAGGGCGGCTTCACCTCCCACGAGTGCGAGGTCGAGGAGGGCGAGGTCAGCGTGGGCGCCACGGTGAGCACTTCCGTCGACCACGGCCGTCGCGAGCTCATTCGCCGCAACCACACCGCGACGCACCTTCTGGACGCCGCGCTGAAGGAGGTCCTGGGCGAGCACGTCAACCAGGCGGGCTCCCTCGTGGCGCCGGATAGGCTGCGCTTCGACTTCACGCACTTCGAGGCCGTGACGACCGACGAGCTCGCCCGCATCGAGGGCGAGGTCAACGCCCAGATCTTCGCGGCGAAGCCTATCGTCACCAACGTGATGGGCATCGAGGAGGCCAAGGCCGCCGGCGCCGTCGCGCTGTTTGGCGAGAAGTACGGAGACGTCGTGCGCGTGGTGTCCGTCGGGACCGAGGACAAGCCCTTCTCGCGCGAGCTCTGTGGAGGCACGCACGCCCGCAACACGGCCGAGCTCGGCTTCTTCAAGATCGTGAGCGAGAGCTCCGTCGGTTCGAACGCGCGCCGCATCGAGGCCGTGACCTCCGCGGGCGCCCTCGAGTACGTGGACGAGCGCCTGGCCGAGATGGACGAGGTCGCGGCCGCCCTGAAGTGCCGCCCCGCGGACGTGATGGCGCGCGTGGAGCAGCTTAAGGACGAGAAGGCCGAGGCCGAGAAGAAGCTGAAGGCCGCGCTCGTGGGCGGCTCCTCCAACCAGGTCGCGGACGCCGTGGGCTCCGCGGTCGACATGGGCGCGTACAAGCTCGTCGTCGCGCACCTGAGCGGCATCTCCGGCAAGGAGCTCAGGAACGTCTGGGACACCGTTCGCGACAAGATCGGGGCCGACTGCGCCTGCGTGCTCGCGTCCGAGGCCGACGGCAAGGTGGGCCTTCTGGCCGCGGCGACCGACGGCGCCGTGTCCGCGGGCTTCTCGGCCGGAAACGTGGTCAAGCAGATCTCCGGCCTCGTTGGCGGCAAGGGCGGCGGCAGGCCGAACATGGCACAGGCCGGCGGCAAGGACGCGGCGGGCATCGACGCCGCGCTCGACGCCGCCAAGAAGCTCCTGGGCGCATAGGTCCGCCTGTGAGGGCGCTCGCGCTTGACATCGGCGAGGTCCGGATAGGCATCGCGGCAAGCGATGCCTCCGGCACCATCGCCGTTCCCGTGAAGGTCCTTCCTGCGGCGGAGGTGCTGGGCGGCGCCCGGAGCTTCCGCTACGTGCTGGAGGACTACGAGCCTGACGCGCTGGTGTGCGGCAGGCCGAAGACGCTTTCCGGCGAGGACGGCCCCCAGGCCGAGCGCGTCATGGCGCAGGCGCGGCAGATCGCCGAGGCCTGCGGGCTTCCTCTGGAGTTCGAGGACGAGCGGCTGTCGTCGCAGGAGGCCAAGCGTATCCTGAGGGAAGAGGGATACAACGAGAAGAGCATGCGCGGCCGTGTGGACATGGTCGCGGCGTCGCTCTTCCTCCAGACGTGGCTTGACGCCCAGAGGGGGTAGCGCAGATGTCCGAAGGCTCCGGCAGGAGGGGCGCCCACTTCGCGCGTGGGAACGCCGACGGCACTCGCGCGGCGCAAGGCCCCCGCAAGGGCGGGCAGGGCACGCGCGCCGCCGCGCGCCCGCAGGCAAGGCGCGACGCAAAGAGGTCTGCGCAGGGCGGGAGGCCGGTCGCGCGCCAGGCTACCGCCCCAGGCGGGCGCCAACCCATATCGCGCACCGGCGCCATGCGGATGCAGTCCGCGAACGGCTCCGGCCACATGTCCTCGCGCACGGCGCGCACGACGCAGCGCGCACGCTCCGGCCACAGCCACAGGCGGCCCGAGCCGCAGGGCAGGCGCGGCAGGCTGAGGTTCCTGCCGTTCGTGCTCGCCGCGGTCGCCGTCGTGGCCGCCATCGGCCTCGTCGTGGTCCCGCGCCTTCTGGGCGGAGCCCAGTCCGGCAAGACCGTCGAGGCCGGCAAGACCGTCACCGTGAACATCCCCGAGGGCTCCGGCGGGTCCGTCATCGCGCAGAAGCTGTACGACGCGGGCGTGATTTCCGACAAGGAGGCGTTCGCGACCGAGGTGAAGCGCCAGGAGGCGGACTCCAAGCTCAAGAGCGGCACGTACGTCTTCGTGACCGGAGGCGACGTGGCCGAGGTGGTGAGCAGGCTCGTCACGGGCCCCAACTCGAACAAGGGCACCGTGACCGTCGCGGAGGGACTCACCGTGAAGAAGACCGCAAAGGTCGTGAGCGAGTCGCTCGGCATCCCTGACAAGGACTTCCTGGCGCAGGCAAAGGCGTCGAACTACTCCGCGCGATACGCCTTTCTCGCCAACGCGCAGAACGACTCCCTCGAGGGCTTCCTGTTCCCCACGAAGTACGACTTCGGCAGCGAGAAGGACGTGACCGCCGACACCGTGATCACCGCGATGCTCGACAAGTACCAGTCCGAGGTGGCGTCGCTTGACTTCGCGGGCGCCGAGGCCACGATCAAGAGCCAGTACGGCGTGACGATGTCCGACTACGACATCATCAAGCTCGCGTCCATCATCGAGCGCGAGGCCATAAGCGAGGACGACCGCGGCAAGGTCGCGAGCGTGTTCTACAATCGCCTGAAGGCCGGCATGCCGCTGCAGAGCGACGCGACCATGAGCTACGTCACGGGCGGCGAGGTGACCGCGGACGACCTCAAGACCCAGAGCCCGTACAACACCTACCTCAACAAGGGGCTTCCGCCCACGCCCATCTGCACGCCGAGCCTGGCCTCCATCAAGGCGGCGCTTTCGCCCGACAAGACGGACTACCTGTACTTCCTCATCATCGAGAAGGGCGACTACTCCAACCACACGTTCTCGACCACCTACGAGGACCACCAGAAGGCCATCGAGAAGGCCAAGGCAGACCAGGCGGGCTAGCATGTCCATCCTAAGGCCAGACCGCGAGTTCGACAGCGTCGACAAGATCCCCCTCGAGCTTCTGCGCTCGTGGGGGATTCGCTGCGTGCTGCTGGACCGCGACAACACCTGCTTCCCGCGCGACACGTGGGAGCCCCCGCAGAGGATTTGCGCCTGGGCGAGAAGTGCGCGCGATGCCGGCATGGCGCTGTGCATGATATCGAACAACTTCCACGGTCGCGACGTCGAGGCGTCCGCCGCGCGCCTGGGCATGGGCTGCGTGCACCACGCCATGAAGCCGGCCCCGTTCGCCGTGTGGGCGGCGCTCGCGCGCGCGGGCGTCCCGGCCGAGCAGGCGGTGCTCGTGGGCGACCAGGTGTTCACGGACCTCGCCGCCGGCAACCTGGCCGGCGTGCGCACCATACTCGTGCGCCCGCTGTCGCGCAGCGACATGTGGTACACCCACCTGTTCCGCGTGGGGGAGCGGCTCGTGCTCCACGAGGACCCGTTCAAGCCGAAGGACTAGGCCTTCCCCCGCGCCGAGGCGCACGCGCAAGATGCTAGAATCGATGTGTCAAATCGATTCGCGCGTTGGAACTCTGCATGAAACACTCGGAAAACGGCTACGTGGTCCACGAGGGCTGCGACCACATATTCTTCGTCGGCTTCCTAGGGGCCGGCAAGTCCACGCTCGCGCGCAACCTCGGCGCGCTCTTCAACCGGGACTTCGTGGACACGGACCGCATGGTCGAGCGCATGGCCGGAAAGACGGTGTGCCAGATCTTCCGCGACGCCGGCGAGGCGCGCTTCCGCGAGCTCGAGGCGCAGGCGCTCGAGGGGCTCGCCCGGAGGAAGTCGCTTCTCGTGAGCTGCGGCGGCGGCATCGTGGAGGGCGCGCGCAGCTGCGAGCTCATGCACGCCATGGGGACCGTCGTCTTCCTGGACGGGGACGTGGAGGACTCCCTCAGGCAGATTCAGCACCCGGAGATCAGGCCGGACTTCAAGGACGAGGACTGCGCCCGCCGGCTGTACCGCGTACGGCGCCCCCTGTACGAGCGGGAGGCCGACCTGAGGATCGACATCAGGAACAAGTCGTTTGAGCAGGTGACGTCAGAGGCCGGTCAGCTGCTATGGGAGAAGGGCCTACTATGACCGATAGATACGAGGACGTCGCGCGCCACTGGGTCTCTGCCCCGGGCGGCTCGTGCGACGTGCGCTACGGCACGGACGTCGTGGAGACGATGGGGAAGATCCTTGCGAGCAACGTCGGGAGGCCGCGCCTGTGCGCATACGTCGTGGGCGAGGGTACTGACGCCGAGCTCGAGGAGCGCATCCGCCGCCAGCTGACGGACGGCGGCTTCGAGGTCGTCCGCATGGAGGCGCCGGCGGGTCCCGCCGCGCGCACGATGGGCGAGGTCACGCGAGCGCTCGAGGGGTTCGCGAACGCGGGCATCACCTGTGACGACCTGGTGCTGGGCGTCGGCGACGTCGACACGCTGTCCATGCTCGCGCACGCGACGGCCATGTGGTGCGGGCGCGTGCCCCTCGCGTGCGTGGTGCGCGACCTGGACGGCATGGTTGAGGTCGCCACGACCCCGCGCGACCTGGACGTCGCGGGCGTCACGCGCATCGCGGGCGTCTCGACATACGTGAAGTACCTGCTGTGCGACCCGGGCGTCATGGAGCTCGCCGCGGATGCGGAGACGTCGAGGCTCGGGCGCGCCCTCATGGTTGCCTCCGCCGTCGCGGAGAACGAGGACGCGTTCGAGGCGCTGTGGAACAAGGCGGACACCGTGATGGCGGGCGACCCCGCGGACGTGATCGCCGCCGCGGTCGACGCCCTCAAGTCCCGGGGCCATCTCGTCTCGTCCACGTCGATCTCGATCAGGAACTCGCTCGCCTACGGCCAGACGTTCGCGCGTTCCCTCGAGGCTGTCGCCGGGGCATGCGTCCCCGCGTCGACGCTCCTGGCGGAGGGCATGCGCTTCTCCGCGAGGCTCGCGTGCAGCCTCGAGCTCATGGACGTGGACGACGTCCTCATGCAGGACGAGCTGCTCGACACGTTCGACCTCGGCGAGTTCGCGGGCGACGTCGACCCCAAGGCGCTCGCGGACGCCATGAAGCGCGACCGCTTCGCGCGCTCCAACCGCTTCCACCTGTGCCTGCCCCACGGCATCGGCCGCCTGCGGATGACGGTCGTGGAGGACGACGTGTTGATGGACAACATTTCCGCCTGGTGCGACGCCCACGCCCCCGCCAAGGAGTAGCATCGGTAGGGCGCGCGGGCGAGAAGGGCCTCGCGCGCGAACTGAGGGTCAACAAGAGAAAGAGGCTTACCCATGGCAGATGCCAAGGCATGCGCCGGACGCGTCGCGCGTCTTCGAGAGATGATGGCGGAGCGCGGCTACGATGCCGTGATCCTTCGCAACAACCCCGACCTGAGGTGGCTGACCGGGGCCGAGCGCACGTTCGACGACGAGGTCGCGCACACCGCGTTCGTCACGGCAGACGGGCAGTGGCTCCACACCGACTCGCGCTACTACAACACGTTCGTCGAGCGCCTGGGCGGGGACACGCCCTGGAAGATGGACATGGACATCGTGAGCCCCGCATGGTGGGCCGCCCAGCGCGTGCTCGAGACGAAGAGCCGCGTCGTCGCCGTCGAGGACTCCATGGACCTCGCGTTCTTCGATGCGTTCCGCAACGAGTGCAACAAGGCATCCGTCGACTGCCTGAACCCCCGCATGCATGACGACATCGCCGAGAGGCTTCGCGTCGTGAAGGACGAGGAGGAGCTTGCGCTCCTTCGCCGCGCCCAGGAGATCACGGACGACGCCTACGACCACATCTGCGAGTACATCAAGCCTGGCATGACCGAGCAGCAGATCAGGGTCGAGCTCGAGACATACATGCTGACCCACGGCGCGGATGCCATCTCGTTCGACAGCATCATCGCGTCCGGCCCGAACGGCGCGAACCCGCACGCGCAGCCGGGGGAGCGCAAGGTCCAGAAGGGCGACATGATCGTGATGGACTACGGCGCCGGCTACCACGACTACCACGCGGACATGACGAGGACCGTCGTCCTCGGCGAGCCGAGCGAGGAGCAGAAGAAGGTGTACGACATCGTGCGCCTCACGAACGAGACGTGCGCCGCCGCGATCAAGCCCGGCATCCGCGGCAAGGAGATCCAGGACCTCGCCGTCAAGGTCATCAGCGACGCGGGCTACGGCGACTACTTCAAGCACGGCCTCGGCCACGGCGTCGGCCTGCAGATTCACGAGCGCCCGAACTTCAGCCGCGGCTACGACAAGCCGTGCCCACTCGGCTCCGTCGTGACCGACGAGCCCGGCATCTACCTGCCCGGCAAGTTCGGCATCCGCGTCGAGGACACTGGCGTCATCACGGAGGACGGCTACAAGCCGTTCGGGCGCTCCTCGCATGACCTGAGGGTCATCGACTGCTAGGACGCGTCCTTCTCGCGTATCTGTCCGAGATCATCGGGGAAGCAGGCGGCCCGGCCGGCGACGACGTCGCCGGCCGGGCTACTTTTATAAATGGGCGGGCAATCGCAGACACCGTTCTTCACAAAACGTTGCAAAAAATGTGACCCAGAATTTCCTTTTCTGGAAGCGTTTTCAATTCACAAGGTGTACACTTATCAACGATGTGGAGCTATCGTGTGCAAATGGTAAGGAAGACGTGAAGCCTTGCACGCGTTCACATCGGTTCTGTAGGAAGCAGGGTGGACGAAAAGGAGGAAGTTGGATGGTCAGTATTGTCCTAGCCAGCCACGGCAAGTTCGCCGAGGGCATCATGGAATCGGGCAGCATGATCTTCGGTCCGCAGGAAAACGTTGCGGCCGTGGTCCTGACGCCTGACATGGGCCCTGACGACATGCACCAGAAGCTGCTTGACGCGATCGCCACTTTCGACGACCAGGAGCACGTCTTGTTCCTGGTCGACCTGTGGGGAGGTACTCCCTTCAACCAGGTCTCCCGTCTCATCAGCGAAGAGGGGCACGACGATTGGGTCGCCATTACAGGCCTGAATCTGCCGATGCTCGTCTCTGCGTACGGCTCCCGCATGGGTGCCGACACCGCAGTCGCTGTGATGCAGGAGATTTTCACCGAGGCGCGCGACGGCGTCAAGGTGAAGCCGGAGGAGCTGCAGCCGGCCACAGAGGCTCCCGCAGCTGCTGCGGCTGCCCCGGTTGCGGCCGGTGCGATTCCCGAGGGAACCGTGCTGGGCGATGGTCACATCAAGTATGCCTACGTGCGCATCGACACCCGTCTGCTGCACGGCCAGGTGGCGACCGCCTGGACGAAGCAGGTCCAGCCGGACCGCATCCTCGTGGTCTCGGACGGCGTCGCCCACGACGAGCTGCGCAAGAGCATGATCACGCAGGCCGCGCCTCCAGGAGTGCACGTCCACGTCATTCCCATCAGCAAGCTCGTCCAGGTCGACAAGGACCCCCGCTTCGGCGCGACCAAGGCCATGGTCCTGTTCGAGACCCCGCAGGACCTGCTCGAGGCTGAGGAGCAGGGCGTGAAGTTCCCGGAGGTCTGCATCGGCTCCATGGCAGGCTCTGCCGGCAAGACCGTCATCAACCAGGCCATCGCCTGTGACGCGGCCGACGTGGAGTGCCTGAAGAAGATCCGTGACAACGGCACGCACTTCACCGTACAGAAGGTTCCGAGCGACAAGGTCGATGACATCTGGGCTCTTCTCAAAGAGAAGAACATGGCCTAACGGCCTCGATAGGAAGAAGGAGGAAGTTCATGAATCCTATTTCGATCGTGCTTGTCATCGTCGTGGCGTTCCTGGCAGGCATGGAAGGCATCCTGGACGAGTGGGAGTTCCACCAGCCGATTGTTGCCTGCACCCTTATCGGCATCGTGTGCGGACACCCCACCGAGGGCATCATCCTCGGCGGCAGCCTTCAGCTCATGGCCCTTGGCTGGGCTAACATCGGTGCAGCCGTCGCCCCTGACGCGGCACTCGCGTCCGTTGCGTCCGGCATCATCCTGATGCTCGCCCTCAACGGCGGCACCACCAACGTCACCGCGGCCATCAACACCGCAATCGGTGCTGCAACCGCCCTGTCCGTCGCAGGCCTGTTCCTGACCATGATCTGCCGTACGCTCGCCATCCCCATCGTTCACGCGATGGACGCGGCTGCCGAGAAGGCCGACTTCGCGGCAATCGACCGTCTCCAGATCGGCGCCATCTGCATGCAGGGCGCCCGTATCGCCATCCCGGCTGCGGCCCTCTGCTTCATCCCCGCCCAGGCAGTCACCTCCGTCCTCGAGGCCATGCCCGCATGGCTCTCCGGCGGCATGACGGTCGGCGGCGGCATGGTCGCCTCCGTCGGCTACGCCATGGTCATCAACATGATGGCCACCAAGGAGACCTGGCCGTTCTTCGTCCTCGGCTTCGTTATGGCTACCCTGAAGGAACTCACGCTCATCGCCCTCGGTCTCGTCGGCGGTTGCTTCGCCATCATCTACCTCGGCCTCAAGGAGCTCGCTAAGCAGGGCGCCGGCGCGGCTGGTGGATCCGGCGACCCGCTCGGTGACATCCTGGACGACTACGAGTAGGAAGGGGAGTGAACACAATGGCAGAAGACATCAAGAACACTGAGGCCAAGCCCGGCGAGGTTCGCCTCTCCGTAGCCGACCGTCGCGCGGTCTGCAACCGTCACCAGTACCTGCAGGGCTCCTGGAACTACGAGCGTATGCAGAACGGTGGCTGGTGCTACGCAATGATCCCGGCCATCAAGAAGCTCTATCCCAAGAAGGAAGACCAGATTGCGGCCCTGAAGCGTCACCTGGAGTTCTACAACACCCACCCGTACGTCTCGGCTCCCGTCATCGGCGTCACCCTCGCCATGGAGGAGGAGCGCGCCAACGGCGCCCCGATCGATGACCAGGCCATCCAGGGCGTCAAGGTCGGCATGATGGGTCCTCTGGCAGGCGTCGGCGACCCCGTGTTCTGGTTCACGGTTCGACCGATTCTCGGCGCGCTCGGCGCATCGCTCGCCCTTGGCGGCAGCATCGTCGGCCCGCTCCTGTTCTTCATCGCCTGGAACGTCATCCGCCTTGCCTTCCTGTGGTACTCGCAGGAGTTCGGCTACAAGGTCGGAACCGACATCTCCAAGGACCTGTCCGGCGGCCTGCTCGGTAGGGTCACCGAGGGCGCTTCCATCCTCGGCATGTTCATCATCGGCGCGCTGGTCCAGCGCTGGGTCTCCATCAGCTTCGCGCCGGTGGTCTCCAACGTCGCGCTCGACTCCAAGGCCTACATCCACTGGGACAAGCTTCCCGCGGGCTACAAGGGCATCCAGGCTGCGTTCGACCAGTACTTCAACCAGGGGCTCTCTCTCACCCCGACCAAGGTCACCACGCTCCAGCAGAACCTCGACTCGCTCATCCCGGGCCTTGCTGCCGTCGGCCTGACCCTGCTCATCTGCAAGCTCCTGAAGAAGAAGGTCTCCCCGATCGTCATCATCCTGTGCCTGTTCGCAGTCGGCATCCTCGGCCGCGTCATCGGCCTGCTCTAAGGGTTTCCTTCGCGATCAGTCGCAAGCAGACTTTGCTCTTCGGGCCGCATCCCCTAAGCTGTTCTCAGCTGGCCACACGGGGGTGCGGCCTCTTCCGTAGCCCGGGGAGGCGACGCCTCCCGCCACGAAGGGTCTGATTCTATGGCTATCTCCATGAACACAAACGTCGAGTACACGGCGAGGGCGACGTTCCTGCAGGGCTTCACCACCTACGGCGACGTGATGGTGGGCGACAAGGCCTTCGAGTTCTACAACGAGAAGAACAAGGAGGACTTCGTCCAGATTCCCTGGGAGGAGGTCGACTACGTCTCGGCCGAGGTCATCGGCAAGAGGAACATCGTGCGCTTCGCCATCTTCACGAAGGAGGCCGGGCACTTCACGTTCTCGACCCGCGACAACAGGGCGACGCTCCGCGCCGTGCGCGAGCACGTCCCTGCGGACAGGCTTCTCAGGTCCCCGAACGCCCTCCAGGTCGCGAAGATGGGCGTCAAGAGCATCCCGTCCGTGATCGGAGGGGTATTCAAGCGGGGAAAGTAGGCGCGGAGGCGCGCTACGCCCCTCTCGGCGGACTGCGCGGGGGAGCACACGCGGCAGCGCGCCACCAAGGACTGCGGTCGCCGCGGGAGGTCGCGCAGGTGCAACTGTTGTCTCTATGGAGTGCGACGCCATGCGTGCGTGGGGACGAATCGTGCGGTATAGTTGGGTACCGTTGTGATTCCTGCGTTCGCATGGCGGGCGCATATGTTCGTAGAAAGTAGGCAACAGTGGCAACTCTGGGCATTACCGACCTCAAGGTTGGTCTGGGCGTCAACATCAAGGGCAAGGACTGCGTCATTCTCGAGGCGCAGCACGTCAAGCCGGGCAAGGGCAACACCTACGTCCGCACCAAGTACCGCGACATCCGCACCGGCCGCGTGAACGAGGAGAACTTCCAGCAGTCTGCCAAGTTCGAGAGCGTGAACATGCGCACCCGCGAGATGCAGTACCTCTACAACGACGGCAACGCGTACTGGTTCATGGACACCGAGACCTTCGAGCAGATCCCCGTCGACGCCGAGCTCATCGGCGACAACGACAAGTTCCTGAAGGAGAACGACATCTGCCTGCTGCAGTACGCGAACGACGTGCTGTACGCGGTGCAGCCGCCCACCTTCATCGAGGTCGAGATCACCGAGACCGACCCCGGCTTCAAGGGCGACACCGTCCAGGGCGGCACCAAGCCCGCCACCATCGAGACCGGTGCCGTCATCCAGGTTCCCATGTACCTGAACCAGGGCGAGCGCATCAAGGTCGACACGCGCGACGGCAAGTTCGTCCAGCGCGTCTAGCCCCGCACAGACGGATCGTTGGCCCGCGGCAGCGCACAGGCGCGTCGCGGGCCTTTTTTACCGCATGCGAACGCGCGCCCGCCCAGGCCGTTGCGGCTATACTTGTGCAAGGACGTCGTGTATCGTGCCGGCACTCACGGCACCTGCGAAAGGATGGGAAATGAGCGAATCTGAGCTCTATGTCGCCGGAATCGGCATCTCGAGGGGAGTCGTCTCGACCATTGTCACCACCGCGTGCGAGAAGGTCGAGGGCGTCGCCCGCGTGGGCGGCAACGACATCGCGTCGAGCCTCGTGTCCGTCTTCACAAGCCGCAGCGTCGCCCCGGAGGCGGCGGTCGAGTCCGAGGTCGTGGACGGCAGCCTGAGGGTGACCGTGCACCTGGCGGTCTTCTATGGATATCCGTTCACCAAGCTCGCCGCTGCCGTGCGCGACGCCGTCGCGGAGGCGATCGGCGAGCAGATCGGCGTCGAGGTGGGCGCCGTGGACGTGTGCATCGACAGCCTCGTTTTTCCCAAGGAGTAACCACTACCGTGTCGAACAAGCATCATCACTTTGGCGGGCGCACCCTCGCCCGCGCCCAGGCCCTGCAGCTTCTGTTCCAGGCGGAGGCGACCGACCGCACCGTGTACGAGGTGCTCGAGGGCGACTACGCCCTGTCGCAAGGCCCCCTCGACCCGTTTGGCGAGATGCTCGCCCGCGGTGCCGACGACATGCGCCACGAGCTGGACGCCGTGATATCCGCGACGTCCTCCAACTGGAGCGTCTCGAGGATGCCGTCCGTGGACCGCAACCTCCTGCGCCTTGCGCTGTACGAGATGCTCGAGGTGGACGAGGTGGCCATCGCCGTCACGATCGACGAGTCCGTGGAGCTTGCGAAGGCGTTCGGCTCCGACGAGTCGCCCAAGTTCATCAACGGTGTGCTCGGGCGCGTCGCCTCAAAGATGGACAAGGGCGAGGACGTCCTGGCCGAGGCGAAGAGGCTTGAGGCGGAGCGCGCCGCCGAGCAGGACGCCGAGGACGAGCCCGACGACGCCGACGGCGAGGCCGCTGACGCCGGCGACGCTGCCGACGAGGGGCTTGGCGAGGAGTAGCGATGGCGAAGCCCGACACCGCCCCGTACAAGACGTTCGACCAGATAACCGACAGGCTGGACGAGATCGTGAGCCAGGTCCGCGACAAGGAGACCTCGCTCGAGCGCTCGCTCGACCTGTTCGACGAGGCCATAGCCCTGGGCTCGAAGGCGGTCGACATGGTCGACAGGACGAACTTCACCCCCGAGGAGGAGGCGAAGCTTCGCGCCGAGGCCAACGACAAGGACGCCGGGCAGGGCGAGAAGGACGAGGCCGCGCATGAGCAAGGCGCCGACGGCCAGCAGGGCGAGGGCGCGTAGGTGGCCCGCAGGCGGAGGCTCGACGCCGAGCTCGTGGAGCAGGGGCTCTTCTCGTCCAGGGACGAGGCGATGCGCGCCGTGCTCGCGGGCGACGTCAGCACGTCGGACCGCAGGATGGAGTTTCCGGGCGAGCAGGTGAGGCCCGGGATAGAGCTGCACGTGAGGGGACGGATTCCCTACGTAGGCAGGGGCGGGCTGAAGCTGGAGCGCGCGCTCGACGCGTTTGGGGTCGACCCGAGGGGAATGGCGTGCCTGGACGTGGGCTGCTCCACCGGGGGGTTCACGGACTGCCTGTTGAAGCGCGGCGCGGCGTCCGTCCTTGCCGTGGACGTGGGGTACGCCCAGTTCGACTGGGGCCTGCGCACGGACCCGCGCGTGACGCTGCGCGAGCGGACGAACATGGTGGACCTGCCGGACGACGAGAACCGGCACGGCATCGACCTTGCGGTGTGCGACGTCTCGTTCACGTCCGTCCGGACGGTGCTGCCCGCCGTCGTCGAGATGTTGCGCGAGGAGGACTCCGCGTTCCTCACGCTCGTGAAGCCGCAGTTCGAGGCGGAGCGAGACGAGGTGGGGGACGGCGGCATCGTGAGCGATCCCACCGTGCACCTGAGGGCGCTCTCGGACGTGGCGCAAGCGTTCTGCGAGGAGGGGCTCAGGCCCGTCGCGGCGTGTCCGAGCCCCATCAGGGGCCACAAGGGAAACAGGGAGTTCCTGCTGCTTGGCCGCACCGCAACGGGGCGTCTGACCTGCGGCTTGGACCTCGAGGCCGTCGTGAGCGACGGCGCGGTCGCCCGCGTGGGCTAGCGCGTCCGCGCGACGTTAGACGTTTCGCGCGCGGGTGCTACACTTTTTGCTAGACGTGTCTGACCGCAAGGCTTGGAAGTGGTGTCGGTGAAGGTCCTTCTGATTCCGAACTATGCTCGCAAGGATGCCGTGGCGGGCGCTCGCTCGCTTGCGGAGTGGCTTGACGGGCAGGGCGTCGAGGTCCAGTGGGCGCACGACAAGAAGCTGTATCCAGACAAGGTGGTCGACACGACGGGCGTGGGGCTGGCCGTATCGTTTGGCGGCGACGGAACGCTCCTGCGCGCCGCGAAGATCGTGGGATACTCCGAGATCCCCCTCGTTGGCATATCGTACGGGCACCTGGGCTTTTTGACCTGCGCCGGCCCCGACGACGTGATAGAGACGGTGGGCGACGCGCTCGAGCATCGCATGCACGCGTCGCACAGGGCGACCTTGGACATATCGGTTGACTTCAAGGCACCGGACGGCGCGATCTTCTCGAAGCGGCGCTTCGCGCTGAACGACCTCTCGCTCACGCACGGGGTGCGGGGCGACATGATCGTGTTCGACGTGGCGGTCTCTGGGCACCACGTGGACACGCTGCGCGGGGACGGGTTCGTGGTGGCGACGGCGACGGGCTCGACGGGATACGCGCTCGCTGCGGGCGGCCCGATCGTTACGCCGGAGTTCAAGGGCATGGTGTGCGTGCCGGTGGCGCCGCACACGATCCTGGCGCGGGCGTTCCTGACGTCGTCCACCGACGTGGTCGAGCTGAAGATTAACCCGGAGCGCGACCCGGAGAGGCTGTTCTTCGCGGACGGCCAGCCGATCGTGGCCGAGGGCGCGCGCCCCGTGAGGGCGACGGTGCGCCGCGGCCCGGGCGACCTCATCCTGCTGGACCGCAGCTCGAAGAGCTTCTACCAGTCGGTCTCGCGCGTGTTCTACGGAAGGGACAAGGACTAGCACATGATCGACGAGCTTCGCGTAAGGAACGTCGCGCTCATAGAGGACGCGACCATCAGGCCCGCCGCGGGGCTGACCGTGCTCACCGGCGAGACCGGCACGGGCAAGTCGGCGCTGCTGTCCTCCCTCAAGCTGCTGATGGGGGAGCGCGCGGACGCCGGGGCCATACGCGAGGGGGCCGACGGTCTCGAGGTAGAGGGCCGCCTGTTCGTGCGCGGCGGGGACCCCGACGGGACCGTGGTGCGTCGCAGGGTGGAGTCCACGGGGCGCGGTCGCGTGGAGGTGGACGGCCGCATGGCGTCCGTGCGCGAGCTCGCGGGCGGCGTGGGCGCGACGATCGACATCTGCGGCCAGCACGAGCACCAGAGGCTGCTGCAGGTGGCGACCCACGTGGACCTTCTGGACGCATGGGCCGGCGACGCGGCCGCGGACGCCCTGGGCCGCTACCAGCGTGCGCTGCGCGCCGCGCGGGACGCCGCGGACGAGCTGGAGCGCGTACGCGAGATGAGCCGCGCCGAGGACGGCCGCGTGGAGGAGGCCGCCTTCGTCCTGCGCAAGATTGACGAGGTGGCGCCGAAGGCCGGCGAGTACGAGGAGCTTGAGGAGACGCTGCCGAAGGCGGAGCACGCCGAGGCGCTGCTGCGCGCGGCGGGCGAGGCGCGCGAGGGCATCGTTGGGGACGGCGGCGTGGAGGACGCGCTGTCCGAAATAGTGGGGACCCTGCGAGACGCCGCGAGGTTCGACCCCGCGCTGGGGAGCTTTGCGGACACGCTCGAGAGCTCGCTCATCGACATCGAGGACGTGACCGCCGGCCTGCGCGAGTACCAGGACGGCGTGGACTTCGACCCGGAGGCGCTCGACCGCCTGCAGGAGCGCATGGCGCAGCTGCAGGGGCTGCTGCGCTCGTACGGGCCGCGCATGGAGGACGTGCTCGAGCGCCGCGAGAAGGCGGCCGAGCTGGTCGAGGCCGCTCGCGACGGGGGAGAGCGCGTGGCGCGCGCCCAGGAGGCGCTCGACGCGGCCGAGAAGGACCTTGCCGCCGCGGCCGACGCCCTGGACCAGGTGCGCGCGAAGGCCGCGCCCGGGCTGGCCGCGGCCGTGACGGAGCAGATGGCGTTCCTGGAGATGGGCACGGCCGAGCTCGAGGTCGCAAGCGAGAGGCTCCCGCGCGCGCAGTGGTCCTCGCAGGGGCCGAGCAAGGTGGAGCTCATGTACCGCCCGGCGGCGGGACTCACGGCGCGCCCGCTGCGCAAGATCGCCTCCGGCGGCGAGATATCCCGCGTGATGCTGGCGTGCAAGGTGGTGCTCGGCAACGCGGACTCGACGGAGACCCTCGTGTTCGACGAGGTGGACGCCGGCGTGGGCGGGGCCACCGCCGTGGCGCTGGCCCAGGTGCTCGCGAGGCTCGCGCGGACGCACCAGGTGATCGTGGTGACGCACCTGGCACAGGTCGCCGTGATGGCGGACGCCCACTACGTGGTGACGAAGGTGGGCACGGACGTGCCGAGGACGACGCTGTCCCAGGTGGAGGGCGAGGACCGCGTGCGCGAGGTCGCGCGCATGCTCTCCGGCGACCAGAGCGAGGCGTCGCTCGACCACGCGCGGCAGATGCTCGCCGAGGCCGAGGAGGTCCGCGGCCGGGGGGCCTAGCCCTTCTCGCCCGGCGCGCCCGAGGGGGCGAAGGCTCCCGTGCGGGTGGCCTCGCGCACGTGGGGGTTGCGTGGGTTCATGAATTTGTAACGAACGTAGCCCCAGCGGTAACGAACTCGCTGTAAGATGAAATCCCGTAAAGAGGAAAACTTTTACGGGAAGGTCTGAGCATGACCAAGCACATCTTCGTAACCGGCGGCGTCGTGTCCTCACTAGGAAAGGGCATCACGGCCGCGTCCCTCGGCAGGCTACTCAAGGCGCGTGGCTACAAGGTCATGATGCAGAAGGCCGACCCCTACCTGAACGTCGACCCGGGCACGATGAGCCCGTTCCAGCACGGCGAGGTCTTCGTGACCGAGGACGGCAAGGAGACCGACCTCGACCTGGGCCACTACGAGCGCTTCATCGACGAGAACCTCACGCGCGGCTCCAACTTCACCACCGGCGCCATCTACCAGTCGCTCATCAGCCGCGAGCGCGCCGGGGACTTCCTGGGCGGCACCGTGCAGGTCATTCCGCACGTCACGAACGCCATCAAGGAGCGCTTCCTTCGCATCGAGGAGCAGACCGGCGCCGACATCGTGATCACGGAGCTCGGTGGCACCATCGGCGACATCGAGGGGCAGCCGTTCGTCGAGGCCATCCGCGAGTTCCGCAAGGAGAAGGGCGCGGGCAACACGCTGGTGATCCACGTGAGCCTCGTGCCGTACATCGCCGCGGCCCACGAGGTGAAGACGAAGCCGACGCAGCACTCCGTGAAGGAGATGCGCTCGCTGGGCCTGCAGCCCGACTTCATCGTGTGCCGCTCCGACCACGAGGTCGAGGCGCCCATCCGCGCGAAGATCGCCCACTTCTGCGACGTGGACGAGGACTGCGTGTTCGAGAACTCCGACTGCCCGTCCATCTACGACGTGCCGCGCCACCTCTCCGAGCAGGGCTTCGACGTGAAGGCCCTCGAGAAGCTGGGCCTCGAGGTCCGCGACGGCGACATGACCGAGTGGGACACGTTCACCTCGCGCATGCACGCGTGCAACAAGCTCGAGGACACCACGAGGATCTGCGTCGTGGGCAAGTACACCGAGCTCCCGGACGCCTACCTCTCCGTCATCGAGGCGCTGCACCACTCCGGCGTCCACTTTGGCCACAAGCTCAAGATCGACCTCATCGCCGGCGGCGAGCTGACCGAAGAGAACGTGGACGCGACCCTTGCCGGCTACGACGGCATCCTCGTGCCCGGTGGCTTTGGCCAGCGCGGCGTGGAGGGCAAGATCCTCGCGGCGCAGTACGCCCGCGAGCACAAGATCCCGTACCTGGGCATCTGCCTGGGCCTGCAGGTTGCCGTGAGCGAGTTCGCGCGCAACGTCGCCGGCATGCCGGGCGCAAACTCCGCCGAGTTCGCGCCGGACTCCCCGTACCCCGTGATCGCCCTCATGCCGGACCAGGAGGACGTGACGGACAAGGGCGGCACCATGCGCCTGGGCGCCTACCCGTGCAAGGTCGCGCGTGACTCGCTCGCGTACGAGGCGTACGGCGACGAGCTCGTGTACGAGCGCCACCGTCACCGCTACGAGGTGAACAACGCGTTCCGCCAGCAGCTGCAGGACGCGGGCCTCGTGATCTCGGGCCTGTCGCCGGACGACCGCCTGGTCGAGATGGTGGAGCTGCCTGAGTCCGTGCACCCGTGGTTCGTCGCGAGCCAGGCCCACCCGGAGTTCAAGAGCCGCCCGACGAAGCCGGCGCCCCTGTTCCGCGAGTTCGTGCGCGCCTCCATCGCGTCCCACGAGGGGATCGACCGTCACGACGTGACGTCCTCCGTGGACTAGCGGGGAGGAACCGTTGGACCTTGCCGACGCGCTTGACGACTACCTGGGCTACCTCGCCGTGGAGCGGGGCAGCTCGGCGAACACCGTCCAGTCGTACGGCAGGGACCTGAAGAGGTACATAGCATTTCTGGGGGAGCGCGGCATCGCGTCCCCCGAGGACGTGACGAGGTCCGACATCGAGGCCCACCTGGCTGGGCTGACCGATGCGGGCCTCGCCGCGTCCTCCGTCCAGAGGGCGGCCTCGGCCATCAAGGGCTTCCACAAGTTCATGGTGGGCGAGCAGATCACGCGCAACCACCCGAGCGCGAACCTGCCGCTGCCCAGGCGCCCGGAGCGCCTGCCGGAGGTGCTGACGCACGAGCAGGCGTTCGCGCTCATGGACGAGCCGTTCCGCCCGGAGCTTGAACCCAGGCCGCGCGTGCTGAGAAGCGGACGTCTGGACGCGCGCCCGCAGGCGGCGTTCCATCGCGACAAGGCGATGCTGGAGGTGCTGTACGGCTGCGGCCTGCGCGTGTCAGAGCTGTGCGGGCTCGACGTGCGCGACGTCATGCTGGACGAGGAGGTCCTGCGCGTGATGGGCAAGGGCTCGAAGGAGCGCCTCGTGCCGCTTTTGGGCACGGCGAAGCGCGCGCTCGCCACGTACCTGGAGAGGTGGCGCGGCGTCCTTTCGGCCTCCGGCGCGGCGGGCGACGCCGTGTTCCTGAGCGAGCGCGGCACCCGCATCACGCGCCAGGCCGTGCATCGCATGGTGGAGCGCTACGGAAGGCTCGTGGGGATCGAGGGCCTGCACCCCCACACCCTGCGACACACCTATGCTACGCACATGCTGGAGGGCGGCATGGACCTCAGGACCGTGCAGGAGCTCCTGGGGCACGCGAGCATCTCGACGACGCAGCTCTACACCCACATCGACCTGACGCACGTGCGCATGGTCTATCTGGAGGCCCACCCGCGCGCCCGCATGGGCTCGTAGGGGCTGCGACGGCGCCGCGCGGTGGGACGGCCTCCCACCAAGGCGAGAAGAGCGTGCCGCCGTGCCTGGCTCCACATCTTGTGGGACGACCTCCCACCACGCCTCCCACCCACAGTGGGACGGCCTCCCACCAGCTCGCGGGGTCGCAGGCGTCCGCCGGGGTCGCGCCGCAGGCGCGCCCAACTGGGAAAACGCGTTTTTCTCGCCCGTTTGCGCAGGTCAGGGCCCCAAAACACAATTCCATCACATTCCGCAAAAAACGCCGGGGAGTCGCATCCTCGGCGTTTGTGTTGCAGAACGACCGTTCTCACAACATGTGGGGGAGGTCGAAGACCGTCAGATTGCCGCCCGGACCCGATTTTTGACCTCAGGTGTTTTAAGGTGTCGACGAGTGTTGCGGGGTGGGGCATTTGGGCTATAGTAGTTGTCACGCCTTCGAGGGGGACGCCCCGGCGGAACAAGAGGGGAGGGCGAATGTACCTGACTGGCACCTACAAGCACAACCTGGATGCCAAGCAGCGCATTACCCTTCCAGCACCGTTTCGCAAGGAGTTTGGGGAGAAGGTCTGCCTCATCCCCATCGGGGGCAAGATCCTTGGCTTCACTCCCGAGGGTCACCAGGCATGGGTCGAGAGCTACTTTCCCAACGGCTACAACCCTCGCAGCAAGAAGGACGAGCGCCTGCGCTTTCTGCTGAACGCGAAGACGATGACGCTCGAGCTGGACTCCGCGGGGCGCCTGGCACTGGGGAAGCTCGGCGCGGAGGCCCTGGCCTCGTGCGACATCAAGCGCGAGGTGGCGGTCGTCGGCAACACGGACCACTTCGAGATCTGGGACGCCGAGGACTACGACAAGACCATCGCGGAGCTCGACGAGAGCATCGACGAGCTCGACAGCCTGATGTACGACTAGGGGGTGGACCTCTTGACACATGAATATCGGCACATTCCCGTCATGCTGGACGAGGTCCTGTCCCAGCTCGACCCCAAGCCGGGCGAGGTCGTATGCGACTGCACCCTGGGAGGGGCCGGACACTCGGTGGAGCTTGCCAGGCGCATCCAGCCCGGCGGTCTCTCCATCGGGATCGACCAGGACGACATGGCGCTCGAGGCCGCGGCGCGGCGCTTTGGGGACGAGGTCCCCGGGGCGGAGCACCGCTTCCTGAAGGGGAACTTCGGCTCCCTGGACGAGCTTCTGGTCAAGGCGGAGGTGCCCGGCGTCGACTGCTTCCTGTTCGACATCGGAGTCTCCTCCCCGCAGCTCGACATCCCCGAGAGGGGCTTCTCGTACCACGAGGACGCCCCGCTTGACATGCGCATGGATCCGGGTAACAACACCCTAACCGCAGCAGAGGTCATCAACACCTACAACGAAGCCGACCTCGCCCGGATCTTCCGCGTCTATGGGGACGAGAAGTACGCGTCCAGAATCGCCCGCCAGATCGTCCTGAGGCGCAAGAGCGAGCCCATCGAGACGACGCTCCAGCTGGTCGACGTCATCAAGGCCGGCATCCCCGCCGCGGGACGCCGACACGGGGGGCATCCCGCCCGCAAGACGTTCCAGGCGCTGCGCATCGAGGTGAACCACGAGCTCGACGTGCTGGACCAGGGGCTTCGCGCCGCCATCAGGTGGGCGAACCCGGGCGGCAGGATCTGCGTGATCTCGTACCACTCGCTCGAGGACAGGATCGTGAAGCACGTCTTCGCGGAGATGTCGCAGGGCTGCATATGCCCGCCGGACCTTCCGGTGTGCGTGTGCGGGCACGTGCCGATAGTCAGGGTCAGCACGAAGAAGCCCCTCGTCGCAAGCGAGGGGGAGGTGAGCCGGAACCCCCGCGCTCGCAGCGCGCTCATGAGGGTGGCCGTCCGTCTGGACACCACCGGCGAGGGCGCATGAGATAGACGCATACGGCCGCGGCCGTTTGCCATAGCACCACAAACGAAGCATTTCGCACCAGAACGCAGCTTAAACGAACTACCAACGCACAACAGCCAAGTGCCACCGCGAGCGGTGGCCTTGGTCATCTAAGGGGACGGAAATGGGCATGATGGGCTCCGAGGCATACAGCTACTACGGAAACGCATACGAGCGGCCTCGCGAGGTAGAGCGCCACGCGCCGTTCGAGGTCGTTCGCGGCGGTGGCCTGGACGCCCGCGTCAGGAGCGGCGTGTCGGCCGCGTTCTGGACCCGCTTCAAGCTCTTCGTAGCATGCGCGCTGGCGTTCGCGGCCATCGGCATCTGCCGCGTCGCGCTCACCGCGGCCACGGTCTCCAACCTCACCCAGGCAAACGCCCTGGAGGAGAAGATCTCGACGTCCGCGTCCGCAAACAGCGACCTCAAGATCGAGCGCTCCGTGCTCAGCAGCAGCTCGCGCATCAACGCCATCGCGACGCAGAACTACGGCATGGTCCCGTCGACCGACACCGAGTCGATGGACGCCTCCGCCAAGGGCGCCGACGCATCCGCGAAGGCGACGTCCGACGACGCGCAGCAGGCATCTGCAAAAGATGCGCAGTCCTCGGATGTGCGCTAGCTTTCGCACTCCGTGGCGTAAACTGCATATCCGTGAGATACCAGAATGGAAATAGAGACGGCCGCAGAGGCCGGTACGACGTGAAGGGAGCCTCGTACGACGAGGCTCCCCGTTCGCGTCGCGGCGTCCCCGTGCGCGGCGGACGCGCCCCGCAGCACAGCTCGTACGACCAGATGGTGAGGATAGTGTCCGTCGTCCTGGGCGCCATACTGCTCCTCGTGGTGGGAAGGCTCATCTACCTCCAGGTGGTGGACGCGAAGTACCTGTCCGCGAAGGCGACGGCGCAGCGCACGAACGAGATAACCATCCACGCGAAGCGCGGCACCATATACGACCGCAACGGGAACGTCCTGGCTACGAGCGAGGACTGCAAGACCATCTACTGCAACCCGCAGGAGGTGAACGACCCCGCCGAGGCCGCGTCCGTGCTCGCGGACGAGCTGGGCGGCGAGGACACGGACTACGTCGACAAGCTGATGGGCGACAACTCGTTCACCTACATCAAGCGGCAGGTGGACGACGACGTTGCCAAGAGCGTGCAGAAGAGGCTCGAAAAGAAGAAGATCCGCGGCATCTACTACCTGGACGACGTGAAGCGCGTCTATCCCTACGGCGCCACGGGCGGGCAGGTGCTCGGCATCGTCGGCACGGACGGCAACGGCCTGAGCGGCCTGGAGCTGTACTACAACGACGTGCTCGAGGGCACGGACGGGAAGATGATGGTAGAGACCGGCTCGGGAGGCACGCCCATAGCCGGCGGCAACTCCCAGGTCGTGAAGAAGGCCCGAAACGGCAAGGACATCGTCATATCGCTCGACATAGACGTCCAGAAGATTGCGGAGGACACCATCGTCCAGGGCGTGAAGGACTACAAGGCGGACTCCGGATCGGTCATGGTGACCGACCCCAAGTCCGGCGAGATTATCGCCGCGTGCTCGACCCCGCTCTTCAACATCACGGACACCTCGCAGATAAAGGAGGGCGCGCTGAACCTGAAGCCGGTCTCGTCCTCCTACGAGCCGGGCTCCATCTTCAAGGTGCTGACCGCGGCCATCGGCATTGACAACGGGCTCGTCACGCCGAGCTCGACGTTCTCGGTGCCGGGCAAGGTCAGGGTGGGCGACGACCTCGTGGGTGACGACGACGGTCGCACGGCGACCATGAACATGTCGCTGAGGGAGATCCTGAGGCGCTCCTCGAACGCCGGCATGGCGCTCGTGGCGCAGGACGTGATAGGCGAGGAGAAGTTCGCGAACGGCATCGCGAAGTTCAAGATCGGCTCGAAGACCGGCATCGACTACCCGGGCGAGGTGAAGGGCATCGTCAAGCAGCTGAACCAGTACGACGGCGCCAGCCTGGGCTCCATGTCGTTTGGCCAGTCCCTCGCCATACCGCTGGACCAGATGGTGAAGGCCATCGGGTCCATCGCGAACGACGGCAAGGTCGTGACGCCGCACTTCCTGGTGAGCAGGGGCGGCAAGAAGGTCGCGTGGAAGACCGAGGGCCGCTCCGTGTCCAAGAAGACAGCGGACGAGGTGACGGACATGATGCGCACGGTCGTGAAGGATGGCACGGCGCAGGCGGCGCAGGTCAAGGGCTACGACGTGGCGGGCAAGACCGGCACGGGCGAGCAGGCGGACGATTCGGGCAAGTACGTGGCGTTCAAGTACGTGAGCTCGCTCATAGGGTTCGCGAACGCGAGCGACCCGAAGGTGCTCGTGTACGTTGGCCTGAACGGCACCCCGTATCTGGCCACGTCCTCCGCGGCGCCGCTCTTCTCTACAATCATGAGTGAGGCCCTATCCGACATGGGCGTGACGCCTGACGCGGGCTAGCCGCGCCGGGGAAGGTGACAGGTGGTTCGATGGTGAAGATCTCCGTTTCCGAAATGGTTCGCGCGACCGGCGCGGACGTGGCGCTCGAGGTTCCCGGCGGCGTCGTCGAGGGCGTCCAGACCGACTCCCGCGCAGTGGGTGCCGGCATGTGCTTCGTGTGCTTCGCGGGCGAGCGGGTCGACGGCAACAGGTTCGCCCCCGCCGCGGTGGAGGCGGGCGCCGCCGCCGTCGTGATGACGCGCGAGCCCGACGAGGAGCTGCTCGCCCTCGCGCGCGAGCGCGGCTGCTCCGTGCTGAGGGCCAAGGACGACGACCCGGAGGAGTTCATGCTGCGCCTGGCCGGGGCCTGGAGGCGCATGAACCCGCAGTGGGTCGTCGTGGGCGTCACGGGCTCGGTCGGCAAGACCACCACGAAGGACATGCTGAGGGCGTCGCTCGCCACACGCTACCGCGTGCACGCAACCGCCGGCAACTTCAACAACCTCATCGGGCTCCCCCTCACCATCCTTTCCGCCGACAGCGCGGACGAGGTGTTGGTGTGCGAGATGGGCATGAACCACAAGGGCGAGCTCACGAGGCTCGCGGCCGCCGCGCTCCCCACCGTGTCGCTCATCACGAACGTCGGCACGAGCCACATCGGGCTTCTGGGCTCGCGCGAGAACATCGCCCGCGCGAAGGCGGAGATCGTTTCCGGCATGCGCCCGACCGCCGAGCCGCAGTCCGGCGTGAGCCCCATGCTCGCCATGACGTCCGACAACGACTACGCGCCGCTCATCGAGCGCGAGTACGCCGCTCCCGCCGGCGTCGCGTGCGTCTACGTGGGCACGGGCGAGAAGGACGACGTCCGCGCTTCCGGCGTTCGCCTTGACGGGGAGGGGCGCCCGTCCTTCTCGCTCGGCTTTGCCGACGGATGGTCGAGGGAAGTGACGCTGGACGTCCCCGGAAGGGCCGTCGTGCAGGACTTCCTGCTCGCGATGGCCGTCTGCGACCGCCTGGGCGTGGACCGCGACGCAGCGGCCGACGCGATGGAGCACATGCCGCGCACCGGCATGAGGCTCGAGGTCATCCGAACCGCGGGCAAGCCCAGCATGATCGACGACTCGTACAACGCGAGTCCCAGCTCCATCGCCGCGGCGCTCGACGTGCTGTGCTCCATGGAGTGCGCCGGCAGGAGGGTCGCCGTCCTGGGCGAGGTGGGCGAGCTTGGCAGCGAGTCCGCGCGCCTGCACGGCTACATCGGCGCGTACGCCGCCGCGAAGCCGATCGACCTTCTGGTGCTCGTGGGGACGGACGACGCCCGACAGATGCGCGAGGCCGCGCTCACCATGGGCTTCTCGGAGGACAGGCTCGAGCTGTTCCCGGACGTGGAGTCCGCCGTCGCGACCATCGGCGCGGTGCTGGGCCCCAATGACCTCGTACTAGCAAAGGGCTCGAGGTCGGCCGGCCTCGACCAGTTCGTCAAGGGAGTGTTGGCCTGATGTTTGGAAACCCGAGCTACCCCACGTACCAGATCTTCCTCGCGGCCGTGATCGCCGCGGCCATCGTGCTCGTGCTCATGCCGCTCTTCATCAGGCTCATGCGCCACGAGGGCATAGGCCAGCAGGTCAGGGCGGACGGGCCCCAGAGGCACCTCGTCAAGCAGGGCACGCCCACCATGGGCGGCGTCGTGATCCTGGCGGCGGTCCTCATCACGTGCGCGGTCCAGGCGCACTGGACCATGGACCTCGTCCTTGCGGTGCTCGCGACCTACCTCACCGGATCGCTCGGACTCCTGGACGACATCGAGAGCGTCGCGCACAAGCGCTCGCTCGGCCTCACCCCCTCGCAGAAGATGGTCGGCCTCATAGCGATCTCCGTCGCGTTCTGCGTGCTCGCGGTGAACTTCTGCGGCGTGTCGCCCCAGGTGGCGTTCCCGGGCGGCGCCGTGCTCGACCTCGGCGTCCTTGCGACCACGGTCAAGGTGGGCGCCACGGCCGTCAGGCTGCCGTGGCTGTACATGTTCTTCGTGTTCCTGCTGATGGCCGGCCTCTCGAACGCCGTGAACCTCACGGACGGCCTCGACGGCCTCGCCGGCGGCTGCACGCTCGTCGTCATGCTCATCATGGGCATGGTCGCGTTCAGCTACGGCGAGAGGAACCTCGCCATCTTCGCCGCGGCCATATCCGGGGCGCTCGTGGGATTCCTGTGGTACAACTGCTACCCCGCGTCCATCTTCATGGGCGACACGGGTTCTCTCGCCCTCGGCGCCGCGTTCGCGTCGCTCGCGGTCCTCACGAAGACCGAGATCTGCTCGCTCGTGATGGGCGGACTGTTCATCGTGGAGGCGCTCAGCGTCATCATCCAGGTCGTCAGCTTCAAGGCGACGGGCAAGAGGGTGTTCCTCATGGCGCCCATCCACCATCACTTCGAGAAGAAGGGCTGGAGCGAGACGAAGGTCGTCATCCGCTTCTGGATCGTCTCGGCGGCGTTCGCCGTCCTCGGATTCGCGCTCTACTTCCAGCTTCGCTAGGGAGGCCAACATGGCTCGGGAAATCGAAAACAGGCTGGGCGACGTGTGCGTCCTCGGACTCGGCAAGACCGGCCGCGAGGTGGCGCGCTACCTATGCGAGCAGGCTCGGGGGCGCGTGTCCTCCGTCACGCTGTACGGCGGCGCAAGCTCGGTCGCGGGCGACGCCACGCGTGAGCTCGAGGCGCTCGGGGTGCGCGTCGTCGTCGGCACGGAGGAGGTCGAGGGTGCCTACGACCTCACGGTGTCGTCTCCCGGCATATCCGAGTTCTCGCCGTTCTTCTCGTCCGCGCGCGAGCACTCCCGCGAGATCGTCGGCGAGCCGGAGTTCGCGTGGCGCGAGAGCCCGTACAAGTGGGTCGCCATCACCGGCACCAACGGCAAGACCACCACGACCACGCTTTCGACGGCACTCTTGCACGAGGGCGGCCTTTCCGCCGTCGCCGTCGGCAACATCGGCAACCTCTGCACCGGCGAGGTCGCCGCGCGCACGCCGGACGAGTGGTTCGTGGCGGAGCTCTCCAGCTTCCAGCTCGCGTGCACGCGCCTTCTGCACCCGCGCGTCGCGTGCCTGCTCAACGTCACGCCCGACCACGTCGAGTGGCACGGCTCGATCGAGGCGTACGCCGCGGCGAAGGAGAGGATCTTCCAGAACCTCGACGCGGGCGACCTCGCGATCGTGAGCGAGGAGGACTCGTGGTGCCGCGCCGTCGTCTCGCGCCTGGAGGCGCGGGGGCTGCGCGTGTGCCACCTCAACGTCCATGCGGAGCCGCAGGCGCCGTGTGCCGCGTTCGCGCGCGACGGGAGGCTCGTCGTCCGGCTGGACGGCGTGGAGCACGACCTCATGGCGACGTCCGAGGTGCCCATCGCGGGCGACCACAACCTGCAGAACGTGCTCGCGGCATCCGCGCTCGCGCTCGAGCTCGGCGTCAGCCCGGAGGACGTAGCGCGCGGCGTGCGCGCATTCCACGCCCTCGAGCACCGCATCGAGCCGTGCGGCGAGGTCGCGGGCGTGCGCTTCGTGAACGACTCCAAGGCCACGAACACCGACTCCGTGCAGAAGGCGCTCACGGCGTTTCCCAAGGGCCACGTCGTGCTCCTGCTCGGCGGCCACGACAAGGGCACGGACCTCGCGCCGCTTGCCGCAGACGTCGTGCGCGACTGCAAGGCGGCCGTGTGCTTCGGCGCGGCGGGGGAGCGCATCGCCTCCGCGCTCGAGGACGCGCTTGCGGAGGGCGACGGCACCACGAGGGTCGTGCGCGCCCCGCACCTGCGCGAGGCGTTCGACGCCGCCGTGTCCGAGGCCGCACCGGGTGACGTGGTGCTCCTCTCGCCCGCGTGCTCGTCCTTCGACGAGTTCGGCAACATGGCGGAGCGCGGGCGCGCGTTCAAGCAGATGGTAAGTGACCTGGGGAAGAAAAGAGAGAGCTAGCGTATGCAGCGTGTAGAGTCGGCAGGCCAGACAACGGCGAGAAGGACGGTCGAGGCCGGCCACGGCGCGTTCGCTGATCGCTACATCTTCGGGGTTCCCGCGCGCTTCATGGCGCCGCGCCTGCTCTTTCTGGGCGCCGTCGCGTTCCTTGCGCTCTTTGGCCTCACGATGATCTACTCGTCGTCGTCCATAACGGCGCTGTCATCGGCGGACGCCCACTATAACGCCGCGTTCTACCTGCAGCGCCAGCTGCTCTTCGGCGCGGTGGGCATTGTGCTCGCGTTCGTGATCGCGCGCTTCGACTACCACCTGTGGGTCCGAAAGCTGCTCGTGGTGGAGTGGCTTGTCACCTTGATTCTCCTGCTGCTGGTGCTCACGCCGTTTGCGGGGTCGGACGCATACGGCGCGACGCGCTGGATCCAGGTGGGCCCCGTGAACCTGCAGCCGTCCGAGTTCGCCAAGATCACGCTCATCCTGGTCGCGGCGAACCTCATCAGCGAGTACTACGAGGGTACGACGTACGACTCGCGCGAGCTGATCACGTTCCTCGTGTTTGGCATCGTGGTGCCCGCCCTCCTCATCTTACGGCAGCCGGACAAGGGCACCTTCACGGTCGTCGCCGTGACGCTCATCATCATGCTGTACTTCGGCGGCGCGCCCGGCAAGCTGTGCATTGGCCTCCTGGTCCTGGGCATCGCGACCCTTGCCCTCGTCTCGTACGCGCAGCCGTACTCGCGCGCCCGCATCGAGATCATGATGAACCCGTGGTCGGACCCGTACGACAAGGGCTACCAACTCGTCCAGGGGCTGTACGCGTTCGGATCCGGCGGCGTGTTCGGCGTGGGAATCGGCATGTCGAAGCAGAAGTACAGCTACCTGCCCATGGCGTACAACGACTTCATCTTCGCTGTCGTGGGCGAGGAGCTGGGGCTCGTGGGCACGCTCGGCATGGTCGCTGCGTTCGTCGTGCTGCTGTGGGCGGGCCTCAAGATCGCGCGCTACGCCCCGGACCTCTCGGGCCAGCTCGCCGCCGTGGGGTGCACGTTCATCATCGTCGCGCAGATGCTACTCAACGTGAGCGGCGTGCTATGCATGTTCCCACTTTCCGGAAAGCCGATTCCGTTCGTCTCGTATGGCGGTTCGTCCATCATGAGCAGCCTCATGCTCGCGGGCGTCGTCATGTCCGTGTCGCTTCAGAGCAAGCTGCCCCAGACGGAATACGACGACCGCAGGAGCGAGTGGAGCGTGACGTCCGCGCCCAGGCAGGAGTCGTTTGTGGGAGAGCCCACCCCCAGGAGCGCGCGTCGGACGAGCGTGCCGCTTGCCGGTACGGCCACGTCCGCGGAGCCCACACGCGGCAGGTTCACGGTGCTCGGCGGCGGCCGCGAGCCCGGAGCCGAGCGTGCGGGGGGCTCCTCCACGAGTCCGGAGCAGCTCAGGCGCGAGCGAGAGATGCGCGCCAGGGCGAATGGTGCTAGAGTCACTTCCGACAGGCGGGGCAGGACGCGCATCGACCTGGGGCCGAGCGCGAGCGACCGCCTGAGGACCAGAAACCAGGGTCCCGAGGTGAGGGGCTACGATGGCCCGACCCGGGATAGTAGGAGGGACAGGCGTGGCAGATAGCTTGAGGGTGGCAATCGCCGCCGGCGGAACCGCGGGCCACATCAACCCGGCGCTCGCGCTGGCAGAGGAGCTCGCCGCGCGCGGGCATCAGGTGGAGTTCTTCGGCCAGCCCAAGAAGCTGGAGTCCACGCTCGTGCCGCAGGCGGGCTTCCCGTTCAACCCCATCGACGTCACGGGCTTCGACCGCTCGCGTCCCTGGACGCTCGTCTCGGCGCTGTGGCGCATGCGTGCCGCCCAGAAGACCATCGGCCGCCACTTCGGCTCTTCTCGCCCGGACGTCGCGGTGGGCTTTGGCGCCTACATCGAGCTGCCACTCATCAACTGGTGCCACGCGCAGGGCATCCCCTGCGTCATCCACGAGCAGAACTCCGTGCCGGGGCTTGCCAACAAGACGTCCGCCGCGAAGGTGAAGACGGTGTGCGTGTCGCTTCCCGTCGCGATTGACGCGTTCAGGGGCAAGGTCGGGCCCGACACCCAGATCGTCGTCACGGGCAACCCCGTCAGGCAGAGCGTCATCCGCGCCGACCGCGCGGAGGGCCGTCGCAACCTCGGCATCCCAAAGGACGCCACGATGCTTCTCGTCTTCGGCGGAAGCCTCGGCGCGCGTCACCTCAACCAGGGGGTCGCAGCCCTTAAGTCCAAGCTCCTCTCGCGCAAGGACCTCTACGTCATCCACTCCACGGGCAAGGGCGAGTACGACTCCGTCGTGAACGAGCTCGCCCTCACGCAGGACGAGGCCGCGCGCTGGCGCGTCATGCCCTACATCGACCGCATGGGCGAGGCCCTTGCGGCCGCGGACCTCGTGCTCTCACGCGCCGGAGCGTCCTCCGTGGCAGAGATCGCGGCGCTCGCCGTGCCGAGCATGCTCGTGCCGTATCCCTTCGCGACGGCGGACCACCAGACCACGAACGCCCGCTACCTCGTGGACGCGGGCGCCGCGGTGCTCCTTCCGGACGAGAAGATCGACGCGCCCGAGTTTGAGGATGACCTCCTCGGCCTCGTGGATGACCCCGCCCGCCGTCAGGCCATGCGAGACGCGGCCCGAGGCCTCGCCCAGGACAAGGCGGCCCTCGCCCTCGCCGACCAAGTGGAAAGTGCCGCGGCGCTCAAGGCGTAGCGCCACGGCAACCCATATTGCGCTAGAGTATGGTAAGGCCCACGTGCCGTGGGCCGTTTCTTCATGTCTAAGAGAGGTTACTGATGGCTAACGACATCCAGCGCGTCAGCAGCGCGCACTTCATCGGCATCGGCGGCGCCGGCATGAGCGGCATCGCCCTCGTACTGCACGAGCGCGGTTGCAAGGTCACCGGCTCTGACCTCAAGGAGTCCCGCTACGTCCGCGAGCTCGAGAAGGCGGGCATCACCGTCCACGTGGGACACCGCGCCTCCACCATAGACGAGGTCGCGCCTGAGGTCGTCGTCACCTCATCCGCCATCCCCGAGACCAACCCCGAGGTCATTCGCGCCCGCGAGCTCGGCATCCCCGTGTGGCCCAGGGCGAAGATGCTCTCGTACCTCTCCATCGACGCGACTACGGTCGCCGTCGCAGGCACGCACGGCAAGACCACCACGTCGTCCATGGTCGCGACCATGCTTGACCACCTCGGAAAGGACCCGTCGTTCCTCATCGGCGGCATCGTCGAGGAGTACGGCACGAACGGCCGCAACGGCAAGGGAGGCTACTTCGTGTGCGAGGCGGACGAGTCCGACGGCTCGTTCCTCTACCTCGACCCGGATGTCGTCGTGATCACGAACATCGAGGCGGACCACCTGGACCACTACGGGACGCTCGAGAACATCGAGAAGACGTTCTGCAAGTTCATGGACCTCGTGGGAGACGCCGGTACCGTGATCATCAACGGCGACGTCGAGCACTACGTCGAGCTCGCGAAGTCCACGGGCCGCAGGGTCGTGACGTACGGCTTCGACGAGAAGAACGACTACGTCTGCCTGCCCGATCCCGGCGAGCACCACAAGCTCGCCTCGCACTTCGGCGTCAGGGTCCCGTCCGGCAAGGTCGTGAAGGTCGAGATCATGGCGAACCCCGGTCGCCACAACATGGCAAACGCCACGGCCGCCATCGCGGTCGCGGACGTCCTCGGGATGGACACCGAGGACGCGGCCGTCGCTCTCTCTGGCTTCAAGGGTGCGCACCGTCGCTTCACGCACGTGGGCGACGTGGACGGAATAACCGTCGTGGATGACTACGGTCACCACCCCACGGAGATCAAGGCTACGCTCGCGGCCGCGAAGGACCTGCAGTTCGACCGCATCGTCTGCGTGTTCCAGCCGCACCGCTACTCGCGCACCCAGGCGCTGGCCGACATGTTCGGCACCGCGTTCGACGACGCGGACGTCCTCATAGTGACGGACGTGTTCTCTGCCGGCGAGACCCCCATCCCGGGCGTCACCGGCAAGACCGTCTCGAACAAGGTGCTCGAGAAGGGCCACGTCTCAGACGTGACGTACATCCCAAGCCGTAGGGATGTCGTGAGCCACCTCGTCGAGGTCTGTCGCCCCGGCGACCTCCTCATCACCCAGGGCGCGGGCGACGTCACCTCAATCGGACCCTCCTTCATCAAGGCGAAGGCGGAGCAGGATAAGGATGCAGAGGCCTAGGTGAGCATCTTCAACGCATACATGGCGCTGTCCGGTGCCTACGACGCGGACGTCACGAGGGACGAGAGGCTGTCCCACCACACGACGTACCGCATCGGGGGGCCGGCGGCGCTCTTCGTCAAGGTGAACTCGTACCCCGCGCTGCTTAAGACTATCGAGATCCTTGGGCGCGAGGGCGTGGACTGGGTCGTGCTTGGTAAGGGCTCGAACATCCTGGCCGCGGACCGTGGCTACGACGGCTGCGTCATCGTACTCGGTCGCGAGTTCTCGCGCATATCCTTTGACGGAAGCGAGGTCACGGCCGGTGCGGGAGCGACCATCGCGCGCCTGGTGAGCGAGACGCTCTCGCACTCGCTCTCAGGGCTCGAGTGCCTCGTGGGCATCCCCGGCACCGTCGGCGGCGCCGTATCAATGGATGCGGGTACTCGACACGAGTGGATTGGCGCGCGCGTGAAGGACGTCGTGACGCTGCGACCGGGCGAGGGACTCCACCGCTATGCGGGCTCGGACATCGAGTGGGGCTACCGCTACACCGACATCCCGACGAGCGAGATCATCCTCGAGGCGACGTTTGCCCTCGTGCCCGACGAGAAGGCGGCCATCGCGGAAAGGATGGAGGCCCTCGTCGCCCGAAGGAGGCTTCGCCAGCCGCTTGGCAAGCCGTCATGCGGGTCCGTGTTCAGGAACCCCGGGTCGCGCTCCGTGGGCCAGCTCATCGATTCCTGCGGCCTCAAGGGGTACTCCGTAGGTGGCGCGTGCGTGTCAGACATGCACGCGAACTTCATCGTGAACAACGGCGGCGCCCGTGCGGCGGACGTGATCGCCGTCATGAGCCGCGTGCACGACACCGTGCTCGACAAGTATGGCATCGACCTCGTCCCAGAGGTCAAGTGCCTGGGATTCGGCGCGTAGGGGGAGGCCATGGCCGACGGCAGGAAGCCCACGAAGCGTAGCGCCCCCACGGGGGCGTCTCGTCCTGCCGCGGGACCCGCCCGGCCGCGGCGAAGCCGGCCATCGGCCCGCGTGGCGCCGTCTCCCAAGGCGGCTGGCACTTCTCGCCATAAGGCGAAGCTGTCCACGCCGCCTGCGGGCGAGGTCCCGCAGCGCAAGTCAGGGGCGAACCGCCCCGGGTCGGACGTCGTCGTGCGCCGCGGCATCGTCGCGGGAATCGTCGTGGCGGCGCTTCTGCTCGTGGCGCTCGTTGGCTACCTGGTGCTCTCGTATACGCCGGCGTTCACCATCGCGAAGGTCGAGACCACCGCCACGAAGCACATCAGCCGCGCGAGCATCGCGAAGCTCGCGAAGGTCCCGAAGGGGTCGACCCTGCTGAACCTCGACGAGGACAAGGTCACCCGCAACCTCAAGAAGAACCCGTGGGTGGGGTCCGTCACGTACGAGCGCAAGTACCCGGACACCGTGAGGATCGTCGTGACGGAGCGCAAGGTGAGCGCGCTCGTGGTCATGAGCGCGGGCGACGTGGTCTGGTACCTGGGCGAGGGCAACGTGTGGATAGAGCCCGCCTCCATAAAGGTGGGGGAGAGCGACTCCATCGACGACCTCGCGCTCGCCGCCGCGCAGAAGGCGGGCGTCATGCTCATCACGGACGTGCCGGCAAGCATCACGCCTGTCGCGGGGTCGGCCGTCAACTCGGAGGTGCTGGACGGCGTGGCGTCGTACCGCGAGCAGTTTGGCGAGAAGATCAGCTCCCAGATCGTGTCCTTCTCGGCGGGCAGCGTGGACAGCATAGGGTGCACGCTCAAGAGCGGCGTGCAGGTGTCTCTGGGCTCGCCGACGAGCATCTCGTCCAAGGAGGCCGTGCTCGCGCAGATCCTGGAGAAGTACAAGGGCAAGCTCACGTACGTGAACGTGCGCGTCCCGACGCGCCCGGCCTACCGCCTTGTGGACTCGGACGACGTGGAGCAGGGGAGCGGCGTCACGGCGAAGGACGCAGCGCAGGACAAGAGCGCGTCTGGCGACGGGGGCTCGGGCACGAGCGCGTCCGGCCAGGACGGAACGCAGGGTGGCGCGTAGGGTTGGACGGAAGGGCGCGCGTGGAGAAAAACCCTCGACCAGACGTGCCCGGCGGGTGCGCCTCCGCAAAACCCTAAAGAACTACTTGACAGATGGGGGTCGTTAGGAATATGGCTCCTAGCTGGGTAATCCATATCTTGAACATATTTGTTGACGGAAGGCGCGACTTTGTGCAAATATATCGCGCTTTGTGATAGGCATATGGCTCTACCTTAGGTTTAGGGTTTTGGCTGGTCAGTCGCGGGGCATCTTTTCCGATTTTCAAGGCACCATCGGGCAAGAGACGTGAACAGAAATGAAGCAGCACGGGAACAAGAACGTAAAGGGCGGTACCGCTAAGGTCACCATCGAGATTGACGGGGCGGCATCCAACAGGGAAGAGGACGACGTCCCCAAGACCGTCGCCAAGCGAGGAGGAACCATGATGGACAACGACATCCCCAGCAACTACCTTGCAGTCATCAAGGTCGTTGGCGTAGGCGGCGGCGGTACCAACGCCGTGAACCGCATGATCGAGGAGGGCATCCGCGGCGTCGAGTTCGTCGCGGTCAACACCGACGCGCAGGCGCTCGCCATATCCGACGCGGACATCAAGGTCCACATCGGCGGGGACATCACCAGGGGCCTGGGCGCAGGCGCCAACCCCGAGGTCGGCGCAGAGGCGGCCGAGGACTCCCACGACGACATCAAGCAGGCGCTCGCGGGTGCGGACATGGTGTTCATCACGGCGGGCGAGGGCGGCGGCACCGGCACCGGCGCGGCTCCCGTCGTCGCGGACATCGCGAAGAACGACATCGGCGCCCTGACCGTCGGCGTCGTCACGAAGCCGTTCACGTTCGAGGGCCGTCCCCGTGCGAACAAGGCGCAGCAGGGCATCCAGACGCTGTCCGAGGCCGTCGACGCGCTCATCGTGATCCCGAACGACCGCCTGCTCGACCTCTCCGAGAAGAAGACCTCCTTCCTCGAGGCGTTCCGCATGGCGGACGACGTCCTGTGCCAGGGCACCCAGGGCATCACGGACCTCATCACGGTCCCGGGCCTCATCAACCTCGACTTCGCTGACGTCTGCACCATCATGAGGGGCGCCGGCACCGCCATGATGGGCGTAGGCGTCGCGTCCGGCGACACCCGGGCGGCAGACGCCGCCGCGGAGGCAATCTCGAGCCCGCTGCTCGAGGTTGGCATCGAGGGCGCCACGCGCGTCCTTCTCTCCATCGCCGGCAACAAGGACCTCGGCATCCAGGAGATCAACGACGCCGCGGAGCTCGTCGCGCAGAACGTCGACCCCGAGGCGAACATCATCTTCGGTACCGTCGTGGACGAGAGCCTCGGCGACCAGGTTCGCGTCACGATCATCGCGACGGGCTTCAACGACTCCAACGTCCAGGCGCCGCTGCCGACGTTCACGAACGACCGCGCGTCCTCGAGGGGCGGCTCCCGCGGTGCCGGCCGCAGCTCCGCGAGCCGTTCCGCCGCGGCCCCCGCGCCGGCTCCGCGCCAGGCCCCCGCGCCGAAGTCGAACGACATCAACAAGGAGTTCGACGTCCCAGAGTTCCTGAAGCACAGCCGCATCTAGCGACCGAGGGGCGTGCGCAGTGGAGCTTACGCGACACACGAGGCTGGGCGTGACCCTGTTGGAGGACGCGAGCCGTCCTCACGGGGTCACGCTCGCATTCACCGAGCGTACCGGCGGTTTCTCTGCCGGGCAGTATTCCTCGCTCAACCTCGGCGACGCCTGCGGTGACGACGCGACGGCGGTCGAGAAGAACCGCATGCTCGCGCTGAAGGCCGCAGGGGCGCAAAGGTGGGCCGCGAACCTGGTGAACCCCAGGCAGGTCCACGGCGACCACGTCGTGGTGGTGCGCTCCTGCGACGCCGCGGCCGTCGCCGCGGCAGTTGCCGAGGCGAGGGCGGGGGCGGACGCCGTCGTGTGCACCGCGCGGCACGTGCCCGTGCTCCTGTGTTTTGCGGACTGCGTCCCCGTAGTCCTCGTGGCACCCGGCGGCTTCGCCGTCGCGCACTCCGGCTGGCGCGGGACCATCGCGAGGATCGCCGCGAAGGCGGCGCGCACGCTCGCGGCGGAGTGTGCCTGCGAGGTCGCGGACGTGAGCGCCTACATCGGACCCCACGTGACGGGGGAGGACTACGAGGTCTCCCAGGAGCTGCTCGACCGCTTCGTGGGGGAGTTCGGCCCGTCCGTCCGGGCGTCCGAGCGACACCTCGACCTCGCGCGCGCGATAGGGGTCGCACTCGCGGACGCGGGCGTCGATGAGCGAAACGTTCTCGACTGCGGGCTCTCCACCGTGGGCAACGTGGGAAGGTTCTTCTCGTACAGGGCCGAGGACGGCAGGTGCGGACGCCATGGCGCCATCGCGTGCCTGTGCGATTGACATGTTGGAACGAGCGAGCGTAAGGAAGTGGTCGCGTGACTGAGGAGGAGAGGTCAAGGTACCTCGACTTTCTGAGGGAACGCAGGGAGCAGATTCTGCAGAGGGTCGCCGACGCGTGCAGGCGTGCCGGCAGGACCACGGACGACGTGACGATCCTGGGGGTCTCCAAGACCGTCGGCGTCGACGAGGTGGCGCTGGCATGGCAGGCCGGGTGGCGTGCGTTCGCGGAGAACCGTCCGCAGGAGCTGACGCGCAAGCTCGAGGGACTTCGCGAGCACCCGGAGATGTCCGGCGTGCGCTTCGACATGATCGGCAACCTCCAGACAAACAAGATCAACCACGTCATCGGGCGCGTCGGGCTCATCCACTCCATCTCATCCGCGAACCTGGCCGAGGCGGTCTCGAAGCGCTCCGTCGCGCACGGCATCGTCTCGGACGTCCTGCTCGAGGTGAACGTCTCGGGGGAGGAGTCGAAGTCGGGCTTTGCGCCCGCGGAGGTGACGCAGGCGCTCGACGGCCTGCTGGAGCTTCCGGGGATCCGCGTGAAGGGGCTCATGACCATGGCCCCCGCGCACGACGCCGACGCGGCGAGAAGGACGTTCAGCGGGCTGCGTGAGCTCCGCGACGAGCTTTCAGCGCGTTCCGGCAGGAGCCTGGCGACACTGTCGGCGGGCATGAGCGACGACTTCCAGGTCGCTATCGAAGAGGGATCGACGATCGTGAGGCTGGGCAGGACGCTCTTCAGTCCAGACTACGACCTTAGGTAGGAACGGATTCGCCCGCCGGAGGTCTCGGCGGACGGACAGATGACTTCGGACGGTGCCGGGCACGGTCCGGGAAGGCGAGGACGACATGGGTTTCCTCGATACGCTTAGGGACAAGCTAACTGGGTCGAACGACGACTACTACGACGACGACTACTACGACGACTACGACGACGCGCCGGAGCGCGAGGAGCCGCAGTCCCAGGGAGCCGGCCTCCTGGGCAACACGAGGCGTCCCGAGGCGGAGAGCGTGTCCGTCTACACGCGCTCCGGAAGGCCCGTCGGCAGCAACGGCGCGGGCGGACCGACGCCCGCTCCCGCCCCCTCGTACGGCGGAGGCTACCGCGACGAGTACCAGCGTCCGGCGCGCCCGCAGAACCCGAACCCGCAGTACGCCCAGCGTCCCCAGCCGGGCTACGGCAGCTACTCGGAAGAGACGCAGGCCATCCCGCAGACGCCGGCGCACCCGCCCGTGCACGAGGGCGTCCTCGGCAACTCGACGGGCGGCCACACTCCCGCTGACATCGGGCTGAAGCCCATCCCGCGCCCCGCGACCTCCGGTCAGCTGCCGCCGTACGTGCTGAAGCCCGTCTCGTACGACGACGTGCAGATGGTCGTGCGACGCGTTCGCACCAACCAGCCCGTCGTCCTGGTGTTCAAGAACACCAACATCGAGACCGCGAAGCGCATCCTCGACTTCTGTCTCGGCCTGTCGTGCGGCATCGGCGGCCAGGTGGACGAGCTCGGCGACCGCGTCTTCGTAATCACCCCGCAGGGCATCGAGCTCTCCGATTCCGACATCAACAAGCTCGTGCAGGACGGAACCATCGAGAGGTAGGGACAGTGGGTAAGCTCAGCTCAACGGTCGCGGTCGTCGGCGCCGGATCCATGGGTGGCGCGATCGCCGCCGGACTGGTCGTGTCCGGCGTCGCGGAGGCCTCTCACGTGATGGCATGCGACCCATCGCCGGAAAAGCTCGCCCTTCTGGGCGAGAAGGGCATCCAGACGTTTGGTGATGCCGCCACGATGCTCGCGGCGGATCCCGACGTCGTGGTGCTTGCCGTGAAGCCGCAGGTCCTGTCCGCGGTCGTGGAGGGGATTGCGGACAAGCTCGTGGACAGGGAGGTCATCTCCATCGCGGCGGGCGTTCCTCTCGCCACGCTCGAGGAGCTGCTGCCCGTATCGAGGGTCGTCCGCGTGATGCCGAACCTTCCCGTGCAGGTTCTTTCCGGCGCCACGGCGGTGTGTCCCGGTGGCAGGGCGACCTCCGAGGACGTGGACGTCGCGCTCCAGGTCTTCGGCGCTCTTGGGACGGCGAAGGTCATGCGCGAGGACCAGCTGGACGCCGAGGGCGCGGTCGTGAGCTGCGGACCCGCGTACGTGGCGCTCTTCGTGGACTTTCTCACGAGGGCGGGCATCGAGAACGGGCTTCCCGCGAGCGACTGCCGCGAGATGGTCCTCTCGACCATGCGCGGCGTCTGCACGCAGCTCCTCGAGTCCGGGGAGCATCCGCGCGTCTACATGGAGAGGGTCACCTCTCCGGGAGGCACGACGGCGGCGGGCCTCAGGGCCATGGAGTCCCAGCTCTCGCACGCTGTCTACGAAGCCGCGGACGCGGCGCTGGAGCGGACGCGCGAGCTCGCGAAAGGCTAGTGAGGAGGTTCGCACTTGCAGATAGGTTACGTAGTCTACAGGCTGCTCAACTTCTACGAGATGCTGATATTCGTCCAGGTGCTGCTCTCGTGGTTCGTAAGTAGCGGAAACAGGTTCGTGGTGGACGTCTACGGCGCGCTCTCCACGCTCGTTGACCCCTTCGTGAATCTGTTCAGGCGTTTCATTCCGCCCATCGCAGGCCTGGACTGGTCGCCCTTTATCGCGATATTGGTTCTTCAGCTCGTCCAACGTTTAGTTTTGTAAGAGTCGGGATATACTGAGGTAGGCGGAAACCCGCACTGCTGACGTAGCATGCACACAGTTGAAAGGGAACTAAGATGGCTATCACCCCAGCAGACATCGAGAACATGACCTTCTCCCAGGCAGGAAAGCACGAGGAGGGCTACAAGACTGACGAGGTCGACGTCTTCCTGGACCAGGTTGCCTCCGAGGTCGACGCCATGCTCCAGAAGATCGCGGACCTGAAGGGTCGTCTGACCACTTCCGAGCAGCAGCTTGCCGCCGCCCAGGCGCAGGTCGCCCAGCTGAAGGAGCAGACCACCATGGCCGCTCCCGTCGAGCCCGCGCCCGCTCCCGTGCCCCAGTCCGAGTTCACCGCCTCCGAGCGCCAGATCTCCCAGGTGCTCATCGTCGCCCAGCAGAGCGCTGACAAGCTGGTTGCCGACGCCCGCACCAACGCGGAGAACATCCGCAACGAGGCCGACCAGAAGGCCCGCGAGGTCATTCGCCAGGCCCTTGCGGAGAAGCAAAACGAGCTCGACGAGATCGATCGCCTGAAGCAGTCCCGCGAGGACTTCCGCGCGGAGTACAAGAAGCTCCTCCAGCACTTCATGGACGATGCGGATTCCGTGTTCCCGCAGCAGACGCTGAGCGTTCCGAACGGCTCCAAGGGCACCACGCACACCGACTCCGTCGTCGCGCCCACTCCCGTGATCCCCGCCGCGCCCGTGGCGGACGCAGAGGCAACGACCTATGCTCCCGCACCTGCCGCGAATGACTTCAGCGACCTCGACTAGTCTCTAGGTCTCTGGCACACGGATAACAATTGCGACCTTATGGCGGGACGTCCCTACGGGCGTCCCGCCTTGCTGTTGACTGGAAGGCGGCCTCACGAACCAGAGGGGCCCAGAGGTTTCGATGGCATCGCCGATCCGAGCGTGGGGTCGAGCTCGGTAAGCCCTCCCCAGAAGCGCTTGGGCATCCAGCTTGTCCGAAGGTCGTATCCGCGCTGCGAGGCATCCCTTCCATCGAGGCCCACGGAGTCGTAGAAGCGCTTCCACATCGCGTGTACGTACGTCTCTCCGTCCGCGAGGTCGCTGGCATGCTCGGACAGCTCGCTCGTCAGGCGGTCGTCTAGGCGAGTGACGGCGCAGCGACGGTCTCCGTCCTCATGCATCGCGATGACGTGGTGCACGGGGTCGAGCAGGCAGAAGCGCTCGCATCGCATGCGTGTTGCGAAGTAGTCGCACGTGAGGGGGATCGTATCTGCCTTGGGGCGAAACGTCGAGAAGTACGTTCCGTCGGAAAGACGGGAAAAGCGAACGAACTGTCGCGTGTGCTCGCATTCCGAAAGGGTGTAGCGTGCGAGTCTGTCGAGCTCCGCGACGGTCTTGTCGGAGAGCATTGATCGTATGCGGGGTCCTTCGCTGAAGCCGAGCCGTACGTACCTGTGTATGGCCTCTGGCGCATCCTGGTCGTCGTTTGCGGCCGCAAGGGCGAGCCTCGAGGCACAGGAGCCCTTGCAGCGTGCGGGGCACTCCTTGCCCCTCTTCAGGGGGCAGCCCATGCTGACGTGGCGTTCGAAGCCTCTGTACACGCGTCTCGAAAGCGCGAGGAGGGGATCGGATTCCGTTTCGGGCACCCTCGCCACGCGCTCGTCTAGGGCGGGTTGGATGTCCTCTGAGTACGCGAGGCGAACCATGCTCGCCGGGGCGTGGGCGAGGTACGTCATCCCGACCCCTGCGAGAATCCCCTCGAGGCCATGTCTGCAGGGAATGACGACCCGCAGCCCCTCGGAGACGAGACGAGATATGTCCGCGACGGCATCGCGAGTTCCTTGCGGGACGTCTGGCCCGACCCTAGAAGAGCGACAGCTGCCCCTCTGCGGTGCGACGGGTCCTGTTGTACTTTCCATCGCGAGCACTTCTCGCCACCTCCTTCCTAATGAGCTCCTCGTCGAGAGGGGCCTGAGGGTCCCGCATCCCACTGCAGCATATGAAATGGCACGCGCGTTTGAGGGTGACGTTGAGTGTCCTTAGGTCATCGAAGCCAAGCCGCTTGCGCCGCCTGGCCGCGACGATGCGCCTTGCGCCCATGGGACCGATGCCGGGCACGCGAAGAAGCTCCTCGAGACTTGCGGAATTCACCTCTATGGGAAAGCGTTCCTGATGGGCGAGTGCCCATGCGAGCTTTGGGTCGAGATCGAGGTCGAGCCACGGCGCGTCTGGGGTGGTCAGCTCGTCTGCGTCGAACCCGTAGTATCTCATGAGCCAATCTGCCTGGTAGAGCCTATGCTCCCTCCTGAGGGGCACGGGGGTGGCCGAGTCAGGCAGCCTGTCGTCCTCCACGACGGGCACGTAGGCGGAGAAGAAGATCCTCCTGAGGTCGAACTTCTGGTACTGGGACTTGGACAGCTGAAGGATGTGGTGGTCGCTTTCGGGCGATGCGCCGATTATCAGCTGCGTAGATTGGCCGGCGGGCGCAAACTTCCTCCCGCCTGAGGCGACGGGGTCAGGTGGGCGCAGCGTCATCGAGTTGGAGTTCAGTCGAAGCCCCATGTCGGTGCACGAGCGCGCCCGTTGGGCAACGACGCCTGACTTTCGACGCGCAAGTGCAGCCCGAGTCGTGCCGTGGCCCGACTCGAGAAGCCGCCTCGCCTCTCCTTGGCGGGTCGCGCTGATTTGCGCCATGGACTTGGTGATGCTTCCGGCGTCCTTGTTGGGGCAGAGCTCGGCGAGGGACCTCGAGCTTGGTAGCTCGAGGTTGGCACTCATGCGGTCCGCGAGGTGCCCAAGCCTGTCCAGAAGCTCGGGGGAGGTGCCGGGAATGACCTTTGCGTGGACGTACCCGTTGAAGCGGAGGTCCTCTCTCAGGACGCGGAGGCACTCGATCATCCGCTCCGTGGTGGCGTCCGGCGTTCCCAAGACGCCGGAGCTGAGGAAGAGGCCCTCGATATAGTTGCGCTTATAGAAGTCGACCGTGAGTTCCGCCAGCTCACGTGGCTCGAACGTCGCACGCGTGCAGGAAGCCCCGCAGCGATTGACGCAGTACGCACAGTCGTAGCTGCATGCGTTGCTCATGAGCACCTTGAGGAGCGTGATGCAGCGTCCGTCGCGCGAGAACGTGTGGCAGAGGCCGGCGCCGCTCGCCAGGCCCACCTTTCCGTCCTTCGGCCCCCGAGTGACCCCCGATGAGGTGCACGCGGCATCGAATCGCGCCGCCTCCGCCAGTATGCCGAGCTTCGTGAGGGTGTCCATGGCAAAAATCCAATCGCGAACGAATGTTCTAGATAGTGTGTCAAGATTCTAGCACAGACAGGTACACGTGTTCGTGTCAAGTTTGGCGGGCGTGGCGACGCGGCCGTGCCCGAGCCGGTCGCCAGCGCGATTATCGATCCGACGCGCCGTTCGCGAACAAGTCGCAGGCACGCCGGTATGGAGCGGTATCCTGCGAACAAGGGACGGTTCCGAACCCAGAGGGGTGATTGGCATGAAGCTTTGCTCGAGGTCAAGCGTTGCGGTTGCGGCGGTGAGCGCCGTGCTCTTCTCGTCCGCCCTTCTTACGGGATGCGGGTCCGCTGGGTCTGGCGCCAAGGGCGACGTCTCGTCCTCGGCGGCGGCAGCCGTTCAGAAGAAGGCGGACGAGACCTACGATTCGATCTACGACGAGTACTCGAAGCAGATCGAGGAGGCCGCACCGAAGGCGGTGGAGGAGTTCAAGAAGCAGGCCGAGGGAAGCACCGACGTCAAGAAGCTGGCTGAGGTCGCAAACGACCAGGTGAAGACGCTCGCGAAGATCATGACGGACGGCAGCAAGAAGATGGCCGAGCTGAGGGAGAAGAACGGAGACTCCTACAAGACCTACGAGAAGAACTACAAGAAGCTCTACAAGGTCTACAGCGACAAGGCGATGGACGTGTACGGAGCGTACCTGGACGTGTACGGGAAGCAGGTCCCGGGTTACAACGACCAGATGAAGCAGCAGCTGATAGACCAGTACAAGGCGACCGTGCAGCAGCTGGCGCCGGCAGAGTCAGAATAGGCCCGCAGGTCCGTCGCCTGGGGCAATGCGATGACGTCCGGGGGAGTGGGGTCGCGCCCGCTTCGTCGGACGGCCTTGCGGAAGGGGCTGCTCGATTATGCGTAGTTTAACTATCGCTCTGTCCCAACTGTGTCCCTAATCGCTGAAATAGCCGCTTTTCCTGCACTTCGATTTTGAATAATGCCTGTTGGGACGGTATGCGTGTACTTCAAAAAAGGTGTAGCGAAGTGGGCCGATGAGCCGGGTTCTGTCGTGGACGATCATTTATCTACTGACGCCGTTGCCGACGCCCTCTAGCTCGCAACCCGAGCGCAGTGCGGGCCACACCATGGCGCTCCTATTTGCGATTGCTCCGGAGGGGGCTTGCCAAGCCGCCGTATCGCTACGACGCTGGTAGTCTCTTACACTACCGTTTCAGCTTTTCTCTCACTCGCTTTCGCGAGCAGCGGGAGTCTTCTTTTCTGCGGCGCTTTCCGTCGGGTCACCCCGCCAGGCCGTTAGCCTGCCTCCTGCCCTGTGGAGCCCGGACTTTCCTCATGACGCTTGCGCGCCCCGCGATCGTCTGGCCCACTTCGCTCTCGCGATTGTACCAGACGACCATGCCGCGGGGGCAAATCGGTACAATGTTTTCGAATATGACACGATTGGGAATAGGCTCCCGCGGCATGCGCGGCGGGGGCGATTGGCGGAGTGTGGATGGGATTGTTGCAGAAGGTGCTGGGACCGCGCGTCGAGGTTCCGGCGGACCTGGAGGTGGACGCGGCGCCCGGACAGGTGCTTGCGCCCGTGGGAGGAAGGGCGGTGCCGCTCTCGGAGGTGCCGGACCCCGTGCTCGCGACCGGAGGCCTTGGGGCGGGCATAGCGATCGAGCCTGACGGCGACACGGTCTTCTCGCCCGTGGACGGCGTGGTGACGGTGACCGCGGGCACGCGTCACGCCATAGGCGTCACGGACGAGAAGGGCGCGGACGTATTGGTTCACATTGGCGTGGACACGGTGTCGCTGCGGGGCAGCGGCTTTACGTACTTCGTGCGGAAGGGGGACCGCGTGCGCGCCGGCCAGGCGCTCATGTCGTTTGACCCGGGACTGATACGCAAGAGCGGGCTTGACTCCCACGTGGTGGTCGTCGTCACGAACACGGAGGACCTCGCCGCGGTGACGCCGGTGGTGCCGGGCATGCTGGACGCGGGGGACCTTGCGATCGCTATCGAATACTAGGAGCACCTCATGCAGCGAAGCTATCAGACCATGGAGGCGGGCTCGGAGGCCACGGGCGAGTTCGAGGACCGCAGGAGCCGCTTCATCGCGCAGCTGAGGCACGTGGAGAGCGAGGCGGAGGCGGAGCGCTTCATCCAGGAGGTGCGGGCTCGGCACCACGACGCCAGGCACAACGTGCCGGCGTGGATCCTGAGCGACGGGCGCGAGCGGTGCTCGGACGACGGCGAGCCGCAGCGCACGTCCGGCATGCCGACGCTCGAGGTGCTGCGCGGCGCCGGCCTCGAGGACGTGTGCTGCGTGACCACGCGCTACTTTGGCGGGACGCTGCTGGGACCGGGCGGCCTGGTGCGTGCGTACACCGCCGCGGCACAGGCCGCGGTCGCGGCCGCGCGCGAGGCGGGACGGATTGCGACGATGACCATGGTCACGAAGGTGACGTGCGTCATCCCGTACTCCGCGTACGGGTGGGTGGAGCGGCTCGTCGCAGACTGCCGGGGCAAGGTGCGTGACACGGTGTTTGCGGAGGACGTGCAGATGAACTGCGTGTTCGTGACGGGCGACGAGGCCGCCTTCACGTCCGCGATGCTGGAGCTCGCCAACGGCGAAGACCTGTGCCGCGTGGGCGAGCCCACGTTCGCGGAGTTCTAGCGGCCGCGAACGTGGCCCGCGGGCGCGACGGGCGCGCGGTAGACGCGCTAGAAAAGGAGCCCACGCGCCAGGAGGTCCCGCTCGAGCGCGTCCGCGTCCGTGAAGAGGTGGGCGTGCATGCCGGCCGCACGCGCGCCGCGCACGTTGTCCGCGTTGTCGTCCACGAAGAGGCAGCGCGCGGGGTCGAGGCCGTACTCTCCCGCAAGCATCCGGTAGATGCGCGGGTCCGGCTTCATGAGGCGCACGAACGAGGACACGAGCCAGCCATCCATGTGCGAGAACGCGGGGATCGAGTCCTTGAACGCCATGAAGCTCGTTCCGGCGTTCGAGAGCAGGTAGCAGCCGTAGCCGGCATCGTGCAGGCGCGCCACCAGCTCGTTTGTGCCCGCGACGACGGTGCGGTGGCGCCACCAGCCATGCAGGCATTCGTGCAGCGCGCCGCGCAGGCGCTCCGGCAGAAGCTCGCGCGACACGCGCTCCATCGTGTCCTCGTCGATCGCGCCGGCGTCCAGGAGCGCCCAGGACGGATGCGAGAAGAGCGCGGCGTCAAGGGCTTGGGCATCCTCTTCGCACGAGGTGAACTCCCGGGCGAACTCAATGCCGCTAAAGCGCATGAGCACGCCACCCATATCGAATATTACGTTTTGGATGGCGGCCTCGGCCGGGGAGGGCGCGCCCTTCTCGCCCGCGGCGTCGCAAACGCTTGAGCCAGTCATGATGCCTCCTTGTGGGCGCGGCCGCCCCGGGGGACGGCCGCACGGATGCCTGCTTGTTGGATTGGCGGATTGGCGCCCGCATGCGCGCGGGGCGCTAGTCCCTCGTGCCGAGCGCGTGGCAGATGTTGCTCCACGGGGCGACGTCCTCCACGGGCGCCTCGTCCCACAGCCTCAGGACGTCCGCGGGCACGAACTCGCGGCGAACGTCGACCTCGCCTCCGTACAGGCGGAACCAGTCGGCGCTCATGACCAGGTAGCCGTCCTTGCCCTGGTCCTTGCCCCAGCTGTTCTCGATGCGCCACGCCTTGGGCCGGCCATCGGCGTCCAGCTCGACGCCCTGGAAGCACATGGCGTGGGTGAGGCTGGTCTCGCGCGCGTCGATCATGTCGGCGCGGGTCATGGAGAGGTCGACGCCGAACAGGCCGTTCAGGTCCTCGCCGTCGAGCGACAGCACGTACTTGAAGTCCTCGATGTTGCGCGGGAACTCCTGCATGACGTCGCACGCCATGGCGCACGGGACGCCGGCCCTCAGGCTCGCGATGGCCGCCTGCTCAAGCACCTGCGGCTCCACGTTCAGCACGCGGATGGGCGTGCCGCCCTGGACGGAGTCCGTGAGCGTGAGGTGGTATGCGTGGCCGTACGGGCGCGACTCGCCGGGCATGGAGACGAGGGCGACGTAGTCGTCGGGGTCGGCGGGCACGTAGCGCTCGGCGAACTCGAGCGGCGTGATGCCGAGGTCGCGGATGACCTGCGAGGTGCGGGACTCGTCCTTCTCGCCCTGGGCGCCGCCGTCGGCACCGTCCGTCGCGGGCTTCGGCGCGGGCTCGATGGGGGAGAGCTTTGCCGCGTCCGCCTTGCAGTTCTTGCCGACCTTCATCACGAAGTCGAACGTGACGGGCGGCTCGCCCAGGCACGTCGCGAGCAGCTGGTGCACGTCGGCCAGCATGTCCTGCTTTGCGGCGCGCAGCTCTGCTTCTGGGGCCCCGTCCTTGTGCATGCGGCGCAGCGTGAACGCGTCCTTGCGCACCAGGCGCTCGAGCTGGGCGTTCATCTGGCTGGAGTTCTTGGTGCACGCGGTCTCGGGCATGGCGTACTTCGGGACGATGCCCCACTTGCGCACGACGTTCATCGCGAACGAGTAGTAGCCGCCGTCGCCCATGCCAAAGTCGAGCACGTGGCAGACCTCGCGGGCGTCTTCCGGCAGGTCCGCGGTCTGGATGACGTACTCGAGCGTGGAGTTCGCCTTCTCGAGCTTGTCGTAGAACATGCCAAACGCCTGGCTGAACTCGATCGTGTCCACGTCGAGGAAGGTCATGGTGTCGTGGCGCAGCGCGTTCATGGCGCTGAAGAACCAGCAGCGGCCGCTCTGGCGTTGGTTCGTGACCTCGGCGGTCTTGGGGACGGTCACGCCAAACGTGTCGCTGTACGTGCGCATCTTTGTGGTGTCGCGTGCGGCGGCCATCACGTTCGCGGACGTGACGGCGTTCCTGGCGACGCGGTTTGCGCGATCCGCGCCAAACGCGGCGTTGCGCTCCTGCGCCCATGTGGTGTCTACGCTGAGTGAATCCTTGCTCATGTGTCTCCTCACATAGATAGAGAGTTGGTTTTGACCATACGAGAATAGCACCATGCCGCCCGAACGCGTTCCGTGGCGCCGCCATGTCGCTATACTGGCATGTAGATGCCCCAGCACAGCCGCAGAGAGGTCCGCCATGTCCCGACGCTTCGAAGACGTTGCCTATGAGCTTCCGGAGTTTGGCCGCAAGGTGATCCGGGCGCTTGAGGACGCTGGGTTCGAGGCATGGGCCGTGGGCGGTTGGGTGCGCGACGCCCTGCTGGACGCCCCCTCGCATGACGTGGACGTTACGACGTCGGCGCACTGGCGGGATGCCGAGAAGATCCTGGCGTCGTGCGGGTACGCGGTCCATAGGACGGGGGCCGCCCACGGCACGATAACCGTCGTGGTCGAGGGCGAGCCCGTGGAGGTGACCACGTACCGCGTCGAGGGCGACTACACGGACCACCGCCACCCGGACGAGGTGCGCTTTGTGGACGACATCCGCCTAGACCTGGCGCGCAGGGACTTTACCGTAAACGCCATCGCCTACCATCCGGAGCGCGGGATCCTGGACCCGTTCGACGGTCGCGGCGACTTGGGACGCGGTCTCATTCGCGCCGTGGGCGACCCGCGCAGGCGCTTCGAGGAAGACGCGCTGCGCGTGTTGAGGGCGGTGCGCTTCGCGTGCCGTCTGGGTTTCGACATAGAGCCCCAGACGCAGCAGGCGCTTCTTGAGTGCGCGGACGGCCTGGAGGACATCGCGAGCGAGCGCATAGGGCAGGAGCTGGACGGCATCGTGCGCACGGGGCGCATGGGATGGGCCCTCATGAACGAGGCGGAGGTCCTGGGCGAGGCCATCCCGGAGCTCGCGGCCATGGCCGGCTTCGACCAGCACAGCCCGTACCACGCCTACGACGTGCTCGAGCACACGGCGCGCGTCTGCATGGCGGTCGAGGAGTTCACCGGGGGCATGGCGTCGCCTGCGCTCAGGTGGGCGGCTCTTCTCCACGACGTGGCGAAGCCCGTGACCTTCACCCAGGACGACGCCGGCCAGGGCCACTTCTTCGGCCACCCCAAGGTGGGCGCCCCCATGTGCGAGAAGATCATGCGTCGCCTGGCGCTTCCCGGCGAGCTTGTCGCGCCCACGCGCACGCTCGTGCGGCTGCACGACCACTACGTGAAGCCCACGCGCCGCTCCGTCCGTCGCACGCTGCTCAAGTTCGAGAACGCGTGTCCTGGGCGCGCGGAGGCGCTCACGTTCGCGCTGCTCGACCTCAAGCGCGCGGACGCGGTGTCCAAGGTGGACCGCGTGGCGGGCTACGCCGTGGAGCTTGACAAGATCTCTGCGGTGCTCAGGCGCGTGATCGCGGACGGCGAGGCGTTCCGCATGACGGACCTCGCCGTGAGCGGGCGCGACGTGATGGAGGCGACGGGCATCAGGCCGGGCCCCGGCGTCGGCATGATCTTGCGCGAGCTGCTGCTGTGCGTGGTGAACGGTGAGCTTCCGAACGACCGCGACGCGCTGCTGTGCAGCCTTCGGGTGTAGGGGTGTCCGTCGAACGCAGGCCGAACGATAAGAGTAGAAATTGTGGAGCGCCATGCATTTGAAAGTTTCGCTTGCGGAAAGGGTCGAAGGCGCGTATATTACTTTCTCGCGCTGAGGCGCACAGAGAAACCGATTGGGATGTCGTCTAACGGTAGGACAACGGATTCTGGTTCCGTCAGTGTAGGTTCGATTCCTGCCATCCCAGCCATTCTCGCTTCTGGCCCGTTCGTCTAGCGGTTTAGGACGCCGCCCTCTCAAGGCGGAGATCACCAGTTCGAATCTGGTACGGGCTACCAAGTACTCCACGGGCTGTGAGGTCCGTGTGCATGGCCCCGTCGTCTAGCGGTTTAGGACGCCGCCCTCTCAAGGCGGAGATCACCAGTTCGAATCTGGTCGGGGCTACCAGGGATTCTCGCAGGCCGGGCATAGAGCTCGGCCTGCTTTGTTATGGAGCGACGCTCACGTGCCAGAGAGGTGATGTCGCGCCACCAACGTGGTGTCTGGATGTGTGCGGCGGGCCGTGTCTTTGCAGCTTCCTTTCTGGGTATCATCAGTAGGACTCTGGTTTGGGGCGTGAGGCCTCTCTGTCTTGCGACGCGTCGACGGACCTTGGAGGGCCATGGCAGAAGAGAAGAACACCAACCGTACGAAGCCGAAGGTCCCGCTCAAGGTGTCGGCACCGCACGTATCGGGCGGAACTGCCGGCGCGGCGTCCGATAACGAGGACAACAAGAACAGTGCCCGCAAGGGTGCGCTCTTCCTGGTGGCCGTCGTCGGCGTGTACGTGCTCTACCTCGTGTTCTCGGGGCAGATGGGCCAGTTTTTGGACGCGCTCGGCTCCGTGGACGGCTCGTGGGTCCTGAAGGCGTGCCTGTGCTTCGGCATGTACTACGTGTTCGGCGTGCTTGCGTACGGCATCGCGGTCTACCTCGACCACGACTCGCCGCTCGGCGTGCGCGACCTCATGAGCGTCGAGGCCTCAGGCGTGTTCTTCGGAAACCTCACCCCCATGATGGCGGGGTCCGTCCCCTCGCAGATATATCGCATGACGCGCTCGGGGCTCGACGTTGGGGAGGCCAGCGCCACGCAGTTCACGCGCTTCATCGCATTCCAGTTTGGCGTCGTGCTGTTTGCCGCCATCATGCTCGTGGCGAAGGCGGAGTATTTCTTCCAGACGTACGGAGACCTCTTCTTCCTCAACATCGTGGTGTTCACGGTGCACTTCCTCGAGCTCGCGGGCATATTCGTCATCTGCCTGTGCCCTCGCTTCGTCATGCGCGTGGGCAACTGGGCCATCCGCATCGCGACGCGGCACAACTGGCTGAAGGACCCCAAGCACTGGGACGACATGGTGAACGTGCAGGTCATGGAGTTCGCGAACGCGTTCAAGAACGCCGCGAGCGACCTGCCGTCCATGGCGCTCACCCTGCTGGTCACCATGGCGCAGCTTGGCAGCCTCTACATGATCCCCTGGTTCGTGCTCAGGGGGTTTGGCATCCGGGCGGACTTCCTCGAGTGCCTGGCCGCCGGCTCCATGGTGCAGATGGTGTCGTCCGCCGTGCCGCTGCCGGGCGGCACCGGCGGCGCCGAGGGCGGCTTCCTCATGTTCTACGGCCACATGTTCGGGCGCTCGGCAAGCGCCGGCTTCCTCATCTGGCGCATCGTCACGTTCTTCGGCCCCACGCTCCTGGCGGCTCCGCTTCTGGGCCTGCGCTCCAACGGGGGCCCCAGCATCTACGCGCGCGTGCAGAAGGCAAAGGCGCGGCTGCACGCCAAGGGATCGCGCTCTTCTCGCGCGAAGGGCACGGCGACCATCTCTGGCTCCATGCTGAGGCAGAAGGCGAAGGGCGTACCCACCGCGGGCACCACCGGCAAGACCGCGGCGAAGCAGGGTCCCGTAGCCGTTCCCGGCGGCATTCGCGTACCCATGAGGAAGAAGCCCCGGCAGGCACCCAAGGCGGATGCGGCTTCCGCGCAGGGCGAGAAGGACTTTCCGGCACAGTAGCGGCCGCGCCATGCCGGCATGTCCGCGCGGCTGTGGTCGTCCTGTGCGCGGTGCATGGGTTAATTGCGCCGTTGGGAAACGCGGCGGGGTGGCGCCGCATCGTCTGGAATAATTGATAGCGTTATTGAGAGCGCGAGCGGGCGGTCGCCGGGTGCGGCGGCCCGCGTGCAAGAGGGGGCGCCGGCCAGGGCCTGCGCCAACACAAGAGACCGGAGTGCATGCATGGCGGCAAGGGAAGAGATTATCGAGAAGATCGGCCTGCTCAACCACATGGTTGGCGTGGCGCGTCGCATTCGCAGGGACGAGGAGGCCGCGGCGGATCCCAACGTCGCGCGCGTCGTCGCGCTGCTGCGTCTGAAGGACGGCATCCCCACGCAGGAGATGGCCACCGTGCTGGGCATCGACGGCGCGGCCATGGGCGCGACGCTCGAGGCGATGGGCGAGTCCGGCCTCGTTGAGGTGAGGGTGGCGCAGGACGGCTCGAAGTCCGTCGCGCTGACCGAGAAGGGCCGCGAGGACGCGCCTGCGAAGGCGGAGCTTTCGGACGTGGCGCTGGACGGGTTCACGGACGAGGAGGCGGAGACGCTCCTGGGCTACCTCGGACGCATCGAGGCGTCGCTCACCGGCGAGCTTGGCGCGGACTGGAAGGAGCGCGAGGAGGCCCGCAAGGCCGCGAAGCGCCACGAGGGCAGGCCTTCCGACCGCGATGGCCAGGGAGGTCGCGGGGGGTTCCGCGGCGGGCGTGACGACCGCCGAAGCGGAGACCGCGACGGCCGCAGCGGATACCGCGGCGGACGAGAAGACCGCAGGCCTGCCGATCGCGGCGGCTACCGTGGGTCCCGCGACGACCGCGGCGGCTACCGTGGCGGACGTGACGACAGGCGCGGGGAGCGTGGCGGCTACCGTGGCGGCCGCGACGACCGTCGCGGCGGGGACCGTGGTGGCTACCGTGGCCGCGATGACCGCGGCGGTCGTCGTCGCGAAGACTAGCGCGGCGCGGCAGCGGTCCTGCCACCCGCATCGCACATGGCACAAGCAAGGCGCCGTCCCGTCCCGGGGCGGCGCCTCTTTTGCGATCGGGCGCCGGCTATGGGGGCGCGTCCTTCTCGCCCGGCGCTACGCCTGCGGCGGCAGGCCGGCGTTCTTGAGGATGAACTCTGCGAAGCGGCGCGACGCCACGGGCAGCGTCTCCCACGACGCCCACGCGAGCGCGATGTTGCGTACGGGACGCTCGCGGATGGGGCGCACCTCCACGCCGGTGGCGTAGCCCTCGAGCATCGTGCTGTACAGGATCGATACGCCAAGCCCCTCGCGCACCATCGCGAGGATGGAGTAGTCGTCCGTCACCTCGTAGCGTATGCGCGGCCGGACGCCGGCGCGCTCGAACGCCGTGAGGGCAACGCTCGTCTGTCCCTCGTCCAGCAGGATGAGCGGCTCTAGCGCCAGCTGCCCCAGGCTCACCTCACGCGAAGCGGCAAGCGGGTGGCCCTCCGGCAGCACGGCGAGCATCGTGTCCGTCGCGACGGTGCGGTACGGCAGGCCGGAGCCGTCGCCGTTTATGAAGCCAAGGTCCACGCGGTCCTCGGCCACCCACTGCGCGATGCTCGTGTACTCTCCCTGGCGCAGCACGAAGCGCACGTCCGGGTGAAGCTCCTCGAAGCGGTGCATCAGCGGCGGCAGTATGCGCCGGCTCACGCTCGAGAAGGTGCCCACGCGGATCGTGGCACCCAGGAGCCCCGCCACCTCCTGCCGGCGGCGCTCGAGGTCGTCCTCCGCGTGCGCCACCGCGCGGATGGCCGGCATGAACGTGCGTCCGTCGCCGGTGAGGCTCACGGAGCCGCGCCCGCGCTCCAGCAGGCTCGCGCCGAGCTCCGACTCCAGCGCGCGCACGGTCTGGCTCACGGCGCTCTGCGTGTAGCCCAGCTCGTGCGCCGCCTTCGTGAAGCTGCCGGCGTCAACGACGCTGCAGAACACCTTGTAGCGGGATACCCTCATGAAGTGCCCCCAAGCCTCAGCATAAGAAACGTTAATGCAACAATAAAATACATTCGTTTCACTTATCCCCATAGCGATGATATTACATAAGCACAGTAAAACAGTTGAGTGGGGAGCAATCGTGGCAACGGCGGTTATTGGAACACAGACGACAGACGTGCATGCGGGCGAGCTCGCGTACCCTGGCACCGCCCGCCTGGGCGAGAAGGGCCTCGGTCTGTTTCGCGAGGGCCTCGCAGAGGGCGTGCCCATCGCACTCGGCTACTTCGCGGTGTCGTTCTCGCTTGGCATCGCCGCGAAGATGAGCGGCCTCACGCTGTCCCAGGGCGTCGTCACGAGCTTCCTGTGCAACGCGTCCGCCGGCGAGTATGCCGGCTTCACCATGGTCGCGGCAAACGCCGGCTACCTGGAGCTCGCGGTCATGATGCTCATCGCCAACGCCCGCTACCTGCTCATGGGGTGCGTGCTTTCGCAGCGCTTCAGCCCGGACACGCCCGTGTGGATGCGCGCGCTCATCGCGTTCGACAACACGGACGAAATCTTCGCCGTCAATGTGGCGCACAAGGGTGACGTCAGGCCCGCCCGCGCGCTCGGCCTCATGGCCCTGCCGCTCGTGGGCTGGGCCGGCGGCACGGCCGTGGGCATGCTCGTGGGCGGCGTTCTGCCCAAGCTTCTGGTGCAGGCGCTCTCCGTGTCGCTGTTTGGCATGTTCCTCGCGGTCATCATCCCGCCGGCGCGCCAGAACCGCGTGGTCGCGGGCGTGGTTGCCGTGAGCTTCGCGGCGAGCCTCGCTGCCTCCGTCGCCCCGCTCTTCTCGGCCGCGGGTGAGGGCGTGCGCACCATCGTGCTCACGCTGGCCATCTCCGCCGTGGCGGCCGTGCTGTTCCCGTGCCCGGAAGACGACGCGGAAGCGGGGGAGGCATAGCATGGGTTCCATGGGGTGGGGCTACGTCGCCGTGATGGCGGGCGTCACATTTGCGACGCGCGCGCTTCCTGCGACGCTCATCAGGAGCAAGGTCACGAACCGCTTCCTGCGCTCGCTCCTGTACTACGTGCCGTACGTCACGCTCGCGGTCATGACGTTCCCGGCGATCCTGGGCGCGACGGGCGTGCCCGCGGCAGGCGCCGTCGCCCTTCTCGTGGGCATCGCGCTCGCGTGGCGGGGGGCCGGGCTGTTTGCGGTGTCGGGCGCGTGCTGCGCATCCGTCCTCGCGGTGACGCTCCTGGCCCAGGCGCTGTAGCTCCGCACGCGCCCGCGCGACGCGCGTCGTTTGTTTCCATCGTGGTGGCGTTTGGTGCGCCGCCGCGTCCTCCCTTTCACGAAGACGTACAATTTATGCAATAGTTTTGACTGCTGTACGCGCGTTTGCGGGAAGGAAGGTACGGATGAGGCTCTCCAAGAGGCTTGACCTGTTTGGGAACGAGGTGTTCGCGGCGCTCAACCTGCGCCGTCGCGAGCTCGAGGCCAAGGGGCGCGAGGTGTACGACCTTTCCGTCGGCACGCCGGACTTCGCACCGGACCAGCGCCTGATAGACGCGATGGTCAAGAGCGCGTCTGACCCGGAGAACTGGAAGTACTCCCTGCACGATCGCGACGAGCTCGACCGGGCCGTGTGCGACTACTACCGCCGCCGCTACGGGGTCGAGGGCATCACGCCCGACATGGTCATGAGCTGCCATGGCACGCAGGAGGGCATGGGCTTCGTGTGTCAAGCCCTCGTGGACCCGGGCGACACCGTGCTGGTGCCGGACCCGTGCTACCCGCTCTTCCGCACGGCGAGCCTGCTCGCGGGCGCCAAGCTCGCGTTCTACCCGCTTTCGGCGGAGCATGACTTCCTGCCGTACGTCGCGGGCATCCCCGACGACGTCGCGGACGCGGCACGCTACATGGTGGTATCGCTGCCCGCGAACCCCGTGGGCTCCGTGGGCACGCCCGAGGTCTACCGACAGATCATCGACTTCGCGAAGGCGCACGACATCGTGATCATCCACGACAACGCGTACAGCGACATCGTGTTCGACTCCAAGGAGCCCGGCGGCTCGTTTTTGGCGTACGAGGGTGCGCAGGACGTGGGCGTGGAGTTCCTCTCGCTCTCCAAGTCCTTCGACGTCACCGGCGTCAGGCTCAGCTTCCTCGTAGGCCGCTCGGACATCGTCGCCGCCGCGAAGAAGCTGCACGGCCAGCTCGACTACGGCATGTTCTTCCCAGAGCAGGACGTCGCCATCGCGGCGCTCACGGGCCCGCTCGACGGCGTGGAGCGCCAGCGCATGGCCTACCAGGAGCGTCGTGACGCCCTGTGCGACGCGCTTGAGTCCATTGGCTGGGAGCGCCCCAACGCGCACGGCTCCATGTTCGTGTGGGCGCGCATCCCCGGCGGCCGCATGGACTCCGTCGACTTCGTGCTCGAGCTCATGGAGAAGTCTGGCGTCATCGTGACCCCGGGCGCGAGCTTTGGCCCCGCGGGCGAGGGCTTCGTGCGCATGGCGCTCGTGATGCCGCCCGAGCGCCTTCGCGAGGCGGTCGAGAAGATCCGCGAGGCCGGCTTCTAGGGGCGCGGCGCGCGCTCTAGCCGTCGGCGGCACTTGTGGGGGCTTGGTGGCGTTGGGTCAAATTGTATCGGTAAGCAAACATTCCCGCCTTTGCCATGCGCCAAGAGTGCTAGTATGAATCCCGCACGAAATCACGTCGGAGTGGCGGAATTGGCAGACGCGCTAGCTTGAGGTGCTAGTGACTGACTAAAAGGTCGTGCGGGTTCAAGTCCCGCCTCCGACACCACGTGAACACAGGTCCCCATCGGCTTAGGTCGGTGGGGACTTTCGCTTACCGGCGCAATTAGTGTCCACTGCGCAGGGCACCATGGATGCAAGCCGGGACGACGAGGATGGGGGACACTGTGATGGTTGCGACGTTGAGGGACTGCATGTACGGGCAGGCGGTCGGCGACGCCCTGGGTGTCCCGTTCGAGTTCATGTCGCGTGACACGTTTCGCTGCACGGGCATGACGGGCTTCGGCTCGCACGACCAGCCCGCCGGCACCTGGAGCGACGACACGTCCATGGCACTTGCGACCTGCGACAGCATCAGGGAGCGTGGCTGCATCGACCCTAAGGACATGCGCCGACGCTTCGAGTCCTGGTATCGCGACGGCGCGTATACGGTGGACGGCCTGTTTGACATCGGAGGAACGACGGAGCGCGCCCTCCGGGACAGCTGTGGGTGCGCCGGGGAGTTCGACAATGGCAACGGCTCGCTCATGAGGATCCTCCCGCTCGCCTTCACGAGCGCGACGGACGACGAGGTCCGCGCGGTCTCGGCGATCACGCACGCGCATAGGACGTCGACGGAGGCCTGCGTAGACATGGTGCGAAGGGCGCGGATGCTCGCGGGCGGGGCGACCGTGGCCAAGGTCGCGGGCGCATATGCGGGCATCCCGCGCGGGGAAGTCCGCTCGGGCGGCTACGTCTTGGATACCGCGCGGGCTGCGCTCTGGTACCTTGCGAACACCTCCAGCTTTGGGGAGTGCGTCCTTGCGGCGGTGAACCTGGGGGATGACACGGACACCACGGCTGCCGTCGCTGGTGGCCTCGCGGGCATCGTCTACGGCGTGGACGGCATTCCCCGCGCGTGGCTCGACGGCCTGCGTGGCAAGGACGTGATCGAGAGGTGCCTGTTCCAGGCGCTAGAATAGGCGAGAAGAACACCTACGAACACGCAATGGAGAGGATTGTCATGGCAGAAACGTTCGATGATGAGGCCAGGCAGCGCTACATAGACCGCGCGCTCGAGCTTCACCACTCCGGCTACAACTGCGCCCAGAGCGTCGTCTGCGCCCTGAGCAACCTGACCGACCTGGACGAGGACACGCTGTTTCGCGTTGCGGAGGGCTTTGGCGGCGGCATGGGCGGCTTCACGGAGACGTGTGGAGCACTCTCCGGCGCCGTCGCCATCCTCGGCCTGCGCACGAGCGGCGGCACGGCAAACCCAAAGACGAAGGCGCGCACATACGCGAGGACGAGGCCCGTCGTGGCGGCGTTTAGGGAGAAGAACGGCACCACGCGCTGCCCAGAGCTCAAGGGCATGACGGGAGGACCCGTCCTGCGACCGTGCGACGGCTGCATCGAGGATGCCTGCAACCTGCTGCTGGACGCCGTGGAGGCGGAGTAGGCGCGGCGGGCGTGACATCGTACAGGCGGGCTTACTTGCCGGTTGCCTTTCCGCATCCCGTGCGGCACGCGCTGCACGCGGATGGGGCGGCGGCAAGGCCGCCGAGCGCCGTCTCGCGCAGCGCGGACGGAAGCGAGTCCCCGACGGACTTCATGGCCGCGACGACCTCGTCGAACGGCAGCGGGTCGAGCACGCCCGAGAGGGCGAGCTGGGCCGCGCTCACGGCGTCGACGACGCCTATGACATTCCTGTCCTGACACGGGTACTCCACGAGCCCGCGCACGGGATCGCACACCAGTCCCAGCAGGTTCGCGATGGCGGTCGAAGCGGCGGAGAGGCAGACCTTGGGGTCCGCGCCCATGAGCTCCGCGACGGCGGAGGCCGCCATGGCGGCCGCGGTTCCCACCTCCGCCTGGCAGCCACCCTCGGCCCCCGCGACGGAGGCGTTCCTGGCCACGATCGCCCCAATGGCACACGCGTTCCACAGGGCACGGGTAACCTGCTCGTCCGTGGCGCCCAGCGACTCCGCCACGGCGAGCACGGCGCCGGGGATGACGCCGGCAGAGCCCGCGGTGGGCGCGGCGACGATCACTCCCATGGTCGCGGAGCGCTCCAGCACGGCCATGGCGTAGGCGCAGGCCCTCGAAAGCGTCTCTCCCATGAGCGCAGCGGCAAGCCTCGGCGCGGCGTCGTGCACGGCCTTGGCCTGTCCGCCAAGCAGCCCGCCGAGCGATGGGAGCGGTTTCTCGATCGGTGCCACCGTCTCTTCTCGCATGACCTGGAGCACGTGCGCCACGAGGGCGTCCGCGTCCTGGGTGGGGAAGAGCTCCAGCTGCCTGCGGCGCATGACCTCGCCGATGGTGGCGCCCTCGCGCCCCGCGAGCGAGAGGAGCTGCGCGCCGGTGTCGAAGCCGAGGGCGAGCGTCGCGTCCGGCGACACCTGCGCGGCTCCGGGCACGTTCACGAGGTTCGCGAGCGTGATGTTGGGGGCGCGGCGCAGGTACTCAAGGAGCGCCTGGTCAAGGCCGCCGTCCACCTCGAACACGGTGTAGGCGCGGCCACCTCGGCGCTCGCGGAACGTGCGCATGGTCGCGATGTTCACGCCGCCGGCGGAAAGCCCGCTCGTGAGCGCCGCAAGGACGCCCGGCCTGTCCTGGTGCGCCACGAAGAGCGTGGGGTAGTCGCCCGTAATCTCCACGGCGATTCCGTCGATGGAGCTGATGCGCACGCGACCGCCGCCAAGGGACTCTCCCGTGACGGACATGCGCGTGCCATCCGCGCCCTCCATCGAGATGGTCACGGTGTTGGGATGGAGTCCCGCGCCGGCGTCGGACGGCACGAACTCGAAGTCGAGGCCCAGCTCTCGCGCGAGCTCGAACGAGTCGCGCACGCGCACGTCGTCCGGCGCGAGGCCCATGATGCCGGCCACGAGCGCACGGTCCGTGCCGTGCCCGCGATACGTCTGCGCGAACGAGTTGTACAGCGTGAACGTGACGCGGCTGAGGGGCGAGGGCCCAAGCGAGCGCGCGACGAGCGCTATCCTGAGCGCGCCTGCGGTGTGCGAGGAGGAGGGTCCCACCATGATGGGGCCGAGGATCTCGAATGCTGACGTCGTCATCATGGCATGGACCTCCGACAGAAGAAGGCCGCCGACGCTTGGCGCCGACGGCCTGACGCGTTTTCCGCGTGCTAGTGTCTCATTATTTCGAGCGTGTTACAAGCCCTGTGGCCCCTACTTCGCGAGCGGCAGCGCCCTCTCGAGGCGGGCGAGCGCGACGTCGCGGCCCAGGAGCTCGAGCGACTCTCCCAGCGGGGGAGACACCTGGTTTCCGCACTCGGCCACGCGCACGGCGCCGTAGAACTTGCGCTTGTTCGTGCCGAGGGCGTCCGGCAGCGGCTCGAGCGCGGCGTCGATGGCCGCGGCGTTCCAGCCGTCCGCGTCCAGCGCGGCCAGCGCGTCGCGGGCGGCCTCGAGGTAGCCGCGCGCGCCGTCCTTCGCGAGGTTCTTGTTGACGCTCTTCTCGTCGAACTGGACGTCCTCGCCCCAATAGAGGAAGCGGCTCTTCTCGACCACCTGCGGCGCGAGCGTGGTGCGCGGCTTGAGGACGCTGGCGAGAAGGTCGAACCATGCGGGCTTCGCGGCGTATGCGGCCTCGGCGTCCGCTGCGCTCTCCAGGCCTGCGGAGACGAGCTGCGGCACGAGCTGCGTGCGCGCGAACTCCTGGTCCGTCATGGCCTGCAGGTACTGGCCGTTGATCCAGTCGAGCTTCTTGAGGTCGAACGTGGCGGGGTTCTTCGACACGTGGTCGAGCGAGAAGCTCTTGGCAAGCACGTCGCGCGGCACGATCGTGGTGTCGCCGTCAAGCGCCCAGCCCAGGAGGGCCAGGTAGTTGACGAAGGCGTCGGAGTCGTAGCCGGCGTCGCGGTACTCCTCCACGGACGTGGCGCCGTGGCGCTTGCTGAGCTTCTTGCCGTCCGGGCCCAAGATCATGGAGATGTGGGCGAACGTGGGCGTGGGTGCGCCCAGGGCCTCGTACACCATGATCTGGCGCGGGGTGTTGGACAGGTGGTCGTCGCCGCGGATCACGTGGGTGATGCCCATCATGGAGTCGTCCACAACCGTGGCGAAGTTGTACGTGGGCGTGCCGTCGGAGCGGAAGATGATGAAGTCGTCCAACGTGTTCGCCTCGAACGTGACGTCGCCGTGGACGGCGTCGTGAACCACCACGTCGCCGCGGTCCAGCGGCACCTTGATGCGGATGGTGTGCGGCTCGCCGGCGTCCACGCGGCGCTGGGCCTCGGCCGGGTCGATGTCGCGGCACGTGCGCTGGTAGCCCTGGAACGGGTCGTGGCGCTCCTGGGCGGCCTTCTTGTCTGCGGCGAGCTTCTCCGGCGTGCAGAAGCAGTAATAGGCCTTGCCGTCGGCAACGAGGCGCTCGGCCGCCTTGCGATAGATGTCCAGGCGCTCCGTCTGCCAGTAGGGGCCAAAGTCGCCGCCCACCTCGGGACCCTCGTCCCAGTCAAGGCCCAGCCACTTCATGGCGCGCAGGATGATCTGCGTGTTCTCCTCCGTGGAGCGGGTGGGGTCGGTATCGTCGATCCTCAGGATGAACGTGCCGTGGTTGGCGCGGGCGAATGCCCAGTTGTAGATGGCGGTGCGGGCGCCGCCCACGTGCAGCTTGCCGGTGGGCGAGGGCGCGAAGCGCACGCGTACGGGACGTGCTTCGGTGGAACTCACGATTGCGTGACCTTTCGTGTTGTGTGCTCAGTACAGTCCGAACAAGTATAGCCGCTTGCGGCCGTGCCTGCGCGCGGGTGCGCGGGCCTACATCAGCTTCGTGCTCTCGATCTTCTCCTCTATCCAATGGTTCAGGCGGACGACGGGCTTGCGGAGAAGCAGGCCCAGCAGAAGCGACGGCACGAGGAACAGCGCGAGCCTACCCATGGCGACCCAGAAGTCCGCACCGTACAGGCCGGCGATGGCGCAGCGCATGGCCTTCTCGGCATGTACGAACGGCAGGAACGGATAGACGGCCTGGAACGCCTTCGGAAGCATCTGCGGCGGGAACGTGCCGCCGGAGCCCGCGACCTGGATGACCATGAGCAGCACGGCGATGGCCTTGCCCACGTCGCCAAATGCGGCCGTGAGCGAGAAGATGATGTTGATGAACACGAGCGACGCGAACCATCCGCACAGCAGGAACAGCCACGGGTGCAGGCACTGTATGCGGATGAAGAACAGGTCGCCGAGAAGGACGAGCGACGACTGCATGAAGCCGATGATCAGGAAGAACGTCAGACGCCCGAAGTACGCGTGGCGTGGCTTGGCACCCGTCTCGCGCATGGCGGCCTCGGACGGGTTGCACCGGACGAGCGCGCACAGCACGACGCCGCCGACCCAGATGGCGAGCGTGGTGTAGAACGGCGCCATTGCGGAGCCGTTGTTCGCGACGTGGTAGATCGCAACGCGGTCCGTCTGGACGGGGGAGGACACGAACTCCGCGAGGCTCGTGGGGCCGGCGGAAAGAATCGTGCGGATGGTCTGCATGTCGCCTGAGTCGATGGCGGCCTTCACGGTCCCGCGCATCGAGTCGAGCTTGTCCGCCCCGTCGCGCAGCTTCTTGGACGTGGTGCCGAGGTCGCCCTCGATCTTGGAGAGGCCCCTCAGCGTGCCGGACGTCGTGTCGGTCACGTCCGCCATGGTGGATGAGAACTTGCCCACAAGCGCGTCCGCATCGCCCGCAGCACCGTCGATGGTGTCCGCGAGCCTGCCGAGAGATCCCTTGAGGCCCTGCTCGTAGCTAGCTTGGACGCCGGTGACGCTGCCCTTCGCGCGCTCCGCGAGCGCCTCGAGCTCGGCCTTGGACGCGTCCGCGTCGCCCCTGGAGCGGTCGATGTCGTCGATCGTGGACTGAATGCCGTTCGAGAGGTCGTCCAGGTCCTGGATGGCCTTGGCGACGCGGTCGCTCAGCCCGTCGATCGTCAGCTTCAGCTCGCTCACGCGCTGGACGGTCACGGGATCGCCGTCCTTGCCCAGGCTCTGCTCCCACTGGGTCGCGATGGTGTCCGTGCCGTTCAGTTTGGACTGGAAGTCGCGCAGGTTCGCGTCTCGGGCGTCAACCTCGGCCTTCACGTCCGCGAGCGTGCCGCGCAGCTTCTGCGTGGAACCTCCCGCCGTGGCGTACGCGGCATCGATCGCGCCCTTCACGTCATCGAACGTGGAGGCGCTCTTCTGGAGCGCGTCGTTTATGGACGTCGTCGCCCCGTCAACCGCGGTATCGAGCTTTCGTACGCCAGAAGACGTCGTGCGCATGAGGTCGCCCGTGCCGTTGCCGCTTTTTGCGGCAGAGGAGAGCATGGCGTCGGAGTTTTCGAGCAGCGATCCCGTGGACGACACGAGCGCCTGGTAGCTGTCGACGCTTGCGGCCACGTCGCGCAGGTCCTGGGCGCCGTCGCCCAGGATGGAGTCCAGCCTCGTCACGAGGTTCAGCGTCTCCTCGTCCGTCAGCGTGCCGGATAGGTCGGAAAGCACCCCGGCGAGCACCTCCGTGAGCGACTGGTCGAAGCTCTGGTCGATGGAGTTCTGCACCGCGGTCGAGACCTTGCCGGTCACGATGGTTCCGATGGCGTTCTTCTTCTCGTTTACGGCGTAGATCACCTTCGCGTGGCGCACGCTCTTAGACAGCACGGTCATCATGTCCGCGCTGAAGTCCTTCGGGAACACGATGGCGGCATAGTACTCGCCGGAGCGCACGCCCTCCAGCGCCTTGTCCTTCGTGGTGACCACGTAGTCGACCTTGTCGGATCCCTGCAGGTCGCTCACCATGCGCTCGCCGATGTTGATGTTCGCGTGCATGAGCTTCGTCTTGTAGCCCTCGTCCGCGTTCGCGAGCGCCACCTTCAGCTCGCCGGTGTTGCCGTACGGGTCCCACGCGGAGTAGATGTTGAACCATGCGTAGAAGCATGGGATCACGATCATGCCCACGCAGACCACGAGGGCGATGACGTTGTTGATGACGTGACGGAAGTCACGCCTTATGAGCGAGAAGAGCTTGCTCACTTTGCGTCACCACCCTTCTGGTCCTGGGCGTCCGCTTCGGTCGCGCCGCCCTCCTTCGTGGTCTCGTCGCCGCGGCTGATGCGGGTGGTCTTCTCGCCCGCGCCCGTGAGGGCCGTGACGTTCAGGATGAGCCGCGTGGGCTCGCCGGCGTCCTTCTCGCCCGCGTCGGGAGCCTTCTGCGCGTCCGCGCCCAGCCTTGCCTGCGCGTCTGTCGCAGGAGCGTCCTGCGCGCCTGTTACCTGGGCGTTCGCGCCGCCGTGGTGAGCGGCGCGGCGTTGGTCGAACTCCGTCCTGAGCCTGCCGATGCGGCTTCCGATCTTTCTGGAGCGCAGCGTGCCGCCGGCCTCGGGGGCGCCGTCCGTGGCGTCGCCTGTGGCCGAGGTGCCCGCGCCTTTCTCGATGAGCATGGTCTCTATGGGGGCGAACGCGAAGAACTCCTGCTTGAGCTTGTCGCCCAGAAGGTCGTACAGCTCGTCCTCGCTCATGTCGGACAGGCGCGTCTTCTGTCCCACGCGGTAGTGGAAGTACTCCGTCACGATAAGGAACGTGCAGATGACGATCATGGAGCAGATCCACAGCGTCATGATCACCATCTTGAACGGCAGCACGAACATGAGGACGTTCAGGGCGATGGGGATGACCATGAGCGCGATGAAGCCGCGGCGCACAAGCACGGGGTACATGAGCTCGAAGCGCGCGGCGCGCGCCTCGAACGTGCGGCGGTACTCGGTGGAGTTCGTGAGGGCCTTGATGATGGTCGTGAGCTTGAAGTGCGCCTCGTCCATGTTGTAGCGCTCGCTCACCATCATGTCCGTCTCGCGAAGGCGCTTGTCGAACAGCGCGTTGATGTTGAGGAGGTGGCGCCTGGCGCCAAGGCCCACGAGCAGCGCGATGGGCATGTACGCAAGGAGAAGGACGGCGATGTTCGTGCCGTAGTAGCTTCCGTAGAAGCCGGCGATGGCCTCGCGCATGGCGTTGTTGCCGTACGTGAACGGCAGGAGCGGCTCGAGCGCCTGGAAGAAGCCGGGCATCATCTCGATGGGATAGGTGCCGGAGGAGCCGGGGATCTGGAGGATGACGAGGATGACGCCGAGCGCCATGCCGATGTGCTTGAACGCCGTGGAGAGCGAGAACACGATGTTGACGTAGACGAACGACTCGACCATGCCCGCGGCCACGAAGGCGACGGGGCTCAGGCACTGGATGCCCAGGGCCAGGTCGCCGACGCAGCAGATTATGGCCTGCACTTCTCCCAGAAGCGAGAAGAGCAGTGCGCGTCCCACGTAGCCCTGCCACGGCTTGAACTCGCCGACGCCCTCGTCGTCCACCTCGCGCTTGTAGATGGCGACGAGAACGAATCCACCGACCCAGAGCGCGAGGTCCGTGTAGAACGGCGTGACGCCGGAGCCGTAGTTGCGGACGGGGTAGATGGCCTGCTCGGACAGCTCGACGGGAGAGGTGAAGTAGTTCTTCAGCACGTCGGGGTTGATGCCGGAGACGCTCGTGAGGTCCTTGTACGCCTGGGTCGTCTGCAGCGCCGAGACGTCGGATTCGAGGCCGGCGAGCGTGTCGACCGCCCTCGAGATGGAGTCGCGCGTGGACGCAAGGGCGGGCTTCGCCTGGGCGAGCACCTGGTCGAGCTGGTCGAGGGTCGCGCTCACCTGCTCGAGCGCGGGCGAGATGCCCGCGACGACGGAGCTCACGCCCGAGGCGGCCTGCGAGAAGTCGTCCAGCGCGCCGTCCACGGCGGGAATCGTGGTTTCGGAGAGGTTTCCCTGCACGTCGGACAGGGCCGAGGCGCTCGTCTGGATGGAGTTGTTCACGGCGGAGGAGAGGTTGCTCACGCTTGCGGCACCGCCCTTCACGTCGTCCGAGAGCGCCTTGAGCGCGTCGAGTCGCGCCCGCATCTGGTCGCTCATGCCGATGAGGTACTGGATCTCGGTCTCGAGGCTTCTGGTCACCTCTGTCTGGGCGGTGAGGGAGTCTCCGGAGAGTCCCTTGATGCTGACGATGGTGTCTCGGCTGTACTCGAGCTTCGCCTTCATGTCCTGCGTCTGGGTGAGCGCGGCCTCGAGTTGGGCTATGGCGTCATCGAGCCTGCCCTGGGCCCAGCCCACGTCGCCGGCGAGTCTGCCGACGTCGTAGTTCGCCTTCGTGGACATGTTCGTGAGGGCGAGCGTGCCCGAGGTGAGCGAGCTGCCGAGGCGGCTCCTGAGGTCGGCTGCGTCCGCTCGGGCACCCTTGAGGTCCGTCGAGGCCGTACCGAGCTTCTGGGAGATGCCCTTCGTGGTGCCGTCGAGGCTCGTGATGGTCTCCTTCGCCGAGGCGACGGTCTTGCGCGCGTCGTCGATGGAACGACCGGCGTCGTCGATGCCGCCGGAGAGGTCGTCGAGCGATTCCCGCACGGTCTGGATGTCGGCCTGGAGGCTGGAGCCGGCGCCCGACGCGCCGTCGAGAGCCTTGTCCGCCGCGGCACCGAGCTTGTCGGAGATGACGCCCGCGACCGTTCCGGCGAACGTGTTGTTTATCTGGTTCTCGATGGTGGAGGCGCCGGTGTCTGTCACCTTGGGCGCGACGGCGTTTTCCTTCTCGTTCACGTAGTACTTGATACGGGCCTTCGCGGTCTTGCCGTCGATGACGCCCGCGAGCGTCGAAGTGAAGTCCTTGGGGATGACGATGGCGGCGTAGTAGTCGCCGGCGCGGACGCCCCTCATGGCCTTTGACATCTTCACGAAGCGCCAGCCGAGCTGCTTGTTGTCGTGGAGCTTCTCCACGACCATGTCGCCGGCGGAAATATGTCCCATGTCGCCGACGGTCGCGCCCTCGTCCTGGTTGACGATGGCGATCTGGATGTCGCTCGTGTTCTTGTACGGGTCCCAGTTCGCGAGGATGTTGAACCAGGCGTACAGGGACGGGATGATGCAGACCCCGAGTGTGATGATGAGGGCGACGGGGTTCTTGAGGATGCGCCTTATGTCGCGCCAGAAGATCCTGAGTGCTGTCTTCACGTGCAGACTCCTTGGCTTGCGTAGCTGTCTTTTGAACGTGCGCGTCGTGCGCGACGGCGTCGGCGATGGTGCGTGTGCCAACGTCGCACAGTAACTCCATAATGAAGAATAGGACAGCTCCCAAATGCCTACCAGCGATTTTTGAACTCGTGTCAAAAATCTACACTCGTGATGCTATGATGACGTCGGATCTGAATGTCTCGGGAGATGCGTCATGGGACTTGTGAACGAAAAGACAGCAGCTGAGATTGCGGACGGTGTGCGCGTTGCCAAGAGCGTCGCGCAAAGCGCCCTCGGCGAGCAGATGGAGCGTCGCAAGCAGCGCATCAAGTCCGTCTCGAAGACGCGCAAGAGCCGTGCCACGCGCGAGAGGATCATGACCGCCGCGTCCGAGCTCATGGTTGAGCGTGGCAACACCGACTTCCAGATGAGCGAGGTCTCGGCCAGGTGCCACATGTCGAAGGGCGCGCTGTACTATTACTTCTCGGATAAGGACGAGCTCGTCGAGGCCGTGTTCGAGGCTTCGGGAGACGAGCTCGTCTCGGCGATCGAGGAGGCCGTCTCGAAGGCGGCTTCTGCCCGCGAGGCACTCGAGAGCCTGTTCTCCGAGCTGTCCCGACGCATGCGGACGAGGAGCCCGCTCGTGCTTGCGCTCACGGTCGAGCTTTCAAGCATGGGCGGCGAGCTCTTCTCGGCGGTAAGCGGACAGCTGTCGCGCATCGTGCGCATCATCGGCGAGCTGCTGGAGCGAGGAAAGGGCGAGGGCTTTGTACGGCAAGACGTCGACACGGGCCTTGCGGCCGTGTACCTGTGCGGCGGCCTCGTCGGGACGACGGTCGCGTCCGCGTCCGGCATCATGCAGGGGTCGGACGTGCTCGGCAGCTCGCTCATGGAGCTGCTCGCGCACGGCGTCGCGCCACTTGGGCTGCGGCTACGGCAAGACGACGCCCAGACAGAGGGGGACGTCACCCAGAACTAGGCTTTCCACTGGCCGCACGGCACAAGGCGCGCGGCGGCTTGGGGCACATATGTATGAGCGGAGCCCAAAAGGCGAGGCTCGGCCGCGGGCGGAGGAGGTCGCCCGGCGGCATAGGCACAAGGAGTATGACATGGCACACAAGAACTACCTCTTCACCTCGGAGTCCGTCACCGAGGGACACCCGGACAAGATGTGCGACCAGATCTCGGACGCCATCGTGGACGCCATCTTCGCGAAGGAGGCGAAGCTGCAGGAGCAGGGCTACGTGGACGCGGACGGCACGCCGGCGAACGTCGACAACGTGCGCTGCGCCATCGAGACGTTCACGACCACGGGTGCCGTCGTCGTTATGGGCGAGGTCCGCACCGAGGCGTACGTGGACGTCCAGAAGATCGTGCGCGACACGGTCTCGAAGATCGGCTACACGCGCGCGAAGTACGGCTTCGACGCCGAGACCTGCGGCGTCATGAACCTGATCCACGGCCAGTCCCCCGACATCGCGCAGGGCGTCGACGGCACGTTCGCTCGCTCGAACGACAACGACGAGATCGACAAGATCGGCGCCGGCGACCAGGGCATGATGTTTGGCTACGCGTCCGACGAGACGGACGTCCTCATGCCGATGCCCATCTACCTTGCGCAGAGGCTCTCCGAGCGCCTGGCCGAGGTCCGCAAGAACGGGTCCCTGACCTACCTGCGCCCGGACGGCAAGACCCAGGTGACCGTGCGCTACGAGGACGACAGGCCCGTCGAGGTCACGGCCATCGTCGTTTCGACGCAGCATGCGGCCGACGTCAAGCTCTCCCAGATCCGCGAGGACATGATCGAGCACGTCATCCGCCCGGTCCTCGACGCGGTCGGCATCTCCTGGAGGGCCGCCACCATCTACGTCAACCCCACCGGCCGCTTCGTCGTGGGCGGCCCCATGGGCGACACCGGCCTCACCGGCCGCAAGATCATCGTCGACACCTACGGCGGCATGGGCCGTCACGGCGGCGGCGCCTTCAGCGGCAAGGACCCCACCAAGGTCGACCGCTCCGCCGCGTACGCCGCACGCTGGGTCGCGAAGAACGTCGTCGCAGCCGGCCTCGCGCACCGCTGCGAGATCGAGCTGGCCTACGCCATCGGCGTGCCGCAGCCCGTCTCCATCTCCGTTGACACCTTCGGCACCGGCTCGGTCGACGACTCAGTGATCGAGGCGGCGGTCCAGAAGGTCTTCGACCTGCGCCCCGGCGCCATCATCCGCGACCTCAGGCTGCGTCGCCCCATCTACCAGAAGACGGCGGCGTACGGCCACTTCGGCCGCGAGGACCCGGACTTCACGTGGGAGAGCACGGACCGCGTGGGCGAGCTCAAGAGCGCGGTCGCGGCCATGGCAAAGTAGCACCGGCCACATCGCGACGCGGCGGCGCCCGAAGCGCGACCGCAGGACATCGACAAGACAGGACCCCCTTCGCAGGCGATGCGTCGCGTGCGGAGGGGGTCTTTCTCGGCTGCGCGAGGTCGCCTGCTTCGGCACCGCGTCCTTTGTGTCCACCGCGTGCGGTAGAATCGTCAGAAAACCGTCTGCGGCAGAGGAGGGTCCGTGGCCATAACGAGGAGGTCGCTTCTTCGGGGAGCGTGCGCGCTGGGCTCCGCCCTCGCGCTTGGCGCGTGCGGCGCGGGCGAGAAGGACGCGGGCTCGTCATCGGCGGACGCCGCCTCCGGGGTCACCGTGCGCGAACGCACCGCGGACCCCATCGCGCGCGCGAAGGCGACGCACGTGGACGCCGTGGGCGACCTTGGTCGCACGAAGGCGTTCGACCTGCACTGCGACACGGTGGACGTGCTTGGCATGCACGACTGGGAGCCGTACAGGTCGTGGCCGGCCATCGCGCGCCACGGCGACATCGCGAAGAGCGACGGCGAGGTCGACCTCGAACGCGCGCAGGGCCTGGCGTACGCCCAGGGCTTTTCCGTGTGGGTGCCCGACAGAAAGTGGGTCACGGACCCGCTGGGCTTCTACACCGCGGCCGTCGCGTACTTCAGGCAGCAGATGCGGCAGCACGCGAAACGCGTGGAGCAGGTGACGGACGCGCGCAGGATACCGGACGTGCTGAGGGCCGGCAAGGTGGCCGCCGTGCTCACCGTGGAGTCGTGCTCCGCGCTCGAGGGGTCGCTCGACGTGGTGGACACGATGCGCGAGGACGGCGTCAAGATGGCCGGCCTCACGTGGAACGGCGACAACGCCTTAGGCGGCGGCCGCTCCACGCACAACGGCCTCACTGAGCTGGGGAAAAGGGCGGTCGCGCGCCTGGAGGACGCCGGGATCGCCGTGGACGCGGCGCACCTCTCGGCGGAGTCGTTCGACGACCTCGTGAGGTGCCGCAGGCGGCCGTTCCTCATATCGCACTGCGCGTCCAGGGCCGTGTGCGACGTGGACCGCAACGTGACGGACGACCAGTTCAAGGCGGTGCTCGACAGCGGCGGCGTCGTGGGCGTCAGCTACTGCACGGAGTTCATAACGAAGCGCACCACGGGGACGGACGTCACGTTCGACGAGCTCATGGCCCACTTCGAGCACTTCCTGGACATGGGGGGCGAGGACTGCGTCTGCCTGGGCGGCGACTTCGACGGCGCGTCCGTGCCGGACTGGCTGCGCGGCGTGGACAAGCTCCAGGGCTTCTACCAGAAAATGTGCGAGCGCCTTGGGCAGGGGCAGGCCGACAAGGTGTTCTTCCAGAACGCGTACGCGTTCATGGTCAGAAACGAGGTCGCCTGAGTGTACGCGAGCGTCGTCCTGGACATAGCCACGCGCGCGCTCGACGGCGCGTTCGACTACGGGGTCCCGCGGGAGCTCGAGCAGGAGTGTGCGGTGGGGGCCACCGTGCTCGTGCCCTTCTCGCATCGCGAGGCCGTGGGCTACGTGGTGGCGACGTCCGAGCTGCCGCCCGAGGGCCTGGACGCCTCCCGCGTGCTCCCGGTGTCGCGCGTGCTGGCGCCCAGCGCGTTTGACCAGGTTTCGGCCCGCGTCGCCTTCTGGATGGCACGCGAGTACGCCTGCCCGCCATGCGAGGCCATCCGCCCGTTTTTGGCGCCGGGCCAGACCGTGAGGGTCCGCCGCGCGTCCGCGGACGACCCGTGGGAGCTGGTGTGCCAGAAGAGCGGCCCCGTGGACGAGCGCTGGGTGAGCCTGGCGGAGAAGGGCGGCTCGTTCAGCCCGCGCGCCAACGCGGTTCGCCAGCGCGCCGTGCTCCAGGCGCTCGAGTCGGGCCCGATGCGCATGGCAGAGCTCGCGGCGACGCTGCCGGGCAGCGCCTCGGCCGTCGCGGCGCTCGCGCGGAGGGGCGTCGTTTCCGTGGAGGAGCGCCGGCGCGTGCGCGGCGGGGACTCCACCACGCTCAGGAGTGCCGTCGCCGCGAGGCCGGAGCACCTGACGCAGGGTCAGCGCGACGCCCTTGCGGCCATCGCTCGCGCGTGCGACGCCGGCCGCGGCGACGTCGTGGTGGTTGATGGCGTCACGGGCTCCGGCAAGACGGAGGTGTACCTGGACGCCATCGAGCGCGTGCGCGCCGCGGGCAAGGGGGCGCTCGTGCTGGTGCCGGAGATATCGCTCACGGCCCAGACCGTCGGGCGCTTCCGCTCGCGCTTTGGGGACGACGTCGCGATCCTGCACTCCAGGCTCTCGGCCGGCGAGCGCTTCGACCAGTGGGACATGGTGCGCCAGGGTCGCGCCCACGTGGTGGTGGGTGCGCGCTCCGCGCTGTTCGCGCCGCTTCGCGACGTGGGCGTCATCATTATTGACGAGGAGCACGAGTGGACGTACAAGCAGGAGTCCGCACCGCGCTACCACGCGCGCGAGGTCGCGGCGCGCATGGCGGCGGAGCGCGGCTGCGCCCTGGTGCTGGGGTCCGCCACGCCCTCGCTCGAGGCGCTGGAGCGCTGCCGCGAGGGCGCGTGGGGCGGCGTCAGCTGGACGCGCGTGAGCATGCCGGAGCGGCCCGGGGCGGCGCGGCTGCCGGCCGTGCGCGTGGTGGACATGACGGAGCAGTTCTCGAGCGGGAACCGCTCGATCTTCTCGGCCCCCCTGGCCGAGGCCCTGCAGGACGTTGCGGCCAGGCGCCAGAAGGCCGTGCTCATGCTGAACCGCAGGGGCTTCGCGAACTTCCTCATGTGCCGCGAGTGCGGCGCCGTGCCGGAGTGCCCGCACTGCTCCTGCGCGCTCACGTACCACGAGCGCACGCACTCGCTGGTGTGCCACACGTGCGGCAGGTCGTGGCCGCAGAGGGCGTACCCGGACCCGTCCACGCGCTGCCCCAACTGCGGCAGCCGCTACCTGGCGGCGTTTGGCGTGGGCACGCAGCGCGTGGAGGACGAGCTCGCGATGCTGCTGCCGGATGACGTGAGGATCATCCGCATGGACGCGGACACCACGCGCGGCAAGGGCGACCACCAGCGCCTGCTGGAGGAGTTCGACGCGGCGGAGTGCGCGGTGCTCGTGGGCACGCAGATGATCGCGAAGGGGCTGGACTTCCCGGAGGTCACGCTCGTGGGCGTGGTGAACGCGGACACGACGCTGAAGCTTCCGGACTTCCGCGCGGCGGAGCGCACGTACGACCTGCTTGAGCAAGTGGCGGGTCGCGCCGGCAGGGGGACGGAGCCCGGCCAGGTCATAGTGCAGACGTACTGGGCCACGCACCCCGCCATCCGCGCGGTGCAGAAGCACGACCGCGCGCTGTTTGTGGAGCAGGAGCTCGAGGAGCGCCGCGACGGCTGCTACCCGCCGTTCTCGCGCCTCTCGAACGTGGTGTGCTGGGGCCGGCGCGAGGCAGACGTGCGCCGCACGCTGGACGAGGTGGCCGGCCGCGTGCGCGAGCGCGTGGGGGAGGCCGAGGGCTGGGAGCTGCTTGGCCCCACGGACTGCCTCAAAGCGAAGGTGAAGGACCGCGTGAGGCGCCATCTGCTGGTGAAGTCGCCCGTGGACTCGGAGCCCGGGCCGCTTCTGGACGCGTGCGTGCGCGCCGCGGTGCCGCCGCGCGGGGTGAGCATTGCCGTGGACGTGGACGCGTACGACATGATGTGACGCGCCGTGCGCCCCGCGCGCCGGCGTGGGTTATCGGTAGAGGAGGCGCCCCGCATGAAACTGCGGCGCCGCATGGGGTACGCTAACTGGGCTAACACAGGGCCCCGACGGGCCCGTACACGAAGGAGGCACCATGAGTGCAATTGACGACATCGTCCTGTCGCCCGACGACAGGCTGAAGACCGAGTGCGCCCCCATCGAGAAGATCGACGATGGCGTGAAGAGGCTCGCGAAGCGCATGCTGAGGGACATGTACGCAGCCGACGGCTGCGGCCTCGCCGCACCGCAGGTGGGCGAGCTCGTACAGCTGGTCGTGATCGACGTGGACTACGCGGGCGAGGGCACGAAGAAGAACCCGTACGTCCTCATCAACCCCAAGATCGTGGCCGCGGACGGCCCGGAGCGCGCCTACGGAGAGGGCTGCCTGTCGTTTCCCGGCATCACGGTCGAGGTCAGGCGCCCGAGCCACGTGGTGGTGCAGGCGCGCAACCTCGACGGCGACCTCATGCAGTACGAGGCGCGCGACAACCTGCTTGCCGTCTGCCTGCAGCACGAGATCGACCACCTGCACGGCGTGACCATGGTCGACCACCTGTCCGCCGGTGCGCGCATCGCGGCGCTGCGCGACTACGAGGAGGCGCTCGCAGAGGGCGCCCGCCCCGGGGACACCGCCGCAAACTAGCCGTCGCGAAGGGGGAGAAGGACATGCGCATAGTATTCATGGGGACTCCCGAGTTCGCGGTCCCCTCGCTCCGTGCGCTCGCGGGCGCGCACGACGTGAGGCTCGTGCTGACGAGGCCGGACGCCGTGCGCGGGCGCGGCAGGAGGCTGGAACCCTCCGCGGTGAAGGCGGCCGCGACGGAGCTGGGCATCGACGTGCTCGAAACCAAGCGCATCACGGACGACGTGATGGCCGCCATCCGCGCGGCGGAGCCCGACGCCATCGTGGTGGCCGCGTTCGGCTGCATCCTGCCGGACGCCGTGCTGACGGCGGCGCCCCTGGGCTGCGTGAACGTGCACGCATCGAGCCTGCCGCGCTGGCGAGGCGCCGCGCCCATCCAGCGCGCCATCCTGAGCGGCGACGCGCGCGCCGGCGTTTCCATCATGCGCGTGGTGCACGACCTGGACGCCGGGGCGTACTGCCGCCAGGCGGACGTCGAGGTGGGCGAGAAGAGCTGCCCCCAGGTGATGGGGGAGCTTGCGGAGCTCGGCGCAAGGGAGCTGCTCGTCGCGCTGCGCCAGATGGAGGACGGCACGGCCGAGTGGGTCGAGCAGGACGAGTCGAAGGTCACGTACGCGAGGAAGGTCGAGAAGGCCGAGATGCTGCTTGACCCCGCCGCGACCGCGCTGGACAACCGCCGCCGCGTGCAGACGTCGCTCGACGCGGCGCCGGCGCGCATGGCCGTCGCCGGCAGGGGCGTGCGCGTGCTTGCCGCGCGCGTGGCGGGAGACGACACCTCGCAGGGCGAGGTGATCGTGCGGCACGGGCGCGTGATCGCGGGCTGCGCGGACGGCGCCATCGAGCTTCTGCGCGTGAAGCCCGACGGAAAGCGCGAGATGGACGCCTCCGCGTGGGCGGCTGGCCTGCACCAGAGCCAGCTTGCCTGGGAGCACGTGTAGCCATGGCGCGGCTTGCCCCCGCGCGCAGGGCGGCGCTCAGGCTGTGCGCCGCGTGCCGCCAGAGGGACGCCCGCGCGCGCGAGCTGCTGCGGACGTCCGACGTGATGGACGGCCTGGACCCGCGTGACCGCGCGCTCGCGACGCGGCTGGTGCTGGGCGTGCAGTGCGCCCGCGGCCTTTGCGACGCCGTGGTGGACGCGCGCCTTGCGCACGGCCACCTCGAGCCTCGCGTGCGCGACGCGCTCAGGCTGTCCGCGTTCGAGCTGCTGTACCTGGGCACGCCCACGCAGGTGGCCGTGAGCCAGGGCGTGGAGCTCGCGGCCGTGGCGTCGCGTCGCTCGCGCGGGCTCGCAAACGCGGTGCTGCGCCGCATCGCGGAAGGGGACGTTCCGGCCATGGAGGCCGCGCGCGGTCGCCTGCGGGCGGCGCGCGACGCGGGCGGCGCGCCGTCGGTCGCGGATGTCGCGCTCGTGGGTGCGCTTCCGGAGTGGCTCGCGCGGGAGCTTCTGGCGTCGCTCGGCACCGGCGCGTGCGCACTTGCGCTCGACGCGATGGAGCCGCCGGCGCCTGCGGTCGCGGCGAACCTGAACCTCAACGCCGAGGACCAGGCGCTCGCGCTGCTCACGGACGCGGGACTACGCCCGTCAAGGCTGCCGTGGCCAGGCTGCATCGCCCTGGGCGCGCAGGCGGGGCTCGCGGCGTCCGGGCTCGTGGAGCGGACGGCCGTGCTGCCGGCGGACCCCGCGGCGCAGATGGTGTCGTGGCTCGCGGCGCCTGCCGCGGACGTGGACGCCATGCTCGAGGTGGGCCAGGGACGCGCGACGAAGACGCTGCTGCTTGCGGGGGCAAACCGGCGGCTGGGAGGAAGCGTCCTTCTCGCCTGCGTGGACTCCGTCGCGTTCAAGTCGCGCCTCGCGCGGGAGCGCGTGCGCACGGGCGGGCTCGGCGGCCGCGCGACGTGCCTGACGCTTGACGCCACGCGGCTGGACGCACCGGACGCGCCGCCTAAGCTGCGCCGGGCGTTTGGCCAGGTGTTCGTGGACGCGCCGTGCTCCGGCAGCGGCACGATGCGTCGCCACCCAGAGGTTGCGTGGTCGCTCGAGCGGGGGTCCGTGTGCGGCGGCTCGGCCACGCTGCCGGCGCTGCAGCTACGGATGCTCTCGGCCGCGTCCGCGCGCGTCGCCGCGGGCGGCACGCTCGCGTACTCCACCTGCTCGAACCTCGCGGCAGAGGACGAGGACGTCGTGCGTGCTTTCCTTGCAAGCGATGCGGGCCGCGGCTTTGCGCCGCTTCCCGTAACCGAGGCCCCGTGCGCGACCTTGCTCGGCCCGGAGGCGTCGCGCATCCTGCGCGCCATGGCCGGCCGGGACGGCTTCCTGCGCACGGAGGGCGGCCGCGCGCTTGGCCTGGACTGCGACGGGCACTTCCTCGCGCTCATGCGCCGGGTGCGATAGGCGCCGCATGGCATGGGCCCGCGACGCATGAAGAAGGGGCCTCCCGTGAGGGAGGCCCCTTATCACAAGCCTGGCGAAAGCCCGGGCTACTTCTTGCCCTTCTGGTCCGTGTTGTAGAAGCCCGACCCAGAGAAGACGATGCCGGACGGCACGAAGACGCGACTGGCCTCGCTTCCGCACTTGGGGCAGTTCACCTCGGGATGCTCGCTCATCGGGTGCTCGACCTCGAACTCGGTCCCGCACGCCTTGCACTTGTAGTCGTAAACAGCCATCTTGCCCTCCGGAAAAGCCTACATAAAACAAACCGCTGCCTGTATCGGCCACAGCCGTTCTTACCCAACGTCGCAAGAATCTAGCACGAAGTTCTGCGCTACGATGGCATTCGTCACGTATTCTGCTATATACCATAACTTTCCTAGGAGGAGACATGCCCTTCTCTGCCGCCATCTTCGACTGCGACGGAACGCTCGTGGACTCCATGCCCATGTGGCACCGCGAGACGGTCGGCCTGCTGAGGCGCCACGGCGTCGCGGACCCCGAGGCGGTGTTCTTCGAGAGCGAGCCGCTCCCGCTACACGAGATGTGCGCCTACCTGCACGAGCGCTACATACCGGACGCCACGGGAGAGGAGCTTGCCGCGGAGCTCCTCTCGGGCGTGCGGCGCGGCTACGCGCACGACGTGAGGATGCTGCCCGGCTGCCGCGCCTTCCTGGACGAGCTTCGCGCCGCGGGCATACCCATGGTGGTCGTCTCGGCCACGTCGCGCCCGGAGCTCGAGGTCGCGCTGGAGGCGCAGGGCATCGCCGGCTACTTCAAGGACGTCATCTCGTGCGGCGGCAGGCTCCGCAGCAAGGAGTACCCGGACGCGTGGGAGGAGGCGCTGCGGGTGCTGGGCACGCCCGCGGGCGACACGTGGGTCTTCGAGGACGCGCCGTTCAGCACCCGCGGCGCGCGCAAGGTGGGCCTGCGCACCGTGTGCCTGTTCAGCCCGCACGGCGACCGCGACGAGGCGGAGTGCCGCGACTCCTGCGACGTGTTCGTGCACGGCTACCCCGAGCTCTCCGTCGCGCTCCTCGGCGACTTCGCGCCCGCCTCGTCCGCGCCGGCGTCTTCCGGCGTGCTGCGTGCGCTCGTGGTCGCCGGCTCGCCGGAGCCCAGCTCCGCGGACCTCGTGCGGCGTCTCGCCGCGCTGGCGGACTACGTGGTGGCCGCGGACGCCGGTGCGAACGTCCTGATGGCAGCCGGCGTCGAGCCGGACGTGTTCTGCGGCGACGCGGACTCCGCCGCAGACGATGCCGCCCGGTGGGCGCGCTCCTCCGCCCGGCGCGACATCCGCTTTCCAAGCGAGAAGTACGCGACGGACCTCTCGCTGGCCATAGACTGCGCCCGGCATGAGGCCGCCCGCAGGTCCGCGCGGCTGGAGCTCACGCTCACCTGCGCCACCGGCGGTCGCCCCGACCACGCGCTCGCCGTGGTGGGCCAGCTCGCGCACGCGGCGGACGCCTCGCCGGAGCTCGTGGAGGACGCGTTCACGTGTCGCGTGCTCGCCCCGAAGGGACGTCCCCGCTGGCAGCTGCCCGCGGGCTCCGTGGGCAGGATCTTCTCGGCCGTCGCCGTCGCGGAGGGTACGGTCGCAAGCGAGAGGGGCCTCAAGTGGGAGCTCGACCGCAAGCGTCTGCCGCTCCTGGGTGACGAGGGCATCTCGAACGTGGTCGCGTCAGACGAGGCCGTCGTGGAGTGCGAGGCGGGAAGGCTCGCGGCGTTCCTGCTGCGCTAGCTGAGGGCACCGCGGCACGTTGTAGCTGCGGGCCCGTGCGGTCCGCCATCGCCGCACGTGCACAAAAAAGGGGACCTCCGCGGAGGTCCCCAGAAGCTACGCTCTGTGTGGCTGCACTTACGCCTGCTGCGCGGAACGCGCGACGTTGCCCTTCTTGAGGCAGCGGGTGCACACGTTCTTCTTGACGGGCTTGCCGTCCTCGAAGACGGTAACGCGCTGGATGTTGGGCTTAAACTTGCGGATGACGGTGCGGTGGGAGTGGCTAATAGAGCGACCAGCAACGGCGTGCTTACCGCAGATATCACAAACCTTCGACATTATTACGACCTCCAACGAGCGGCGCAGTGCGCCTGTAATTTCTCAAGTGCCGTGTTAATATAGCACAGCGCCACGTTTGTGCAAGTTGAAACCCCGCGGTGTTGTGGTGGTTTTGTAGCGAAGCCCCAGGCATCGCGTCGGCGGGCCGCCTCGCATGCCGCTTGGTGGCTCATGCAGTATGCGTGGGAATTAGGCACGTGGCGCCAAGTGCCAACTGCGGTATTATAATGCGAGACTCATGCTCTTACCGAGTACGTGCGGTGTTCGAGAGGAGATTCAACATGGCAAACGTCGTTCCGGGGGCCCTCAAGGTGTCCAACGACTGCATCGCAGACCTTGCCGGGTATGCGGCGCTAGAGTGCTATGGCGTCGTCGGAATGGCCGTGACCGACCAGCAGGAGGGCGTCGCGCGCATCCTCCCCACGTATCGCCTGCGCAGGGGCATCGGCGTCTCCAGCGAGGACGGCAGGGTCGTGATCGACCTCCACGTGGTGGTGGAGCAGGGCATAAACATGAGCTCCGTCTCGGACAACCTCGTGAGCTCCGTCAAGTTCATCCTGAAGAAGATTGCGGAGCTCGACGACGTCGAGGTACGCGTCCACATCGAGGGCATGCGTACCCGCGCCTAGCGGTGGCGCACGCACAACCAGAAGAGGAATTAGAGGTTTCCAGACTATGATTGCCAACGTCGTTCGCAACTGCTTCCCCGTCGCCGCCAAGGTCGTCGCCGACAAGGCGGACGAGATCAACAAGCTCAACGTCTTCCCCGTCCCCGACGGCGACACCGGCACGAACATGTCGCTCACGCTCGGCACCGTCGTGGGCGAGATCGAGTCGCTGCCCAAGGACGCCTCGATGGCGGACATCGCCAAGGCCATCACGCACGGCTCGCTCATGGGCGCCCGCGGCAACTCCGGCGTCATCACGAGCCAGATCCTGCGCGGCGTCGCGGAGGGCCTCGTGAACGCGAAGGGCGCCCAGGCCACGACGGCAGACATCGCTGCGGCGCTCCGCAACGGCGTGAAGGTCGCGTTCAAGGCCGTCCGCAAGCCCGTCGAGGGCACGATCCTCACCGTGCTGAAGGACGTCTCGGCCAAGGCCGACCAGATGGAGAAGAACAAGGCCACGCCGCAGGAGACGCTGGACGCCATCGTGGTGGAGGCGTACGAGTCCGTGGCGCGCACGCCCGACCTGCTGCCCGTGCTGAAGGAGAACGGCGTCGTGGACTCCGGGGCCTTCGGCCTCGCGACGTTCATCGAGGCGTTCGTGAACGCGTACGAGGGCAAGGCCGGCGAGGTGAGCGACTTCAAGACCACCGTGGACTCCTCGGACGCGAAGGCCCAGGTCGCCAACGTCGTCGACATCGAGATCAACGACGACTGGGCGGGCTCGCAGTACCGCTACTGCACGGAGTTCCTGTTCCACGCGGACAGCCCGGACTTCGACGAGGACGCCAACCTCAAGTACCTCGCGTCCATGGGCGACTGCGAGCTGCTCGTGGGCTCGAACCCCGACTACAAGATCCACGTGCACACCAACAGGCCGGACCGCGTGCTTCGTCACATGCTGCACCGCGGCCAGATCTACAACGTCTTCGTCCACAACATGGACCTCGAGGCGCAGGAGCGCACGGAGTCCATCCGCGAGGACAAGCAGGCCGCGAAGGCGGACGAGCCGCGGAAGCACATGGGCTTCGTCGCGGTCGCGGCGGGTTCCGGCCAGGCGGAAATCCTGAAGTCTCTCGGCGTCGACGTCATCGTGTTCGGCGGCCAGACCATGAACCCCTCCACCGCCGACATCCTGGGCGCTATCGAGAAGTGCAACGCGGACAACGTGATCGTCCTTCCGGACAACGGCAACATCCGCATGGCCTCCGAGGCGGCGGTCACGGCCGTCGAGGGCGTGAACGCGGCCGTCGTCCCCACGAAGAGCGTGCTGCAGGCGTTCGCCGCGATGTTCGTGGCAGACCCCGACGGCGAGCTCGACGCCAACGTAGAGGACATGAACGACGCCATCGCCGAGGTTCGCGACGGCGAGGTCACCACGGCCGTGCGCGACTCCCAGGCCGCCGACGGCACGCCGATCCACGACGGCGACGTCATGGGCATCGAGGGCGGCGCCATCGAGGTCGTCGGCAACGACGTCCAGAAGGTCACCGTGGACCTCATCAACCACATGCAGGAGGAAGAGGAGGGCGACACCCTCACGATCCTCGCTGGCGAGGACCTGGACGACGATGCGTTCCAGAGCCTGCTCGACGCCATCGAGGAGGCCCAGCCCGACCTCGAGATCGACTCGCACCGCGGCGAGCAGCCCCTGTACCCGGTCGTGTTCTCGATCGAGTAGGAAAGAGCTGGCCTAGGTGGGCAGCGTGCCGACAACGGCGGGTGTGGGCGAGAGGCTCTCGCGCACCTGCTCCATGACAGACGACGTCTCGCGCCTCCGCTATGTCTCGGGCGCGAGGCGCTCTGCTGTTGAGCGGCTCGGCATCAGGAGCGTGCGCGACCTTCTCCTCCACATCCCCCACCGCTACCTGGACTTCACGCACGTGACGGACATCGCCCACGCCGACGTGGGCCAGGAGGCGACCGTCGTCGCGACCGTGGACAAGGTGACGCTGAAGCGCCCCCGCCCGAGGATGCAGGTGGTCGAGGTGTACCTGCTGGACGACACGGGCGTGATCGAGGCGACGTTCTTCAGGCAGCCGTGGATAGCGGAGCAGCTGAGCCAGGGCGACGTGGTCGCGCTTTCCGGCAAGGTGACGTTCTCGTACGGCTTCAAGCAGATGAAGGCCCCGTTCTACGAGGTCGTGGGCTCGAAGGGGCAGGTGGGTGACTACGCGCGCATCCTGCCGGTGCACCCGGTGGGCGAGGGCGTCTCGGCCGCGTGGATGAGAAGGATCGTGTCCGCCGCGCTCGCGGACGTGGGCGACGTCGCGGACTTCCTGCCGACCGAGGTGCGCGCCGCGAGAGGTCTCATGTCGCTTGCCCGCGCCCTGCGGCAGATACACTTCCCGCTGACGATGGAGTCGAAGGAGGAGGCGCGCCGCCGGCTTGCCTACGACGAGCTGCTGTGCCTGCAGCTGGCGCTCCTCGCGAGGCAGAGGCTCGAGCTTCGCGGCGTCACGCCCTTCTCACACAGCGTGGACGGGCCCCACATGCGGGCGCTCCTTGCCGCGATGCCGTTCGACCTCACGCGGGAGCAGCGCGCCGCCGCGGACGACATCCTGCGCGACATGGCGTCCGACCACGTGATGAACCGCCTGCTCCTGGGGGACGTGGGCACGGGCAAGACCGCCGTCGCGGCCGTGGCCATGGCCGCGGTGGCGGACTCCGGCACGCAGGCGGCCGTCATGGCGCCCACGTCCGTGCTCGCGGCCCAGTACGCCCAGAAGATCGGGCCGCTTCTGGACGAGGCCGGCGTTACGTGGCGGCTCGTCACGGGCTCGACGGACGCGGACGCGCGCGCGGAGGCCGCGGCGGGGCTCGCGTCCGGCGAGGTGTGCGTCGTGTTCGGCACGACGGCCATCATATCGGGCGACCTCGAGTTCCGCCGGCTTACCCTCGTGGTGATAGACGAGCAGCACCGCTTCGGCGTCAGCCAGCGCGCGGCGCTCAGGAGCAAGGGCGCCGGGGCGGACCTGCTGGCGATGACGGCGACGCCCATCCCCAGGACGCTCGCTCTCACGGCGTACGGCGACATGGAGTGCTCGCGCATCCGGCACCGTCCGAAGACGGGTGCGGGCGTCGTGACCACGTGCATCCCGCCGGAGAGCGCCGACCTCGCGTACGGGGCGATCCGCGAGGCGTGCGAGGAGGGCCACCAGGCCTACGTGGTGTGCCCGCTCATAGACGAGAAGGACGACGGCTCCGAGCTGGACGACGTCCCGGAGGCCTCGCGCTCCGCGGCCACGAGGATCCACTCCGCCGAGGCGACGTACGAGGAGCTGTCGCGGCGAACGCTGAGGGGACTTCGCGTGGGGCTGCTCACGGGCGGGATGGGCGCCGCCCAGAAGGACGAGGCGATGGAGGCGTTCCGCCGCGGGGACGTGGACGTGCTCGTGTCGACCACGGTGATCGAGGTGGGCGTCGACGTGCCGAACGCCACGGTCATGCTGGTGTACGACGCGGACCGCTTTGGACTCGCGACCCTGCACCAGCTGCGCGGCCGCGTGGGCCGCGGCGACTGGGAGGGCCACGTCTTCCTGGAGTGCGCCGCGAAGAAGGGCACGCCCGCCCGCACGCGGCTCGCGGCGCTGGAGCGGACGTCGGACGGGTTCGAGCTCGCGGAGCTCGACCTGAAGCTTCGACACGAGGGCGAGGCGCTGGGGTACCGCCAGCACGGCGGCCCCTCGCTCAAGGTGGCCGACCTCGCGCAGGACGAGGAGCTCATGGGCTGGGCCCGCGAGGACGCGCTCAAGATCTTCTCGCAGGACCCAACCCTTGCCGAGGACGTCCACCGACCGCTTGCGATTGAGCTGCGTGACCGCTTTGGCGCGTACTTCGAGGAGGTTCTGCACGCATGAGGATAGTTGGCGGCATGTGGAGGGGGCGGCCGATCGAGGCGCCGGACGGGCGGGACGTGACGCGTCCCACGACGGACCGCACGCGAGAGTCGATGGCGTCCATGGTGCTCTCGGCGTTTGGGCTCGACCTTGGCGGCGTGAGCGTGCTGGACGCGTTTGGCGGCTCGGGCGCCATCGGCTTCGAGCTCCTGTCCCGTGGCGCCGCGGGCTGCACGTTCGTGGACAGGGACCGCGGGGCCGTTGCGCGCATCCGCCGCAACGCGCGGGCCCTGGGCGCGGGCGCGTCAGCACGCGTGCTGTCGGGAGACGTTTTCAAGCTGGCAGAGCGCGGCGCCATCGCGGGCGCGCCCTTCTCGCTCGTGGTGCTCGACCCGCCGTACGCCGTAGGCTCGCGCGAGGTGGAGCGCCTGGTGGAAGCCCTGCGGGCGGGCGGCATGCTCGCCGGCGGCACCGTCGTGCTGTACGAGCACGCGTCCAGGGAGCCGGGGATCCGCCCGGCGGGCGCGAGCGTCATAAAGGAGAAGAGCCACGGCATCACCACCGTGCAGCTTCTGAGGATGGGGGATGCCCATGAGTGATTCCAGGATCGACCGCGTGGTGGTGCCGGGCACCTTCGACCCGGTGACGTTTGGGCACCTGGACGTGATCGGGCGCGCGCGGCGGCTGTTCCCGCACGTGACCGTGGGCGTCGCGGCCTCCGTGGGGAAGAACGGCACCGGCCCCACGTTCTCGCTCGACGAGCGCGTGGACATGCTGCTCGCCGCGCTCGCGGAGGAGGGCCTTGCGGACGGCGTCGAGGTGCGGCCGTTCTCGGGCCTGCTCGTGAGCTTCTGCAAGGAGGTCGGCGCCGGCGGCGTGGTGAAGGGCCTGCGCGCCATGACGGACTTCGAGTACGAGCTGCAGCAGGCAGACCTCAACAGCAACATGGCGCCTGACATCGAGTCCGTGTTCGTAATGTCGAACCCCAAGTACGGCTACGTGTCTTCCTCCATCGTGAGGGAGCTCGCGTCGCTGGGGACGGACGTGTCGTTCCTGGTGCCGTCCGTGGTCGAGCGCCGTCTGGAGGAGCACTACCGCGGGCGAGGGGAACGAGGTGCCCGCCGCGAATAATTTGCGTGACGGCGGCAAAAGTGCCGCCGGTTTCGCCCATTGCGGGTAATCTGGTACTATAAGGCGATGCAACCTCGGCAAACGCACGTGCAACGCGAGGTGGCGGCGAATCGAAAGGAGACCCGTATGCAACCGGGTGAGGAAATAGAGAGCCTGGTTGGCGAGCTCGAGCAGATCGTGAGCGAGGGCAAGACCCCGTTCACCGGCGGCGGACAGAAGAAGATCGTGGACGCCCAGGACATCTACGAGATCCTGGATGAGATTCGTCGCGTCTTCCCCCAGGAGTTCGCGGATGCCCGGCGCATCGTCAAGGAGGAGGCCGAGACCCTCGAGCGCGCCCAGCAGCAGGCTGACGCCATCATCGCGGACGCCCAGCAGCAGGCCATGATCCTCGCGGGCGACCAGGAGGTCGTGCGCCTTGCCCAGCAGCAGGCCGACGACATCCGCGACAAGGCCGCGCAGTACGAGCGCGACACCCGCTACAACGCGGAGGAGTACGCGGACACCGTGCTCGCGCACCTGGAGGACAACCTGAAGTCGCTCACCGGCTCCGTCTCGCGCGTGCGCCAGACGCTGGACGAGAACTCCGGCCCCCGCAACCAGACCAACAACGTCCCCTGGTAGGCGCCATGCAGCAGATTAAGCAGATTCTGGACGCCCGCCTCGCGAACCCCGGCGACACCATGCCGGTATCGGGCCATGTGGACGAGAAGGGCTACTCCCTCGGCGGTCACGACTTCGTGCTGCCCGACGGCATCGACTACGACCTCGTGCTCACGAACGCCGGCGAGGGCATCCTCGCCACCGGCATGCTGAAGGCGCACGTGGAGGGCACGTGCGACCGCTGCCTGGGCAAGGCGGAGTTCGACGTCGCGGGAGAGGTGGACGAGTACTACCTGTTCAAGGCACCCGCGGAGCCCATGGCAGACGACGAGGACGACGACGTCGACTTCGCCCTGGTGGGGGACGACAGCACGATAGACCTCACGGACGCGCTCAGCTCGGCCCTGTTGATGGAGACGCCGTTCGTGGTGCTGTGCCGCGAGGACTGCAAGGGCCTGTGCCCCGTATGCGGCGCGAACCTCAACGAGGTCGACTGCGGGCACGCGGCGCAGGTCGAGGCGGAGCGCGAGCAGGACAGGCTGGACGCGAGCCCGTTCGCGGCGCTCAGGAACCTGGACCTGGGCGACGGCGAGTAGGGTGCCTCTCGGCCCGGCGCGAGACGCCCGGCCGGCGATATGTTGGGCCGGCGTGTGGCAAGGACGTGTCGTAGAAGTTTTTTGACGTGAAGAATTGCTGTTCCGTCGACCAATTGCCCTCGTCGTGGTATAGTCTCTTCTCGTGTGTTTTACGGAAGACCGCTCAGGTGTAAGCGCCTGACAATAAGTGAGTCTAAGAGAGGTTCAAGATGGCAGTACCCAAGCAGAAAAAGGGCCGCGGCGCCACGCACACTCGTCGTTCGGCCAACAGCAAGCTCGCCGCTCCGGCACGCTCCGTTTGCCCGCAGTGTGGCGCACCTAAGCTTCCGCACCACGTGTGCCCCAAGTGTGGCTACTACAAGGACCGCGAGGTCGTTGTCACCGAGTAGTCGCGTTGAAAGACGAGGCCTAGGAGGCCGGTCCCTTCTGGGGGTCGGTCTCCTTTCGTATGCAGGGAATGCGCAGCCGCAGGACCGCGAGGAGGACACATGACAACTATCTGCATCGACGCCATGGGCGGCGACTGCGAGCCCGAGGTCGTGCTTGGGGGAGTGGCGGCCGCGCTCGAGGCCGACGGCGAGCTCGGCGTGCTCGTCGCGGGAAACGAGGACGTCGTCGTGCCGTTCTGCGCGAAGCACGAGCGCGCGAGGGCGCTCGTGACGACGCAGACGATCGAGATGGGCGAGCATCCCACCGAGGCCATCCGCGCCAAGAAGGACTCGAGCATCGTGCGCGGGCTTGCCGCGGTGCACGCGGGCGAGGCTGACGGGTTCTTCTCGGCCGGCTCCACGGGCGCCATCTTCGCGGCCGCCACGTTTGGCGTGGGCAGGATCCGCGGCATCAAGCGCCCGGCCATCGCATGCCCGGTGCCGGGGCTGGACGGCAGGCACTCCGTGTTCCTGGACATGGGGGCGAACGCGGACGTGCGCCCGGAGATGCTGGTGCAGTTTGCGCACATGGGGCGCGCGTACTCGAGGATCACGCTTGGGGTGGAGGACCCGAAGGTGGCCCTGCTCTCCAACGGCTCCGAGGACACGAAGGGCTCCGAGGCCGTCGTGGCGGAGCACGAGGCGCTCGCAAAGGCGGGAGGCGACACGTGGTTCGCGGGCAACTGCGAGGGCACGGACATCCTGACCGGTCGCTTCGACGTGATCGTGACGGACGGGTTCGCGGGCAACATCGCCGTGAAGACCATCGAGGGCACGGCGAAGTACATCCTGGCCGAGGTGAAGCGCGCGACGCAGGAGTCGAAGCGCGCGCTTCTGGGCGCGGGCCTGCTGAAGCCCTCGCTCAAGAGGGTCGCGGCCGGGCTCTCCGGCGACGAGTACGGCGGCGCGGCGCTCCTGGGCGTGAAGGCCCCGGTGTTCATCGGGCACGGGGCGACGTCCGTGGACGCCGTGAAGCACGGCACGCTGGCCTGCGCCGCGGCCGTGCGCGGCGAGCTTGTGGACAAAATCGCACGCGCGGTGGCCGAGGACCAGTAGGGTTGCCGGGCGGGGTACAATTGGCCCCACAGGCTTTTCTCGCATAGGGAATTTTGCAACGTAAGGAGCGAACATGGAACGCGCCGAGATTACCGATAAGGTCATCGCCTGCGTCAAGGACTCGCTGGGCCTGGCGGACGACGCCGAGCTCTCCGAGGCGACGACGCTGAAGGACCTGGGCGCCGACTCGTTTGACCAGCTCGAGATCATGGTCGCGCTGGAGGAGGAGTTCGGCATCTCGCTGGAGGACGCCCTCGACGGCGGCGACATAAAGTCGGTGGACACGATCGGCCAGACGGTCGACCTCGTGCAGGCCCAGCTCTAGGGAGCGGCGCTTGAAGATGCATCAGAGGGTCGCGGCGGCGGAGAAGATCTGCGGCCACGAGTTCAAGGACAGGACGCTCATAACTTCTGCAATCACCCACCCCTCGGCCGTGGAGGGGCAGCCCGTGAGCGCCTCCTACGAGCGGCTCGAGTTCCTCGGGGACTCGATCCTGGGCGCCATGGTGGCGACGGACCTGTTCGAGGCGTTCCCGGCCCTGGACGAGGGCGGGCTCACGCGGATGAAGATCTCGCTCGTGAGCGGGAAGACGCTCTCGGAGGTCGCCGGCAGCCTGGGCGTGGGAGACGTCATCGTGTTCGGCGAGTCCGAGAAGGGCACCGGCGCGCGCGGCATGCACTCCGCGCTCGAGAACGTGTACGAGTCCATCGTGGGCGCGCTGTACCTGGACGCCGGCTACGAGGCAACGCACGACTTCGTGCGGCGCACGCTGTCGCCGTACATCTCGCCGAAGCTGGCCGAGAGGCCGATATCGCCGAAGTCGCGCCTGCAGGAGGTGACGCAGCGCGACATGCGCTGCGCCCCGGAGTACAAGCTCGAGGGCGAGGAGGGTCCGGCGCACAAGCCGACGTTCACCTCCGTCGTGCTTGTGGACGGCAAGCGCGTGGGCCGCGGCACGGGCTGCTCGAAGAAGGAGTCAGAGTCCGCGGCGGCGCTCGACGCGCTCGAGCGCATGGGCTACCAGCAGGCAGGGGAGTAGGCGCCGCGGACCGCGGCCCGGAAAGGCCAAGCACGACGTGTATCTGAAGTCGCTCACGCTCAAAGGATTCAAGTCCTTCGCGGACAAGACGCAGCTGGTGTTCGACCCCGGCCTCACGGTCGTGGTCGGGCCTAACGGTAGCGGCAAGTCGAACATATCGGACTCGATCCTGTGGGTGCTGGGCGAGCAGAGCGCGAAGATGCTGCGCGGCCAGGCGATGGAGGACGTGATCTTCTCGGGGTCGTCCGGCAGGCAGGCCGTCGGCCTGGCCGAGGTGACGATCGTACTGGACAACACCGACCACACGCTGCCGATCGACTTCTCGGAGATCGCGATCACGCGCAGGATGTACCGCTCCGGGGAGTCCGAGTACCTCATCAACGGCGCGCCGTCGCGGCTGCGCGACATCACGGACATCCTGCACGACTCCGGCCTCGGCAAGGACACCCACTCCATCATCAGTCAGGGCAAGCTGGACTCCATCCTGGCGAGCCGCCCCGAGGAGCGCCGCGAGCTGGTGGAGGAGGCCGCCGGCATATCGAAGCACCGCCGCCGCAAGGAGCGCTCGGAGCGAAAGCTGAAGGCGATGCAGGACAACCTGACGCGCGCGAAGGACATCGAGCGCGAGATCAACCGCCAGCTGCGCCCGCTGGAGCGCCAGGTGGACAAGGCGCGCCACCACCGCGACGTCACGAGGCAGCTGCAGGAGCTCGAGACGACGCTTCTTGTGGACGACCTGCGGCGGCTGCAGGACCGCTACGGCACGCTCGCCGCGCGCGGCAAGGAGGCGGACGCCGCGATCGAGCTGGCGCAGTACCGCCTGGACGAGAAGAACCGAGACCTCGAGAAGTACCAGTCCCTACTCGAGCAGAAGGGCATCTTCGTGGGGGACCTAGGCGAGCAGCGCCGCCGCATGCAGGACCTGCTGGGACGCATGGACTCTGACATGCGCCTTCTGGAGGAAAAGGGCAAGAACATGGTGGAGCGCCTCTCCGAGATGCGCATGAACCTGTCTGCCATGGAGCGACAGTCGCGCGAGGCCGCCGAGGAGCACGAGCGCGTGGAGGGCGAGTACTCAGACGCACGCGTGGAGGCGGACGACCTGCAGAAGCGCGTGAGCGAGCTTGGGCCCGCGGCTCGCGAGGCGGCGGAGCGCCGGCGACAGCTGGGCAAGCGCGTGGCGCAGCTCACGGGAGACGTGCGTGCGTCGCAGCGCACGGCGGACGCCGAGACGCTCGCGTTCGCGAAGCTGCGCGACCAGATCTTGAACGCCGAGGTCGAGGACCAGATGTTCCAGAGTCGCCTGAAGCAGATCGAGGACGGCGCCCAGACGGCGACGGAGGCGCTCGAGAGCAGGCGCGCGGAACGGGATAGGACGGAGGCGGCGCTGGCAGAGGCCCGCGAGCGGGAGGAAGGCGTTTCTCGGCGCATCCGCGAGTGCAAGGAGGCGGTGTCGAGGGCACGCTCCGCCGAGGGTGACGCGCGGGGGAGGCTGTCCTCCTCGAAGGCGACGCTTTCCGCTCTGGAGGCCGTGGACCGCCAGACTCAGAACGCGAGCGCCCTTGTGGCGGCGCTCGCGAAGGCGCGGCCGGACGCGATCGAGTGCCGCGTGGCGGACCTGTTCGAGGCTCCGGCCGAGCTGGAGGGCGTCGTGGAGTCGCTCTTGGGCGAGGATCTCTCCGCACTCGTGGCGCGCGACGCCGACGGCGTGGTGGGCCTTGTGGAGGAGGCCCTTGGCAAGAGCGCGAAGGGCGCGGCCACGATCGTGTCGCTCGACGCGGCGCCGGGGACGGCGGACGCTTCAGGTGCCCCGGGCAGGGGCGTCGCGGAGGCGCTCACGGTGAGGGACGGCGCGCACGCCCTGGTGGACGCCCTGCTGGGGGACGTGAGGCTCGTGGACGGCGTCCGCGAGGCCGTGGAGGCGCACGCGGAGGCGCCCGCGTTCACGTACGTGACGCCGCAGGGGGTGACCGTGCTGCCGGACGGGCGCACGACCGTGGGCGCGGCCTCCGGCGCGGAGCAGGGCGCGCTCGAGCGCAAACGCAGAATCCGTGCGCTGCGCGAGGCGATGCCGGGGCTCGAGGACGCGCTGTCGAAGGCCGGGGAGTCCATCGCCGTGGCCGAGCGCAAGCTTTCCGACGCGCGCGACGAGAGCGCACGCGTGAAGGGCGACGTCGCGAGGCTGAACGGCGAGCTCTCTTCCGCCACGTCAGAGGTGGGGCGCCTGGAGGCGCAGCTGAGGCAGGCGGAGAGCGAGCGCGCGCAGGTGAGCAAGAACCGCGCCGCGGCAGCGGAGCGCGCGAGCAAGGCGCGCGAGGAGGTCGAGCGCCACAAGCGAGCCGCCCAGGAGGCGGAGGATCGCACGAGCGACCTGTCGCGCCAGCTTGAGGAGGCGAGCTCCGAGCGGCAGAAGGCGTCTCGCGAGGAGAGCGAGACGGAGGGCAAGCTCTCCGACGCGAAGCTGAAGCTCGCGACCATAGTCGAGCGCAGGAACCACCTGGCCGTGCGCGAGGAGCAGCTTGCCCGCCAGGTGGCGGACCTGGAGAGGCGTCGCAGGCAGACCGAGGAGAGCTCGCGCGCGCTGGACGTGCTGCGCCTGCGCGTGGAGCCGCTGCACGCGCGCTACGAGGCCGTGCAGGAGCGCGCGCTCGCGTGGGCCGCGCGCCTGAAGGACCGTGCCTCTCTTGCCGAGGCGGACTCCGACTCGCTGAAGAAGACCATCGCGGACGCGCGCGAGGCCGTGAACCGCGCCTCGACGGAGCTCGAGGGCGCGAAGACGGCCGCGAGCGACGTGAGGGTCGAGGTGGGCAAGGTCGAGGTCCAGGTGGAGAACGCCATCAACGACATAGTGTCCCGCGGCTACGTGCTCGAGGACGCGCTCGCGCTTCCCGAGCCGGAGGACCGCGCGGAGACGGAGCGCGTCGTTTCTCGCCTGAGGCGCGAGCTCCAGAACATCGGGCCCGTGAACGAGGTCGCGATGGACGAGTACGAGCGCCTGAAGAGGCGCAGCGACTACATCGGCGAGCAGGTGGCCGACCTGGAGCAGGCGCGCAAGGCGCTCACGAAGATCACCGCGGCCATCGAGCGGAAGATGCGCCGGCAGTTCCTGATTGTCTTCGACCAGGTGAACGCGAACTTCTCGGAGATATTCTCGCTCCTCTTCCCGGGCGGCAAGGCCCACCTGGAGATGACGGACCCGGACCACCTGGACGAGACGGGCGTCGAGATCGTTGCGCAGCCGCAGGGCAAGCGCATCCAGAAGATGACGCTCATGAGTGGCGGCGAGAAGTCGCTCACGGCGCTTGCGCTCCTCTTCGCGGTGTACCGCACCAGGACGGTTCCGTTCTACGTGTTCGACGAGGTCGAGGCGGCGCTGGACGACTCGAACCTCTCGAAGCTGCTCGACGCGATCGAGCGGCTGAAGGAGACGACCCAGCTGATAGTCATTTCCCACCAGAGGCGCACCATGGAGCAGGCCGACGTGCTGTATGGCGTGTCCATGCAGGCGGACGGCGTGAGCCACGTCGTGAGCCAGCGCCTGGACAAGGAGACAGGAAAGGTGGTCGAGGCCTGACATGGGCATGTTCGACAGTCTTAAGCGCGGCCTTGCGCGATCGCGCGAGGCGCTCTCGGAAGTGTTCTACATGGGCGGCGAGGTGGACGAGGACTTCTGGGAGGACCTCGAGGACCGGCTGGTCATGGGCGACATGGGTGCCGAGGTCGCCATGCAGGTGACCGACGACCTGCGCGAGCAGGCGGCACGCGAGGGCCTGAAGTCCGCGCGCCAGCTGCGCGACGCGCTCGCGAGGCGCCTGGCAGCGGAGTTCGCCAAGGCGGAGTGCGACCCGTTCGAGGACGTGCCGTCCTGCGTGCTGTTCGTGGGCATCAACGGCGCGGGCAAGACCACGACGGTCGGCAAGCTCGCCGGCGTCGCGAGGTCCGAGGGCAAGAGCTGCCTCATCGGCGGCGCCGACACGTTCCGCGCGGCCGCGATCGAGCAGCTCGAGGTGTGGGGCCAGCGCTCCGGCGTCGAGGTCGTCACGCGCGAGCGCGGGGCCGACCCCGCGAGCGTGTGCTACGACGTGCTGGACCGTGCCGAGAAGGACGGCACCCAGCTGGTGCTTATCGATACGGCGGGCAGGCTCCACACGAGCCCGGAGCTCATGCGTGAGCTGGAGAAGGTCGTGCGCGTGACGCGCAAGCGCGCGAGCATCCCCGTGCGGGTCGTGCTCGTGATCGACGCGACGACCGGCCAGAACGGCCTGAACCAGGCGAAGGAGTTCAACTCGGCGCTCGACCTGGACGGGCTCATTGTCACGAAGCTGGACGGCACCGCGAAGGGCGGCATCGCCGTCGCGATATCGCACGACCTCAACCTCCCCATCTACCGCATCGGCGTGGGAGAGGGGATCGACGACCTTCAGACCTTTGACGCCATGGACTTCGCCCGCGCACTCGTGGGCGAGGGAGAGGGGGAGTAAGACCTCATGTTCAACAGCCTTTCCGACCGACTTCAGGACACGTTCGGCAAGCTACGCGGCAAGGGCCGCCTGACGGAGGACGACATCAACACCGCCATGCGCGAGATCCGCATGGCGCTTCTCGAGGCGGACGTGAACTACCGTGTCGTGAAGAAGTTCGTGGCGGAATGCAAGGAAAAGTGCATGACCGCCGAGGTGCTCGAATCGCTCTCGCCCGCGCAGAACGTCGTGCGCATCGTGCTGGACCAGCTGACCGAGCTCCTTGGCACGACCGAGTCGAAGCTCGTCCTCGCGCAGAACCGCACCCCGAACGTGATCATGCTCGTGGGCCTGCAGGGCTCCGGCAAGACGACCGCCGCGGCGAAGCTCGCGTTCCTGCTGAAGCGTCAGGGCCACAGCCCGCTTCTGGCCGCGTGCGACGTGCATCGTCCCGCAGCCGCCGACCAGCTCGAGACCCTTGGCAACGAGATTGGCGTGAAGGTCTATCGCGGCGACGGCAAGGACGCGGTCAAGGTCGCCCGCGAGTCCATCCAGAGCGCCGTCGACGGGCTGAACGACATCGTGATCGTGGACACGGCCGGCCGCCTGCAGATAGACGAGCAGATGATGCAGGAGGCCGTCGACATCAAGAACGCGGTGAAGCCCGATCAGGTCCTCATGGTGGTGGATGCCATGACCGGCCAGGACATCGTGAACGTGGTGAGCGAGTTCGCGAACCGCGTCGACTTCGACGGCGTCATCATGTCCAAGCTCGACGGCGACGCCCGTGGCGGCGGCGCCCTCTCGGTCCGCGAGGTCACCGGCAAACCCATCAAGTTCGTCTCGATGGGCGAGAAGCCCGACTCCCTCGAGGTGTTCCACCCCGACCGCATGGCGAAGCGCATCCTCGGAATGGGCGACGTCGTCAGCATCATCGAGGAGGCCCAGAGGGTAACGGACCAGAAGGACATCGACGACGCCGAGCGCATGCTGCGCGAGGGCTTCACGATGGACGACATGCTCACCCAGATGCAGCAGATCCGGAAGATGGGCGGACTCAAGAAGATCCTGGCATCACTCCCGGGCGGGGAGCGCGCCCTCGAGCAGGCGGGTGGCGCCGTCTCCGACGAGCAGATCACGCGCATCGAGGCCATGATCCACTCCATGACGAAGCAGGAGCGCGCGAAGCCCAAGACCATAAACGGCCAGAGGCGCAAGCGCATCGCAAAGGGCTCCGGCAGGTCCGTCCAGGAGGTGAACCAGCTCCTGAAGCAGTGGTCCGAGATGGAAAAGATGATGGGCAAGATGCGACAGCTCACCAACGGAGGCGGCAACTCCCGCAAGGCGCGCCGCCAGATGACCAACATGATGCGCAACATGGGCATGGGCGGAAAGATGCCGTTCTAGTTCGGTGCGCTCCCAAGAGTTCAGCTGCTATGGCGGACCGAATCTCCCGTTGGGGGGTTCGGCCCGTCTTTTGTTGTGAGTGTCACTCAAGATCATCCGCGGGTGTGTGCGTGGAGGCGGGGGTGCCGCGGGTACGCACCCGCGGCGAGTTTGCACGCTTCCGCAATGTCGCCCCCGGTGTGTGCGGGGGCGTTCAGGCCGCGGGTACGCACCCGCACCAAGTTCGCACGATTCTGCAAGGTCGGGCCGTGTGCGTGCAGCGCTGGCGGGCCGAGACGCACGCTTGCAAAAGAGGCGGTCGGAACCTTATGGATCCGACCACCTCGCTGGGCTCGCAGCTCGTCCTGCGCAACCTTCTTCTAGGAGTGCACCACCACGACGTCGCCAACCTTAGTCATGTCGTACAGCTGCTTTGCGGCGGCAGCGGGGAGGTTGATGCATCCGTGACTACCGTTGCCCTGGTAGACGGTGCCTCCAAACGTAGCCCTCCACGGGGCGTCGTGGAATGCCACCAGGTTGGTTATGAACGGCATCCAATAGTTCACGTGGCTCGTGTAGTCGGGCTCTCCGTCGTGGTTCTCGTCCAGTCCCTTCAGCGTCTGGTTCGTGCCCTTGTTGCCGTTGATGGAGTAGACGCCAGTGGGGGTTGCGTGGTCCTCGGTCGGGTCGCCAGAGACGAAGTCGCTCTCCCAGATGACCTTGCCTCCGTCGTAGAAGCGCACGTGCTGCTCGGTGAGGTCGACGTCCAGGTACCTGCTTCCCCAGTCGGCTCCGCCGGGATTCCATTCGGAGGCCTTCTGGGACCACGGCACGTCGAAGCTGGCCTCCTTCGCACCCTCGATGTTGGACGCGAGTGTGGAGGCGAGCTTGTCGCCGTCGACGCTCCATCCGTAGGTTCCCCCGGAGACCGTGACCTGCTTGCCGTCCGCGCGCTGGTACTTGCGCTCCGCACCGACGGTGTTGAGCGACTTCGCGAGGTCGCCGGAGGCCCACTGCTTAATGGCGTCGGTGTTGAGCGAGACGGACAGGTCGTCGCCGAACGTAATCCACTGCGCGATGGTCTTGGGCTCCACCGTCGTGACGTCCTTGCCGTTAGCGGTGAGCGTCTGCTTCGCGGCGACGTACTTGTTCGCGGTCTCGATGGCCTTGGCGAGCTCGGTGCTCTCGGAGGTGTACTTCGGCTGAACGAGCTCGGACTCGCCAAGCCCGAGGTCGGACTTGCCCTGCAGGATCGCCTTGCGAACAGCCTTCAAGACGGCGTCCGCATCCACGGCGGTCCCGGCCTTCTCCTTCACGATGACGAACTTGCCCTGCTTCTCGTCGAAGGATGCGGTGGCGCTCTGCGGCTGCGTCGCGCTCTGGTTCGCGGAGTCGACAGCCGCCTTCACGATCGCCGCGAGCTTCTCCTTGCTGTAGCTCACGTCCGCCTTCGCCGAGAGGTCGTTTCCGGTGAAGATGCTCACGGGCCATGCCCAGACGTTCACCTTCGACATGGTGTCCGCGGCGTACGCCGAGGTGTCGAACTTAAGGTCGATGTCCTTGCCCGTGAGCGAGAGGCTCACGTTGTCCCCGCTGGCGGAAAGCGAGTAGCTGCTCAGCTTGTCGGACATCTCCCTCGCGACGGCATCCGTGGTCTTGAACGCGACGGACTCGCCGTTGATGGTGGTGTTCGGCATGTAAATGTGGGACCAAAGGGCGCATCCGCCCAGATAGACAGCGCAGACGGCTCCCAAGGCGATAGCCACCGCCTTTCCGTGGCCGCCTTTGCGGCCGCGCGAGGCAGTGCCCTGCTCGTGGATGCGCATCGCCTCCTGGTCAAGGTGCGGGTCATGCGCCGCGACGGCGCCCGTCGCGGGCATCGCGGGTGCCGGTTTCGTGGTGGTCCTTCCCGCCCGGGTCCCGTTTGCGGGCTGGCTGAAGTGCGAGCCGCGCGCTGCCCTGCCAGAGGGCTTGGCTCCTTGCCGCGACGAGGGTTGTACGACCTTCTCGCCCCGCGCGTTGATGACGTCGATGCGCTGGCGCTGCGGTCTCTGCTTGTCGGTCACGTTATGCCTCTGATTCCATGGTCGATGCGGCTCCTTTGGGGCCGCGGATTCTCAGGGTTACAATTCTATCCAAACGGCTCGGCCTCTAACGAATGGTGACGAACTCAATGGCAATTTCACGCATCAAAGACCTCTCCGACAGTCGGCTCGATCCCTACCTGCGCCTTTCCGAGCGTCAGCTCAGGAGCGTCCTTCATCCGGACGAGGCCCTCGTGATACTGGAATCCCTGTTCGTGATCAAGCTCGCGTTCGAGAGGGGATTGGACGTGGTGTCGGTTCTGGTGGACGAGCGCCACGTGGACGCGCTGGAGCGCGCCGTTCCCCGCCTGGGCGAGAAGGACGTGGACGTCCTGGTCGCGGATAGGGGCCTGCTGAGCCAGGTGACGGGCTTCAACGTCACGAGGGGCTACATGGCGGCCGCGCGCCGGCCGGCCGCGAGGGGCCTTCGCGACGTGCTCGAGGGCGCGCGGTCCGTCGCGGTGCTCGAGGGCCTTGTGGACGTGAGCAACCTGGGGGCGATCTTCAGGAACGCGGCCGCCCTGGGCGTTGACGGCATCGTGCTCGCGCCGGAGTGCGCAGACCCCCTCAACAGGCGCGCGGTGCGTGTGTCAATGGGGAACGTGTTCCTGGTGCCATGGGCCGTCGCTCCTCGCCCGTGGCCGGGGGCGCTTCTGGGCGAGCTTCGCCAGAGGGGGTTCGAAACGGTTGCGATGGCGCTGGACGAGAGGGCCGTGCGCATGGACGACCCGTCGCTTCGGAACCCGTCGCTTCGGAAGAGCCAGGGGACGGCGCTCTTCTTCGGGACGGAGGGCACGGGGCTCACGCGGCCGGTGCTCGACGGCGTGGACCGGACCGTAATCATCCCCATGGCGCGCGGGGTGGACTCGCTCAACGTAGCGGCAAGCTCCGCGGTTGCGTTCTGGGAGCTGTTTGCGCGCCGTCGTGGCTAAAGACCCTACCTTTGGGTATGAATGGGAAAAGTCGTGCGGCCCGCAGGGTGGCCGCACAGTGCGGACAAACCGATTAGGACGGATATGGACGACAAGAAGAAGCGACAATCGATGATCGTGTACCTGATCATCGCCATCGCGCTTGCAATCGGCCTGCGTGCGTACCTGTACCCCAGCATCACGCAGTCCCAGGTACAAGAGGTGAGCTACAGCCAGTTCATCGACATGGTGGACGACGGGGACGTGAAGACCGTCAAGCTGAACACCGGCGACAGCAAGATCAGGTTCACGACCGACAAGGAGGGCGTGACCTACGAGACCACGCAGTTCCCGAACGACTCGGGGCTCGTGAAGCGCCTGCGCAATGCCGGCGTGAAGTTCTCGGCCGAGATTCCCGACGACAGCGACGACCTGTGGCTGTACATGATCTTGAGCTACATCCTTCCCATCGCGATCATCTTCGGCGGCGGCTACCTCCTGAACAGGAGGCTGCGCAAGCAGATGGGTGACGACGGACCCTCCATGAACTTCGGCGGCGGCTTCGGCATGGGCGGAGGGCTCGGCCGCTCGAACGCCAAGGAGGTCAAGGGCAAGGAGACCGGCGTCACGTTCAAGGACGTCGCCGGGCAGGATGAGGCGAAGGAGTCGCTGCAGGAGATCGTGAACTTCCTCGCCCACCCCGAGAAGTACGCGGCCATCGGCGCCCGCTGCCCGCGCGGCGCGCTGCTCGTTGGTCCTCCGGGCACGGGCAAGACGCTGCTTGCGAAGGCGGTCGCCGGCGAGGCGGACGTCCCGTTCTTCCAGATCTCGGGTTCCGAGTTCGTCGAGATGTTCGTGGGCCGCGGTGCCGCGAAGGTGCGCGACCTCTTCAAGCAGGCAAACGAGAAGGCACCGTGCATCGTGTTCATCGACGAGATCGACACCATCGGCAAGAAGCGCGGCGTCTCGATCAACTCGAACGACGAGCGCGAGCAGACGCTCAACCAGCTCCTGACCGAGATGGACGGCTTCGACAACCACAAGGGCATCGTCGTGCTCGCCGCGACGAACCAGCCCGACGTGCTGGACCCGGCGCTGCTGCGCCCCGGCCGCTTCGACCGTCGCATCCCCGTCGAGCTACCGGACCTCGTGGGCCGCGAGGCGATCCTGAAGCTTCACGCGAACGACGTGAAGATGGAGCCCGGCATCGACTTCGGCTTCGTGGCGCGCACCACGCCGGGAGCCTCCGGCGCCGACCTCGCGAACATCATCAACGAGGCGGCTCTCAGGGCCGTCCGCATGGGCCGCTCCCGCGTGACGCAGGAGGACATCACGGAGTCCGTCGACGTGGTCATCGCGGGCGAGAAGAAGAAGTCCACGGTGCTGAACGACCACGAGAAGGAGGTCGTCGCGTATCACGAGACCGGCCACGCCATCGTCGCGGCCGTCCAGGACGGCAAGACGCCCGTCTCGAAGATCACGATCGTTCCGCGCACGTCCGGAGCGCTCGGCTTCACCATGCAGGCGGAGGAGGACGAGCACTACCTCACGACGCGCGAGGAGTACGAGCAGCGCATCGCGGTGCTGTGCGGCGGCCGCGCAGCAGAGGAGCTCATCTTCGGACACATGACGTCCGGTGCCGCGAACGACATCGAGAAGGCGACGAAGATCGCGCGCGCCATGGTGACGCAGCTCGGCATGTCCGACAAGTTCGGCATGGTGGCGCTCGGCGAGTCCCGCAACCGCTACCTCGGCGGAGGCACGGAGCTCACGTGTTCCGACGCGACGGCGACCGAGATCGACAACGAGGTGACGGCCATCGTGGAGAAGGGCCATCAGACTGCCCTGAAGACCCTGCGCGACAACCGCTTCAAGCTCCACGAGATCGCGCACTACCTCCAGAAGAAGGAGACCATTACGGGCGAGGAGTTCATGAACATCCTCAACCGCGACGACGGCTTCGCACCGAAGTACGGAAGCGAGCAGTAGCCCGGACCCCTCGGCAGGGGGGCGCAGGCGCAGAGACTTAGACGGGGCCCCGCGGCGTGCGGGACCCCGTTTTTGTCTGGGCGAGAGGGACAGTCCTTCTCGCCCGGCGCTAGCCCCGGGTATGCAGAATGTCAATTTAGTTGTCGGCCCGCGCCACGATTGTTCCGCGAACGGCCGGCAAGTGCTATCATTCGGCGTGCTGCGTTGATGGGGAGAGTACCTTGGACGGGGCGGCCAAGAGAGAGCGGGGACGGTGGGAGCCCGCGGTCGCGTTCAGGGGAAGATCACCCCGGAGCTGCGGTCCGAAAGCCGGTGGCGCCGGCAAGTAGGCGCCGCCGGAGAGACCGCCGACACAGGTCTACCGAGTAAGGCGGAAATCCGCTCGCTGGGTGGTCACAAGCGAAGTGTAATCGGAGCGCTTCGTCCCAGCAGGAGGGACGGGCGCTCCTTTTCGTGGGTGCCCAGGAAAGGGAAGGACACGAGGTGGCAAACAAGTACAAGAAGACGATGAACTTGCCCAAGACCAAGTTCTCGATGCGGGCCGGCCTCGCCCAGCACGAGCCCGAGAGGCTCAAGGGCTGGGACGAGAACGACGTCTATGGCCAGCTGCTCAAGAAGAATGAGGGGCACGAGAAGTTCGTGCTCCACGACGGACCCCCGTACGCCAACGGCCCGATCCACCTTGGCCACGCCCAGAACAAGATCTCTAAGGACATCATCAACCGCTACTGGTCGATGCGTGGATACCAGACGCCGTACGTGCCCGGCTGGGACTGCCACGGACAGCCGATCGAGCACAAGGTCGAGCAGATGCTCGGGACCGATAAGTTCAACCAGCTCCCCACGGTGAAGATCCGCGAGCTGTGCCGCAAGATGGCCGTAGAGCAGGTCGACACCCAGCGCCAGGGCTTCAAGCGCCTGGGCGTCCTGGGCGAGTGGGGAAACCCCTACCTCACCTACACGCACGACTACGACGCGACCGACGTGGAGATCTTCAAGGCGATCTTCGACAAGGGCGCCATCTACCGCGGCCGCAAGCCCGTGCACTGGTGCACGCATTGCCACACGGCGCTCGCCGAGGCCGAGATCGAGTACGGCGACGAGGTCAGCCCCGCCATCTTCGTGCGCTTCGAGATGACGACGGTTCCCGAGGGCCTCGAGGCCTACGAGGGCAGGCTCTGGGTCGACATCTGGACGACGACCCCGTGGACCCTTCCCGCCGACGACGCCGTCATCCTGCACCCCGAGGCAGACTACGTCGCGGTCGTCGTGGACGGCCGCGCCGAGATCATGGCGGAGGCGCTCGTCGAGAAGGACTGCGAGAAGTTTGGCTACGAGTCCTTCGAGCTCGCCCGCCGCGCCGACGGCGAGGTGTGGCGCATGTCCGGAACGGACCTCTGCCACAACAAGTACAAGCAGCCGATCTTTGGCGGCCAGGGCGTCGAGGGCGAGTTCATCTATGCGGACTATGTCACGCTCGACGACGGCACCGGCATCGTCCACACCGCGCCCGGTCACGGCGTCGACGACTACAACGCGGGCATGCGCTTCAACATCCCCGTCGTGATGCCCGTCGACGACGACGGCAACTTCTACAGGGGCGACGGCATGGGCACGGGCGGCCCGTGGTCCGGAATGAACGTGAACGACGCGAACCCCAAGATCATCGAGTGGCTCCAGGAGCGCGGCACGCTCATCCTGCACGAGGACATCACGCACAGCTACCCGCACTGCTGGCGCTGCAAGCAGCCCGTCATCTTCCGCGCCACGAGCCAGTGGTTCGTCTCGATGGACAAGACCGGCCTGCGCAAGGATGCCCTCCGCGAGCTCGAGAAGGTCAAGTTCTACCCCGCGCACTCCCGCAACCGCATCACCTCTATGGTCGAGGGCAGGCCTGACTGGTGCATTTCTCGCCAGCGCAACTGGGGCGTGCCCATCCCTGCCTTCACCTGTCAGGACTGCGGCGAGACCGTCATGAACGACGACACGCTCGACAAGGTGATCGAGCTCTTCCGCAGGGAGGGCTCCGACGCCTGGTTCACCGAGGACCCCGCGAGCTACCTGGGCGACGCCTGCGTATGCCCCAAGTGCGGCAGCCACCACCTGAAGGCGAACAAGGACATCCTCGACGTCTGGTGGGACTCCGGCGTCAGCCACACCGCCGTCTGCAAGCACCGCGGCTACCTCAAGTTCCCGGCGGACGTGTACCTGGAGGGCTCCGACCAGCACCGCGGCTGGTTCATGAGCTCGCTCATGACGTCGGTCGGCGCGTACGACAAGGCGCCGTACAAGGCCGTCATCAGCCAGGGCTTCACGCTCGACGGCCAGGGCCGCAAGATGAGCAAGTCGCTCGGCAACGTCATCGACCCGAACAGCGTGTGCGACAACGAGGGCGCCGACGTCCTGCGCCTGTGGCTCGCGTCCGTCGACACCTCCGTGGACGTCCCGTGCGATGACACGATCCTCTCGCACGTCGGCGACGCGTACCGCAAGATCCGCAACACCCTGCGCTTCCTGCTCGGTGAGCTCGAGGGCCAGTTCGACCCGGCGACGGACGGCCTGCCGTTCGACGAGCTCGAGCCGTTCGACAAGCTGACGCTCGCCCACATGTGCGAGGTCCACGACGTCGTGACGAAGGCATACTCCGAGTACCGCTTCAACGTGGTGTACCGCAACCTGTACGACTACGTGACGGAGCTGTCCAACGGCTACCTCAACGCCACAAAGGACCGCACGTACTGCGGCGGAAAGGGCACGCACGAGCGCCTGTCCGCGCAGACGACGTGGGCGCACATCCTCACGATGCTCGTCCACGACCTGCAGCCCGTCCTCGTGTACACCACGGACGAGATCATGCAGTACCTGCCGGAGTCCATGCGCGACGGCCAGACGTACGCCGCCCTTCTGGACTGGTACCAGAACCCCGTCGACGAGGACGTGTACCAGGGCCTTCTGCCCGCGTACCGGGCGCTCGTCGAGGCGCGCGGCGCGTTCACCAAGGCCTACGAGGAGGCCGCGGCGTCCGGCGTCTTCGAGGAGAAGACGACGCAGGCGGCCCGCGCGGAGCTGACGCTCCCGCAGGAGCAGTACGACGTGCTCGCGCAGACCGGTTGCGACCTGGCGGAGGCTTTCGTGTGCTCCGACGTGTGCATGCACGCCGGCGAGGAGCTTTCCTGCGAGGTGCTTCCCGCCAACGGCGAGAAGTGCCCGCGCTGCTGGAACTGGCGCGAGCTCGGCGAGGACGGCCTGTGCGAGAGGTGCCACGACGTCGTGGCGCAGCTCGCGGACGAGGAGTAGCGGTAGCGTGGTAGCGACGAGCAAGGTTTCGGCAAGGGGCACCCGGGCGATCGTGTTCTGGGTCGCCGTGTGCCTCGTGCTGGTGCTTGACCAGACCACAAAGCTCGCGGTGCGCTCCGTCCTGCGCGTGGGGGAGCGCCAGACCCTCGTCCCGGGGGTGCTGGACCTCCTGTACGTGAAGAACGACGGCGCGGCCTTCAGCCTCGGTCGTGGGGCGGGACCGCTGTTCGTGCTCATCGCGGCCGCCGTCGTGTGCGTGGCGTTCGCGTACGTGTGGCGCGAGGACATACCCCTGTCGCTCGTGCTGCCCGTCGCGTGCGTCGCGGGTGGCGGCGTCGGCAACATGGTCGACAGACTGTGCGCCGGCTACGTCACGGACTTCCTCGCGACCTCGTTCGTCGACTTCCCGGTGTTCAACGTCGCCGACATCTTCGTGACGTGCGGCATCGTGTGCGCGCTTGTCGCGTACAACGTGTGGGAGTCCGGGCGCGAGCGCGCAAACGCGGACGCCGGCGGCAGGTAGCGGGCGTCAAGACACAACGCAAGCCCAAGGCGTGGGTCCGGCTTCGTCCGGGCCCACGCCCGTGCAAAGGAGAGGAACGGGTGAGAAGGACATGGCCGTCATCGTGAACGCCCTCGTGGGCCCGGAGTCAGACGGGCTGAGACTCGACACGTTCCTCGCGAGCGTGGACGGATGCCCTTCTCGCAGTGCGTGCGCAAAGCTCGTCGCGGCAGGCGAGGTCACCATAAACTCGACGCTCGCGACGTCCAAGAGCGAGACCGTGTGCCTTGGGGACCGCATCCAGGCGCGCCTTCCCGATCCGGAGCCCGAGGACGGGGCGCTCGCGCCCAACCCGTCCATCCCGCTCGACGTGCGCTTCGAGGACGACCACCTCATCGTGCTTTCCAAGCAGGCGGGGCTCGTGTGCCACCCCAGCCCGGGCCACGTGGACGACACGCTCGCGAACGCGCTCGTCGCGCGCTGCGGCTACGGGCACCTCGGCATGCTGCAGGGGGACGACAGGCCCGGCATCGTGCACCGGCTCGACATGGACACCTCCGGCCTCATGGTGTGCGCTAAGGACGACGCCACGCAGAAGGCGCTGCAGGACCTCATCCGCCTGCGCGTGCTCGACAGGCGCTACGTCACGCTCGTGCACGGCTACGTCGCGCCGGACTCCGGTACCATCACCACGGGCATCGCGCGCTCGCGTCGCGACCGGCTCCGCATGACGGTCTCGGACGACCCGGGTGCGCGCGAGGCCATCACGACGTTCCGCACGCTCGAGCGCTTCGAGGCCGGCAGGTTCGACGAGGGCTTCTCGCTTCTGGAGTGCCACCTCTACACCGGGCGCACGCACCAGATCCGCGTGCACATGCGTCACGCGGGCCATCCCTGCGTTGGGGACCAGCTCTACGGCCGCGGCGACGACCGCACCAACATGGGGTTGCGTCGCCAGTTCCTGCACTCGTGGCACATCCGCTTCGACCACCCCGTTACTGGAGAGACCATCGAGCTTGCGGACCGCCTGCCCCCCGACCTCTCGTCTGTACTAGAATCGCTACATGACCGCTCTATGGGCCGCACCCAAGCGGGGGAGAAGATCTGCCCCCTGCTCGTGGCAGGGTCCTAGGGCCACCATCAGTTGTGGAAGGATGCCGCGTGGAACTGGCCAGGCTCGGGACGACCCCCATCACAGTCTTCAACAACCTCGTGGGGGCCCTCTTCACGCTCGCATACCTCTACCAGGTCTTCTATACCATCTGGGTCATGATTCGCGGAGAGGTGAAGCTGCCCGTCGCGAAGAGGAGCCACTCGTACGCGTTCGTCATCGCGGCGCACAACGAGGAGTCGGTCATCGGCAACCTCGTGCGCTCCATCAAGGCGCAGCGCTACGACGGCCTCATAGACTGCTACGTCGTAGCGGACGCGTGCACGGACCGGACGGTGGAGGTCGCCCGGGAGGCCGGCGCCATCGTGTGGGAGCGAAACGACCTCGCACGACGTGGCAAGAGCTGGGTGTTGGACTTCGCGTTCGACAGGATACTGAACCAGCAGGAGTGCCCGTACGAGGGCTTCTTCGTGATGGATGCCGACAACGTGATCTCGCCGGACTACGTCGAGATCATGAACAAGGCCTTCGACCAGGGGTTCCTCGTCTGCACGAGCTACCGCAACTCCAAGAACTTCGACTCAAGCTGGGTGAGCGCGGGCTACTCGCTCTGGTTCATGCGCGAGTCGCGCTACCTCAACAACGCGCGCATGCTGCTGGGGACGAGCTGCGCGATCTCGGGGTCCGGCTGGCTCGTCTCGGCGTCCATCATCCGCGGGATGCACGGCTGGATGTTCCACACGCTCACGGAGGACCTCCAGTTCACGGCGTTCTGCGCTTCTCACAACATAAGGATCGGCTATGCGCCGGCGGAGTTCTTCGACGAGCAGCCGACTGACTTCAAGACGTCGTGGACGCAGCGCATGAGGTGGTCGCGCGGCGGATACCAGGTGTTCTTCTCGTACTGGCGAGACCTCGTGCGCGGCATCTTCAGGGGGCACTTCTTCGCGTCGTACGACATGCTCATGACCATGTCGCCCGCGATGTTCCTCACCATCATCTCCGTGTTCGTGAACCTCGCGTACCTCATCATCGGCACGGCGAGCCGCGGCTTCATCGCGACGCAGAGCGAGCTCGGCGCGTGCGTGGGGTCTATCGTGACCACGCTCGTGTCCTCGTATGGGATGTTCTTCCTCATGGGGCTCGTCACCACGATATCGGAGCGCAGACACATCCACGCGCGCAGCCGCTGGCGCGTGATCGCGAACGTATTCACGTTCCCCATATTCGAGCTCTCGTACATCCCCATCAACGTGGTGGCCCTGTTCAAGAAGGTCGACTGGGTGCCCGTGAAGCACGACATCGCGGTTAACTTTGATGAGGTGGTGAGTGACGGTGGCACAAGGTAGTTCGTACCTGCCACAAGGTGCTACAATCGGTCAAATCGTATCGGCGGCGTGAGCAAACGAGTCGACAAACGGCATATGGAGTAAAGGAGATTGCGCATGGCAACGTTCTTCGAGGGGGAATCCCACACCTTCTCTGAGTACCTACTCGTCCCTGGTTATTCCTCTCGGGAGAACATCCCGGCAAACGTCTCGCTCGAGACCCCGCTCGTGAAGTTCAAGCGCGGCGAGGAGCCGGCCATCAAGATGCACATCCCCATGGTGTCCGCGGTCATGCAGGCAGTTTCCGGCCCGCGCCTGGCCATCGCCCTCGCCCAGCAGGGCGGCATCTCGTTCATCTACCAGTCGCAGACCCCGGAGGACGAGGCCGCGATGGTGCGCGAGGTGAAGACGTACAAGGCCGGCTTCGTGGTGTCCGACTCCACGCTCACCCCTGACATGACGCTGCAGGACGTGCTCGACATCCGCGACCGCACGGGTCACACCACGATGCCCGTCACCGCGGACGGCACGCCGCACGGCAAGTTCTGCGGCATCGTCACCTCCCGTGACTACCGCGTCTCCCGCGACGACCGCAACAAGAAGGTCGCGGAGTTCATGACGCCGGCGGCCGAGTGCGTGACGACTGACACGAGCACGTCGCTCAAGATCTGCAACGACATCATCTGGGACCACAAGATCAACACGCTGCCCGTCGTCGACAAGAACGGCAACCTGTCCTCGCTCGTGTTCCGCAAGGACTACGACTCCCACAAGTCCCGTCCGGACGAGCTGCTCGACGAGCACAAGCGCTACGTCGTCGGCGCCGGCATCAACACGCGCGACTATGAGGAGCGCGTGCCCCTGCTGGTGGAGGCCGGCGCGGACGTGCTGTGCATCGACTCCTCCGAGGGCTACTCCGAGTGGCAGAAGCTCACCCTGGACTGGATTCGCGAGCGCTACGGCGACGCGGTCAAGGTCGGCGCGGGCAACGTCGTCGATGCCGATGGCTTCCGCTACCTCGCTGAGGCAGGCGCGGACTTCGTAAAGGTCGGCATCGGCGGCGGCTCCATCTGCATTACCCGCGAGCAGAAGGGCATCGGCCGCGGACAGGCGTCCGCCCTCATCGACGTGTGCCGCGCGCGTGACGAGTACTTCAAGGAGACGGGAGTGTACGTCCCCGTTTGCTCCGACGGTGGCATCGTGTACGACTACCACATGACGCTTGCGCTCGCCATGGGCGCGGACTTCCTCATGCTCGGCCGCTACTTCGCGCGCTTCGACGAGTCCCCGACCCGTCGCCTGAACGTGAACGGCAACTACGTGAAGGAGTACTGGGGCGAGGGCTCCGCACGTGCCCGCAACTGGGCCCGCTACGACATGGGTGGCGCGAAGAAGCTCTCGTTCGTCGAGGGCGTCGACTCCTACGTCCCGTACGCCGGCCCGCTGAAGGACAACGTGGACCAGTCGCTCACCAAGGTCCGCTCCACGATGTGCAACTGCGGCGCGCTTACGCTCGAGGAGCTGCGCGACAAGGCGAAGATCACGCTCGTCTCTTCCACCTCGCTCGTCGAGGGCGGCGCGCACGACGTCATCCTGAAGGACTCCGACTCCAGCACGAACTTCAGGTCGTAGTGCAAATCCGCGTCTAGCCGCGGGCGCCCGACTGATGTAGCATTGACCCACCGCCAACTCATAGCGTGGCGGTGGGTTTTTGTTTGGGACGACGTCCGCGCGCGGACGATGGGGTGATGAGCATGAAGAGTTGCGGTGTGGCGGAGCGACTGGCTGCCATGAACGTGGAGTACGCTGCCGAGAAGAGCTTCTTCGGCGGCACGCGGCGTCACTTTCCAAGCAGGAGCGCCTGCGTCGAGCTGATCTCGGACATACGTCGCCTGCTGTTTCCCGGCTACTTCGACAACGAGAGCGCGGCGGGGGAGAGCAACGATTACCTCACGCGCGAGCGCATCCTGCACATCGAGCGCGTGCTGCAGGGGCAGGTGCTCGAGGCGCTGCTGTTCGACGACGGCGACCTGAGCCGCGACGAGGCGGGAAAGCGCGCCTCCCACGTGGCGAACGTTTTTCTCGACAGCCTGCCCCAGGTCCTCGAGCTCCTGATGACGGACATCCAGGCGCTCTACGACGGAGACCCCGCGGCAGGAAGTCTCGAAGAGGTGCTCGTCGCATATCCCGGCCTGTACGCAATCTTCGTCTATCGCATCGCCCACGTTCTGTACGGGCTTAACGTGCCCCTTATCCCGCGACTGATGAGCGAGCACGCCCACAGCAAGACGGGAATCGACATCAATCCCGGCGCAAACATCGGCAAGTACTTCTTCATCGACCACGGCACGGGCGTCGTCATCGGCGAGACCACCGACATCGGCGATCACGTGAAGATCTACCAGGGCGTCACGCTCGGCGCGCTCTCCACCCGCAAGGGCCAGCTCCTCTCGGGAAAGAAGCGCCACCCCACGCTCGGGGACTACGTCACGGTGTACTCGAACGCGTCCATCCTGGGAGGCGAGACCGTCATCGGAAGCGGTGCCGTCATCAGCGGCTCCGCCTTCGTGTGCGAGTCCGTCCCGCAGAACGCGCGCGTCATCCTTAACCAGGAGACCATCGTCCACAAGCCGGACGACGCAGAGCCGGCGTGGTGCTACGTGATCTAGGCATACGCGCACATCAGCTGTAGGACCCGTCGTCGGAGCTCGCGGGCCTCACCTCGACGGCGCGCTCGCTCTCGTATGCCATGAGGTCGATGTAGTACTGCTGGGTGTCAGTGTTCCAGTCGTCCTTCGCGTCGTACGCCTTGTTCAACTTCTCCAGCGACTTGCTCAGCGCCTCGAGCTTCGACCGCGTCTTCGTTGCGAGCTCCATGCTCGTGTCGACGGACGCGGCCTCCTGCTTCTTGTACGCCTCGACGTAGGCGTCGGTGTCGTCCATGACCCTCTTGCCGGCCTTCGCGACCCTTTCGTCGACCTTCGCGGGGTCATACGGCACCCTTACGGAGGCCCCCACGGAGCCGTCGGACCCAGAACCCGGCGAGATAACACCTCCCGAGCACGCCCCAAGCGACAGGGCGATGGCCGCGGCCGACACGATGGCAATGGCGTTCCTTGACATGCGCTTCTCCTTTGATCGGGCGTTTGCTGCGCCATGCAGCCTCCAGGCCAACGAAACCCGTTCAGAAATTGAACAGCAACCGCGCGCGCGGGGTCGTCGCGCGGCGGTGCTAATTGGTCTGCGAGCGGCAGGGCCGCAGCGGTTGGGGCGTCCTGGGGCCACGTTGTGGCGACAACGTTTACGCCGCGTAACGCGCCGGCATGCTGTCCGGTGCGTTTCGCTATACTAGGGCGTGCTAAATTGCAGCTAGTGTGCATTGCTAGGAGAGGAACCAAATGGCTGACAACAACGACGCCGCCGAGGGCACGTTCCCGGCGTACGACGCGCAGGCGATAGAGACCAAGTGGCAGAGGATCTGGGAGGAAGAGGACCTCTACAAGACGGACACGGACCCGGCGAAGCCGAAGAAGTACGTGCTCGAGATGTTCCCGTACCCCTCGGGCGACCTGCACATGGGCCACGCGCGCAACTACACCATCGGCGACGCGATGGCGCGCCAGGCCCGCATGCGCGGCTACGACGTGCTGCATCCCATGGGCTTCGACGCGTTCGGCCTCCCCGCCGAGAACGCGGCCATCAAGCACAACACGCAGGCGTCCAAGTGGACGCACCAGAACATCGCGCAGGCCGTCAAGACCATGAAGCGCATGGGCTTCAGCTACGACTACGACCGCATGTTCAACACCTGCGACCCCGAGTACTACAAGTGGGGCCAGTGGATGTTCATCCAGATGTGGAAGAAGGGCCTGGCGTACCGCGCCACGAGCCCCGTGAACTGGTGTCCGACGTGCAAGACCGTGCTCGCGAACGAGCAGGTCGTCGATGGCAGGTGCTGGCGCTGCGGCTCCGTGCCCGAGAAGCGCAACCTCAGCCAGTGGTACCTCAAGATCACGGACTACGCGCAGGAGCTGCTAGACGACCTCGACAAGCTCACCGGCTGGCCGGAGAACGTGAAGGCGCAGCAGCGCAACTGGATCGGCCGCTCCGAGGGAGCCGAGATTGACTTCCGCCTCGCCGCCGAGGACGGCGTGACCCCCACGGACCGCAAGGTGACCGTGTTCACCACGCGCGCCGACACGCTGTTTGGCGTGAGCTTCATGGTTCTGCCGCCCGAGAGCGACCTCGCGGCGGAGCTGGTTGCCGGCACGAAGTACGAGGCCGACTTCAAGGCGCTGAAGGCCGCGACCGAGAAGGTCTCGGCCGTCGACCGCCAGGGCTCGGAGCGCGAGAAGCACGGCGTCTTCACCGGCCGCTACGTCATCAACCCGATCAACGGCCGGCCCGCGCCCGTGTGGGTCGCGGACTACGTCCTCATGGACTACGGCACTGGCGCCGTCATGGGCGTGCCCTGCGGCGACCAGCGCGACTTCGACTTCGCCCGCAAGTACGGCCTGGAGATCGCGCCGATCATCTGCGAGAAGGACGACCCCCTGTACGAGGAGCTCAAGGACGAGAAGGAGCTCCGCGTACGCTCCGTGGACTGGGACAAGGCCATGGTGGCCGAGGGATACCTCGTGCAGTCCGGCGAGTTCACGGGCCTGAAGGGCGGCAAGCACTCCGAGGCGGTCGACGCGATCACCGCGTGGCTGAAGGAGCACGACTGCGGCCGCCCGACGGTGCAGTTCCGCCTGCGCGACTGGCTCATCAGCCGCCAGCGCTACTGGGGCAACCCCATCCCCATGATCCACTGCGACCACTGCGGTGACGTGCCCGTCCCCGAGGACGAGCTCCCGGTCCTTCTCCCCGAGAACCTCGACCTGGGCGCCGGCGACACGCTGGCGGAGTATGCGCCGTTCTACGAGACGACGTGCCCCAAGTGCGGCCGCCCCGCGAAGCGCATCACGGACACGATGGACACGTTCACGTGCTCCAGCTGGTACTACCTGCGCTACTGCGACCCCCACAACGACGAGGCGCCGTTCTCTAAGGAGGCCGTGGACCGCTGGATGCCGGTGGACAACTACATCGGCGGCATCGAGCACGCCATCCTACACCTGCTGTACAGCCGCTTCTGGACGAAGGTCCTGCGCGACCTTGGCATGGTCGACGTGGACGAGCCGTTCACGAACCTGCTGTGCCAGGGCATGGTGAAGGACGAGAACGGCGACACCATGAGCAAGTCCAAGGGCAACGTCGTGCCGCCCTCAAGCGTGATCGACCCGTACGGCGCTGACACCATGCGCCTGGCGATCCTGTTCGTGGCGCCGCCCGAGAAGGACTTCGACTGGGATCCCGAGGCCGTTGCCGGCGCGAACCGCTTCATCAAGCGTGCGTGGCGCGTGGTGTGGCAGCTCGTCGACGGCGCCAAGGCCGGCGAGGTGGACGCGAAGGCGCTCGACGCGGATGCGAAGGAGCTGAACCGCGTCCTGCACGAGATGGGCATCAAGTGCACGAACGACTTCGACCGTGGCCAGTTCAACACCGCTATCTCTGCGGTGATGGAGCTGACGAACGCCGCGAGCAAGTACGTGAACGACGTGGACGCCGAGAAGCGCGACGGCGCGCTGTGCCACCGCGTCGCCCACGACATCGTGACCATGCTCGCGCCGATCTGCCCGCACTGGGCGGAGGAGCTGTTCCACGAGGCGCTTGGCATGACGGGCTCCGTGTACAACGAGCCCTGGCCCGAGTTCGACGCCGCGCAGGCGAAGAGCGACACCGTCGAGATTGCCGTGCAGATCAAGGGCAAGGTGCGCGCCCGCATCAACGTCCCGGCCGACGCGAAGAAGGACGAGCTCGAGGCGGCCGCGAGGGAGGCCGTAGCCGCGCAGCTTGAGGGCAAGGACATCAAGAAGGTCATCGTGGTGCCCGGGAGGCTCGTGAACATCGTCGCGCTGTAGCGCGTGTCCTGCCGCGCTGCGTCCGCGGCTGCCGCGGACGGCGACGGACGCGCCGGGGTTGCGAAGAAATTGTGTCGGCCCGACGCGTCTGGCGGGCGCGGGGCCGACGTGCTAGAGTATCTATAGCTTAATCGTGATTGTTCGAGGAAGTGGGGTGGATTTTCTCGCCCCGCTTCCTTTCTGTATGTCGGGCCGCAGCCCGGGAAGGAGGACCCATGGCGTCCACGGATATCGAGAGGGAGCTGCTTGCCGCGCTCGAGGCGGCCGCCCCGGAGCACGGCATCGACGTGGTGGACGTCGAGGTCGTCGGCGCGTCGAAGGCGCCGGTCGTGCGCGTGAGGCTCGACCATGCGGACGAGTCACTGCCCACGATAACGCTGGACGAGGTCACGGCCCAGAGCGACTGGGTGAACGCGGTCATCGACGAGAGGGACCCGTTCCCGGGCTCGTACACGCTCGAGATATCGAGCCCCGGCCTGTCGAGGCCGCTGCGCCGCGCGCACGACTTCGAGCGCTTCGCGGGCGAGGACGTGTCGCTGAACACGTTCGACCGCGAGGGACGCAGGCACTACACGGGCACGCTGAAGGGGCTCGTGGACGGCAGGGTCGTCGTGGAGTGCGACGGCGAGGAGTTCTCGTTCGGTCTTGACGACATCAAGAGCTGCAAGATAAAGCCAAGGTTCTAGGCAACGCGGCCGGCGGGCGCCGGCATTGGATTTCGAATCTTAACTCGTGAGAGGAAGCACCATGGCATCAGAGATGATGGAAGCACTTATGGCACTGTGCCAGGAGAAGCACATCGACGAGCTGTACCTGATCGACCAGCTCGAGCAGTCCCTGGCGAAGAGCTATGCCGAGGTCATGCACCTGCAGGACGGCGCGCGTGTGACGATCGACCGCGAGACGGGCAAGGTCTACGTGTACAAGCTCGTCCCGAAGGAGGAGTCCTGGGACGACGAGACCGGCCTGTACACCGACTTCGACGAGGTGGACGTGACGCCTAAGGACACGAGCCGCACCGCGTACACGCACGCGAAGTCCGTCATCAACGACATAGTGCGCAACGCCGGGCGCCAGCAGATCTACGAGGAGTTCTCGAAGCGCATCGGCGACATCATCACGGGCACCGTGCTGCAGACGACGCCGGACTTCGCCATCATCAAGATACGCGAGGGCGTCGAGGCGGAGCTGCCGTACTTCGACCAGCGCCGCTACCCGGACGAGCTGAACGAGCGCCCCGCGGGCGAGCGCTACTCCCACCACCAGCAGATCCGCGCGATCATCATCGACGTGCGCGACCCCAACAGCAACCAGCAGCCCGTGCGCGGCGAGCGCCAGCGCCCGTCCATCGTGGTGTCCCGCACCCATCCGGACCTCATCCGCAGGATGTTCGAGCTCGAGGTGCCAGAGGTCTACGACGGAGTCGTCGAGATCCGCTCCATCGCGCGCGAGGCCGGCGTCCGCTCGAAGGTGGCCGTGAGCTCGCTTGACGACCGCCTCGACCCGGTGGGCGCCTGCGTCGGCCCGAAGGGCAGCCGCGTGCGTGCCGTCGTGTCCGAGCTGCGCGGCGAGCGCGTGGACGTGGTGCTCTGGAGCGACGACCCCGCGAAGTGCGTCGCGAACGCGCTGTCCCCGGCGCGCGTCTCGCGCGTGCTGGTGGACGACGAGGACAACTACGCCACGGTCATCGTTCCGGACGACCAGCTGTCCCTCGCCATCGGCAAGGAGGGCCAGAACGCCCGGCTGGCCGCGAGGCTCACGGGCATGCACATCGACATCAAGAACGAGTCGCTTGCGCGCAAGGTCATGAGCGAGATGCCCGAGGACGTGGACGTCGTCGCGGAGGAGGGCGAGCACCGCTGCGAGTACACCGGGCCGACCGGCATCCAGTGCCGCAACATGGCGCGCCCGGGCTCGCGCTTCTGCGGCATCCACGAGAAGCTCGCGCAGTACGCGGACTCCACCGTGTCCGACGATCCCGACTCCCTGATCTAGCTGCGAGTCGAAAGAATATGAACGTTTCCCGTCCCACTCTGGAAGGTTGGTTTTATGGCAAAGACTCGTGTGCATGATCTGGCCAAGGAATATGGAATGACGAGCAAGGAGATGCTTGGTCACCTTGCCGAGATGAAGATACCCGCGAAGTCGCCCTCGTCCACGCTCGAGGACGCGTACGTCTCCATCATTCGCAAGAAGCTGAAGCCGATCCTGGAGGCGCGCGCCGCCGAGATCGAGGCGCAGAAGCGCGCCGAGGCAGAGGCGAAGGCGAAGAAGGAGCGCGAGGAGGCCGCCAAGGCCGAGAAGGAGCGCATCGCCGCCGAGAAGCGCCGCGAGAAGGAGCGCGCCGAGGAGGAGAGGCGCCGCGCCGCCGAGGAGGCCGCGCGCAAGAAGGCCGAGGAGGAGCGCCTTGCGGAGGAGAAGCGCCGCAAGGAGGAAGAGGAGCGCAACCGCGTGCGCGACAACGCCCCGAAGTCCATCCCGTCCTTCACGAGCCTGCTCGACCAGATCGCCCAGCAGGAGGAGATCCTGAAGGAGCAGGCCGAGGAGCAGGCGAAGAAGAAGGAGGAGAGCAGGGGGCCGCGCAGGGACCGCCGCGGCGAGAAGGGCGCGGAGTCCCAGCACAGGAGCTCCCACAGGGCTCCCGTCGCCCCCGGTGAGATGGAGGGCGAGTCCGATCACTCCGGCAAGGGTCACGGCAAGGGCGGCCGCAAGGGCCAGCGCCGCGGCGGCCAGGGCGAGGACCGCTACAGCCGCATGGCCCGCGAGGCGGAGGAGTACAACCAGGTCCTGGAGGAGGCGCGCGAGGCCGTCGAGGAGGCGACGCGCGAGTCCACCGGACGCCGCAAGAAGCGCAAGGAGCGCAGGAAGAAGCAGCAGGCCGAGAAGGCTGAGGAGAAGCGCATAGAGGAGGCCATCGCAAACGACCAGGACCTGTCCCAGCTCGACACGGTCAAGGTCCCGCAGGGCTCCACCGTCGCGGAGCTCGCCGATCTTCTCGGCGTTCCCGCGAACGACATCATCAAGCGCCTGTTCCTGCTCGGCACGCCGCTCACGGTGACGGAGTCCATGTCCGACGACCTCATCGAGCTCGTCGCCGACGACCTCGGCCGCGAGATCAAGATCATGACGAAGGAGGAGGAGAACTCCTTCTCGTTCTACGACGACCCGAAGGACCTGAAGCCGCGTCCGCCCGTCGTCACGGTCATGGGCCACGTCGACCACGGCAAGACGTCGCTTCTGGACGCGATTCGCCACACCGGCGTCGCCGCGGGCGAGGCCGGCGGCATCACGCAGGCCATCGGCGCCTCGCAGGTGCAGATCAACGGTCGCACGATCACGTTCATCGACACGCCGGGTCACGAGACGTTCACCGCCATGCGTGCGCGTGGCGCGAAGGTGACGGACATCGTCATCCTGATCGTCGCCGCCGACGACGGCGTCATGCCGCAGACCATCGAGTCCATCAACCACGCGAAGGCCGCCGAGGTCCCCATCATCGTGGCCGTCAACAAGATCGACAAGCCCGGTGCCGACCCGACGCGCGTGCGCCAGGAGCTGACCGAGTACGGCATCATCCCGGAGGAGTGGGGCGGACAGAACATGTTCGTCGACATCTCCGCGAAGAAGAAGATCGGCATCGACGACCTGCTCGAGGCCGTCCTGCTCGAGGCCGACGTGCTCGAGCTCAAGGCGAACCCGGACACGTTCGCGTCCGGCAACGTCCTCGAGGCGAAGCTCGACCGCGGTCGCGGCTCCGTCGCGACGCTGCTGGTCAACCGCGGCACGCTGCGCGTGGGTGACGCGATCGTCGCGGGCATGTCCTACGGCAAGATCCGCGCCATGATCGACTCGCGCGGCAACAACGTGAAGGAGGCCACGCCGTCGACGCCGGTCGAGGTGCTCGGCCTGCAGAGCGTCCCCATGGCCGGCGACGAGTTCCGCGTGTTCCAGGACGAGCGCGAGGCGCGCAGCCTCGCTGACGAGCGCGCCCTCAAGGCCCGCATCGAGGAGCAGAACAAGGTCAAGCACGTCACGCTCGAGAACCTGTTCGACACCATGGCCGACGCCGAGGTGAAGGAGCTCAACCTCATCATCAAGGCGGACGTCCAGGGCTCGATCGAGGCCCTTCAGGACTCGCTGGACAAGATGGACCAGTCCGAGGTGCGCATCAACACGATCCACTCCGCCGTCGGTGCCATCACGGAGACCGACGTCACCCTGGCGGACGCCTCGAACGCGATCATCATCGGCTTCGGCGTGCGTCCGGATGCCAAGGCGAAAGCCGCTGCGGAGCGCGACGGCGTCGAGATCCGTACCTACAGCGTCATCTACAAGGCCATCGAGGACATCGACGCCGCCCGCATCGGCATGCTCAAGCCGACGGAGCAGGAGGTCCAGACCGCGACCATCGAGGTCCGCAACACGTTCAAGGTGCCGAAGGTCGGCATCGCCGCGGGCTGCATGGTCCAGGACGGCGAGGTCTCGCGCGACGACCTCTGCAGGCTCGTCCGCGACGGCATCGTCGTGTACGAGGGCAAGCTCGCGTCGCTGCGCCGCTACAAGGACGACGTGAAGTCCGTCAAGGCCGGCTTCGAGTGCGGCATCGGCCTCGAGAACTTCCAGGACATCCACGTGGGCGACGTCATCGAGTCCTACCGCATCGAGGAAGTAGCACGTACGGAGTAGAGACATGAAGCAGAACCAGAATTCCCGACGCGCGAACAACCTCGCGCGCGAGAAGCTCGCCAACATCCTCCTGTTCGAGGTTTCCGACCCCGACCTCGCGCTCGTAACCCTCACGGGCGTGGAGGTCTCGGTCGACAAGTCCGTGCTGAAGGCCTACGTCAGCTGCGACCGCGACCGCTACGAGTCCGTGGCGGCCGCCCTCCAGCGGGCGAAGGGCCGCATCCGCAGCCTCTTGGGCCACGCCCTGGGCTGGCGGGTGACGCCGGAGCTCATCTTCCAGATCGACACCACGGCGGACGAGGCCGAGCGCATCGCCATCGCGCTCGAGAACGTTCCGCCCACGCTCTCGGTCGAGAAGGACGAGAACGGCTATCCCCTAGGCGAGGCGCCCGCGGGCGACGAGGAGAGAGGCGAGTAGCCCGGCCATGGGTCTTAGCAAGAACCCCGAGCAGGAGGCGCGCTTCGCGGAGATAGCGCGCCTCATAGAGAAGAGCTCGACCATCGCGATCTGCGCGCACACCAATCCCGACGGCGACGCCCTGGGATCCACCCTGGGGCTCGCCCGGGTCATTGGCATGCGCTGGCCCGAGAAGCGCGTCTGCGGACTGCTGGCGGATGCGGACGACGTGCCCAGGATCTACTCGTACCTCCCGGGCAGCGCCGGACTCGTCCGCGCATGCGACTACGAGGGCGACCCCGACCTGTTCGTCAGCGTCGACCTCTCCGTCGCCCACAGGCTGAACGACGCGGAGCCCGTGATGCGCAGGTCTGCCCGCACGGCGATCATCGACCACCACCCGTGCGAGGAGCCGTACGCCGACGCGAGCCTCATCCGCCCGAGCGCGGCCGCCACGGGCGTGCTCGTCGCGGAGTTTGCCCTGTACCTCGGCGTCGAGATTACGAGCGACGTCGCGCGATGCCTGTACTGCGCCATCGCGACGGACACCGGCCGCTTCCAGTACCAGAACGCGGACCCGGAGGCGTTCTCCGTCGCGTCGCTGCTCGTGGACTGCGGCGCGTCGCCGTCAGAGCTCTCGCTCAACGTGTACCAGAACTTCAGCCTGTCGTTCCTGCACCTCGAGGCGCTCGTGATGGGCCGCATCACGAGCTTCGCGGGCGGAAAGATCACGTACAGCTACGCCACGTCCGCGGACCTGGAGCGCACGGGCGCGAGCCTGGACGAGTGCGACGGCCTCGTGGACGTCGTGCGCAGCGTGTCCGGCTCTGAGGTCGCGCTGTTCCTTAAGGAGGTGCCCGGCGGCAAGGTGCGCGGAAACATCCGCTCGAAGACGGACAAGGACGTCTCGCAGATCGCGAGGCTCCTTGGGGGCGGCGGTCACAAGGCCGCTGCCGGGTTCACGTTCGACGGCGACATCGACCAGGCGCTCGCGGCGGTGCTGCCGCCGCTGCGCTCGCTGTTCGAGTACGTCGACCCGGACGGCACCATCATCGGAGAGCGGCTGGACCCCCGGCTGATCGAGGCTGACCGCGCGGCGCGCAGGGCCGCGCAGGCTGGAAGCGGTGAGTAGTTGAAGCGAGGACAAAGCGGAATAAACTGCCTGCTGGCCATAGACAAGCCGGTGGGCCTGAGCAGCCATGACGTAGTGAACCACGTGCGCAGGGCGCTGGGCGAGAAGCGCGTCGGCCATGCCGGCACGCTGGACCCGCTCGCGTCCGGCGTGCTCGTCGTGGGCGTGGGCCAGGGCACGCGGCTCATGGGCCTGCTGACGGCGGACACGAAGTCCTACGTCGCGCGCATCGCGTTCGGCACGCAGACCGCCACGGACGATGCCGAGGGCGAGGTCGTGCTGCGCAGGGATGCGCCGGCGGACGTCCTCTCGCGCGAGTTCGCGGCCGGCGTCGTGGCCGGGCTCGAGGGCGAGCAGGACCAGGTGCCGCCGTCCTTCTCGGCCATATCGGTCGGGGGCGTCAGGGCGTACGAACGCGCGCGCAAGGGCCAGGAGGTCGAGCTGAAGAGCCGGCACGTGACGATCATGAGCTCGGTGCTTCTGGACGTGGTCGCGGAGGGGCCGGACGGCCAGCCGTGCTGGGACTGCGCGTTCACCGTGTCGAAGGGCACGTACGTGCGCAGCATCGCGCGCGACCTGGGCGCCTCGCTCGGGAGCGCCGCGCACCTGGTGGAGCTCAGGCGCACGGCGTCCGGGGGCATCGGTCTCGCGGACTGCATCGCCCTGGAAGAGCTCGAGCGGCGCGGCGCGGGGGCGCTTGCGGAGTGCGCGCTCGACCCCGTGCGGAAGCTGGGGCTTCCCGCGCGCGAGCTAACGGTGGACGAGCTTGCGGACGTGCGCTGCGGCAAGCGCGTTACGTGCACGGACGCGGGGCTGCCCGAGGGCGGCCGCGTGTGCCTGACGTTTGGCGACGCCCTGGTGGGCATATGGGAGCGCGAGGGCGAGCGGCTTCGCTGCCAGATCAACTTCCCCTCCGGCGTCACGGGGGTGGCGCGGTGAGCGAGGAGGTCCTGGGCCAAGAGCTGCCGCTTGACGAAGAGTCGCTCGCCGGCCTGGTACGCGGCGGCCTGTTTATGCGCCGCGGGGCGTACGTGCGCCGCGACGTGCGGCATGGCACGGCCTACGTGCGCCAGGGCTCGGAGCTGCCCGCGGGGTGCGACGCCGTCATCTCCATCGGCGCGTTCGACGGGCTGCACGCCGGGCACCGCGCGCTCATTGCGGCGGCGCGGCGCGAGGCGGACGAGCGGGGCCTGCCGTGCGTGGTCGTGACGTTCGACCCGGACCCGGACGTGCTACTGGTGGGGGAGGAGCCGTCCACCAGGCTCCTTGCCACGGCGGACAGGGTGCGCGCCATCGAGTCCCTGGGCGCGGACGCCGTCGTGGTGCTGCGCTTTGACGAGGAGCTTGAGCAGACCGGCTACCAGGACTTCGTCACGCAGGTGCTTGGCGGGGTCGTTCGCCCGGCCTCAATCCACGTCGGCACCAACTTCAGGGTCGGCGCCGGAGGCAGGGGGGACGTGCGTGCGCTCGCGGCGTTCTGCGACGGCCTGGGCTGCGCCGTGCACGGCCACGACCTCGTGACTCGGGGCGGAAGCCCGGTCTCCAGCACCAGGATCCGCAGCCTTCTGCACAAGGGCGCGGTGGAGGACGCCGCCGGGCTCCTCGAGCGCCTGCACTTCGTGCGCGGCACCGTGGAGCACGGCCGCGGCGAGGGCACCGCGTTTGGCTTTCCGACGGCGAACGTGCGCACTTCTCCCGTGGACTGCATGCCAAGGGCGGGCGTGTACGCGTGTGTGGTGTGCGACGGGAGGACGGCGTGGCCGGCGGCGGTCAACGTGGGGAAGCCGCCCACGTTCAGCGCGCCGGAGGACAACTTCCTCGAGGCGAACCTCGTGGGGTTTGCCGGCGACCTGTACGGAAGCGAGGTGAGCGTCCTCTTCGCGCGGTGGCTGCGCGCCTCCAGGCCCTTCGATTCGACCGAGGAGCTGGAGCGTGTGGTTCTTGGCAACATAGACTGGGTACGAATTAACCTAGGCTCTTGCGGAGTGGGGGTGGACGCTTGATAACGGACGAGGACAAGGAGCGCGTGCGGCAGGCGACGGACATCCTGCAGCTCGTGGGCGAGACCGTGGAGCTGAAGCGCCGCGGCGCGGACTATTGGGGCTGCTGTCCGTTCCACCACGAGAAGAGCCCGTCGTTTCACGTGAACCCCACCACGGGGCTGTGGAAGTGCTTTGGCTGCGGCGCCGGGGGAGACGTGTTCGCCTACGTCATGAAGCGCGAGAGCCTGGACTTTCCCGACTCCATACGCTACCTGGCCGACAAGGCGGGCATCGAGCTTACGGAGGAGCGCGGCGCCGCCCGCAAGGGGCCGCGGCGCAACCGCCTGATAGAGTGCCTGACCGAGGCGGAGCGGTTCTACAACACCATGCTGCTGCGCGGCCGCGGCGAGGGGCCGGACGCCGGGCGCGCCTACCTGGCCGGCCGCGGCTTTGGCTCGGACGTGTGCCGCCGCTGGGGCCTGGGGTTCGCGGCCGGGCACCAGACGCTCGTGGAGCACCTGCGCAAGCTCGGCTTCTCCATGCAGGAGATCCTGGCTTCGGACCTTGCGCTGCAGGGGCAGGGCGGAAGGCTCCGCGACAGGTTCTTCGACCGCGTGATGTTTCCCATCCACGACGAGCAGGGCCGTACCATAGCGTTTGGCGGCAGGGTCATGGGCGACGCGAAGCCCAAGTACCTCAACACCAAGGAGACCGCGGTCTTCTCGAAGCGCAAGCACCTGTTCGCGTTCGACCGCGCGAAGGAGTCCATGGCCGCCACGGGCACGTGCATCGTGTGCGAGGGCTACACGGATGTCATGGCGATGCACGAGGCGGGGTTCGCCAACACGGTGGCCACGCTGGGCACCGCGCTCACGATGGACCACGTGAAGCTGATAGAGCGCTTCGCGAAGCGGCGCATCATCTGCATGTTCGACGGCGACGAGGCCGGGCAGCGCGCCGCGGAGCGCGCCGTGCAGTACATCGACAAGACGAGCGTCGAGATGCTGTGCGTGGTGCTGCCGGACAACCTGGACCCGATGGAGTTCCTCTCCGCCCGGGGCGCGGACGCGCTTCGGCCCATCCTGGAGGCGGCCCAGCCGCTCATGGACTTCGTGTTTGGCAAGCGGCTCGCCGGCTACGACCTCTCCGTCCCCGGAAAGCGCGTCGCAGCGCTGAACGACATGGCGGGCGTCCTTGCGCCCCTGGGCGACAGCATGCTGCTGGACGGCTACGCGCTGCAGCTGGGCGACATGCTGGGGTTCGACGTGGCGCGGGTGAAGCAGGTCATTCGCGAGCGTGCCGCCACGGAGCGCCGCAAGGCCGGCCAGCGCGACGGGGGAGGGCGCGCGGATGGGCGCCGGCAGCCGACAGGCGCGTCGTCGCGTGACGTGCCGCCGTACGACGCGCCCACCTACCATGAGGAAGGCGGCTATGGCAGCGGCTACGATGACGGCGCGTACGATGCCTACGACGGTCCGTACGCGCCCGCGGACGGAGGCGCTGGGCGAGAAGGGCAGGGCGTCTCGACCGCGGCGCTCTCGAACGACGAGAGGATGCAGTCGGCCGCGGAGCGCGAGCTTCTCGCCATGATTGCGTCGCACCCGGACGTGATGCGCGGCCACGGGGAGCGCATCGCCACGTTCACGTGGTCCGACTCGCGCTACGAGGCCATGGCGTGGGCCATGCTCGCGACCCCCGCGGGCACGCCGCCCGCGGACGTGGTGCGCGCGGCGGCGGGCGTAGTGGCCGAGGCCCCGCAGATACTTGCGGGCGGCAGGCTCGAGGTCACGTCGCGCATGCCCGCCGACCAGCGGGCGAACTTCCTGCTCGACGTCGTGGAGCTGTGGAGCAAGCGCCGCGAGGTGCGCGAGATAAAGGCAAGGCTGCGCCTGTCGTCGTCCACGGTGCCCGACGAGGGGCAGATAGAGCTCTTCAGGAGGGCGACGGAGCTCCAAAAGCGTATTAATGAGCTGTCAAATAGCGTTTCTGCCGTTGTGTAGGCGGCATTTTTGGGTAAACTCCCTATCGCATCTGCGTAGAAAGGAAATACGTGGCTAACAACAAGGCTACTGCCGAGGGCTCCTCGCAGCTGTCTGACGAGCTTGACGGCATCGTCCAGAAGCTCGTGAAGCAGGCGTCCGGCTCCAACAACAGCATCACCGAGGACGACATCCAGCTGGCCATCGCCGAGGTGGACGTGGACGACGACGAGCTTTCGGACATGTACGACGCCATCCGCGCCAAGGGCGTCGACATCGCGAACGCGGAGGACGGCGGCTCCGCCATGGGCGAGTCCGACGACCTCGACGACGAGGACGACGAGGACGAGCTCGAGGACGGGGACGACCTCGACGAGGAGGACGAGGAGCTGGCGGAGGCCCGCAAGGAGGCCCGCGCCGCAAGCGAGATCCTGCGCTCCTCCACCCCTAAGAGCAAGACCCGCAAGCGCTCTTCCAGGGCGCGCTCGCGCCGCACGGACAGCTCGACCGTGATGCTGACCGGCGACCCGGTGCGCATGTACCTGAAGGAGATTGGCAAGGTAGACCTGCTGACCGCCCAAGAGGAGGTCAACCTCGCCATGAAGATCGAGGCCGGCACCGAGGCCTCCAAGAAGCTCGAGGCCGCGGAGAACGGCGAGATCGAGCTCACCCGCGCCGAGCAGCGTCGCCTCATGCGCATCGAGCAGGTGGGCCTCGAGGCCAAGCAGTCGCTCATCAGCGCCAACCTCCGCCTCACGGTCTCCATCGCCAAGCGCTACGTCGGCCGCGGCATGCTGTTCCTCGACCTCATCCAGGAGGGCAACCTCGGCCTCATCCGTGCGGTCGAGAAGTTCGACTACACGAAGGGCTTCAAGTTCTCCACCTATGCCACGTGGTGGATCCGCCAGGCGATCACCCGCGCCATCGCGGACCAGGCGCGCACCATCCGCATCCCCGTCCACATGGTCGAGACCATCAACAAGCTCGTCCGCGTGCAGAGGCAGCTTCTGCAGGACCTCGGACGCGACCCCACCCCCGAGGAGATCGGCGCGGAGATGGGCATCTCCGCGGACCGCGTGCGCGAGATCCAGAAGATCAGCCAGGAGCCCGTCTCGCTCGAGACGCCAATCGGCGAGGAGGAGGACTCCCAGCTCGGCGACTTCATCGAGGACTCCACGGCCGTCGCGCCTCCGGAGGCCGCGAGCGACTCCATGCTTCGCGAGCAGCTTGAGCAGGTGCTTGACAGCCTCGCGGACCGCGAGCGCAAGGTCATCAAGTTCCGCTTTGGCCTCGAGGACGGGCATCCTCGCACGCTCGAGGAGGTCGGCCGCGAGTTTGGCGTAACGCGCGAGCGCATCCGCCAGATCGAGAGCAAGACGCTGGCAAAGCTGCGCCATCCGTCGCGCTCCGGCCGCCTGAAGGACTATATCGAGGACTAGCGTCCGTGCGCCGACCACATGCGTCATCAGGCGAGAAGGACCCGCTCCCATGCACGGGGGCGGGTCCTTCTCTGCATCGGGCTCGTTACTTGCGACGATGGGGCGGCTACGCCATCCTGCGCAAGGAACGCGGCAGTGCAGACGCTAGAACGCGAGGTCCTCGACCATCATCGGCTCGGTCTGGTAGCGCAGTGGCTCAAGCTCGTCAACGGTGTGGTAGCCGGATGGCGCGGCGAGCACGGTCGGGATGCGCTGCACGATGGTGGTGCAGGGAGCGATGTCGTCCACCAGGCTGAAGAGCGTCAGGATCGCGATGCCGGGGGCGCATCCGTCGAGGACGGCGTCCGCGTCGTCCGAGAGCTTCACGCCGAGCTTGACGGGAAGCCCCGCGAAGTCTCACGCGTACATGCCGATGACAGCGGGGTTCGTGTCGATGGCGACCACAAGCTGCGCGCCATGCTCGTGCAGGTAGCGAATGGTATACTTCGCCATCTTTCCGCAACCATACTGTACGACCCTGATTGGCCTGCGACCCATAGCAAACCTACTCGGACGTTCCGCCTGCCGGGTGCCGGCGGATTGACGCGCCTGTGCGCTTGGGCGTGTTATACCGCATTGACCTGCGGATATGTTGGTCCGCTTTTCACAATTAGCGCGCCGGTGCACCGGTTGGCGGGCGCGCGTCCACGACTTTGAGGATGCGGACGCGCACGCGCAGGCGCGTTTGTGGAGGCTCTTTGACGCAAAAAAATCCGCGATTCTTGCTTGCATGCGGCAAGATGTCTGTTATAGTTTCTACCGCACTAAGACATTCCCCGGTGGCGCAGTGGTAGCGCAGCTGACTGTTAATCAGCGTGTCGCAGGTTCGAACCCTGCCCGGGGAGCCATCTTCCCCGGTGGCGCAGTGGTAGCGCAGCTGACTGTTAATCAGCGTGTCGCAGGTTCGAACCCTGCCCGGGGAGCCAGCAGATCAGAGGCCGGAAGAGAAGATCTTCCGGCCTTTCTTGTTGTCTGGCCCTTCTCGCCTGCGCCTTGCCGATTTGGAGTCTCCGCTCTTTGTATGGCGAGGACACGGCTGTGCTAGCATTTTCCTGTCATGCAGACCAACGTTTTCGGAGGCAAATTGAACGCCGAGAAGAATACCGGGGCAGTCTCTGCAAAGGACGCGTGGTACCCACCGTCAAGGCGCGACTGGTTCATCCTGAGGCAGCTCGTCTCCAAGGACTTCAAGCTCAAGTATCGCAGGAGCACACTCGGCGTCGTGTGGAGCGTGCTGAACCCGCTGCTCATGATGCTCGTCATGGCGGCGGTGTTTGGCTCGTTCATGCGCTACAACGACCCGTCGCTCGGCAACTATGCGGTCTACCTCATCCTGGGAAACACCGCGTTCCAGCTCATGAGCGACGCGACGAACCAGGGCATGTGCTCCATCATCTGGGCGTCGTCGCTGCTGAAGAAGGTCAAGATCAACCGCTACGTCTTCCCCGTGCAGAAGGTGCTGTTTGCCGGCGTCAACTACGGCTTCTCGCTCATCGCGATCGCGCTCGTCATGATCGTGGAGCGCGTGCCGCTCACGTGGACCTCGGTGCTCATGCCTTTCGCGCTGCTCACGCTCGTGGTGTTCTGCATCGGCCTCTCGCTTCTGCTCTCCGCGCTCTCCGTGTTCTTCCGCGACGTCATCCACCTGTGGGGCGTCGTGCTCACGGCGTGGACCTACGCGACGCCGCTCTTCTACCCCTTCAAGATCCTGCCGCACTGGATGCAGGTCGCCGAGAAGTTCAACCCCATGTACATCTACATCACCTACATCCGCGACGTCATCCTGTACCACACGGTGCCCTCCGTCGGCATGCACGTTGCGTGCCTGGGGTTCGCACTGGTGGCGCTTGGCATCGGCTACGCCGTGTTCCACAAGAACGAGCACAAGTTCATCCTCTACATCTAGTCCCCGTCAGATCGGTGCAAACTATGGCAAAGCCAATCCTCACGCGTCCCAGCATCCCGCCCGAGGATGCGGAGACCGTCATCGACGTCGATGACGTCTCCATGATCTTCAACATCGCCTCCGAGCAGTTCAACTCCCTCAAGGAGTATTTCATCGCGCTTGCGCGCCACGAGCTCAAGTTCAAGGAGTTCCGCGCGCTCAACCACATCAACTTCAAGGTCAAGCGCGGCGAGGCGTTCGGCCTCGTCGGCACCAACGGCTCCGGCAAGTCCACCATGCTCAAGATCATCGCGGGCGTGCTCGAGGCGTCGGAGGGCACGTGCACGGTGCGCGGCACCATAGCCCCGCTCATCGAGCTCGGCGCCGGCTTCGATATGGAGCTCACCGCAAAGGAGAACATCTACCTGAACGGTGCGCTCCTGGGTTACCGCAAGGAGTTCATCGACGAGCACTTTCAGGACATCGTGGACTTCGCAGAGCTGCAGAACTTCATGGACATGCCGCTCAAGAACTACTCTTCCGGCATGGTGGCGCGCATCGCCTTCGCCATCGCCACGATTACGGAGCCGGACATCCTCATCGTCGACGAGACGCTCTCCGTTGGCGACTTCCTGTTCCAGCAGAAGTGCGAGCGTCGCATCAAGGAGCTCGTCGACGCCGACGACGTCACCGTCCTTCTCGTCAGCCACAACATCGACCAGGTCGAGCGCCTGTGCGACCGCGTCTGTTGGATAGAGAAGGGCCAGGAGCGCATGGTCGGCCCAACCGACGAGGTGTGCGCCGCGTACAAGAGCCTCGGGAACTAGGGGAGCGCCATGCCTTCCGCATCCGTCCTCGTACCCATCTACAACGTCGAGAGGTACCTCCCGGCATGCCTGGAGTCGCTCCGCGCGCAGGAGGGGGACTACGAGTTCCTCTGCCTGGACGACGGCTCGACCGATGGCTCAGCGGGAATCGCGGCGGAGTTCGCCGAGAAGGACGGGCGCTTCCGGCTGATACGCAAGGCGAACTCCGGCTACGGCGACACGCTGAATCGCGGCCTCGAGGAGGCCCGCGGCGAGTACGTGGGCATCCTGGAGTCCGACGACGTCATGTACCCGGATGCGCTCGAGACACTGCTTCGTGCCGCGAAGGGTGCCAGGGCGGACCTCGCAAAGGGCACGTACTCGCTCTGGTGGTCTGCCGACGGCCGCGACGTGGTGCAGCACGAGGTCCCGCAGCAGCTGCTGGGCAAGGTGGTGCGCCCGCGCGAGCACGACTTCTGCTACCTGCTGAAGCCGACGGACTGGAGCTGCCTGTACCGCGCGGAGTGGCTCTCTCGCGAGGGCATTCGCTTCCTGCCCACGCCGGGCGCGGCGTTCCAGGACACGTCGTTCATGTTCAAGGCGCTCTGCTCAACGGACCGGGCGGTGTTTCTGGACGTGCCCGTGGTCCACTACCGCCAGGACAACGAGGGATCTTCCATCAACTCGGAAAGCAAGGCGTACGCGGTCTGCGGCGAGTACGACGAGATAGAGCACTGGCTCGCCCTGCATGCCGACGACGCCTTCGCCGACAGGATGCGTCTGGGCTTCCAGGTGTCGAAGCTGAACGCGTACCTGTGGAACCTCGACCGCCTGAAGGACGACCTTGCGCCGGAGTTCGCGCACCGTATCGCGAGCGAGTTCTCTGCGTACGCGAGCAGGGGAGAGATTGACTGGCCCGCCTGGGACGCGTGGAAGGCCACGAACCTGAGGGCGATCCTTCGCGACCCGGACCACTACCTCGCCGTCAGGAGCCGCTACCACGGGCCGGGTGCCGCGGCCAAGGCCCGCTTCGCGCTGCACCTCGCGGGGCCGGCCGGCCTCGCCCAGGCGCTCGGCGGCAGGAGGGGATAGCCATGCCGCGCATGTCCATCGTGATTCCCGTGTACAACGCGGAGCGCTACCTTAGGGCGTGCCTCGCGTCCGTGCTGGGACAGACCATGCGCGACCTCGAGGTCATCTGCGTCGACGACGGCTCCACGGACGATTCGCCGCGCATCCTGGACGAGTGCGCGGCGCGCGACGAGCGCCTGCGCGTCATCCACCAGAGAAACGCCGGTGCCGGCGCCGCGCGCAACGCCGGCATGGACCGGACCACGGGGGACGTCCTTCTCTGCGTGGACGCGGACGACACGCTCGCGCCCGACGCGTGCGAGGTCGTTTCGGACTCCTTTGCGCGAACGGGTTGCGAGGTCATGTGCTTCGGCTTCACGTGCGTGCCGGCCGACCGCACGCCGGCGGCCATCGCAAACAGGCTCCGCCCGCGCGACGCGCTCATCGAGGGCTTCCATCCCGAGGTGCTCTTCACCGAGAACGTCAGGCCCTTCTCGTGGCGGTGCGCCCTATCGCGCGAGTTCTGCGAGCGCGTCGGTGCGCGCTACGACGAGGCGCTCACGCTCGGAGACGACCAGTACTTCCTGTTCTACGTGTACCCTCGAGCGCGGAGGATCCTGCTCTGCTCCAGGCAGCTGTACGCGTACCGCATGACCGACGCATCCATGATGCACGCCGCGTCCGCGAGCGGGGCGAGCCTCGCGAAGAAGCTCTCCAGGCACCGCGACGCCGTGGCGGCGATACTTTCGGACTGGAAGTCGAGCGGGTGGCAGGACGTCTGCGCGGGGCGCATGCTCGACTGGGACGTGGACCTCGTGCTCCTGGACGCAAGCGCGCTTCCCGAGGCGGAGCAGACGAAGTTCTGGAGCGACTACCTGGGCGTGCTCGCGGACTACTTTGGAGAAGAGCGGCTGCGCGGCGCCGGCGGCGCCACGGGCGCGGTGCTTCGCGACGTGAGGGGCCGCCTTTCGGGCTCTCGCGCGGGCGCCTGCGTGCGCAGGGGCACCGTCGCCGCGTTCTACCTGCGGCAGCGCGGGCTCGTCAACTGCGTGCGCCGCGTGGTGAGGTCGCGCTTCTAGGCGTGCCTTCCGTTCCTTCGGACGCGCGTTTCGTGTGCGGGAAAATTAGTCGTTGCGTTGGAAGAAATTCCGCGTATATTGAATGCAACCCTTTAAGCACGGTGCGAGACGCCGGCAAGGAACATATGCCCTGCGGGGCCATGAACGCCTTCCTGACGCCTGTGTACCGTGTACCAACGGGACATTGGCGTCTTTTTTGGAAGGAGTGCCATGGCTGAGAACAAGCCAAAGGCGGTCATCATGGATGGCCAGGCGATGGAGAGGGCCATCACCCGCATCGCCCACGAGATCGTCGAGCACAACGAGGGCTCCGACGACATCGCGCTCGTCGGCATCATCCGCCGCGGAGAAACGCTTGCGACGAGGCTTGCGGACGCGATCGAGGCCATAGAGGGAAATAGGCCGAAGGTCGGCTCCCTCGACATTAGCTTCTATCGCGACGACTTCATGCGCAACGTCGCCCCCGTGCTGCACGGCACCAACATCCCCTTCAACATCGACGGCGCGAACATCGTCCTGGTGGACGACGTGCTGTACACGGGCCGCACCGTGCGCGCCGCGCTGAACGCCCTCACGGACTACGGTCGCCCCAAGACGGTCCAGCTGGCGGTCATGGTGGACCGCGGCCACCGCGAGCTGCCCATCCGCGCCGACTACGTTGGCAAGAACGTACCGTCCTCGCACGAGGAGGACGTGCGCGTGTGCATAGAGCCTCTCGACGATCACAACTCCGTCGAGATCTGGGACATCAACGTCGAAAAGAAAGCTGGAGGTGCGAACTAGATGCTATCCGTCAAGAACCTCATCGACACGTACAGCCTGACCGCCGATGACATCACGCAGATCCTTGACACGGCGGCCGCGTTCGAGTCCGTCAACAATGGCCGCGTGATCAAGAAGGTGCCGGCGCTGCGCGGTCGCACGATCGTGAACCTGTTCCTGGAGCCGTCCACGCGCACGAAGAGCTCGTTCGAGCTGGCCGAGAAGCGCCTGTCCGCGGACTCGCTGTCCATGGGAGGCAGCACGTCCTCCGTCGTGAAGGGCGAGAGCCTGGCGGACACCATCCAGACCATCGACGCCATGAACGTCGACATGTTCATCTGCCGCGCGAGGCTCGCCGGCACCCCGCAGAAGATCACCGAGAACACCGACGCCGTGGTCATCAACGCGGGAGACGGCAAGCACCAGCACCCGACGCAGGCCATGCTCGACCTGTACACCATCCGCAAGCACTTCGGCCACCTCGACGGCCTGAAGGTCGCCATCGTGGGCGACCTCGCTCACAGCCGCGTGTGCGGCTCGCTCGCCCCCGCGCTCAAGACCATGGGTGCCGAGGTCACGCTCGTGGGGCCCCCGACGTTCCAGGTGGACGACCCCGACTGGTTCGGCTGCCCGCAGACGTGGAGCCTCGACGAGGTCATCGACTCCGTCGACGTCGTGTACATGCTCCGCGTCCAGCTGGAGCGCATGGAGGGCGCGACGATCCCGTCCCGTCGCGAGTACAACCGCCTGTACGGCCTCGACATGAAGCGCGTCAGCCGCATGAAGGACAACGCGATCATCTGCCACCCCGGCCCCATGAACCGCGGCATGGAGATCAACGCGGACGTCGCGGACTGCGCACGCTCCAGGATTCTTGACCAGGTCAACGCCGGTGTCCTCACCCGCATGGCCGAGATGTACCTGCTTCTGGGAGGAGAGAACAATGGCATTTCTGCTTAAGGGCGCACACGCCGTCGACCCGCAGATAGGACTCGACGAGGTAGTCGACGTCCTTCTCGACGGAAAGGAGATCGTCGAGGTGGGCCATGGCCTGGAGGCCCCCGAGGGTGCCGAGGTCATCGATGCCGCGGGCAAGTACCTGGTTCCCGGCCTCGTCGACATGCACGTGCACTTCCGCGACCCCGGCTTCGAGTACAAGGAGACCATCGAGACCGGCTCTCGCGCGGCGACGCACGGCGGCTTCACGGACGTGGCGACCATGCCGAACACCGACCCCGTGACCGACACGGGCACGGGCATCCGCTACCAGATCGACCGCGGCCGAGCGGCCGGGCTCTGCCACATCCGCCCGATCGGCGCGCTCACCCGCGGCGAGAAGGGCGAGGCCCTCGCGGAGATCGGCGACATGGTGCTCGAGGGCGCCTGCGCCTTCAGCGACGACGGCCACGGCGTGCAGGGCGCCGGCATGATGCGCACCTGCATGGGCTACGTGTCGCAGTTCGACCGCGTCGCGATCGCGCACTGCGAGGACGAGTCCCTCACGGCCCACGGCGTCATCAACGAGGGCAAGGCCTCCACGCGCCTTGGCATGTTCGGCTGGCCGGCGCTGGGCGAGGAGCTCGAGATCTACCGCGACATCGAGCTCTGCCGACTCACCGGCTGCCCGCTGCACATCGCGCACATCTCCACCGAGAAGGGCCTGGACCTGGTGAGGGCCGCGAAGGCCGAGGGGCTGCCCGTCACGTGCGAGGTCACCCCGCACCACCTGTTCCTGAACGAGGACGACATCGACAGCACCTACAACACCAACCTGAAGATGAACCCGCCGCTGCGCCTGAAGAGCGACATGCTCGCCCTGCGCAAGGGCATCGTCGACGGCTCGATCGACTGCCTCGTGACGGACCACGCGCCCCACGCCCAGCACGAGAAGGACTGCGAGTGGGAGATCGCGTTCTTCGGGACCATCGGCCTCGAGACCTCGCTTCCCCTCATGCTCACGAACATGGTCCGCACCAGAGAGATCAGCTGGAGCAGGCTCGTCGAGGTCATGGCCGTCAACCCGCGTCGCGTGCTCAGGCTCGCCGACGTGAAGATCGAGAAGGGCTCCAAGGCCGACCTCACGCTGATCGACCCCGAGAAGGAGATCACCGTGACCGAGGACTACTTCGAGAGCAAGTCCAAGAACTCCGCGTTTTTGGGCGACACGCTCATGGGCGTCGCCTCGGACGTCTTCGTCGACGGCAAGCGCACGCTCGCCAACGGCGTGGTGGCCCAGTAACGCACTATCATGGTGGCGCGGGCCGCTGGGCCTCGCGCCACCATTCTCTTGAAAGGAGGCCGCCGTGCAGCCAAGTGCCAAGGTGCACCTGTACGACTTCAGCGTGCGCTCGAACGAGGCCGTGGGCAGGGACGTCTTTCGCATGGTGATGGAGTCGCCGGAGCTCGCGGGCGAGCTCGCGCCCGGCCAGTTCATGAACATCGCCGTGCCGGGCGACGCGTCGCACATCGTGAGGATCCCGCTGTCGTTCGCTGGCGCGGACGCGGGCGCCGGGACGATAGAGCTCGTGTACGCGGCGGTCGGCGAGGGAACGCGCCGGCTTTCTCGGATGGGCGCGGGGTCCGGCTCGACCGTGGTGGGCCCGTGCGGCAACGGCTGGCGCGTGGCGCCGGGCGGCCGTGCGCTCGCCGTGGCCGGGGGCGTCGGCGCGCCCCCCGTCATTGCGGCGGCGCGGGCGCTCGTGGCGGCCGGGCGCGACGTGGACGTCATCCTCGGTGCGCAGACGAAGGACCGCCTCTGGGGCGAGAAGGACGCGCACGACCTCGGCGCGAGCGACGTCGTGGTCACGACCGACGACGGCTCGTACGGCCGGAGGGGCTTCACGACCCAGGCGATGGAAGACCTTCTCGCCCAGCGAGACTACGACCTCGTGGTGACGTGCGGCCCGTCAGTCATGATGGCCGGGGTGGCCCGGCTGGCCGAGGCCGCGCACGTGGCGTGCCAGGCGTCGCTCGAGCGGATGATGACCTGCGGCTTCGGCGCGTGCAGCACGTGCAACGTCGCCATGCGCGCCGGCGGCTACAAGTCGTGCTGCATGGACGGTCCGGTGTTCGACGCGGAGGAGGTGGCGTGGTGAGCAAGGTCTCCATGGCCGTCGACCTGGGCGGCATAAGGATGAAGAACCCCGTGAACACCGCGTCCGGCACATTTGGAAACGGCTGGCAGTTCGAGGGGTTCTACGACGTGGGAGAGCTCGGAGCCATCACGACGAAGGGATGCGCGGCCAAGGCGTGGGACGGGAACCCCGCGCCGAGGATGTGCGAGCTGCCCTCGGGCATCATGAACTCCGTGGGGCTCCAGAACCCCGGCGTTAGCGCCTTCGTTGCGAGCTACGGCGAGTACCTCGCGGGACTGGAGCGGCGCGGCTGCAGGGTCATCTGCCAGGTGGCCGGACACTCCGTAGAGGAGTACGTGCGGGCGCTGGAGCTCTTCGAGGAGCTGGCGCCGTTCGCGTCCGGCTTCGAGATCAACATATCGTGCCCGAACGTGAGCAAGGGCGGTGCGGCCATGGGCGCTACGCCCGCCGCCGCGGCTGAGGTCATGGCCGCGGTGAGGCCGGTCACGAAGCGGCCCATCGTGGTGAAGATGGCGCCGCACGACGTGGGCGAGATCGCGCGGGCCCTCGAGGCGGAGGGCGCGGACGCGCTCTCGCTCATCAACACGATCCCCGGGATGGCGATCGACGTGCGCACGCGCAAAAGCAAGCTCTCGCGCCCGACTGCGGGCGTATCCGGCCCGGCCATACACGCGATCGCCGTGCGCATGGTGTGGGAGGCGCACAAGGCCGTCGACATCCCGCTCTGCGGCATCGGCGGCGTCACGAGCGGCGAGGACGCGGCGGAGTTCATCCTGGCGGGCGCGACGGCGGTATCTGTGGGAACGGCGAACCTGGTGGATCCGACGGCCGCGCCCCGCGTCGAGCGCGAGCTGGAGGCCTGGGCGGAGTCCCAGGGCGTGAGTGACATCAACGAGCTGATTGGAGCCTTCGAATGCTAAGTGACGACGAGGCGCGCGAGTCCATCATCATCGCGCTCGACTGCGACCGCGACACCGCCATCGACCTTGCGACGCGCCTTCAGGGCAAGGCACGCTGGGTGAAGGTGGGCATGACGCTGTTCTACGCGGAGGGGCCCTCCATAGTGAGGGAGATGCGCGACCGCGGATTCAAGGTGTTTCTCGACCTTAAGCTGCACGACATCCCGTTCCAGGTGAGGGGCGCGGCGCGTTCCGCGTCGCTCACGGGGGCGGATCTGCTCTCCATCCACGGCATGGGCTCGTCCGAGATGGTGCGCCAGGCGCGCGCCGGCGTGGAGGACTCTGCGGAGCGGCGTGGCGGTGACAGGACGCGTCTGGTCGCGATATCGGTGCTGACGAGCATGGACCAGGACGCGCTTGCAGAGATCGGCATCGACGTGCCCGTGGAGCGCGAGGTGGAGCGCCTGGCCGGGATGTCCGTGGGCGCGGGCGCAGACGGCATCGTTTGCTCGCCGCGGGAGGCCGCGCAGATGCGCGAGCTTCTGGGGCCGAAGGCGCTCATCGTGACGCCGGGCGTGAGGCCTAAGGGCGCGGCCGTGGGCGACCAGAAGCGCATCGCCACGCCGGCGAGCGCCATCGGCGCGGGCGCATCGATGCTCGTGATCGGAAGGCCGATCACCCAGGCGGACGACCCCGTGGAGGCCTACGAGGCCGTCGTGAGCGAGCTTTGCGAGGCGTAACTACCGCCTTTACGTGGAGAAATAGGGCCCAATTGTGGTTTTAGGACCCTGCGCGAACCTATTTGGGAACAATACCCTTGTAAAATGGGCACCCAATTGGCAAACTATGTGCTTGCGATTGATGAGCTGCCCATTTGCGAACGGGCATGCATTGATGTGAAACCTACTGTTTGGAGGAACCATGGCACTACCTCAGCTTACGGACGAGCAGCGCAAGGCCGCACTTGAGAAGGCCGCACAGGCTCGCCACGAGCGCGCTGAGCTTCGCGACAAGATCAAGAAGGGCGAGATCTCCCTGGAGGATGTTCTCGACTCCGAGGATCCCATCGCGAGCCGCATGAAGGTCTCCGCCCTCATCGAGTCCCTTCCCGGCTATGGCAAGGCCAAGGCCTCCAAGATCATGGACGAGCTTGGCATCTCTGCCACGCGCCGCGTCAAGGGTCTGGGCGCCCGCCAGCGCGAGCAGCTCCTCGAGGTGCTCAACAAGTAAGCGATGAGGAAGCCTCGTTTATTCGTCATCTCCGGACCGTCAGGCGCAGGAAAGGGAACGCTCGTCTCCGCAGTGCGAGAAGAGCGTCCGGACCTGGGCCTGACGGTTTCTGCGACGACGCGTCCGCCTCGGCCCCATGACATTCCGGACGTCTCGTACCACTTCCTCTCGGAGGAGGAGTTTGACCGTCGCATCGAGAGAGGCGATTTCCTGGAGTGGGCCGACGTGCACGGGCACAAGTACGGTACCCTGCGCAGCGAGGTGGACGGCCTCATGGCCGCCGGCAAGTCCGTCATCCTCGAGATCGACGTCCAGGGCGCGTTCAACGTGAGGCGCATCTACCCGGACGCCGTGCTGGTGTTCATAGAGCCGCCGTCGCTGGAGGTCCTCGAACAGCGGCTGAGAGGGCGAGGCACCGAGGACGAGGCGTCTATCGAGCTTCGCCTTGCGAACGCCCGCCACGAGATGGACCTTGCGAAGGACTACGACGCGCGCGTGGTGAACGACGACCTCGCAACCGCCGTGAGGGACCTCGCGAACGTTCTTGAAAGCTACGAGATGGATGGAGGCAACTCCTAAATGGCAGTTACCAAGCCAGAGATCGACGATCTTCTCGCCAAGACCGAGCACAACCCCTTCCTGCTGTGCGCCCTTGCGAGCAAGCGCGCCTGCGACATCAACAACATGATCCGCGGGCAGCACCTGCGCGTGACCGCGATCCAGGACTTCGACGACATCACGACCGTGGTGAGCGGCGAGGACACGGTGTCCGTCGCGATGAACGAGATCGAGGACGGCACGCTGGGCTACGACAAGGACGAGTTCGACGAGGAAATCAAGGGTTCGAACGCACTCGTCGACCACAACCTGTAAGCCATGGCTGACAGGGTTTGCCTCGTCCACTACCACGAGATCGGCCTGAAGGGCAAGAACCGCTCCACGTTCGAGAACCAGCTGGTTACGAACTTGCACAGGGCCCTGAGGTCGTTCGACGTGGCGGACATAAAGAGAATATCCGGCCACATCCTGGTGACGGCCGCCGACGGCATGGCCACCGACGACATGGCACATGCGATATCGCGCGTGCCGGGAGTCGCGCGGGTGTCCGTTGCGTACGTGTGCCGCCAGGACCCAGAGGAGTACTGCGCGGCCGCGGTGAGGGCACTTGGCGAGGCGGGGGAGTTCGGCTCGTTCAAAGTGCACGCCAGGAGGTCGTCCACCAACTACGAGCTGCACACGCTGGACATCAACCGCCTCGTGGGAAGCGTCCTGTGCGAGAAGTTCCCCAACAAGAAGGTCGAGATGCACCACCCGGACGTCACGGTCATCGTGATGGTGGTGAACGCGAGCGTGTACGTGTACACGGACACCGGCGTCGGCGTGGGCGGCCTTCCCGTTGGGACGGCCGGCAAGGTCGTGACGCTGCTCTCCAGCGGCTTCGACTCTCCCGTCGCGACGTGGATGGTCGGTCGCCGTGGCGCCGTGTGCGTGCCCGTGCACTTCTCGGGCCGTCCGATGACGGCGGACACAAGCGAGTACCTGTGCCAGGACATCATCAACGCAATGGCGCCGTCCGGCATGGTCGGCCGCCTGTACGTGGTGCCGTTTGGCCAGAAGCAGCGCGAGATATCGCTCTGCGTGCCGCAGAGCCTGCGCATCATCACGTACCGCAGGGTGATGTTTGCCGTGGCGGAGCGCATCGCACGGATGGAGGGCGCGAAGGCGCTGGTGACGGGCGAGTCGCTGGGCCAGGTAGCCTCGCAGACGCTCGAGAACATCTCCGTCGTGAACGAGATGGTGAGCATGCCCGTGCTGCGGCCGCTCATTGGCTCTGACAAGCAGGAGATCATGCGCCGCGCGGAGGAGATCGGCACGTACGACATATCCGCGCAGGACGCGGCGGACTGCTGCACGCTGTTCATGCCGCGCCGCCCTGAGACGCACGCGAAGCCGGACATGGTGCACGAGGCGTGGGACTCCTTCGACCACGACGCCATGATCGAGGAGCTGGTGCAGAGCGTGGAGTACGTCGACTTCGACCAGTGCCCCTCGTACAAGCCGCCCCGTCAGCTGAGGGCCCGCCACCGCGAGCTTGCCCCGGCACGGTTCGAACGCCGCGGCGATAAGGACGCGACGGGCGAGAAGGGCGCGGCCACGGAGTAGGTGCGCGCTCGGCAAGCGGATCTTCTCGCACCTGCCTTTGGGCGACGTGCGCAGACAGGCGGAAGACATCTGCAATGCCGATTTGAGACGCAGGATGCATGTGCCACCCCCGGTCCCATGATGGGACTGGGGGTGGTTTGCTATGGCGCAAAGGGCAAGGGGGCCTGCGGGAGGGCTTTCTAAACGATACGGCCTGAGGGGGCGGAGGGGACCCGTCATTGCTGCGGCGCTGGCGGCGGCGTGCCTGGCAGTGGTAGGCGCTCTGCTGCTTCCCGGAAGGGGTGGTGGCTTTGAGGTGACGCGTGCGGAGGCAGGCGACGCGGTCACGCAGAAGAGGGCGAAGGGAGTACGGGACGCGCGCAAGGGCGAGGAGCGGGGACAAGACGAGGGAAGCTCCGTCCCGGCGGCAAAGACAGGGGAGACGAAGGTCGCGGCCGTGATCGTGCACGTAGACGGGGCAGTGGAGAACCCGGGCGTGTACAGGATATACACGTCGAGCCCGAGGGTGAACGACGCGGTGAGCGCGGCGGGTGGCCTTGAGGAGGACGCGGACACCACGAGGATCAACCTGGCAGCATCGCTTTCAGACGGACAGAAGGTGCACGTTCCGAGGCAGGGCGAGGAGGCGTCCGAGGACGTGGCGCAAGACGCCGTCGGCACGGAGGGCGCGGCCGCGGGGACGGCGGGAGGCGCCGCTGGAGCGACGGGGGACTCCGCGGGCTCCGGCACCGTGGACATCAACACCGCAGATGCGACGGAGCTGCAGCGCCTGCCAGGCGTGGGCGAGGCGACGGCTGCGGCCATCGTGGAGGACCGGACGAGGAACGGACCGTTCGCAAGCCCGGAGGACATCATGCGCGTATCGGGCATAGGCGAGAAGAAGTTCGAGCGGATGCGGGCGATGATACGTGTCTGACCACGAGTGGGTTCCAAACAGGCCGTGCGTGCCCTTCTCGCTCTACCTGCTGTGCGCGTGCGGCGCGGCGGCGCAGGTCGTGCTTGCGCTTCGGCTGCGCATGGGTCGCCCGTGGGCGGCGGTCGCGGCATGCGTGACCGCAATGGCGCTGGCGGCACGCGGCATGGGGAGCGCCTCGCGCGCGACGGCGGCGATAGCGCGCGTCGTGCTCGCGGCCGGGACGTGCGGCATCTGCGCCTGCCTTGCCTGTGCGCAGGTGGAAGTGGCGGAAGGAACCGCCCGCGCGTTGGAGCGGAGTGCCGTCTCGTCGTGCGAGCTGGAGGTGTGCGCGGACGCGTCGCTCGGCACGAAGGGATACCGCGCCCGCGCCCACGTGTGGCGCGGCGGAGCACGCCTGGGCGACGTGTGGGTGCGCAGCGAGGAGCGATACGACATGGGGACGCGAATCCGCGCGGTGGGGAGGTTCAGCAGGGGGACCGGCGAGTGGAGACTCATGTCGGAGCGGCAGGGCGTGTGCGGGACGGTTAACGTCGTGCACGCGCTGAAGGTGACGCCGGCATCCGGCCCTCGCGCCTGGGTGAACGAGAGGAGGCTGGTGGCGCTTGCGGCCATGGAGCCGGAGCGCTCCGCCGCGCGCGCGATACTGGCAGGCAGCGTGTGCGGCTCGAAGGACGCCATGGCGAGGGTGGGAATAGACAAGGTGTTCGCCGCATGCGGCGTCGCGCACCTCGTCGCGGTGTCCGGCGGCCACATCGCGATCGTGGGTGCGCTCGTGGAGCGGCTGCTGGGAGGTACCAGGCTCGGTCCCGTGCCGCGAACGCTCGTACTGCTGGCGACGACGGGGCTCTTCGTGCTGTTCTGCGGCGCGCCTGTCTCTGCGGTGCGCTCGTGGCTCATGTGCCTGGTCGCCTTTGGCTCGAGGCTCGCGGGACGTCGTGGGCACTCGCTCTCGGCCGTGTGCGCCGTCGCGCTGGGAATGGTGATGGTCGACCCCGCCGTCACGGGTCAGGTGGGCTTCGTGCTGTCCGTCGCCTCTGTCGTGGGGCTCTGCCTGCTCTCGCCTTACTTCGGCTACGTGCTGCGCCAGGTAGTGGCCCGCCCGCGACTTCCAGCACGGGTGCCGCGCCCCGTGAGGTGCGCCGTGGACCGTGGCGCGGACTTCGTGCGAGATACGCTGTCTGCGTGCCTCGTGGCGCAGTTCGCGACGGCGGCGATAACGTGCTCCATGTTCTCGCAGCTCTCGCTTGTGGCACCGCTCGCAAACCTCGCTCTTGCGCTGCCGTTCACGGTCATGGTGGGCGCCGGCATGACGGTCGCGTGCCTTGCCGGGACTCCGCTTGCGGCCGTGCCGCTCGTGCCGTGCGACGTTGCGGGGACGGCGGTGTCTTGGTTGCTTGGCTGGATGAGCCGGTTGCCGTACGCGTGCGTCGCCGTGAGCTGCGACATGGTGGTCGCCGGAATGATTACGGTTGGCGTGACGGCTGCGATCCTCGTGTGGTGGCCGACGGTGAGGCGGGGTCCCGTGCTCGCGGTGACGGGCTCCCTTGCCGCCGTGTCGCTCTGCCTGCTGCTGAGGTGGAGGTTCTTCTCGCCCGCGCGCGTCTGCGTGCTGGACGTGGGCCAGGGGGACGCGATCCTCGTGCAGCAGGGAGCTTACGCCGTGCTCGTGGACGCCGGTCCTGACCAGGCTGCGGCCGCGGAGCTCGCCCGGCTGCACGTGATGCACATCGACGCCGTCGTGGTGACCCACATGCACGACGACCACTTTGGGGGCGTGGGTGCCGTACTGGGCGAGGTGCCGTGCGACGCCGTGTTTGTGGCGAGGGGCGTTCGCGGCAACATTCCGGACGAGCTCAGGGAGGAGCTCGAGAGACGCGGGAAGGAGGACGTGCGCGAGGTGGGCGTGGGCGACGAGCTTGAGGTTGGCGACTTCAGGCTGTGCGTGGTATGGCCGGAGGAGCCGGTGGACGGAAGCGAGAACGCGGACTCCATCGAGCTTGCGCTGACGTACGACGACGGGCCCAGAACCATGTCGGGGCTGCTCACGGGCGATGCCGAGAAGGACGAGACCGCAGGCGCGCTCTCGGCGGGCAGGGTGGGAGACGTCGACTTCCTGAAGGTGGGGCACCACGGATCGAAGGTCTCCGTCACGCCGGACGAGGCGCGCGAGCTTGCCCCGGAGGTCTCCGTCGCGAGCGCCGGCGCCCACAACCGCTACGGCCACCCGTCGCCGGAGTGCCGGTACGTGCTGGAGCGGGCCGGCTCGCGCTTCCTGTGCACGATGGACGTTGGGACGGTGACGCTGGAGCCGGGCGAGAGGGGCGTGCGCGTCTTTACGGAAAGGTCCCCGTGAGCGCGGTCGGGTGTAGTATGGATGTCCTGACGAAGGGAGGAAGCATGGCGAAGGCGGCGCTCTTGCCCGCATACCTCATAGTGGGCTCGGACGAACTCAAGAGCCGACAGGCCGTGACCAGGCTGAAGGGAAGGCTCGAGCCCGGGCTTGCCGCGTTCAACCTGGACGAGCACGTGGCGGGGCCGGACCTTGTGCCCGGAGACGTCGTGGCCTCGCTCAACACCATCCCCATGGGGACGGGCTTCAGGCTCGTGCTCATAACGAAGGCCGAGAAGCTTCCGAAGCCCGTATCGGAGGCGATCATCGCCTACCTCAAGGACCCGAACCCCGGCTGCACGCTCTGCCTCGTGGCGACGACGCTCGCGAAGTCGACGCGCCTGTACAAGGCCGTGAAGGCGGTCGGCGAGCATTCGATAATCGACTGCGCACCGAAGAAGCGCTGGCAGCTGGCGCCGACGGTCGTGCGCATGGCCGCGCACTACGGCATGCAGACGGACGAGGCGGCCGCGGCGGAGCTCGTGAGCCGCGTGGGCGAGTCGACCACGATGATCGACGCGCAGCTGAGGTCCCTTGCGGCGCTCTGTCGCGAAAGCGGGCGCATCACCGTCACAGATGTGGAGCGAAACGTCGCGCGGACGGCCGAGGTGAAGCCGTGGGACTTCCTGGACGCGGTGTGCGCACGCGACGCCGCAAAGGCGCTCGGCCTGTACCACCTGATGCAGAACCCGTCTCAGATTGCGCTCACGTCGCTTCTGTGCGGGCGCATACGCGAGCTGGTGTGCGCGAGGTCGCTTGCGGCCAGGGGAGAGGGCGGGCTCCTCGCATCCGAGCTCGGCAAGCAGCAGTGGCAGGTGAAGAACCACCTTTCGTGGGCACGACGCTTCGCGGACGGCGAGCTCGAGGGCTCGCTCGAGCGCTGCGCGAGGTGCGAGCGCGCGCTCAAGGGTGGCGATGACCCGGAGACAACGTTCGTCTTGCTCGTCCTCTACGTGTGCGGACGGGCATAGCTTACCGACACGGTTTGTTTCTGCCAAGCAGGGCTGGCGGGACATGGCGCCACGGCACCTGCGTGGGATGACCTCCCGCATGAGAAAGACAAAAAAAGACCCCGTCCTTCCGGGCGGGGTCGAAAAGACAGATTGTCGAACGGGCCTACTTCAGGGAGTTGACCAGCTTCTGCACGCCAGACTTGCGGTTGGAAGCCTGGTTCTTGTGGATGATGCCCTTGGAGGCTGCCTTGTCGAGGAGGCGGTTGGCCTTGTTGGCGGCAGCCTGTGCGGCGTCGGCATCCTTGGCGGTGACGGCGGCGCGGACGTCCTTGACGGCAGTCTTCAGCTCGGAGCGGACTGCCTTGTTGCGCATGCGCGCCTTCTCGGCGGTGATGATGCGCTTCTTCTGAGACTTGATGTTAGCCACGTGCGGTTCCTTTCGGTTCTGATCCTTGAGGCCTCTATTCTTTGAGGTGAAGGATGTGGGGTATCCGACACCTGACACGGCGAGGTCGACTTAGGGAGTATAGCAGAAGGCGCCCCGCGTGTCGCCGCGCATTTTGCCTGCGCGCAGGTGCGGGCATAAATTCACATTCTGTCCAACGCATTCGTGGGTTATGATGGGTCGCATGAACAAGACAGACCTTTCACTCATTCGCAACTTCTCGATCGTTGCGCACATCGACCACGGCAAGTCGACCATCTCGGACAGGATACTCGAGCTCACCCACACGGTGGACGAGAGGGACCTGTCGTCCCAGATGCTCGACTCGATGGACATCGAGCAGGAGCGTGGCATCACCATCAAGAGCAACGCCGTCCGCGTGATGTACGCGGCCGACGACGGCAACACCTACCAGTTCAACCTGATAGACACGCCGGGGCACGTGGACTTCACGTACGAGGTCTCACGCTCCCTCGCCGCGTGCGAGGGCGCCGTGCTCGTGGTGGACGCCACGCAGGGCGTCGAGGCCCAGACGGTCTCGAACGCGAACCTTGCCATGAACGCGAACCTGGACATCGTGCCGTGCATCAACAAGATCGACCTTCCCTCTGCCCACCCGGACGAGGTGAAGGAGGAGATAGAGGAGGACCTCGCCATCCCGGCCGACGACGCCGTCTGCGTGTCCGGCAAGACGGGCGAGGGCATCCATGACCTGCTTGAGGCCATCGTCTACCTGGTGTCTCCCCCCAAGGGCGACGCGAACGCGCCGCTGAAGGCCCTCATCCTGGACTCGTACTTCGACGAGTACCGCGGCGTCGTCGCGACGGTCCGCGTGTTCGACGGCGTCATGCGCAAGGGCGACCGCCTGAAGATGATGGCCCTGGGCGACACGTTCCTGTGCGACGGCGTCGGCTGCAAGCGACCGCTGGAGACCTCCCTCGACGAGCTCGGCGTGGGCGAGGTGGGATATGTCGTCACGGGCCTGAAGGACCCGGCGCTCGTGAAGACCGGCGACACCATCACGTACGAGGACAGGCCGTGCGCGGAGCCGTGCCCCGGCTATCACGAGGCGAAGCCCATGGTGTTCACGGGCCTGTTCCCCATCGACAACAAGCAGTACGAGAACCTGCGCGACGCGCTCGAGAAGCTAAAGGTGAACGACCCGTCGCTCACGTGGACGCCCGAGACGTCCGTCGCGCTTGGCTTTGGCTTCCGCGTGGGATTCCTCGGTCTTCTCCACATGGAGGTCGTGAAGGAGCGCCTGGAGCGCGAGTTTGGCCTGGACCTCATCGCCACGAGCCCGTCCGTGAACTACCACGTGTACAAGACGGACGGCAGCATGATAGAGATCACGAGCCCGCAGGACCTGCCCGACGTCACGCGCATCGAGCGAATCGAGGAGCCGTACCTGAAGGCGAAGGTCATCGTGCCGCCCGACTTCATGGGCGCCGTGATGCAGCTGGTGATCGACCACCGCGGAGAGACCCGCGACATGGTGTACCTGTCCGAAAAGTCGGTCGAGATGCACTTCGACATCCCGCTGGCCGAGCTGATCCTGGACTTCTTCGACCAGCTGAAGAGCCGCACGAAGGGCTACGCCTCGCTCGACTACGAGATGGGCGAGTACCGCGCGAGCGACCTGGTGAAGCTGGACATCCTGCTTGCCGGCGAGGTGGTGGACGCGCTCAGCTTCATCGTGCACCGCGACAAGGCGTACGACATGGCCCGCGCGCTGTGCGACAAGCTCAAGGAGATCATCCCGCGCCAGCAGTTCGAGGTGCCCATCCAGGGCGCCATCGGCAACAAGATCATCAGCCGCTCGACCGTGAAGGCGCACCGCAAGGACGTGCTCGCCAAGTGCTACGGCGGCGACATCAGCCGCAAGCGCAAGCTGCTCGAGAAGCAGAAGGAGGGCAAGAAGCGCATGAAGTCCATCGGCTCGGTCGAGGTGCCGCAGGAGGCGTTCCTCGCCGTGCTGAAGGTGGACGACGAATGACGGAGCCCATGCAGCCCCAGACCCCCGCGGAGGTGCTGGACGAGTTTTCCCCCGCGGCGGCGCTGGGTGAGAAGATCTTCCCGTTTCCCTGCGAGAGCGACCTTCGATCCAGGCTCGAGGCGGCTCGCTACCTCATGGCGCCGATGGCCGGCGTCACGGACGCGGCGTATCGCCTGATGGCGCGCCGCGCCGGCGCGGGACTTGCGTACACGGAGATGGTGTCCGTCGCCGGGATCCACTACGGCGGCGAGACCGGTGGCCAGAAGACGTGGGATCTCGTGCTGCCGCACGACCCAGAGCCCGACATTGCGGTGCAGCTGTTTGGCAGCAAGCCGGAGCAGTTCCGCGAGGCGGCGTCCCGCGTGCAGGAGCGCCTGCAGGGGAGGCTCGCCCTCATCGACATCAACATGGCCTGTCCCGTGCCGAAGGTCACGCGCAAGGGCGAGGGGTCGGCGCTTCTGGACGATCCGGCGCTCGCGGCGGAAATCGTGCGCGCGTGCGTGGAGGAGGCGGACGTCCCCGTGACGTGCAAGATCCGCCGCAGCCGCCAGCCGGGCCCCGAGCAGGCGCCGGACTTCGCGTGCGCGATGGAGCAGGCGGGCGCGTCCGCGATCGCCGTGCACGGGCGCACGGCAAGCCAGCTGTACCGCGGCCAGGCGGACTGGAACGCCGTGCGCCACGTGGTCGAGGCGGTGGACGTGCCCGTCATCGGCTCCGGCGACGTGCTCGACGCGCACGCGGCCTCGGCCATGCGGGCCGCGACCGGCGTGGCCGCCGTCATGGTGGCACGCGGCTCCTACGGAAACCCGTGGATCTTCTCGGCCGCGCGCGCCCTGGACGAGGGACGCGAGCCCGCCCATGTTGGCCCCGCGGAGCGGCTTGCCGCGTTTGAGTGCCACGTGCGGCTGCTTGCCGCCACGGGCGCGCACCTGGCGCGGGCGCGGAGCCTCGCGGGGTGGTACTTCAAGGGCATGCCGTACGCGGCGGAGTGGCGAAACCGCGCGATGGCGTGCGTGACGCTCGAGGACTACCTGGCGCTGGTTGGGGTGCTGCGCGAGCGGCTCGCGGCGGCGGGGCGGTAGCGGTGGGCGTGGGCGCGTTGTACGTGCACGTGCCGTTCTGCCGCAGCAAGTGCGCGTACTGCGACTTCTCGTCGTGGGCCACGCGCGCGGGCGACCCGCTCATGGGGGCGTACGCGGCCTCCGCGGCGCGCATGGTGAGCCAGGCGGGGTCGATGGGGCTCCTCCGTGGCTGCCGCACGGGCTATCTGGGTGGGGGGACGCCCACGTACCTGGGCGCGGACGTGCTCGGCGGGCTCGTGGCGGCCATGGCGCCGCACTGCCCGAGCGAGCTTACCGTCGAGGCGAACCCGGACTCGCTTACCGATGACGTGCTGGACGCGCTCCTTGGCGCGGGTGCGACGCGCGTATCTGTGGGCGTGCAGAGCACGAACGCGGCCGAGCTCGCGGCGCTGGGCCGCGTGCACGGGCCAGCCCAGGCGCTCGACGCGCTCTCGCGGGGCGTGGCGGCGGGGCTCGACGTATCGTGTGACCTCATGTGCGCGACCCCGCTGCAGACGGACGAGTCGTGGGAGAGGAGCCTTGCGGACGTGCTGTCCTGCGGCATCGGCCACGTGAGCGTGTACCCGCTCCAGATAGAGGACGACACGGCTCTTGGACGGCGCTACGCGGACGGGGACCCCGCGTTCAACGCGGAGGACGTGCAGGCTGCGCGCATGGAGGCGGCGGAGCGCGCCCTTGGCGCGGCGGGCCTTGCGCGCTACGAGGTGGCAAGCTACGCACGGCCCGGCAAGGCGTGCGCCCACAACCGGGCGTACTGGACGGGCGTGCCGTACCTTGGCATAGGCACGGGCGCGTCTGGCATGCTGTGCGCTGGCGACTACGCGATCCTGCGCACCGCGGCGCCGCGCCTGCCCAAGGCGCCGGACGGCACGTGGCGCGTGCGCCTGACCGTCACGAGCGGGCGCCGCGCGTTTGCAGAGGCCGCGGGTATGGGAGACCTCTCGTACGACCTCGAGTTCCTGACCGAGCAGCAGGCCGCGGCCGAGGACCTGATGCTGGGGATGCGCCTTGCCAAGGGCGTGGGAGAAGGACTTCTCGCCCATGCGCGCCGCGCCCTCGGCGCGCAGGCGGTGGACGCGGCCGTGGCCGAGGCGCGGCGCGAGGGTCTTGCGCAGGAGCGCCCGGACGGCGGTCTTGCGCCCACGCGCCGCGGATGGCTCCTGGGAAACGAGCTCTATGGCATCATGTGGGACCTTGCCCCGGGCACGGTGCTTGAGGCGAGCGCCTGAGCGGGGGGCGGCGCGACGAGCCGCGCGCGGGCACCCCTGCGCGTGACCTGGGAGCATGGGGCGCGAGGTGGGGATTTCCTGCGCGGCGGCGCCGCATGAATAACGGGCGGCCGCATTGGATAGAATTTTGACCGCATGCGCCGTTGGCGCGTGGGAACGCAGACAGGCGGCATGGATTCGGAGCCCCGCATGGCATCAATGAACGAGAAGGACTACTACGCGATCCTGGGCGTGAGCAAGGACGCGTCCACCGACGAGATACGCAAGGCCTTCCAGCAGAAGGCGCGCAAGCTCCACCCGGACGTGAACAAGGCGCCGGACGCGGAGGAGCGCTTCAAGGAGGTGTCCGAGGCCTACGCGGTGCTCTCGGACGAGCAGAAGCGCAGCCGCTACGACGCCATGCGCTCCGGATCCCCGTTTGGCGCGCCCGCGTACGGCGGCGGCTCGCAGGGCTACGGCGCGCCCGCGGACCCGTTTGGCGGCGCGGACCCGTTTGGCTGGGGCTTCCCGTTTGGCGGCGGCGCCTATCGCCGCACGAGCGCCCGCCGTTCGCGCGCGTACAACCCGCGAGCCGGCGCGGACGTCACCATCGACGTGGAGCTGGACCAGGAGACCGCGCGCAAGGGCACGCGCCGCGGCGTCACGTACCAGCGCTACGTCGCGTGCGACGTGTGCCACGGCAGCGGGTCGGTCGAAAGCGAGCACGCGGAGACGTGCCCCACGTGCGGCGGCTCCGGCCACATCAGCCTTGACCTGACGGGGCTGTTCGGCTTCGGCGTGATGGAGATGGAGTGCCCGGAGTGCGAGGGCGCGGGCAAGGTCGTCGCGGACCCGTGCGAGGCGTGCGGCGGGTCCGGGCGCGTGCTCTCCGCGAGCGAGGTCGTGGTGGACATCCCCGCCAACTCGCACGACGGCGACGAGGTGCGCGTGAGGGGCATGGGCAACGCCGGCACGAACGGCTCGTCCTCCGGCGACTTCGTCTGCCGCGTGGGCGTGGCGGCGGAGCGCGTGAACCCGCTGCAGGCGCGCGGGTTCCAGACCGTGGGCTTCATGCTGCCGTTCGTGGTGCTGGGCGCCGTGTCGGGCACGATCGTGTCCATGCTGCCGTTCCTGGCCATCATGGCGGTCATCGCGGGCATGCAGATCAGCCGCGGCGGCGGCGTGGGCCATGGCGGCACGTGGTGGAGGAAGGCCGCGACGCACGTGGGCAACGGCGTGCTGTCGGGCCTTTTGCTCGCGCTGCTCATGGTGCTCATGTTCCAGTGCAGCCCGTACGCGCGCTACTCCGGCGGAGCGGTCGCGCCCGGCGGCGCGAGCTTCTAGCGCGTCCGGCTGGCGCGTTTGCAAAGGTTCCTGCGGGCCTTGGCCCGACGTTCGACATGTGGGAGATAGGTAAGAGTGGCCTCTAAAGACTATTACGAGATTCTGGGCGTCGAGCGAGACGCCGACGCGAAGACGATCAAGCGCGCGTTCCTGAAGAAGGCGCGCGTGCTCCACCCCGACGTCAACAAGGAGCCCGACGCGGAGGAGAAGTTCAAGGAGGTCAACGAGGCGTACTCCGTCCTGTCGGACGAGCGCAAGCGCTCGAACTACGACCGCTACGGCACCGCGGAGGGACCGGGCGGCTTCGGCTCGGACTACGTGGACATGTCGGACATCTTCGGCGGTGGCTTCGGCATCAACGACATCTTCGACTCGTTCTTCGGCGGCGGGCAGGGCGGAGGCTCTTCTCGCGCCGCCCGCACGCGCGGACGCGACATGGGCATCACCCTCAGGATCACGCTGGAGGAGGCCGCGGCCGGCTGCACCAAGACCATCGCGTACGACCGCCTTGCCCCGTGCGACGACTGCGGCGGCACCGGCGTGGCGGAGGGCGGCCACGTGAAGATGTGCGACAGGTGCCACGGCACCGGTCGCGTGGTAGAGGTGCAGCGCACGATCTTTGGCCAGATGCAGACCCAGACGACGTGCCCCGCGTGCCACGGTTCGGGCAAGGTCGTCGACAAGCCGTGCGAGACCTGCGAGGGCCAGGGCCGCACCCCCTCGCGCGAGACGGTGGACGTGAAGATCCCCGCCGGCGTGCACTCCGGCCAGTCGCTCACCGTGAAGGGCAAGGGCGAGGCGGGCGTGCGCGGCGACGCGTCCGGCGACCTCGTCGTGCGCGTGGAGGTCGCGGAGAGCGAGACGTTCCAGCGCCAGGGCGACGACCTGTTCTGCCGCGTGACGGTCGACTCGCTCGAGGCCATCGTGGGCACGACGGTGCGCATGCGGGGGATCCTTCCGGACGACGAGGTCGTGGTCGAGGTCCCCGCGGGCTGCTCCTACGGCCAGCAGGTGCGCGTGGAGCGCATGGGCATGCCGCGCGTGGGCACGACGGCTCGCGGCAGCCTCATCGCGGTCGTCCAGGTCGTGCCGCCGAAGGACCTTACCGCCGAGCAACTCGAGAGCATCCGCAAGATCGTGGACGCGCGGGGCGAGAAGGACGCGGCGCGCGAGGGCGCGGCAGGTCCGGCGCGGGACGGCGCCTCGGCGGAGACCCGCAGGAAGCCGAAGTTCAAGGGCCGCGGGCGTCGCAACGGAAGGTCGAAGTGACGGCCGCCCCGCGACCGAGGGTCGCGTTCGTGAACCTGGGCTGCCGCGTCAACCGCGTCGAGACCGACGTGATCGCAAGCGAGCTCGAGCGCCACGGCTGCGAGCTCGTGCCGGAAGGCGAGGCCCAGGCCATCGTCGTTAACACGTGCGCCGTCACGGGCGAGGCGGAGGCGAAGACCCGAAAGACCGTCCGGCACGCGGCGGGCCTGCCGGGATGCCCCACCGTCGTCGCTACCGGTTGCGTCGCGAGCCTGTTCGCGGAGGAGCTCTCGGCCATCGCGGACAACGTGGTGGTGGAGCCCAACAAGGCGCGCGTCGCGGCGCGCGTGCTTGAGCACCTGGGCATAGTTGACGGGGCCGTGGACGATTCCGGCTCCGTCGTGAGCGTCACGCCCACGCCGACGGGCCGCATGCGCCCGGGCATAAAGATCCAGGACGGCTGCGACAACCGCTGCACGTACTGCATCGTGTGGAAGGCGCGCGGCGCCTCGCGCTCCATGGGCGCGGAAGAGGTCGTGGCGCGCGTGCGCGACGCGCAGTCCCGCGGCGCGCACGAGGTGGTGCTCACGGGCATCAACCTCGGGCGCTTCGGCGCCGAGGCGCCGGACGGCACGAGGGTGGGCCTGCCGGGGCTCATCGAACTTCTCCTGAGGGAGACCTCGATCGAGCGCCTGAGGCTCTCTTCCATCGAGCCGCCGGACGTGACGGACGAGCTGCTGCGCGTCATGGGCGAAAACCCGGAGCGCGTGGCACCGTTCCTGCACGTGTGCCTGCAGTCCGGCTGCGACGCGACGCTGAGCCGCATGGGCCGCGTGTACGACACGGCGTACTTTGCCGACGTCGTGCGGCGCGCGCGGCGGGCGGTCCCCGGGATCGCGCTCGGCACGGACCTCATCGTGGGGTTCCCGGGCGAGAGTGACGAGGACTTCGAGCGGTCGCTCGAGTTCTGCCGCGACATGGCGTTCGCGAAGATGCACGTGTTCCGCTACTCAAGGCGCCCGGGCACGCCGGCGGCGCGCGCGGAGGGCCAGGTGGACCCCCACGTCATGGCGACGCGCAGCCGCCGCATGCGCGAGCTTGCGCAGCGGATGCGCCGCGAGCAGGCGCTTGAGCACGTTGGCGAGGAGGAGCTCGTCGTGGTGCAGTACCCGGGCCGCGGCGTCACGGGCGGGCTGTTCGACGCGCTCGTGGACCCAGGGATCGCGCTCGACTCGCTCGTGCGCGTGCGCGTGAGCTCCGTGATGGACGACGGAACGCTCGTGTGCGCCCGCACGTAGGTTGGGCGCGGACGCGAAAGCGTCTATCATAGGGACAACGCATCGTCCGTCAGGAGGAACATGGAACCCACCCACGTCAGGCTCACCATACCGGACTCCGTCGACCCAACGCTGCTCATGGGGCCGGCGGACTCGCTCCTTCGCAGGATAGAGGGGGCATTCGACGCCATGGTCACCGTGCGCGGCAACCAGGTGAGCGTGATCGGGCCCACGGACGTGGTGGACCAGGTGGTCTCCGTCTTTTCTCGCCTCATAAGGTGCGTGGAGAAGGGCGACGTCCCGACGACCGAAGACGTCGACCTGCTGATAGGCCAGGTGAGCCACGGGGCGAGCGACTCGTCGGACCTTTCGGACGACATCCTGCTCACGTACCGCGGGCGCGCCATACGCCCGAAGACCGCCGGGCAGAAGCGCTACATAGACTCCATCCGCGACAACACCATCACGTTTGGCATAGGCCCCGCAGGCACCGGCAAGACCTACCTCGCCATGGCCATGGCCGTGAGCGCGCTCAAGCGCCGTGAGGTGGGGCGCATCGTGCTCGCGCGGCCCGTGGTCGAGGCGGGGGAGTCCCTGGGCTACCTGCCCGGAACGCTGCAGGAGAAGCTGGACCCGTACGTGCGGCCGCTGTACGACGCGCTGTTCGACATGACGGACATGGAGAAGGGCAACGCCCTCATCGAGCAGGGCGTCATCGAGATCGCCCCGCTCGCGTTCATGCGCGGGCGCACCATGAACGACGCGTTCGTGATCCTGGACGAGGCCCAGAACACGACGCCGGACCAGATGAAGATGTTCCTCACGAGGCTGGGCTTCGGGTCGAAGTTCGTCGTGACGGGCGACCTCACCCAGCGCGACCTGCCCGGCAGGAACGGGCTGGAGTCCGCCCGCGCCGTGCTTGGGGACGTGGACGACGTGAGCTTCGTGGACCTTGGCAGAAACGACATCGTGCGGCACTCGCTCGTGGCGAAGATCGTGGACGCGTACGACAGGGCGCAGGGCGCGTACGCCGCGGGGACCGCCGCGGGAAGGGAGACCACCCGACATGGGGAATAGCTACGACATCGTGCTCGAGGAGGGCGTCGTGTGCCCGGTTGGCACGGACGAGATCCGCGAGGACTGCGACTTCGTGCTCAGGAGCGAGGGCGTAGGGAGGCCGTGCATGGTCTCCGTCTCCGTCGTGGGGGACGCGCGCATGCGCGAGCTCAACGCCGAGTGGCGCGACCAGGACCGCGTGACGGACGTGCTGTCGCTGGAGTGCGAGCGCCCGGACGACGCGGACCTCGCGCCCGGCGAGCCGTGCGAGCTTGGCGACATCGTGCTCGCGCCCGCCTACATCGAGCGCCAGGCCAAGGGCTTTGGCACGACGCCTGCGGACGAGTTCCGGCTGCTCTTGGTGCACGGCATGCTGCACCTCCTGGGCTACGACCACCTGGAGGACGACGAGGCCGAGGTCATGGAGGCCCGCGAGGACGAGCTGCTGCGTCAGATCAGGACGGACCGCGCCATCGACCACGTGACCCTCACGCGCCACCGGGGCGGTGAGTAGAGATGATACCCGGCCGCTCGCCGAGCCATCCCTCGTTCAGGCGGAGCTTCCTCTTCGCGCTGCAGGGCTTTCGAACAGCGCTTCGGCAGGAGCGCAACATCAAGGTCATGCTCGCGGGCGGAGCGTTTGCCGTGGCGATGGGAATCATCCTGCGGATTGACGCCGTGAGCTGGGCCATCGTGCTCGTGTGCTGCGGCATGGTCATCGCGGCCGAGCTCCTTAACACCGCGATCGAGACCGTGGTCGACCTGGTGTCGCCGGAGTTCCACCCGCTTGCGGGCCAGGCGAAGGACATCGCGGCCGCGGCGTCGTGGGTGCTGAGCCTGACCGCGGCCGTCGTGGGCGTCATCGTGTACGCGAACGCGCTCGTGAGGCTGTTGGCCGGCTAGGCGCCGCACGGGGAAAGACCGGCACCCGGAGCCGGTGCCTTGGCCGTGCACGGCGCGGCCAAGAACGTAGAGGACGCAATCACCCAGGGGGTGCGCTCCATGGAAAAGGACGAGAAGGGCCAGATGGGCGAGAAGGGCGAGGCGCCGTTCAGGAGCGGCTTCGTCGCGCTGGTGGGACGGCCCTCGGTCGGCAAGTCGACGCTTTTGAACGCCGCGGTGGGCGGCAAGCTCGCCATCACGAGCCCCGTCGCGCAGACGACGCGCAGGCGCATGCGGGCCGTCGTGAACACGCCGGGCTCGCAGCTCGTGATCGTGGACACGCCGGGCCTGCACAAGCCGAAGGACGCCCTGGGCAAGGAGCTGAACAAGGTGGCGCTCGGCGAGCTGGGCGACGTGGACGTGGTGGCGTTTCTCGTCGACGCGACGAAGCCCGTCGGCAGGGGCGACGAGTGGGTCGCGAAGCACGTGGCGGCCTCGAGGGCGCCGTTCAAGCTGCTCGTGATCACGAAGGCGGACCTCGCGAAGCCCGAACAGGTGAGGTCGCAGCTCGACGCGGCGTCCGCGCTCGCGAGGTTCGACGACGCCATGGTCATATCCGCGAAGGAGGGCTTCAACGTCGACTCGTTCGTGAGCCTGGTGGGCGAGCACCTGCCCGAGGGCCCGCGGTGGTTCCCGGAGGACATGGACTGCGACGCGACGGACGAGGAGCTCGTGGCGGAGTTCGTGCGCGAGAAGGTGCTGAACAACCTGCGGCAGGAGGTCCCGCACTCCGTGGGCGTCATCTGCGACGACATCGACTGGCGCAAGGACGGGCTCGCCTCGATACGCGCGACCATCATCGTCGAGCGCGAGGGCCAGAAGGGCATCGTGATCGGCAAGGGCGGCCAGATGATCAAGCGCATCGGCACCCAGGCGCGCCGTGACGTGGAGCGGCTGTTCGACACGAAGGTGTTCCTGGACCTTCAGGTGCGCGTGCAGCCGCAGTGGCGCCGCGACCAGAACGAGATCCGCCGCCTGGGCTACGACTACGAGGAGTAGCGTCCCGTGGCCGGAAGGAGGAGCGTCCGCACCAGGGCGATCGTGATCGACAGGAGGACCCGCCTGAAGGAGCAGGACCTGATCCTGACGCTGCTTACGCAGGACGGCCAGCGCGCGGACGTGATCGCGAAGGGCGGCCTGAAGCCGGGAGGGCGCCTCGCCGCGCGCGTGGAGCTCTTCAGCGAGACGGACTTCCTCATCGCAAGCGGGCGCAGCCTCGGCATCATCACGGAGGCCGCGACGGTAAACCCGCACGCGGGGCTTCGCGGCGACATGGCGCGCGTGAGCGCGGCGTCGTGCGTGTGCGAGGTGGCGCGTCTCACGTGCTTCGAGGACATGCCGGACCCGTACCTGTTCGCGATATGCTCGCGCGCGCTCACGGCGTGCGAGCAGGCTTCGGACCAGGAGCGCCTCGACCTCGTCGTCGCCGCGTACACGTTCAAGGTAACGGCGCACGGCGGCTGGAGGCCGGAGCTGCGGCGTTGCACGCTCTGTGGCGACGAGGACGTCGCGTTCTTCTCGCCCCGCGCCGGAGGAATGCTGTGCGCGAGCTGCGCCAAGGACGTGGCCGGCGCCGTGCCCATGGGGCCTTTGGGCCGCGACCGCCTGCAGGCGCTCGTGAAGTCCACGTTCGACGACATCCTGCGGATGGAGCTTGGCGTCGACGTGACGACGGAGCTCGTCTCGCTCGCGCACGTGTGGGCGGCCACGCACCTGGACGCGCGCCTGCGCGCGTTCGAGTTCATGCTGAGCCTTTAGGGCCGAGCCCGCCGTCCGAGTTGTGTCGCAGTTGTGTTCCAAATGCGGTGATTGCGCCCGGGGCGAGAAAAGACGCGGGCGTCGCGGCTACGGCGTCCCCTCACGTGATACTATCAACCAGTCCGTACCCCCTACTTGGTGGCCCGCCCAATGCCAGACGGCCAACCCAGTTCGGGGCGTATCTATGTGAAAGGGGTTTTACCATGGCAGTAAGCAAGGAGCGCAAGGCCGAGCTCATCAAGCAGTACGGCAAGGACGAGCACGACTCCGGTTCCGCGCAGGTGCAGGTCGCGCTTCTGACCGAGCGCATCAAGGGCCTGACCGAGCACGTCAAGTTCCACAAGCACGACCACCACACCCGTCGTGGCCTGCTGATGCTCGTTGGCCAGCGTCGTCGCCTCCTGTCCTACATCAAGAAGCAGGACATCGAGGAGTACCGTCGCCTCATCAAGAGCCTCGGCATTCGCGACAACATCCAGTAACAAGGTGTTAAGAGGAGGGCGCCGGCATGGCGCTCTCTTTGTTTGTCGGCCCGCCTGCAAAGGGGCAGGCGGAGATAAGAGGAAAAGTAATGGCAAAGGTTACGCACGAGTTCGACCTCTACGGAAAGCACTACAAGCTGGAGACGGGCGAGCTCGCAAAGCAGGCGACGGGCGAGTGCCTGGTTTCCTGCGGCGACTCCACCGTCAACGTGACGGTCGTCGTCTCGAAGGAGCGCAAGAACTACGACTTCTTCCCCCTGACCGTCGACTACATCGAGAAGATGTACGCCGTGGGCCGCATCCCCGGCGGATATCTGAAGCGCGAGGCGCGTCCGAGCGAGAAGGCCACCCTCACGGCTCGCATGATCGACCGTCCCATCCGCCCGTCCTTCCCCGACGGGTTCAGGAACGAGGTCCAGATCGTCGCGATGCCGCTCGTCGCGGACCAGGTGAACTCCGTCGACACCATCTGCATCATGGGCGCCTCCGCGGCGCTGACCGTGGGCGGCGTGCCGTTCGAGGGCCCGCTCGCGGGCGTGCGCATCGGTCGCGACGTCGAGACCGGCGAGTTCATCGTGAACCCGACGTACGAGGAGCGCGACAACTCCGACCTCGACCTCGAGCTCGGCGGCTCCGCCACGTTCATCTCGATGCTCGAGGCGGGCGCGAAGGAGATCTCCGAGGAGGACATGCTCGCGGCCATGGCGTTTGGCCAGGAGGCCATCGCGGCGTTCTGCGAGGAGGAGAAGAAGTTCTTCCAGAAGTGCGTCGAGGTCAACGGACCGTTCCCCGTGCGCGAGTACGAGCTGGACGAGCCCGTCCCCGAGGTGCACGAGCGCGTGTTCGCGCACTTCGACGAGATGTCCGCGGCCCTGAAGGATGCGGACAAGCAGTCCCGCATGGGCAAGGTCGAGGACCTGAAGGAGGCCATCAGGGCCGAGTTTACCGAGGACGAGCAGCTTGAGTGGGACCGTGCGATTCCCGTCGAGCTCAAGAGCCTCGAGAAACACGCCATGCGCAAGATGGTCGTCGAGACCGGCGAGCGCGTCGACGGCCGCACTGCGACCGAGGTCCGTCCGCTCATGGTGAAGCCGAACTACCTGCCGCTGGTGCACGGCTCCGGCCTGTTCCAGCGCGGCCAGACCCAGGTGCTCTCCGTCGCGACCCTCGGCATGCTCAACGAGTGGCAGCGCCTCGACACCATCGAGCCGGTGGACGGCAAGCGCTACATCCACCACTACAACTTCCCGCCGTTCTGCACCGGCGAGACCGGCCGCATGGGAAGCCCGAAGCGCCGCGAGATCGGTCACGGCAACCTGGCCGAGCGTGCGCTTCTCCCCGTGATCCCCTCCGAGGAGGAGTTCCCGTACACCATCCGCGTCGTGTCCGAGGTCATGGAGTCCAACGGCTCCTCGTCGATGGCGTCGACCTGCGGTTCCACGCTCGCCCTCATGGACGCGGGCGTGCCCATCAAGCGCCCGGTCTCCGGCGTCGCCATGGGCCTCATCCAGGAGGAGGGCAAGACCGTCGTCCTGACCGACATCCAGGGCCTCGAGGACTTCCTCGGCGACATGGACTTCAAGGTCACCGGCACCACCAAGGGCATCACGGCCATGCAGATGGACAACAAGGCCACCGGCCTCACGCCCGAGATCCTGAAGCAGGCGCTGCAGCAGGCGCACGAGGGCCGCATGTTCATCCTCGACGCGATGCTGGAGCAGATTCCCGCGCCGCGCGCCCACACCAAGGAGACCGCGCCGCAGATCATCAGCCTCAACATCCCGACGGACAAGATCCGCGACGTCATCGGCTCCGGCGGCAAGGTCATCCGCGGCATCCAGGACGACACGGGCGCCACGATCGACATCCAGGAGGACGGCTCCGTCTTCATCGCGGGCACCAACGGTGCCGGCGAGGAGGCCGCGGAGCGCATCAAGGCCATCGTGAAGGTTCCCGAGGTGGGCGAGGAGTACACCGGCCGCGTCGTGAACATCCAGCCGTTCGGCGCGTTCGTGGAGCTGCTGCCCGGCAAGGACGGCCTGCTGCACATCAGCCGCGTCGCTAAGGGCCGCGTCGACAAGGTCGAGGACGTGCTCAACGTGGGCGACGAGGTCAGGGTCAAGGTCATCGAGGTGGACGAGAAGGGCAAGATCAGTCTCGACCGTCTTGACAAGCCCGAGGCTCCCGCAGGCGCCGAGCGCAAGGGCGAGAAGCGCGAGGGCGACCACCGTCGTCGCCGCCACGTGGGCGACAAGGGCGGAAATGGCGAGCAGCGCCAGCCTAGGCGCCACCACGAGGGCTAGGCCCGACGAGAGGCACTACGCATGAAGCGAGCGGGGAGTCCCAACCGGGGCTCCCCGCTCTTCTCGTACGGAGAAATTGGTACGTACGAAGGATGGATGCATTTAGGATAAACTAACGGTTCTTGCGAATGTAGATGACGAGGGCCACGCACAGCAGAACCAAGGCTACGGGCTTGACAATTTCAGAAACTATTTGAAGAATCGATGCGAGAGTGGCGAATGCAACATCGGGAGTCATACATACCACCCCTTCTCAACGAAACAGACTACTTCTATTTCATGATGACCTAAACGAGATGGAACTCGTGGAGTCTCGGTTAACGGAAAGAATCAATCGCCGAAAGCGTCAGGAATCTCTCTTCCTAGACTCAATTGACATATGTGACGCGCATGGGCGTTTGCGCGCAATGACGAGAGCTTGTGTTTTCGAATCCACACCTGCATCACTAAAGATGTGGGCGGGCACACTACAATAGTTCTTTACGAAATGTCCGACAGCACAATGCTGCCGAAAAGATATTTGAGATACAAACCTGTCGAAAGGACAAATCTGACAATGGCGAAAAAGCAGACGCCGCTGAGGATCATCCCGCTGGGAGGCCTCGACGGCATTGGCAAGAACATGACCGCGTTCGAGTACGGCAACGACATGGTGCTCGTGGACGCGGGCCTGATGTTTCCCGACGACGAGCAGCCCGGCATCGACCTGGTGCTGCCCGACTACTCCTACGTGCTGGAAAACGAGGAGAAGCTTCGCGGCATCATCATCACGCACGGCCACGAGGACCACACGGGCGCGCTGCCGTACCTGCTGATGGACCTGGGGCGCAAGGTGCCCATCTACTCGTCCAAGCTCACGCTGGGCATGATCGAGGCGAAGCTGCAGGAGTTCAAGCTGAACTCGCCCAAGTTCCGCGAGGTCAAGAACGGCACCCACATCAATCTGGGCGTCTTCAGCATCGACTTCTTCAGCATGACGCACTCCATACCGGCTGCGCTCGGCGTGTACATGAGGACGCCGGCGGGATCGGTGCTCCACACGGGCGACTTCAAGCTGGACCAGACGCCCATCGACGGCGTGACGCCCAACTACCAGGCAATCTGCAGGTACGGAACGCTGGGCATCGACCTTCTGATGTCCGACTCCACCAACGCGACGAGGCCGGGCTTCACCCAGTCGGAGGCCGCTGTGGGGCCGCAGCTGCGCCACATCATAAAGAACGCGACGGGCAGGGTGTTCGTGGCGTCGTTCTCGAGCCACATCCACAGGCTGCAGCAGGTGTGCGACGCCGCGACGGCCGTGGGCCGCAAGGTGGTCGTGACCGGCCGCTCCATGGTTAACAACACGAAGATCGCGCGCGAGCTGGGATACCTGAAGATCTCCCAGGAGGACATAATCGACGCGTACGACGTGAAGGACATCCCGGACGACAAGATCGTGGTGCTGTGCACCGGCAGCCAGGGAGAGCCCCTGAGCGCCCTCGGCCGCATGGCCGCGGGCGAGCACAAGTCGTTCACCATCACGTCCGACGACACCGTCATCATCAGCGCGACGCCCGTCCCCGGAAACGAGAAGAGCGTCCAGTCCATCATCAACTCGCTCTCGAAGATCGGCTGCACCGTGTACGACAGGTCGAACACCCTGGTGCACGTGTCCGGCCACGCGAGCCAGGAGGAGCTGAAGCTCATGCTCGCGATGACGAAGCCGCACAACTTCATGCCGGTGCACGGCGAGGCCGTCCACCTGCGCGCGCACGCGAAGCTCGGCCTGAAGATGGGCATCAAGCCGGACCACATCTTCATCGCGGACAACGGCGACACGCTCGAGATGCGCAACGGCAAGGTCACATGGGGAGAGCCGGTTGAGTCCGGCGTCGTGTACGTGGACGGCCTCTCCATCACGGACGCGGATCCCATCGTGTTCCGCGACCGCCAGAAACTCGCGAGCGACGGCATCGTTACGTGCGTCGTCACGTTCGCGCCGCGCAGCAAGAAGGTCGGCGACGTGGAGATCGCTTGCAGGGGCGTGTCGTTCAGCGGCGACGACCAGCTCATAACCGAGGCGCAGGACGTCGTGCGCGAGCACGTCTCGGTCACGGCCGGCAAGGAGGGCACGAGCATCGACATGCTCAGGAAGAACGCCCGCAACAGCCTCTCAAACTTCCTCTGGAGCAAGACCCACACGCGACCCATGGTCATCCCGGTCGTGATGGAGGTTTAGATGCCCTCTAAACGCAGCTCAAACGCACAACAGAAGAGAAGGGCAAAGGGCTCGGGCTCGGCCGGCCGCGGCAGGGCCCAGCGAGAGTCTCTGGTACCGGCGCGGGGCACTGCGGCGAACGACATCCTCGGGGTGGCGCTTATCGTCGTGTCCGTCGTCATGTTCCTCTCGCTCGTGACCCCCACGAGCGCGCCCGTCACGCGTGCCCTGGGCGAGTTTTTGACCCTGTGCTTCGGCATGGGGGCGTTCCTGTGCCCCGTGGCGCTCATCGTGTACTCGTCAACGTTCTTCGTGGAGCGCGAGGGCTCTGCGGGAACGCGCGTCGCAGTGGGGCTTGCGCTCGTGGTGGCGGCGATCCTGGGAATACTGAGCATCAACGTGCCCGGTGCGGAGACGAACCCCGACGCCGTGCTCGTGGCGCAGGTCGCGGCGTCGCGCGGAGGGTACGTGGGCGGCGGCATCGCGTGGTGCCTGCTTGAGTCCGTGGGCATGACGGTTGGCAACGTGGTGCTGGTGGGCGTGATAGCCGCCGGCGCGATAGTGTGCGGGTTCTCGCTATCCGGCGCCGTCGAAAGGCTGCGCGAGCGCTACCAGGCGTTCGAGGCGCGCCACGAGGCGGCGCGCCAGCAGCGCATGGCGGGCCGAGGCGCCGCGTACGATGCGTATGACGAGACGCTCGACATGGCGCAGGACCCGTTTGCCGACCAGCACGACGCGGGCATGGCGCCCATCGCGGAGCGCCGCACCACGGTGTTCAGGCGCAACCAGGCCACCGCGGAGGCCGACATGAAGCCTGCGGAGGACGAGCCCGAGCAGAAGACGACCGTGCTCTCGAGCGCGAAGACCAAGATCCTGGAGCGCAGGCGCAAGAAGCACCCGCCCATCGACGAGGACGAGGCCGTTCCCGCGGGCTCCGTCAAAACGGACGGCGCGGAAGCTGCCGTGGCGCCTGCCGTGACGGCGCCGCTGCCGGTGGTGCCCGGCGAAAGGCCCGCCGCACAGCCGGCCGTGCCGGACTTCCTGCGAGACGCGAAGGGCTCGGGCATAGGCCGCAAGGGCACATCTGACAGCGCGCGCAAGGCGCCGGGCGAGAAGGGCCGGGCGTCCCGGCCGGGCAAGGCCGCCGGGGCGAAGGCCGCGTCCGTGCAGACGGCCATGCCCATCGTGCCCGAGGGCGAGTCCTTCTCGCCCAAGGGCGCCGTCGCCGCGGCGCCAAAGGGCGTGAAGCGGCCCGGCGACGGCGTCGAGGACTACGAGCTGCCGCCGTTCTCGATGCTGAGCTCCAACCCCAACAGCGCGAACTCCGCCTCGAGCAAGGAGGAACTGGACGAGACGAAGGAGCGCCTGCAGGGGACGCTGCACGAGTTCGGGCTTTCGAGCCGCGTCGTGGACTACGTCTCGGGGCCGCTCGTCACGACGTTCCGCATCGAGATGGGCGAGGGCGAGCGCGTCAGCAAGATCAAGAACCTGGAGGACGACATCGCCCTCACGCTCGCTGCCGAGAAGGTGCGCATCTTCGCGCCCATTCGCGGCACGTCGTACGTGGGCATCGAGATCCCGAACAGCCGGCGCGCCAACGTGCACCTGGGAGACGTGCTGCCGTACGCCACAGGCGGCCCGCTCGAGGTGGCCATCGGACGCGACTCCGCTGGGAAGCCCGTCGTGGCTGACATCGCGAAGATGCCGCACATGCTGGTGGCCGGCACCACGGGCTCGGGCAAGTCCGTCATGATCAACTCCATGGTGATGTCGCTTCTGATGCGCTCCACCCCCAAGCAGGTCAGGCTCATCATGATCGACCCCAAGCGCGTTGAGTTCAGCTGCTACAACGGGCTGCCGCACCTGTACGTGCCCGTCGTCACGGACCCCCGCCAGGCTGCGAGTGCGCTGCAGTGGGCCGTGAGCGAGATGGAGCGCCGCCTGAAGGTGTTCGAGCGCGCGGGCGCCAGGAACATCAAGGTGTACAACCAGATGTGCACGACGGGCAAGCTATCCGAGATGGATAACCCGCCGGAGCCCATGCCGTACATCGTCGTGGTGATCGACGAGCTGTCCGACCTCATGATGACGGCCGGAAAGGACGTCGAGGCGTCCATCGTGCGCATCGCGCAGCTCGCGCGCGCCGCGGGCATACACCTGGTCATCGCGACGCAGCGCCCGTCCGCGAACGTCGTGACCGGCCTCATTAAGTCGAACATCGACAGCCGCGTGGCGCTGAAGGTGTCCTCCGGCATCGACTCGCGCGTCATCCTGGACGAGACGGGAGCCGAGCGCCTGCTGGGCAACGGCGACATGCTGTTCAAGGACCGCGGGCTCGCGCCGCGAAGGGTGCTGGGCTGCTACACGTCGGACGACGAGATAGAGTCCGTCGTGAGCTTCATCCGCGACCAGGCGGAACCGGACTACCACAACGAGATCCTCTCGCAGGTGGTGCCCGGCCAGCCGAGCGCGGGCGGCGGCGCTGACGTCGCGGAGGACGACGACCCGCTGGTGTGGGAGGCCGCGCAGATTGTTGTGGACTCTCAGCTGGGTTCCACCTCCGGGCTGCAGCGGCGCCTCAAGGTGGGCTACGCTAGGGCAGGCAGGATCATGGACATGCTCGAGGCGAAGGGGGTCGTCGGACCGCCGGAGGGCTCGAAGCCGCGCGAGGTGCTGCTGGACAAGGACGGACTTGAGGAGCTCAGGGCCGCCGAGGCAAAGTACAGGGAGGTGTAGCGCATGCCACGTCCACGCTTTAGCGAGATGCTCGTCAACAGGAGGCGCCAGCTGGGCCTTTCGGTCAAGCAGGCCTCGAGCGTGCTGCGCCTCAAGGAGGAGGTGCTCATCGCCTTCGAGGAGGGCGACTTCGAGGCGATGCCCAAGAGCGGCTACGCACAGGGAATGCTGTCCTCCTACGCTCGCTACCTCGGCATGAACAGCCGCGAGGTCATCAACCAGTTCGCGAACGACCTGCGCGAGTGGGAGCGGCAGACCGCGGGCGGCAGGGCGAGAAGGACGAGGGCCGCGGGTCGCGACGAGCCCGTGTACGAGCTGCCGGGAGACCCCGCGAGCCGAAGGGCGAGCTACCGTGGCACGCCAGGCCTGCTGCCCACGTCCGGCGGTTTCGCGGGCGACCTCACCACGTTCTCCGCGGTGTCGAGCCCCCGCCCCAAGAACTCGCGCCCGAGCCCGCTCGTGAACTACCGGCAGAGCATGCAGCGCGCGACGGGCGACGATGCCTACGGACAGAGCTACCAGCAGGGGTACGGCCAAGGCTACCGGCAGGACGCCGGCTACAGCCGCGACCGGGGCTATGCCACCGGCGCGCCGCAGGGAGCGTACGGCCGCGTCTACGACGAGGACAGGCGATACACGGGACGGGACGTTCCCGTGCGCAGCGGAAGGCGTCGCACCCAGCAGCAGGGTAGGTACCGCCGCCAGCCCGACGAGTACGGCAACGCGGCGCGCTACACCGGTCGCGAGGGCAGGGCGGAACGCGCCGCGCGGGACAGCGTCATGACGCAGGACGTTTCCGGCCAGTACGTGGACGACCTCCGCTACGACGACGCGCGTCCGTACGAGGCCGCGTCCACGCGCTCCGGCCGCCAGTCGTCTCGCAACATCGCGAACATGCAGCGCCCCAACGTGCGGCGCCGTCCGCCGCAGGGCGGACGCGGCTCGCGCCAGCAGCGCGACGGCCGGCGCCGGGCCCCGCGTCACGGCGGCGTCCTGGGCGTCGTTGAGGCGTTCTTCTCGGATGGTCGCCGCGCCGCGGCGTTCGCGCTCGTCATAGCGGCCCTCATCATCACGGTGGTCATCATCTCGTCCGTGAGCTCGTGCGTCAGGAACCAGGGCGCCACGAGCGAGAAGACCGTGTCCGTGTCGACGTCGAGCTCCTCCTCAAGCACCAAGAAGAGCTCGTCCAAGACGTCGACCGAGAAGAAGGAGGCGGAGGAGGCCGCGGCGGCCGCTGCCGCCGAGAAGAAGGCGAAGGCCGAGAAGGAGGCCAACACCGAGACGAAGGTCACGGTGTCCGTGGCCGACGGCGAGGTCTCGTGGGTCGAGATCGAGGTGGACGGCAAGAGCGACGTTGCGGAACAAGTGACCGGCCCGTGGAAGAAGACGTACACGGTCACGGACTCCATCACCATACAGGTGAGCAACCCGACGGCCGTCTCCGTCAAGAAGAACGGCAAGAAGCAGAAGTTCGACTCGAAGACTGCGGGCGTCGGCTCGATCACGATCCAGGGCACGAAGGTGACCAAGACGGACGACGCCTCCAGCTCGGACGACGCGACGTCCACGAACGGCCAGGCGACCGATTCGGCAACGGGTACGACGGACGCGACGTCCACGGACGGCCAGTCCACGGACTCGACGAGCGGCACGTCGACGGACGCTGCGACGACGTCGACGCAGCAGACCGGAGCCACGTCGACCCAGACGACCGGCACCTCGACGAACCAGACGGGCCAGACGACGGACAACGGATAGGTTTTCGATTCGCGAAGCGGGCGGGACGCGAGGCCGCGCCCCGCGACCGCGTAAGAAGGGAGATGAGGCATGGCCAAGGAATCAAGCTTCGACGTGGTGTCGAGCATTGACATGCAAGAGGTGGACAACGCGTACCAGCAGGCGGCGCGCGAGCTCACGCAGCGCTACGACCTCAAGCAGAGCAACGCCACGATCGAGTTCTCGCGCAAGGACGAGACGTTCACCGTCACGGCGCCATCGGAGTTCGTGGCGGGGCAGGTCGTGGACGTGCTGAACGGCAAGCTGGTGAAGCGCGGCATAGAGCTGGGCGCCCTCAGGTGGGGCGAGCTCGAGCCAGCTACGGGCGCGGCCGTCAGGCGCCGCGCACAGCTCGTGCAGGGTATCGACAAGGACACCGCCAAGAGAATCTCGAAGGACATCCGCGACCTCAAGCTCAAGTGCAAGGCGACGGTCGAGGGCGACAAGCTCCGTGTGAGCTCCGCATCGCGCGACACCCTGCAACAGGTCATCGCCGCTCTAAAGGAAAGGGACTATGGACAGCCTCTCCAGTTCACCAACTACCGCTAGCCCGCAGCGCTGCCTCTTCGTCACGCTCGGCTGTGCAAAGAACGAGGTCGACACGGACCGCATGCGCTCGCTTCTGATAGACGCGGGCTACGGCGTCGCGGAAAACGTCGACTCCGCGGACGTCGTCCTCATCAACACGTGCTCGTTCCTGGCGTCCGCCACGTCCGAGTCCATCGACACCACGCTGGACCTCGCGGACGAGGTCAGCGCAGGCGTCCGCAAGAAGCCCATCGTCATGTGCGGTTGCGTGCCGTCGCGCTACGGCGACGACCTTGACGACCAGCTGCCCGAGGTCGCGGCTTTCGTGAAGGCCGACGAGGAGGACGGCATCGTGTCCGTCGTCGACTCCGTGCTCGGCAACGACGGGCGAGAAGGGCGTGCGGACCTCACCGGCACGCACCGCACCATCGAGGGCACGAGCGCGTTCGTGAAGATCAGCGAGGGCTGCGACCGATTCTGCGCGTTCTGCGCGATCCCCTACATCAGGGGTCGTTACAAGTCGCGAGAAGAGCAGGAGATCCTGGACGAGGTGTCCTCGCTCATGGAGGGCGGCGTCCGAGAGGTGGTCCTCATAGGCCAGGACACCGGCATCTGGGGCACGGACCTGGGCGACGGGCGCAACCTCGCCTACCTGCTGCGCAGGGTCGCGGAGGTCGTGAGGCCGTACGACGGCTGGGTCCGCGTGCTGTACCTGCAGCCCGAGGGCATGACGGACGACCTCGTGAGCGTCATCCGCGACGTGCCTGAGGTTCTGCCGTACATCGACATCCCCATACAGCACTGCTGCGAGCGCGTGCTCAAGAGCATGGGGCGCTCCGGCTCCGAGGGGCAGCTGCGCCAGCTCTTCGCGCGCCTTCGCGCCGAGATTCCCGGCATGGTGCTCCGGACCACGGGGCTCGTCGGCTTCCCGGGGGAGACGGAAGAGGAGTTCGAGGCCCTTCTCGACTTCTTCAAGGAGCAGGAGTTCGACTACATGAGCGTCTTCCCGTACTCGAAGGAGGACGGTACGAAGGCAGCCAACATGGAGGGCCAGGTTCCCGAGGACGTCAAGATGGACCGAGCGCAGCGGCTGCTCGACGTTGCGGAGGAGCTTGGATTCAGTGCCACGGCAAAGCACGTGGGCGAGAGGGTTAAGGTCATCATCGACGGCGTTGACGATTCGGACGACGGGGTGGAGCTCATCGGTCACACCTGGTTCCAGGCGCCCGACTGTGACGGTGCGGTTCACATCGAGTCCGGGGAGGCGACGGTTGGCGACGTCGTGACGGTCGACCTCGTGGATTCGTTCTGCTATGAGTTGGTCGGCGAGATTGTGGATGGAGAGTAGCCTGATGGCAGGAAAAAAGAGCAGTATTTGGACCCCGGCGAACATCGTCACGTCCATTCGAGTCGTATTCGTGCCGATTTGGCTGGTTGCGGCCGAGGTCTGCGGCTCCGGCGACGGCAAGGCGTTCTCTGGTGCGGCGCTGTTCGTCGCGCTTTTTTACATGGTGCTGTCCCTCACGGACAAGCTCGACGGCTATCTTGCGCGTAGTCGCAACGAGGTGACCACGTTCGGTAAGTTCCTCGACCCGATCGCCGACAAGCTCGTCGTCATCGTGTCGCTGTGCTTCCTGCTGGAGCAGGGCGCGGTTTCCGCGTGGGTGCTCCTCATCATCGTCGCGAGGGAGTTCCTGGTGTCCGGCCTGCGCATGGTCGTGGCCTCCGAGGGCACCGTCATCGCGGCGAGCAACCTCGGCAAGTGGAAGACCGCGACCACGATGGTCTCGATCTCCGGCCTGCTGCTTGTGCGCGCGCTTCCCGCGGGGCCCCTGTACACCGTCCTTCTGGGGATCTCGAACGTGCTGCTGATAATCGCGGTCGTCCTGACGGCATGGTCTGGCATCGACTACTTCATGAAGTCGTGGCGCTACATTGCGGACGCAGACTAACCTTCTGCAACCTGAGTTGAATATCGCAAACTAGTTTCGGTACTTGGGACTCGGCACCACCGGGTCCTTTTGTTTTTCTCATGCGGCTCGCATGGCAAAGACTTCGGCAAAGCAAATGAGAAGCATCTGCGAGTGCGCTGCGCTAACATGGGGTGTCAACGTTGACATAGAACGGTTGTTCGTATAAGATTGCGACTGGTAGCAGAGAAGGGGAGGGCAATGGCCAAGAGCAAGGGTTCCGTGCGCGAGGTGCACGAGAAGACGTACGGAGAAGAGCGAGACAAGATGATCGACGCGACCACGTCCGAGATCATCAAGAAGTTTGGCAAGGGCTCCATCATGAGGTACGGCGATGATGGCCCGGACCTCGAGATCGAGGCCATTCCGACTGGCTCGCTCGCGCTGGACGCCGCACTCGGCATAGGTGGTGTTCCACGCGGCAGAATCATAGAGATCTACGGTCCCGAGTCCTCGGGAAAGACGACCCTCTCCCTCGAGATCCTGGCAGAGGCCCAGGCGATGGGTGGCGTGGTCGCATTCATCGACGCGGAACACGCCCTCGACCCAGGATATGCGGCGAGGATCGGCGTCGACATCGACGAGGTGCTGATCTCCCAGCCGGACACGGGAGAGCAGGCGCTTGAGATTTGCGACATGCTCGTTCGCTCCGGCGCCATCGACGTCGTCGTCGTTGACTCCGTTGCGGCACTCGTCCCGCGTGCGGAGATCGAGGGGGAGATCGGCGATACCACGGTGGGACTGCAGGCGCGTCTCATGAGCCAGGCGCTTCGAAAGCTCGCGGGCTCCCTTGCGAAGTCCAAGACCACGTGCATCTTCATCAACCAGCTTCGCGAGAAGATCGGCGTCATGTTCGGCAACCCCGAGACCACGCCCGGCGGCCGAGCCCTCAAGTTCTTCTCGTCGGTGCGCATGGACATTCGCAGGATCGACTCCATCAAGAAGAACGGCGACGTCATCGGCAACCGCGTCAGGGTGAAGGTCGTCAAGAACAAGGTGGCTCCCCCCTTCAAGCAGGCGGAGTTCGACATAATGTACGGCACGGGCATCTCCAAGGAGGGCTCGATCCTGGACATGGCCGTCGACTACGGCGTCGTGGACAAGAGCGGCTCGTGGTTCACGTACGAGACGGAGCGCCTTGGACAGGGGCGAGAGGCGGCAAAGGAGTTCCTCGCGGAGAACCCCGACCTCAGGGACGAGATCGACCAGAAGGTGCGCGTCGCCTGCGGTCTCGCGCTCGGCGACGAAAGGGTCGGTGAGCCGGTCTCCAAGCCGGCCGATGGCGAGGGCAAGGAAGCTTAGGCATGGAGTCATGGGAGCTCAACCTCCCGAAAAGGGGCGAGGCTCGGCTCGGCGCGCGAAAGGCGCGCGCCGAGCTCGTCCTTTCGGAGGAGGGGTCGGAGCGAAGGCTGTCGATTCCCGTCGTGGTTGCGAAGCGTCTGAAGGGGATTGCCGACGAGAGGCCCTGGGCGGCCGATAGTGCGCGTTCCGTCATGGAGCTGGAACGGGACCTGGAGAGGAAGTGCTGCTCCGAGCGGGCGGAGTCGTTGCTTAACAGAAGGGACTACTCGACCGCCGAGATGAGGGCGAAGCTTCTGGAGGACGGGTTCTATGGTCCAGTCGTCGACGAGTACCTCAGGCGCGCGAGCGACGTGGGGTTGCTTGATGACGCGAGATACGCCGACGCCTTCATACGCTCAAAGGTGTCGTCAGGGTGGGGCGAGCGAAAGGTGTCTGCCGCGCTGAGGGCGAGGGGCGTCGACGCAGGATGCCTCGACGGCTGGCCATTCGAGTACTTCGACGAGGTCAACGAGTTCGAGCGCGCCTTGCAGATCGCATCCAGGAAGACGTTCTCGGAGCGGAACAGGTTCTCCAAGGTGGTTCGCTTCGTGATGGGGAGAGGTTTCTCGGGGGCGGTTGCATATGGCGTGGCCCACAAGATTTGTGACGATGCAGAGTGAGACTGCGTTTGCAGTAATTATGTTGCCAGAAGTACGACGCCTCATGTAAGCGGAAGGCCAGATTGACAGTCTGCCCGAATAAACTTACGATAAATGTGCCGTTTGAGTATTTTCTCGTCTGCTGTTATGGCAGCTGACGTTCATTAGTTGATATCTGTTCTGCTGACATAGGCTTTCCAGGGCCGGGATTTTCCTCTGATGGCGGGTTCTGCCAAGAATGGCAGTCTCCTGAACCACTATGCACGTTCATACATCAAGGAGCCCAGACATGGAAATCGTAATTGGAATTGTCTGCCTCGTCGTAGGCGCGCTCGTCACCTATTTCGTGGTCACGAGTGGTAACAACTCGAAGGTCCAGGAGGCCAACAAGGCCGTCGAGGACGCGAGGGAACAGGCGGAGCGCATCGCAAGCGACGCGAAGCACGACGCGGAGACCGCGAAGAAGGCCGCGCTCGTAGAGGCGCGCGAGCAGATTCTGCAGCTGAAGCAGAAGTCCGAGTCTGACGAAAAGAAGCGCAAGCAGGAGATCCAGAAGCTAGAGAACAGGATCATGCAGCGCGAGGAGTCTCTCGACCGCAGGAATGACGCGCTCGACCGCAAGGAGCACCAGCTCTCGAGTCTCCAGGGGCAGCTAGACAAGCGCAAGAGCGAGGTGGACCAGCTCTTCCACAAGCAGACCTCGGAGCTCGAGCGCATCGCCGACCTCACGAGAGAGGATGCGCACCAGGAGCTGCTGGACAGGGTGCGTTCCGAGGCCGTCCGCGACGAGGCCCAGATCCTGCGCGAGTCGGAGCAGCGGGTTCGCGCGCAGGCTGACAAGACCGCACGAGAAATCGTCTCCACGGCCATTCAGCGCTGCGCCGCCGACCAGGCCGGCGAGATCACCGTCACCTCCGTGCACATTCCCTCCGACGACCTCAAGGGTCGTATCATCGGTCGAGAGGGAAGGAACATCCGAACCTTCGAGCAGGTAACGGGCGTATCCCTTGTAATCGACGACACGCCCGAGACCGTCGTTCTCTCGAGCTTCAACCCCGTCCGCCGCGAGACGGCGCGCGTGGCGCTCGAGAACCTCATCGCGGACGGCAGGATTCATCCCGCGCGCATCGAGGAGATGTACAAGAAGGCCGAGAAGCTCGTGAGCGAACGCGTCCAGGAGGCTGGCGAGCAGGCTGCGTTCGACGCCGGCATCCACGACCTGCACCCGGAGCTCGTGAAGACGCTTGGCGCGCTGCGTTACCGGACGTCGTTCGGGCAGAACGTGCTGCAGCACTCGATTCAGGTGAGCGAGCTCTGCGGAATCATGGCGTCCGAGCTTGGCCTCGATCCCACTCCCGCCAAGAGGGCGGGGCTCCTCCACGACCTCGGAAAGGCAATCGACCACGAGGTCGAGGGCCCGCACGCGGTGATTGGTGCCGACCTCTGCCGTCGCTATGGTGAGAAGCCCGAGATCGTGCACGCGATCGAGGCGCACCATGCCGACATCGAGCCCGACACCGTCCTCGACGCCCTCGTCCAGGCCGCCGACGCCATCTCGGCCGCACGACCTGGTGCTCGTCGCGAGTCCGCCGAGAACTACATTAAGAGGCTCGAAAAGCTCGAGGAGATCTCGAACGCCCATGAAGGCGTCGAGCGCACCTACGCCATGCAGGCCGGTCGCGAGCTCCACGTCATGGTTGAGCCCGAGAAGATCTCCGACGCCGAGGCCACGGTGCTCGCCCACGACATCGCGAAGCAGATCGAGGACGAGATGGAGTATCCCGGTCAGGTGCGCGTCGTCGTGATTCGCGAGTCTCGCGCGGTCGACATCGCAAAGTAGCTGCGATGTCCGATTCTGCGTCAAGCCTCGTGGACTTCGTCGCCTCCATGGGCGGCGAGAGGTCGCTGAGGGTAGAGGAGAACTACGGAGACGGATTCGTCCGTCTCCGGGTTGCCGAGGCCGAAAGGCGTCAGGCAAAGCACGACATCCGCTGCATCGAGGACGTCGTGATAGAGATGCTTCGAAACTCGCGCGATGCCGGTGCCGAGAACATCTTCGTCGCGACGACGCGCGAGGGCGAGAAGCGCTACCTCACCGTCCTCGATGACGGATGCGGCATCCCGGAGGAGATGCAGGACAGGATCTTCGAGGCACGTGTGACCTCGAAGCTCGAGTCAGTCCACATGGACCGGTGGGGAATTCACGGCAGGGGTATGGCGCTCTATTCCGTCAGGGAGAACGCCGAATCCGCACGGGTGATGTCATCGGCACCGGGACTTGGCAGCGCCATCAGGATCGTCACCGACGCAGGGACCCTTGCGGAGCGAAAGGACCAGTCTACCTGGCCGACGCTCGGTACGGACGAGGAGGGCAATCAGGTCGTCGCCACGGGTCCGCACAACATCGTGAGAACGTGCTGCGAGTTCGCGCTCGAGGAGCGGGGGAGATGCAACGTGTACTTCGGGTCGCCCGCCGAGATGGTGGCGACGGCCCGAAAGCGCGTCAAGCCTACGGTCGAAGGCTCTTCTCTACTGTTCATCGACGACCTGGGCGAGCTGCCCGTGTTGGAGAGGATGCATGCCGCCGCGGACGCCTCCGAGCTCATGAGGGTCTCGGCGAGCCTTGGGCTCGATATGAGCGAGAGGACCGCGCACCGCATCATAGCGGGCCAGATACATCCGCAGCGGAGCGTGTTGAAGCGGCTCACGCACAAGAGCGACAAGTCGATCGAACGCGCGATCGACCTCATGAAGGACAGGCGCGGCCTGAAGATATCGAAGGGGGACGCGGAGGAATTCTCGCGCGCGGTCGAGAGGGACTTCAGGATCCTTGCGGACAAGTACTACCTGAACCTCTCGGACGAGCCGCGAATTCGCGTGTCCCGCGGAAAGATCGTCGTGACGTTCGACATAGACGAATCGGATTAGAATCACGGGGATTGACGTTTGAGCAGGAAATGGTACCTTCAGTACGTCAATAACCCATACCAGAAACGAAACAGCTCGCAGCGTAATCAGGAGTTACAGAGATGGAGTTTCTCAAGGTCTCCAGCAAGTCGTCCCCGGCATCCGTAGCAGGTGCTGTCGCCGGCATGGTGAAGGACGGCGTCCCGGTGAACATGCAGGCGGTAGGAGCAGGAGCCGTCAACCAGGCCATAAAGGCCGTAGCCATCGCGCGTGGCTTCCTTATCCCCACAGGCGTGGACATTTCCTGTGCGCCCACGTTTGCCGACATCGAAATCAACGGCGACAATAGGACGGCAATTCGAATAGCGGTCTATGTCCATCGCCTGGTTCCCGCGGCTCGCACGGAGTCGTCGCCACACGAAACAACGGAGTTGGTCTAGCTTGTCTTACGTTCCACAGCTCGTAGGGAAAACCTACCACGTCCGAACGTTCGGATGCCAGATGAACCTTCACGACTCGGAAAGGGTGGCGGGTCTTCTGGACGACTGCGGTTGCGTCCAGGTAAGCGACGTCTCCGAGGCGGACATCGTCGTGTTCATGACGTGCTCCGTGCGCGAGAAGGCGGACACGCACCTGTACGGCGAGGCGTCGAACCTGGTGAGGTTGCCAAAGCCGCCCTGCGGGAGGCGCGTCGTTGCCATAGGCGGCTGCATTGCGCAGCGCGATGGCGAGGCCCTCAAGAAGAAGATTCCCAACGTGGACGTCGTGTTCGGCACGAGCGCGCTCGCGTCCGTGCCACAGCTCCTGGTGGACGCCTTCGAGGACGGCGACGATGGAGAGGTGTTCGTCGACACGGTCGAGGAGGGCAGGGGCTTCTCAACGGAGCTTCCGAGCCATCGCGAGCAGCAGTTCCACGCATGGGTTCCCATCATGACCGGTTGCAACAACTTCTGCACGTACTGCATCGTGCCGTACGTTCGCGGACGCGAGAAGAGCCGTGTCTTCGAGCGCATCGTGGACGAGTGCCGCCGCCTGGTGGACGACGGCGTGCGCGAGGTGACGCTGCTCGGCCAGAACGTCAACTCGTACGGCAAGGACCTATATGGCGAGCTTCGCTTTGCGGAACTGCTTCGCGCGGTGGGAGAGACGGGTGTCGAGCGCATAAGGTTTACGTCATCGAACCCGAAGGACCTCTCGCCCGAGATCATCACCGCCATGGCGGAGGTGCCCAACGTGATGCCGCACCTGCACCTTGCAGTCCAGAGCGGCTCGTCGCGAGTGCTGAAGGCCATGAACCGTAGCTACACGCGAGAGCAGTACATCGACCTTGCGAAGAGGATCAAGGCTGCCGTTCCGGGCATCGCGCTTACCACCGACATCATCGTCGGGTTCCCGGGGGAGACGGAAGAGGACTTCGAGCAGACGCTCACGCTTGTCCGCGAGGTGGGCTTCTCATCCGCGTATACGTTCATCTATTCCAAGCGTCCGGGCACGCCTGCTGCGAAGATCCAGGATGACACTCCGCGCGAGGTGATTCAGGAACGCTTCGACAGGCTTGCCAGGCTCGTTGAGGACCTAGCGCACGATGCGAACCAGGTCGACCTGCACACGACGGTCACGTCGCTTGTGGAGGGGACTTCGAAGCGCGACAGCTCCGTGCTCGTGGGACACAGCCCGAAGAACCAGACCGTCCTGTTCGACCTGCCCGAGGGCAAGGTGGCAGGGGACTTCGTCGGCAAGATGTGCGACGTCGAGGTAGACGTCGCGAAGACGTGGTACCTGCGGGGTAAGCTGGTCGGCGAGCCGCGATGAGCGACGACAGGCCTAGGCTGATAGCGATCGTGGGGCCGACCGCCTCGGGCAAGAGCTCCCTTGCGGACGAGGTGGCCCTGCGGCTTGGGACGTCGGTCGTGTCGGTGGACTCCATGCAGGTGTATCGCGGCATGGACATCGGCACGGCGAAGGAGCCCAAGGAGTCAAGGCGCGTTCCGCTGCTCATGGTGGACGTTGCGGACGTGAGGTTTGACTATTCCGCCCAGGTGTTCCAGCGGGAGGCGAGGGCCCGCGTGGACGGGTTGCTCCAAAACGGCAGGGTACCCGTGCTGTGCGGCGGCACTGGCCTCTACCTCGACGCCGTGATCGACGAGATGGACTTCCCGCGCGGTACGAAGGGCGGCGACTCAAGGCGCAAGTACGAGGAACTGGCTCGTCGACAGGGAGCCGCGTCGCTGTGGGAGATGCTCAGGAGCCGTGACGCTAGGAGCGCGGAACTCATACACCCCAACAACGTACGCAGGGTTGAGCGTGCGCTCGAGTTGCTGGACGAGGGAACGTCCTACGCAAAGGAGCACGAGGGGCTCAAGAGACACGCCCCGCATTACGTCGCATCGATCTTCGCAACGGTTCGTAGGAGAGAAGAGCTGTACAGACGAATCGATGCCCGCGTGGACGCGATGATGGCAGCGGGCTTGGTGGAAGAGGTCAAAGCCCTTCTCGACCAGGGCCTGCGGGAATCGACTACCGCAGCGCAGGCCATAGGGTACAAGGAAGTAGTCGAGTACCTGGACGGAAACTGCGGGCTCGAGGAGTGCGTGGAGACGATAAAGCTCAGGTCGCGGCGCTATGCGAAGAGGCAGCTGTCATGGATACGACGCGACGGCAGGGCGCGAGAGGTCGACTTGGATGCCATGACGATCGAAGAGGCATCAGAGTTTGTGATTGACGGCTTCAAGAGCGATGGAGATGAGTAGGTGGGAAGGTTCAAGCCACTTTACACCGCGCCGGTCCCCGAGAGGGCGATTCTGGTGGGCGTCGACATGGGCGATTCCGAATGGTCGATCGAGGAGTCCATGGACGAGCTTGAGCGGCTGGCTCAGACGGATGGCGCGGAAGTAGTCTACCGGATGGTACAGAGGCTGGACGCACCCGTACCGAAGACGTTCATTGGAAGCGGCAAGTCCGAGGAGCTCGTAAGCCTTGCGAGGAACCTGGAGGCGGACGTCGTCATCTTCGACGACGAGTTGACTCCGTCACAGCAGTCGAACCTTGAGCGTATCGTCGGCCGCGACGTAAAGGTGATTGACAGGACCGCGCTGATACTCGACATCTTCGGCGAACACGCGAAGACGAACGAGGGAAGGCTGCAGGTTCAGCTTGCGCAGCTGCAGTATGTCTACCCGCGCCTCAGGGGCATGTGGAGCCACCTTGTGGGCGAACAGACCCGCGGAGGAATCGGAAGCCGCTTTGGACAGGGCGAGAGCCAGCTCGAGGTCGACAGGCGTCTTGTGAGGAAGCGCATCTCCTGGCTAAGGAAAGAGCTTGACAGGCTCGAAACGCGTCGCGGAGTCCGAAGCAAGGCGAGATGGGACTCTGGCGTCTACCGGGTTGCCCTCGTTGGCTATACGAATGCCGGCAAGTCAACTCTTCTTAACAGACTCACGAACGCCGGAGTCTACGTCCAGGACGAGCTGTTCGCAACTTTGGACCCTACTACACGCGCCATGGACCTTGAAGAGGGCAGGAGGATCACCGTTACAGATACGGTGGGATTCATACAGAAACTTCCAACCATGCTTGTGGAATCCTTCAAGTCGACCTTGGCGGAAGTCACGGCGGCTGACCTCATACTTAAGGTGGTAGATTCCAATGACAGGAATGCTGGCAAGGAAATCGCTGCCGTAGACTCGATTCTGAAGGAGATAGGCGCAGACGAGATCCCATCGGTTGTCGTATATAACAAGATGGACCTGCTTGACGAAGATGAAAGGGCTCACCTGCTTGCATCGAATCCCGAATCCGAGTTCATCTCTGCAAAAGAGGGCACGGGGATAAAGGGCTTGCTCTATCGCGTTTCGCAAGAGGCCTCTCGCGGGGATAAGACGATAACGGCCTTGATACCGTACGAGAAGGGCTTACTCATGAAGATGGTTCACGAGAGATGCCAAGTCATCAGCGAGAGATACGAGCAGAAGGGCCTGTTGGCTACCGTCAAAGCGTCCGCAAGAATGTATGAGACGCTCAATCCTTATAAGGTCGAGGAAGAGTAGGGAAGACCACGAAGCCGCAGTAAATCAACCCATGAAGGGCAATGAGAGAAGCAGCAGGACAGGCTGGTGGAGCAGGTAAATTGGAAGAGCATGGCGTCCCACGCACTCAAGTGGGGCGCCTTTTAGCTTCGAGAACCACACTGGAAACCCGGACTTTTTCACATGCGTAGTGAGGGAGTTTGCGGAGAGATAGAGGAACGCATAGGGGATAAGGGGATAGTAATCACCAGAAGAGAAGGACGGTCCTGGAAATCCGGCCCAAGAAAGCCAACCGCAATCATAGAGCCCTCGCGGAAGAAAGACTCTTTGACCAAGGAGAGATAGGTACCCCTGAGGAACGTGGAGGGAAGAGAGAAATAGGAGCGCTAGAACAACGGCTCCGAATATTCCCTTGGGTAGGATCCTCAGTCTATCCAGGATATAAGTCGTAAGAGTACATGCCCCCATACAGAAGATGATGCCAAAGTTGATAGGAATGTCCACGCGCGCGACTGATGTCGCGACAAATATGAGGAGAGCTACGAATAGGTATTTGCCCGCTCGTCGTAGGTTGTCATGCGAGTAGGAGTACATGGAGCCGGCAACAAAGACAAACGTCCATGAAATGCTTGCCCTCCATATATCTACGAAGGGCGGAGCGAAGAAGTCCAGGTGGACACCCGCGAGAAACCTAAGGTCATAGCAATAGTGGAACAGAACCATCGATATGACCGAAAACCCACGTATCAAATCAAACGCATGGACTCGATCAAGAACGGCACTCTCTGTGGCGTCTTTGCAAAGCATAAGATCCTTACGAGATGGACCTGAAGAGACCTGTCACCCTGCCGAGAATTATGGGATTTTGAACATAGATTGGCTCCATCGAGTCATTCTCGGGCTGAAGTCGAATGCGGTCCTTCTCGCGGTAAAACGTCTTGACCGTTGCAGAATCATTAATCAGTGCCACGACAATCTCACCGTCATGAGCATCGTGTTGCTCCTTCACAACGATGTAGTCGCCGTCGAGGATTCCGGCGTTAATCATCGAGTGACCATGCACCCTGAGAACGAATGAGCTTGCATCGCCAACAATGCTTGTCGGAAGGGTGAGTGTCTCTTCGACGTTTTGCTCGGCAAGTATAGGTATGCCCGCGGCAACCCGACCAACCAGGGGCAAACTGATGGAGTTCGAATCCAAATCCTGTCTAATCTCCGCAACTCCCTTAGTGCCGATGGCGGAGTTGGAACGACGTCCTTCCCCGTCAACAACCTCAATCGTACGAGGCTTCTTTGAGTCGCGCTTAATGTAGCCACGCTCCTGGAGAACCTTGAGGTGCATGTGCACGGTCGACGGGGACGCAAGGCCGACTGCCTTCCCGATTTCACGCACCGAGGGTGGGAAACCGTGCTCGTCAGTGTATTTGCAGATGAAGTTGTAGATATCTAGCTGACGCTTGCTGAGTCGGTCCTTAGACATGTTCTCCTCCTTCGACTGATGCAATGATATTTCATTTGCCAAATGAATTCAAACAGATGTTCTGATTTGCATTGACACAAACATATGTTCTCCTTAATATCGTACCTATGTTCGGAGTCGAATTGATGTCCACCGCCTCGATTAAAACAGGTGGCAACAACTTCGAGAGAGAAGACAATATGAGCAACGCAACTCAGCGCAAGTACACGAGCTATAGCTTTACCACCGACGGATCGCTCGCACTTAGCCCGCAAAGCCATACCTTTGTAGTTATTTCCGGCAACGTTACGAAGCCCGCTTGTGTAAGCAGCCGAAATCAAGGCAGGGTTCGCAACGGACAAGAAGGCGAGAGAGGCGACCGGATCGGGCCGGTGTCAATCGCGGTTCTCGCTCTTGCAATAGTTGCGAGCGTGGTAATTGGAAGCTTCGGCATTCAAGTGGCGGAAGCCTCGAGAATTTCCCATGCTTTCGAAGACGTTAAGGTCAGCAAGGTGGCTGCAAAGCAGGGATCGTCTATATGGTCATATGCAGAGATGTGCAAAGTTAAGGGCGTATCGACTAAAGAGATTGCAGACTGGATTCAGAGCAAGAATGATGTCGGCGTTAACGGACTGGTACCCGGCACTGAGATTGTTTTGCCAAACTATCAAGCGTAAGTTTCTCTCTTTTACTACTAATATTTCGTGAAATGATTCAATTTCCTCCTGAGCGGTTTTGATTGTGGGAATTGTGTTAATCTTCCTACTGTAAAACTGTAAGGGAGGTATTTTGCGCTGTCCCAAATGTGGCTGCACCGAGTCAAAAGTCGTTGACTCTAGGCCTTCTGAAAGTAATGACGCGATTAGACGTAGGCGTGAGTGCGTGAAGTGTGGCACTCGTTTCACTACCTATGAGCGACGGGAAGAAATGCCGCTTCTTGTCATAAAAAAGGATGGTTCCAAAGAAACCTTCGATAGACAAAAGATCATGCGAGGCCTCGTCGCTGCGACGGTCAAACGCGACGTGCCTTTGGAACGTCTCAATGCACTGATCGACGATATCGAGTCATACCTCAGAGACCATGGTATGACTGAGGTTGAATCGCAGGAGATTGGTAAGCTCGTCCTGCAGAGGCTCGTTGTAATTGACAAGGTGGCCTACGTCAGATTTGCATCTGTGTACAGGGACTTCAAAGACGTTGACGAGTTCAACGAGGAGCTTAGGAGTCTTGCGGATGAATAGCAGGCAAATCAATCTGAACATACAGAGGCTTGACAATGATGTCGAGCTGCCCAGATACGCATATCCGGGGGATGCAGGTCTTGATCTGAGGTCGAATGCGGACCTGGTTATCGAACCCTTTGAGCGAAGGTTAATCCCCACGGGTCTTGCCATCGCAATTCCGGAGGGATACGCGGGGTTTGTGCAGCCGCGCAGTGGGCTTGCACTAAGGCAGGGCCTCTCTTTCCCCAATACTCCCGGACTCATCGATTCACACTATCGTGGTGAGCTGAAGGTTGTGGCCATCAACCTTGATCCGCACAATCCTATCCGCATCAAGAGGGGCGATAGAATTGCCCAGCTCGTGATACAAGAGGTGCCCGTTGTCAGTCTCGTCGAGGTTAAAGAACTGGACGAGACTGACAGGGGATCTGGCGGTTTCGGTTCAAGTGGCGTTTAGACGCCTTTTGGATAGGTCTTTCGACCTGAGTATCTGTTTGTCTGTACCAAGAGGGGGAGTTCCATGGACAAGTTCTTTCATATTGGGGAAAGGGGTTCGTCGATCAGCGATGAGCTACGCGCTGGTCTCACGACGTTCCTCGCCATGGCCTACATCATTGCGGTAAACCCCGCAGTGCTAAGCGGCGCCGTACTGGGCGCTGACGGTAAGCCTCTGACCAGTGCGCTGGTCACTGCCACCTGCGTTGGCGCCGGCATCATGACCATCATCATGGGTCTCGCCGCAAATCGTCCGCTCGCCTGCGCCTCTGGCCTTGGCGTCAACGCGATGATTGCCGCAGTCACCCCTGGAATGTGCGGTGGCGATTGGCATGAGGCCATGGGCATCGTCTTCGTCGAGGGCATGGCCATCCTCATCCTCGTCCTTTGTGGGCTTCGCGAGAAGATCATGGACGCGATTCCTGTCAGCCTTCGACACGCAATCTCCGTTGGCCTCGGTCTTTTCATCGCAATGATCGGCCTCGTGAACGCCGGCATCGTCGTTGCTGGAAAGGGTACCGTCGTTACCCTCGGCAACGTATACGACCCCGCGTTCATTGTTGGCATTGTATCCATCGTCGCAACGCTCATCTTTGCTGCTCTTAACGTTAATGGTGGAATCCTCTTCGGCATCATCGTTGCCGTTCTCGTAGGAATCCCCCTTGGTGTGACTGCCGCTCCCAAGGGCATCGTAGACGCACTGGACTTCTCTACGGTCGGCGCTCCTTTCATGTCTGACAAGAACGGAACCATGGGGCTGATCAAGGTATTTGCGAACCCGACGGCCCTTGTTTTTGCGTTCTCGCTCATGATGTCTGACTTCTTCGACACCATGGGAACTGCAATGGCCGTTGCTAAGAACGGCGAGTTCCTCACCGAGGACGGCAACGTCGAGAACATCAAGGAGATCCTCATCGTCGACTCTGCGGCGGCTGCCGTGGGTGGCGCAATGGGTGTGTCCTCCATCACCACCTTCGTCGAGTCCGCCTCTGGCGCCGCTGACGGTGGCCGCACTGGCCTCACCTCCGTCACCACTGGTGTCCTGTTCATCCTCGCCGCTTTCTTCGCGCCCCTGATTTCCGTCGTCAGCTCCGCTGCAACCTGCGGCGCACTTGTCTACGTTGGTTTCCTCATGATGACTGAGGTCCACGAGATCGACTGGACCGACCTCCTGCAGGGCTTCCCCGCATTCCTCACTACCGCTGGAATCGCAATGACCTACTCAATCTCCTCCGGCATCGGCCTTGGCTTCATCGCCTATGGCCTCACCGCCATCGTCACTGGCAAGGCCAAGGAGATCAAGCCGTTGATGTGGGTCGCCATCGTGGCGTTCATCATCTATTTCCTGATGTCCTAGTCTCGGCTCACGAGGGCCCGGCACCGCCGGGCCCTTTTTTGCAAGTAAAGAAAGGGGAGCGCATGGCTCACCACGAAAGAGAAATCATAGGCGTCGACGACCGCGTGTCTGTTGGACGTGCCATACCTCTTGGCATCCAGCATATGATGAGCATGTTCGGTTCCACCGTCTTGGTGCCCGTCCTCACGGGTCTCAACCCGAACGTCGCCATCATGTGCTCCGGTATCGGAACGATCTGCTACCTGCTCGTCACGCGCAACAAGATTCCAAGCTACCTTGGCAGCTCGTTTGCCTTCATCAGCCCTATCCTCGCGGCGACCGCGGCGACGGGAAGCATACACACGGCACTCTCGGGCGTCGTGGTTGCCGGCCTCGTGTTCCTTGCTACCGCAGGGATCATCAAGCTCGTCGGTACCGGGTGGCTCGACAGGCTCCTTCCGCCCGTACTTGTCGCCTCGGTCATGGTCGTCATTGGAGTCGGCCTTTCTGCGACCGCAGCGAAGATGGCACTTAACTCGTCAACGGATTCGTTTGTGGCAAGCGGTGCGATAGTCGCTGCAATCACGCTTGTCGCGGCGGTGGTCTTCTCCAGCATGGGAGGCCTCATCGGAACGCTGCCGATCCTCCTTGCCATCATCGTCGGCTACATCGTTTCCAGCTTCTTCGGGCTCGTTGACTTCTCGAAGGTCGTCTCCGCCCCCTGGATCGGCCTTCCGCCCATTCAGGCGCCGCACTTCGATCCGGGTGCCGTGGCCCTCATCGCCCCTGTCGCTATCGTGGTAGTTATCGAGCACATCGGACACCTCCTCGCGGTTGGTGAAATCGTTGGCAAGGACTACCGAGAGATGCTTCCTCGCTCACTTGCAGGCGACGGCCTGTCCACGCTCATCTCTGGCTTCCTTGGAGGTCCTCCCACCACGACGTATGCCGAGAACATCGGCGTCATGAGCGTCACCCGCGTCTACTCTACGCAGGTCTTTTGGTATGCGGCTGGCTTTGCGCTGCTGGTAGGCGGCTTCTGCCCCAAGCTCGCTGCGTTCATCAACTCAATCCCCGTCCCCGTCATGGGCGGCGTGAGCCTCCTCCTGTTCGGCCTCATCGCGTCGAACGGCCTTAGGATGCTTGTGACCAATCATGTCGACTTCGACGAGAACCGTAACCTCATGATTGCGTCCGTCGTCATCATCCTTGGCGTCGGCATGGAGACCTCCGGCATCTCCATTCCCATTGGGTCCTACACCCTTCCCGGAATGGCCACGTCCACGCTCGTGGGAATCATCATGAACCTGATTCTTCCGCCCGCAAAGCCAAAGAACGAGGCTGTGGATAGCCAGAAGTAGGAAGACGAGAAAAGCTTCCAAGTCCGTAATCGGCCGCATGCATTTTGTATGTGGCCGATTATATTGTGCGCTATTTAAAATAGTCGGGTATAATGCTACTAGAACAGACTCCGAAGAAGGGACCCGACATGGATCAGATCAAGAAGGACCTTGTCATTATCGGCGGAGGGCCAGCCGGTCTATCTGCCGCCATCTACGCTCAGAGAGCTCTTCTCGACAACGTCGTCCTGGAGCAGGAGGCGGTTGGAGGACAGGTAATCCTCACGAGCGAAGTCGACAACTATCCAGGCGTTCCTCACACCGATGGCTACAGTCTCGTCGAGGCAATGCAGACCCAGGTCAAAGACCTTGGCGGAACCATTCAGATGGAAGTTGTCAGAAGCGTCGAGAAGAACGGGGACGTCTTTGTCGTCACGACCTCGGAGCACGAGTACGTTGCCAAGGCAGTGATCGTGTCTGGTGGTGCTACGCCGCGGCATGCGGGATTTGCCGGCGAGAAGGAGTTTGGCGGAAGGGGAGTGTCCTACTGCGCCACATGCGACGGCATGTTCTATCGCGGCAAGCGGATCTTCGTTGTCGGAGGGGGCAACTCCGCGGCAGAGGAGGCGCTCTTCCTCACCAAGTTTGCGGATAAGGTAACCATGGTCGTGCGCAAGGACCACATGAGGGCTCAGGCGGCCGTGCAAAGCCAGGTCGAGAAGAGCGACAAGATAGACGTCATGTTCAACTCGAAAGTGGTTTCCGTCTCTGGAGACGGCCTCCTTGAGTCGATCACGTTTGAGGACACCGTTACGGGTGAGAAGACTACGCAGGACTTCGATAAGGGCTCGTTTGGGGTCTTCGTGTTTGTGGGACGCGTTCCCGCTAGCGAGCTCGTGCGCGACCTCGTCGAAAGGGATTCGAGCGGCTACGTCATAACGGATGACCACATGGCAACCGCCACGCCAGGACTCTATGCGGCCGGCGACATACGTCAGAAGGCACTCAGGCAGATTGTCACGGCGGCCTCTGACGGCGCCATTGCAGCCACAAGCGTCGCGGGATTCCTTGGGCAGCCGGTTGAGGGCTAGTTTGTTGAAATACGCGTACTGTTACGCCGCCCTTGTATCAAGGGCGGCGTTTTTGCTGCTTGTTGACTTGTAACTTGAGAGTTCTGGAAAACTCTCAAGTATATTATGTAACGTTCAGGCTACCTTTCAGCTCTCTAGAAGACATGGTTGAGGGTTGCGGTGGCTCCTGCAACCTGTCGGGCATGAAGCTTGTCGGGCATGGAGCTTGACTGGCCACGCTCCCTACGTAGCGCAGGGGCGTAAATGGTAGTGACTGCGGAGGGTTACGTTGCGGACGAACTGCAATTACGGATTGGCAATCACCAAGCACGTCCGGCCGCGTACCTTCATGTGCCATCGGGTGCGTTGATAGTATTGGGACGTGCAACATGTCCGGATGATGTGATGACTCCTGCGTATGGGAAGGCGTTGTCGTGATACTTGCTGGGCGCTAGGCTGCGACTGACGGACCAACGTGGGAGCACGCGGAAGACTCAGGTGCCATTTTCGATTAGGTGTGGTTCTGGCAATAGCCGTATCAGCCGAGAGAGAGGATCCGGTAGTCGCAGCACGGTCCATGAACTAGTAAGACAGGCGTACGGTCAAAGTTGACTTAAAACCGTGATAATATATCTTATGTAAAGTAAGAGTGTTTCTCCCATACGAGACATCGATGCCCAAGGCCGTCCAGCTTCCCCTACCTCGAGTCGTGTTCCGCCCGAAGCTTGCGAATCTGGTGGCGCAGGCGCGACGACTTCGGTCTCCAGTTGGACGTAAGCGAGCTTCCGAACATCTGCCACAGCTGCTCGCGCACCTCGTCCTGCCTGTTGGCGTCCAGAATCAGCAGCAGGTTGTCGAGTGCCTGGAGCTTGACGCTTCCCGTGGGAACGACCTCCTCGCCGGCGCGGTCTATCAGGACCACGCGCACGGACTTGGGCCACGCGATGTCGCGGATGAGCTTACCCTCGCACTCCGACCCGGCGCCCACGACGAAGTTCTGCAGGCACTTCTCGCCGTTACCGTTCAGGCGGTCCGAGTCCTTGTGGCCCATGTTGCCCAGAAGGCGACCCAGAAGATGCTCGTAGAACGCGTCGACTTGCAGAAGGTTTGCGGTCACGTAGGAAAGGATGGACACGATTGAGACGGACAGCAGCGCGTCCATGCTGCCCGTGAGCTCGAACGCGAGCACGACCGCCGTGACGGGGGCCCTCACGACCGAGGCAAACAGACCCCCAATGCCCAGGACGATGAAGTTCGTGACGAAGACGGAAGGGAGTCCCAGATAGCTGACGGCAAGCCTGCCGAACAGGCAGCCGAGGAGCGCTCCCATGACGCAAAGCGGGAACAGCGTGCCACCAGGGGCTCCGGAGCCAAAGCAGAGCGTCGTGAAGAGGTACTTTCCCAAGAGGAGAAGCGCTATCGTCCCGATGGCGAGCGACTGCTGCTGCGCGAGGCGCTCCACGATCGCGTCACCGCCGCAGGCGAGGTCTGGCGCCAGGAAGATGAGGACACCTGAGGTGAGGAACGGGATGATGAGTCGTGTGTACGGCGCGTGTCGGCTGATCTTGTCGAACTTCTCCGTCATCCAGAACATGCCGCGGTTGTGCGCGGCACCGGCGATGCCGCAGAAGATGCCGAGCGCGATGACGAACGCGTAGCTGTGGTGAGGCAGGTCTGCCGCGAACACGAACTGCAGCACGGGCCTCACGCCCAGAACCTGGGACACCACGAAATCGGAGCTGATGGCAGCTGCCATGACGGAAACGATGAGCGGGGCGTTGAACTCCTTGTGGATCTCCTCGATTGCGAAGAGTACGCCCGTGAGCGGCGCGTTGAACGCCGCGGACATGCCGGCCGCCGCTCCACAGGTCGTGAGTAGGCGTTCCTCTCCCCTTTCGCGCCCCATCAGCTTCGAGACCGCCTTGCCGGCCATGCCGCCGAGCTGGACGCTTGGTCCTTCTCGCCCGAGTGAGAGGCCACCCAACGCGCAGAGCGTGCCCTCGACGAACTTGGCGGAAAGCACGCGCCACCACGGCATGTCGAGGCGGCCGATCACCTCGGCGTCGATCTGCGGGATGCCGGAACCCTGCGTGTAGGGCTCCCATACCATGAGACGGCAAACGACGCCGCAGATAACGACGAGAAACGCGAACCACAGGGGCAGGAACGCCCAGTTGGACTGGATTGCGGCCGCGATGGCGCGCAGGAGGGTCTCGGCGTGCGAGAGCGCCAGGCGGTAGAGCGAGACGACCGCGCCTGCCGCAACGCCCACGAAGAGGCCCTCGCCGATCATGTATACCTGGAAGCGCCGCGAGAAGTGCCTGCTCACGATGTCCTTGCGTCTTGCCATGCGTCAGTCCATTCCGCGTCCAATGAGAGGCACCTGCCAGCGGAAGCCGACAGGTGCCCGATCAAGCTACTTGCCTGTTGTCACGATGCCCTACGACTACCTTACCTTGATGAGCGTGAAGACGTCCTGGTCGTAGGCAGCGCCGATCTCCTTGCGCGGGTCGAGGCAGCAGAGCTCGAGGATGAAGCCGAAGCCCTTGACCTCCGCACCGGTCTGCTCAACGAGCTTGGCCGTGGCGACGGCGGTGCCGCCGGTGGCAACGAGGTCGTCGATGATAAGCACCTTGTCGTCCGCGGAGAGCGCGTCCTTGTGGATCTGGAGCTCGTCCGTGCCGTACTCGAGGGAATACGTCTGCGAGTAGACCTCGCGGGGCAGCTTGCCCGGCTTGCGCGCGGGGACGAAGCCGGCGCCCAGGCGATACGCGACGGGAGCGCCCACGAGGAAGCCGCGCGCCTCCGCACCCACGACCTTGGTGATGCCTTCGCCCTTGAAATGGTCCGCGAGGTCGTCGATGGCCGCAGCGAAGCCCTTGGGGTCCGCCATGAGGGGCGTGATGTCCTTGAAGATGACGCCAGGCTCGGGGTAGTCGGGAATGTCCACGATCAGGCCTGCGTAGTCGCTCTCTGCCACGGGTGTTCCTTTCACTTGTTTCGCACTGCCAAGTACGTAATTCTACTCTTCCATCTCGCTGAAGGTCTTCGAGATCTGCCTGCGGATGAGGGTATCGCGTACCTGCCCCGTGAGCGCGAGCATCTCGGAGAGGGCCTGGCCAAACTGCTGGCGGTTCTCCTCCGTGCGCTCCATCTCGACCCCGCCGCCCTTCTTGGCGAACACGACGAGCGCCTGCTCGAACATGGCGCTCTCGCGGTTAGCTGCCGTGACGTACTGGCGGAGGTTCTTCGGGCCGATGCCAAAGTGCCGAAGCTCTCCGCAGGTCCTGATGAGCTGGAAGTCCTTGCCGTCCACGAGCGAGCGGCCGTGCGGCGACTCGCGCAGCCGGATCACGCCGGCCTCGGAGAGCTGGCGCACGAAGCTCACGGGCACGCCCAGGAGCTCGGGCATGCGGTCGATGGGGTGGAACTTCTGGCGGACCTCCTCGTCATCCTCCCCGATGTTGGGATACGGCGTCTGGGCAAGGTCCGCACGCCCTTCTCCCCCATCAAGCTGCTGCTTAATGACGGAGAGCGGCATGAAGCGGTTCTTCTGCAGGTAGAGGATGGTCTCGAGCCTGTGGACGTCCTTCTGCGAGTACAGGCGGTACCCCGAGGGCGTGCGCGATGGGTTGAGCAACCCCTCGTCCTCGAGGTACCTGACCTTTGATATCGATAGGTCCGGGTATTGGCCCTGCAGCCGCTTGACTACCTTGCCGATTGTGAGGTATCCGGCATCGGGCATGGCTTAGTTCCCAGTCTCGATCCTCACGTTCTTCCGGTTGGTGTGGAAGATCATGCGGAAGGTGCCCACCTGGATGGTCGAGCCGTCCTTGAGCAGCGCGCGGTTGACGATGGCGCCGTCGACCCACGTTCCGTTGAGCGAGCCGAGGTCCTCGATGGTGGCAAGGCCGCTCTCGAGGCCGGAGAGGTCAAGGCGCGCATGGCGGCGCGACACCGTCATGTCGTTGAGGAACACGGTGTTGCTGGGGTCGCGGCCGATGGTGACCACGCTGTCTGCCAGCTCGAACGTCGAGCCCATCTGAGGCCCCTTCACGATGGTGAGCGTGGGGTGGCTGGGGGTCGACGCGGCCATGAGGTCCGGCGAGGTGGCGTCCGTGGCGGGCATGCGGAAGATCTTGGTGGCTCCCGCGTCGTTGTTCTTGGTAGGCTGCATGTGCCTATCTCCCCTCTTGTTGAGTTTCCGTTCCATCATAGCGCTTTAGCGGCATGCGACGCAGTCCATCTCGATGAGCGCCCCCATGGGCAGGCGCGACACCTCCACGACGGTGCGGGCCGGCGCCGGCGCCACGAAGTAGCGCTCGTACACGCGGTTCACGGCGTCGAGGTCGTCCAGGTTCGCCAGGTAGAGCGTCGTCTGGGCCACGTCCGAAAGAGTGCAGTCCGCCTCGGCGAGAAGCGCTTGGACAATCTGGATGACGCGTTCTGTCTGGACCGCGGCGTCTCCCGCTATCAGCCGGTCGCAGTGCTCGGGGTCGATGGGCAGCTGCCCGGAGGCGAACACGAGCCTGCCCGCGGTCGTGCCCTGGGAGTACGGGCCGATGGAATCAGGCGCCGCAGGCGCGTTTATTGCATACTTCACGTTTGGCTCCCTCCATTTGGGCCCAAGGGGCCGGCTTTTCTCGCCGCGGCGTGCAGGCGCTCCAGCGCAGACAGCAGCACGTGCTGGGGGCACGCGAGGTTGAAGCGCTCGAAGCCGTCGCCCTCGCTGCCGAACACGTGACCCTCGTCCAGGTAGAGCTGGGCGTCCTTTCGCATGAAGCGCTCGAGCTCGCGTGGGGTCATGCCCCACGCGCGAAAGTCCACCCACGCGAGGTACGTGCCTTCCAGCGGGCACACCTCGACCTCGGGCATGCGCTCGCGCATGAAGCCGCACAGCGCCTGATAGTTGGACCAGATGACGCCCAGCAGCTGCCCCAGCCACTCGTCGCAGCGGGTGTATGCGGCAATGGTCGCTGGATATGCAAAGCAGTTGAGCTCCGTGGACGCAACGTCCCTAAAGCCGCGCACGAAGCGGTCGCGCACGTCCTCGTCCGGCACGTAGTTCACGGACGCCTGGCAGCCCGCGATGTTGAACGTCTTGCTGGGCGCGGTGCACACCACCAGGCGCGGCCAGTCCTCCTTGCGCGTGACGGACATGATGGCCGTGTGGCTGACGCCGGGCATGACGAGGTCGTCGTGGATCTCGTCCGCGACGACGGTCACGCCGTTGCGCCGGCAGATTTCGAGCACGCGCTCAAGCTCCTGCCGCGTCCACACGCGGCCGACGGGGTTGTGCGGGCTGCACAGCACGAGCATGGTGTTCGCGGGGTCCGCGGCCTTGCGCTCCAGGTCATCGAAGTCCATGCGGTAGCGCAGGCGGCCGTCTTGGCGGTCCTGCACAAGAGGGTTGCGGACTATGCGCCGCCCGCCCTTCTCCACCGCCATGAAGAACGGGTAGTATACCGGCGGCTGCACGATGACGCCGTCGCCCGGGTTCGTGAGCGTGCGCACCGCGTTGAAGATCGCTGGAACCACGCCCGGCGACGTCACCACCCACTCGCGCTGTGGCGTCCAGCCGTGGCGGCGCTCCTGCCAACCAAGGCAAGCGGAGAAGAACTCGTCCGTGGGCTCCGTGTAGCCCATGACGGCGCCGTCGAGCCAGTCGCGAAGCGCCTGCTTCACCTCCGGCGGGTTTTCGAACTCCATGTCCGCCACGGAGAGCGGCACGACGTCTGGCCCCAGGTCGGGCTGGTCGCGGTACATGAGCTCCCACTTTGCCGATCCCGTGCCGCGCCGGCGCGGCAGCGTCTTGAAGTCGTAGTGCATGGCGCACCCCCCTCGCGTTAGATGTTAGGAATTATATCCAGAGCGGGGCCGCGCAAACCATGCGCTACAGCGCCCGCCCGCCTATGAAGTCGGCCGACGGCCTTATGAGGCCCCATTCAAGCAGGTCTGCCCGGTCAAGTCGCACGCGGTCCGGCTTCTGCATCGCCTCGAGCCACGGCACCCTCGCGCGCGCCGCGTCCCACAGCTCCGCAAGGCCCGTCGGGCGAACGCCCCTGAAGCTCAGGAGGCTGCGCCACAGCACCCGTGCGAAGTTGGGCGGCACCAGCATCACGTACAGCGGCGCGCCGCCCAGCTCTACCGCGCACGCCACCACGGGGATGTGGCCGTCGAGCATGAGGTTCGCCACGCGGCCCGCGCGCGGCAGCGCGCCGGCGCCGCCCACGTAGTCGCCCAGCACGCGCGGCGCGTCGTTTCCCCACAGGACGAGCGGCACCAGGTCGTGGCTCACGTCCTCCACCTCGAGCCCCTCGTACGGGCGGAAGCCGCCCTGCTCGATGGACGCCACGAACGTGAGCCACGCGGAAAGCACCCCCGCGCGCGGGCTCGCGTCAAACGCCAGCAGCTCGTGGTCGCCCGTGCGCGCCGCCAACGGGATGGACGCGACGGCGCCGTCACCCAGGAACACGGGCGAGAAGCCCGCGCGCCCTACGGCCAGGGGCTCCGTCGCAAACGCGGCCTCGCCAAACGCCGCGACCGGGTCGCCCGAGGCCAAAAGCATCCGCATGCCGGAGGCGTCCGCCAAAAGCGTGCCGTCCCCCAGCGCCTCCGCTACGGGCTCGGACGCCGCGTACGCCACGGTCCTGAGAGCTCCCAGCTCCGTGCGCTCGAACGTCGCACCCAGAAGCAGGTGCTCTTCGTACAAGGGCCCCACGACCCCAGGCACCCTGTCCTTCTCGTCCATGAGACCCCCTACGAGACGAGCCCCGCCACGTCGTAGAACAGCGGCAGCGCAAATACGTTATAGGATGATACCCGATGCAGCCACCGGCTTGCGCGGTACACGTCGCGCGCGACCGGCCGGCCCTGCTGCGTCCACGTCGAGCGGCCGAACGGCTGCTGCGCGCCAAGCATCGTGCCGGAGGGAAGCATCGTGGTGTGCCACGTCACGTCACGGCCGCGCACCACGCGCCCGGCGGCGTCCCACTGCGCCGTAACCACGCGCTTTGCCCAGAAGCAGTCCGCGTCCGCCACCACGCGTACGGGCCACGCCTTGCGCGCAAGGCTGATGCGCCCCAGGTAGGTGTCGTACGCCCAGTCCATCAGGATGGCCGTGTCCGTGAAGCGGCCCTCGTGCGTGGCGCAGCCCAGCACGGCCGAGAAGAGCTGGACGCCCCAGCGGCGGCTCGACCCCAGAAACGTGGTGCCAGACTCGACCGCGCCGGTCTTGATGCCGCAGAGCCCCGCGTAGCTGCCCATGAGGTCGTCCGTGGACGCGAGCGTCTTCTGCTGGCCGCCGGCCGTCACCGTGACGGAATGCGTGGTCACGGCGGCCGCGATGAACGGGTAGTTCTGCAGCGCGTAGCGTCCCATGAGCGCAAGGTCGTGCGCACAGGAGTAGTGGCCGTCCTCCTCAAGGCCGTGCGGGTTCTTGAACTGCGTGTTCGTCATCCCGATCTCTTTGGCCTTCTTGTTCATGAACTCCGCGAACTTGTCCACGCTGCCAGAGACCGTCAAGGCGATGTTTGCGGCGGCGTCGTTTGCGGAGTACACGAGCATGGCCATCATGAGCTCGCGAAGCGTGGGAGTGTCCCCCGCCTTGTAGCCGGCGAGCTGCGCGCCGTCCTGGTACGTCATGTCCTGGATGGTGCACCGCTTGTCCAGGTCCACGCCGGAGTCCAGCGCCACCATGGCCGTCATGATCTTGGTGATCGAGGCCGGCGCCATGTGCTCAGTCGCGTCGTGGCTTGCGAGCACGTTGCCGTCCTGGTCTATGATCTCGTAGCTCTTGGCCTCGGTCACCTGCGGCTCTGCCTCCTCGGCCACCGCTGGCGCCGCGGGCCACGCAAACAGTGCGGCCACGAGCGCGGCCGCCATGAGGAAGATCGTCCTTCTCATCTTGCTAGTTCGCCTCCGTGGCACGGCTGCCCTTCTTCTTGGCGCTGCGCTCCGCGCTCCGCTCGGCCGCGGCCTCTCGCACGGCTGCCTCCTTCGCGGCGGCGCCGGCAGCGGCCGCCTCCGCGGCAACGGCGGATGCGGGCGTGGGCTCGCCCTCCGGGGTCTCGTCCGTGCGGTGGCCCAGCTCGAGCGCACGGCGCTTGATGGCAAGCCCGCGCTTCGTGTACACCAGCGCCGTCACGAGCGAGCAAGCGAGCCCCGGGTACACGAAGAATATGCCGAGCGCGGCACGACCGTGGCCCAGGCCGGGAAGCCAGCTCACGTCAACCAGGCCCAGGCCGCTCACCTGCGGCAGCCCCAGCAGCAGGAAGCTGAAGCCCGTCATAAGGAACGCGGTCGCGAACTTGCCCACGTAGATAACGTCGACGGGGCGCCGCTGGTACTTCTGCAGGACCATGGAGCCCAAAAACAGCAACGCGTCGCGGCCGATCACGAACACGGCCATCCACACCGGCAGCTCCCCCGTGAGCATGAGGCCGAGCACACCCGTAAACAGCAGCACGCGGTCCATCACGGGGTCCATGATCTTGCCGAGCCAGCTTACCGTCTGCGTGCGGCGCGCCACCTGGCCGTCCAGGAAGTCCGTCACGGCGGCTATCACGTAGAACGTGAGGGCAAGGTAGCGGTTGAGGTCGTTCACGAACATGTACAGGAACACGCCCGTCAGGACGAAGCGGCACATCGTTATCACGTTCGCGACGGTGAAGATCCTATGTGAGGGGTTGTCCGAGGTCCCCTCCGGGGCGCTCGTGCCCTGAGCCTGCGCGATCGCGGCATCGCGACCGACCTGGTTCTTGACGGATATCTTGAAGTTCTCGCGCTTGGTGCCCAAGGGGACTCTCCTCGTTTAATCGATAACGGTGCCATGTTACCCGATTGGCGGCGTGATTCCCAAACTCTGCCAAGATTACGCATGCGTCACGGCGCGGACGCGCGGGCCCGTCACGCCGCGGCGCCGTAGTACAGTTGCCTCATGGTAGGCGCCGCGGCTGCGGCATCGCGAACGTGGAGGTAACGCATGCGCTACGAGGTGGGCATCGGCACGCGCACGGAGGGCTTCGAGCTTCCGGAGCGCGACGTCATAGAGGTCATGCACGCAAACCCCGTGGCGCCGGGCCCCACGGGCGAGAAGGTCGTGCGCGCCTCGCTCGAGGCACCCATCGGCACGCCGCGCCTTCGCGAGCTGGTGCGCCCCGGTCAGACCGTGTGCGTGATCACGAGCGACGTGACGCGCCCGCTACCCACGGCGACGGTGCTGCCGCCCGTTATGGACGAGCTCCACGCGGCCGGCGTGCGCGACGAGGACGTGCTCCTGGCCATAGCCCTGGGCAGCCACCGCCCGCAGACCCCCGAAGAACTCCGCGCGATCATGGGCCCGTACTACGGCCGCCTGCGCGTGCTGAACGGAGACTCGCGCGGGCTTGCGCACGTGGGCACCACGTCGCACGGCACGCCGGTGGACGTGCTGTCCGAGGTCGCGGCGGCAGACGTGCGCGTCGCCCTGGGCAACGTGGAATACCACTACTTCGCGGGCTACTCCGGCGGCGCGAAGGCCATCATGCCTGGCTGCTCCACGTTCGCCGCGATCCAGGCAAACCACTCGCTCATGGTGGACCCGGCGGCGCACTCCGGCAACATGGAGAGCCCCGTCCGCCTAGACCTCGAGGAGGCCTGCTCCATGGTGGGGCTGGACTTCATCGTGAACGTGGTGCTCGACGAGGAGAAGAACGTGGTCTACAGCGCCGCGGGCGACTTCGTGGCCGCGCAGCGCGACGCGTGCCGCCACCTGGACGCGCTGTACGGCTGCGAGCTGCGCGAGTACGCGGACGTCGTCGTGGTGAGCCAGGGCGGCGCGCCAAAGGACCTTAACCTGTACCAGCTGCAGAAGGCGCTCGACAACGCGAAGCACCCCGTGCGCGACGGCGGCGTCATAGTGCTGGTGGGCTCGTGCGCGGAGGGCATGGGCCAGGAGACCTTTGCGCAGTGGATGCACGAGGCGCGGTCCCCGCAGGACGTGGTGGACCACCTGCGACGCGACTTCCGCCTTGGCGGGCACAAGGCGGCCGCCATCGCGCAGATCGAGCTGCGCTGCGACGTCTACCTGGTCTCGGACATGGCGCCCGACCAGGTTCGCGACTGCTTCATGACGCCGTTCGCATCCGTGCAGGACGCCGTGGACGCGGCGATGCAGGCACAGCGTCGCCGCCTAGGCCGCGAGCCGCGCGTGCTCATCATGCCGCACGGCGGCTCCACGCTGCCGCTCATGCGCGTATAGCGCAAGCGCGCCCGCTAGCGTGCCTGAATCCTGAGTGGTGCAGATGGGTCTGACGGGTCGTCGCTCACGACGCTGTAGAGCGGGGTCCGCCACACCATGCGCTCGTGTCCTGCGGAATCCGCCGTGTACTCCTTCTGATAGCAGAAGCGGGGCGGCTGGTTAAACTGCGACACGCCTACGTAGTCGCTCAGCAGGAACACTGCCGCGAAGGCTACTGCAAGTGCGGCCGTTGCCGCCACCCGCACGCGGCGCGTGGCGCCGACGCCGCCGAGCAGCTCCCACGTCGCCGCGACCACGACGACGGCACCGACGATCGCGTAGACGGAGCCCCAGCTGCTGTCGGACGGGAACACCGCGAGCGCGCTCATGACCACGAGCGCCCCAAATGCCACGAGCATGGCGGCAACCGTCTTCCTGCGGCGGGCGCGAAGCTCGTGCTCCCCATACGTCGCCATCGTGCGCGCCGTCTCCTCCGTCGCCGCATCCATTTCGGGCTCCTTTCTACTGCCTCCAACCAGCTCCGGGATGCTCACACCAAAGGTGTTCGCCAGCTCCACCACCATGACAAGGTCAGGCATGGTCGTGCCGTTCTCCCAGCGGGATACCGTGCGCGCGGATACGCCAAGCCGCTCCGCCAGCGCCTCCTGCGTCACGTCTTGCTCGCAGCGCAGCTGACGCAGAAACGCGCCCATGCGCTGCAGGTCCAACGCCTTTGTCTGATCCGCACCTTGCGGCGTGGGGACGGACTCCCCGTGCGTATGGCACTGGCTTTCTTTCGCTTGTCTTTCCATCCCGACCTCCTTGGGCGGCAATTGTAGGCGGAAGCGTCGCGAAATAACACGACACGCATGTCGCATACGGGTTTGTTTTTGGTTTAGGACAAAGGTGTCCGCATCACAAACTAAAGTATGGGTGTCAGATGGACGCGAGGGTTGGAGGACACATGGTCGACTACGAAGAGGCGGCAGGGCATTGGCAGGCAAGCGAGAAGGACGCCGTCCGCATGCCAGAGGCTGAGCTTAGGGACGCGATGGAGAAGTTTGTTGCGAGCCACAGGGTGTGCGCGCTTGCGTGCGCCAGCTCCGACGGGTCGCTCGTGCGCAACACCCCCATCGAGTACGAGTGGTTCGACGGCGCGTTCTGGATGTTCTCGGAGGGTGGGCTCAAGTTCCGCGCGCTCGAGTCGAACAAGAACGTGTGCCTCGCGATCTTCGACCCCGACCCCACGTTTGGCCACCTTGCGGGCATGCAGGTGACGGGACGCGCGGAGGTTCTGGAGCCGTTTGGGCCGGACTACCTTGCCGCATGCGGGCACAAGGGCATCCCCGCGGAGAGGCTTCGCGCGCTGCCGTTCACGATGATGGTCATCCGCGTGAGGCCGACGCGCGTGGACATGCTGTGCTCCGCGTTCAAGGACGGGGGCTATGACGTGCGGCAGTGGCTGGAGCCGTAAGGCGAGTCGGGCAGGCGCCGCGCCGCCCCGCAGAAAGGCGCTAGAACGGTGCCTTCGTCGATCGGTGCAGCCTGATCTCGTCCACGACGGCGTCGCTGCGGTGCGTCAGCAGGTACTCGACGGCATCGGCCATGTCGTCCGGCTCGATCATGGGGACGCCCGCAAGGTCCGGCCTGGCCTCCCCCACCATGTCCGTGCGGACGCCGCCCGGCGCCACCACGTGCACGCGCACCCCGCGCTCGTACACCTCGTTCGCAAGCGACTTGCTCATGCCGAGAAGGGCGTGCTTGCTTGCCGCGTACGCCGCCTGCATGGGATACCCCTCGTGCGCGACGACGGAGCACACGTTGACGACCTCCGCCGCGTCGGACTCAAGCAACAGGGGCATAAGCTCGCGACACAGCAGGAACGGCGCGCGAACGTTCGTGGCGAGGATGGCGTCCAGCTCCGCGGTGGTCGTGTCCTCCAGGCGCTTGCGCACCATGACGCCGGCGTTGTTTACCAGGATGTCCAGCCTTCCGAGCTCGCTTGTAACGCGCCGTGCGAGGCGAGCGATTGCGTCCGCGTCCGTGAGGTCGCACGGCATGCAGTGGGCACGCGCGCCCCGTGCGCGAACCTCGTCTGCCGTCTGCTCGAGCTTCGAGACGGTCCTGCCCACAAGAACCACGTCGCACCCTAAGCTGGCAAGCCGGATCGCGACTGCCCTGCCGATGCCCGAGCCCGCGCCCGTGACCAAGGCGAGCTCTCCGGAAATGTCGGTATGCACTTCTCCCCCAATCGACGTGCCCGAGAAGGACGGGCGGTTTTTGCCCATGGTAGACCCGTGGCGTGGCGAGCGCGTGGGCGAGGTCAGGCCGTTTGCCAGGCAATGGGGACCTCGTGCGAGACGGTGCGCGTTTGCGCAGCTACGTGCAAGGTTGGGCGCCTAAGATTGATGTATCACGCGTACGAGTGCGAGGGAGGCTTCTATGGCGGACGAGACTTCGAGCGACATGGACGTCGAGCTGGGCGACGACTACTTCATCACGCTTGACTACGATGACGGGACCTCGGAGGAGTGCGAGGTCATCGGAATCTTCGAGCACGACGGCGGCGAGTACATCGCGCTGGGGCCCGAGGAGAGCGACGACGTGTACATCTATGGGTACCGCGAGACGGACGACGGGGGCTTCGACCTGCTTGAGCTGGACGAATCCGTGTTTGACGACGTGAGCGCCGCGTATCTGGCGATCCAGGACCAGCTTGAGGGCGAGCTGGAGGGATAGGGCCCGGGCGGCTCCGAGTTCGCTGCGGGTTTAGCCCGCGAGGCGTGCACGACTCCTTGGGAGAAACAAGCAAGACTCAGAAAAGCTTCCTCCGCAGCCGGCGACCGCTAACCAGACCCAAAAGACCTGCGCACGTCGCTGCGTCGACTGTGCCGCATCCGATATCGGATGCGGCACAGCTTACATAAGCCGCAGCAGCTTGGGGTAAACCCAACGCTCCATCCACGGCTCGGCCACGTTTGCGAGGACCTCGTCCTTCTCGAACCAGCGGACCGCCTTGTTCTCGTCAGGCTTCGGGCGGATGGGCTCCGCCGGGTCGGCCTCGATTAGGTACGTTAGGTTAAGGTGCAGGTGGCTGCACACGTAAACGCCACGCTTGACGTGGCCGTTCACGCACAGCGTCTCGAGCGAGACGGGCGACGGCGCGGCAAGGCGCGCGTGCGCAAGGCCGGACTCCTCCCCCACCTCGCGCAGCGCCACGCGTGCGAGGTCAAAGTCGCCGTCCGCATGACCGCCCAGCCACGCCCAGGTGTCGTATATGCGGTGGTACGCCATGAGAACGTGCGTGCGGTCTGCATCGACCACCCACGCGGACGCAGTCAGGTGCGCCACGTCGTTTGCGCGCGTGCTGATATCGGGGCAGCCGCGGCGCTCAAGCCACTGCAGAAACAGCGCCTGGTCCTTCTCCTCCTGCTCGCACGTGGGCGAGAAGTGCTCCACTTCCGCGACGAGGCGTCGCCTGTCCCGCATACGTTCCTCCGCCGCTACGCCCAGGGCATCGCCTTCGCGCGCGACGTCGTGGCGCGCATCCTGAACAAATGCCATGCTCCCGCCTTCCCGTGTGGATTTCCCGTACAAGGCTACTCCTTATTGACGCGACGTTCCACCATGCGTGACGGCCTGCGCGGTCGATATGCCATGCCGCGCATGCACTCGTATGCCGACACCAGAGCGTACGAGGGCATGCCCGCCAAGGGCCCTCCCTGCCCAGAACCGCGAGCACAGCAGTGTCCGTGATACGTTCAAGCAGTTCGCTCGAGTGCTCCGCGTAAAGTCATTTACTGCTCTTCTCCCTAGATGTTCTCCCTCGCGTTTCTCCTCATCGCGATGGCGGAGGCAAGCGTAAGACCACTCGCCGTCAGCATCCTGCTATCGCAGAGCGATCGCGCGGCGGAAACCACCAGACTCACCATCAATTTCGCCAACACGATCGTGGGAAGCGCCGGCAAGCAAGAAGAACATACAAGTCGCTCCAGAAATGGTGCGAAAAATGACTCTGTATTCAATGTGGCTAAATGAGTTCCTCTAAGTCCTTGCGTGAGATTCGCATTCCTCGAAGAATCACGGATTCAAGTGAAGGGTCACCTCTTGCCACCTCATCAAGAAGAACGAGCACGCTTTTTGAAAACTGACTCAGCCTTTCCTTCGTGGTAACAGTCGCCAAAGCACGAAGTAGCTGGTCAAAGCCCATATCACCCAGTCTGCCAACCCTTGCGCAGTAAAGCCTCTCGTCATGCGCGCATATGTTTCTGAATGCAGGGAGTACATGAAACGCGAAAGTAAGCTGCTTCTGCTTTACGACTTGCTTGTTCAGTGACCTTGCTAATGCCACGCAAGTCTTTGTCTTCACTCGTTGTTGCTGGTAGTCAAAGAACGCCGACATGTTTCCGAAAGTTAGACACTTAGACGCAACCCAAAGCGGAAGGCAGTGGTGCTCGTTAACGTAGTGCTTGATGTATTGCTTGTGCGGCTTGTTCTCTCGAATGCCTTGGAGAACTGAAAGTAGCTTAATTAGACCCTTTGTATAGTAGTCCTCATATTTATACTCGGACTTACGACAATAACAGGCAGGGTCAAGATACTCGTCTACATTGCCATGCACTTCGCAAAAGGCGTAGATGGTTGCAGTCTTCATGGCATTTTCTGCTTCTAGAAGCACATTCATGGTTTCATTACGAAGTGCTTTGTCAAAGATGTAAACACGCTTGAAGGACTCGAAATTAGTACCGTCTATGTAGCGGTCCTCTTTGTCTAGGTTGGTTTTCTGTTTATCAAGAAAGGCATCCTTATAGCCATTAACGACGGCATAATAGTTTTCCTTAAGAAGAAAACGTGCCGCGTCCTTTTTGTTTGAAAAATGAATGCCACGGGACTCAAGTATTGCGATCTGCTCTTCAACAGTTTTGAATGGCTTGGGATTCTTCATTTCCGAGGCATCTCCAACATATACAGAGAGGCCGCCAAGTTGCATATGCGCAACCTGACGGCTCTCCTGCCCGCAGCTCAAGTCGAGACTGCACGCGTTTCACTGGAGCGATAGTTTATATCACCCAAGGTAATGTCGTCAAGAATAAACAGTGCGTTCCCAATACAAGCCATTCATTACGTGGCGGACATTCTCTGAGACAGGAATCCCACGCCGCGACGGTTTGACGGCTACGAGCTCGTCTTCCACGAGGGCTTCGCGGACTTCCACGACACCTTCGACAGGTATCTCGAACGCCACGACCTCACGAGGATGGTCGCCGGCTACGCGTGGAAGTGGGTGACGAAAGACAAAAACGACGACCCCAACTTGTACGACATCGAGATTGACGGCCTCAAGATTCGCTGGAACCGCAAGCCGGAGAACTGGGTCGACCCCGACCTCTCCTACGACGGGTCTACCGAGAAGATTGTGGTCAACAGGGCCAGTTACTTCGATGTCAACGGCAAGAAGACGGCGAGCGAGAAGGACCTTGCGGAGTACGTCCGCCACATCTATTACGTGCTCCTGACAAGGGGAATCCTCGGGACCCACTTCTTCGTCTGCGACGGGGCCCTCCGAGCACACCTGCGACAGCACTTCGCTTAATCTTGTCACCGCCTGTATGCTCGCATCGGCAACGTATACCACGAGTATCGATACCGATTGTCAGACAGAGGGAGTCCCGATACATTGCCACCAAGCATGAGAATCCCCACATCGTCGCCCCTGCGGTGAACGCGGTGCGGGGAAAGAAAAAAATGATCTTTCTGCTGCGCTGCTATAACAGCTTCTTGCCAGCGTTCCAGGCGCCGCCAACCTCCTCGCCTACAACGCGGTAGATGCGCCTCGTGCTGTCATAGATAATCGGGCGCATCTTGCCAAAGTCGACCCGTCCTTCGTCGTCGAGGATCGACTCGTCCACACGAGTGTTCACGACGCGTCCAACGATGCGCGCGCCATGCTCGTCTCCCTGGACGTCTGTGACCTCGCACTCCATGGTCAGGGGGAACTCCTCGATCACGGGCGCGTCCACATGCTCAGACTTCACAAAGGTCATGCCAGACGCGGCGGCCTTGTCCACCTTGTTGCCGGTAGCGATGCCAAAGTAGTCAGCCTCCACCACGTGGGCGGCGTCAGCCGGCGCCACGGTGAAGGCGCGCCTTGCCACAATGTTTGCCGTCGACTTGTGGTTCCCGATGTTGAGGCAAATCTCGTTGTTGCCGCACTCCCCCGCCCATGCCGCGTTCATAGCGTTGGGGGTGCCATCCTCGCTATAGCTCGCAACAATGAACACCGACTGCGGAAAGAGCTCGCCTGCGCTTCCAAGGTCCTTCTTCATGCTGTCCTCCTCTTTGGTTCACCTTGCGCGTACCGTTTAGAAGAGTATATTTCGCCGCTGGAGCATGCCACTTGCCCTCGAGCACGGTCAGCGTCCCCTTGTGCAGGAGCTCTGTTCCCTCCGTGCGACGGCTCTACACGCCTCAACCGTACGTGAGAGCCACCATGGGCACAATACCGTCCTTTTGGGATACCAAGGCACTTGTCGGTAACCATAGAAGCGAGAAGCGCGCTAGGCGAGAACTGCTGATGGAGCCCCTTGCAAGCGATGTTCCCAATTTCGTTGTTGCGTGATTTCAAACCTGCTGTTTCCATCCAAAAGAAGAGAGTCGCCCTGCAAGCATTATCGAGGTGAACGATGCTTAACGAACTTTCCGGCAACGACCTGTTCTGTAACTACTACAAGGAATGGATATCCGTATATAAGGAGAACGCAGTAAGGCAAGTGACGCTCAACAAGTACCATCTCGCCCATGCCTGGATAGAGAGGCTTGCGCCAGACATGAAGCTGTCGGAGCTCGACCGAATCTCCTACCAAAGAATCCTAAACGGGTACGCAAAGGAGCACGAGCGACAGACCACGATGGACTTCCACCACCTGTTAAAGGGCGCTGTGCTCGACGCGGTCGATGATGGCCTCGTGCCCAGAGACCCAACCAGGAAGGCAATCGTCAAGGGAAAGCCACCACGCCCGAAGAAGAATCGCTATCTCAACCAGTTTGAGCTCCATCGGTTGCTCGCCGGCCTCGATTTGGGGTCAGAGATTAGCTGGGAGTGGTTCATCCTTCTGGTCGCAAAGACCGGGTTGCGGTTTTCCGAGGCGCTCGCAATCACCCCCGCAGACTTCGACTTCACCAGGCAGACGCTTTCGGTAAACAAAACTTGGGACTACAAGAACGGCGGGGGCTTCGTGCCGACAAAGAACCGGTCCTCCGTGAGGAAGGTCCAGATTGACTGGCAGCTGATAGTTCAGTTCTCCGTCCTGGTTAAGGACCTCCCGGAAGAACGTCCCATCTTCGTCAGAGGGAACGAGAAGGTCTACAACTCGACAGCGAACAACACCCTCGCCAGGCTATGCAAGAAGTCAGGGGTACCGGTGATCACGATTCACGGACTGCGACACACGCACGCCTCCCTGCTCCTCTTCGCAGGGGTGTCAATAGCAAGCGTCGCGAAGAGGCTCGGCCATGCCAGCATGAACACAACTGAGAAGACCTATCTCCATATCATCCAGGAGCTGGAGAACAAGGACGTAGACCTGGTGATGCGCTCCCTCACTAGCCTCGTCTGATTTTCAGCGTAAGTCAATAGGGCGGCTCTCGCTGATGAATGGTGATGAGGTTGTCGAGACGAGCGAAGAGGGCGCCGATTCGCTCCTGCTCCTCTCGCGAAGAAGG
>NZ_JABAGR010000020.1 GCF_012844235.1 Parafannyhessea umbonata
CTGTGTTTCGTCAACCTCTCGTTTCACAAAACAGCATCCGTTCGTTTCACACGTCAGCGTGAAGATTCTTCACGCACGAGCGTGGCCCTGGCACCAATCCTTTCTTCTCCTACAACTCCCCGCGCATGAGTGCGTGTTTGACCCTGTACGACTCCCTGTCGTAGGTGACGAGCCTGCCGTGGTGGACGATGCGGTCCATCATCGCCTTGGCCATGTCGTCGTCGGCAAAGATCTCGCCCCATCTGGAGAACTCGATGTTGGTGGTGAGGACGAGCGCGATCCGCTCGTAGCACATCGACACCACCCGGAACAGAAGCCTTGCCCCGTCGGGATCGGTGGGAAGGTACCCCCACTCGTCCAGAATGATGAGGTCGCACCTGCCGAGCTTCCTGAGCGCGTCCTGTGTCGTCCCCTCCCTATTCGCACGCCTCAGCTCGCTTACCAGCTCCGCCGTCGACCAGAACGCGACTTTTCTGCCCTCGCCGCAGGCGAGCAGCCCCAAGGCTATCGCGGTATGGGTCTTGCCATTGCCCGATCCTCCGAAGAGCACCAGGTCCTCGTGGGCGTCGATGAAGGCAAGCGAGAGCATGTCGTCCCTCGTGAAGCCGCGGGGAAACACGATTCCCGACCATTCGAAGCCATCGAAGCCCTTCTGCGAGGGAAAGTTCGCCTGCCGCTTGAGCCGCGCTATCCGGCTTTGGTGCCTGAGCGCGTACTCCCTTGCGAGCGCATCCTCGAAGAACGCGAACTGCCCATCGGTGGCCGTCTCGGCCACGTAGCGCATCGTCGCCTTCGACAGCAGGATGGAGCCACCCTCGCGCTCGGCGCACTTCAGCCTCTCGTAGCGCGCATCAACCTTCTGCGGCAGCCTGGCCATCCCGATCGCCTCCCCTGAGCATGAAGCCGTCGTAGTCGGCGAGCCTGGTGCCCAGCTCGCGCGCTGCCTTGGCCCTGGTGCCTTGCGCGCGGATCCTGGCGCAGCACATCTCGACATCGGCGGGGCGCATCTTGCTGGTGGCCCGCAGCGCCTCGGAGAACGCCTGGGCGGTGATCCCCATGCCATAGGCTTGTGCGAGCCTAGAGATCACCTTGACCTGGCCTTTCAGCTCGTCGGTCGCCATGGAGCCGAAGGCGTCCCTCACATCCTCGTCGAACAGCGCGCACACGCTGGACTGCATGAAGGCGCGCGTCTTCATCGAAAGCGGTTCGAGCAGTGCCAGCGGGTCCTCATCGGAGGTGAAGAGCTTGCCGGAGCGCCTGCGGTAGGTCCTTAGCGGCGTCCCGTCAGGGGCGTCTATCTCCACCGTGAAGGCGCGCACGCCCACCGTGAGCGAAACGCATGCGAGCGAGGGCGACGCCAGATAGCGATGGCAGCCGTCCAAGGTGATCCTTCCGTAGCCGTCGGTCGTGCACGACGCCCACCTGACGACGTCGAAGGGCTTTTTCGGAAGAGGCAGGAGATGCGCCTTGTCGACCTGGAAGAGGGTGGCCCAGCTGAGTCCCTTCTCGTAGTGGAGCTGCTCTTCGGAGTGGGCGTCAAGCGTCTCGGCAAGCCCTCGGTTGTAGTCTTGAAGGTCGCCCACCTCGGGCACGGGCACGAAGAAGTTCCTCCTGGTGTAGCCGACCTTGCCCTCGACGTTTCCCTTCTCCTTGCCGGCGTTCGGGTTGCAGAAGCGGGCCGTGAAGCCGTAGTGCAGCCTGAGCCGGCGGAAGAGGTCGGACTCCACGATCACGTCGCGCCACCTCCTCCCGGCCTCGGTGGCGTTGTCGAGCACGATGACGGGGGGAACGCCCCCGATGCGCTCGAAGCAGTCCTTGAGCCCCTGGCAGACACAGACGTCCTTCTCGTCCGCGAAGACCTCGCACACCTCATGGTTGGAGTACGGAAAGGACATCGGCAGGTAGTGCATCCTTGCCCTGCCGCCGCCGAAGGCATAATCGAAGTCGGCCTGCCCGAAGTCGACCTGCATGGTGCCCGGGTCCCATCCGAGCCTCACCGACTCGCCCCTCGGCCCCTTGGAGCGAATCTCCTTCATGTAGCGCTGCACCGTGGAGTAGCTGCCACTAAAGCCATGCTCCGCGCGCAGCCTCTCGAAGACGCGCTTGGCCGTGTGGCGCTGCTTGTGGTAGCAGTGGCGGTCCTCCTCGAGCATCTCGCCGATGAGGGCCTTGTAGGGATCGAGCTTGCTCGGGTGCTCCGAGGCCTTGGGCCTTTGGGGCGAGAAGTCGTCTTCCTGAGCGTACTTCCTGATCGTTGGGTACGACACTCCGAGGGTCTCCTTCACCTCCGTCGGCGTATAGCCATCCGCGAGCATGTCGCGTATCCTCTCTATCTGGGACATGTCCAGCATCTTCCTTTCCTGCCTCTCGATCCGTGGGTTGGGCCCTGCGAATCGAGCATGGCAATGTGTGCGGTGCCAGGACGTGTCCCTCTTGCTTATCTGTGAAACTTTTTCATGCTCACGAGTGAAAAGCCGCTCTGCTTTTTTGTGCAATTAGGAGGCTATCAAACACA
>NZ_JABAGR010000021.1 GCF_012844235.1 Parafannyhessea umbonata
CCAAATAGCCATTTGTGCTTCTTCTATCAGGTTATTCCTGCAAACTGTTCCCATCTCTCGATGAAAGGAACAGCCATGGATGTAATCATCAACACAGTGCTTGCCCAAATGCAGCCCCTGCTGAACAGCCATCAACTCAAGCAGCTTACAATCTCACTGCAAGCTGCGTTTAGCAACGCCAAGCACCCTTCACGCGAAGACCCAGCCGATCTCCTTTCTCTCTTTATCGCTGCCAAGCAGGTCGAAGGCTGCTCGCCAAAGACTCTTGCCTATTACCGCACCACACTCGAACGCATGTCGGCCGCAATCGCCAAACCGTACGCGCAAGTGACAAGCGACGACCTACGCTCCTATCTAAATGATTACGGTGCCAAAAACGGCGCAGGCAACGTCACCATCGACAACATTCGCCGCATCATGTCGAGCTTCTTCTCATGGCTCGAGAACGAGGACTACGTGATAAAAAGCCCGGTACGACGTATACACCGCGTAAAGTGCGCGCAGGTCACAAAAGAGGTTCTAACCGATGAGCAGTTGGAGAGCCTGCGCGACGGATGCACTTGCGTACGGGATCTCGCAATGGTCGAAATGCTAGCGTCAACAGGCATGCGCGTCGGAGAGCTTGTGGGCCTCGATCTAGCCGATGTAAATCTGCAGGAACGAGAATGTATTGTCACGGGCAAGGGTAACAAGCAGCGTCCCGTCTACTTCGACGCTCGTACGAAACTGCGGCTCACTGAGTATCTCGCGCTGCGGCAAGACGATAGTCCAGCACTCTTCGTTTCGTTAAAGGGCAAACCCAAGCGCATGACGGTTGGAAATGTTGAAACGCGTATAAGAGAGCTGGGGAGAGTAACTAACGCGGGCCACGTTCATCCGCATAAATTCCGACGTACGCTCGCCACGCGTGCCATAGACAAGGGCATGCCCATTGAACAAGTGCAAAAGCTCCTAGGTCATGCAAAAATAGACACGACCATGCGCTATGCAATGGTTGACCAGAACAACGTGAAGACATCTCACAGGAAGTACCTGGAATGAAACTCGGTGATATAGTCACCCTCGTCAGAGGCAATACATACAGAAGCTCATTGCTATCGGAAACCGAAGGCCCCGTGCTGCTTGGCCTAGGCAGTATACAGAAGAACGGCGGTTTTAAGTACAGCGCATGGAAGCACTATCCCGGAGAGTCTGATCCCAATATCCTTCTGCACCCAGGTGACTTATATGTCTCGTTGAAGGACTTAACTCAATCATGTGATCTTCTCGGCGCAGTCGCTCGCGTCCCGAAAGACATACGTGTTGGTCGACTAACGCAGGATACTGTGAAGCTTCAATTCAATGACAATGTAGGCTCAAGAGAGCGCAGTTACGTGTATTGGGGGCTGAGGACACCTCAGTACCGTTCCTACTGCAAGGCAATGGGTATTGGAACAACAAACATGTCCCTAGCCCGCAAGGATTTCCTCTCTTGGACGCTGCCGGTACGGTCGCAATCAAATGATGTTCTTATTGACACGTACGAAGCCATAGACTCAAAGATTGAGACCAATAACCTTACAAATGGCTATTTGG
>NZ_JABAGR010000022.1 GCF_012844235.1 Parafannyhessea umbonata
GGGGCAGCGGCGCTTGACCAGCTGCCTTATCCACCTCGCGCCGTCGGCGGTCACCACCTCTATGGCGCGCCTCTGCTCGCGCGTGAGCTCGTCGAGGAACAGGTTGAGCACGTCCTTGCCGGTGCCCTCGTGCGCCCAGATGAGGCAGCCGCGGTCGTGGTCGACGACCACCGTGACGTACTTGTGGCCCTTCTTGTACGACGTCTCGTCGATGCCGATGCGGCGCACGCCGTCGAACCTCGAGGCGCCGCGCGCGGCCTCCAGCTCGGCGTAGACGCGCCTGCACACGCCGCCCACGCTGTGCCACTCGACGCGGGCGAGCTCGGAGACCGCCGGGGCGGTGCAGCGGACCGCCAGCCACGCCACCCAGTCCTCGAAGTCGCGCGTGAAGCGCGCCCCGTGCCGCGCCCAGGGGACGGCCTCGGTGCGCACGCCGTGCTCCGGGCAGCGCACCCTGCAGGGCGCGTACTCCAGGTAGCAGGCCGAGCGCGCCAGGTCCATCGCCCTCCACAGCCTGGGGGCCCCGCGGTTCGCCATGTCGTAGAAGTCGCAGGCCCTGCCGCATACGGGGCAGCGGCGCTGCTCGCGCTTGTAGGGCCGGACGCTCACGACGATGCGCTCGGCCTCGATGCGCGCGCCCAGGACGACCGTGCGGGCCAGACCGAGGGCGAGAAGTAGTAGACTCTTCATGCGTCACACCTCTTCGGTTGTCTGAATTTGGCTTAGCAATCATAGGCGGATGACGCGGAAACGGCCCCTCCCGGGGCCGTTTCAGTTCCAGATCGTTGTTTTCGCCCGCTGAGCTGGGCCTATGCCGGAATCTCTCCCACAGAAACCACCGAAGAGCC
>NZ_JABAGR010000023.1 GCF_012844235.1 Parafannyhessea umbonata
AAATGGCTATTTGGAAGAACTCCTCGATGCCGAGTTCGCTGAGATGCAGACAGAAGCTGACGACACCTGGAAAGATGCCAGCCTCCTCGACATAGCGAACTACAAGAACGGTCTGGCGATGCAGAAGTTCCGTCCCCAACCTGGGGACAAGGGACTTCCTGTGCTGAAGATTCGCGAGCTGGGACAGGGCGAGTTCGGTCCCGATGCAGAACGGTGCTCCTCAGACATCGAGGATTCTGTTCACGTTCGCGACGGAGACCTGATTTTCTCCTGGTCGGGTACCCTGATGCTCGATTTCTGGGCCGGAGGCGATGCTGGACTCAATCAGCACCTCTTCAAAATGACTTCCGACAAATACCCGAGTTGGTTCTACTACATGTGGACGAAGCATCATATGCGCAAGTTCATCGCGATGGCCAAAGATCGCGCGACAACCATGGGTCATATCAAGAGAAGCGCCTTGGCAAATGCGGCCGTCAAGATTCCCCCAAGCGATGTCTTACGCTCCCAGACGAAAGCCATGCAGCCGCTCGTTGACGAGGTAGTAGGACTCAAGATTCAATCCCGCAAGTTGGCCAACCTGAGAGATGCCCTGCTTCCCAAGCTCATGTCCGGCGAAATCGACGTCTCGAAGGTCGACCTCACGCAGCCAAATAGCCATTT
>NZ_JABAGR010000024.1 GCF_012844235.1 Parafannyhessea umbonata
CGCCGCCAGGGCCGCCAGGCCCAGGCCCGAGGGCAAGCGCGGCAGGCCTGCCAAAGGCGAGCTGCCGCCCGAGGAGGTCAGGGCGCTCGAGGAGGAGGCGGCCTCCATCAAGGGCAGCCGCTACGCGCTCGTGAAGAACCCCGAGGACCTCACCGACGGCCAGAGGGCGAGGCTCGAGGCGCTCAAGAAGAGGGCCGGCTCGCGGCTGGTCAGGGCCTGGGAGCTCAAGGAGGACCTGCGGGCCGTCTTCCGGGCAGCCGACGGCTCCGAGGCCGCCGAGCTGCTCGACGACTGGATGCACAGGGCCGCCTACTGCAAGATCGCCAAGGTCGTCGCCGTGGAGAAGAAGGTGCGCCGCCGGCGCGACGACATCATCGCCGCAGTCGAGCTCGGCATCAGCAACGGGCGCGTAGAGGCCATCAACAACAAGATCAAGGTGACGGTGAGGATGGGCTACGGCTTCCGCAACACCGACAACCTCGTGGCCCTGCTCATGCTCAGGTGCGGCGACTGCCAGCCCCAGCTCCCGGGTCGCCCGGTGAAGGCGAGGAAGAAGGGCGTGAAGGGAGCGAAGAGCGTTGCTGCCTAGGCTAGCCCCTTGTCACACAAACTACCGAAGCCTCA
>NZ_JABAGR010000025.1 GCF_012844235.1 Parafannyhessea umbonata
CCTTTGGCAATTTTAGCATTAATTAAATTCGCATTTGTAGGGAAATCATAATTTACACCAGCATCTACGATAGAAAGTTCAATTTTATTTTGTTTACAAAAAACATTTATTGCTGCACCGCCTTCTAGGAAATTACCAACCATTTGTCGGGTTACATCTTGCGGATAAGCACTCACGCCATGATTGGCAATACCGTGGTCTGCTGCAAAAACAACAATATTTGGTTTTATAATCTCAGGTTCCAGAGTTTGAAAAACTGTTCCTATTTGGAATGCCAGCTTTTCTAAAATACCTAAAGCTCCAATAGGTTTAGTTTTTGAATCGATTTTATGCTGTAGCGCTTCTTTAAAAGAGCTTTTAACTTCGACTTTAGGTTTATTATCAAAATCTAATTTCGGAATAAGACTCTCATTTATAGTTTTGATTTCGGTACAATCAAAAGTTTCCGATTTTTGTTTCCACTTTAATTGCTGCAACATGGGTTGATTATCGTAGTTTGTCGCAGGTTTACCAATACAGAAATAACCAAGCGGTTCTATAT
>NZ_JABAGR010000026.1 GCF_012844235.1 Parafannyhessea umbonata
GGCGTGGACTACCAGGGTATCTAATCCTGTTCGCTACCCACGCTTTCGTCCATCAGCGTCAATCAATTGTAGTAACCTGCCTTCGCAATTGGTATTCCATGTAATCTCTAAGCATTTCACCGCTACACTACATATTCTAGTTACTTCCTAATAATTCAAGTTTAACAGTATCAATGGCCGTTCCACCGTTGAGCGATGGGCTTTCACCACTGACTTATTAAACCGCCTACGGACCCTTTAAACCCAATGATTCCGGATAACGCTTGGATCCTCCGTATTACCGCGGCTGCTGGCACGGAGTTAGCCGATCCTTATTCTTACAGTACCGTCAAGGTTCTACACGTAGAACTGTTTCTTCCTGTACAAAAGCAGTTTACAATCCATAGGACCGTCATCCTGCACGCGGCATGGCTGGATCAGGCTTGCGCCCATTGTCCAATATTCCTCACTGCTGCCTCCCGTAGGAGTCTGGTCCGTGTCTCAGTACCAGTGTGGGGGATCTCCCTCTCAGGACCCCTACCC
>NZ_JABAGR010000027.1 GCF_012844235.1 Parafannyhessea umbonata
CGCTGATGAATGGTGATGAGGTTGTCGAGACGAGCGAAGAGGGCGCCGATTCGCTCCTGCTCCTCTCGCGAAGAAGGCAAAGTGAGGACGGTATCGAAGAAATTGTCAGGCGCAATATTGAGCAAGCCGTGGTTCCTCGCGCCCTCGGCGGCAATCATCTGAACAGCCTTGTACCAGCGGTTCGTCTCGTAGTACGTGACAAGGAAGTCGGGGTCGGCGTCGTCTAGCCCAAAGCAGATGTACAGGGTCGATACGCAGCCCTTTTCGTACATTTTCAGGCGTTTCACGGCACCCCACGGGCTGTCCCCGGACGTGCTCTTGTTGTAGGCGAATTCCCCCATACGAAGGAGGTAGTAGCCGCTCATGTCCTTGCTCGCAACCTGATTATTGAAGAAGGTTCGCTGGTCCACGAGGCCGTACTGGGCCGAGATGGTCAGGGGCAAATCGGACTCCCCCTCATTCTTGCGGGTGACACGGTGCGCGATGTCCCCCAACTTACGCTGTTCCCAAG